>CAVTTJ010000001.1:0-21450 GCA_963737575.1 uncultured Solirubrobacterales bacterium
CCCCTAGCCGGGCGAGTACCCCTCCTCACCGACCAGCGGCACGAACCTGCAGGGCCCGATCTCCTGGCGCTCCATGGCCTCCCCGTGACGACGGAAGACAGTCAGCATGTCGGCGGAGCTGGCGGCGATCGGGGCCACGAGCCTGCCGCCGTCGGCGAGCTGGCCGAGCAGGGTCGCCGGTGCTTCCGGCGCGGTCGCGTGCACCGCGATCGCCTCGAACGGCGCCTGCTCGGGGATGCCCCGACTGCCGTCGCCGACCCGGACCTCGACCCCGCGGACGCCGAGGCTGTAGATATTGAGCCGAGCCGCATCGGCCAGCGATTGATGGCGCTCGACGCTGATCACCTCGGCGGCGAGGCGGGCGAGGACCGCCGCCGAGTAGCCCGAGCCCGTCCCGACCTCCAGCACCCGCTCTGGCCCCTTGAGCTCGAGCGCCTGGCAGATCGCGGCGACGATCCACGGCTGCGAGATCGTCTGCCCCTCGCCGATCGGCTGGGCGGCGTCGGCGTAGGCGCGAGAGCGGTGACGATCGGGCACGAACTCCTCGCGCGGGACCGCCGCCATCGCCGCCAGCACCCGCTCGTCGGAGATGCCGCGCCGCCGCAGCTGCCGCTCGACCATCGCCGCGCGCAGCTCGGCGAAGTCGGACATCTCAGTCGCCGTGATTTCGGCCGCTGACGGTGAGCCACGAGTCCCAGGTGATCTCGAGAATCACGGCCATGATGCCGAGGCCGATCAGCGGATCCGCAACCGGGACTCCGATTCCGACGACGATGGCGCTCGCGACGACCGCGAGGCTGACGTAGGAATCCGCCCTGGCGTGATTGCCGTCGGCGATCAGCGCCGGGCTGTCGAGCGTTCGTCCCGCCCGGGTTCTGATTCCGGCAGCTACCCGGTTGCCGGCGAACCCCAGCAGGCCGGCCAGAGCCAGGGCGTAGAGGTGGGTCGGCGGCTCCGGGCTGACCAGACGTTGAATCGCCTCGACCCCGGCGACGCATGCGGAGGCGAATATCGCGGCGACGACAAACAGACCCGCCCACCTCTCGGCCCGGTCGGACCT
This sequence comes from uncultured Solirubrobacterales bacterium, assembly GCA_963737575.1. Taxonomy (GTDB): domain Bacteria; phylum Actinomycetota; class Thermoleophilia; order Solirubrobacterales; family 70-9; genus VRUE01. Next base: position 1,061 of record CAVTTJ010000001.1, read on the forward strand.
GAGCAGAAATGCGATTCCGAGGGGGATGGCCGTCGCGGCATCGCCGAAGTTGTGGATCAGGTCCGCCAGCAGGGCGACGCTGTCGGTGGCGAGGAATATCGCCAGCTGCGCGAGGGCGGTCAGCCCGAGCACGGCGAGTGACGCTCCGACCGCTCGGAGCCCCTCCCGCGAGCGTTTGATGCCCGGGTCGATCAGCCCGTGAGAGTGGCCGTGACCGCCCGCCTCCGGCCCGTGGGTGTGAGGGCCGTGATGGTGGTGTGAATGCCTCAGGCCACCATGACGGTGAAGGTCACCGCCGAGCGATTCGTACGTCTCGGCGCTCAAGGGGAACAGGATTGCAGCCCGAAGCGCCTGATTGAATGCCCGACATTCGTGGGCGCCCGCGCAGATATGGAGGAGAGATGAGATCGACCAGGCTTCGCCACCCCTCGCCGGGCCTCGTGGTCGGCGCGATCGCCCTGTTCGTCGCCCTTGGCGGAACCGGCTACGCCGCAACGCACTCAGGCAGCACCCCGACCAAGGCACAGGTCAAGAAGATGATCGCGGCCTACGTGAACGCCCACAAGAAGGAACTGACCGGTCCGGCCGGGGGAGCCGGCGCCAACGGGGCGCCGGGACAAACGGGTCCGGCGGGACCCGGCGCGGTCCCGATCCTCGCGAGCGGAAGCTCGACCGAACCGGCGCCGCAGCGGGCCGGCACGGCGGGTCCGTGGGAAATCACGCTCACATGCTCGGGATCTGTGCCGAACGCGACCATGGTCGTCCACGGGCCGGGGACTGGGGTGGGCACCGTCTCGCTCGCCGTCGGCGCAAACCCAGCTAACACCTTTGTGGGGACGCCCGTGCTGGCGGAGGGGCTCAACCTGTCGGTCAATGACGGCGCCCAGCTGAGCGACACCGTGTTCCTCCGCTCCGGATCGACGTTCTACGAGCTGAAGACCCTGATCTCAGCCGAAAACGGCGGGATCTTCACGAACTGCACCCTCGTCGGCGACGCGATCCCGGTTTCCTAGCGAGATCCTCAGCGGCTGGCATGTTCAGCCTCCCCGGTCTAGGCTCATTCGAGCCATGGGGACAGCATGAAAGGGCTCCAACGAATTCCCAGCCCCATCCTGGCGATCGTGTACTTCCTCAGCGTTGGTGCGGTCTCTAGCCAGGCAGCGCCGGTGACCTTCGGCCAGCTGCCTCCCAACGTCCCCATCGCCGGCTGCGCAAACGGGGACGCCGACGTGACCCAACTGACGGTGGCGGCGGGCAGCGGCTACGTCGTTCCGCCGGGATACACGACGATCACATCCTGGAGCACCTTCGCCTCGGAGGGTTCCCCCCAGAAAGTGGCGTTCAAGGTGTTCCACCGGCTGAGCGGCTTGGAATACGAAGCCCTCGCTGAATCCGCGGAGGAATTGGTGCCGGAACAGATCAATACCTTCCCGGTGCAGATACACGTCGCCGAAGGGGACGTCATCGGCCTTGACAATGGCAATGCTTCGGTCGTCTCCAACGCCTGTGTCTTCCTCACGAACAGTCCGGCGGACACCTACGGATTCCACCTGCCCAGTGCCCGCATCGGAGAACTCGAGACCTTCAAAACCGAAATGGATGACAGAGTCAACGTCCAGGCGACGATTTCAGCGCCACCGGTGCTCAACCTGGTAAGTCCCCCCTCCGGGCCGGTTTCCGGAGGAACGTCAGTGGTCGTTGCCGGCCACGACTTCACCGGCGCCGAGGCGGTTCGATTCGGCAAAGCCCCCGCGGCCGGCTTCACCGTCAACTCCGACAACGCGATCACGGCGGTATCTCCGCCCGGCACACAGCCCGGAGTCGTCGATATCTCTGTGACAACAGCCGCCGGCACCACTGCCGAGGTGAGCGCCGACCGGTTCACATACTTCCCCGTCACTCCTCCCGACACGGTGCCCACCGGTACCCAACCGCGCAATTGCGTCGTCCCAAATCTCAGGGGACGCTCACTCGAGGCAGACCGAAAGAAGCTGAAGAAGGCCGGCTGCAGGCTCGGCAAGGTGAGAGGCCACCGGTCCAACTCGGCCAAGGTCAGGAAACAGAGCGCCAAGACGGGCAGGGTGCTGCCGCCAGGCAGCAAGGTGAACGTGACGCTGGGTTAGTCATATCGCTCGCGTTCGGCGGGCTCAGAAGATGTAATTGCGGAGCTTCGCCGGCTCGAGCACGGTGACGCGGCCGCGGCCCGGGCGGACGACGCCGGCGCGCTCGAGGTCGGCGAGGAAGCGGCTGACGCTCTCGCGCGATGTGCCGGCGAGCTGGGCGAGGTCGGCCTGGTTCATCCGGATCGTCACCTCGCCGCCGTCGCCCCCCTGGCCCTCTTCGGCAACCAGCTGGGTGAGAACACCGGCGACCCGGCTCGGGACCGTCTGGAAGGACTGGCGGGAGATCCGCTCGTTGGCGGTCCGCAGCCGCCGGACCAGGGCGGCAACGAGCTTGACCGTGATCTCGGGATGGCGGGAGAGCAGGGCGCGCACCTCGTTTGCCGGCAGGGCCAGGAGCTCGCTGTCCTCGAGCGCCTCGACGCTCGCGGAGCGGACCTCGCCGTCGAGCATCGCCAGCTCACCGAAGATGTCGCCGGGGCCGAGCGTCGCAAGGGTGATCGCCCGGCCGTCCGAGTGCTCGCGGGTGACGCGGAAGCTGCCGGTGCGGACGATGTAGCAGGCGTCGGAGTGGTCGCCCTCGTGGAAGACGCGGGTCGCGGCTGGGAACGAGCGCGGCACCGCCACCAGCGAGAAGCGCTCCAACTCCCCCTGCTCGAGGTCGGAGAAGAGCGGGACGCTGCGCAGCAGCTCGACCGGGCTCGGACTCCCCACCGAATCCTCCATTTGGTGATTATCGCCTCATTCCGGCTCAGCCTGCGGCCGCGGTCAGGCGCCGGGGCCCGCGGGCGAAGCCGGCCTGGAGCAGCGCCTCCTCGTGGCCGGACCCGATCACCGGCTCTCCGTCGAGCTTCTCGATCGAGAGTTTCGGCAGCCGGCCGGCCGCCACGGCATCGGCGAGGGCACCCATCGCGGCGCCGAGCGCCGCCTCGTCGAGCTCGGCAAGGCGGAGGATGCTGCGGCCGCCGCGCTCGACGTAGACCAGCGGCTCGCCGTCGCGAAGAAGGACGTGCGCGCCGGGAGCGCGGGCCGGGCGGCGGCCGGACTCCGGCTTCGGCCAGGGCAGCGCCGACCCGTAGGGGTTGGCGGGGTCGGTGGCGGCGAGGACCTGGAAATCGCCCCCGGATTCCGGCAGCGAGCGCAGCCTCTCGACGGCGCCGGCGAGGGCGAACTGGGCGCCGCCGAGCCCCTCGACGAAGTAGCCGCGGCGAGCGGTGCCGAGCAGCTCGAGGTTTGCGAGCTCGGAGTAGAGGGTCGAGAAGCCGCCGGGCACCCCCTCGGCGAGGACGGTCTCCCGGGTGACGATGCCGTAGCGCTCGAGCATCAGCTCGGCCTGGGCGCGAAGCTTCGGCCCGGCGCCCGGGGCGTTCTCGAACAGGGGGGCGGTCAGCGACCAGCGGCCCTGGACCGCGGCGCCGCCGGCCGAACGGCGGCGGGCGAATCGTCGGCCCTGCCGCTCCTGGGCCGCGACCGAGCGCAGGCGCGGCGCCCGCAGCGGGGCGAAGGCGTCGTTGGTCACCTCGCCCGACCAGGCGAGGTCCCAGAGCGCGGTGTGGAGCTCCTCGGCTCCGAACTCGAGGTCGGCGAGGAGATCGAGCCAGAACGAAGGCCCGGCGAGGAGCCGCTCGCGGATCGCGTCATGGGCCTCCCCCTCCACCGCCTCGATCTTCGCGTTCGCAGGCGGTGGCCCTGCCAGCCGCACGTCCTCGCGAAAGTAGAGCGCGATCCGGCCGTCGCTTCGGCCCAGCGCCCCGGCGCCGATCCAGACGACCTCGCCGCTCGTGCAGAGCTCGTCGAGCCAGCTTGGTGAGTAGGCGCCGAGGCGGCGGGGCAGGACGTCGCCCTCCCAAACCTTCGGCGTCAGCGCCACCCCCTGAAGCGGCAGCAGCGCGTCGCGAAGCCGGTCGGGCCCGGCGCCGGCGGGGCGGTGGGCGTCGACGTTCTGCCAGCTCGGCAGGAAGCGGGCGAAGCGGTCGCGGCCCGCGGGCTCGACTTCGCGCCGCAGGTGGGCGAGGCTGGCGCGGCGGATCCTGCGCAGCACCTCGGAGTCGCACCACTCGCGCTCGGTCCCGCCCGGCAGGAGCTCGCCGCGGACCAACGCCCCCTCACGCTCGAGCTCGCGCAGCGCCGGCGTCGAGTCGACGCCGTAGCGGGCGGCGAGCTGGGCGGTCGGGAACGGCCCGTGGCTCCGGGCGTAGCGGCGGACGAGCGCCCGCATCGCGTCGGGATGATCCTCGAGGAAGGCCTCGGGCAGCCCGGCCGGCGGCGGCACCCCGAGCGAATCGCGGTAGAGGCCGGCGTCCTCGGCGGCGATGCAGCGCTCCTCGCCGGCGATCCTGACCAGCGCCGCACGGCGCTCGGCGACGAGCTTCTCGAGCATCGAGGTGACCGAGTAGCCCTCCTCGACGCGCTCCGCGCACTCCTCGGCTGTGAGGTCGCCGAGCCCGCGAAGGATCTGTTGCAGGGCGTCGCGGTCCCCGGCCCGTCCCGCCTCGGTCCGGTGCTGGAGCTGGGCTTCGACCTCTTCCAGCGCCGCCGGGTCGATCAGCTCGCGCAGCTCGTCCTGGCCGAGCAGCTCGCGCAGGAGGTCGCGATCGAGGGCGAGGGCGGCGGCCCGCCGCTCGGCGTTCGGCGTGTCCCCCTCGTACATGTAGGTCGCGACATAGTCGAAGAGGAGCGACGATGCGAAAGGGGACGCTGTCGGGGTCTCGACCTCGACCAGCCCGAGCTCGCGCGAGTGCAGCTTGCGCAGCAGCTCGGTCAGCGAGGGCAGGTCGAGGACGTCTCGCATGCACTCGCGGTAGGTCTCGAGCACGACCGGGAAGCGGGGGAAGTCGCGGGCGACTTCGAGCAGGCTCTGCGACTTCAGCCGCTGCTGCCAGAGCGGCGTCCGCTTGCCGGGATAGGCGCGGGGGATCAGCAGCGAGCGGGCGGCGCTCTCGCGGAAATGGGAGCCGAACAGCGCCGACCCCGAGAGCTCCTCCACGACCAGATCCTCGAGCTCGTCGGGCTCGACCATCACAAGGTCGGCCGGCGGCGGGTCGTCGGCATCGGGGAGATGGATGACGATCCCGTCGTCGGACCAGATCGCGTCCGCCTCGAGCTCGCGCTCGGCCCGGATCTTCTGCGACAGCGCCAGGCCCCAGGCGGCGTGGACGCGGCCGCCGTATGGCGAGAGGACGCAGAGGCGCCAATCGCCGATCTCATCGCGGAAGCGCTCGACGACGATCGTCTCGTCGGAGGGGACGACCCGGGTCGCCGCCTGCTGCTCGCGCAGGTAGGCGACCAGGTTCTCGGCCGCGCGGCGATCGAGGTCGTACTCGGACGCCAGCTCGGCCGGGTCGCGCGAGACCGCCTCGCGGGCGAAGGCGCCGATCGCCTTGCCCAGCTCGGCCGGGCGCCCGATCCCGTCGCCCTTCCAGAACGGGACCGCCCCCGGCAGGCCGGGCGCGGGGGTGACGATCACCCGGTCGCGGGTGATGTCCTCGATCCGCCAGGTCGTCGCGCCGAGCAGAAAGGTCTGGCCGGGCCGGGCCTCGTAGACCATCTCCTCGTCGAGCTCGCCGACACGGCGGCCGTCGGGGAGGTGGACGCCGTAGAGGCCGCGGTCGGGGATCGTGCCGGCGTTGGTGACGACGAGCTGGCGGGCGCCTTTACGGCCGTGGATGGTTCCCTTGGTCCGGTCCCAGACGATCCGCGGCCGCAGCTCGGCGAAACGGTCGGACGGGTAGCGGCCGTCGAGCATGTCGAGGACGTTCTCGAGCTGCTCGCGGGAGAGCTCGCGGAACGACTCCGAGGCGGTGACGAGGCGCTCGACCTCGTCCACATCCCACTCGTCCATTGCCGCCATCGAGACCAGGTGCTGGGCGAGGACGTCGAGCGGGTTCTGGGGGATCACCGTCTCCTCGATCTCCCCCGTCCGCATCCGCCTCGCGACCACGGCGCACTCGAGCAGGTCGGCGCGGAACTTGGGGAAGATGCGGCCGCGCGAGACCTCCCCGAGCGAGTGCCCCGCCCGGCCGACCCGCTGCAGGCCGCGGCTGACCGACTTCGGCGACTCGACCTGAATCACCAGATCCACCGCCCCCATATCGATCCCAAGCTCCAGTGACGACGTCGCAACCAAACATGGCAACTGCCCACTCTTGAGCATCTCCTCGACCACCGTCCGCTCCTCATGACAGAGGGATCCGTGGTGAGCCCTCGCGATCTCGAGGAGAGGACTCCGACGCCTCTCCCGCGGGTGGTGCCGCAGCAGGGGCCCGCCCCCGAGGAAGCTTTAGCTACCGCAGGGGGTGGGGGGTCCCCTGCGGCGACAGGACCCGCGGGCCTGGCGTTGCCGGCATGCTCGGTTGCGGGAAGTTCACCTTCGGGTTGCTCATTCGCAAGCTCGTTCAGACGCTTGGCGAGACGCTCGGCGGCGCGGCGGGCGTTGACGAAGATGATCGTCGAGTTGTGTTCGCGGACAAGCTTCAGAAGCTCGGGGTAGATGGCGGGCCAGATCGAGCGGACGTGGGCGTTCGGCTCGCCCTCGGCCGGGACCCCGTCTGAGTTGGGGAAGTTGGGGGCGCCGGGGTCGGACATGTCCTCGACCGGCACGACGATCTCGAGGTCGAGCTCCTTCTCGCGCCCGGCATCGACGATCGTGCACTCCCGCTTCGGCCCGACGAGAAATCTCGCCACACGCTCCAACGGACGCTGAGTCGCGGACAATCCGATCCGCTGGATACCAATTCCGCCCGCCTGCTCTGCTCCCGCTCGCTCGCGATCACCTGACTGAAGATCACGCTCGCTCGCTCCCGCGTCCGCGGCGGCCGGGTCGTCGCGCGACGGACCCGCGGCGCGGCGGCGACTGGGCGTCACCAGATCGTCGAGCCGCTCGAGACTCAGCGCCAGGTGGGCGCCGCGCTTGGACTGCGCGACGGCGTGGATCTCGTCGACGATCACCGCCTCGACGCCGGTCAGGATCTCGCGGGCGCCCGAGGAGAGGATCAGGTACAGCGACTCCGGCGTGGTGATCAGGATGTCGGGTGGCGATTTGCGCATCGCCCGCCGCTCGGACTGAGGCGTGTCGCCGGTGCGCAGGCCGACCGAGAGGTCGGCGCCGATCCCCTGAAGCGGCGCCCGCAGGTTGCGCTCGATGTCGTAGGAGAGCGCCTTCAGCGGCGAGACGTAGACGATCCGGACGCCGTCGCTGCGCTGCGGCGCGCGGGACAGCTTGTCGATGCCCCAGAGGAAGGCGGCGAGCGTCTTGCCGGAGCCGGTCGGGGCGCAGATCAGGGCGTTGTCGCCGTCGGCGATCGCCCTCCAGCCGCCCGCCTGGGCCGGCGTCGGGCCGGCGAAGGAGGACTCGAACCAGCGCCTGACCGGGGCGCTGAACGGTGCCAACGGGTCCGATCCCGCACTCGATTTACGTTCGGTGGCCAATCCTCCGATCTTACGCCCCTCCCATGGCGCCGATGCCGAGCGCGGGTTAGGGTCGGCGCCGTTGCGGGAAGAAATTCCCAGAACCGCAAATGGCAAGCAGCAACCAGAGAAAATTCGAGACTTCGAATCCCGTCGCCGCAGCCCTGATCGACCGCCTCTATCGCGGGGTCGCCGAAGTCGTCGCCGCTCGCAACGCCGCCTCGCTGCTCGATGCCGGCTGCGGCGAGGGAGAGGCCCTCGATCGCCTCGGCGGCCGGTTGCCGGAGCGGACCGTGGCGGTGGACATCGACCCGGACGCCGTCGCCGTGACCCGCGGGCGAATCCGCGGGCTCGAGGCAATCTGCAGCAGCATCGACGCGATGCCCTTCGAGGACGCGAGCTTCGATCTCGTCCTCTGCCTCGAGGTGCTCGAGCACGTCCGGGAGCCGACGCCGGCGATCGCCGAGCTGGCCCGGGTCTGCAGCGACCGGGTCGTCGTCTCGGTCCCCGACGAACCGTGGTTCAGGTTGGGGAGCCTCGCGCGCGGCAAGTACGTGCGCGGGCTCGGCAACCACCCCGAGCACCTCAACCACTGGAACCCGCGCTCGCTGCGAAGGCTGCTCGAGCAGGAGGTGGAGGTGATCAGCCTGCGGAGATCATTCCCATGGGTGATCGCCGAGTGCCGTCCCCAGAGATCACGGCCGGCTCACCGAACCCGATAGTTCGCTCGACCCGCGCCGAATCGGACCGCGATGCTCCCTGCCCGCGCCTGATCAGCACCAGCATCTGCGCGATCAGACCGAAGGTGAGCCACTGGACCCCGACGACGATCAGAACGAGCGCAAGGAAGAGCAGCGGCCGTCCCCCCAACCTCGCGCCGGCCAGCTTGATGACCACGAGGTAGAGGCCGATCGCCGACCCGATCGCGGTCATCGCCAGGCCGATGCCGCCGAAGAGGTGGAGGGGCCGATTCTCGTAGCGGCCGATGAAGATCACGGTGAGAAGGTCGAGGGCGCCCCGCAGGTAGCGCTCGCTGCCGAAGCGCGAGCTGCCGAAGCTGCGCGGGCGGTGATTGACCGGCACCTCGGTGACCCGCCAGCCCTGCTGTGCGGCCAGCGGGGGCAGAAAGCGGTGCATCTCTCCGTACACGTCGAGCGAGGCGGCGCACTCGGCGCGATAGGCCTTGAAGCCGCTGTTCATGTCATGCATGGCGACACCCGTGAACCGCGCCGTGACCCAGTTGAAGAGGCGCGAGGCGACCCTGCGCGAGAGTGGATCGCGCCGATCGCGCTTCCAGCCGCTGACGAGGTCTGCGCCTTCGTCGAGAACCTGGAGGAGATCCGGAATCGTCGGCGGGGTCGTCCTGGCCGTCCCCGTCGATCGTGACGATCGTGGCGCCCCGTGCGTGGTCGAACCCGGCGGCGAGAGCCGCCGACTTTCCGAACTGACGCCGTAGGCGGACCCCCCGTATCCACGGCTGCTCCTGCGCGAGCTCCTCGATCAGGCCGAAGGTGCCGTCGACAGATCCGTCGTCGACGACGATCGCCTCCCACTCGATCCCCAGAGGACTCAGCGCTTCCTCGACCTCGGCCAGCAGACCCTCAAGCGCCTCCCGCTCGTTGAGCGCCGGAATCACTATCGAGAGGTCGGGACCTTCGTCCATGGCAGGGGGCGCAGCCTACCCTCTCTAAGGTACCCCGCTGACGAGCGCCGAAGCATCGTCGATACGGCAATGGGGATACGAGCGCAGCAGATCCGCGGGTGGGACCTCCTGACCGCCATCGCGGTAGTGGTGCTCCTCGCAGCCGCGGCGGAGCTCGCCTGGGGCGGGCGATCGGTCGGAGTCACCTATGACGAGCCGGTCCACGTGGACCGCATGGACACATGGCTGGACACCGGCTGGTACGTGCCCTCGGAGAGCCTCTCCGACGGCCGGCCCGACCCCGCCGACCCGACCTCGACGCCGTTCGTCTACGGTCCTGCGTTCGCGATCCTCGCCCACTCCGCAAACGTCGTCGCCGGAAACGAGTCATGGGGCGAGGTCTCGAGCTCCGCCGACGCCCTCGCGGTCAGGCACCTGACCGTCGCCCTGATCGCGATCCTGGCCTCGATCGCGGTCGGCGCAGTCGTCTGGGCCCTGACCCGCTCGTGGCGCTTCGGCGTCTGGGGCGCCGCGGCCCTGTTCGCGATCCCCGCCTGGACGGGACAGGCCTTCTTCAACGTCAAGGACGTTCCCGCGGCAGCCGGCTACACCCTGGTGACGGCCGGCCTCGTGCTCGCGCTCTGCGTCGCCGGGAGGGCCGGGAGATGGCGCCTGGCGGCGATTGCCGCCACGGTCGGCTTCGGGATCTTCATCGGCGCCGGGACGAGGCTTTCGCTCTGGGTGCCGCTGCTCGGTTCGCTTCTCGCCTACGCGGTCCTGCGGACCGGCCAGAGATGGGCGCGGGCCGAGGGGGGAGATGGGCGGGCGGACATTGCCGTGGCGGCCGGGGCGGCCCTCGGGATCGGCGGGGTCTACGCGACCTACCCGAAGGCATTCGGCGAGCCGCTGCGGCTGCTGGCCCACTCGGTCTCCGATTCCGCCGACTATCCGATCGAAATCGTCACCCTGACCGCCGGGCACCTGCTCCCCACCCATCCCCCCGTCTGGTATCTGCCGGCCTGGTTCGCCGCCTCGATCCCGATCCTCCTCGGGGTGCTCGCCCTGCTCGGCGCCGTCATCGGGCTCCGCGCCCTCTTGCGAGATGACGGCAGGGGCCGGTTGCGGAGCGCCCTGCGCCGCCGCGAGCTCGGGCTGCTGCTCGTGCTGCAGCAGGCGGTCCTCCTGCCGACCGCGGCGATCGTCGGCCACGGTGCGATGTACGACGGACTCCGCCAGCACCTCTACGTCGTCCCGGCGATCGCGATCCTCGCCGCCGTCGGCGCCGAGCGGCTCTCGGTGGGAGCGCGCTCAGAACGGGCGTCCGGCGCCTGGAAGCCGATCGTCGCCGCCCTGCTCTCGGTGGCGTTGATCATCCCGATGGTCGCGCAGACCCTCCTCTTCCCCTACAACTACGCCTATGTCAACCCGGTCGCCGAGCTCGGTGGGATAAACGGCCGCTGGGAGACCGACTACTGGTTCGCCAGCGCACCGGAGGCGCTCGAAAGGGTGCCGCGGGGAGTCAGGCTGCGCTGCAGCATGCAGATCGTCCTCAAGTGGGACCCGGCGGAAGAGCCCGAACTCGGCCCCTGCACCGGGCCCTACTTCGACCCCTTCCTCGACCGGCGCGGCGACGACGCGGCCGAAGCTGGCGGCGGGCGGCGTGACGCCTGGCTGATCCTCATCAGCCGGGCCGACAATCACCCTCCCCCCTACTGCGAAGAGGCCGACGACGTCACCCGCGATCTACTGGGCACGTCGGTGCGGATGTCCTACGTGCTGCGCTGCGATCCGGCGCGGATTCCCTAGGGCGTGCCGCCGGCGAACGCCACGTAGGCGTTCCAGGCGGGCTTCGGCTTGAAGCCTTTGCCGAACAGGCCGGAGCCGTCGCAGAAGTTGCAGGAGCCCAGTGTGATCGTCGACCGAGAACCAGTAGACGCGCTGGAGGTGCCATTTGCTCGCCCTGCTCTCGATCACGCGGAATGCGCCCCTGAGCTGGGTCGCCTGCCCCGACTTCCCCTTGGCGAATGAGTTGTTCCTGGCGGGGTGCTGCGAGCTCCATCCGAGCTCGGTCAGCCACAGGCCCTTGGCCGCGTCGTGATTCTTCTTGAGGACCTCGCGGATTTCTTCGACGTACGGTTCGAGCCGCTTGTAGGTCGCGGTATACGGATGGATCGCGACCCCCTGGAACATCCTCTTGATCCCCGGCGAGCCGGCGTAGAGCTTTTCGAGGAAATCGGCAGCGAAATAGGCGAGCGGCGGCTTGCGGTTCAGGTTGGCCTCGGAGGGCCGGGAGAAGAGCCCGCCGAGGATCAGCTTCGCCCCCGGGTCGACCCCTTTGATCGCGGAGTAGGAGAGCTTCACCAGCTTCCCGTATTCGACCGGGTTCGGCTTCGCGACGAAGTACATGAAGTTCGGCTCGTTCCAGATCTGCCAGGTTCGGATCGGGCGGCGCGGGACGCTCGGGTTCTCGGCCCAGTAGCTGCCGTTCGGCCCGTAGCGGGCGACCGCTTCGCGGGCGAAGGTCGTCCAGCCGCTCTTCTGGACCGAGGTGCGGACGGGCAGGTTTTCCGGGACTTCCGTAGTGGCGGTTCACCGGAACCGCCCACTTCGGCGCGCCGGTGAGGAAGGGCAGCACTTCGATCCCGGCATTCGCGGCCCCGTCGATGAGGCTGTCGACACCCGACCAGTCGATCGGCCCGCCCTTCTGCTGCTGGACCGCGCTCCAGACGAACGGGACCCGGATGCTGTCGACCCCGCCCCGCTTGAGCCTGATCAGCTGTTCGGGCGTCGGCGTCGCCTGCGGCACGACTCCCCAGAACGTGGCCGGGACGGCCGCCGCGGTCGAGGCGGCGGCGCCGGAGGCGAATATCGCCAGCGCCAGCGCCACGGAAAACGCGCGCACCTTCAGCCCCCTGGGGCGCTTCCCCCGATCCAGCATCGGCTTTAGCCCGCTTTCGGGGAGACGGGCGCGCCGGGCTCACCCGGTGTCCCGCTCTGGCGCCGCTGGCGAATCAGCACCACCGCGAGGGATATCGCCGCGAGGACCGCGATCGCGATCAGAATCGGGACCAACGGCGAGGAGCCGCCGCCTTCGCTCTTCGGCGGAGCCGGATTGCCCGTCTGAGCGGGCTGTTGCGCGTTGCCGGCCTTCTGGCCGGGGTTGCCGTTGCCTGGGCTACCCTGCTGGCCGGTGCCGCCACCGTTGCCCGTCTGCTGATGGGCAGGAGACTTCGAGGATGGATTGTTCCCCCCCGAGCCCGAGACATTGCTGTTGTTGCCACCGCCGCCGGAGCTCTGCGGCGCGGACTTCCCTCCGCCCGGGGAGGTCGACTTGCTTGCTGGAGGTTCGGAGTGGTGGGTGGCACCGTTAGTGCCGCCGGTTCCACCGGTGCCGCCGCCCCCCGAGCCGCCTACGGCTGTCGGCGGGGAGTCGGTGTACTGGGGAGGCGTGTAGGCGTGAGCGAGGGCCGGGAGGCAGGCCAATGCCAGCAGAGCCAGCACTGACGCCAGCGCTGCCGGAGCCGCGGTTCGGTGGAGGCGCATCCCGTGCATCGGGCGCAAGGTTAGAGCAAACGGCGGCGCTATTAGCGCCCCTGGTTCTGATCGTGGCAGTTGCAACTGCCGGAGGCGGCTATGACGTGACCACGCGGCACATCGCCGCCCTCGCGGTTTGGCTGGTCGTGGTCGGGTTGCTCGTGTTCGGAGCAGGGGCCGCCGCGACGCTCGGGCGTCCGATCTACTGGACTGCCGGCCTGCTTGGGGGCCTTGCGCTCTTGTCGGCAATTTCATCCCTCTGGTCGGGCTCCATTGAGCTCAGCGTGATCGAGGCGGACCGCGTTCTCGCCTATCTCGGCATCTACCTAGCCGCTTTCCTAATCGCCCAAACCGACGAGAGGCGCCAACGTTTCGCTGAAGGGCTCGCAATCGCGTTCCTCGTGGTCGCGCTTTTGGCGCTGGGAAGCCGTCTCCTGCCGCATGTCATCGACATCGGCTCGCTCGGCGAAGGGGCCCGTCTCTACTACCCGCTCGAATACTGGAACGCCGACGGGACGATGTTCGGGATCGCCATCGGCGCCCTTCTCTGGATGAGCCGCGGGGCCGCCCTGGCGACTCTGCGGTGGATCTCGGTCGCGGCGATGCCGGCGGTCTTGCTCGCCCTCTACTTCACCTTCTCGCGCGGCGGCCTGCTGGCGCTCCTGATCTCGGCCGGGATCCTGATCGCGCTTTCGAAGGACCGCCTCTGGCTGACGGCGACGCTGGCCGCCGGGGCCCTCGGGGCGCTGCCGGCGGTGCTGGCGGTCCAGGCGCGCGGCAGCCTCTCCGACAACCTCGCCAACCAGGCCGCCGTCGACCAGGGGGTCACGGTGCTGCTGATCCTGATCGCCGGAACGGCGCTGGCGACGGCGCTGTTCGCCGGCATCCGGGCGCTCGAGCGGGGAGAGGGGGCGCTCACCGGGAGGGCGGTCGAGCTGTCGCGCCACCCGACGATCCTGAAGGCGACCGCGGCGATCCTCGCCTTGATCGCGATCGGCGTCGCGATCGCCGTCGGCGGCAGGGCGTGGGACCAGTTCAAGAGCTCCGACATCGCCTTCCCCGAACGGCCCTCGGCCCACTTCTCGAACCTCGGCAGCGGCGGCCGCAGCGAGTTCTGGCGGGTCGCGATCGACAGCTTCGAGGAAAAGCCGCTGACCGGGACCGGCGCCGGCACCTACCGGTTCGACTGGGAGAAGAAGCGCTCGATCGACCTCCCCCTGCACGACGCCCACTCCCTCTACCTCGAGAGCTTCGCCGAGCTCGGCGTGGTCGGCGGGATCGTGGTACTGGGGCTGGTGGGAAGCGTCCTCTGGTGGGCCTTCTGCGCCTGGCGCGACGCCCGCGAGGAGCAGCGCGAGCTGCACGCGATCGTCTTTGCGGCGCTCATTGCGATGGCGGTGGCGTTCGGAATCGACTGGTTCTGGGAGATCCTCGCGATGGGCTCGATCTTCTTCATCTACGCCGCGGTGGCGATCTCGGCGCGCTGCGGCCAGCGCGTCCCCGCCGCGGGCCCGGGGGTCGGTCGCGAGGGCCGGACCTGGGGACTGACCGCGGCGATCCTGGCGGTCGCCTGGATCTCGGCCGTCGCCCTCGTCGGGCCGCTCCTCGTCGAACACGAAATCGAAGCGAGCCAGAGCGCGGCCGGCGCGAACAACCTGGCGAGCGCCGTCGACCACGCCGAGCACGCCCGATCGATCGAGCCGTTCGCCGCGTCTCCCTACGTCCAGCTCGGGCTGCTCGCCCAGCTGCAGGGCGAATACGAAGCCGCGATCTCCCATTTCTCGAACGCGATCGACCGCGAGGAAGACAACTGGCAGTGGTACTACCTGCGCTCGAAGGTCGAGCGCGAAGCCGGCAACGAAAAGGCGGCCCGGGCCGACCTCGAAAAGGCGCGCGAACTGAACCCGCTGGAGCCATGCCTGAAGACCGGGAACTGCGGCTGATGGCCCGCAACGTCCACGACACGACGAAGCGCGCGAGCTCGGCCTCGCGGTCGTCCGGACGGCGGCGGGAGGAGCGCCCCGGCGGCGGGACCGAGGCCGCGGCGAGGCTGGGGCTGACGGGGCCGAGCGGATCGCGGCGGCGCGGCGCGCTGCTGCGCCGCCTGCTCGCCGTCGGCGACTGGGCCGCGCTGATGGGGGCGCTCTGCCTCGCCACCGCGGCGACCGCCGAGACCGACGTCGCGACCCTGTTCTGGGCGGTGCTCTTCAGCCCGGTCTGGATCCTGGTGATCAAGTTCCACGGCCTCTACGACAAGGACCACCGCCGGATCCGCCACAGCACCCTCGACGAGCTTCCGTCGCTGATCTCGGCGAGCGCCCTCGGCACGCTCGCGCTCGACGGCCTACTGGCGCTGAGCCCGGTCGGGCCGCTCTCGGCGGCCAGCGCGATCATCGTCGGCGTCGGCGCCCTGGCGGGGAGCTTCGCGCTGCGCGCGATGCTCCGCTTCCTCTGGCGCCGCCTGACCGGCGTCTCGCCGGGTCTGATGATCGGGTCGCCGGAGGCCGCCGACCTCGTCGCGCGGAGGCTCTCCACCCACCCCGAGACCCGCCTCGACCTGGTCGGTTACCTCGCCCCCGCCGACGCGCCGCCGGCGAAGGAGCTGCCCCGGCTCGGCTCGGTCGCCGACATCTCCAGGGTCGCCCGCGAACACGCGGTGGAGCGGGTAGTCGTCACCGAGCAGGGGATGAGCGAGCAGGCTGCCGAGGCGCTGATCGAGGAGTGCAAGGCCGAGGGCCTCGGGCTGACCTTCCTGCCGCGCCACTTCGGGCTGCTCGGGCCCGGGATCGAGCTCAACCGGCTGGCCGAGCTGCCGGTCCTCGACTTCCGCTTCTCCGACCCGCCGCGCTCGACGATGGCGATGAAGCGGGCGATGGACCTGACCGTCTCCGGCGCCCTGCTGGTCCTGCTCTCGCCGCTGCTGCTGGCGATCGCCCTCTGGATCCTGATCGACACGGGTCGCCCGGTCTTCTTCCGCCAGCGCCGCGCCGGCCTCGAGGGCGACCCCTTCACGATGATGAAGTTCCGGACGATGACCGCCGATGCCGAGGAGCGCCTCGGCGAGCTCGTAGACCTCGAGCGCCTCCAGGAGCCGGCCTTCAAGATCGCCGCCGACCCGCGCGTGACCCGATCGGGCCGGGTCCTGCGGCGGACCAGCGTCGACGAGCTGCCGCAGCTGATCAACGTCCTGCGCGGCGACATGTCGCTGGTCGGACCGCGCCCGGAGGAGGAGGCGGTGGTCGCCCTCTATGACGAGCGCCAGCGCGCGCGGCTCGCGATCAAGCCGGGGCTGACCGGGCCGATGCAGGTCTACGGCCGCGGCGACCTCACCTTCGAGGAGCGGCTCGCGATGGAGCGCGACTACCTCGACAACCTCTCGATCGCCGGCGATCTGGCGATCCTGCTGCGCACCCCGCGAGCGATCGTCCGCGGCGAGGGCGCCCACTGATGGACCTGGAAACGATCGTCGTCAGCCACGGCGCCGAGGACCTGCTGCGCCGCTGCCTGCGGTCGCTCGAGCGGCACCCGGCGAGTGGCGAGAGCCGGGTCACCGTCGTCGACAGCGGCAGTGCCGACGCGACCCCGGACATGGTCGAGCGCGAGTTCCCGCTGGTGCGGCTGATCCGGTGCGGGAACATCGGCTTCTCCGCGGCCAACAACCTCGTCCTCCGCGAGGCCGGCGCCGAGGCGGTCCTCCTCCTCAACCCCGACACCGAGGTATATGACGGGACCCTCGACAGCGCCATAGCCCGGTTGCGCTCGGACCCGCGCGTCGGGATGGTCGGGTGCAGGCTGCTGACCCAGTCGGGCGAGCTCGACCACGCCGCGAAGCGCTCCTTCCCGACCCCGCTCGCCGCCCTCGCCCACTTCACCGGCGTCGGGCGTCGGCGGGATGCCCCCGCCTCTCTCAGCCAGTACCGCGCGACCCACCTCGACGACGACGAGCCGGGCGAGGTCGACGCCGTCAACGGCGCCTTCATGCTCTGCCGGGCGGAGGCCGTTCGCGAGGTCGGGCTGCTCGACGAGGGCTACTGGCTCTACATGGAGGACCTCGACTGGTGCCGGCGGTTCTGGGAGCGGGGATGGAAGGTCTTCTACGAGCCCGCAGCGGTCGCGCTCCATGTCAAGGGCGGATCGAGCGGCGGCCGGCGGGCGTTCCGCCAGGAGGTCGCCTTCCATCGCGGCATGGGCCGCTTCTACCGGCGCTTCGAGGCCCCCGAGCACAACCCGCTGCTGAACGCGCTCGTCTACGCGGGAATCGGCGCCAAACTGCTTGCCAGCCTCGCGGTCAGCGCGACGCGGTCACGACGATGATGTCCTGGTAGCCGGCGGCGCCGGGCTCGTTCGACCAGCTGCCGGGGTGGGGCGGCTCGCGGACGGCGAGCCCGGCCTCGGCGAGCATCGCCCGCACCTCGGCGACCTCGAAGGCGATCGCCTCCTCGGGCCGGCCGGGATCGGTCGTCGCGCCACCCTCGACCGGATGGGTGAAGGACAGCGCCGCCCTCCCCGCGGCGATCTCGGACCGGGAGCGCGGCGTCAGCAGGAAGAAGGTGAGGAGGCAGGCGCCCCCGGGCCTGAGCACCCGGGCGGTCTCCCCCAGGTAGTGGCCGACCTCGTCGCGAACGAGATGGGTGAAGAGCGACGTCGCGAAGGCGAAGTCGAACGATGAGTCGGGATAGGGAAACCGGAACTCGGTCGCCGAGACGGTCCCGAACGGGTTGTACTTGGCGTTGTGGATCGGCGGCCCACTCGAACTCGAACTCGGGGTGGCGCGGGGTGATGTTGCCCCGGCACCAGCGGATCATCGCCCGGCCGACGTCGAATCCGGCGTAGGAGCCTCCCTCGAGGTAGCCGGTCAGCGGGATCGCCATCCGGCCGATCCCGCAACCGATGTCGAGGACCCGATCGGAGGGCCGCAGGCCGCCGAGCTCGGTGAAGTGGGCGAGGAACTCGCGCCCGGTGGCGAGGAAGTCGCCCTCGCCGACGAACGAGAGGCCGCGGGGTGGTACCGGGTCGCCGTCGCCGCGGCGCAGGCGGGCGATCAGATCGGCCGGAGCGAAGAGGACGCGGCGGGCGAGCGCCTTCGCCAGGTAGAGCGCCCTCGCCCTCACGCGTACTCGAAGGGCAGCTCGCCGGCCACCTCGGAGAGGCGAGGAGCCTCGCTGTCGCGCTCGGAGAGCAGCGGGTCCTCGACTCCCCATTCGACGCCGACGTCAGGGTCGTCCCAGGCGATCCCCGCCTCGGTCTCCGGGTCATAGACGCTCGAGAGCAGATAGGAGACGTCGGCGACGTCGCTGCGGACGGCGAACCCGTGCCCGAACCCGACCGGGACGAAGAGCTGGCGGTGGCGCTCGTCGTCGAGGACGTGGCCCTCCCAGCGACCGAAGGTCGGCGAGCCGCGGCGCAGGTCGACCGCGACGTCGAGGATCGCGCCGCGGGCACAGCGGACGAGCTTCGCCTGCCCGGGATCGGTCTGGAAGTGGAGTCCCCGCAGGGTCCCCTTCGAGGAGCGAGAGTGGTTCTGCTGGACGAACTCGACGTCTACTCCGAGCTCGCCCCAACCGTCGCGCCGGTAGGTCTCGACCATGAAGCCGCGCTCGTCGCCGTGGACCGCCGGCTCCAGCAGCACGACCCCCTCGAGCTCGGTCGGGAGCCGGTCGGGCATCAGCCGAGGGCCCTGCCGTACTGCTTCTCGTAGTAGGCGCGGTACTCGCCGGAGCGGATCGCCCCCCACCACTCCTCGTTCTCGCGGTACCAGTTCACGGTCCGCTCGATGCCCTCGTCGAAGCGGACCTGCGCCTCCCAGCCGAGCTCCTCGCGCAGCTTGTCGGAGGCGAGCGAGTAGCGGCGGTCGTGGCCGGGGCGGTCGGCGACGTGCTCGATCAGCGACTCATCGGCGCCGGTCAGCTCGATCACCCGGCGGACGACCTCGATGTTCTCGCACTCGTCAGGGCCGCCGACGTTGTAGGCCTCGCCGGGGCGACCGTTCATCAGAACCGTGTGAATCCCGCGGCAGAAGTCCTCGACGAAGAGCCAGTTGCGGACCTGGCGGCCGTCGCCGTAGACGGGCAGCGTGTCGCCGTGGATCGCGTTCAGGACCATCAGCGGAATCAGCTTCTCCGGGTACTGGCGCGGGCCGTAGTTGTTGGAGCCGCGGACGATCGAGGCCTCGACCCCGTGGGTGTGGACGTGGGCGGAGACCAGCAGGTCGCCCGCCGCCTTCGTCGCCGAGTAGGGCGAGGAGGGGTCGAGCGGGGAGGTCTCGGTGAACGAGCCGGACTCGATCGAGCCGTAGACCTCGTCGGTGGAGACCTGCAGGTAGCGGCCGACTCCGAGCTCGCGGGCGGCGTCAAGCAGGGTGCCGGTCCCGATCACGTGGGTGCGGGCGAAGGCGTCCTGGTCGTCGATCGAGCGGTCGACGTGGGACTCGGCGGCGAAGTTGACGACCGCGTCGCATCCCTCCATCGCGTCGCGGACGGCCTTCGGGTCCTCGATCCCACCGACGATGAGGTCGGTCCCCTCGGGCAGGTTCTCGCGGCGGCCCGCGTAGGTGAGCTTGTCGAGCACCCTGAACTCGTGCTCCTCGCCGATCAGCCTCACGTAGGTCGAGCCGATGAAGCCGGCCGCGCCCGTCACCAGGATCCTCATGCGAATCCCTCGCCGCTCATGCTGCCTCTCTGCCGTCGCTGCGCTGCGCCAGATAGCCGGCGAGCCCGTCCTGCCAGGGGGGCAGCCGGATCGCGTGCCGGCGCTGGCTGACCAGGGCCGAGAAGGCGGGGCGGGGCGCCGGGCGGCCGAGCATCTCCGTCGTCGCCGACATCACCTTGCACTCGACTTTGGCCTGCTCGAAGATCTCCCGCGCGAACTCGTACCAGGAGCACGAGCCCTCCGCGGCCATGTGGTGGATCCCGAACTCGACGCCCTCGATCAGGCGGACGAGGCCGTAGGCCAGGTGCCAGGTGTAGGTCGGCGAACCGACCTGATCGCGGACGACGAGGACCTCGCCGTGATCGACGGCGAGGCGCAGCATCGTCTCGACGAAGTTGCCGCGCAGACGCCGAAAAGCCACGAGGAGCGGACGACGAAGCCGCGCTTGTTGGCGGCTGTGGTCGCGTCTCCCCCGCCACCTTCCCGGCGGCCGGGGGCCCAGAGCGGCGCCGGCGGTCGGTCTCGACGCAGGGCTCGCCCTTCGCGCCGTCGAAGACAAGTCGTGGAGACGTAGACGACGCTGGCGCCGTGCTCGGCGGCGGCGGCGGCCACGTTGCCGCCCCCCGCGGTTGACCGCCATCGTCGCCTCCTCGGCCTCCTCGGCGCCGTCGACGTCGGTCCAGGCGGCGCAGTTGATGACGACGTCTGGCCGCTCGAACTTGAATTTCTTCACCACCGCGGCGTCGTCGGCGATGTCGAGCCGCCGCGGCCGGAGCCCACCACGTCGTGGCCGGCGTTACCCGCGGCGAGCATCACACCGCGGCCGAACATCCCCGCCGCGCCGGTGACCAGCACCTTCATCGGTTCGACCCTGTCCTGGTCGCGACGATCCGCATCAGCCGGACAGGCGAGTCAGACCCGCTCCGAGACGATGCGGACTCGGGCATGACCCGCGACCCCGCCGATCGGTCCATCGACCACCCCCGGGCGTGCACAGTTACCAATCGAGCGCTCAGATGAGCTTGATCTCGCAGTTGTCG
>CAVTTJ010000002.1:0-9714 GCA_963737575.1 uncultured Solirubrobacterales bacterium
CACTAGCGCTAGAGCCGGCGCGCGAAGGTGACCGCGACGACCCGCAGCGCCCCGGCCTG
The DNA here is from genome assembly GCA_963737575.1 of uncultured Solirubrobacterales bacterium. Taxonomy (GTDB): domain Bacteria; phylum Actinomycetota; class Thermoleophilia; order Solirubrobacterales; family 70-9; genus VRUE01. The sequence goes on from CAVTTJ010000002.1 coordinate 60, forward strand.
ACGCAGCGCCCGGGCGGCGGCCGAGAGCGTCGAGCCGGTCGTGAGGACGTCGTCGACGAGGACGGCGCTGCGCGGCGCCTCGCCGGTGGCCTCGATCCTCGGCGGGCGGCCGAGGCGCTCGGCGCGGCGCCTCCCCACCTGCCTGCCCGCCCCCCGCCGGGAGAGACAGGGGCGCAGCGGCAGATCGGCCCTGGCGGCGAGGGCGGCTCCGATCTCGACCGCGGGGTCGAAACCTCGCCGAATCGAGCGCCCACGCGCGGTCGGGACCGGACTACGTCGCCGCTGAGGATGTGCCCGGGAGCCTGCTGCGCGATCTGCTCAGCCATCAGCGCTGCGGCGGGGAGGAGGGCGCGGAACTTGAGCGCGACGACCAGATCGCGGGCGACGCCCTCGTGCGGCGCCGCCGAGAAGGCCGCGTCGTCCCGGCCGGCCCGGCGCCGCGGAGGGGAGCCGCCTCGCCGAGGCGGCGCTCACACGACCGGCAGAGCAGTCGCTCGGCCGGTCGCCCGCAGGCCACGCACAGTGTCGGAACCAGGGGTTTCGCGACCGCGTCGATCAGCCTCACGCTCCGAGAGTGAGGGCCGGCGGCGCGCTGATGGCGCGCGGATTGCGACGAATCGGCTCAGGCGGGCGCGATCCGGGCGGCGATCCCGCCGGCCAGCATCCCCGCGGCGGGGACCTCCGTGCCCTCGAGCAGGATCGCGTCGCGTACGACGGCGCCGGCGCCGATCCGGCACCCGTCGCCGATGACTGCGGGGCCGTCGACGCGGGCGCCCTCGCCGAGCTCGACCCCCGCCCCGATCAGGGCCGGGCCGTCGACGTCCGCGCCCTCGAGCGGGGCAGCGGACCAGATGCCGTCCCCCACCTCGGGGGCGCCCCGCTCCACCGTGACCTCGCCGAGCAGTGCGTCGATATTGCTCTGGCGCAGCTCGTCGAGGTTGCCGATGTCGTTCCAGTAGCGATCGATCTCGTGTGAGTAGAAGGGCACGTCACCCGCGAGCAGGGCCGGGAATACATCCATCGCCCAGTCGGCGAAACCGGGCGGATCCTCCTCGGACGCGGCCTTGCTCGTCCCCGGCTCGGGGAAGAAGTCGAAGATCGCCGAGCGGAACATGTAGATCCCGCAGTTGGCGAGGTCGGAGAGCGCCTCGGCCGCGGGCGGCTTCTCCTGGAACCCCTGGATCCGGCCGTCCTCGCCGGTGATCGCGACCCCGAACTGGCTCGTGTCGGAGACATGCTTCGTGGCCAGGGTGGCGATCCCATCGTGGGAGGAGTGGAACTCGGCCATCGCCCGCAGGTCGATGTCGGTGAGGGCGTCGCCCGAGATCACCAGGAACGAGTCGCCCAGGAACCCGGCCGCGTTGCGGACGCCGCCGGACGTTCCGAGGAGCTGCTCCTCGCGGCTGTAGGAGAGGTCGATGCCGAATTCGGAGCCGTCGCCGAAGTGGCCCTCGATCGTCTCCGGGAACCAGTGCAGGTTGGCAATCGCCTCGGTGAATCCGTTGCCCGCGAGCAGGCGGACGATGTGCTCCATCACCGGCCGGTTGAGAACCGGCACCATCGGCTTCGGCATCGCGTGGGTGATCGGCCTCAGCCGAGTCCCGAACCCCGCGGCAAGGATCATCGCTTGCATCGCTGAAAACCTATGGGATGAGTTCGTGACGCCGGCCCGTCACCCGGCAGCGCGGACGCGGAAGCGAGGCCAGATCCATATCTGACTCTTTCTGGCCGAGCGAGAGCAGAGCAGCTGCCGGCCGATCCTCAATAGCGGTAGTGGTCGGGCTTGTAGGGACCCTCGACCGGGATTCCGAGGTAGGCGGCCTGATCCTCGGAGAGCTCGGTCAGACTGACGCCGAGCGCCGCCAGGTGCAGCCGCGCGACCTTCTCGTCGAGGTGCTTGGGCAGCACGGTGACCTCCTTGGCCGTGAACCCGTCGGGCTGGCCGTAGAGCTCGATCTGCGCGATCACCTGGTTGGTGAACGAGTTCGACATCACGAAACTCGGGTGTCCTGTCGCGTTCCCGAGATTGAGCAGCCGGCCCTCGGAGAGAAGGATGATCGAGTGGCCGTCGGGGAAGCGCCACTCGTCGACCTGCGGCTTGATGTTGACCCGCTCCGCCGGCGAGGCCTCGAGCCCGGCGACGTCGATCTCATTGTCGAAGTGACCGATGTTGCCGACGATCGCGTTGTGCTTCATCCGCGCCATGTGGCCGGCGGTGATGATGTCCCGGTTGCCGGTGGCGGTGATGAAGATGTCGGCCGTCCCGACGACGTCGTCGAGCGTCCGCACCTCGTAGCCCTCCATCGCCGCCTGCAGGGCGCAGATCGGATCGATCTCGGTGACGATCACCCGGGCGCCCTGGCCGCGAAGGCTCTCGGCGCAGCCCTTGCCGACGTCGCCGTAACCGCAGATCACGGCGGCCTTGCCGCCGATCATCACGTCGGTGGCGCGGTTGATCCCGTCGATCAGCGAGTGACGACAGCCGTAGAGGTTGTCGAACTTCGACTTGGTGACGGAGTCGTTGACGTTGATCGCGGGGAACAGAAGATCGCCGGTCTCGGCCAGCTGGTAGAGCCGGTGGACGCCGGTGGTCGTCTCCTCGGTGACCCCCTTGATCCCCTCGGCGATCTGGGTCCAGCGCTGCGGGTCGGACTCGAGCGAGCGCTGCAGGGTCCCGAGGACGACGCGGAACTCCTCCGACTCGGCCGAGTCGGGGTCGGGCACCGCGCCCGCCTTCTCGAACTCGACGCCCTTGTGGACGAGCAGGGTCGCGTCGCCGCCGTCGTCGAGGATCATGTTCGGGCCCTCGCCATCGGGCCAGAGCAGCGCCTGCTCGGTGCACCACCAGTACTCCTCCAGGGTCTCGCCTTTCCAGGCGAAGACCGGGATCCCGGCGGCGGCGATCGCGGCGGCGGCATGGTCCTGCGTCGAGAAGATGTTGCAGCTGGCCCAGCGGACCTCGGCGCCGAGTGCGAGGAGAGTCTCGATCAGCACCGCGGTCTGAACCGTCATGTGGAGCGAGCCGGTGATCCGCGCCCCCTTCAGCGGCTGCTCGGCCGCGAACTCCTCGCGGGTCTGCATCAGGCCGGGCATCTCCACCTCGGCGAGGCCGATCTCCTTGCGCCCGAACTCGGCAAGATCGATGTCGGCGACTTTGTAGTTTGAGGTGGCGGTTGCCATCGATTCCTTTCGTCAGTTGTCGCGCGAAGGATAGGAGATGCGGCCGGCCCGGGCTCCCGGGTCAGGGAGGCCCGAGGGCGTCCTTGAGAGCCTCGATCGCCGCGATCGGGAGCGGGTCCACGCCGCGGGCCTCGGCCAGCTCGAGGCTGGCCAGGTCGCAGAGCATCAGCGTCCAGAGGAGGCGTTCCGAGCGACTCTCGCCGAGCGCCTCGACCCGGACCGTGGGCGTTCCCGCCGCCTCGATCGCGGACGCGGTCAGCTCGAAGCGGCGCCTCACGCGCGGGTGCTGGCCCTCGTCCTCGAGCATCACCGCGACGACCCTCGCCCCGGTCTCAGGGACCCCCGCCCAGCCGCAGATGTCGTTGTGGTCGGCCTCCGGCAGCTCGGCGAAGAACGCGGGCAGCTTCGCGTTCTCGTTGACCTGGGTCTTCCATCGCTCCGCGACCGGGGCGGTCAGGCCCGCCCCGTAGATGACCGGAAGCCTCCCCTCAAGCGCCGCCGCGACCTCCGCCGCGCGCGAGCGGAGCTCCCCCCCGCTCGACTCGAGAAACGTCGCCGCGGCCTCGATCTCGACCGCGATCCGCGGCGCAACGCCCGCCAGCGCAGCGACCTCGGCAGCGCAGACGAGCATGTAGGCGACGCCGAATCGTGGCGATGGGATCAGCCCCGGCAGGCCGATCACCGGCACTTCCGCGCCCCGGGCCGCCTCGACCAGCCGGCCGCCCGTGCTGGCGACGATCCTGCCCGAGCCGCGCTCCCCGGCGGCCTCAAAGCAGGAGATCGTCTCCTCGGTCTCGCCCGAGTAGCTCGAGCAGAGGATGGTCCACCCGGAGCCTGCCCAGCCCGGCAGCCCGTAGTCGCGGACCGTCTGCAGCGGCCGCTCCAGGCGCTCACCGAGCACGGCGGCGGCGAGATCGCCGCCGATCGCCGAGCCCCCCATCCCGCAGACCAGGAGCCCCTCGGACTGGGCGGGGGCGATCCGCGCCGACTCGACCCGCCACAGCGCGTCGCGCAGGTGCTCGGGGATCGCGAGGACCTGCTCCAGCATCGCTAGCCCCCGACCTTCTCGCGGGGCCCGGCGACCGTCCCCTCGACGACGATCCCCGGCCCGACCTCGGCGCCGGGCGCGAGGATCGAGCCGCCGACCCGCGCCCCGGCACCGACCGCGGAGCGCTCGAGCAGGACCGATTCGCGAACCTCGGCCCGGGGCCCGACCCGGCAATCGGCCGCGACGACCGCGCGCGGGCCGACCACGGCGTCGGCCGCGACATCCGCCGATGGATCGATCAAGACCCCCGGGGCGCTCGGTCGCACGCCGGTCCTCACCCTGCCCTCGAGGACGTCCCAGCTCGCCTGCAGGTAGCGCTCCGGCGTCCCCACGTCCATCCAGTAGCCATCGAGGAGGCTCGCGCAGAGCCCGTCGCCGATCAGCCGGGGAAAGGTGTCGAGCTCGATCGAGACGCCGTCGCCCGGCGGAATCTCCTCGAGCACCGAGCGCTCGAGGACATAGGCGCCGGCGTTGATCTCCCCCGGCAGATGCTCGCCGCTCTTTTCGGCGAACTCGGTCACCTCGCCTCCGGGGCCGGTCGTGACGCGGCCGTAGGTCGCCGCGTCCTCGACCCGGCGCAGGCCGATGGTCGCCCGCGCCCCGAGCTCCACGTGGAAGCGCACGAGAGCGGTCAGGTCGAGGTCGGCGAGGACGTCGCCGTTCAGGGCCAAGAAGCGCTCGCCGAGGGAATCGCCGAGCTCCTCGGCGGCGAATCGGATCGCGCCGGCTGTCCCCAACGGCTCCGGCTCGGCGAGGTACCGGATCCGGGCCCCGACCCGCTCCTGCTCGCCGGCCAGCGCCTCGCGGAGGACGTCGGGCAGGAACCCGCAGGCGAGGATGACCTCGGTGACCCCGTGCCCGGCCAGCCACTCGATCGTGAAGGCGAGCAGCGGCCGGTCGACCAGGGTCAGGGCCGGCTTCGGGACGGTCTCGGTCAGCGGCCGGAGCCGCGTGCCTTCCCCGCCTACGAGGACGATCGCCTGCATCAGAGGCCCGTCTGGTGAGGCCAGTGCCGATCGGTGTAGGGATTTGCCGGGCGGGGCACGAGCTCAGTCGGCCCTCGACCGAGCGGGCCCGCCGGCCTGCGCCCTGCCGATTCCCTCGTACTCGAAGCCTGCCGCGCGCAGCGCATCGGGGTCGAGGAAGTTGCGGCCGTCGACCAGCAGCGGCCGGGCCATCGCCGACGCGGCCTGGCCCCAGTCGAGATCGGCGAACTCGGGCCACTCGGTGACCAGCACCGCCGCCTCGGCGCCCTCGAGCGCCTCGAGGGCGGAGGGCGCGAGCTCGACCGTCGGCAGAAGCAGACGGGCCCTATCCGCGGCGATCGGGTCGTATGCGACCGCCTCGGCGCCCTCTCCCTCGAGCCGCGCCGCGAGCACGAGGCTCGACGCGTCGCGCATGTCGTCGGTGTCCGGCTTGAAGGCGAGGCCGAGCAGCGCGATCCGCTTTCCGGCCAGCGAGCCGAGGTGCTTCTTCAGCTTGCCGACCACGCGCCGCTTCTGGAGCTCGTTCACCTCGATCACCGCGCTCAGGAGCTGGAAGTGGTAGCCGCTGTTCCCGGCCAGCTTCTTGAGCGCGATCGTGTCCTTGCCGAAGCAGCTGCCTCCCCAGCCGATGCCGGCGTTGAGGAACCGCGGGCCGATCCGCTCGTCGAGGCCCATCCCGCGGGAGACCTCGCCGACGTCGGCCCCGACCTCCTCGCAGACGTTGGCGATCTCGTTGATGAAGGAGATCTTGGTCGCCAGGAAGGCGTTCGAGGCGAGCTTGATCATCTCGGCACTGGTCACGTCGGTCCGGACGAGATCGCCGCCGAGCGGCTCGTATAGGCCGGCGACCATGTCCCCCGCCTCCTCGTCGCCGGGATCGGCGCCGATCACGACCCGGTCGGGATCGAGGAAGTCGGCGACGGCGCTGCCCTCCTTGAGGAACTCGGGGCAGGACACGTAGGCGAGCCCCGGAAGGTCGCGGCGGATCGCGTTGCCGGTGCCGGCCGGGACCGTGCTCTTCATCACCAGCGCGTGCTCGGCGTCGGCGTCGAGCTCCTCGACGACGGAGCGCACGCGGCTGAGGTCGGCGTCGCCCGAGTGCGTCGGCGGGGTGTCGACGCAGACGAACAGCAGCCTCGCCGTCTCGAGGACGGCGCTCATATCGGTGGTGAAGGTGAGGCGATCGGCGTTCTTGCGGACGAGCTCGTCGAGCCCGGGCTCGTGGATCGGCAATTGGGCGCCGCGGGAGAGCGCCTCGACCTTCTCGGGGACGATGTCGCGCGCGGTGACGTCATGGCCGAGCTCGGCGAAGCAGGCGGCCGTCACCAGGCCGACCCAGCCGACTCCGATCACCCCTATCGGCTCTCGCTCCGTGCTCACCCGTTCGCCTTCGTCTTCCTCTTTCGCTTCTGGTCCGGGATCTTCACATCTGCCGAGCGGGCGATCCCGACCATCTGAGCGTTCGTCAGCACCCGCAGCAGGCTGTTCGACACCCAGTAGGTGTTGTTGCCCCGGTGCCAGGCGATGATCTTTATCCGATCGCCATCGAGAAATATGTCGTATTCGCGGCCGTGGATAATTTCGGTCAGGCTCGGGTTGCTGAGGATCGGCGGGTCACTCCACCCCTGGATTCCCTGCAGCCCGAAGTAGTGGACCCCGTCGGGGAGTTCGAGGGCGGCGACCATCCGGTAGGCGCCGTGGCGATTGCCGTCTGTGTCCTTGAGGTGGTACACGCGCGGATCGACGACATGTTCGTAGGGGTCGGTTTCCTCGAAGGCGGCCCCCGACGGCAGCCTGGTCGGGTAGAAGACGGGGAATCCGGCGCTGACCTTGCGGGTGACGGCGGCGGCCTCGGCTTCGCCCGCTTCCCTTGCCGGGACGAGCCCGTCGCTCCCCGGCGGCTTCGCCTTCAGCTTCGACTTCGCGTGCGTCTTGCCCTTCTTGCCGTTCCCGTTGCCGCCGGACTTTGCGCCGCCGGAGCCGCCCGGTTCGCTGTCGAGCGAGCCGCGCGGGCCCCCGCTCGCTTCGCTGCCGAGGAACTTTTCGACCGCTTCTTCGATCATTTCGGGCGAGGAGTAGACATAGCTCGGCCCAAGTTCGGCCGGGAAGTTGACCTCGTTGATCGTCGAGTTGCGCGAGGCGATGAACAGTTTCAGGACCTGCAGCATCGTCTCGGCGTCGCTGATGTCGGAGGTCGTGTATTCGGTGAAGATGTCGATCAGCTGGTGCTTGTCGAGGACGAGGTCGGCGATCGGGACCCGCTGGCGGGCGTCGCTGAGGAAGTCCTGCTGGCGCCCGGCGCGGACCAGGTCGGTGTCGGTGTGGCGGTAGCGCACGTACTGGAGCGCTTTTTTCCCGCAGAGCTTCTGGTAGCCGGGCTGGATGTTGATTTCCGAATACTGTTCGGAGACCGGTAGGCCGGCGTTGGAGTGGTAGTAGCGGCGGTCTATGTCGACGTACACACACCCGATCGCGTCGACGGCCCTGACAAAGCCGAGGTAATCGACGTTGACGACGTGGTTGATCGGCAGGCCGGTCATTTCCTTGACCACCTGGAGGGTGAGCTTCGGACCGCCGTAGGTGTAGGCCGCGTTGAACTTGTTGGTCCCGACCCCCGGTATTTCTGTCTTCAGGTCGCGCGGGATCGACATCAGCGAGATCACGCCCTTGTCCGGGTCGAGCCGCAGCAGGATCGTCGTGTCCGAGCGGCCCGGGTCTTCGGGTTCGCTGGCGCGTTTGTCGGAGCCGATGATGAGGATGTTCTCCGGTTCGCCGCCGTTGGTCTGGGCGAGGAATTTCTGGACCTTGCCCTGGAGAACGTTGTTGTGCGACAGCGCGTTGGCGATGCTGTTCACGTAGAGAAGGGCGCTGACCGCGGTCGCGCTGCCGCAGGCGACGACTATCACGACCGCGGCGACCAGAAACCGCCACCAGTAGCGCTTGGGCTTCGGCGGCGGCTGGAAGTCGCCCGAGGGCGGCGGCTTCTTGAACGGCTGCTCAATCATCGGCCAGGCGCTCGGGCAACGCCCGCAGGAACGACTCGAGCGTCTGCCGGTAGGTCAGCAGCGAGGAGACCGAGACCCACTCCCCGGGACCGTGGTGCCCGTCCCCCACCGGGCCGAACTCGACCGCCGGGACGCCGACCCGCAGGAAGGAGACCGCGTCCGATGCGCCATCCCTTCCCACGCTCATGGGCTCCCCCTCGTGGTGTGCGGCCGTGGCGTCGCGCAGCGCCCGCACATAGGGCAGGTTGCGGTCGACGACCGCCGGCGGCCGCGTGAACAGCTGCGCAACCTGGGCGGCACCGGGCAGCCCTCGAACCTGATCGAGGATCATGGCGGGGTCCTGGTCGGGCAGGTAGCGGATATCGACGTCGATCGCGCATCGGTCTGGCACCTTGTTGAGCGCGTCGCCGCCCAGGATCCGGCCGAGGTTGATCGAGGGGCGGTCGAACAGCTCTGAGCTCTGTCGAGCAAAAGGTAGCGACTCGATACTGCGGAAAACGTCGACCGCCCGCAGCACCGCGTTGTCGCCGAGCCAAGGCGTGGCTCCATGGGCGGCGACGCCGGCCACCTCGAGGCGCAGCGCCAGCACCCCCTTCGCCTCGACTCCGATCTGGAGATCGGTCGGCTCGCCGGTGATCGCGAAGTCGCCGATGAAGCCGCCGTCGACCAGACGGTCGCTGCCGCGTTCGGCCTCCTCCTCGGACTCCTCGTCGCCGACGATCCCGAGCCTGACTTGGACCTGGTCCTGATCGCGCATCGACGCCGTCGTCACCAGCATCGCCGCCAGCGCCCCCTTCATGTCATAGCTTCCGCGGCCGGAGAGCCGGTCGCCGTCGACCCGTGGATCGAACTGGCCCGGGCGCCCCGGAACGACGTCGAGGTGGCCGTGGAGGACCACCGTCGGCCCCTCGCCGGCGCCGACCTCGGCCCTCAGCACCGGCAGGCCGCGGACCTCTTCGTGCGCGGCCTCGATCCCCCTGGCCTCGAGCCAGCCCTTGACGAATCCCGCGGCTTCCAGCACCGCCTCCGGCTCGGAGGTGTCGTAGGAGATCAACCGCTCCGCAAGAGCCACCAACTCCTCGGTCATCGAATCCCCCCAGAGCCGCAAAGGGAGGTCCGGTCATCCTCCGGCGGAATTGAGGTCGCTCGGGCCCCGCCCTCGCTCCCAGGAGAGGAGCGCCTCGGCGCGCTGCAATCGGATTGCATTTCGCCGCTTCGCGACATTCCGGCGGAGGATGACCGGACCTCCCCAACCGCGCTGCGAGGTGCAGAGCCGAGCAATCCGAGGCGGCGCCGGCGGACCGGGGGCGCCGAGACCCCGAGGCGGGAATGTGCGCGAAGCGCGCGACATGCAATCCGATGCTTGCGCGGGCGGAGCCCGCGCTCCTCATTCGCGCCGAGCGCAGCGAGCGACCTGAATTCCGCCGAAGGGGCAT
>CAVTTJ010000003.1:0-276337 GCA_963737575.1 uncultured Solirubrobacterales bacterium
GGCGGTAGAGGTCGTTGAGGTCCGAGGTCGCGAAGCGCCCACCGTCGAGCTGGACCATCGGCCGCAGCTCCGGCGGGATCACCGGCACGCAGTCGAGGATCATCCAGTCGGGCTTGTTCTCAGAGTTCAGGAACGCCGAGGCGACCTTGAGCCGCTTCACGGCACGGGCCTGTTTCTGGCCCTTGGAGCTGTTGATGACCTGCTCCAGCTCCTCGCATTCGGCCTCGAGGTCGACCTGCTCGAGCAGGTCGCGCACCGCTTCCGCGCCCATCCCGCCGCGGAAGTACTCGCCCCAGCCGAACGGCGAGCCGAAGCGGTCCTTCAGCTCGCGGAAGACGGTCTCGTCGTTGACGACGTCTTTTGGCTTCATCTCGGTGAAGATCTTCCAGACCTCGTCCATCCGCTCGATCGCCTCTTCGATGTAGGCCTCGGTGTCGGAGATCTCGGCCTCGAACGTTTTGCGCAGTTCTTTGATCATTTTCGTGCGCTCGTCGTCCTTCAGCTTGCGCAGCTGCGCGGCGGTCAGTTTCAGCGAGTCGGCCCAGATGTGGTCGTCGTCGTCGAATTTCTCCTGGGCGCCCTCTTCGAGGTACTTGATCCGGCGCTCGAGCGACTCGTTCAGCTCCTGGGTCCGTTTCTGCCGTTCGCTCTCGTAGGAGTCGACGACTTTCTTGACTTCTTTCTCGAGTTTTCCGAGGTCCTTGTCGCGGGCCTCGACGTCGACCCAGGTGATCATCGACGCGGCGAAGTAGAGGACCTTCTCGAGCTCCTTCGGAGCCATGTCGATCAGGTAGCCGATCCGGCTCGGGACGCCCTTGAAGAACCAGATGTGGGAGACCGGCGCGGCGAGGTCGACGTGGCCCATCCGCTCGCGGCGGACCTTGGAGCGGGTCACCTCGACGCCGCAGCGCTCGCAGACGATGCCCTTGTAGCGGACCCGCTTGTACTTGCCGCAGTAGCACTCCCAGTCCTTGGTCGGGCCGAAGATGCGCTCGCAGAAGAGCCCGTCTTTCTCGGGCTTGAGGGTTCGGTAGTTGATCGTCTCGGGCTTCGTTACCTCGCCCCAGCTCCAGGACCGGATCTTCTTCGACGACGCAAGGCCGATCTCGATTGCGTCGAAATTGTTGATGTCGATCATCAGTCCTCCACCTTCGTCTCTTCTTTCGCCTCGGCCTCGGCGCCATCGCTTCCGTCGGTTCCGCCCTCGCCCTCCGCCACGACCTGCTCCTCCTTCTCGTCGGCGGCCCCGTTGGAGGAGTCGGCGCGAACCCCTGTCAGGTCCATGCCGAGCTCCTCGGCCGCTTTGAGGAGGTCGTCGTCCTCGTCGGAGATCTCCACCTCGCCTCCTTCGGAGACGACGTTGGCGTCGAGCGAGAGGCTCTGGATCTCCTTCAATAGGACTTTGAAGGACTCGGGGATCGACGGCTCGGGGATGTTCTCCCCCTTGACGATCGCCTCGTAGGCCTTCACCCGCCCGACGGTGTCGTCGGACTTCACGGTCAGCATCTCCTGCAGCGTGTACGCCGCGCCGTAGGCCTCCAGCGCCCAGACCTCCATCTCGCCGAAGCGCTGACCGCCGAACTGCGCCTTGCCGCCCAGCGGCTGCTGGGTGACGAGCGAGTAGGGGCCCGTCGAGCGGGCGTGGATCTTGTCGTCGACGAGGTGCAGCAGCTTGAGGATGTACATGTAGCCGACGGTCACCTTGCCCTCGTAGGGCTCGCCGGTGCGGCCGTTGTAGAGCTGGACCGACCCGACCGCACGGGCGCCGGGGCGCTCGCGCTTGTCGATGCCGAGATCGATGCCGCGCTCGGCGTTCTCATCCTGCCAGGAGACCAGCGCCTCGTCGACATCCTCGACGGTCGCGCCGTCGAAGACCGGCGTCGAGACGTAGACGCGGCCGTCGCCCTCCTTGGAGTGGGCCTGCTTGTAGGCCTCGGAGCCGTCGTCGTACCAGCCGTTGCCGGCGACCCAGCCGAGATGCGTCTCCAGCACCTGGCCGATGTTCATCCGGCTCGGGACCCCGAGCGGGTTGAGGATGACGTCGACCGGGGTGCCGTCCTCGAGATGGGGCATGTCCTCTTCGGGCACGATCTTTGAGATCACACCCTTGTTCCCGTGGCGGCCGGCGAGCTTGTCGCCCTCCGCGATCTTGCGCTTGGTCGCGACGTAGACGCGGACGAGGTCGTTGACCCCGGGCGCGAGGTCGTCGCCGTCGTCGCGGCTGAAGGTGAGAACGTCGATGACGACGCCGCCCTCGCCGTGCGGGACCTTGAGCGACGTGTCGCGGACCTCGCGCGCCTTCTCCTTGAAGATCGCGCGGATCAGCTTCTCCTCGGCGGTCAGCTCGGTCTCCCCCTTCGGGGTCACCTTGCCGACCAGGAGGTCGCCGGAGACGACCTCGGCCCCGACGCGGACGATGCCGCGCTCGTCGAGGTTGCGAAGGCTCTCCTCGGAGCGGTTGGGGATGTCGCGGGTGATCTCCTCGTCGCCGAGCTTGGTCGTGCGGGCGTCGATCTCGTACTCCTCGATGTGGATCGAGGTCATTTCGTCGTCCTTGACCAGACGCTCGGAGAGGATGATCGCGTCCTCGAAGTTGTAGCCCTCCCAGGACATGAAGGCGACCAGGCAGTTCTTGCCGAGGGCGATCTCGCCGCCGGCCGTCGATGACCCGTCGGCGAGGACGTCGCCGGCCTTCACGCTCTGCCCGGAGCTGACGATCGGTCGCTGGTGGATGATCGTCCCCTGGTTGGAGCGCATGAACTTGTTCAGCGGGTACTCGTCTTTCTTCGAGCCGTGGGTGACCACGATCTGCTCTGAGTCGACGTGGGTGATTTCGCCGTCGTTCTCGGCGAGGACGACGTCGCCGGTGTCGACAGCGGCGCGGCGCTCCATACCTGTTCCGATCAGCGGCGGGTCCGGCTTCAGCAGGGGGACCGCCTGGCGCTGCATGTTCGAGCCCATCAGCGCCCGGTTGGCGTCGTCGTGCTCGAGGAACGGGATCAGCGCAGTCGCCACCGACCAGATCTGGGTCGGCGAGACGTCCATCAGGTCGACTTCCTTGGGCGCCGCGGTCGCGTACTCCTCCTCGGAGGCGCGGACGAGGACGCTCGGGCCTTTCAGTTTTCTCGTTTTCGGATCGACCTCGGCGTTCGCCTGGGCGATCACTTTGTCCTCCTCCTGGGTCGCGTCGAGGTGGACGATCTTTTCGCCGACGACGCCATCCTTGACCTCCAGGTACGGCGTCGTGACGAAGCCATGCTCGGAGATCTGGGCGTAGGAGGAGAGCGAGCCGATCAGGCCGATGTTCGGCCCCTCGGGCGTCTCGATCGGGCACATCCGGCCGTAGTGGGTCGGGTGCACGTCGCGGACCTCGATCGGGGCCCGCTCGCGGGTCAGGCCGCCCGCCCCCAGCGCCGAGAGGCGGCGCCGGTGGGTCAGGCCGGCCAGAGAGTTGGTCTGGTCCATGAACTGCGACAGCTGCGAGGAGCCGAAGAACTCCTTCAGCGCCGCGACGACCGGGCGGATGTTGATGATCGTCTGCGGGGTGATCGCGTCGGCGTCTTCGGTGGTCAGCCGCTCGCGGACCACCCGCTCCATCCGGTAGAGGCCGATCCGGAATGCCTCCTGGATCAGCTCGCCGACGGTGCGCAGCCGGCGGTTGCCGAAGTGCTCGTACTCGTCGAGGTGCTCGTTGACGGGCTCGCGCGGGTAGGTGAGCGCCTCCGCGGCATAGTCTTTGATCGGGTTCTCCTCGTCGACCTGCTCGGGAATCCCGAGCAGCTTCGGGAGGCTGACCAGCTCCTTGACCAGGGCGATGATGTCGTCGTGGGTCAGGACCCGGTTGTCGAGGTCGACGTCGAGGTCGAGGCGGGCGTTGAGCTTGTAGCGGCCGACCCGGGTCAGGTCGTAGCGCTTGGGGTCGAAGAAGAGCTGCTCGAGCAGGCTTTTCGCGGCGTCGACCGACGGCGGCTCTCCCGGGCGCTGCTTTTTGAAGAGCTCGATCAGCGCGCCCTCTTCGGTCCTCGTCGCCTCGGTGTCGGCCTCGATCGTGTGCTTGAGGTAGATCGAGTCGTCGAAGAGATCGAGGAGCTTCTCGTCCTCGACGTAGCCCATCGCGCGCAGCAGGACCGTGACCGGGAGTTTCCGCTTGCGGTCGATGCGGACGAAGACGCGGCCTTTTTTGTCGATTTCGAGCTCCAGCCAGGAGCCGCGGGCCGGCATCAGATTGGCGATGAAGACCTGCTTCTCCGGGTCCTTCGGCGCCATCACGTAGGCGCCCGGCGAGCGCACCAGCTGGGTGACGACGACGCGCTCGGTGCCGTTGATGATGAAGGTCCCACGGTCGGTCATCCACGGGAAATCGCCCATGAACACGGCCTGCTCGCGGATCTCACCGGTCTCTTTGTTCTGGAAGGCGACGGTCGCGGTCAGCGGCCGCGAGTACGTCATGTCCTTCTCCCGGCACTCCTCGATCGTGTGCGGCGGGTCCTCGAATTTGAAATCGCTGAAGACGATCGCGAGGTTCCCCGTGTAGTCCTCGATCGGGGAGATGTCGTCGATCGTCTCTCGCAGCCCGCCCTGCTTCGGATCCGTCAGCTCTTCGAAGGAGCGACGCTGAATATCGATCAGGTGGGGGACTTCGAGGGGGTTCTTAAGTCGGGAGAAACTCCTGCGGGTTACGGGGGCAGCGTTAGAACGTGCCAAAGTGGGCGACTCCTCGGGCGGTCAGAGGGACGTGGATACAGCGCAGATATTGCGAGGGAATGACAACAGGCGCGCGACCGCGAAAAATATCACACGGCCGCGCTCGGCCTCAGGCATCCCCCGTGCCTGGGGCCGTTTCGGGTGACTCCGGCTCCTATTTGAGCTCGACCGTGGCGCCGGCCTCCTCGAGTTCGCCCTTGACTTTTTCGGCCTCCTCGCGCTCGATGCCCTCTTTGATCGGTTTCGGGGCCTCGTCGACCAGGGCCTTGGCCTCTTTCAGGCCGAGGCCGGTCGCGGCGCGGACGACCTTGATCACCGGCACCTTCTGCCCGCCGACCTCGGTCAGGACCACGTCGACCGTCGAGGACTCTTCGCCCCCGCCGTCGCCGTCGCCGTCGCGGCGCCCGCGGCGGCCGGTGCCGCCGCCGCGACCGCGGTCGCGGAGACGCCGAACTCCTCCTCCAGCGCTTTGATCCGCTCGGAGAGCTCCAGGACCGAGATGCCCTTCAGCTCCTCGATCCAGTCCTCTGTGGAAGTTTTGGTTGCCATCTACTCCTCTTCCTCACTTGTTTTGTCGTCGTCAGAAGCTGTGTCGTCATCGGAAGTCTCTTCGCCCTCAGCCGCCGGGGCCTCATCGCCCTCGCTCGTCGCAGAGGAATCAGACTGCGACTCCTCCTCGCTCGGGCTTTCGGCTTCGCCGTCAGTTCCGTCCGCGTCCTCCGCTTCGCGTCCGGTCGCGGACGGGTCGGCCTCGCCCTGCTCAGCCTCCGGGGCCTCGTCATCCGCGGCATCGGCCTCTGCCGCGGGTGGCTCGGGGGATGGCTCCTCGCCCGCAGCGTCGTCCCGCGAGGACGAGGAGTCATCCCCCGAGACAGGACCCGCGGGCGGGGCGTCGCCGCTGACGAGCCCCTTGTCCGCGATTTGGCCGAGCTGGAGCGCGAGCCCCTGGATCATCGAGCCGAGCCCGCGGACGAGGCCGGTCAGCGGGCTGGCGACGATCCCGGCGAGCTGGCCGTCGAGGACTTCGCGCGAGGGGAGGCGGGCGATCGATGTGAACTTTTCCTCGTCGAGGTCGACCCCCTCCATGAAGCCGCCCTTGAAGCTGAGAACTTCGTGCTCTTTGTTGAAGGTCGTGATCGCCTTCGCGGCCTGGGCGGTGTCGCCGCGGACGAAGGTGAGCGCGGTCGGCCCCTCGAGCAGCGCCGCGAGCCGTTTCTCGCCGGCCTTCTCGGCGGCGAGTTTCGTCAGCCGGTTCTTGACGATCCGGAGGCTGGCATCGGCCTCGCGGAGTTTCCCCCGCAGCTCGGCGGCCTGCGGGACGCTGATGCCCCGGTAGTCGACCGCGAAGATCGCGTCGGCGCCCTCGATCTGGGCCGCGACCTCGTCGATTGTTGCTGCCTTTTCTTCTCGGTTCATCGTCTCACCTGCACCGGGCTTGCGGGCATGGCCCCGCCGGTGGTCTCGGGCGTGCGGCGGCGGAGTTTAGGCGGTCGCCGGCTCCTCTGCGGTCTCGCTCTCCGCCGACTCCTCAGCTTCGCTTCCGGGGTCGGCTGGTGCGCCGTCTCGTTCGACGCTCTTCGAGGCATCGACCCGGATCCCGGGGCCCATCGTCGTCGTCAGCGTCGCCGAGAGGATGTAGCGCCCCTTGGCCGAGGAGGGCTTGGCGCGGTTGATCTCCTCGATCACCGCCATGCAGTTGTCGAGCAGCTTGTCGGCGTCGAAGCTCGCCTTGCCGATCGCAAGGTGGACGATCGCCTGGCGGTCGGTTCGGTACTCGACCTTGCCGGCTTTGGACTCGGTGACCGCCTTCTCGATGTCGTCGGTGACCGTGCCGACCTTCGGGTTCGGCATCTTGCCCTGAGGTCCGAGCACGCGGCCGAGCTGGCCGACCGTCTTCATCATGTCCGGGGTCGAGATCGCGATGTCGAAGTCGGTCCACCCCTCCTGGACTTTCTCGGCCAGGTCCTGGCCGCCGACGAAGTCGGCTCCGGCGGCCTCGGCGTCGCGCGCCTGCTTTCCGTCGGCGAAGACGGCGATCGTCACGTCCTTGCCGAGGCCGTGCGGCAGCGCCAGCGTGCCCCGCAGCTGCTCCTCGGCGTGGCGTACGTTGACCCCTAGCCTGATGTGCAGCTCGACCGTCTCGTCGAACTTGGCGCTCGCGGTCTCCTTGATCAGCGCGATCGCCTCGGCTGGCGGATAGGCCTGGGTGCGCTGCACCTTCCCGTACTGCTGCCGATAGCGTTTTCCGTGGGCCATCCCGGGACTCCCTATTTCACGTCGACGCCCATCGAGCGGGCGGTCCCGGCGATGATCTTCGAAGCGGCGTCGAGGTCGTTGGCGTTGAGGTCGGGCATCTTGCGCTCGGCGATCTGGCGGACCTGGTCCATCGAGATCGTTCCGACCTTGTTGAGGTGCGGCTCGCCCGAGCCCTTCGGGATCCCGATCGCTTCCTTGATCAGGACCGCGGCCGGAGGCGTCTTGGTGATGAAGTCGAAGCTGCGGTCCTCATAGACGGTGATCTCCACCGGGATGATCGTCCCGCCCTCGCCCTGGGTCTGGGCGTTGAACGCTTTGCAGAACTCCATGATGTTGACCCCGTGCTGGCCGAGCGCGGGGCCGACCGGCGGCGCGGGGTTCGCGTTGCCGGCCTGGATCTGGAGCTTGATGATCGTGAGGACTTTTTTCGCCATGGGGAGTCGGTGAGGGTAGCGGTCTCGGCTAGATCTTCTTGACCTGGTCGTAGTTGACCTCGACCGGGGTCTCGCGGCCGAAGATCGAGACCAGGACCTTGAGTTTCGCGGCGTCCTCGTTGATCTCGGCAATCTCGCCCGAGAAGTCCGAGAGCGGGCCGGAGATGACCTTGACCGACTCGCCGATCGAGAACTGGGCCTGGGTCCGGGGCCGCTCGGCGGTCTCACGGTGGAGCAGGCGGTCGACCTCGACTTTGGAGAGCGGCACCGGTTTGTTGCGGGCGCCGACGAATCCGGTCACGCCGGGGGTGTTCTTGACGAGCCCCCAGGCGTCGTCGGTCAGCTCCATGTTGACCAGGACATAGCCGGGCATCGTCCGTTTCTCCTTCGGCTCTTTCTGGCCGTCTTTGTTGACCTCCATGACCTGCTCGGTCGGCACGACGACCTGCCGCACGTTGCGGTTCTGGCTCATCGTCTGGACCCGGTGCTCGAGGTTGTGCTTGACCTTGTTCTCGTGTCCCGAGTAGGTGTTGATCACGTACCAGCGATACATGGCGTCAGAGGATCCTTTGGATCAGGTAGTTGAATATTCCGTCGAGGGCGCCGAGGTAGGCCGCGGCGACGGCGACGAAGATGATCGTCACCGCGGTCGCCTGGACCAGCGTGTCGCGGTCCGGCCACTGGACTTTCTTCAGCTCCGCCCAGCAGGAGGAGAGGAAGCCGAAGACTCCGCCGCGCTGGCGCTCGGCGCTCGCCTGCTTCTGGCGTTTGGCGAGCTGCTCACGCTCGCGACGCTTGCGATCGTCGCGTTCGCGGCGATCCGCTTCCTTGGCTTTCTTTGCCTGGGCTCGGCGCTGGGACCGGTTCGTCTTCGGGGCGTCGGGGGTCTCGAGCTCGGCTTCGGGAGCACCGGCCCCGATCCCGGCCTCGACCGCCTCGATCTCGGCGACGTCGCCGGAGACGGGGACCTGGGTGTCGTGCTGGGCGCGCGCCTGGCGTCCGTCCCCGGAGCCTGAGCGCTTTTGCTCCTGCGCTTCGCGAGCGCGTTTCTCGGCCTTGCGCTGGGCGCGGGTTTTGGCCATCCGCTAGCGCGTCTCCTTATGGGCGGTGTGGCGCCCGCACCAACGGCAGAACTTGCGCAGCTCGATTCGGTCCGGCGAATTTCGCCGCGACTTGTTGGTCTGATAATTCCGCCGCTTGCAGTCTTCGCAAGCCAGCGTCACCGCGATGCGGACATCTCCGCGAGCCATTTCTCCCTCGTCGACGTACGGAAGCTCTTACAAGAGAAAACCCCGGGCCGAGGCGCGAGGCAGACCTGAAGGATAGCGATTCAGAGGCCTAGGGTTTTAGCGATGATGCCGCGCTGGATCTCGGAGGTGCCGCCGTAGATGGTCGAGACCAGCGAGGTGCGGACGAGGCGCTCCATGTCGTACTCGGAGGAGTAGCCGTAGCCGCCCATCATCTGCATCCCCTCGAGCGTGACCCGCTTCGCCACCTCGGTGACGTAGAGCTTCACCATCGAGGCCTCCTTCGGCAGCATCCGGTCGGGCGCCTCGTCGGTCAGCGTCGCCACCCAGCGGGTCATCAGCCGCGCTGCCTCGAGCTCGGTCGCAAGGTCGGCGAAGCGGTGCTGGAGAGCCTGGAAGGACCCGATCGGGCGGCCGAACTGCCTGCGCTCCTTGGCGTAGGCCAGAGCGTCGTCGAAGGCGCGCTGGGCGATCCCGAGCATCGTCGCCGCGAGGATCAGGCGCTCGACGTTGAGCCCCGCCATCAGCTGTGTCCACCCCTGGTCGACCTCGCCGAGGACCGCCTCCGCCGGCGCCTCGACGTCGTTCAGGTAGAGCGTGTTGGTCTCACGGCCGCCCATCGTCTCGATCGGGACGATCTCCATCCCGTCGACCTCACGCGGGACCCAGATCATCGTCAGGCCCTCGTGCTTGGACTCGCCCCTGGTCGTGCGGCAGACGACCAGGACGTGATCGGCGATGTGGGCATTGGAGATGAAGACCTTCTGGCCGTTGATGACGAAGCCGCCGTTGACCCGCTCGGCCGAGGTCGTCAGCGAGCCGACGTCCGAGCCGGACTCGGGCTCGGTCATCGCGATCGCCTCGACCGCGCCGCCGGCGATGCCGCCGAGGATCTCGCTCTTCTGGTCCCCGGTTCCGAACCGGCTGGTTGCGCCGGCCACGATCAGCGTCGTCGAGTAGCCGCCGATCGGAGCCAGGCCCCGTGTCGTCTCTTCCATGAAGAGGCAGGCGTCGAGCATCGTGCCTCCGGACCCTCCGTGCTCCTCGGGGATGGTCACCCCGAGCCAGCCGAGCTCCGCCATCTTGGCGTAGAGGTCGTGGCTGTGGTGGACCTCGCCCCCGTCGGTCAGCGCGTCGCGCCGCTCACGGGTGCCGCACTCGCGCTCGCAGAAGTCGCGGATGGCCGCGACGAAGTCCAGCTGCTCATCGGTCAGGGCAAAATCCATAAGCCCGGAACCGGACTCGAACCGGTGACCCCTTCCTTACCATGGAAGTGCTCTACCAACTGAGCTATCCGGGCGGATACCGCTCCCAGAGCCGCAGCGGCGGCTCGTCATCGCGGGACGATGTTAGAGGTTGTGCGCCGAGGAACGACGGGTCCACCGCGAGGAGCGCCAATCTATTCTCCCCGGACCTACCCCCCCGCCCCGGTTTCGGGGTTGAAGGGGACCCCGGTGCTGAGGGTGGTCGACTTCCAGCCGTCGGGGTCGTGTTTCATCACGAAGTAGGAGGCGCTGCCGCCGAGTGGGGTGAACATGACGAAGGCGTTTTCGCCTTCGACCCGGACCTGGTAGACGGTGCCTTGGGCGGCCTTCTGGGCTTCTGAGGTGGGTCCGACGAGGAGCGCCTTGAGGATCGAAGGGCAGTCTGAGCCGAGTTCTTTTTTCAGTTTGGCGAGCTGTTCGAGCTGGCCGCGGTTGGATTCGCTCAGGCCTTCGCAGATCGCCGGGTAGTTGCGGGCCGCCATCGCCCGCAGGAAGGAGGCCATCGCGGTGGTGATTTCTTCTTCTTCGGAGGTTTCGGCTTCTTCGCCGTAGGTCTGGATGCTGTTGTCCCCGCCGGGCGGGGCCTTGAAGCCCTTGACGTCGGGCTTTGCCTTTTCGCTCAGGCCGGGGCCCTTGGCGCCGCCGCCCCCCGAGGAGCCTTCCCCGCCGTTGGCATTCTTGGTCGAGCCGCCGTTGCCGTTCTTCTTGGCAGCGCCGCCTTCTGATTCGGCGCCGTTGCCGGTGCCCTGGGCGGTGGTCGTGGTGGGGGCTTCGGCGGTGGTGGTTTCGCTCGAGTCCGAGCCGCCGCCACAGCCCTGGGCGATCGCGAGGATGCCCAGCAGGGCGAGTGCTGTGAGGAGGCGGGGCAGAGGGCCTCTCAGGTGTATTTGGACGGGTTGAACTTGCAGTAGCGGAAGTTGAACGAGAGAACTTCGGCGTTCGCCTTGTTCGCGTTCGAGTTCAGCTGGTTGACGAACTTCTGCGCCTTCGACTTGTTGCCGGCCTTGAGCGCCTTGCCACCGCTGTTGAACAGTTCGCTCTCTTTCTTCACGTAACCGAGCCACTTGGTCAGCTTGGCCGCGTCTTCGGCCGGTTGTTCGACCGCCTTCAGTTCGTTGTAGGTCTTCTTCAGGGCGGTCGAGGCCTTGATGAATTTCGCCCCCGCCGTCTTCAGCTTGTTTTCCTTGACTTCCTTGCGAACGGTCTTGAGGATCTTGTCGTTCGCTTCGGAGTTCTTCTGGCAGATCGGTTCGACCTGGGCCTTGTATTCGTCGCGGGTGATCGCCAACGCAAGCGGAGCGGCCACCGCGAACAGAAGCATCGCCGTCAGGCTCAGTGCAATCGCTTTCTTGATCATCGTCTCTCTCCTCACTTTGCCGGGGTGCAGGCCCGGCTCACTTTGCCCTCGAGCGTCAGGCCCTGGAAGAAGAAGTCGCCCCTGGCCTTCAGCGATCCCGTCTTGCAGGTCGCGGTCAGGACGCTCTGCTTCTTCCCCTTGTAGTTGAAGGTTTTGAAGATCGTCGCCTTGAAGGACGTCAGCGATCCCTGGCCGGAGGTGATGGTCGGGATCTTGACCCGGGCCGCCGTCCCGTAGGGGCCCTTGCCCTTGCTGATCTGGGCCGTGGTGACGAAGGTCGTCGGCGCCGGGACCTTGGCGTAGACGTGGAAGATCAGCATCTGCTTGGCGCCCGAGGAGCCGTTGAAGATCAGCAGCGGGCCGCCGGCCGAGAACGGCGCCTGTTCGGGGAAGGCGATCTCCGCGGTGACGTGGCCGGTGCCGATCAGCGCCGGGCCGCAGGCCGCCTTCGCCTGGGCGGTGAGCGTGCTCTGCAGCTTGCCGACGCTGCAGGTCGGCATGCCCTTGGTGTTGAGGTGGCCCTGCTTGTCGAATTCGACGAAGAGTTCCCTCAGCGGCGGCACATGGGAGCCATCGGTCGTGCCCGCCTTGCCCGAGAGATTGAGGGTGATCGGCTGCGGCGTCGTCCTCGAGAGCTTGGTCGGCGACACCGAGCCTTCGATTTCGATTTCGAGGTTGCCCTTCTTGACGACCTGGCCCGTTGCCACGGCGGCAACCACCCCGGCCGCCAGCGCCAGCGCCGCGAGGGCGATCAGTGCCGGTCGCCTACGACGCAAGACGGGCCGCCTATCCCCTGACCGTGCAGCGGCGCACGAGCTTGCTCGAGAGGTTGCTGCCGTCGGCGAACTCGTAGCTCACTTTGGCGAACGAGAAGTTCACCTGGGTGAAGCCGTTCGGCGCCGGGCACCCGGCCGAGGCGTAGCTCATCTTCTGCCCGCGGAACGAGTACTGGCGCCTGAGCAGCAGGTTGAACGCCGAGATGAACCCGTATTCGGAAGCAATCGGCGGCATCGTCCCGACCAGCTGGGTCGCGAATTCACCGCCCCTCTTCTTGACTTCGAAGAGGATCACGTAGGTCAGCGGCAGCGGCGCGCCCGAGGCGACCTGGGCGAAGATCGCCGGATGGCCGTTGTGGCGGCCATTGAAGGCCTGCAACTTCCCGATCGACGAGAAGGCGGGCTGCCCCGGCAGCGAGACACGCGAGGTGACCGAGCCGGAGCCGATCAGGGCGGGGCCACAGGCCCTCTTAGCGCCCTCGGAGGAGATCGAACGCAGCTTGCCCAGCGAGCAGGTTGCGAGGCCCTTGGTCTGCAGCTGTCCGTGGCGGTTGATTTCGAGGATGATCTGTTCGAGTTTCGGCGGCGCCGTCCGGTCCTTCGTCTTGATCTTGCCGCCCATCTGGACCCCGACCGGCGCTGTGCCGGTCCGGGGCAGCTTCGAGGGCGAGATCGTGCCGTTGAAGGCGACGACGATGTTGCCCTTGATGGCGTTGACCGCCTGGCTCGTCGATGCAAGCGCCAGGGCGCCCAGAGCGACGACCGCCACCGCCGCCGCGAGGGCGGCCCTCCTCTTGCCGATCATCCTCGACATCGTCTAGCGAACGAGCGGGTAGGCGCAGATGTACTCGGCGTCACCGTCGAAGGCGCCCTCTTTGAGGCCTTCCTGGGAGACGAAGATCGTGCTGTACGCCGAGCCCGAGGTGTTCGCGTAGTAGGTGTCGGTGTACTGACGATCGGTCCCCGAGCCGGAGCCCAGATCGAGAACGCCGCCGGTCGACGACAGTTCGAGCGGGTCGGGCAGGTAGCCGCCTTTCGCGGCGCAATCGTTGGCCGCGGTCTGGACGTCGGTGACGACCGGGTTCGAGTGTTTGTCGAAGCAGACGCCCCGGATCAGTTCCGTGTCGCCCGGGCAGGCCGCGGCGTGTCCGGCGACGGTGTTGGCGTTGCCGGCATTGGCCGAGGTGCTCGCGTTTGGAACGGTGCCGAGCCTGCTGAGATCGATGTCGTCGCCGGTGATCGAGCCGTTCGCGACCTTGGTCCCGTTGACGGCGTTGTTGGCGATCTTGGCGCCCGTTGACCGCCTTCGCCTTCAGCTGGCGTGAGCCGACCGAGTTTTTACCGAGCTTGAATCCTCCCGCGAACGCGGTCCCGGTCAGGGCCACGATCAGGGCAATGATCCCGACGACCATCGCCGGCGAGGGCATCTTGGCCCGCTTCCTGCTCACATCCTGCTGCATCTGTCTCCTCCGCTTTCTCCCATGTTTGCGGCTCCCAATGAGGGAACACCCCTACACGCTCAAAGGTTTGGTCTAGAACCCGCCGGGATTCTAGCGTCGCCCGCGCATTTTGACGTTCTCAACCCTTGCCGCCACCGCAGGCCGTCTTCGTCTCGACGTTCTGGGTGGCACTCTTGCCGTTCTGACCTTCGTAGTTGACCTTGATCACCGGCACGCTCTTGCAGAGGCTCCGCGTGTTGACGAGGTAGCCCTTCTTGCCGCCGAGGAGGTCGAGCCGGAAGTAGCCGATCGGCGCGTCGGGGACGGTCGGGACCGTCGTCGTCAGCTTGCCGTTGACCGACTTCGATTCGGCCTGCGGCACGAGCTGGACCTGGCCGTTGAGGATGAAGGCGAGGCGCGGCAGCTTGCCGAAGCCGGAGACCGCGTAGGCCGGCCCCTGGAGCGGCTGGTCGAGCAGCGGCGTCTTTGTCATCACCGAGCCGATCGGCTGGCGCCCGGCGCAGTTTTCGGCTTCCAGCTGCGCTTTCGAGCAGAGGTTGCTGAGGTGGCGCTGATCGATCGCGAAGGCCTTCGGCAGGGTGACCTTGACCGACTTGATGTTGGCTTCGCCCTTCTTCGTCCGCAGTTCGAACCGCATCTTCGGGTTCTTGCTGCGTGCGGTGGCCCCCTTGCCGATCTGCTTCACCGTCATCTTCGGCTTGAAGTCGAGGTAGCGGCAGTTGACGGCGTGGAAGAACGAGGAGAAGAGGGCCGGTGTGCCCTGATCGCCGATCCCTTCGGAGTCGACCGAGAAGTTGCCGCAGTTGGTCGGGTTGATCGTGAAGTCCTGCTTGTCGATGTTGACCTGGATCGATCGCATCCGGATCGGCACCCCGCCGATGATCTGCGGAACCGCCTGCGAGACGGCCGAGACCTGCGCGGTCCGCTTGTCGACGTAGAGGGCGACGCGGACGACGACGACGCCGTAGTCATAGGGACCGGCCAGCGCCGGGGTGATCGCCGCGAGGCTGAGCGGCGCGACCGGCATCGGCCCGGCGCCATCGGGGTCGAACGGGCCGGAGAGGTTCATCCTGCCGACCGCGTTGAACGGGTTCGTCCCCGGGCCGGCCGAGACGTTCGTCGTCCCGATCTGGGACGAGGCCGGGCAGCTCGGGCTCGCCTGCTCGGCACGGCCCGCGTTGGCCGCGGCGGCGGCGATCTGGGCCTCCGAGCAGTAGGTGATCCCGCGGAGGTCGCCGGTGAACCCGGGCGGCATCCTGAAGTTGAGGTCGTCGAGGAACTGGTCGCCGTCGTCGCGGTCGAGCTTCAGGTGGAAGCTGGAGAAGGCGCCGGCCAGGGGGTTCGAGGTGCCGGCCACGAGCCGCGGCTGGAACGGGCGCACCTCCGGCGGGCACGGCCTGCCGTTCGGGCCCGAGCTGAGGCTGAAGTTCGGGCTCGAGGGCTGGTCGGCGAGGGCCGAGTTCCACGGCACGAACACCGATTCCACGCTGTAGTTGGCGCAGTGGGTCGGCGTCGCCAGCAGCGCCCGCTGCGAGGCGAAGATGTGGAAGTTGAACGCTTCGAACGGGACCTGCGGCAGGTCTGTGAAGTACCGCCGTGATCTGGCCCGTCTTCGGGTCGGGCTGGATGTCGCCGACCAGCTTCGCGTGGATGCCGAAGCCGTCCGCGATCAGGAAGACCCGGTACTGGTCGCCGGGCTTCGGTTCACCGAAGTAGATCGAGCCTTTGAGCGGCCCTTCGAGGGCCGGGGTTTCGAGCTCCATCGTCCCGATCTTCGCGTGGTCGGGGCATTCAGCCGGCCCCTCGCTGTCGAAGTTGGCCAGCGTCATCGGGGCAGGCCTGCTGGCCGTCGGCGGCGTCGGGGTTGATCGTCAGGCCGTGGCGGCAGCGTTACCGTCGCTTCCTTGATCTGCGACGGCGAGAGGGCGTCGCTCTCGAACTGTTTCGCCTGCAGCTCGAGGTCGAGGCCCGACGGCGCGTCGGTTTCGTCGGTCGTCAGCGAGGCGTTGAGGACCGGGTAGAAGTTGAGTTTCTCGCAGCCTTCGACCGGCGGCAGTTCATCTTCGGCTTCGGTCGCATCGTTCGGGTCCTGGTAGGTGACAGCGCTGATCGTCACCGGCAGCTCTTCACCGGTGCAGACCGTCGGGTTGTTGATCATCGGGTGGTCGGCGGTGCCGGCGGAGTGCGAGCCCTCGCAGCTGGTGTCTTCGAGGCCCGGACAACCGGCGGGATCGCCCGGTGAGCCTTTCCCGAACCGATCGCCGTTGTGGCTGCTGTCGGCGGGGAAGCCCCAGACCGTCAGTTTTGCGCCGGCAAGAGGAATCAGCTGGGTCAGGCCCGAGACGCTGAATCGAAGCCCGTAGTCGGAGGCGGTCCTGACCGAGACCGGCGTGCTGATCGGGATCTGAAGCGCGGGGACGATGAACGCGAACCGGACCGTCTCCTCTTCTTCCTGGGGCTGGACGTAGTAGATCGGCGCCGTTCCGAGCAGGTTGTTCGGGTTGCCCGAGTAGTTGGCGCGAATCGTGACGATCCCGACCTGCGACGCGGCCTGGCACTGCTGGAGCGCGAAATCACTCGACGTGCATCGCGGGACGGCATTCGGATTGCCGAACAGGCCCTGGGGCGCGTTGAGGACGACTTCCTTGGCGGCCTCCGGTTCCCCGGGGTTGGCCAGCGCGAATTCGTAGCTGAAGTCGGGATGCCCTCCGGCCTGGCTGGTCGAGACCGAGGCGTGGAACGAGGTGATCGCCTCGCTGGCGCTGGCCGGGGCGACCATCAGCATCGCCGCCAGGAGGCCCAGTGCGCCGACCATCGCCACCCGCAGCGCGCCGCGCAACGAGGGAAGCCGAGAGATGTTCGTCTGCGTGCCATCGTCGTCTCCTTGCTCATCTTCCGCGGCTCAGCCATGGCTCCGCTTCCCGTTCTTCTTGTTCTTCTTCTTCTTCGGCTTCTTGACGCACTTGCCGTTTTGCTTCACCTTCGGCTTCTTGCACTTCTTCGGCTTGGCGTTGCCGCCCTCGCCCTTGAAGGTGCCGATCTGGGGCGGCGGCGCGGGTACCGTGCTGGGGCCGTGGCACTCGTCCTTGGCCGCGCACAGCGGCAGCGGCGGGATATTGAGGAAGCCGCCGTTCTCGCGGGCGTCGTAGATCTTCATCGTCTCGCCGTTCTTGTCCTGCGGGGCGAGGGTCTCGCGGGTGAAGAAGAAGGCGTTCACGCCGTCGGCGCTGACTCCGAGCAGGCCGGCGTCGAAGTTGCTGATCCCGGTCGAGACCAGCTGCTGGATCTCGCCTTCCTTCCACTCGTATACGTCGAGCCGGTTGTTCGTGTCTCGCAGTACCAGCGGTTCGACTGAGGTGAAGAAGACGCGGCCGTCATTGGTGAGGTTGAGACCCGATGAGAGCCGCGCTTCGCCGGTCGGAGCGGCACCCGTGCTGGCGCACGACGCGCAGACCAAAGTCCCGCCGTCAGTGTCGTAGCGGAAGACCTGGCTGCGGTTGAAGGTATCGAAGCCGGTCAGTGGCAGAGTCGACGCGAGGACGGCGAAATCCCCGTTCTGCGCCACCTGGAAGTCCTGATAGCGATGGATCTCGCTGTCATTGACTGCGTGGTGGACGATTTCGCCGGTGGGCTCGATCGTCGTCACGTACTTCGGCGGCCGCACCGGGCCTCGCAACGAACAGGTTCGGTTGGTTGAGGACCCCGGACCCGTCGAGTTTCTCGGGCGAGAGGAAGAAGACCGTCCCGTCGCCGGACGAGACACCCGCGCCGCCCGCGAGCGCAACAACGCCGCAGTTGGTCGGGCCGCCCGGGATCACGTTCCAATGCCGCGCCTTCTTTGCCCGGCACCGGGTTGCAGCTGTCCGTGTTGCCGGCTACCGGACCCTGTCGAGACCCGCGTCACAGTCGCCCCCGAGGAGGTGACGTCGGCCCGGTAGAGGTCGGCGCTGGTGTCGGTGTCGCCGGTGAGCTGGTCGGTGGTCGTGAAGAAGACCTTGCTCCCGTCGCTCGTCATTCCGTTGAAGAGGACGCCGTTCGCGGTGTCCGCGACCTGAACCGAGTTCGGGCTATTGCCGACATGCATGTAGAGGTCGTAGTAGGTGTTGCCTTTGGCGTCGGTGCTGACCGCTTTGCCGACCAGGACCCGGCTGCCATCGGAGGAGACGTCGAGGCCGGCAACCGTGCCGGTCATCGTCGATCCGTTCGGCAGGGTCGAGACGACCTGGGTCGTCCCCGCGTTGAGGTCGCGCTCATAGATCGTCAGGTTTCCTTCGGTGGCGGCGCTCTCGAGTTTCGAGGTCGAGCCGAAGACAAGGTGGGTGCCGTCGTCGGAGAGCGACTTGCCGATGTAGCCGGCGGGTTCGGCGCTCGGTTTCGAGATCGAGCCCTTCAGACCCTGGACGAGGGAGCCGTTGGCCATGTGCACGGGGATCCCCGTCGACCCGTCGGAGAAGCACGGGTCGCAGAGGGTGCCGTTGCCGAAAGCAAACGTGCTCAGCCCGGCGCTCGATCCGGCGAGCGGGGATCCGAATGGAGCCGTGGACGGGGTAGCCGCTGGCGGGGATGCCGACATAGCTCGTGACCCAGCCGCTGCTGGTGCGGGTGGCGACATAGGGGTCCTGGCCGAGGTTGGTCGGGTCGCCGGACCCCGGGGACCGTGCCGAACTGGAGCGAGTAGAGGACGCGATCACCCGCCGAGGGCTGAGGGGGCAATGGGCTCTGCCCGGGGACGAGGGTCGAGGTGACGTCATATCCGTTGGTGTCAGCGGCGGAGGCGAGCTCGTAGGCGCGGCAGTCGAGCAGCTGCGCAGCGCCGGTCTGTTGGCGTACCTGGGCGTTCGGGCACGAGTCCGGACCCGTCGCCGGGCTCGCGAAGGTGGTGAATTCGTGATCCGCGCCGTTGGTCGTCCCGCTCTGGTTCGTCGCGACGAACCGATAGTGGTAGGTGGTGCCAGGAATGAGCCCGGCTATCGCGTGTGAGACGTGTTCGGGTGTGAGGTTGTCGGCGAGTTCATTATCGGGTTCCGGGCTCACGTGACCATAGGCCGTGGTTTCGCCATATTCCAGGTGCCAGGTCGTTATGCCGCCGCCGGGCGTGATCTTTCCCGAGATCGTCGCGCCATCGGTGTTCACTTCGGAAACTGCTTCTTCGGCAATCTGAGGCGGACCGGCCGGCGCGAAGCTGTGGACCGTGCCCTTGGAGAACACCCCGGGATGCGCTTCGTTTGCCGCGGTGATTCGGTAGTAATAGATCGTTCCCGTCGTCAGGCCGCTGCTGATGGTTGTTTCGACCTCGCCTTCGAACGGCGCCGAGCCATTGCAGGGTTTGCTCGACGAGAGGTTGGTCGTTTCGGTCCCGTATTCGAACTTGCACAGCGTCACAGGGGTGCCTGAATTCGCAGAATCGGGGCTCACTTCACCTTTGACCGTGGCCGTCGTCGGAGTGACGCTCGCACCACCTGTGGTCACGTCGGGAATCGTGATTTCCCCGGTCTCCGCGAACGCGTCGACGTAGCCGGGGTAGTGTCCCGCGAAGACGGTGTGGTTGTCTTCGTTGACGGCGATACCCTCACCGGATGAAGCGAAGCCGGGATAGCCTTCCTGCCGGACGGCCGAATTCCGTCAGGAAGTTGCCATTTTCATCAAACTCGTTGATCCATTCGTAGTGCATGGTGTAGACGTGGCCGGTGCTGTTGTCGACTGTTAGGTCTCGAGGTTCGTATTCAGCCGGCTCGAGCTGAGCGAGTTGCGTGCCGGTCGGGCTGAATTTGTACGTCCCCTGTTCGGGGTACTCGCTTATGTAGAAGTTCCCGTTCTCGTCTATCGCCAGCGAACAGACGTCCTTGCCGATGTCGACTTCTGCCGATCTTTACTCCCTGTGGGTTGAACTCGATCAGATCTTCGCTCTGGGAGCTCCCGACCCAGACGTTTCCATCGGAGTCGACATCCATCCCGCACGGTGCGGTGACGCTGAGACCGTTGGGCGGAGCGAAGCCACCGGAAACGGGTTCGCCGTTCGCCTTCCAGCCGACGACTTTCGATTCTTCTTCCGACATCGCGTAGATCCGCCCCTGTTCGCCTTCGCCCACCCCTCCGGCGCCGCCAGAGTTGTCGACCGCGATGTCACTGCAGCAGTAGTTCAGGCTGACCGGGCCAAGCTCAGTGTTGGGCGCGATCGCCGAAAAGGCGACTGGAGTGCCCGAGAAGTTGAACTTGTAGAGGTAGTTTTCGTTGCCGACGATGATGTAGTTGTTGGCCTGGTCGATGGCGAGCTGATGGCGGTGAGACGAAGGGCTTCGGCGCCGGGCCGACCGAGCCTTCCCCATTGAAGGAGCTGGCTGGGAAAACGCCTTCGTAGAGGCGGAGGTTCACGACTCTTCGCCGACGCCGAGCCGGCGAGGGCCAGCGCGAGAAGCGAGGCGCAGATGGCACCCGCGAGCGATCGTCGATGTGCGCGTGCGGGTCATCGGCTAGCGCCCCCCTTCGTGTGTCGGAACTTCGCTTTCGGTGCTTCTTCGAGGCACCGCCGCCGCAAGTCGTCTGCAGCTTCTTCTTGCTGTTGGCGCTGCGGCCGTTCTGGCCTTCCTGCTGGACCGAGGCCTTCTGGAGGCTGCTTGCAGAGGTTTTCACTGTTGACCAGCAGTCCCTTCTTGCCGCCCTGCATGTTGAGGACGAACTTGTTGAACGGCGCGTCGGGAG
This sequence comes from uncultured Solirubrobacterales bacterium, assembly GCA_963737575.1. Taxonomy (GTDB): domain Bacteria; phylum Actinomycetota; class Thermoleophilia; order Solirubrobacterales; family 70-9; genus VRUE01. The sequence goes on from CAVTTJ010000003.1 coordinate 20,199, forward strand.
CTTGGAGAAGGTCGCCCGCAGGCCACCGCCCTTCGCGGTGTCGATCTTCCCGACCAGTGCGATCTCGATCTGACCATTGAGATCAGCCACGAGGTCGGCAGCTTGGTGTTCGAGGAGCGCAGGTAGACCGGGCCGCTCAGCGGTTTTTCGAGCAGCGGCGTTTCGACCATCGCCTGGCCGTAGACCGAGTCCGCCGGGCAGCTGTGAGAGGAGAACTGGACTTTGGTGCAGACGGTCCCGATGTGGCCCTGGTCCAGCAGCAGAGTCTTCGGCATCGAGACCTGCGTGCGGTCGTTGTTCGCTTCGCCCGGTTTCATATTCACGGTCGCGCGCAGGGCGGGGTGACCGCGCCGTTTCGTCGAGCCATTAGCTTCAGACTCAGCTTCGGGGCGAAACCGAGGTCGGCGCAGTTGGCCACCTGGTAGGGGGCGGTCGGTTCGGCGATCGTCCCCTGGTTGCCGAATACCTGGCCGTCGATCTGGAACGGGTCGCAGTTGGTCGGATTGAGGCTGAATTCATTCCGGTTGAAGTCGAAGTGCAGGTACTTGATCCGAAGCGGGATTCCGTCGAGGATCTCCGGAATCCGGTCGGACTGGGTGGTGATCTGTGCCGTTTCGGGGTCGACGAGGACCTTCGAGCGCACCGCGACGACGCCGAGGTCATACGGCCCGGACACTGCGGGGACGACGAACATCAGTGAGAGCGGGGCGCCTTTGTACGGCCCGGCGAGGTAGATCGCTCCCGGGTCGAGTTGAGCGGGTGGGTCCGGCGCCGGTTCCCGAGGACATCGGTCCCGACCTGGCTCGCGGCCGGGCAGGCCGGGTGCGCGAGCTCCTGGTAGCCCGAGTAGCCGGGGGATGCAGAGGTCTGGATCGCCGCCTCCGGGCAGTACGGGATCCCGGCGATCTTCGCCGAGAAGCCGGGAGGAGTCAGCGTGTTGATGTGGACCATGTTCTGGTCGCCGTCGACGCGGTTGGCCCGCAGGAGCAGGTTCGAGTACATGCCGGCGGTGTTGTCGGAGGTGCCGGCGATCATCGTCGGGTTGAATGGGCGCGACCGGACCGGGGCAGGGCGCCCCGTTCGGGCCGGAGTCGATCGTGAACGAGCTCAGCGAGGACTGGTTCGGAGAGAGCGTTGTCCCACGGTTCGAATTCGGCTTTGACTTCGTAGCTGCCGCACTGGGTCGGCGTCGCAAGGAGGCCCCGGTCGGAGCCGAAGAAGTGGAAGTTGAAGCCCTCCAAGCGGCGTCTGCGGCAGGTCGCTCGAATGAGACCACCATGCGGCCGGTCTGCGGGTCGAGATGGATCGACCCGGGCAGCTTGATATGGGTCCCGAAGCCGTCACCGGTGATGAAGATCCGGTACTTGTTGCCGGGCTGAGGTTCGCCGATGTAGATCGCCCCGGGCAGTTCGCCGGGCAGGGCGGAGCTGTCGATCTCGATCGTGCCGATCTTCGAGATTTCGGGACATTCGGCGGGCAGGGTCGTCCCGAAGTTGCGCCTGCGCGTCGCTGCAGGAGGTCTTTCCGTCGGCCGCATTCGGGTTGATCGAGAACCCCTCGGGCAGGGTCACGACCGTGCCCTTGAGCTCCGATGCGGACGGCACTTTTTCGCTCAGCGGTCTGGGGCGCCCGCAGGTCGACGTCGAGGCCTGTCGGCGTGTCCGCCTGGTTGGTCGTCGGCTGGGCCGTCAAGGACGGGTTGAAGGCAAGCTGCTCGCAGCCCGTCGTCGCCGGCCAGGGCGCTTCCGCATGCGTCGTTTCGCCGTCGTAGGAGAGCACGTCGACCTTCGAGGTCAGCGCGACGCCGCAGGTTGTCGGGTTCTGGAGGAACGGGATCGTCGGGCGCATCGGAGGGAACCGGTTCCGAGCCGTTACAGGGCGCATTCGGTTCGGGAAGGTTGGCGCAGATGTCGCTCGTTTCCTTGCCCCAACCGAACGGGAACCGGAGCGGATCGTTCGTTTTCGAGGCTGGGGTGCCCCAGAGCCTGACGTTGATGGTGTCGGCCGGCAGCAGATGCTGGAATCCGGTGGCGAAAGTGTCGAGTCCGTAGTCGCTGCCGGTGCGGGCCGAGATTTCGATGAACCCCGGCCCGTCGATGATCGGCACGACGAACCCGATCAGACCGGGTTCATCCGGTCTCGGTTCCATGTTGTAGGCAGGGTTCTTGATCGTGATCGCTTCCGCGATCGACGATGTAGACGTACCCGATCTCAGACTCGACCGGGCATTCGGCCTGGCTGAACTCGGCCAGTGAGCAGGTCGGGATCGCGGACGGGTTGCCGATCACGCCGGTGGGCAGGTGGACCGTGAGCGCCCGACCGTCAGAGCAGTTGCAGGACCGCTCGGTTGTTGTTGAGGCGGTTCCCGAACGCGACTTCGGTCACGATGTCCGGATGACCGCCCGCCTGGGCGGTGGTCGGGAACGCGTCGAAGTGTTTGATTTCGTTGCCGGCCTGGGCGGCTCCGGGGAGCAGCGCGCCGCACGACTCCGGCCACGGGCGAGTGCCAGAACCGAGAAGGCGAGCCTTGTGCGGGTGGCCTTATGCATCCTTCTACCCTCGTTCCTCGCTGCTCGCTCAGCCATTTGCCCGGCCCCCCTGTCGCTTGTGCGCTCGCTTCTTGCTTCTTCTTTCCCTTCTTCTTCTTCACGCACTTGCCGTTCTTCTTGACAAAGCCCTTCTTGCACTTCGTCGATTTGACGTTGCCGGTCTTGCCGAGCTGGGCGCCGGTCCCGACCTGCGGGTTGGGCGGGCCGACGCTGCCGGCGCCGTGGCACTCATCGGCTGCTTTGCAGGGCGGCGGCGGCGCCTGGAACGGGAATCCGCCGCCGGTGCGGGCGTCGTAGAACTTGACGAATTCGCCGTTGTGGTCCTGCGGCACGAGGGTGTCGAAGGTCGAGAAGTAGACGTCGACCCCGTCGGCGCTGACGCCCTCGAGACCGACCGTCATCGACGGGTAGATCAGCAGCCCGCCGCCCCAGGTGTCGGTGCTGGAGGTGCCCGAGGAGATCAGCTGCGGCCGCCCTTCGGTGTACTCGTAGACGTCGATCTTGCCGTTCGTGTCGAATGGGACGAGTGCGGCCTTGGTCGAGAAGAACGTCCGGCCGTCGTCGGACATGAACAGCCCGTTCGAGGCGGCGAGCACGCCGCCGGCGGGCGGGGCCCCGGTCGGGTCGCAGGACACGCAGGTCATTCGGTTCCCTTTGGCGGCTTGCCGGGTTCGTAGAGGTACATCTGCCGGGTCCCGTTGTTTTCGTAGGAGGTCACCTGGGTCGCGGTGACGAAGGCCATGTGGGCTCCGTCCGGCGCGACCTGCATCCGGACGCGCGGGGCTGGCGGCCTCAGCGTGGTGACGAACTGCGGCGCGCCGTTGCGATAGACGTAGAGGTTCCGCTGGTTCGCGGAACCTTTGCTGCCATCGAGCTGTTCAGGCGAGTAGAAGTAGATTTCGCCGGTCTGCGAGGTCCAGTTGTCCGGAGTGTAGATTTCTTCTTCTTCGGCGTTGATAGCCGGTCGATCGTCCCGTCGATCGTCTGGACGCCGCATTTTTCGACCCAGCTCACGGTGCATCCGTTCCCGTTGCCGGCGCCCCCGCGCGCCTTCGAGAGGCAGCGTCAGCTCACCCGATGCCTCTTCCCACATGTAGAGGTCGATGCTTTCGTCGGTGTCGTCCGGGGTCAGTTTTTCGTCGGAGGTGAAGTAGACCCGTGGAGCCGTCGCGGTCCATGCTGACGAAGTGGGCCCGGTGGCCTTCGGTGATGTCGTAGTCGGCGCCGGGGTGTGCATGTAGAGGTGGAGGTCCCTGTGGATGAGGGTGTCGTGAGACTCCCGGTTTCTTCGTTTTTGGTCGGGAATTCGCCACTCGTGGGTTTGGCCCAGGTCGACATCAGGATGTTGGAGCCATCGGTCGACACGGCCCTGGATCCTCACGAACTCGTCTTTGCACTGGCGCTGGTGTCCTTTTTCGTTGGTGCAGCCCTGCGGATCCTGCGGGATGTTGGCGCCGCCGGGCAGCTTCGAGATCACCGTCGCCGTGTTCGCGGCGACGTCGTTGTCGTAGGCCGAGCCCGGCGCCGATGTCGAACCGCCGGTCGCGAATTCGACGTCGTTCGTGCCGAACGCGAAATGGCTGAGTAATCGGCGGACGCGATGCCCCGGCCTTCGAATTCTTCGCCGCCTTCGAGTTCTTCGATCATCGTCGGGAAGCGCTCGACGGCAGACGCTGTTCTGATTCGAGTCGAAGACGTATGGCGCGTTGGAGCCGGTGTCTGCAGCGTCGAGGCGGAGCGGATCTTCGACGTCGTAGTTTTCACACAGAGACATGGACGCGCTGCAGTGGGTCCCGCCCGAGCCGAACGAGGTCCCGGCCGAGAGGCCGGGGTAGTGGGTTTTCCAGCCACTGGACGTCCGGGTCGAGACGTAGAGATCCTGGGTGATGTTCGGCGGATCGGTGCCGTTGATCTGACCGATTCCTCCCCAGAAGGCGAAGCGCGACGGCGAGCGTCGCAAGGCCGGTGTTGGACGGCAGCGGATGGGCAATGAATTCGTTGACTATCGGCCCGAGGCCCTGGCCGGGGAACAGCTGGACCGCGCCGGCGACTTCGGGCGAGACGAGCTCGTAGGCACGGCAGTCGGGCAGATATGCGGCGCCGCTCTGCTGTCGCACGTGGGCGTTCGGGCAGTTCGCGGTGAAGAAGGCGAAGGTCTGGTCGCTGCTTGCAACTTCGCCCCACTGGTTTTCGGCGACGACCCTGAAGTGGTAGGTCGCGCCGATATCGAGGTTTTCGATGTGCTGGGAGACTTCAACCGGCGTTTCGCCATTGCCGATCGATTCATCGGGGATCGGGATGACGTGGTCATACGAGGGCGATGTTCCGTATTCGAAGTGATAGGTGGTCGCGTCGCCGTTGGGATTGATCTTCGCGATCAGGTCCGCGGTCGATGCCGTGACGTTCGCGGAGGCGGACGCGGTGATGGACGGCTTGTTCGGGGCCTTGAAACTCTTGTCTTCCCCGAACGTCGTGCCGAACGAGTTGCTGGCCACGATCCTGAAGTGAACGGTCTGGCCGGCGGTGACTTCGATCGTCTGCTGCACGGACGGGTGGCCAGGGGTCGTTGCCCGCATCCGCTCCCGGGGGCGCGCCGACGGGGACGACGGATCCATAGGAGGTGCCGGCGCCGTACTGGAAGTAGTAGTGGGTGTCTCCCCCTTCGGCATCGATATCGAAGGAGCCGTGCAGCGTGGCCGAGGTCATGGTGACTTCCGTGGCGTCTTCGGTCGCTGATATTCGAGACCGCAGGAAGGCATCGTGAATTCTTTTTCGAACCCGTTGCTCGGGCCGACGCCGTTTTCCGCCACGACGCGGAAGTGGTACGTTTTCCCGGCGGTCAGCCCGGTGGCAGGGAAGCTCAACGGGTTGGTCGTGCCGATCGCGGGGCTTCCGGCGGAGATGAATCCGCTGTTCGAGCTCAGGCTTCCTTCGCCGATTTTGCCTTCGCCCCATTCGAATTGGTATTCGGTCGCTTCGCCGTTGCCTTCGAACAGGCGTTAAGCGTGGCGGTCGTGCGAGTGATCGCGCTTGCCGGTTTCCGTCAGCAGTCCCAGCACGTTATGGGGAGTGATCATTTCATCGTGTGCCGAAGTTGACCCCGCCCGGAGTCGCGGTCCCGGCTCGGACGCGGTAGTGGTATTCGGTCTCGGAGAGTGCTTCGCCCGTCGGGAGCGTCGCGGTCACCGCGGTTTCGGACGTGATCGGCGTCGCCTGATCGCATGGAACCGGCGGCTTGTTGTAGTTGCCGGCGCCGTTCGCCCCATTCGAATTTGCATTCGGTGATGTTCCCGGCGCCGTCGGGCGCGACGGTGCCGCTCACTTTTCTGTTTCCGATGGGTTCGCCCGGTTCTGCTTTCGGGACGAGGGCGAGCGGAATTTCCCTCACGCGCTGCGTTCCGTAGCGAAGGCGTAGAGCGTGTCATTGGATTCGTCCACCGCGACGCCGTCGATAGCCCCCGCCGGGCTGTGATTTCTTCGAGAATCTGGCCGGTGTTCGTGCTGATACGCGTAGATGGTTTCGGTGTTGTTGGTCACGTAGAGGACGTGCTTTGCGCCATTGACGGCCATGCGAAGATCGCCGTTGCCGAAGATTTGTTGGGTTCCGTGTATCCGCTGGCAGCTGTGTATTTGTAGAGCGGCCCGAAGTTCCACGGCATTGCGTAGACGTCCTGGCTGACGGGATCGACCGTGAGCTTGCAGACCTTGCCGATGTCGCCGGTGGAGAACGACAGGGTGGCGGATTCTGCGCCGCCCGGCGCGAACTCTTCGACCTTCGTGGTGCCGTAGTTCCCGGCCCAGACGATTGCCGGCGTTGTCGGTCGCGAGCCCGCAGATTTCGCCGCCGATGTTGAAGGTGCCGGCTTCTACGCCCGCCGAGGTGTCAGGCGACGTAGCCGGCGTTGCTGTTGTTGGTGTAGATGTATCCGGCGGTGGGCCCGGGTCCGCTGGACGACCGCGATGTCGCTGTCGCCGGACTGCATCGAATCGCCGAGAACGGGAAGCCCGGGACCAGGGTGTAGCTTCCGGGGGAGTTGACGGTGAAGCTGAGGACGTTGTTCGCGTTGCCGTTGATTCCCACGATGACCCGATTGTTCGTCTGTTCGAATCCGAGGTTCTGGATGCTTTCGAATCCGCCCGTGGCGGTGTGCCATCGGGCCCGAACTCATTGGTCCAGACGGAGTGCCGCAGCGCCGCCGACGCGGAGCTTGCGCCGAGGGCGAGGATCAGGAGGCCGAGGATCGCGATCGCAACGCCGGTGAGTGCCCGCGATGACGGGCGCACCACTCCCGTCTCCGGGGGTCGACGCGGTCGCGCCTCGAGGAAGCTCCACCCATCAGGTTCCGGCGCTACGCCGGCACAATGAGTCGAATCCGCGAACCGCGATTCCGCGTTCCTCACTCGCTATCTCCTCTCCCTGAGCCTTCCCTTCGGCGCCTTCCCAAGCGGCCTCTGGGGACTCGGTATTCCCTGTTCCCTGGACTTTCGTCCCTGCTCGAATACGCCTTAGACAGGTCGTACTCGAGGCGCGCTCATAACACCAGATGGCGTAACGCTTGTCAAGCCCCAAATCGGAGCCGTCCAGGAACCCTGCTCGGCGCGGTCTATTCCCCCGGGCCGGTTTCGGGGTTGAAGGGGACCCCGGTGCTGAGGGTGGTCGACTTCCAGCCGTCGGGGTCGTGTTTCATCACGAAGTAGGAGGCGCTGCCGCCGAGTGGGGTGAACATGACGAAGGCGTTTTCGCCTTCGACCCGGACCTGGTAGACGGTGCCTTGGGCGGCCTTCTGGGCTTCTGAGGTGGGGCCGACGAGGAGCGCCTTGAGGATCGAGGGGCAGTCTGAGCCGAGTTCTTTTTTCAGTTTGGCGAGCTGTTCGAGCTGGCCGCGGTTGGATTCGCTCAGGCCTTCGCAGATCGCCGGGTAGTTGCGGGCCGCCATCGCCCGCAGGAAGGAGGCCATCGCGGTGGTGATTTCTTCTTCTTCGGAGGTTTCGGCTTCTTCGCCGTAGGTCTGGATGCTGTTGTCCCCGCCGGGCGGGGCCTTGAAGCCCTTGACGTCGGGCTTTGCCTTTTCGCTCAGGCCGGGGCCCTTGGCGCCGCCGCCCCCCGAGGAGCCTTCCCCGCCGTTGGCGTTCTTGGTCGAGCCGCCGTTGCCGTTCTTCTTGGCAGCGCCGCCTTCTGATTCGGCGCCGTTGCCGGTGCCCTGGGCGGTGGTCGTGGTGGGGGCTTCGGCGGTGGTGGTTTCGCTCGAGTCCGAGCCGCCGCCGCAGCCCTGGGCGATCGCGAGGATGCCCAGCAGGGCGAGTGCTGTGAGGAGGCGGGGCATCAGGGAATTGTGCAGATTGGGCCTAAAAATTTCCTGAGCCGGCCGCTACGGCTTTTCCAGTTCCCGCCTGACGCGGAGCGAGAGCGAGTACACGCAGCCCTGGAAGCCGTAGTTGGCGGTCGCTTCCGGCAGGGTCTTCTCGTAGACGAGCGCCCCGAGCTGGCCGGCGGGGTAGCTCGGGCTCGGGTTCTTTTCGTAGCGCTCGAGTTCGTTGACGACCTTTTCCTGGGCTTCGTTCAGTTCGCTTTCGCCGATGAACTCTTCCCGGATTTCTACCGGCGTCTTGTCCTTGCATTCCCGTTCTCCGGCCTTGATCGCCTTCGCCGAGACCTTGACTTCGGGATCCGGTTCCGGCGGCTGGAACTCCCGGTAGATGCTTTTCAGAAGCGGCGAGGCGTGCTTCGGCGGCGGTTCCGCCAGGGCTTCCAGCTGTTCGCTTTCGGAAACCGTGGTCGGCTGGGTTTCACCCCCGCTACCGCCCCCGCCCCCGCAGCCGGAGGCGAGGACGAGGACGAGGACGCCCATCAGGGCCAGAGATGTGCAGAGACCGCGCAGGGGGCCTCTCAGGTGTATTTGGACGGTTCGAACTTGCAGTAGTGAAAGTTGAACGAGAGAACTTCGGCGTTCGCCTTGTTCGCGTTCGAGTTCAGCTGGTTGACGAACTTCTGCGCCTTCGACTTGTTGCCGGCCTTGAGCGCGGTGCCGCCGCTCTTGAACAGGCTAGCCTCGGTCTTGACGTAGCCGAGCCACTTGGTCAGCTTGGCCGCGTCTTCGGCCGGCTGTTCGACCGCCTTCAGTTCGTTGTAGGTGGCGGTGAGGGCGGTCGAGGCTTTGAGGAATTTGGCCCCCGCCGGCTTCAGCTTGTTTTCCTTCACTTCCTTGCGAACGGTCTTGAGGATCTTGTCGTTCGCTTCGGAGTTCTTCTGGCAGATCGGTTCGACCTTGGTCTTGTATTCATCGCGGGTCAGCGCCATTGCGGCGGGCGCCGCGATGGAGAGGAGGAGGACCCCTGTCAGGGTCAGCGCGAGGGTCTTCTTGATCATCGTCGGCCTCCTCACTTCCCGGGGGTGCAGGGCCGGGTGACTTTCCCTTCGAGCTTCTTGCCGGCGAAGATGAATTCGCCCCGCGCCTGAAGCGTTCCGGTTTTGCAGGTCGCGGTCAGGACGCTTTCCTTCTTGCCCTTGTAGTTGAAGGTTTTGAAGATCTTCACTTTGAACGAGGTCACCGAGCCCTGGCCCGAGGTGATCGAGGGGACCTTGACTTTGGCCGATGTCCCGTAGGGGCCCTTGCCCTTGCCGATCTGGGCGGTGAAGACGAAGGTCGTCGGCGCCGGCACTTTGGCGTAGACGTGGAAGATCAGCATCTGCTTGTTGCCCTGGGACCCGTTGAAGATCAGGATCGGGCCGCCGGCCGAGAACGGAGCCTGTTCCGGGAACGCGATCTCCGCCGTCGCCCGGCCCTGTCCGATCAGCGCCGGCCCGCAGGCGGCCTTCGCCTGGGCGGTCAGCGTGCTCTGCAGTTTGCCGACCGTGCAGCTCGGCAGGCCCTTGGTGTTGAGGTGGCCGTTCTTGTCGAATTCGACGAATAGTTCTTTCAGCGGCGGAACGTGGGTTCCGTCGGTGGTGCCGGCGGTGCCGGAGAGGTTGAGGGTGATCGGCTGCGGGGTCGTCTTCGAGAGCTTGGACGGCGTGACCGAGCCGTCGAGTTCGATTTCGAGATTGCCCGCAATGACTTTCTGGCTCTTCGCCATCGCGTTCCCGCCGACGAGCGCGCCGATGAGAACCATCGCCGCCAGAGCCGCGAACAGCACTCCCCTACCTCTTGACCGCATCCCTACCTCCTAGCCGTGAGCCGTGCATTTACGAACAAGCTTGCTTGAAAGTACCCGTCCGTCCGCAAATTGGAAACTCGCTTTTGCGAACGGGAAGTTGACCTGGTTGAAGCCGGACGGCGCCGGGCACCCAGCCGAGGCGTAGCTCAGCTTTTCGCCGTGGAACGAGTACTGGCGCCGGAGCAGAAGATTGAAGGCCGAGATGAACCCGTATTCGGACGCGATCGGGGGCATAATCCCGGTCAGCTGGGTCGCGAATTCGCCGCCCTTCCTCTTGACTTCGAAGACGATCACGTAGGTCAGCGGCAACGGCGCGCCCGAGGCGACCTGGGCGAAGATTGCCTGGTGGCCCTTCTGGCGGCCGTTGAAGGCCTGCAGCTTGCCGATCGAGGAGAAGGGGCCCTGGCCGGGCAGCGAGACCCGAGACGTGACCGAGCCCGATCCGATCAGCGCGTTGCCGCAGGCTCGCTTCGCTCCCTGCGAGGAGATCGAGCGCAGTTTGCCGAGCGAACAGGTCGGCAGGCCCTTGGTCTGCAGCTGCCCGTGGCGGTTGATTTCGAGGACGATCCGTTCGAGTTTGGGCGGCGCCGTGCGATCGGTGGTCTTGATCTTGCCGCCCATCTGGACCCCGACCGGCGCCACGCCGGTCCGGGGCAGCTTCGACGGGGTGATCGTCCCTTCGAAGACGACGACCAGGTTGCCCTTGAGCACCCGCACCGCCTGGCTGGTCGAGGCGAACACCAGGGCGCCGACCACGGCTGCCGCCGCCACCGCCGTGAGGGCGGCCCTCTTTCCGCGGATCCCCCTCATCGGTTAGCGAACGAGCGGATAGACGCAGGTGTACTCGGCGGGCTCGTTGACGCTCTGCTCGGTCAGAGTGCCCTGGCCGTCGACGGTGATCGTGGACGGGCTTTTGTTTTCGTCGGTGGTGTTGTCGTAGTAGGTGTCGGTGTACTGGAGGTCGGTGCCGACGCCGGTTCCGAGGTTGAGCACGCCGCGCGCCGAATAGAGTTTCAGCGGGCTCGGCAGGTAGCCGCCCTTGGCGGCGCAGGCGTCGCGCGCTTTCGTCAGTGAGGCGACCGGCGGATTCGAGGCTGAGTCGAAGCAGACGCCGCGGATCAGCGTCGTCCCGCCGGGGCACGCGGCCGCGTGGCCTGTGATCGTGCCGGCGTTGCCGGTCTGGGCGGCATCGGTCGCGGAGGGGACCGTTCCGAGCGCCTTGACGTTGATGTCGTCATCGGTAAGCGATTTGTCGACGATGTTGTTGGACTTGACGGCGTTGTTCGCGATCTTGCCCGTGGTCACCGCCTTCGCCTTGAGCTGCTTCGAGCCGACTGAGTTTCGGGGCAGTTCGGTCGACTTCTTGACGGCGAATGCGGACCCCGCGGTCGCCATCACCAGGGCGATAATCGCGACGACCATCGCCGGCGAGGGCAACAGCGCCCGCTTCCTGCTCACATCGTCCTGCATCTGACTCCTCCGCTTTCTCCCATGTTTGCGGTTCCCTATCGATAGAGAACCCCCCTACGCGCTCAAAGGTTTGGTCTGAAACCCGGCGGCATTCTAGCGCCGCCGGGCCTCCATCGCTTTTCGCTTCAGCGGCGGGCCCGGCGAGCGGCCCGCTTCGAGCCCTTGCCCTTGCCGCAGGCGGTCTTCGCCGAAACCGACTGGGAGAGCGTTTTGCCGTTCTGGGCGACGTATTCGACCGTGGTGTTCGCAGCCGAGGCGCAGAGGTCCCTGGTGTTGACCAAATAGCCCTTCTTACCGCCGAAGAGCTTGAGGCGGAAGTGACCGATCGGAGCGTCGGGCACGACCGGGACGACCGTCTTCAGGTGGCCGCCGTTGACCGATGACGATTCCGCTTCCGGCATGATCAGAACCTGTCCGTCGAGGATGAAGACGACATGCGGGAGTTTGCCGAACCCGGAGACCGCGTAGGCCGGGCCGCTGAGGGGCTGTTCGAGCAGCGGCGTGGTCGTCGTCACCTTGCCGATCGACTGCCTGCCCGCGCACCGTTCCGCGATCAGCTGGGCCTTCGAGCAGATGTTGCCGAGATGACGCTGGTCGATCGCGAACGCCTTCGGCAACGTCACCGCCACCGACTTGATGTTGGCGTCGCCGTTGCGGGTCCGGAGGTCGAACTGCATCGCCGGGTCCTTGCTGCGACTGGTCGCCTTCTTGCCTCCCAGCTGCTTGATCGTCATCGACGGCTTGAATGGCAGGGTTTCGCAGTTCACCACCTGGAAGTAGGAGGAGAAGTCGGTGACCGTGCCCTGGTCGCCGATCCCCTGCGAGTCGACCGTGAACGGGTTGCAATTGGTCGGGTTGATCGTGAAGTTCGGCTTGTCGATGTTGACCTGGATCGAGCGCATCCGGATCGGGATGCCGCCGATGATCTGCGGGATCGAATCCGATACTGCGCTGACCTGGGCGGTCTTCGGGTCGACATGGAGCGCGACGCGGACGACCACGACCCCGTAGTCGTAGGGGCCTGCCAGGGCAGGCGTCATCGCGACGACGGAGAGCGGTGCGCCCTTGAAGGGCCCAGCCAGATACATCTTCCCGACCGCGTGGAACGGGTGGCCCCCCGGTCCGGCTGCGACGTTGGTCGTACCCACCTGGCTAGCCACCGGGCAGCTGGGTGCCGCGATCTCCGCGCGGCCGGTCTTTTCGGCCGCGGCGAGGATCGAGGCCTCCGGGCAGTAGGCGACCCCGCGCAGGCTCCCGGTGAAGCCCGGCGGCATCCTGAAGTTGACGTCCCCCAGGAACTGGTCGCCGTCATCGCGATCGAGCTTGAGGATGAAAGAGCTGAACTTGCCCGCGAGAGCGTTCGACGTCCCGGCGACGAGCCGCGGATTGAACGGGCGCACCTGACCGGGGCAGGGCCTGCTATTGGGCCCTTCCGTGATGTCAAGGAACGGCGCCGAGTGCTGGGGCGCGAGGCTGGCGTTCCACGGCACGAAGAGCGAGTCCGTTGCATAGACCCGGCACTGCGTCGGTGTCGCCATCAGCCCGCGGTCGGAGGCGAAGAGGTGGAGGTCGAACTCTTCGAATGGGACCTGAGGAATGTCTTCCACGGCCATCGTCACCTGACCCGTTTTCGGGTTGGGGTGGACCTGCGCGATGAGCTTCGCGTGGATGCCGAAGCCGTCGAAGATCATGAAGACGCGGTACTGGTCACCCGGTAGCGGCCTGCCGATGTAAAGCGAGCCGGTCAGTGGGCCTTCCAGTGCCGGGGTGTGGACTTCGACGGTCCCGATCTTCGCGTTGTCCGGACATGCGCCGGGGAGGTTCTGGCCGAAGTGTGCCTGTTCTTCGCTGCAATCGCTCTGGCCGTCGGCGGCGTCCGGGTTGACCGAAAGCCCGTCGGGCAGGATCAGGCTTGCCGTCCGCAGGGTCGACTGCGACGGCGCTTTTCCGGCGAGGAATTGCTCGGCTTTCAGCTGCAGGTCGAGCCCGGCCGGGGCGTCGGCCTCGGGCGTGGTCAGTTTCGCCTGCAGAAGCGGGTCGAACTTCTGGTTTTCGCAGCCGGTGGTGGCGGGATAGGTGGAAACGACGTTGGTCGGGTTCGGGTCCTGGTAGGTCGTGACGTCGACCGAGACCGGGAGCGGCTCTTCAGAGCAGACGCTCGGGTTGTCGATGAACGGCCGCACGGTCTCACCCGCGTGCGGGAACGGCGCTTCCGTGCAGCTGACCGTGACCGACCCCGGGCAGCCCGGAGGCGAGCCTGGATGGCCGGGACGGAACCGCTCGGCGTCGTGTTCCTTGTCGCCGGGAAAGCCCCAGACCGTCATCGAGGCAGACGAGAGCGCGACCGTCTGCGAAATCGCATTGACCGAGATCTGCAGGCCGTAGTCCGAGTCACTGCGGACGTTGATCGGCATGATCACCGGCACGTTGACGATCGGGACGACGAAGGCCATTCTCGCCGCTTCGTCTCCCAGCACTTGCATGTTGTAGATCGGTGTCGTGCCGAGGACGAAGTTCGGATTCCCTTCGTAGTTCGCGACGATAGTGATCAGCCCTGCTTGGGCGCCGGGCTGGCATTCGTTGGCGACGAAAACCGCGGCACGGCACCTGAAAATCGCTCCCGGGTTCCCGAACACACCCTCGGGCATGTTGATGTTGACGTTGTTGACGACCTCCGGCTGGCCCGGTTTGTCGACCTTGAACCGCGCGGTGAAGTCGGGGTGGCCACCAGCCTGCTGGGTCGAAGAGCCGACCGAGAATTCGGTGATGTCGACACTCGCAGACGCGATGGCGGGAAGGAGGCAGAGTGCAACCGCCGAGGCGATCACCAGGAACATCGAACGCAGGCTCATCGTCATCCTCTCATTGCTCCTCATCGTCTTACCCATGCCTGCGGCTCGAGTGGCGCTTGTGCTTCTTCGGGTGCGTCTTCTTCACGCACTTGCCCTGCTTCAAAACCTTCGGCTTCTTGCACTTCTTCTTCTGCTTCGACTTGACCGGCGGACGGGCCTTTTCGGGCCCGGTCCCGGTGTTGATGTTCGGAGGCGGCGGCGCTTCGGTGCCGGCCCCGTGACACTCATCCGACGCCTTGCATAGGCCGCGCGGAGGGTCGTAGAGGAAGCCGCCGTTTTCCCTGGCGTCGTAAATCTTCACCACGTTCCCGTTTTTGTCGGTCGGGACAAGGACTTCGCGGGTGAAGAAAAAGGCGTCCTTGCCGTCCGCGGAGGCGGTTACCAGCGCCGAGTCGTCCTGGCCGATGCCGCTTGAGATCAGGGCGACCTTGCCGTTGTTCCACTCGTAGGCGTCCTTCTTCTCGTTCGTGTCGCGGAGCGTGAACGACTCGCGGGTCGTGAAGAAGACGCGGCCGTCGTCGACGAGGTTGAGGCCGTGGGGCGAAAGTTTCACGTCGGAGTTCCCGATCGCGCCGGTCGGGGCGCAGGACGGGCAGGCCAACGCGTCGCCCTGGGCGTCGTAGCGGTAGAGCTCGTAGTGACCCAGGTTCTGGTAGCCCGTCAGCGGCACCGGTGAGCTGAAGAGCGCATAGTGGCCGTCGGGGGTGACCTGGAAGTCTTCCAAGTCATGCACGGCGGCCTGCTGGACGCCGTGTACCACGGCGGGGTTGTTGATCGGCTCGTAGGGAACGACTTCGTAGCCGAACTTGACGACGTTGCTCCCATTCAGAGCAAACGTCCCTTTGGTGGAAGCATTGACGCCGACACCGCTCGAGGTACTTCCCAGAGATGCCGATGAGCCGATGGCCCCGACTTCATTGCCCGACGAGTCGTAGACGACGATCTTGTTCCCTTCATCGTTGTAGAGGTCGCCCGTGGCAGGATCACTCGAGACAGCTCGGCTCGTGCCTGCGACTTCCGTCCCACTCACGGTCGGTGGTGAGGCGGCGAAATCGGAGATGTTGTACTTCTTGATCGGGCCGTACGAGCCAGGAGACGGCGAACGCGTGTCCGGCGGTGTCGATACCGACGTGGCAGGGATTCTGGCCCTGGGTGTGGATGCTGGTCACTTCGTAGTTCGCTTTGCTGACGGGAGTCGATCCGCTGATCGGCGTGAACCGGTACATGCCGCCGTAGCTCCAGTCGCCGACGATAACTTCGCCGGTGTTCTGGTTGACGGCGACGCCACATGCCTCGCCGAACCCGGTGAGTTCGCCGAGCAGGGCACCGCCCCTCGAGTAGACGGCGACCGCCCCATACCCGTGCATCGCATAGATCGCACCGTCGAGCACCCCACCGGAGCTGTCGACCGCAATCTGCGATTCCGTTTCGTACATCCCCGAGTTTGGAATGCGATTGGAGCCTGCGCCGGGGCCTTCGGGGAATTTGAGCGGGGCCCCGGTCGAGTCGAAGCGCGCGATTCGACCGCCATTGCCCGTCTCCGCGACGTAGATGCTCCCGGTCTCCTGGTCGACGGCGAGACCCTCAGGATTGGAAAGGCCGGTGATGAAATTGGTGGAGATCACGGGATGCGCCGGCGGTGCCGGTGGCGGCTTGCCGATGCTGGAGTCGATCTCACCGACGAAGTGGGGCGCTCCGCCCGGTTTCACCACGTACAGGTTCGGCTGGTCCTGGGTCCCGTTTCCGGCGCCGTCGAGCTTCTCGGGGCTCATGAAGTAGACGGTCCCGTCTTCACGGGCGACGGCTGAGCCGCCGGCCGGAACGACCACACTGCAGTCGGACCCACCGGAGGCCACATTCCAGCTCACGACCGGGTTGCAGGAGTCCGTGTTGCCGGTGCCGCCGGTCCCCGTCGAGAGCCGCGTGATCGTCGCGGCGCCGCTGGTGCCGACGTCGGCGCGGAAGAGGTCGGCGCTGTTGTCGGTGTCGCCCGCGAGCTGGTCGGTGGTCGTGAAGAAGACCTTGGTCCCGTCTTCGGTCATCCCGTTGTAGATGACGCCGCTCGACGAGTCGACCACTTCGATCGAGTTCGGGCTGGTACCGACGTGCATGTAGAGGTCGTACAGCTTGTTGCCGGCGGCGTCTTCACCCGCGACCTTTCCGATCAGAACCCGGCTGCCGTCGGAGGAGACATCGAGCTCGGCGACTTCCCCCGATATCGGCGAGCCTGCGGGCGTCGTCGACACTAGTTGCGTCGAGTTGCTCGCGAGATTGCGGTCGTAGACCCACTCCGAACCGGTGCTCGCCGCTGCCTCGAACTGCTGATCGGTCTCGAAGATCAGGTGCGACCCGTCGGCGGAGAGGGGCTTCACCACTTCGCCGACCGGATCGGCCGGAGGGTTCAGCGAGCCGTGCATTCCCTCTTCGAGCGTCCCATTGGCGCGGCGAAGTGGGACGTTGGTCGAGCCGTCAGCGAAGCACGGGTTGCAGATGTTCGGCCCTCCGAATGCAAACGTCTGCAGGCCTTCATCGGCGCCCATCAGCGGCGAGCCGAAGGCGCCTTCATCCGCCATCCCGTTCGCCGGCAGCCCGACGTACCTCGTCGTCCAACCTTCGTTGCCGCGAACGGCAACATAAGGATCGAGCCCGAGGTTGGTCGGGCTGCCGGCTATTCCCGGGATCACCCCGAAGTGCATCGAGTAGAGCAATCGGTCCGTGGCGTTCGGGTAGGCATCGAGCTGGTTCTGGCCTGTCGCGAGCTCGGACTCGACGTCGTAGCCTCCCTGATCAGCGGCCGAAACGAGCTCATATGCGCGGCAATCGGGAAGCAGCGAGCCTTCGGTCTGCCTCCTCACTTCAGCGTTTCCGCAGGTGTCGACCCCCGAGTCCGGCGTGTAGGTAGTGAATTCCTGGACGGGGGTCGCGACGCTGCCGGCTTCATTGGTGACGACCGCCCGGTATTCATAGGTAACCCCCGGTTCGAGGCCCTTGGTTTCGGTCGATACGTGCTGGACGCCTGGGAGATAGATGTTTTCACCGTTGAACAGTCCTGGATTCGATAGGAAGCCGAAGGTCTTCGACTCCGGAGTCGAGTCTTTGAAGCCTTCGCCTTTCGGGCCCCATTCGAAGTGGTAACTCGCGTTGCCGCCGTTGGGATCGAATTCAGTGGAGAACCGGACCCCGTCAGTGTTCACTCGATCCACTGCGAGGAATCCAGGAACGATCGGTTCACCCTGAGGAATGAAGTCTTCGTAGTTGCTGGGTGCAACCTGTCCATTGCCATTTTTGGCAAACAACTTGTAGTAGTAGCGGACGCCTTTTTCGGTCGGAATTTCGGCGCTGACCACATGGTCTTCATTGCCGCTGAAGCTGTTGCCCTGGGAGCACGGAATGCTCTGTCCGAGAGCCTGCGTCGTGCCGTACTCGAAGTGGCAATCGGTGGTTTCGACACCATCTGCGTTGATGCTCCCCTTCATGATCATATGTTCGCCGACAGGGTCGGGATATTCCGCGGGAGTGGCGGTCACATCGGGGATGATGTGCGGATTCGTCCTGACGAATTTCTCCAGGCGCGTAGATCCGGCCGCATATTCGCGACGATTTGCGACCCACACGTCGTGCGTCGCGGGGTCGACTGTGATTCCGCTTGCGCCGAGCGAGATACCTTCGTAGGAGTGGCCTGCGTCAGGAATGCCCCAACCTTTCCCGAGCAACCGCCCTTTTTCGTCGAACAATTCGAAATCGCCGCCGGAGTAGGACGAGTTGAGGACGAAGACGTCATTGTCAGACTGGTCGACGGCGACTGCCTGGGCATCGTTGCGACGATTCAGTTGGTACTGTTCGAGACCGGTCGGGCTTATCTTGAAGGCGCCACCTTCTTCGCCGAATTCAGACGGCTGAATGCCGTAGATGTTCCCGTCATTGTCAGTTACAAGGCGACACGGCCGGTTTCGTTCGCCGTTGCGAAGCTTGACGCCCGGCTGGAATCCGGGAGGACCCACGTAGTCGTTTGAGAGGAATTTGCCTTCGGGCGTGTAGTGGCTGAGGCCCACACGGAGGGCCATATCCACTTCCTGCCCGTCGGGCGACACCCCGATTCCGCACATGTTTTCGGCCGAGACCTTCTTCCATTCATCGAGCGGCAGGGCGGTCCCGTCCGGCCTGAAGCTCGCAACGGGTGAGCTGAAGCCGCCGCCGATCACGTAGAACCGGCCCTCGGTGGCGCTTTCCGACTGGTCGAGCGCGATCTGGGGACCCCCGAGGCTGGGTTCGAGGGTGATCAGTGGCGATCCGAGGCCGGTGAAGGTGATTGGTGCGCCTGTCGGACTGAACTTCCCGATCGTCCCCGGGGCATCTCCCAGAGCGACGAGGAAATCGTGAGCGTGACGGTCGTAGACAACTCCGGAGAGGCCACTGTCGAAAGTCTTGGCCGACTGCGATCCGTCGATGTAGGTACCCGAGTAGACGTAGTCGTAGACCGTCTTCGCCGAGGCCGGCCCCACGGCGATGACGAGACTGAGGGCGAATCCCGCCCCGATGCAGGTCAGAAACCTCCTCAGGCCCAATCTCTTCCCCCCGTTCCCCTGGTCGCCGTTGCTGGTCATGGTCTGTGGCTCTCCCCTGTTCGTCCCCATCGCCTAGTGCCCCGCCTTCTTGTGGTGGCGCTTGTGCGCTCTCGAGGCTTTCGATCCGCAGGACGCCTGGAGCTTGACTTTGCGCTCGAGCTCGGCGCCGTTCTGGCCGACCAGGTCCTGTTCGGCCTTGCGGTCGGCCTTGCAGAGATTGCCGCTGTTGACCAGCAGTCCCTTCTTGCCGCCCGCCATTTCGAGGACGAATTCAGAGACCGGGGCGTCGGGAACGGTTTCGAACCGCGCCCGCAGGCCGGCGCCTTTGACGCTGTCGATCCGGGCCGAGACCTCGACGTTGAACTGGCCGTGCAGGTCGGCCACCAGGTCGGGCAGTTTGTGTTCGCTTGCACGGAGGTAGACGTTCCCGCTGAGCGGCTGTTCGAGCAGCGGGGTCTTCGCGGTCGCGGTCCCGTAGACCGAGTCGGCCGGGCACGCGTTGGCGGCGAACTGAACCCGGGTACAGACGGTTCCGATGTGCGAGTTGTCGAGCAACTCGTTCTTCGGCATGACCACCGTGACCTTGGAGAGGTTGGCTTCGCCTGGCGCTGTTTTCAGAACCGCGCGCAGGGCCGGGTGACCGCGGCGTTTGGTCGAGCCCTTGAGCTTGATGTTCAGCTTCGGGTCGAACGAGAGACCGGCGCAGTTGGCCGCCTGGAAATGGGATTTCGAATTCGCCGACCCGCCTTCGTCGCCCGAGATCGTGGCGTCGACGGAGAACGGGTCGCAGTTGGTCGGGTTCAGAGCGAAGCCCGGGCGGTCGAGGTCGACCCGGATCGAGCGGACGCGCAGCGGTATCCCTTCAAGGATCTGCGGCAGCGGATCGGAGACTGCGGTGACCTGCGCGGTCACCGGGTTCACCGAGACGGCAACCCGCACGGCGACGTTGCCGAGGTCATAGGGCCCGGAGACGGCCGGAACGACGACCAAAAGGCTGAGCGGCGCGCCCTTATATGGACCGGCGAGGTAGACCCTGCCTGGTGTGTAGAGAGGGTGGCTACCGGCACCGGCGCCGGCAACCGCCGTGCCGATCTGGCTGGCCGCCGGACATGCGGGGGTGGCCTGCTCCGTGCGTCCGGAGTATCCGGACGCCTGGACCGTCGAGATCGCCGACTCCGGGCAGTATGGGATCCCCGCAAGGGTCGCCGCAAATCCACGTGGCGTCGTCACGCTGACGCCGGTGAGATTCTGTTCACCGTCTCTGCGCTTGAGGACCAGCGTGAAGGGCGAATGAAAGCCCGCGGTCGGGTCGGCGACCCCGGCTTCGAGTTGCGGCGCGAGCGGCCGAGCCCCGCTCGGGCACGGCGTGCCGCCCGGCCCTTCGTCGATCGTGATCAGGTTCGTCGTGTGCCGAACGGTGAGCGCGGTGTTCCAGGGAACGAATTCGCTTTCCACCTTGTAGGTGCCGCAGTGGCTGGGCGTCGCCAGCAATCCGCGTTCGGAGCCGAAGACGTGGAGGCCGAATTCCTGCAGGGGCGCTTGCGGCAGGCTCTTGAACACAACAGAAACCTGTCCCGTCGCCGGGTCCGTTTCGACCGTCCCGAGAAGCTTCACGTTGGTTGCAAAACCCGATGCTGCTAGCAGCACCCGATACGGTTCGCCGGGTTTAGGTTCGACCAGAAAGAGAGCACCCGGGAGCGGCGCCGGCAGGGCGGCGACATCGAGCTGGAGTGTCCCGATCTTCGAGAACTCGGGGCAATCCGCAGGCAGCCGGGTTCCGATCGAGCTGAGAATGTCCGGGCAGGCCATCTTCCCGTCGGCGGCGCCCGTATTGATCGAAAAACCGGGTGGGAGTGTGACTTTGGCCGATTTCAGCTCCGATGGGGAAGGGGTGATCGCGCTTTGAGTCTGGGGAACCTTCAGGGTGCTGTCGAGCCCTGAAGGTGTGTCCGCCGCGCCGGTTGTCGGCTTTGCGGTCACGCTCGGATTGAAGCTGGCCTGGTTGCAGCTCGTCGTTTCCGGCCACGGAATCGTTTCTTTGCCGACCCTGCCGCCGTAATATTCGATTTCCCCGGTTACGTTCAGCGGCACACCGCACGTTGTGGGGTTCTGGAGGAACGGCGCCGGAGGAATCGTCGGCGGGGCGTAGGTTTCGCTGCCAAACGGCACGCCCGGCGGGCACCCGTCTACGCCCGGAACGGCTCCGAAGAAACAGAAGCCGGCGCCGACCATCGGAGTGACGAACCGGAACGCTGTGTGCGTTTCAGACGCGGGAACACCCCAGAGCACGAGCTGGAAGTGATTGAACGGCAGGCGGACCTGGGGGGTGCTGACCGCGTCGAGCCCGTAGTCGCTCTGGGTCCTGCCTGAGAGTTCGATGAAGACCGGGAACGCGATGAGCGGCGCGGTGAAACCGAGCAGGCCCGCCTGTTCGGGATTTGTCTGCATGTTATAGAGGGGAACGAAGATCCCTTCTTCGGTCAGCCCCTTCAGGTTGAAGTAGCCGATCTGGGCGTCCGAGGGACAGCTGGCAAGCGAGAATTCGGTCAGCGTGCACTTCGGCGCGACATGGGGATTGCCGATGAATCCCTCCGGCCAGTGGATGGCACTCGTGCGTCCGTAAAGGCATTCCGATTCGCAGGTGTCTTCTCCGAATGTTTCATCGATGCGGAAGATGTAGTCGATGTTTACGTCGGGGTGGCCGCCCGCCTGGCTCGTGCTCGGCGTGACTTCGAAACTTTCGAAACCCGGTTCGACGTGTTCGTATGCCCGCGCAGAGCCAGCGCCGACCAAAGCCAGCACGAGGAGCGCCGCGAGGGACGCAACCACCACCGTGGCCCTCGACCGCAGAGTCACGATTCCCCCCTTCCTCAAGTCAACCATTGGTGTGCCTCACGTTTCTCTTACTCTTACGGTGCCGCTTCTTCGACCGGTGCTGCTTGCGCTTCTTCTTGGCCTTCTTCGAGGCCTTCTTGTTCTGTGTGGACTGGATGTTTCCGGAGCCGCCGAGTTCGCCGGCGCTGTTGATAGCCGGAGGCGTTGGTGCGGAACTATCCGCCCCGTGACACTCATCCGCGGCTTCGCACGGCAGCAGTTCAGGTTCTTCGGGGAACCCGCCGCCGGTGCGAGCGTCGTAGAACTTCACATATTCGCCGTTGTGGTCCCTTCTCACCAGCGTCTGGAAGGTCGAGAAGTAGACGTCGACGCCGCTGTGACTGACTGCTTCAAGGCCAACGTAGGAACTGACGTTGAACAAGCTGAAGACTTCCGACCCGCCGGTGAAGTCCTGGTTTGCCTGGCCGGTTGTAATGAGCTGGGGCCGCCCGTCGATGTACTCATAGACATCAGTGATCGACCCGTCTTTGTCACGCGGATCGAGGGCGTCTTTGCTCGCAAAGAACGTTCGGCCGTCGTCGGCCATGAAACGCCCGTTCTGGCTCGCTTCGACATCCGCGGTCGGCGGCGCCCCGGTCGGGTTGCACGAGGCGCACCGAATCAGCCCGGTGTCCGCGTTGTAGGTGTAGATCTCCTGGAAGCCCTTGGTGTCGTATGACGTGAGCCTCGAGGAGGTTCGAATGGCGGCATGTGAGCCATCCGGCGAGATCTGCATCCGCGTCACCTGCGTGCCCTGGTCCATCGTGGCGACGAGGTGGACCTCGCCGTTGCGGTAGACGTACAGGTTCCGTTCGTTCTTGACCCCGGGATGGGTGCCGTCGAGATTCTCCGGCGAGTAGAAGTAGATGTCGCCGCTGTCTTCGGCGAACAGGTCGTCCATCCCCGGCGCCGTGACCATGATGCCCCGATCCGGGTGAGGGAGTTCGGGCCTGAGGAATTCGACGCCGCATCCGCTCGGGCCCCAGGTGTCGCTGCATTCGTCGGAATTGCCCTGGCCGTTGCCCTGGGAGAGGACGGTCAGTTCGCCTTTCGGCGAACCATTCTCACTCCACTGGTAGAGGTCAACGCTAGAGTCGGTGTCGGCGGGGACAAGCTGCGCGTCCGTGGTGAAGAAGACCTTGTTTCCGCTCTGGGTCATACCGATCGGAGTGACCGGATGGCCTTCGGAGATGTCGTACGTCATCGCGTCGTTGACGCGGAGGAACAGGTAGGCCAGTTCGCTCGTCGGTGGGTCGGCGGGTGTTTCCATCAGGATGTGGGTTCCGTCTGTCGAGACCCCCCGGAAGTCGATCGCCTTTTCTTCCACCGTCCGTTTTGCTTCTTGCGGGAGCGGTTCGCCGCTCGGGAGCTTCGAGATAACGTTGACTTCGCGCGTCTTGATGTTGTTGTCGTAGGCGGAACCGAGGCCTTCCGTCTGTCCGCCCGGCGCAAAGACGATTGCCGGGTGCGTCGCCCCGCTGAAGAAGCCTTCCTTGTAGTTGTTGGACGAGAACACGAAGTGGCTGAAGTCTCGCGACATGGCCTGCATGCCCTTGAAGGTCTTCCCTTCAGGTATCAAGCCGACGTTGGTCGGAAGCCTTCCTTTCTTTTCACCCGAGGCCGTGAACATGTACGGCGCGAATTCCTGGGTGAAATCCCCTTCGTCTGTCTCAGAATGGTCGATGCACAGGTCCATCAAGCCCGAGCATTCCTTGCGCCCGGTCTGGAACGCTTCCTGCCCCTGGAGGCCGGGCACAGAGTCGACCCAGCCCGTGTTCGTCCTGGTCGCCATATACATATCCGTCAGGCCGACGGGGGAGTTCAGACCTGGAGGTGAGGACAGACCGCCGAAGAATGCGAACCGTGACGGCGAGGTGGCGTACCCCTCGTTGGGCGGGAACTGGTACCCGACGTGCCACGGGTTGCCGCCTTCGAATTCGGAGCTTTCTTCGGCGACGTGCTCGCCCGGGAACAGGAGAACCGAGCCCGAGGAGACCATCGAGACGAGCTCGTAGGCCCGGCAATCCGGCAGATAGCTTGCCCCGGTTTCCTGGCGCACGTGGTTGTTCGGGCAGATCGGCGGAGAGAAGTCGAATGTGGTGTCCGCACTTTCGTTCGTGCCCCATTCGTTTTGGGCGACAACGCGGAAGTGGTATGTCTCGCCTTCCTGCAGGTTGGTCACGGTCTCGGTGACCGAGACCGGCGAGGTGCCTTCGCCAAGATCCTCGGGTTCAGCCGGAATCACCTGGCCGTATCCCGTGGTCGTCCCATACTCGAAGAAGTAGTGGGTGTCGAATCCCCCTGGGTTGATGTCTGCGTGGAGAACGGCCGAGGCCCCGGTCGTATCCGATACATGAACCGATGCTATGTCTGGCGGCGCGGCGGTGCTGAACGTGATGTCGGGCCCGATTGTCGTGCCATCGGCGTTGGTGGCAACCACCCGGTAGTGGAAGGTGCGACCGCTCGGCAGGCTTGTCACAGGAGCCCCGACAGAGGTGGCCCCCGACCCGCTACCGGCGCTTTCCGTCCCAGTTTCCTGGCCGTAGTTGTTGGTCAGCCCGTACTGGAACTTGTAGGTCGTGGCTTTGCCGTCGGGATCGAGAGACGCGTTCAGCGTCGCTCCGTTCTTGTCGACGTTCGTCGCCGGCAGAGTCTGGACCTGAAGAACGAACGCCGGGACGACGACGCGGTCGATCCCGAAGTTCGCTCCGTGTTCGTTTTCGGCCGAGAAGCGGTAGTGGTAGGTCGCGCCCGAGGTCAGGCCCGAGATCGTCGCGCTGACATCGGTGCTTTCGGCGCTGAAGTTCGATCCCGGAGGGCTGGATCCCGGGTCTGGCGAGCACAAGACGCTGTTCGGATAGGACGTCGGATTCGGGTTGTTGGTTTGGACATATTCGAGTTTGCAGCCGGTGACGTTCGGACCGCCATCGCGTTCGACGGTCCCCTGCAGGGTCGCGTCGGTGTGGCCGACTTCGAGGATGTTGGTTTCCTCCGTCTTGATGTCGGGACGGATATTTCCCGAGCCGAATACGACGATTTCCGGACCGCCCGCACCGACGTTCGAGACCACGACGAGACCGCTCTTCGTCGCGGCCAGGGCTTCCGAGCTATTGAGGATCCCCTGCCCGAAAGCGGGCACGTCCTGGTAGGAGTGTTCGGTGGGGGTGCCTTCGCTGAAGACCTCGATTTTGTTGCCAACGTTGGCGAAGAGATCGTTGGTGTTGAGGTCGACGTCAATCCCGAAGACGCTTCCGCCGAAGATCCCGCCACCCCCGATCACCGGATTATTCGCATATGGAGACGGAACGGCGTAGAAGCGTTCCGGCGTCGGCGTGCCGAACTTGGGCTTGAGTTCTTCGGTGAACTGATCTGCCTCGTATTTCCGGAGCTCGCCCGGGTTGAACCAGAGCGCACCGTTGTTGTCGATCGCCATCCGCGCATAGGAGCTGAAGAATGTCTGCGAAGCCGGATAGGCGCGCTTGACTTCATTCAGGCTGGTGTTGTATTTCGAGACACGGCCCGGGCCGGGCAGGTCCGAGGTGACATAGATCGATCCGTCGGGGCCAACCTCGACGCCGTTCAGACGGTTCGGGATCGTCGTTTCGATCGGCTGTGGAATGGCACCCGCGTGGATGCCCGTAGGGTTGAAGATGTCGACGTTCGGCGCCGATGTGACGAAGAGCTTGCCGTGGTTGACCGACGGCGAGCTGTCGACCGCAAGGTCAGGCCGGTAGTCGAATTTGCCGTCTTCGGAGCCGGGGTCCGCGATCAGCTTGTTCCCGGAGATGTAGGGGGCGGTGGCGCTGAACGGCGCCGGATCCCCGTTGAGGTGGAAGCGCAGGATCTGGTCGGCTTCGTTCGGGTAGGTCCCGAGGCGGCAAGAGACATAGACCAGCCCCTCCGGTTCGAGGACAGCGATGTCCTGGATGTTGAGGCATTCGTTGCCGACCGGGAATTCGTTTTCCACCGTCGTGTGGTCATAGGCACCAAGAGCAGGGGCAGCCGAGAGGAACAGGGCGGCGATCGCCGTCGCAGCGACCAGCACAACCGCACGGATCCTGCTTGCCTTCGAGGTCATCTTCGAGCGTCTCACTCGGTGTCTCCTATCGCGATCAGCCATGGCGCTTGCCGTTTCTTCTTCTTCTTCTTGTTCGAGTTGTGCTTTGGCACGCACTTGCCGTGCTTCTTCACCTTGCCCTTTGGGCATTTGGTCTTTACCGGTGGCGGCGGTGGCGGCGGTGGCGGGCCGGGCAGCGTTGTGAAGGTCTGGTCGGGTCCGGCCGACGTGCCCCACTGGTTGGAGCCGACCACCCGGTAGTGGTAGGTCGTCCCAGGGGCAAGCCCGATCAGGTCGGCTGCGGATTCCTTCGCGAGGGTGTCGGAGCCGATCGCGAAGGTCGCGGATGTCGATCCGTATGCCTCGGATGGGCCGTACTCGAAGTGGACGCTGGTGGGACTCGAGTTGGCGATTACTCGCGAGCTCAGGTGGGCGGTCGTCTGGCCGACGGCCGAGACCGCCGCAGAGTCGATTTTCGGCTGGGCGGGTGTTCGGAAGGTCTGGTCCGGCCCATTCGTTACGCCGGTGAAGTTGAACGCGACCGCGCGGAAGTGGTAGAGCGTTTCGGGTTCCAGCGCGGTGATATCGGCTTCAATCGGCTGGTATTCGATATTTTCGCCGGGCAGGATCGGTTCGGTTTCCGTGAACGTCCCGTACGAAGCCGTTTCGCCCCACTCGAAGAGCCAGGAGGCGTCCCACCTGTTCGGGGCGACCATCGCCAAGACGTGGGCGCCGGTGGGGGTTATGTCTTCGATCGAGGTTTCCGTGATGCTGGGGAGCGGAGCCGGTTCCGTCGTGAAGGTCATGTCTTTGCCGACGGTTTTGCCGAACTGGTTTTCGGCGATGACGCGGTAGTGGTAGGTGGTGTAGCCGAAGTAGGTGGAGATCTGGCTCGAGATCGGTGTGGGCCCGAACGTGGTCCCCGCATCGAACGGGTCTTCGCTGCTCAATTGCCCATATTCCTTGGTCGGGCCATATTCGAAGAAGTATTTGGTGTCATGACCATCGCCGGTGAATTTCGCGTTCAGGGTGACGGTCTGCTGTCCGATTTCAGTCGCCGGTTCGGTGACCACGCCAGCGACCGCCGCCGGCGTGGTGAAGGACTGGTCGAAGCCTTTGCTGGTCCCCGTGCCGTTGACCGCGACGACCCGATAGTGGTAGGTGGTTTCGAGGGCAAGTTCGTTGATCGGCAGCGACAGCTGAGCCGGCCCAGTCGGATTGCCCGCGCTCTGGGCCGATGTTTTCACGTCGTACACTCCTGGCAGGGTGTGGCCGTATTCGAAGTAGTATTCGGTGCTGTCGCCATTGCCCATGAAGGAGCCATTGAGCGTGGCGCTCCTCGGCGCGACGCTCGTTGCAGGATTGGTCGTGAGGTCGATGACCGCATGCGGGACGAATTTCCGGATTGCCCCGTTGGACGCGCCGTTCACGTTTTCGGTCACGAGTCGGAACATGTACGGTTCCTCCAACGTCAGGCCGGAGGCTTCGGCGCTCACCGATTCGTTGGCGGTAAATGTGGATCCCTGGTCACACGGGATTTTGGTGGCTTCGCCGAATTCTTTTTCGTTATAGAGAGCTTCTGTCGTGTATTCGAATTCGCAGTCCGTGACTTCTTCGCCCGCTTCGGCGAGGTCGACTTCCCCGCTCAGGACTCCGCTGGTCTGAGTTACCGCTGAGAATTGCTCGGTGATCGAGTTCGGCACCGTGAACGCCTTGAAGACGTGGACGTCTTTCGCTCCCGCTTCGAAGCTGCCGTCGGTTACATATACGGTGCCTGTCGCCTTGTTGACCGCGATATCTCCCGGTTCGAAGAATTCTCCCGAGCCGAAGGTTTCCGTGACGGAGCCGGATTGGTCGACCTTCTGGACCCGAGGCGGCCCGGAGGGGCGCAGGCCGTAGAGATTGTCTTCGGAGTCGAAGGCGAAGCTGCGGTCGGGGCCCGCGTGGACGAGCGTGCTCGGATCCTTCAATTCCGGCGGGATCTGGGCGGTACCCGACGGTGCATGGAAGTTGGGCGAGTATTTCCTGACCGGGCCCGAGCTGAACTGGAGTTCGCCGCCGCCGAAGCCGGACCCGACCTGGTAGTAGATGTTGCCGGCGGAGTCCACCTGGATCCGGCACGGGTTGACCGTGTCGGAGTTGAGTGTGCCGAGGAGGGTCCCTTCCTGTGTGTCGTGGGTCGCCCACGGCAGGATGCCGAGCTTGTCGATATAGCTGAATTCGGTGTTGTTTTCGCCATGAGCGATTATCAGGTCGCCGTTCTGGTCGACCCCGACTCCGCACGCCTTGACGTTGAAGGTTTCCTGAGAGCGGGTGTAGAGGCCCCCTCCCCCCAGGGGATCTTCCGGAAGTCCAGGTTCGAACGGATGCGCGTTCACGGGGATGCCCTTGTAAAAGGAGTGGGTCGGTTGACCCGATGGCAGATAGGCGTGGATGCCGCCCGACGGGTTCGGCAGCGTCTGGCCCCCCGGGCAGCAGGTCGTCAGGGTTTCGGCGCTGGAGACGTAGATGACTCCCTGGTTCGGCCCACCGGTGTTGTCGACGGTGATCTGGTAGCAGCCGCCAAACTGACTGCAGGCCGCGTTCAATTTGTTGGTCGCAGGCGCGCCGTTCGTTTCGGTGCTGACATTGCAGGTTCCCGAGCCGGTCAACTTCGATGCAGGCCATCTGGGGAACGTCGGTGTGGGCGAACGTCCCTTCGAAGACGGATGAGAGTTTCAAAGGGGCCGAAGCCGGTGAGGAAGACGGTGCCGCCGCACTTGGCTTCGAGTCGCGGCCTTGATGTGGGCCTGGAGGATCGAATGCTTCGTTGCTCCATTCGATCGCCGCGGTGGGTTCGGAGTTGGGACAGGTGAGGGTGAAGGTGTCGCCGGTGAACCAGCTGCCTTCGAAGCGGGCGTCTCTGAGACTCGTTCGGGCCGGCTGATCCCCGTGAAGTCGGACTGGGTTCCCTTCGGCGTCGAATTTTTCGATCTGCCCACCGCCCCTGGGCAGCACGTAGACGTCGCCGGTCTGCTCGTCAACCCCGATTTTGGCCGCCCGCCCCGACCCGCTGAGGTCGAACGTTCCCGCCGGTTTGTGGATGAACGGCGGCGTGGGCGGAGCTCGCAAAGAGCGAGGCCGGCGATGGTCAGCGAAGTGAGCGATGGCTCGCAGAGCCATGGCGGAGAGGGCGCGGCCGAGTCGCGGCCGCACCAATCCTGCCGACGGGACGAGCTCGAGGGCGAGATCTCCGCCGAAACCGCCGCCAAGGAGCCGGCTCCGAGCGCCGGCAGGCTGAGTCGATCCCGCGAACCGCGATCCCGCGTCTCTCACTCGCTCTCCCCTCATTCTTGTCCCTACCGCTTGATCCCCCGGAGACCCACCATGTTGGTCTCCTGCCATGAACCGGCTGGTTCCAATCCCTTTCCTGTCTTTTGCCACCACCCCTGGTGGCCCCCTGTGCCTGGCACCACGATGAGTAAACACCGTGGTTCACAAGACCGCGGGGATAAGAACACATTCGGACTGCTGTGTCAAGAAGCGGTACCGGAACAGCCGGGTCCTTCCTCGGAACCGGTCATAGAATTCGCCGGAAATCGAGATAATTCGGATGTGTTGCGGAGAGGACACCGAAGTACGTTTGTCTGAATTTTCGGTACAAAGGAATACGTCTTTCGACCGGTCGAGCTCCAACATCCGAATTGACTTCGTGTACCTCCGGCGAGAGACTGCGGCCGATGTCCGAGCCGAGCGGGGAGACTTCAGGGGACGGCCGAGTCGATGCCGAGCGGACTCCGTGGGGCAAGGTCGACCGGCTGCGGGAGCGGATGCTGCGGCCCGGGCCGCAGCCCTCGCGCGAGGAGGGCGCCCGCAACCAGCTCGAGCGCCTCTACGGGGCGATGGTCGCGTCGGTCGCGGACAAGGGATACGCGGCGACGACCGTCGGCGACCTGCTCGAGCTCTCCGGCGTCTCCCGGAGCTCGTTCTACGACCTCTTCCGCGACAAGGAGGACTGCTTCCTCGCGACCTTCGACGCGCTTCATGAGCTGGCGATGGAGATCGTCAGCACCGAGCTCGAGGGCGAGGGGAGCCTCGAGGAGCGTTCCCGTCGCGGCCTGCGGGCGATGTTCGAGTCGGTCGTCGCGCAGCCGGCCGCCGCCGACCTCTGCTTCAACCATCCATACGACCTCGGTCCGCCGGGGCACGAGGCGCTGGAACGATCGATGACCCGGTTCGGCGCCGTCATCGCCCCGGCGCTCGCCGAGATCGCCGGTCGTGACGAACTGCCGCCGGAGATGATCCGGGCGCTGCTCGGCGGCGCCCAGTTCATCCTCCAGGCCCACCTGCGGCGCGGCGAGGAGGACAAGCTGCCGGACCTCGCCGACCACCTGATGGACTGGGCGATCAGCTATGAGCCGCCGCCGGTCCCACTCCGCCTGACCGGGCGGCACCCGCGCGAGATCGAGAGCTACCCCCCCGCCTTCGCCGCCTACAGCCAGCCCGAGCGGATCATCCGCGCCTTCGCCGCGGTCGCCGGCGAGCGCGGCTATCCGGCGGTCACCATCGCCGAGATCGCCGCCCGCGCC
Organism: uncultured Solirubrobacterales bacterium; assembly: GCA_963737575.1. GTDB lineage: Bacteria > Actinomycetota > Thermoleophilia > Solirubrobacterales > 70-9 > VRUE01. Next base: position 50,289 of record CAVTTJ010000003.1, read on the forward strand.
CAGATGTCGCAGGCGACCTTCTACGCGAACTTCGAGGACAAGGAAGCAGCGCTGCTGGCGACGCTCGACTCGGCCGCCGCGCAGGCGATGGCGGTGATGCTGCCCGCGGCGCGCCGCTCGCCGGACTGGCCCCACGCCCTGCGGGCGGGATTCGGCGCCCTCTGCTTCTTCAGCGCGACCGAGCCCGACTTCGCCCGTCTCGCCGCGGTCGAGACCGCCGCCGCCGGGCCCAGGGCGCTCGCGCAGCGCGACCGCTCGATCGAGCAGATGCGGATCCTGATGAAGCCCGGCTTCCTGCTCAACCCCGACGTCGAGCTGTTCGTCGCCGACGCGATCATCGGCGCCGTCTGGGGCCTTTTCTACCAGGCGATCGTCAGCAGGGGGCCGCAGGCGATGCCGGAGGTCGCGCCCCTCGCCACCTACATCGCCCTCTCGCCGTTCATCGGCGCCGAGGCCGCGGCCGAGGTCGCCAACGGCGACGGGCGCGCGCCCCGGGACTGAGACCCAGGCAGCGGTCACTCCCGGGCCAACCGGTGAGGTTTGGCCGGCCCGGGCTGTGTCCGCTTGCTTCTTGCCGGCGTCGTGGGAAATCGACCCCGGCGGGTGCTGCTCGGTGGCCGGTGGGAAAGCCGGCACCGTCGGCCTTGAAAAGTCGGCCTTGACTGGGTTTTCACCCTGCCTCGGGGCCGGTTCCCCTGAGGTTCCGGCCCAAAGACGCCGACGATGAGAACACAGCGGGACTCCAATGTCAAGAAACAGTGCGGCGAAAAATCGCCAACGAACTCAGGAATCGGACCGCAAACGGCTTCGGAATCGGAGATTCATCGGTACCTCGGCAAGCCGGACCCCAACAGATACAAAACATTCCGGTACGCCCGGACAGGGCTCTTCGGTTTGGAGACTCAGCTCGCGGTGCTGTCGAATTTGTAGCCGACTCCCCGCACCGTGACGACGAGCGCCGGGTTCTGGGGATCGAGCTCGACCTTCTGGCGGAGGTTCGAGATATGGACGTCGCAGGCCCGCTCGTCGCCGTCGAACTCGGTCTGCCAGAGCTCCTCCATTATCTGTCGCCGGGCGAAGACCTCCCCGGGGTGCGCGACAAGGAGCCGCAGCAGCTGGAACTCCGAGCGGGTGAGGTTGACCGGAAGGTCGCGGACCATGGCCACGTGCCGGACGAGGTCGATCGCGACCGGGCCGGATTCGATCCGCGCCGCCTGCGGCAGCGGCGCCCGGTCGAGCTCGCGGCGCCGAAGCTGGGCGCGGACCCGGCCCAGCAGCTCGCGGACCGAGAACGGCTTCGTCACGTAGTCGTCGGCTCCGACCTCGAGCCCGACCACCTTGTCGACCTCGGCGTCCTTGGCGGTCAGGACGATGATCGGAACCGCGCTGCGGGAGCGGACGTCGCGGCAGATGTCGAGGCCGCTCGGCCCCGGCATCATGATGTCGAGGATCAGCAGGTCGTAGGGGATGCCGTCGCCGAGCATCGCGACCGCCTCGTCGCCGTCGGCCGCGGGCGTCACCTCGAACCCCTCCTGGGCGAGGGCGTAGCCGACCGAGTCGCGGACCGAGGGCTCGTCGTCGGCGATCAGGATGTGGCCGCTGCTCATCTCATCTCCTCATGCCACCGGCGTCGGGCTCGGCTGGGCGAGCGGGAGCCGGACCCAGAAGGTGCTGCCCTTGCCCATGACCGAACGAGCGCCGATCTCGCCGCCCATCACGTCGACCATCCTGCGGGCGATCGCGAGGCCGAGGCCGAACCCCTCGTGCTTGCGCGTCTCGGACCGACGGTAGAAGCGTTCGAAGACGCGCTCGATCTCCTCCTCCGGGATCCCGGACCCAGTATCGACCACGGCCAGTTCCACTCCCCTCTCCCCGTCACGGCGCCCGCGAACGGTAACGGTCCCGGGGGGTGGCGTGTTCTTGAACGCGTTCGTCAGCAGGCCGACCATCACCTGGCGCAGCAGCGTCGGGTCGCCCTCGGCGGCGAGGTCGGGCTCGATCTCGACGAGAAGCTCGACGTGCCGCGGCGGCTCGACCGCGGCTACGACGTCGCGGATCGCGGCCGGCACGTCGACGATCTCGGTTTCTCCGGGCCCCACCGACTCGACCCGGGCCAGGGTCAGCAGCGAGCGGGTCAGACGGTTCATCCGCTCGGTGTCCTCGGCGAGGTGGCCGAGGAAGTGATCGAGCGCCTTCGGGTCGTCCTTCGCCCCCTCCTGGAGCACCTCGATCGCGCTCGAGATCCCGGCCAGCGGATTGCGCAGCTCGTGCGCCGCGTTGGAGATGAAGTCGGCTTCGGCCAGATCGCGCCGCATCTCGTCGGTGCGGTCGCGGGCGACGATCAGGACCGCGCGCTCGTCGGGCAGGGCGCGGGCGGTCATCGCGTATGCGCGGTCGCCGATCCGCAACGCCGGATGCGCCGCGAAGCCGAGCTCGGCGGCGCGGTTGGTGTGCGGCAGCATCGCCTCCGGGAGCAGCCCGTTGGATTCGAGCAGGCTGTCGGCGGCGGTGTTCGAGAAGCGGAGCGGCCCGTCCTCGTCGACGACGACGACGACGTCGGTGAGGCCGTCGAAGATCGCCTGCAGCTTGTTGCGGTCGGCCGTGAGGACGCCGAAGCTCTCTTTCAGGGAGTCGCGCATCGACTCGAGCGCGCGGGCGAGGTCGCCGATCTCGTCACGGCCGCCGACCTCGAGCGGCACGTCGAAGGAGCCGGCGGCCATCTCCTTCGCAGCACGGGAGAGGCGGACGACCCGGTGCGAGATCCCGACCGCGATCAGGAAGCCGACGAGGGTTCCGAGGACGACCGCCGCCAGGACCGCCTTGGGCTGGTCCCCGAGGAGGTAGACGGCGCCGGCCGTGATCAGGCTGACCGCGGCGAACGTGCCCCCCAGCCAGAGCCGCATCCCGAAACCCTTCATGAAGGTTTACTAACACAATGCCGCCTCCACTGCATGGGAGAATCGAAGCATGAGGACGGTCGTCTTCATTCCGGCATGGAACGAGGAGGTCGCGGTCGGCTCGGTGATCGCCGGCGTCCGCGAGCGACTTCCCAAGGCCGACGTGCTCGTCGTCGACGACGGCTCGACCGACGGCACCGCGGCGGCGGCCCGCGAGGCCGGCGCGCTGGTCGCCTCGCTGCCCTTCAACCAGGGCCTCGGGGCGGCGCTTCAGACCGGATACCTGTACGCGCTGCGGCAGGGCTACGACCTCTGCGCCCATCTCGACGCCGACGGCCAGCATCCACCGGCGGAGGTGGCGCGGCTGCTCGAGGAGGTGCGCGCCGACCGCGCCGACCTCGTCATCGGGTCGCGCTACCGCGACGCCGGCGAGGCCGAGGGCGACGACTACCGGCCGACGATCTCGCGCCGGATCGGAACCAGCGTCTTCCGCTTCTTCCTCACGCTCGCAACCCGCCAGCGCTTCACCGACACGACCAGCGGGATGCGGGCCGCCAATCGGACGGTGATGGAGCTCTTCAGCGAGAACTACTCGCCCGACTTCGCCGAGATCGAGTCGCTCCAGCTCGCGGTCCGCGAGGGCCTGCGGGTGGAGGAGGTGCCGGTACGGATGCTGGAGCGCGCGGGCGGCTCCTCGTTCCTGACCCCGCTGCGCTCGGCGTTCTTCATCTTCAAGGGGCTGATCGTCCTCCTCGTCGGCCAGTTCCGGCCGCGGTCGGCGAAGGTGGAGGCGGAATGATGTCGCCGTGGCTGGCCGCGGTCTCGGAGAAGCCGGCCGTCCACCTGACCGCGCAGACGCGGATCATCGCCGGGCTGATCGCGATCGCCTTCATGGTGATGATCCTCGAGCTGATCCGGCGCAACAAGCTGCAGGAGCGCTACAGCGTCGTCTGGTTCGTGGCCGGGCTGGCGATGCTCCTCGGCGCCGCCTTCCCCGACACCCTCACCTTCGTCGCCAACGTGCTGGGGGTCCGCGACACCAACGTCGCCCTGTTCTCGATCGTCCTCCTCCTGCTGATCGGGTTGGCGCTCAACTTCAGCGTGATCATGTCGCGCCAGGCGGCGCAGATCACCCGCCTGGCCCAGGAGCGGGCGCTGGAGAAAGCACGCGAGCAGGCGGCTACGGAGAACGGAGGGCCCGCTCGAGCCGATAGAGAAGAGCCTCCAGCGCAAGCTCCTCCGAGACATTGAGGTCAAGCCGGCGCCGCGCGTCCTGGACGAGCTCCGCTGCACTGCGCGCCCGAGCCGGGTCGAGCGCCTCCGCCTGCTCGGCGAGAAGGTCGAGTCGGTCGCGATTGTAGGCGAGGTCGGCGGCCCCCGCCGCGCAAGCGGCCAGGTCCCTGAACCAGGCCGCCAGAAGCGCAAGCCCGAGGTCGAGGACCTCGGTGCGCCGTCGCCGCCCCGAGCGTTTCGCCTCGTCGCCGATCTCGCGTGCCGAGCGCTTCACGCCGGCCGCTTTCTCCTCCTCGAGCGCCTCGCGGGTCGCCTCCTCCACAGAGGCCCCCGCGTCCTCGGCGCTCTTCAGCAGCTTCCTCCACGGCGCCGAAGCGCTCTCCGCCGCGATCGCCGCCGCGGCGCAGCGCTCGGCCTCGGCCCGCAGCTCGCGGCCCTCGGCCTCGAGCAGCGACCGCGCCAGCTCGAGGTCGCCGGCGGCCAGGCGGGCGGCCGCGGCGACCTCCGCCGGCTCGGCGGCATCGGCCAGCTCCGCCTCGACCGCCTCGGCGGGGAGCGGGGCGAAATCGATCGGTTGGCAGCGCGAGACGACGGTCTCGAGGAGCGAGGCCGGCTCGGAACTGAGCAGGATCAGGTGGACGTACTCGGGCGGCTCCTCGAGCGTCTTCAGCAGCGCGTTCTGGCTCTCGTCGCGCATCGCCTCGGCGGCCTCGACGACGAAGACCCGGCTGGCGCCGTCGAAGGGGCGGTAGGCGGAGGCGCGGATCACCCGCTCGCGGACCTCCTCGACCATGTGCTGCGGGCCGCTCGGCGCCAGCCAGACCAGGTCGGGATGGGGCGAGGGATCGAGCAGGGCGCGGCGGCGCGCGTCGTCGGGGTCGGCGGCCTCGGCGGAGAGGATCTCGGCCGCGAAGGCCCGCGCCGCTGCCCGCTTGCCGGCGCCGGGGGGGCCGCTGAAGAGGTAGGCGTGTCCCGGGCCCGAGGAGAGCGCGGCCCTCAGCATCACCCGCGCCCGCGGCTGATGCTCGGTCGCCTCCTCGAGTGCGTCCATCGGGGTGATCGTCATTTCATCCCACACTTGGAAGATATGGCGATCACGCCTCGCTTGAACGGGCGCGGACCGCCTCCATCACCCGGCCGTGCACCTCCTCGACCGTGCCCGACCCGTCGATCGCGACGACCCTGTCGGAGGCGACCGCCGCGATCTCCTCGTAGGCCTCGGCGACGGCCCGCTGCAGCTCCAGGCCCTCCGACTCGAAGCGGTCGCCGCCGTCGGCCCGGCCGACGCCGGTCTCGGGGTCGACCCGGAGCAGCAGGGTGAGGTCGGGCCAGAGGCCCTCGCTGGCGGCATCGGTGAGCGAGATCACCTCGCCGACGCCGAGCCCGCGCGCCGCGCCCTGGTAAGCGACGCTCGAGTCGGCGAAGCGGTCGCAGACGATGTCGCGCCCGGCCTCGATCGCGGGCAGTATCACCCGGGCGGTCAGGTCGGCCCGTGCGGCGAGGAAGAGCAGCAGCTCGGCGAGCGGGTCGAGTGCGAGGTCTGGATCGGCGAGGAGACCGCGGATCCGCTCGGCGGCGTCGGTCCCCCCCGGCTCGCGGATCGCCACCGTCTCCGGCCCGAGCGCGTCGGCGAGCAGCTTCGCCTGAGTGCTCTTGCCCGACCCGTCGATCCCCTCGAGCGAGATGAACAACGGCCCGCCGGCCTCAGCCTTTGGCGGTCGCTTTGGCGCGTTTGCGGCGCCGGGTGCCGGTGTCGGCTTTGGTCGGTTTCGCCGCCTTGCCGTCCTCGCTGCCGTCGGGCTCCGGCTTCCCTTCCATCGCTTTCTTCGCCGCTTTGGCCGCTTCACGCTCGGCCCTGCGTTTCTTCATCTCCTGCATCGACTCGCAGTCGTCGTTGAGGCAGAGGTTCCAGGGACGGCCGCGGAAGGGGACGACTTTCAGCCGCGGCGTCTCGTCGCAGACCGTGCAGCGCTCCTCGAGGCGGAAGACGTCGCCGCGCTGGGGCAGCGGGAAGGTCTGGTCGCAGGAGTCCGGGTCGTCCGCCGTCCAGCCGGTGCAGCCGACGAACCGTTTGCCCGATTTTTTCGCGCGGATGATCCGCAGCATGTTCGGCGAGCCGTCCTCCTTCGTGCGGCCCGCCCTTTCGCAGACCTTGCAGGGGCCGAGGATGCGGTCCTCGTCCATCCCTTTCCAGACGACTTTGGCGAGGTCCTCTTTGCTCTTGTCGATCTCCGACCAGGTGTTGTGGAGGAGGTCACGGCTCTCGCCGACCACCTCGCCCTTGGTCATCTCGCCGGCGGCGATCCGGTCCATCTCGGCCTCGAGCTGGGCGGTCATCTCCGGCGTCGCCATCTCCGGCACGTAGGTCTTGAACGCCTCGTAGAGAGCGATCCCGGTCTCCGAGGGGACCGGCGGGTTGCCGTAGACGTAGCCGCGGTCGAAGAGCTTCTGGATGATGTCGGCGCGGGTCGCCTTGGTGCCGAGGTTGCGCTCCTCCATCAGCTCGATCAGTTTCGCCTGGGAGATCCGCGGCGGCGGCTGGGTCTCCTTGTCGACGATCCAGGGATCGCCGTCGAGATCGAGCGACTGGCCCTCCTCGAGTTTCGGGATCTCCTCGTCGGAGGAGCGGGCGTAGGTGTAGATGCCGGCGTAGCCGGGGTCGACGACGACCGAGCCGCGGACGAAGTAGGTCTCCGAGCCGGCCTCGATGTCGGCCCGGGTCGACTCGGTGATCATCGGCGGGCTGAAGGTGGCGAGGAAGCGGCGGACCACGAGTTCGTAGACACGGCGCTTGGGCCCCTCCAGCGCCCCGGGATGAATCGCCTGCGTCGGGTAGATCGGCGGGTGGTCGGTCGTCTCTTTTTTGCCCCGCGTCGGTTTCAGGTCGCCCTCGAGCAGCCCCGAGGCGGCGGAGAACTCCGAGATCCGGACCAGCGAGGAGACCAGCTCCCGGGTCGGCAGCGAGGAGGGATAGACGGTGTTGTCGGTCCGTGGATAGGAGATGAAGCCGTCCATGTAGAGGTCCTCGGCGATCCTCATCGCGCTGGCGGGGGTGATGCCGAGGCGGCTCGAGGCGTCGGTGCTGAAGGCGGTCGTGTTGTACGGGGTCGGCGGTTTGCGGGTGTTCTTGCGGGCCGTCACCGCGGTCACCGTGCCCGGCGAGCCGGTGCCGGCGAGCGCCGTATCGGCCTCGGCCTTCTCCCAGAATTTGTCGGTGACGTGATGCGCCTCGAAGCTGCCGTCGGGGTGCTGGAAGTTGGCGAACAGTTCCCAAAACGGTTTCGCGACGTGGGCGCGGCGCTCCATCTCACGCTCGACGATCAGGCCCAGGGTCGGGCTCTGGACCCGTCCGACCGAGAGGAAGTTGGAGCCGAAGCGGCGGGTGCTGATCGAGACGGCGCGGGTCAGCGTCGCCCCCCAGAGGAGGTCTATGTCCTGGCGGGCGGCGCCGGCGTTGGCGAGCGGGTAGGAGAGCTCGTCGAGATCGCCGAAGGCGCGCTCGATCTCCTCCTTCGTCAGCGCCGAGTAGCGGGCGCGCTGAATCCTGAGGCTGCCGTCGGCCGTCCCCTCGCGCGAGCCCAGCTCCGGGTTCGCGTCGAGCATCTCCTCGAGCGCCTCGAGCCCGATCAGCTCGCCCTCGCGGTCGAAGTCGGTCGCGATCACGAGCTCGTCCGCCTCCTTGGCGACTTTTTTGATCGCTTTGACGACGTTTTTGTCGGTCGGCTCCTTGATCAACTCGGCGTCGATCAGGTCGTGCAGGTCGGTCTTCTGCCAGTTCGAGTAGCCCTCGGGGAAGGCCGGGCCGAGCACATGGCCCTTGAGCCCTATCGTGCGGTGCTCGCCCCGCTCGTCGGACCAGGTGTAGTAGGGAACTTTGAAGGTTTTGTCCTCCGAAGCCCCGCCCCGGCCGAGGATCTCGGCGATCTTCTTGGCGCTGTTGTTCTTCTCTGTGACGATGAGACGCATCGGGCGGCGAGGGTAGCAGGGGCCTCCAGCGCCCCCTTCCCGGCACCCGGGGGCGCGGCGCCCTAGGATCGGCGCTCAATGAGGAGCATCGTCACGGGTGGAGCGGGATTCATCGGGTCGAACCTTGTCGACGCGCTGCTTTCGCGCGGCGACGAGGTGATCGTGGTCGACGACCTCTCGACCGGCCGGCGCGAGAACCTCGAGGCAGCTCTCTCGGCCGGCGCCAGACTGGCCGAGATCGACGTCCGCGACGGAGCGGCGCTGGTCGACCTGGCCCGCGGAACGGAGCCCGAGGCCGTCTTCCACCTGGCGGCGCAGATCGACGTCCGCAAGTCGGTCGAGGACCCCGCCTTCGACGCGTCGATCAACGTCGGCGGCACCGCCCAGGTGCTCGAGGCGGCGCGCGCCGCCGGCTCGCCGCGGGTCGTCTTCGTCTCGACCGGCGGCGCGATCTACGGCGAGGGCGAGGGCCAGGACCTGCCGCTCGACGAGGGCGCGCCGATAGCCCCGCTGTCCGCCTACGGGCAGAGCAAGTTCGCCGCCGAGGGCTACCTCGCGCTCTACGAGCGCCTCCATGGGCTGTCCGGGATCAGTCTGCGGCTGGGCAACGTCTACGGGCCGCGCCAGGACCCGCTCGGCGAGGCCGGCGTGATCGCGATCTTCTGCGGCCTGCTGGAGGCGGGCGGGAGGCCGACCGTCTACGGCGACGGCACCCAGACCCGGGACTACATATACGTGGGCGACGTCGTCGCCGCGGCCCTGGCCGCAGCGGAGTCCGAGGCGAGCGGCGCGATCAACATCGGAACCGGGATCGAGACCGACGTCCTCGAGCTCGCCGCACGGCTGAAGGAGCTGGCCGGCCGGGAGGACTTCGAGCCCGAGCTCGCGCCGCCGCGCGCGGGAGAGGTGCAGCGGATCGCGCTCGACCCGGGACGCGCCGAGCGCGAGCTGGGCTGGCGGGCGCAGACCGGCCTCGACGAGGGCCTCCGGCTGACGCTCGACTCCCTCTAACCTTGTGCTGATGCCGGCTCAGGCCTATGCGGGTAAGGAGTGCGTCTGCCAGCTCCGCAAGGGGATCTGCGACCAGTCCTGCGTGCGGGACATGCTCGAGACCCCCTTCTACATCGCCTGCCTGAAGTTGAAGGGGCGGCGCTGCCTGGTGATCGGCGGCGGCGACATCGGCCTCGAGAAGGTCGAGGGGCTGTTGACATGCGACGCCGACGTCACCCTGATCGCGCCGGTCGCCCATCCCGAGCTCGAGGCGCTCGCGGCGGAGGGGTCGATCGGGTGGGAGAAGCGGCCCTACGCGGGCACCGCCGACCTCGAGGGCGCCTTCATGGCGATCGCCGCCACCGACGACAGCGAGGTCAACATCGGCGTCTACGACGACGCCGATAGGCGGGCGATGCTGGTCAACGTCGTCGACGTCCCCCCGCTCTGCAACTTCATCCTGCCGGCGATCGTCCGCACCGGCCCGCTGGCGATCGCGATCTCGACCGCCGGCGCATCGCCCGCCCTGGCGAAGCGGATGAAGCGCGAGATCTCCGATCTGTTCGGGGAGGAGTACGCGCGGCTGGCGGTGATCCTCAACGGCGCCCGCGGCTGGGCCAAGGACACCCTGCCCACCTACCAGGACCGCAAGCAGTTCTTCGAGGAGATCGTCAACGGCGACCCCGACCCGGTCGACCTGATCCGCGCGGGCCGTGAGACCGAGGTCCTGGCTCTGATCGAGGCGGCAAAGGAGCGGGCCTCCTCCGCCCTGGCCTGACGGCGGCTACTCGCCGCAGGTGGCGGTGGTGACCTTCAGCAGCGAGTCGCGCAGGACGGCCGCCTGGCGGGCGCTGAGGCTGGTGGTGAAGGCGGCTCGCAGCTCGCCGACGACCACCGGCTCCATCTCGACGAACATCTCACGCCCGGACGCGGTCATCACGGCGTAGCTGACGCGGCGATCGTCGGCGCAGTAGGCGCGTTCCATGAGGCCGGCCTTGACGAGCCGGTCGACCAGCTTCGTAAGGCCGCCGCGGCTGATGACCAGCGCCTCGGCCAGCTCGCCCATCTTCATCCGCTGCTCGTCGGTCGCCGCGACCATGTTGAGGACTTCGAACCAGGCCAGCGGCGGCATCCCCGCTTCGGTCAGCGCGTCCTGGAGGCGGCCGGTGACGCCGGCGTGCGCGCGGCAGAGCGCGAGCCACGCCTCGCGATGCGGATCGGGCCTCGGCTCGGCCTTCGATCCGTTGCGGCTCCGTCTTGCGGTGGTCGTCGCCATCGAGGACATCATCGCAGATGAATGTTGCCGAATCAATAGTTGTATATACAAAGATTGTTGCTATGATTATTTCTCCATCAAGTATTTACTCTTCAAGCAACCACTCTGAAAGGAACTTCGATGACCACCCAGACCAAGAGCCGGATCGAGGCGGGCACCTACGGCGTCGACCCGGTTCACTCCAGCATCGGCTTCTCAGTCCTCCACAACGGCGTCTCGACCTTCCGCAGCGGCTTCTCCGGCTATCAGGCGCGGTTGGTAGGCGGCGAGGAGCCGAGCCTGGTCGGCAGCGTCGACGTCGCCAGCGTCGACATCGAGGAGCCGCAGCTACGCGGACACCTCCTCTCCCCCGAGTTCTTCGACGTCGAGCGCCACCCGAGGCTCGACTTCCGCTCGACCGGGCTCGACATCGCCGAGGACGGCAGCGTCCTGATCCGCGGTGAGCTCGAGATCGGCGGGAGCGGCCGCCAGGTCGAGGCGCGCGGTCGTTTCGCCGAGCTCGGCGCCGACCTCGCCGGGAAGGCGCGGGTCGGGATCTCGCTCGAGGCCACGGTCGACCGCCGCGACTTCGGGCTCGACTGGCAGGCGGAGCTCCCTAGCGGCGGCGAGGTCCTCGACTACGAGGTCCGGATCGCGGTCGAGCTCGAGCTCGTCAAGGAGGACGAGTAGGGATGCGCGTCCTCGGCATCTCCGGAAGTCTGCGCCGAGGCTCGCTCAACGGCGCCCTCCTGCGGACGGCCGCCGAGCGGCTGCCCGCGGGGGCGGAGCTGGTCCCGTTCGAGCGGCTGGCGGAGATCCCGCCGTTCGACGAGGACGCCGAGGCGGAGCCGGCGCCGGATGCGGTGCGCGAGCTGCGCGATGCGATCCGCGGCGCCGACGCCGTCCTGATCGCGACGCCCGAGTACAACCACTCGCTGCCGGGCCAGCTGAAGAACGCGCTCGACTGGGCCTCGCGCCCGGGTGGGCAGAGCGCGCTGAGCGGCAAGCCGGCCGCCGCGATCGGCGCCTCGAAGAGCATGTTCGGCGGGGTCTGGGCGCAGGCCGAGCTGCGCAAGGTGCTGGGCGCGATGGGCGGCCGGGTGATCGAGGCCGAGCTGCCGGTCGCCCACGCCCATCAGCTGCTGCGCGGCGAGCGGCTCGAGCTCGAGCCCGAGCAGGCGGAGCGGCTGGAGGAGATCCTCGCCGAGCTCGTCGCCTCCGCCGAGCGGCTGGCAGAGCCCGAGCCCGTCGCGGCTTAGGAGGCGGGCAGCGCGTAGAACGCGATCGCCGCGAAGTGGGCGGCGGCGGCGGCGATCACGAGCAGGTGGAAGACCTCGTGATAGCCGAAGACCCGCGGGTTCGGATTCGGACGCTGCGTCGCGTAGACGACGGCGCCGATCGTGTACAGGAGCCCGCCGGCGGCGACCAGCAGCGTCCCGCCGACGCCGATCTCGTCCCAGAGCCCGGGGAAGGCGACGACGGCGACCCAGCCGAGTGAAATGTAGACGAGCGCGGCGACCCATTTCGGGTGTTCGATCCAGACGGTCTCGACGATCGCGCCGATCACCGCGCCGACCCAGACGACGACAAGGATCGCGTCGGCGAGGGCCCCTTCGAGGACCAGCAGGGCGAACGGCGTGTAGGTGCCGGCGATCAGGAAGAAGATCATCGAGTGGTCGAGCCGGCGCATCCAGCGGCGGACCTGGGGCCGGCGCCAGTCGACGCGGTGGTAGAGGGCGCTGGTCCCGAGCAGAGCGGAGAGGCTGACCGCGTAGATCGCGACCGCGAGGGTCGCCTTCGGGGTCTTGGCGGCGAGGATCAGCGCTGCGCCGAGGCCGAGCGAGATGAAGAACGCCCACTCGTGGGAGACGCCGCGGAGCCTCGGCTTGACCGCGGCGATCGCGTCGCTTGCAACTTCCTTTGCAGTTTCGGCTTTCTCGGCTGCCCTCGCCCGCGCCATTGCCTTGTCACCATAGAGGGAGTTGGCTTCGATTTCCCGGCTTTTGCGGGGTTTGGGCCGACGGGTTCCGTCCGACTCGAAGACGATCCTCGTCAGCCCCCCGAAAGCCCGCTGTGAGAGGAGCCAGTTGATGTCCAGGACCGCTATGAGCACGAACCGAACTGACCTCCAGGGCCTCTCGATAGAGCGGCGCTTCTCGGCGCCGGGGACACACCCTTTCGATGAGATCGAGTGGGAGACCCGGGACGCCGTCATCGGCGATCCCGAGAGCCCCGCGTTCGCCCAGCACGATGTCGAGTTCCCGCAGAGCTGGTCCCAGAACGCGACCAACATCGTCGCCCAGAAGTACTTCCGCGGGCAGCTCGGGAGCGAGAAGCGCGAGCGGTCGGTCAAACAGATGATCGGCCGGGTCGCGGGCACGATCTCCGAGTGGGGGCGGGACGGCGGCTACTTCGCGAGCGGCGAGGACGCCGATGCCTTCGAGGCCGAGCTGACCTCGATCCTGCTCAACCAGAAGGCCGCCTTCAACTCGCCGGTCTGGTTCAACGTCGGGTTCGAGGAGCGTCCGCAGTGCTCGGCCTGCTTCATCCTCAGCGTCGACGACTCGATGGAGTCGATCCTCGACTGGAACACGAAAGAGGGAATGATCTTCCGCGGCGGCTCGGGCTCGGGGATCAACCTCTCCAATATCCGCGGCTCGGTCGAGCCGCTCTCGAAGGGCGGTCTCGCGTCCGGCCCGGTCAGCTTCATGCGCGGCGCCGACGCCTGGGCCGGGACGATCAAGTCCGGCGGCAAGACCCGGCGCGCGGCGAAGATGGTCGTCCTCGACGCCGACCACCCCGACATCGAGGACTTCATCTGGTGCAAGGCCAAGGAGGAGGAGAAGGCCGGGGCCCTGCGCGACGCCGGCTTCGACATGTCGATCGACGGCGACGGTTTCACCTCGATCCAGTACCAGAACGCGAACAACTCGGTGCGTGTCACCGACGAGTTCATGGAGGCGGTCGAGGCCGGCGAGGACTGGAGCCTGACCGCCCGGACGACCGGTGAGCCGACGAAGACGCTGCCGGCGCGCGACCTGATGAACCAGATCGCCGACGCCGCCTGGCGCTGCGCCGATCCCGGCGTCCAGTACGACTCGATCATCAACCGCTGGCACACCTGCCCGGAGTCGGGCCGGATCAACGCCTCGAACCCGTGCAGCGAGTACATGCACGTCGACGACTCGGCCTGCAACCTGGCCTCGCTCAACCTGATGAAGTTCCGGCGCGAGGACGGGAGCTTCGACGTCGAGGACTTCGAACACGCGGTCGACATCGTCTTCCTCGCGCAGGAGATCGTCGTCGGCTACTCCAGCTACCCGACCGAGCAGATCGCCGACAACGCGAACGCCTTCCGCCAGCTCGGCCTCGGCTACGCCAACCTCGGCGCGCTGCTGATGTCCGACGGCCTCCCCTACGACTCCGACGAGGGCCGCAACGTCGCCGCCGCGATCACGGCGCTGATGACGGGGCGCGCCTATCGCCAGTCGGCGCTGATCGCCGCCGGCGCGACCGGGCCCTACGATGAGTACGAGCGCAACCGCGAGCCCCACAACGGGGTCATGCGGATGCACCGTGACGCGTCCTACGACATCGACCCGTCCGGGATCAAGGGCGAGCTGCTCGCGGCCGCGCAGCGGTCCTGGGACGAGGCGGTCGAGCTCGGCGAGATCCACGGCTACCGCAATGCCCAGGCGACGGTGCTGGCCCCGACCGGGACGATCAGCTTCCTGATGGATTGCGACACGACCGGGATCGAGCCCGACTTCTCGCTGGTCAAGTTCAAGGAGCTGGTCGGCGGCGGCCAGATGACGATCGTCAACCGCTCGGTGCCGCTGGCGCTGCGGACCCTCGGCTACGCCGAGCCCGAGGTCGAGCAGATCGACGCCCACATCACCGAGAAGAACACGATCGTCGGCGCGCCGGGGCTCAAGGACGAGCACCTGCCGGTCTTCGACGTGGCGGTCGGCGAGCGGGCGATCTCCCACACCGGCCACATCGACATGATGGCCGCGACCCAGCCGTTCATCTCCGGTGCGATCTCGAAGACCGTCAACCTGCCGCAGACGGCGACGATCGATGACATCGCCGATGCCTACACGCGCGGCTGGAAGGGCGGCCTCAAGGCGCTTGCGATCTACCGCGACGGCTCGAAGACGGCGCAGGCCCTGCGCACCGACGCCCAGGAGGAGAACGAGGCGGCGGAGGCGGCCGCGAGAGCGCCGGAACGGAAACGGATGCCGCGCGAGCGCGAGTCGATCACCCACAAGTTCTGGATCGCCGGCCACGAGGGGTACATCACCGCCGGCAAGTACGACGACGGCTCGGTCGGCGAGATCTTCCTCACCGACATCGGCAAGGAGGGCTCGACGATGCGGGGGCTGCTCAACGCCTTCGCGACGGCGATCTCGATCGGCCTCCAGTACGGCGTCCCGCTCGACGTCTTCGTGCGCAAGTTCAGCTACATGCGCTTCGAGCCCGAGGGGATGACCCAGAACCCGGAGATCCCGTTCGCAAAATCGATGCCCGACTACATCATGCGTTGGCTCGCGAGCCGCTTCATCGACGACGTCGACGAGCTCGAGGACCTCGGGATCCTGACGGAGGATGTCCGGGCAAAGCGTGACGCGGAGACGACCCAGCTCGCCCTCGGCGCCGAGGCCGGCGGCTCGTCCGGCCCGGCCAATGGTGGGAACGGCGGCAACGGCGGCCACTCGAAGCCGGTCGCGGCGGCGGAGGCGATGACCGAAACCCCGCCGGTGCGGCCCGCGAAGATGGTCGGCGGCGACCTCGGGCCGGCCTGCGACCAGTGCGGCGGGATGATGCAGCGCACGGGCTCCTGCTACACCTGCTCGAGCTGCGGCAACAACACCGGCTGCGGCTGAGGGGCCCACGGCGCTGCACAGGAGACCATGCGCGGCTGCCGGGGGTGGGTGCAGTTGACCACCCAGGTGGTGGCAAAGTGCAGGCACCCCCGGGCCCTTGGACCGACTCATCCGCGGCGCGCCTCAACATGACGGCCTACTGAGCCGGATCGACCGGCCTAGTCTTCACACATGGGAATCGCCAGAGGAGTGCCGCCTCTCGTCGTCATCGTCGGCCTGCTAGCCGTACCGCAGGCGCTCGCCGCCGGCACCCAGGAAGCGACCTGCGAGACGGGGCCGGTGATCGCCGGCAGCGGCAGCGCCGATTGGCGGCGCACGTCGCTCGACGCCGGGCCGCTCGGGGTGCTGGAACACCCGCTGAGCCATATGAGCCGGACCAGGAGCGGCCAGCTCGTGGCGAAGATGCCGGCGCTGGTCGAAGGCCACCTCCCGGTGACGCTGAGCGTGCCGCAGCGCCTCCGCCATCGCGTCTCCATCTACTACGGGTTCCACGAAGGCCCGGATGGCGGCCGCTCGACCGCGATCGACGGGCCCGGCTTCAGCGAGGTCGTGTTCCACCCCTGTGCCGACAGACCGCGCACGATCTGGCCTGGAGGTATCAGGCTGACTGGGACGAGGCCGGTGCGGCTGTTGGTCGAGGCCGATGGAGCTCCGAAGCCGCTGCCGCTGGTGCTTGGCAAGCCGAGGGTGGTGCCCTAGCTGAGGATGACCTCGGCGTCGCGGCGCGGGGTCTCGGTGATCGCGCGGCGGAAGACGCGCTCGGGCCTGTCCCGCGCCGGCCGGATCCGGTGGCGCTTGACCAGCTCCTCGAGGACGACGGCCATCTCGAACTGAGCGAAGGAGGCGCCGAGGCAGCGGCGGACACCGCCGCCGAATGGAATCCAGGTGTAGGTGCCGGGAGGGTTGTCGAGGAAGCGCTCGGGCAGGAATCGCCCCGGGTCGGGATAGACATCGGGATTGGCATGGACCAGGTAGACGCAGGGAGCGACCGATGTGCCCGCCGGGACCTCGTAGCCGCCGATCTCGACCGGCTCGGTCAGGTGGCGCAGGACGATCGAGATCACCGGCCGCAGCCGCAGCGTCTCCTGGATCGTCGCGGTCCGGTAGGCGTCCCCGCCGGCCTCGGCCTCCTCGCGGAGGCGATCGAGCTTGTCGGGGTGGCGGGAGAGACGCTCGACCGCCCAGGAGAGCGCGGTCGCGGTCGTCTCGTGGCCGGCGACGAGCAGGGTCAGGAGCTCGTCCCGCATCTCCTGGTCGCTCATCGGGCTGCCGTCCTCGTGGCGGGCGGCGACCAGCAGCGAGAGGATGTCGTCCCGCTCCGCCAGGTCCTCGCTGCGGCGGCGCTCGGCGATCTCGCGGTAGATCAGCCTGTCGACCGCCTCGATCCGGCGCCGGAACCAGCCCATTCGCGTCGCCCGGTGGGGCCCGAGCAGGAGGACCGGCATCAGGATGCGGGGATTGGTCGTCAGGTCGAGGAAGCGGCGCAAGGCGTCCCGCAGCTCGGCCGTCCTCTCCCCCTCGCCGACGCCGAAGACCGTGCTCAGGATGATGTCGAGGGTGATCGCCTGCATCCGTGGCCGCAGGCCGTAGGGAACCCCGGTCGGCCAGCTCTCGATCTCGCGCGCAGCGATCGCGGCCATCGTCTCGCGGTATCCCTGCATCCGCTCGCCGTGGAAGGGCGGCAGCAGAAGCCGGCGCTGGCTGATGTGGGCCTTCTCGTCGAGGACCAGGACCGAGTTCGGCCCGAGGACGGGCTCGAGGATCCGGTTCCCCTCGCCGGCGTGGAAGACGCGGGGGTCGCCGGTGAAGACCTGCTTCACGGACTCCGGGTCGGAGAGCATCACCCAGGTGCCTTCGTGGACGATCCTGATCGTGAAGGTGCTGCCGTAGCGCCCGCGGCAGGCGAACAGCATTCGGCGGGCCTGGCGCGACCAGATCGCGGTCTGAAGCTGGGCCGGGAGCGGCGGCCCCGGCGGAAGCCCGCGGGCGGCGGAGCGGGCCGCCGCGGGTGGAGCAGTTGTCGCCGTTGCCTCCATCGCGCCTTCGCGGAGGATAGCCTCCCCCTCCCGTGGAGCTGCCCCGCCTTCCGCCCCGCGTCGAGCACCCGTTCGTTCGGCTCATCTGCGGCCTGCCGCCGAAACTGCAACGACGGCTGTTCAGGCCGCCGATCAGGGTCGGCGGGCTCGAACCGGCGCCCGACATCCAGGTCCTGCTCTGGCTCGCCCGCCTCGTCGGCGAGGACTCCGCCTCAGGGGGAGGGACTCTGTCGCCAGAAGCGGCCCGCGCAAGGGCGCGGGCGGAGTCGGTGATCGTCGGCGGGCCGCAATCGCCGCTGCCGCGGCTCGAAGACATCGCGATCCCCGGAACCGGCGGGCCGATCGGGGCCCGCGTCTACTCGGCGGTCCCCACCGATGCGGGCCCGCCGCCGCTGATCGTCTTCTACCACGGCGGCGGCTGGGTGATCGGCGACCTCGAGACGCACGACTCGATCTGCCGCTTCATCACCCGCTATGCCGGATGCATGGTCGTCTCGGTCGATTACCGCCTCGCCCCGGAGCACCCGTTCCCGGCCGCGGTCGAAGACGCCGTCGACGCCTTTCGTTGGGCCAGCGAGGAGGCCGAGGCGCTCGGCGCCGACCCGCGCCGGGTCGCGGTCAGCGGCGACAGCGCCGGCGGCGACCTGGCGGCCGTCGTCAGCCTGCTGACCCGCGACGACGACGGGCCGATGCCGGCGATGCAGGCGCTGCTCTACCCGGTGACCGACGCGATCGGCGGTCAGGAGTCCCGCCGCGTCTTCGCCGACGGCTTCCTGCTGACCGCGGCGGACATGGGCTGGTACGAGGGGCACTACCTGCAGGGAGCCAACGCCGACACCGACCCGCGCGCCTCGGTGCTCCGGGCCGACGACCTCTCCGGCCTGCCGCCCGCCTACGTCTGCACCGCCGGGATGGACCCGCTGCGCGACGAGGGCGAGGCCTACGCCGAGCGCCTGCGGGACGCGGGCAACCGCGTTGCGCACCGCCGCCACCCCGGCCTCGTCCACACCTTCGCCAACATGACCGGGATCAGCCGCACCGCGCGCGGCGCGATGCACGAGCTCGCCGGGGCGCTGCGGATGGGCCTCAGCGCGTACCCCGAGATGGCGTCCCCCCCGGCTACTCGTACTGCAGCGACTCGAGGACGTTGAGGCGCGAGGCGCGGAAGGCGGGCGGGATCGCCGCGAGGACGCCGGCCAGGGCGGCGAGGAACAGCAGGGCGATCAGCGACCCGATCGGGTAGGAGAGGACGAAGCCTTCGTCCTTCAGCGGCTGCGCCAGCAGCGCGGCGAAGATCACGCCGAGGACGATCCCGAGGATGGCGCCGATCAGTGCCGTGATCACGGCCTCGTAGCGGACCATCGTCCGCACCTGGCGCCGCGACATCCCGATTGCCCGCAGCATCCCGAGCTCGCGGGTGCGTTCGTGGATCGAGAGGGCGAGGGTGTTGGCGATCCCGAAGAGAGAGATCACGATCGCCAGGATCAGCAGCGCGTTGAAGAGGTTCACCAATTGGTTGACCTGTTCTTCGCGGCTTTCCTTCAGTTCCTGCTGGTTCAGGACTTCGGCGGTCGGGAACGAGGTTTCGACCAGTTTCGTCAGCTCGGCCTGGACCTTTTCCTGGCTCGCGCCGTGGGCTGTCTGGATGAAATCGATCGTGTCCTGGGTCTGGGCGAAGTCCCTCGCCAGGACCGGCTGGGTGATGAGCACACTGCCGAAGAGGTCGAGCTTGGAGTCGAACTCGCCCACCACCCGGAACGAGGGCCTCACGCCGGTCTGGCTGAGGAGCCGGAACCGGTCCCCCATTTCGAGGCCGTGGTCGGAGGCAAAGGAGTTCGAGAGGACAGCCTCCGAATCGCTCAGGTTGCGCAGGGCTGATGGGCCTCCCTTCTTCCATTCGACCTTGAGGGCGTTGCCGATGTCGTGGGTCGGCGCGGTGATCTGCGTCGTGCCGCCCCCGCGGACGAGCTTGGCCTGGACCGAGCGGATCGTCGCCACCGATTCGACCCCCGGCACCTTCGCCGCTGTGGCGGCGGCCGCGTTCGGGATCGGCGAGAAGCCGTCCGTGTTCTGGATCAGGAGGCCGCCGGCGAAGTTTTCGTCGATCACCGAGGCCACCGAGCTCTTCAGCCCGGCGGCGAAGACGGTCACGAAGGTGACGAGGGCGAGGCCGATCATCAGCGCCGCCGCCGTCACCGCGGTGCGGCTCGGGTTGCGCTGCGAGTTCTCGCGCGCCAGCCGGCCGGTGAGGCGGCGCACCCGCTCCATCGGCCAGCCGGCGACCGCCGCCAGCGGCGGAACCAGCCGCGGGCTGAAGAGCGAGACGCCGAGGACGATCGCGACGGCGCCCCCTCCGAGTAGCAGCGCCGACGTCCCACCGCCCGCGTTGCCGAAGAGGCCGATCAACAGGACTCCGAGGCCCCCGAGCCCGAGCAGGATCGAGATCGCGAGGAAGACCAGGCCCCGACGGCTGCTCGGCGCCTGCTCGAAGGCGTGCAGCGCCGCGATCGGCGGGACCCGGGTCGAGCGCAGTGCCGGGATCATCGAGGACACCGCGGTGACGACGATCCCGACCAGGAGCGCGACCATCACGGTGCGCGACTCGAGCACGAGACCGGTCGTCGGCAGGTCGACGCCGAAGGCTTCGAGCAGGGCGTTGAGGAGCTCGGCCATCACGTAGCCGCCGGCGATTCCGATCAGCGCGCCGAGCAGGCCGATCGCGACCGCTTCGAACAGCACCGAGAGCAGGATCTGCCGCCTCGAGGCCCCGAGCGTCCGCAGAAGCCCGAACTCGGTTACCCGCTGGGCGACGGTGATCGAGAAGGTGTTGAAGATCAGGAAGGCGCCGACGAAGACGGCGATGAATCCGAACACGAGCAGCACCGTCTGCAGGAAACCGAGATTTTCGCGGATTTCTTCGGAGCCCCGGTCGGCGTTTTCCTTCGCGGTCTCGACCCGGACGTTCGGCGGGACAACTCCTTCGACCCGGCGTTTCAGGGTCTCCGGGGAGACGCCGTGGTCAGCCGCGACAGAGATCTGGTCGAAACGGCCCTCCTTGTGGGTGATCTGCTGGGCAACCGGCAGAGTCACCTGGGCGATGCTGGCGCCGCCGAAGGAAGCGCTCCCGAGCTGGGTGAAGCCGACGAGCCGGTAGGCCTTGGCGCTGCCCTGGCCGACGATCGTCAGCTTTTCGCCCATCTTCAGGCCGGCGTCTTCGGCCGCCGCCTTGTCGAGCGATGTTTCCGTCGGGCCGCGCGGCCGGTGGCCTTCGACGTAGTTCAGCGACTCGAGCCCGTCGGGCAGGGTCGAGGAGATGAACTTCGGCGCGAACTTGGCGCCGACCGCGTGGCCTTCGGGGTCGAAGAACCCACCGGGGGTGAAGATCGCCCCCGACGCGATGCGGACCCCCTTGGTCCGTTTCACCTTCGGCAGGACCGAGGAGCTGAAGGTCGGCGTTTCCCCGCTTTCCTGCTTGACCGGGTTCTTCGCCGTGACCACGACGCTCGTCCCCTTCAGCGACTCGTTGAAGATTTCGTCGAAGGCGGCGAAGATCGTGTCGGTGAGGACGTAGGAGCCGGCGACGAAGGCGATGCCGATGACGACGGCGAAGGTCGTCCCGAGCGCGCGGACCCTGCGCCCCCAGAGGCTCTTGAGCGCGAGCCGCGTCATCCCGCTAGTCGATCTGCTTCATCAGCTCGATCACCGCGTCGCTCGAGCCCGGCGCGGCGTCGTGGACTATCTCCCCGTCGCTGATGGTGATCAGCCTGTCTGCGTGTGTTGCCGCGCTGGGATCGTGGGTGACCATGATCACCGTCTGGTCGAACTGGTCGACGGCCTGGCGCAGGAGCGCGAGGACGTCGGCGCTCGCCTTCGAGTCGAGGTTCCCGGTCGGCTCGTCGGCGAAGACGACGGCCGGTTTCGAGACCAGCGCCCGCGCGACCGCGACCCGCTGCTGCTGGCCGCCGGAGAGCTCAGAGGGCCGGTGGGTGCGGCGATCCTCGAGGCCGACCGTCCTGATCAGCTGGTCGAGCCACTCGCGATCGGGCTTGCGCCCAGCGATCGAGAGCGGCAGCACCAGGTTCTCCTCGGCGGTCAGGACCGGGAGCAGGTTGAAGAACTGGAAGACGAAGCCGAGCTTGTCGCGGCGGAGCTTGGTCAGCTCGCCGTCGTCGAGCTTGGTGATGTCCTGCCCGTCGAGGCTGACGATCCCCGAGGTCGGGCGGTCGAGGCCGGCGAGGATGTGCATCAGGGTCGACTTGCCGGACCCGGAGGGGCCCATGATCGCCGTGAACCTGCCGCGCTCGAAGCCGGTGCTGACGTCGACCAGCGCGTCGACCGCGGCGTCGCCTTCGCCGTAGCGGCGAGAGACGTCGCTCGCCACGACCACCTGTCCGTCCTGTCCGTTGGTGCTCACTCACTCACACGCTAGCGAGATGCGACTACGCTCCGCCGCGTGCCGCCGGCCGACGATTACGACGGATTTCTGATCGATCTCGACGGCGTCGTCTGGGTCGGCCGCGAGGTGATCCCGGGCGCCGCCGAGACGCTGCGCGAGCTGGCCCGGCGCGGCCGCGGGCTCGTCTTCGTCACCAACAACCCCGGCCGGCCGGCCGCCGTCTACGCCGACCGGTTGCTCGATGCGGGGGTCGAGGTCGCTGCGGAGAGGATCGTCACCGCCGGCGAATCGACGGCGCGGCTGGCGGCGGCGGCGGTGCCGCCCGCCGCGGCGGCGTTCGTAATCGGGGCCGAGGCCTTCCACGACTCCGTCGCCGGCGAGGGCCTCGAGTTGGTCGACGGGGAGTCGGCTCGGGAGGCGGACGTGGTCGTCGTCTCCGGGCACCGCGGCTTCGATTACGAGGAGCTCCTGACCGCGACCCTCGCGCTTCAGGGTGGCGCAAAGCTGGTCGCGACGAGCCGCGACCCGACCTTGCCGATGCCCGATGGGCCCTGGCCCGGAACCGGCGCCATACTCGCCGCGGTCGAGACGGCAAGCGGGGCGAGCGCCGAGATCGGCGGCAAGCCCGAGCACCACATCTTCGACCTCGCCCGCGAGCGGCTCGGCGAGCCCGGCAGGGTGGCGATGGTCGGCGACCGGGTCGCCTCCGACATCGAGGGTGGCCGCCGCGCCGGGCTCGACACCGTACTGGTCCTCAGCGGCGCAACCGCTCGCGAGGACGCCGAGGCAGCCGGGGCCAACCACGTCATCGACGACCTCGCCGGCCTCCTCGCCTCACCCTCCTCCGGGGATGTCGCAGTTCCCTCCGACAGGTGAAGGGAACTTCGACATCGGCGCGGATCGCGCGGCCCGGGCTCGCCTTCGCCGGAATCTTCGCCGTGACCTTCGCCGGGATCGTCGCCGTCGGCGCCGTGCTGCCGATCCTCCCCCGATACGTGCACGGGCCGCTCGACGGCGGCAACGTCGCGGTCGGGATCGTGATCGGCTCCTACGCCGTGACCGGGCTCCTCCTGCGCCCGGTAGCCGGGCGGATCGCCGACAGCCGCGGCCGCCGGCCGGCGGTTCTGGCCGGCTCGCTCCTTGTCGCCGCCTCGGGCTTCCTCTACCTGCTCCCGTTCGGGATTCCCGGACTGATCCTCGCGCGGCTCGTCCTCGGAGCGGGCGAGGGGACGGTCTTCACCGCAGGGTCGGCCTGGGTCGTCGACATCGCCCCTCCGCACCGGCGGGGACGTGTGATCGGCCTCTACGGCCTCGCGATCTGGACCGGCCTCAGCATCGGGCCCCTGATCGGCGAGCTGCTGCAGCAGACCTCCGGCTACACGGCGGTCTGGCTCTTCGCCGGGCTGGCGCCGTTGGTGGGCGCGACGATCGCGCTCCGCCTGCCCGACCCGTTCCGTCCCGTCCCCCACGAGGAGCGGCCGCCGCTGATCGCGCGAGAGGCGGTCCGCCCCGGGAGCGCGCTGGCGCTGGCGTCGATCGGCTACGCGACCGTCGCCGCCTTCGTCGTCCTCCACCTCGACGCCCGCGGCATCGGGCACGGCGCGACCGTGTTCGGGGCCTTCGCCTCGATGGTCGTCCTCACCCGGCTGTTGGGCGGCGACCTCCCCGACCGGATCGGGCCGGCCAGGGTCGCGACCGGCGCGGCGCTGGTCGAGATGGCGGGCCTGATCGTCATCGCCACGGCGAGCAGCCTCATCGTCGCCCTCGCCGGGGCGCTGGCGATGGGCGCCGCCTTCTCGCTTCTCTACCCGTCCCTCTCGCTGATCGTCGTCGACCGCGTCCCGGTGAACCGCCGCGGGGCCGCGCTGGGGACCTTCACCGCGTTCTTCGACGCCGGGGTCGGCTTCGGCGCTCCGCTCGCCGGCGTCGCGGCGGCCCTCACCGACTACGAGGGTGCCTTCCTCTTCGCCGCCTGCGCGGCGGCGGTCTGCGCGACGACGATCGCGGTCACGATCTCTAGCCGCAGCGAGGAACTGCTCGCCGCTCGCCGCGCCGAGGCCGGCTAGGGCCGCTCGGCGAGGAGCAGGCTCTGGGCCGCGCGGCCGATCCGGCCCCGCCGGTCGAAGAGCACCGACTCGGCGGTCCCGATCCCGTGCTCGTGCGGGAGGGTGACGGCGTCGACGCATACCCACTCGCCCTCGGGCATTCGCTCGAGATGGACGCTGAGGTCGACGTTGATGAAGAGGTGGCGGCGCCAGTCGAGGACGGCGCTGATCCCGTTGCCGACGTCGGCCGCGATCAGGGTCCGCTGTAGCGGCGAGGGCTCCTCGCCGGGCAGGAGCGGATGACGCATCCGCATCCAGACCCGGGCCGGGCCGGGGTCGCGGAAGCCCCCGTCGAGGGAGCGCCATTCCATCGCGGTGTGGTACCCGAGGTCCTGCCCGGTGTCGAAGAACTCGGGCTGGAACCCCTCGTCGGGCCCGGGCGGCGGGGCTGGGCCGTCGGGAACCTCGGGCGGCAGCTCGAGCCGCGACGTCCGGATCCGCCAGGCCCGGGCCAGCATCAGCTCGTTCTCCTCGTCGCGAAGGGTCGCCTCGATCATCTGCACGGAGCGGCCGGGCCGAGCCAGACGGGCCTCGACCATGACCGGGCTGATCGGCACCGGGCGCAGGATCTCGAAGCTGACCCGGGCGACCTGGAACCCGTCGCCGCCCTCCAGCCGCTCGATCTCGCGCCCGAGCAGCGCCGAGGGCGGGCCCGCATGCTGGGCGCCGGGGTCCCACGGCCCGCGAGTCAGCTCGGTCGCGAGATACGCATCCCCGGCCGGTTCGTAGAAGGTCTCCGGCACGTTTGCCGGATCCTAGGCGGGACCGCGCTCGCTCAGCAGTGAGCGCCGAAGTGCTGGGTCCAGATGTGGACCCGCTGCCGGCCGTCGAGTGTGCCGATCCGGAGGCCGACACCGAGGTCCCGGTAGGGGCCGAGGATGTTGTGGCGGTGCGGTGAAGAGTGGATCCAGGCCTCGAAGATGGCGCGAGGAGAGGCGCTGGCACCGCCGCCCTCGGCGATGTTCTCGCCGACCCTCCAGCAGGGGCCGTGGAGGTAGCCCGTGCTCGAGAACCAGTGGGTGAAGACGCGGCCGCAGGCTTCGTGCTCGAACTGGTCGCAGCGAAGGATGTCGTGCGACTTGTGACCGGCGGACCAATCGAGGGCGTGGTCGTCGGAGAGGCGGGGAAGCCGGTCGCGGTGGCGGGCGAAATTGGTCAGGCAGAGCATCGCCTCCTCCTGGGCATGGATCGGGGCCAGCGGGTCGCCCTGTCCGGGGCAGGAGTGGCGGGGGCGATCAACCGCTGCAGCTCGGCGGCCGGAGCCGAGGCGGGCACGAGCGTGAGCGCCGCGCAGGCGGCGGCCAGGGCCACAATCAGGGCACGGGCGGGCCTCATGGGGTATTCGTCGGCAGAGGAGCCGAATCTCTGGACACGATGCGTAAGCTGAAGGTAGAGGAGAAGAAAGGAAGCGATGACCGAGAACACGACGAAGGTCACCAAGTCCGACGAGGAGTGGCGCGAGGAGCTGACGCCCGAGCAGTACGAGGTGCTGCGGAACGCCGGCACCGAGCGCGCCTTCACCGGCCCCTACTGGGACGAGAAGAGCGGCGGGATGTACCGCTGCGCCGGCTGCGGCGCCGAGCTGTTCTCCTCCGATACGAAGTTCGACTCGGGCACCGGCTGGCCGAGCTTCACCGAGCCGGTCAACCGCGAGCACGTCGAGCTCCGACCCGACAACACCCTCGGGATGCGGCGCACCGAGGTGATCTGCAAGCACTGCGGCGGGCACCTCGGGCACGTCTTCGAGGACGGGCCCGGCCCCAACGGCCAGCGCTACTGCATCAACGGCTGCGCCCTCACCCTCGAGCGCGACGAGGACGAGTAGCTCCGTCTATTTGCTGACGCCGCCGCCGGCGCCGAGGTAGCTGAACCGGACCGCGAGCGCCACCGCCTCGGTCCTGGTGTCGACCTCGAGCTTGGCGATCGCGTTGCGGACGTGGGTGTGGACGGTCGCCGGGCTCAGCCCGAGGCGCTCGGCGATCTCCTTCACCCGCAGGCCCTCGGCGAGCAGCTCGAGGATCTGGCGCTCGCGCGGTGAGAGGTCGAGCAGTTTCTCGACCTCCGAGGGCTTGCCGCCGGCGAAGTCGCCGCCGAGGAAGGTGCCGCCGGTAGTGACCGCTTTGACCGCGCGCGCGATGTCCTCGGCCGGCGCCGACTTGAGGACATAGCCGGAGGCGCCGGCCCGCAGGGCGAGTGCCAGGAGATCCGGCTGGGCGTGGGCGGTGAAGATGATGACTTTGGTCCGCGGCCTGGCCTTCAGGACCTCCTTGGTCGCCTCTATCCCGTCGCGCTTGGGCAGCTCTACGTCGATGATGAGGACGTCGGGCTCGAGCTCTTTGACGACCTCGACGACATCGCGGCCGTTGCCGGCCTCGCCGACGATCTGAAGCGCGTTCGAACTGGCCATCCGCGCCTTGATCGCCTCGCGGACGATCTCGTGGTCGTCGCAGAGGACGACCCGCTTCGCCTCTCTGACGCCGGTGTTCATAGCGACTCGATGCGGGCTATTTCGGGGTTCATCGTGCATCGATCCTTGCAGGGGAGCCGTACGAATGCAAAATAGTGGGTAGCGTGAAGCTTCCGTCCCGCTCCTGGCGGTTCTCCAGCAGCGCGACCAGCGTCCGGCCCACGGCGATGGCTGTTCCGTTCAGAGTGTGCACTGCCTGTGGTGTTTCGCCGTCAGTGGTCCGATACCTACAGCCTAGGCGCCGGGCCTGGTAGTCGGTCGTGTTCGAGCAGGAGGTCAGCTCGCGGTAGCGGTCCTGGCTCGGGATCCAGGCCTCGCAGTCGTACTTCTTCGCCGCCGGCGCCCCGAGGTCCCCGACGGCGACGTTGACGACGCGGTAGGGGATCTCGAGCTCGGTCAGGATCCGCTCCTCGATCGCCAGCAGCCGCTCGTGCTCGGCCGGAGACTCGGGGGGCTCGACGAACGAGAACATCTCGACCTTGTCGAACTGGTGGACGCGGAAGATGCCGCGGGTGTCGCGGCCCGCGGCCCCCGCCTCGCGGCGGAAGCAGGTCGAGAATCCCGCGTAGCGGATCGGGAGGCGACCGACATCGAGGATCTCCTCGGCGTGGAGGGCCGCCAGCGACACCTCGGAGGTGCCGATCAGGAACAGGTCGTCCTTCGGGATCTCGTATATCTGGTCGCGGTCACCGGGCAGGAAGCCGGTTCCGTAGAGGGCGTCCTCACGAACGAGGACGGGGGGAACCACGGGTTCGTGGCCCTCGCCGCCGACAAGGTCAAGCGCGTAACGCACGAGCGCCATCTCGACCAGGACGAGGTCGCCCTTGAGGTATGCAAACCGCGAGCCGGAGACCCTGGCCGCCGACTCGACGTCGATCAGGCCGAGCCTGGTGCCGATCTCGAGGTGGTCGAGGGGCTCGAAGTCGAAGCTCGGCCGGTCCCCGACCTCGCGGACGAGGACGGCGTCATCCTCGGTCATCCCGTCGGGCGCATCGGGGTCGGGCAGGTTGGGCAGCGCCGCCTGGACACGATCGATCCCGGCCTCGACCTCCTCGAGCTCCTCCTTGCCCGCCTCGATCCCCTCCTTCAGCCGCCCGACCTCGGCGACCAGGTCGGCCGCCTCGTTGCCCTTCTGCTTCTCCTCACCGATCCGCTTGGAGAGTGTCCTGCGCTCGGCCTGCGCGCCCTCGATCCGCGGCAGCAGCTCGCGGCGGCGGGCGTCCAGCGCCAGCAGCTCGTCGACCTGGTCGCCGGCTCCGCGCCGCTCGAGCGCCGCCTTGACCCGCTCAGGGTCCGAGCGGATCAGCTTCAGGTCGAGCATTCGGAGCCCGGGCTCAGGGGGAGTTCTCGCCTGGGCGTGGCGATTCCTGGGCGTCTTCGCCGGCGTACTTCGCGACGAAGCGGGCCACCTCTTCGGCTTCTTCGCCGACGACGATGTTCTGCGGCATGATCGCGCCGGAGAAACCGCCGTTCTCGATCGCGAAGAGGGCGTCTTCGTAGGTCTCGGTCCGTTCGTTCAGGTTCGGCCCCTGGGTACGGATGCTCCGGTTCCCGGTCCCCTGCGTCCCGGCCGCGCTGAGCGTGTGGCAGCCGGAGCAGTGGGTGGCGAAGAGGACCGCCCCGTTGTAGTTGGGGTCGTCCTTTGAGACCGAGATCCCTTCCTCGCCGAAACCGCATGCGGAAAGGCCGAGGACGGCGGCAAGAACCGTTGCTGTGAGGACCGCTGGGCGCACGCGGCGCGCATCATATTGTCTTCAGCCGATCCTCACTCCGACGATGGAACCGCCGAATCCAGCCAGTTTCCGAGCCGCCATGGGAATCCTCCCAACCGGGGTGACGGTGGTCTCCGCGAACGGCCCCGAGGGCCCGGCCGGGGCAACCGCCAACGCCGTCTGCTCCCTCTCGATCGAGCCGATGCTGATGCTGGCCTGCCTCGACCGCGGCTCGCGGACCCTGCTCGCGGTGCAGGCAGCGAACCGGTTCGGGGTCAGCGTCCTGCACGCGGGCCAGGAGGAGATCGCCAGGTCCTTCGCGACGAAGGCGCCCGTCGCCGACAAGTGGCAGGGCGTCGAGTGGAACGAGCGCGACGGGATCCCGGCGATCGCCGGCGCCCTGGTCTGGGTCGCCTGCGAGCTCCGTGACGTGATCGCCGGCGGCGACCACGTCATCGTCACCGGCGAGGTGCTGGGGCTGGAGGTCGGCGGCGGCGACCCGCTCGTCTTCCACGGCGGGGAGTACCGGCCACTGCGCTGAGCGGTGCGGGATGCG
Organism: uncultured Solirubrobacterales bacterium; assembly: GCA_963737575.1. GTDB lineage: Bacteria > Actinomycetota > Thermoleophilia > Solirubrobacterales > 70-9 > VRUE01. Next base: position 78,788 of record CAVTTJ010000003.1, read on the forward strand.
GGGAGTGCCGTCGAGGGGAACGGGCGCTAGCCGGCGCGGTGGCAGACGGCCTCGACGTTGTTGCCATCGGGGTCGAGGACGAAGGCGCCGTAGTAGCCGGGGTGGTAGTGCGGTCGGCGGCCCGGGGCGCCATTGTCGGAGCCGCCGGCCCCGAGCGCGGCAGCGTGGAAGGCATCGACGGTGTCGGGATCGGCGGCGGCGAAGGCGACGTGGACGCCGATGACGACGGGACGGCCGCGGGCGTGGATCCAGAAGTAGGGCTTGGGCCCGATCTCGGTCTCACTGCCGAAGCCCGCCGAGCCCTCGACCGGCTCCATCAGCAGCCTGATCCCGAGCGGCGCGAGCGCCTGCTCGTAGAACGCCCTGCTGCGGGCGAAATCGCTCACCTCCAACCCGATGTGGTCGAGCATGCCGCGAGGCTATCGCTGCAACACTCCCCGTGTGGAGACGCGCTTCCAAGAGCCGGGCTGGTTCACCAGGAACGTCTTCAACCGGATCGTCGCGCTGCTGACCCGGATGGGGATCGGCATCGCGGGCTCGCGGGTGCTCGAAGTGAAGGGGCGGAAGAGCGGCGAGTGGCGGCAGACCCCGGTCAACCTCCTCAGCTTCGAGGGCCACCGCTACCTGGTCGCGCCGCGCGGCCACACCCAGTGGGTCCGCAACATGCGCGCGGCGGGCTCGGGCCGGCTGGTGCTCGGCCGGCGGGTCGAGGAGTTCTCGGCGATCGAGCTTCCCGACGATGAGAAGCCGGCCCTGCTCCGCGCCTACCTGAAGAAGTGGAAATGGGAGGTCGGCCAGTTCTTCGGCGGTGTCGGCCCCGACGCGCCTGAGGAGGATCTGCGGCGGATCGCCCCCGACCACCCGGTCTTCAGGATCAGCTAGAACGCGCTGCTGGTGCCGGCGGCGCGCAGGGCGAGGAAGAAGATCACGCCGCAGCTGACCGCCATGATCCCCATCTCGCGCCGCACTATCGCCAGCGCGATCTCCTGCTGGGTCTCCGCCGACAGGCCTTCGAAGTCGAGGTCGCCGATCTCGCGCTGGGCGGCGCCGGCGCGGGCGCCCTCGGCGATGAACGAGATGAAGAGCGGCAGGATCCCGTAGAGGTAGTGGAGGTCTTCGGGGGCCTGGTGACCGGTGAACAGCAGCAGGCCGCCGAGCAGCGCCTGGATGAAGACGGACACCTGGGCGGCGCGCAGCATGTACCAGAACGGGATCGAGGGCCGCTTCCTGATCCATGCCGCTCCGCCGAGCCCGAAGGCGATCAGATTTAGGACGATCAGGGTGACACCGACGACGAGATGGACAGGGGCCATCTAAATCCGCCCGAAAGGGTCGGGATTCCGCTTGCTGATGCGGAATATCACTATGTAGCAATGTGTCACAAGGCGGGTGTATAACACCGGCAGTCCCAGGCTGGCGGCCGTCCCGGGGTGCCCTGGGCGCCGAGCGCCGTGCAGGGTCTCCAAGAATGCTGAGCAGCTATGCGCCGATACTCGTCTTCGCCCTCCTCGGAGCGGTCGTCGGAAGCGCATTCGTGATGCTCAACCACCTGATCGGCCCGAAGCGGCCGCAGAAGGAGACCGCCGCGAGCCGGCGCCAGGCCGAGCCGTACGAGTCGGGGATTCCGGTCGAAGCCGCCCACGGAATGCGGTTCGGCGTCAGCTTCTACCTCGTCGCGATGCTCTTCATCCTCTTCGACATCGAGGTCGTCTTCCTCTACCCGATCGGCGTCATCTTCAAGGGAGCCGACAGCCTCTTCGTCCTCGGCGAGCTGGTCACCTTCGTCGTTCTGCTGCTGGTCGCCTTCATATACGTCTGGCGAAAGGGGGCGTTGAATTGGAGGTAGAGCGGCAGACGATGCGCGACCGCCAGATCCGGGCCCGGGACATGCTGCGCGGCGACCTCGAGGGCGAGGAGCTCGAGCGCTACGTCGAGGAACGGGTCGTGATGACCAACTTCGAGAAAATGCTCGGGTGGGCACGGGCCAACTCGGCCTTCCCGCTCACATTCGGTCTCGCCTGCTGCGCGATCGAGGCGCCGATCTCGCTGGTCACCGCCCGCTACGACCTCGCCCGGTTCGGGGCCGAGGCGCTGCGGGCCTCGCCGCGACAGGCGGACATGATCATCCTCTCGGGCCGGGTCTCGATCAAGATGGCGCCGGTCGTCCGCCGCCTCTACGACCAGATGCTGGAGCCGAAATGGGCGATCTCGATGGGCGCCTGCTCCTCCAGCGGCGGGATGTTCTCGAACTACGCGGTCGTACAGGGCGCCGACAAGTTCATGCCGATCGACCTCCACATTCCCGGCTGCCCGCCACGGCCGGAGGCGGTCCTCTACGGGTTCACCAAGCTGCAGCGGAAGATCATGGGCAACCCCGACCAGGGCTGGCGGGCCCGCTACGCCGCCCACGGCACCGAGGAGTGGGCGACGACGGACCCGGGACCCGAGTCGATCGAGGCCTACGAAGAGGCGAGGCGGCTGGCCCATGCCTGACGCGCCCGGGCTGGAGCTGATCCGGGGCGAGGTCGAGCAGAGCCACCCCGGCGCCGTGCTCGACACTGGGTACGACCACGGGCAGGCGACGCTGGTGATCGATGCGGCGAAGAACCTTGCCGTGCTCACCTGGCTGGGCGAGTCACCGGGCCAGGAATACGACTTCCTCTCCAGCCTCCACGTCGCCGACTACCTGCCGGCGACCCCCCGCTTCGGCGTCCACTACGAGCTGATCAACCGCGACCGAGTCGAGCGCCTGCGGGTCAAGGCGATGCTGAACGACCCGGCCGCCGCGAACGGGGGCGACTCGCTGCCGCAGATCGACTCCTGCACCGGGCTCTTCCCGACCGCGAACTTCCAGGAGCGCGAGGCCTACGACTTCTTCGGGATCGTCTTCAGCGGCCATCCCGACCTGACCCGGATCCTGCTCCCCGACGACTACGTCGGCTGGCCCCAGCGCCGCGACTTCCCGATCGGCGGCGAGCCGGTGACCTTCACCTACAACGAGCGTAGGTATGGCTGAGCAGGCCCCCACCCGCCACCCCCGGACGCGGGAGCGCGCGCGAGAGATTGCCGGTGATGGTGAGCGCGCGCGAGCGGGAGCGGAGGAGGTGGCGGTTGATCGAGAGGTGATGACCATAAATATCGGTCCCCACCATCCGGCGACGCATGGGGTGCTGAGACTTGTGGTCGATCTCGACGGCGAGGTCGTGCGCGAGGTGCGGCCGGTGATCGGCTACGTCCACACGGGGATCGAAAAGTCCTGCGAGGACCAGAGCTACTGGAAGGTCATCCCCTTCGTCGAGCGGATGGACTACGTCTCCTACTTCTTCCAGATGGAGGCGTTCTGCGGGGCGGTCGAGCGGCTGGTCGAGCTCGAGATCCCGCCGCGGGCCAAGTACCTGCGGACGATCTTCCTCGAGCTCAACCGGATCCACTCGCACCTGGTCTGGCTCGGGACGACGGCGCTCGACCTCGGCGCGATCTCGATGCTCTGGTACTGCTTCCGCGACCGCGACCGGATCCTCGACCTGTTCGAGATGGCGACCGGGCAGCGGATGCATACGCGCTACTTCCAGGTCGGCGGAGTGATCGAGGACATCCCGCTGGGATTCGAGGCGAAGCTGCGCGAGTTCATCGCCGACATGCCGATCCGCGTCGGCCAGTACGAGGCGCTGCTCGACCGCAACGAGGTCTTCCTCTCGCGCACCAAAGGGGTCGGGATCGTCTCCCGCGAGCGGCTCTTGGACCTGGGCGTCACCGGGCCGCTGCTGCGCGCCGCGGGCGAGCCCTGGGACCTGCGCAAGGCGTTCGACTACCTCGCCTATCCCGACATAGAGTTCAAGGTGCCGGTCGGGACGGTCGGCGACAACTACGACCGCTACCGCGTCCGGCTCGCCGAGATGGTCGAGTCGGTGCGGATCGTCGAGCAGGCCCTCGACGGCCTGCCCGAGGGGCCGTTCATCGCCGACGACCGAAAGTACGTGCTGCCGCCGCGCTCGGAGCTCTCGACGTCGATGGAGTCGCTGATCCACCACTTCAAGCTCGTCACCGAGGGCTACCGGGTCGGTCCCGGCGAGATCTACTACTCGATCGAGTCGCCCCGCGGGGAGCTCGGCTGCTACCTCCTCGCCGACGGCTCCGCCAAGCCCGCCAGGGTCCACATCCGCGACCCGAGCTTCGTCAACCTGCAGGCCTTCAGGGACATGTCCGTCGACGGCTACATCGCCGACATGATCTGCAGCCTCGGGATGCTCGACCCGATCCTCGGGGGCGTCGACCGGTGAGCGGGAACGGCATCGGCGGTACGCCGGTGGATCCGGCGCTGACCGAGGGTCGCGTCCCCGACCGCGCCCCGGAGGAGATCCCGGAGCTTCACGAAGTGGACTGCCCGCCGGAGATGCGGGAGCGGATCGAGGAGCTGATGAGCCGCTACCCCGACCGCAAATCGGCCTCGATTCCGGCCCTCTGGGAGGTCCAGCGCCGATACGGCTGGTGCACGCCGGACGGGATCCGCCAGGCGGCGGCGGTGATGCGGGTGACGCCCGCCTACCTGGAGTCGGTGGCCAGCTTCTACGACCTGCTCCACACGGAGGCGGTCGAGACCCACAAGGTCGCGGTCTGCACCAACATCAGCTGCTGGATGCGGGGGGGCGACGAGCTGCTCGACGCCTTCCGCGCAGCGGCCGAGGGCAAGGACGTCTTCGTCACCGGGTTCGAGTGCCTGGGCGCCTGCGACATCGCGCCGATGGCCTCGATCGACGAGCGCTACTTCGGACCGCTGAAGACTGGCGAGGCGGCGACCGCGGTCGATCAGATGCTCGGCGGCGACGAAGTGCTGCCCGAGAAGGCGCTGGAGAAGCGACCGCTCGCCGGTGATGATGAGCGCGAGTGAGCGGGAGCAGAGGAGGCGAGCGGAATATGCCTGAGACCCGCATCCTGCTCGAGCACGCCGAGGACCCGAAGCTGCGGACGATCGAGGGCTACAGGGGCTACGGCGGCTACGAGACCCTGAGCCGGGCCTACCGCGAGATGGAGGCCGACGAAGTGCTGAAGGAGCTCGAAGACTCGGGGCTGCGCGGCCGCGGCGGCGCCGGGTTCTCGATGGGGAAAAAGGCCTCGTTCCTGCCGCGCGGCGACATGGCCAAGTACCTCTGCTGCAACGCCGACGAGTCCGAGCCGGGGGCGTTCAAGGACCGCGAGCTGATTCAGCGCAACCCCCACCAGCTGATCGAGGGGATCGCGATCGCCGCCCTCGCAGCCGAGGCCTCCCACGCGTTCATCTTCATCCGCGGCGAGTACGACCTCCAGGCCGACATCCTCGACCTGGCGGTCGCCGAGGCCTATGGCGCCGGCTACCTCGGCAAGGACATCCTCGGCAGCCACCGCGACCTCGAGCTGGTCGTCCACCGCGGCGCCGGCGCCTACATCTGCGGCGAGGAGACCGCGCTGCTCGACGCGCTCGAAGGCAAGCGCGGCAACCCGCGGCTGAAGCCGCCGTTCCCGGCGGTCCAGGGCCTCTATGGAGGGCCGACGCTGATCAACAACGTCGAGACCCTCTCCAACGTGCCGCGGATCGTCGCCGAGGGTGCCGACTGGTTCAAGGGGTTCGGGACCGAACAGTCGCCGGGGACGAAGGTGGTCTCGGTCTCCGGCTGCGTGGGGCGGCCCGGCAACTACGAGGTCGAGCTCGGGATCCCGACGCGGGAGCTGATCTACGACCTCGCCGGAGGCCCGGCCGACGGCCACGAGGTGAAGGCCATCTACCCCGGCGGATCCTCCTCCCCGGTCCTGACCGCCGAGGAAGGTCTCGACCTGCCGTACTCCTTCGAGGCGATGGCCGACGCCGGCTCGATGCTCGGCTCGGGCTCGATCATCGTCGCCGACGACACCGTCTCGATACCCCACATGGCGCTGCGGACCGCGCGCTTCTACCACCACGAGTCCTGCGGCAAGTGCACCCCCTGCCGCGAGGGGACCAACTGGACGGTGAAGATGCTCGAGCGGGTGGTACGCGGCGAGGCGACCCCAATGGACCTCGACATCGTCGCCTCGGTTCAGGAGAACATCATCGGCCACTGCCTCTGCGTCCTCGGCGACTCGATGGCGATGCCGGTCGGGGCGATGGTGCGCAAGTTCCGCCCGGAGTTCGAAGAGGTAATGGAGAGGGCGCTTGATGAGCCGCGCGAGGCGGTGGCGGTTGCCTGAGATAACGCTCATCATCGACGGGCGCGAGGTGACCGCGAACGAGGGCGAAATGCTCCACGACGCGGCGAAGCAGGGCGACGTCGAGATCCCCGTCTTCTGCTACGAGCCGAAGCTCGGCGAGCCGGTCGGGGCCTGCCGGATGTGCCTGGTCGAGATCGAGGGGATCCCGAAACTGCAGACCTCCTGCTCGACGCCGGTCCGCGATGGGATGGTCGTCCACACCCGCACCGATCAGGTCAAACACGCGCAGAGCGCGGTCGTCGAGTTCCTCCTCGTCAACCACCCGCTCGACTGCCCGGTCTGCGACAAAGGCGGCGAATGCCCGCTCCAGGACATCACGATGGGCTGGGGCCCCGGCAAAACCCGGTTCACCGACGACAAGCGCCACTTCCAGAAGCCGGTCGAGCTCTCGCCGCTGGTCGCGATCGACCGCGAGCGCTGCATCCTCTGTTACCGCTGCGTCCGCTTCAGCCAGGAGGTCGCCGAGGACGAGCAGCTGCAGCTGCTCGAGCGCGGAGACCGCAGCTTCGTCGGCACCTTCGACGACCGCCCCTACATCGCCCCCTTCCACGGCAACATCACCGACCTCTGCCCGGTCGGGGCGCTGACCAGCTACACCTACCGGTTCCGGGCCCGCCCCTGGGACATCGAGAACTCGGGGTCGGTCTGCACGCTATGCCCGAGCCAGTGCAACGTCAGTTTCACCGTCCGCGACGAGGAGGTGAAGCGGGTCGTCGCCCGCGACAACCCCGACGTCGACGACGGCTGGCTCTGCGACCGCGGCCGCTACGGGTTCGAGATGTTCGGCGCCGAGGAGCGCGTCACCGGCCCGCGCCTACGCGGCGGCGCCGACCTCGAGTGGGCCGAGGCGATCGAGAAGGCGGCGGCCGGGTTGAGGGCCGGCGGGGCCGCGACCGCCGCGATCGTCGGCGACGCCTCCAACGAGGAGGGCTACCTCGTCCAACGGATCATGCGCGAGGCGCTGGGCTCGCCGAACGTCGACTCGCGAGTCTCGCGCGGGGTCGGCCGCGACTCGATCCTCCGCCTCTCCGACCCGGGGATCTCGGCCCGGGTCCGCGACATCGACAACGCCGACGTCGTCCTCATCGTCGGCACCGACCCGCTGCACTCGTCGCCGATCCTCGACCTCCGGATCCGCAAGGCGATCCGCCGGAACGGCACCAGGCTCGCCATCGCCACCGACCGCCCGACCGCCCTCGACGGCGGCGCCGAGGCGGTCGTCCGCTTCGACCCTTTCGCGTCCGACCGATTTCTCGAGGCTCTCGCCGCCGCGCTGGGCGACGACGCCGAGAACGGCGCCGCCCCCGTCGCCGAGGTCCTGCGGGACGCCGAGAAGGTAGTGATCGTCTGGGGCGGCCGTGTCGCCCGGGATGGCGAGGGGGCGGTCCGGGCGCTGCTCGACGTCGCCGGCCGGCTCGGCCTCGCCGAGAAGGAGGGATCGGGCCTCCTCGAAGTTCCCGAGCTGGCGAACGCGCGCGGCCTGCGCGAGGCCGGCTGCCTCCCGGACGCCGGTCCCGGCCTGAGCGAGCCGAGAGCTGCATTCACCACGCTAGACGGGGCAAATGCAGCTCTCGTCGGTCGGGGGACCGAGGAGATCCGCGCCGGCCTCGAGTCGCGCGAGATCAAGACCCTCCTCCTCTTCGGCGTCGACCCGCTGCGCGACTTCCCCGACACCGAGGCCTGGAAATCGGCGCTCGCCGCCGCCGACCACCTCGTCGTCTTCTCGACCTTCGAGACCGCGACGACGGCGATGGCCGATGTCGTCTTCCCGCTCGAGACCCACGCCGAGAAGGACGGGACCGTCACCCATCCGGAGGGCCGCCTGCAGCGGGTCCGGCCGAGCGCTTCGCGGCCGGGCGACATCCGGCCGAACTGGGGCGTCCTCGCCGAGCTCTCGCTGGCGCTCGACCACGACACCGGCGTCTCCTCCCAACCCACCGCGTTCGAGGCGCTGACGGACGCGGTCCCGTTCTACGCCGGGCTAACAGATGCTGAGATTGGCGGCCGCGGAGTCCGGTGGCAGGAGCGGGGAGCGGCAGATGCGGTCCCCAAGCCGAGTGGAGATGGTGGCACCGCCTCGGCGAGAGCACAGTCTTCCGGCGAGTCGGCGTCACCATCTCCTTCCAACTCCGAGAACGCCCTGGCGCTCGGGACGTACCGGGATCTCTGGGCGGGGCCGATCACCGAACTCAACCCGCCGTTGCGGTTCCTCGAGCCGAGGCAGCGGGTTGAGATGTCGCCCGCCGATGCCGAGCGCCTCGGGCTCAGAGGTGGCGACGAGGTCCGGGTCGGCGAGAACGGGACGAGCGTGCGGGCGAGGGTCGACGTCAGGGAACGGATCTCCGAGGGGGTCTGCTTCATGATCGAGGGGACCGCCGAGGGCAACGCCAACGGGCTACTGAACGGCAGTCCGGTCGCGGTCACGATCCGGAAGGCCGACGCGTGATCCCAAACGCCGACACGACCTTCGTCGAAGCCGGCTGGATCATGGTCGTGAAGTCGCTCGTGATCTTCGGGATCGTGTTCGCGATCCTGCCGATCATGACTGTGGTCGAGCGGAAGCTGATCGGCCGCTTCCAGCACCGCTACGGCCCCAACCGGGTCGGCCCGTTCGGGATCCTGCAGCCGCTCGCCGACGTCGGCAAGCTGCTCAGCAAGGAGGCCTTCATGCCTCGCAACGCGATCCCGACGCTGTTCGTGCTCGGGCCGCTGCTGCCGGTCCTCTCCGGCGTCCTGGCGCTGGCGATCATCCCCTGGGGCAACGTCCAGGACGGCGTCGGCCTCTACGGTATCGACGTCCCGATCGGGATCCTCTACTTCTTCGCCGTCGGCTCGATCGCGTTCTACGGGGTCCTCCTCGGCGGCTGGGCCTCGGGCTCCAAATACAGCCTGCTCGGCGCGATGCGCGGCGCCGCCCAGCTGATCTCCTACGAGGTGGCGATGGGCCTCGCCCTGCTCGGCGCGATCATCATGGGCGGCTCGCTCTCGCTGGTCGACCTGGTCGAGGCCCAGGGCAAGATCTGGTACATCGTCCCCCAGTTCGTCGGGTTCCTGATCTTCATGCTGGCCGGCTTCGCCGAGACCAACCGGACCCCGTTCGACATGCCCGAGGCCGACGCCGAACTCGTCCAGGGATTCATGACCGAGTACGGCGGGATGCGGTTCGGCAGCTTCTTGCTGGTCGAATACATGGAGATCTTCGTCGTCTCCGGGATCGCCGCGGCGATCTTCCTCGGCGGCTGGATGGGGCCCGGCCCGAGCTTCCTCGACCCGATCTGGATGCTGGTCAAGATCCTCTGCCTGATCTTCGTCTTCATCTGGGTGCGGGCGACGCTGCCGCGGCTGCGCTACGACCAGCTGATGAGCCTCGGCTGGAAGGTGCTGCTGCCGCTGGCGACGCTGAACTTGCTCGTCACCGCTGTGCTGGTGGTGACGACGTGAACATTCCACCACCTCCCCCGCTCTCGCTCGCGCCTCGCCCTCCGTCGGTGACCGCCGTGTTGGTGGTGACCACATGACTGAGCAGGTTCAGCCAAACCCCGACATGCCCGGACGCGGAGCGGAGGACATGTCGGGAAATGACGGGACGGCCACGACGGCGTTTCCATATCTGAGGTCTGACGACGTCGTGGCCGTCCAGCGCGGGCCCGAGCCCGGCGGGGTTGGGGGCGCCTACCGCGCCTTCGGCGAGACGCTGCGCGGGTTGAAGACGACGATGGCACGGCTGATCGAGGGGCCGTTGACGATCCAGTACCCGGAGGAGAAGACCCCGGTCTACCCACGTTTCCGCGGCCGCCACAAACTGCACCGCTTCGAGGACACGGGCCTCGAGAAATGCGTCGGCTGCTCCCTCTGCGCCGCCGCCTGCCCGGCCGACTGCATCCGCGTCGTCGCCGCCGAGAACATCCCCGGCGAGCGCGTCTCGGCCGGCGAGCGCTACGCGGCCGTCTACGAGATCAACCTCTCGCGCTGCATCTTCTGCGGCTACTGCGAGATCGCCTGCCCGTTCGACGCGATCACGATGGGCCACGACTACGAGATGGCCGACTACGACCGCGAGAACTTGATCTTCACCAAGGAGATGCTGCTCGCCGACCCGATCGAGCGGACGCCGCTGCGGGCCGAGGGCGAATAGCGATGGAACAGGTCCTCTTCTTCCTCGCCGCGATCGGCGCCCTCGGCGGGGCCATCGGGGTCGTCGCGATGCGCAACCCGTTCTACGGGGTGCTGGCGCTGATCGTCCACCTCTTCTCGCTCGCGGTCCTCTTCCTGCTCCTGACCTCGGCCTTCGTCGCCGCGGCGCAGGTCGTGGTCTACGCCGGCGCGGTGATGGTCCTCTACGTCTTCGTCGTCGCCTACGTTGGCGGCGACGGTGAGTCGGCCTGGGAGCCGATCCCCGGCCAGCGCTTCCTTGCGCCGCTGATGGGGATCGCCCTGTTCGTCGAGCTCTCGATCGCCGTCCTCTCCTCCTCGCTGCTGGCGCTCGGCACCAACGGGCCCGACGTCAGGGCCGGTTTCGGCAACCCTGCCGCGATCGGCAACCTGCTGCTGGAAAGGTTCCTGATCCCGTTCGAGGCCGCCTCGATCCTGCTGCTCCTCGCCGCCGTCGGGGCGGTCGTGCTCGCAGGCCACCAGCGGGCCCGAGTCGATGGGAGCGCCGGATGAACATCGAGTGGTACATCGTCCTCTCCTCCCTCCTGTTCGCGATCGGAGCGATGGGGATTCTGATCCGCCGCAGCCCGATCGTGATCCTGCTCTGCCTCGAGCTGATGCTGAACGCCGGCAACCTTGCCCTGGTCGCCTTCAGCCGGATGGTCGGCAACGAAGACGGCAACATCTTCGCGATCGTCGTCATGGTCGTCGCCGCCTGCGAGGTGGTGGTCGGCCTCGGGCTGATCGTCGCGATATTCCGCCGCAGGCTGCCGCTCGACGTCGATGAGCTGCGGGAGCTGCGGGGATGAGCGCAGAGCGAGCAAGAGTGCATCTCTGGTTCTTCGCGCCGCGAGCGAAGCGCGAGGACTTGTAATGAGCGCGACCACCTGGGCCTGGCTGGTCCTCCTCTTTCCGCTGCTCGGCTCGATCGTCATCGGCCTCACCTTCCGGGCGCTGCCGACGCGCGCCGCCGGCGCGATCGGGACCGCCTCGATCGCACTCGCCTTCGTCTGCGGGGTCGGGACCCTGATCTCCCTGCTCGGCGAAGACCCCGGCGCCCGCCACCACGCCTCCTCCCTCTGGAACTACGCCAGCGCCGCCGGGCTCGAGATCAAGCTCGGGATCTTCGTCGACCCGCTCTCGGTCTTCATGGTCCTCGTGGTCACCGGCGTCTCGACACTGATCCACCTCTACTCGTTCGGGTACATGCAGTCCGACGAGGGCTACCGGCGCTTCTTCAGCTACCTCAACTTCTTCGTCTTCTCGATGCTGCTGCTGGTCCTCGCCGGCAACTTCGTCCTCCTGATCGTAGGCTGGGCCTTCGTCGGGTTCGCCTCCTACGCGCTGATCAGCTTCTGGTACCGGCGAGGGACGGCGACGAGCGCGGGGATGAAGGCGTTCGTGATCAACGTCGTCGGCGACATCGGCCTGGTCCTCGCCGCGATTCTGATCTTCCGCGAACTCGGGACCTTCGAATACGGCGAGGTATTCGCAAAGGCGCCGGAAGCGTTCAGCACCAACGAGTGGACGGTGACCGCGATCTGCCTGCTCCTGCTGGTCGGCGCCTTCGCCAAGTCGGCCCAGCTGCCGCTCCACACCTGGCTCCCGGACGCGATGGAGGGGCCGACCCCGGTCTCGGCCCTGATCCACGCGGCGACGATGGTGACCGCCGGCGTCTACCTGATCGCCCGCACCCACGTCCTCTTCGTCCTCGCCCCGACCGCCGCCGACATCGCCGCCTTCACCGGCCTCGCGACGCTGCTGATCGCGGGGACGATCGCGCTGGTGATGACCGACCTCAAGCGGGCCATCGCCTACTCGACGATGAGCCAGATCGGATACATGGTCGTCGGCGTCTCGATCGGCGCCTATAGCGCCGGGATGTTCCACCTGATGACCCACGCCTTCTTCAAGGCGCTGCTGTTCATGGCAGCCGGCTCGATCATCGCCGCGATGGCGAACAACCAGAACATCGACGACATGAGCGGCTTCGGCAAGGCGATGCGGTTCACCTCGATCACCTTCGTCTGCGGCGGCCTCGCGCTCGCCGCCTTCCCGGGCACCTCCGGCTTCTTCTCCAAGGACGAGATCCTTGCCTACGCGCACGCGCGCGGCGGTATGTACGACATCTTCCAGGTCCTCGGCTACGTCGGAGCGCTGCTGACCGCGATCTACACCTTCCGCCTCGTCCTCCGGGTCCTGCCGGGGAAGCCGTGCAAGGAGGCCCAGGAGCTGATCGACAGCGGCCACGTCGTCCACGCCGAGCCGCGGAACCCGGCGACGGGCGAGGTCGAGGACATCGACGTCGGGTTCCCCGGCGCCGAGCACCACATCGCCGAGCAGTCGTGGCCGATGAGAGTGGCGATGAGCACGCTGGCGTTCCTCGCCCTGTTCGGCGGCCTGGTCCAGGTGCCGGGAGTCGACGACGCGATCACGAAGTTCCTCGGCCCGGTCTTCGCCGACTCGCCGCTGAGCGCGATCGAGCCGAGCGTCGGCGCCGCATGGGCGGGCCTCGCGATCGGCGGGCTGATCTCGCTCGCCGGGATCGGTATCGCCTACTACGCCTACGTCGTCCGCCCCGAGCTGCCTGCGACGCTGATCGAGCGGCTGCGGCCGGTCTACACCCTGTTCGCGAACAAGTGGTATTTCGACGAGCTGATCGACGTCCTCGTCGTCCGGCCGGCGCTGGCGATCGGCCGCTTCGCCAACAGCACCTTCGAGCGGTTCGTCGTCGACGGCATCGTCACCGGCACCGCCGACACCGTCCGCGGCGCCGGCGGCATCGTCCGCATCGTCCAGAGCGGCTTCGTCCGCAGCTACGCGCTGCTGCTGATCGCCGGCTTCGCCGGCCTCGGCCTCTACTTCCTGCTGAGCACGTCATGAGGGCACGATGACCAACTCACTGCTCTGGACACCGCTCGCCTTCGGCCTCGTCGGCCTCTTCATACCTCGGCGCCTCGCCGGCTGGTGGGCGACGCTCGGGACGATCGTCACGCTCGGGATCGCGATCGCCCTGCTGGCGGGGTTCGACAGCAGCGTCTCGGGCCTGCAGGACACCGTGGACGTCACCTGGATCTCCGGGCTCGGCGTCGACTACAGCCTCGGGATCGACGGCCTCAACGTCTTCCTGCTGCTGCTGACGACGGTGTTGTGGGCGGCGGCGACGGCGTTCGCCGCGTTCCGCGAACAGGACCGGCCCCACCTCTTCTTCCTGATGATGCTGCTCGCCGAGACCGCGACCCTGGGCTCCTTCCTCTCCCAGGACCTGCTCCTCTTCGTCCTCTTCTTCGACCTTATGCTGGTCCCGTTCTACTTCCTGTTCGGGGCCTGGGGCAGCGACCGCGAGGACGGGCCGACAGCGGTCGCGGCGACGACGAAGATGATCGTCTACACCCTGGTCGGCTCGCTGCTGATGCTGGTCGGGGCGATCGCGACCGCGATCATCGCCGCCGACGGCGGCCACATCACCTTCTCGATCGCCGAACTGGCGAAGGAACCGCTGGCGAAGGGGAGCCAGCAGTGGATCTTCTGGTTCTTCGCGGTTGCGTTCCTGGTCAAGATGCCCGCGTTCCTCCTGCACGGCTGGATGCCCGACGCCTACCGGGCGGCCCCGCTGCCGGTGCTGGCGGTCTTCTCCGGGGTGCTGGCGAAGGTCGGTGCCTACGGCTTCCTCCGGGTCGTCCTACCGCTGTTCCCCGACGCGACGGTCCAGTACCAGGACGTGGTGCTGGTGATCGCGATCGCCTCGATCCTCTACGGCTCGGTGATGGCCTTCACCCAGACCAACGTGCGGCTGGTCGCCGGCTACTCCTCGGTCGCCCAGCTCGGCTTCATCACCGCGGGGATCTTTGCCCTCTCGGCCGACGGCTCCGACGGCGCGATCCTGCAGATGGTCAACCACGGTCTCGTCGTCGCGCCGCTGTTCGTGATCGTCGCCCTCCTCGCCGAGCGCTCCGGCACCGAGGACCTGCGCGAGATGGGCGGGATGGCGACCAGGGCCCCGGTGCTGGCGGCGCTGTTCCTGATCGTCACCCTGGCGACGCTGGCGATGCCCGGCTCCGCCAACTTCATCGGCGAGTTCTACATCCTCAACGGCCTCTTCGACTCGAAGATCGTCTTCGCCCTCATCGCGATCTCGGGTGTCGCGATGTCTGCCTACTACGCGCTCCGCCTCTATCAGCGGACAATGCACAACCGCCGTCCCGAGGGGATCGCCTCACGTGAGATCAGCCTCCGCGACGGCGCCATCCTCGCCCCGCTCGTCCTCTGCATCCTCGGCCTCGCGCTCTACCCGCAGCTGATCCTGAAGCGGACCGACGCTTCCGTGCAGCAGCGGGTCGAAGCGGTCGAAGGCGGCGCTCCCGAAGTGTCGCTCGCCCGACAGGGCAGACGCGGGACCGAGGATCGGTCCATCTCTGTTTCTTCTGATCCGAGCAGGAGCAGAGCAGATGCCGGCTGAATTCACCGCCCCGCACATCGACTACGCCGGGCTCTCGCCGGTTCTGGCGCTGACCGTCGGGGTCTGCGTCGTCCTGCTCAGCGCGGTGAGCCCGCCGCTGCGCCGCGCCGCTCCGGGGCTGACCCTGTTGGCGCTGGCCGCGACTGCCGGATTGCTGATCTGGCGCTGGAACGAACCCCAGGACCTCGTCACCGGAGCGCTGCGGATCGACGACCTCGCGATCGCGATCTCGCTGATCGCGATCCTCAGCGCCGGCTTCGCCGTCTTCCTCTCGATCCGCGAGCCGGCGACCGAGCAGGCGGGTTCGGGCGAGTACCACGCGCTGCTGCTCGGCTCGGTGCTGGGGATGGTCCTGCTCGCCCAGGCCCAGAACCTGGTCACGCTCTTCGTTGCGATCGAGACCCTCTCGATCCCGCTCTACATCCTCTGCGCGACCAACCTCGGCCGCGAGAAATCGCTCGAGTCGGGCCTCAAGTACCTGATCGTCGGCTCGCTCGGCTCGGCGACGCTGCTCTACGGGCTCGCGTTCATCTACGGCGGCTCGGGCTCGACCGACTTCGCCGGAATCGCCGCCGGGATATCCAAGGAGGGCCTCAGCGGCGATTCGCTTATCTTGATCGGGATCGCGCTCTCGGCCGTCGGGTTCGCGTTCAAGACTTCGGTCGCCCCCTTCCACCAGTGGACGCCCGACGTCTACGAGGGCGCCCCGAGCCCTGTCACCGCCTTCATGGCGGTCGCGACCAAGGCGGCGGCGTTCGCGGTCTTCGTCCGCTTCTTCGACGTCGCCCTGACCTCGGAGGCGTCGGACTGGCAGCCGGCCCTGGCGGCGCTCGCCGCGATCTCGATCGTCGTCGGCAACGTCGGCGCCCTCGGCCAGAACTCGCTGAAGCGCCTGATGGGCTACTCGGGGATCGCCCAGGCCGGCTACATCCTCGGCGGCCTGGTGGTCGCGAGCGAAGCCGGCGTCAACGCCCTCGTCTTCTACCTCGCGGCCTACGCCTTCATGAACTTCGCCGCTTTCGCGGTGATCGTCGCCCGCGAGCGCGAGACGATCCACGGCGACGACATCGAGTCGGTGCGGGGCCTCGGCCAGGCGCGGCCGCTGCTCGCATGGCCTCTGACGATCTCGATGCTCGCCCTGGCCGGGCTGCCGGCCACCGCGGGCTTCATCGGCAAGCTCTACCTGATCGAGGCCCTGGTCGAGGGCAACTACACCTGGCTCGCGGTCTTCATCGCGGTCGGGACGATGATCTCGCTCGCCTACTACCTGCGTGTCGTGGCGGCGATGTGGATGCGCCCCGGAGGCGAAGAGGCCGGGGGCGCGCCGGCGATCGCCGGCGCCTCGCCAGAGGCCGATCCGATCGATCCCGACGCCGGCACCCGCCCCTACCTCCTCGCCCCGGCGCTGATCGCGGCCGCCGCCGTGATCTTCTTCGGCATCGTCCCGCAGCCGCTGGTCGAGTTCGCCGAACACGCCGGCGCCGCGCTGTTCCAGTAAACCGGCTCCTGCTGCGCGTCAGGACCGCCTCGATGAATAGACCGCCGCCTGCTCCGGGTCAGGACCGCCTCGATGAACAAACCGCCGCCTGCTCCGCTTCGCGTCCCCGGGCGGCGGCACCGCGGCTCACCGGCGCCGCTCGCAGAGAATCAGATCGTGATGCTCGCTAATTGGAGACCCGGGTGGGCGTTGTCCTGACAGCCGGGGCGATCGGGGTGGCGACCGCGATCGGCGTGTGGTCGGAGCGGCGCTGGCCGCAGGGAGCGGCGCATGCGGCGCGGCGGGCGCTGCTGCTGATGCTCTACTTCCTCCTCCCTCCCGTCATCTTCTTCAACCTCGCCGGCAGTGAGATCGACCTCGGCCACGGGATCGGGCTCGTTCTCGGGCTCGTCGCCTATGCGCTCTCGGGACTGTTCGCCTGGTTCGTCGCGAGTCGCGTCCTGCACCTGTCCCGACCGAGCACCGGCGCGGTGATCTGCGCGGTGATCAGCGTCAACAGCGGCTATCTCGGCTACCCGCTGACCCTGGCCCTGCTCGGCCGCGACGACCTCCACAACGCGGTCCTCTTCGACGTCCTCGTCACCGGCCCCTCTCTCCTGCTCGGCGCATTCGCGGTCGGCGCCGCGTTCGGCGACCGGGCCGGCGAGGGCGCGGGCGAGCGGACGCGGGCGTTCTTCACCCGCAACCCGCCCCTCTACGCGGCGATCGCCGGCCTGCTCGCCCCCTCAGCCCTCGCCCCGCACGCGCTCGTCGACGCCTCGCAGGCGCTGGTCGTCGCGATCCTGCCGATCGGGTTCTTCGCCGTCGGCGCCACCCTCGCCGAGAACGCCGAGGAGGGTGAGCTCCCGGTGCCGCCGCCGCTGACCCGGCCGGTCGGGGTCGCGATCCTCTCCAGGCTCGCCCTCGCCCCGGCGATCCTGATCGGCCTCGCGGCGCCTTTAATCGACCTGCCGACCGCATACATCCTGATGTCCGCGATGCCCTCCGGGCTCAACTCGCTGGTCGTCGCCCACGCCTACGGCCTCGACATGGAGATCGTCGCCGAGGCGGTCACATGGTCGACGGCGATAGTCGTCGCCGCGGCCCTCCTCTCTCTCCTCTTCTGAGGCCCAGAGCGGGCGTATCGTTTGAGCACATGCTCCACCACGTCACCCTCGAGGTCTTTCCCGCCGACCGCGGCCGCGCCGCCGAGTTCTGGTCGATGCTCGGCTTCACCGAGGTGGACCCGCCGCCCGATCTCGCCGACCGCTACAGCTGGTACGAGCGCAACGGAACCCAGATCCATCTCCTGCGGACCGACGAGCCGTCGATCCCCGACCGCGGCCACGCGGCGATCGTCGTCCCCGAGTTCGACCGCACCATCGAGCGGCTCGAGGAGAGCGGCTTCGAGGTCTGCCCGAAGCGCGAACGATGGGGTTCGAAGCGCGCCGAGGCGACCGGGCCGAGCGGGCACCGGGTCGAGCTGATGGAGCACCCGCCCGGCGGCTGAGGCCCGTCGGGAGCTGCGGCTAGGATGCGCCGGTGCGCTACCCGGTCGAGGACTTCAACGAGGAGGAGCGGGCGCTTCTCGCCCCCCATTTCACCAACCTCGACCGCCCGGTCTTCGCCCTCGTCAACCTCCCTGAGACCGTGAAGGGGGCCCTTTTTGCCCGCTATTCACGGTATTCGGGAACCGTCCGCCGCCTCTATCTGGAGGAGTTCGCCGAGGATGTCGGGACCGGCGGCCGGCCCTTCGACGGGGCCGAGGGCGAGCGCGCGGCGAAGCTGTATGAGCGGGTATTCCTCGGCTACGGCGACGACTCGATCGCTCAGGTCGGCGGCGCCCACATTGCCTGCGAGTGGGTCTCCAACGTTCTGACCAAGGTGCTGCAGCGTGGGCGGCTCGCCGCCTACCTGGAGCAATCGACCCGCTACATCCCCTACGACAAGCCGCTGCCCGAGGACGCCGGCGGCGGCTTCCGCTACTACCGCGACGAGGCGCTCGGCCCCGAGTACCGGGAGGCGATGGACGACCTGTTCTCGATCTACTCCCGCTCGCTCGAGCGGGTCGAGGCCTGGGCGGCCCAGCGCTGGCCGCGCGGCGAGGAGCCGGAGTCGGCCTGGCGCCGCTCGATCCGCGCCAAGGCCCTCGACCTGCTGCGCGGCCTCCTCCCCGCCTCGACCCTGAGCCACGTCGGCATCTACGCCACCGGCCAGGCCTACGAGCAGCTGCTGCTGAGGCTGATGGCCTCGCCGCTGCCGGAGGCGCGCGAGGTCGGCGCGATGATCCTCACAGAGCTGCAGCTGGTGATGCCGAGCTTCGTGTCCAGGGTCGAGCGGCCCGACCGCGGCGGCGAGTGGGTCTCCTACCTGCAGGGGCGGCGCGCGGCGACCGAGGAGTGGGTCTCGCGACTCGGCCTCGACCGGCGCGGCGGCGACGCGGACGCGCCGGCGGTCGAGCTGATCCACGTCGACGGAACCGAAGAGGACCTGCTCGCCTCCTGCCTGTTCGAGGCCGCGACCGCGGCGGAGACCGAGATCCGCGCCCGCGTCGACGTCCTCGACCGCGAGGAGCGGGCCGAGCTGCTCGCCGCCCTCCTCGGCGATCGCGCAAACCGCCGCCACCGCCCCGGCCGCGGTTTCGAGGCACTCCGCTACCGCTTCGAGATCGTCTCCGACTACGGCGCCTTCCGCGACCTCCAGCGCCACCGGATGCTGACCTGCCAGTGGCAGCGCCTCGGTCCCGACCTCGGTGCCGGCGTCCCCGAAGAGGTCCGCGAGGCCGGCGCCGGCGACGAGTTCGAGAGGGCGCTCGAGGTCTCCCGCCTCGAGTACGAGCGGCTGCGCGACGCCGCCCTCTCCGAGGCGGCGCCGTACGCGCTCTGTCTCGCCTACCGGATCCGGTATGTCCTCGACCTCAACGCGCGCGAGGCGATGCACCTGATCGAGCTGCGCTCGGGCCGCGAGGGACACCCGGCCTACAGGGCCGTCGCCCAGGCGATGCACGAGCGGATCGCCGCGATCCACCCCGGCGTCGCCGCGGCGATGACCCACGTCGACACCTCTCAGGAGCCGCGTCTCGAGCGGATCCTGAGCGAGATCCGCACCCATCGCAAGCGCGTCGGCGCCGGCGTCGGCGCCGAGAGCCCGCCCGGACTCAACCCCCTGGGCTGAGCCTCAGCCGCGCTGCTTTCGCTTCTTCGGGGGCTCGCCCCCCTCGCTGGGCGAGCCGTTGGCCTGGGCGTCGTCTTCCGCCGACGGGGGCGGCCCGGGGTCCTGCCGCTTTGCCATCTCCGCCGCGGCTTTCTCCCCCGGGGTCGGCCAGGGCTCGGCTTCGCCCGACTGCCAGGCCGGGGGGCGGCCGCCGCGGACGAAGCCGAGCAGCAGCAGGCCGAGGTAGACGAACCAGAGCAGGGCGAACTGGAAGAAGAGGATCGAGACCGCCGCGAGCGCCATCCCGAGCGAGCCCCAGAAGCGGGACAGGAGCCCGACCCGCATCGCCCACAGCGCCGTGTAGAGGAAGCCGGCGACGAACCCGATCAGGCCGGCGAATTTGAGCCCCACCCCGGGCCCGGCGAGCGAGCCTTCGGAGAACGTGTCTTCGGCCTTTTCGTCGGCCTTTTCGCTGTCGAGCTTGACGTTTTCCTTTTCCAACGCGGGGACCTTGTCTTCGACGAACCTTTCCGAGGCGTCGACAGTCGCGAAGCCGAGGACGACGGACGCCGCCGCGAAGAAGAGGGGGCCGGCGATCACCACCCCGACGAGCTGGCGGCGGACCCGGTTGCTGCGGGAGCGGGCGGCGCGGAAGAGGAAGTAGAGGGGGGCAACGAGGAGGACGAAGCCAAGCGCGAGCAGAAAGCTGGAGAAGATCTGGGTGGCGGTCTGCCCGTCGACGTTCTGGAGCTGTTCGGCGGTGCCGGAGCCGCCGCCGATCTGCGAGCCGACGATCAGCGAGGCGACCAGAAGGACGATCGCCAGCAGCGCCGCCACGCCCGCCGGCCGCGACCAGCGCTCCTCCCAGGCGAGGACCGCCTGCTTGGAGGCCAAGCTAGCCCCGCTCGCGGAAGTAGAACTGGGGCAGGGCGCCCTCGATCACCTCGGCGGTCATCCGCTGGGCGACCTCGAGGTTCCCGGTCCTGACCGCGATGTCGTCGAGCGTCACGATGCCGGCGAGCCTATCGCCGTCGACGACAGGCAGCCGGCGGACGCGGTGCTGGACCATCAGCGCCGCCGCCTCGTCGAGCTCCATCGCCGGCTCGCCGACGACCAGCGGCCGCGACGCGTGCTCGCCGACCGCGGACTCGGGGTCGACCCCATCGGCGAACACCCGAACCGCGAGGTCGCGGTCGGTCACCATCGCCACCGGCGACTCCGCCGAGTCGACGAGCACGACCGACCCGACCCGGTGGTCGCGCATCTTGCGGGCGACCGAGACGGCGGTCGCCTCCGGCCCGGACGTGACGACTCCCGACGTCATGATCTCGCTGAGCTGCATCGGTGATGCGTACGCTACAGACGTGCAGGAGCTGGAGCGAACCCCCGTCGTCCCGCTGGAGGCGGGCGCCGGTCCCGACAACCCGCCCTGCCCCGCCTGCGGCGAGCCGCTGTTCGGCTGGATCGACGAGCGGCCGGGCCTCGGCGGGCCGGTCAGCCGCTGCGAGAGCTGCGGGCTCGGGGTCGTCGGCGATCCGGGTGAGCCGGCCGATGCCCTGCGCGAGCTCAGCCGACTGGAGGCCGGCGGAAGGCTGACGATCGTAAACCGCGGCGGGTGGTCGGCGTCGCTCGGCGGAGCCGGGTGGGCCGGGCTCGAGCGCGGCGCCCACTACCTCTTCACGGTCGAGGCCGCGCGTCGTCTCGTCGCCCGCCGCGACCAGGTGGTGAAGAGCGCCCGCTGGGTCCCCGGCGCCGGGATTGCGACGATGTGGC
This sequence comes from uncultured Solirubrobacterales bacterium, assembly GCA_963737575.1. Classification (GTDB taxonomy): domain Bacteria; phylum Actinomycetota; class Thermoleophilia; order Solirubrobacterales; family 70-9; genus VRUE01. The sequence continues at coordinate 100,024 of CAVTTJ010000003.1, forward strand.
AGACGATCCTCAACAGCGTCACCTTCGGGCGCAACGTCGCCCTCGGCGCCCTCGGGCGCTCCTCCGCGGTTCCCGCCCCCCGGCCGTGGCAGCGCCGCCTCGACGCCGCGATCAGCGTCTTCGCCGCGGTCCCGGCCCTGATCATCGCCGCGCCGCTGGAGCTGATCGCCGCGCCGCTGCGGCGCGGGAGTGCGATCAGGCTGCGCTTCGATTTGCTCTGAGCGGAACGGCGCCGCTATTCAGCGGTCGGGCAGAAGGCCACCGCGCGCGTCCGCCTGGCCAGCCGGGAGATCTGGCGGTCGTCGAGGCCGGCGACGCCGAAGGCCCGCCCCAGCTCCCGAGCGGCGAGAGGATGGTCCTCCGCATAGGAGTGGAGCACCGCCTCCCTTTCGGCCTCGTCGAGGAAGCGCTGTCGCGGACGCGGCCATCGGCGTCGCCCGATCGTGACTTCCTCGGCCGGAGCGGACTCGAGGTTGCGGTACCACTGGGTCCGCGGACCCCAACCGGCGATCACGGTGGCCTCCGACGCGGCGGTATCGAACCTGACGACCTCGACCACCGCGTGGCGGTCGCGACCCGTGCTGCGGCCGGTGTGAGAGATGCAGAGGAAACGGTTCCCGAGTAGCCAGCCGAGCCGCGCCCGGTAGAGCCACGCCGGTGCACGAAGGGCCCTTCGCAGATATCGACCAGGCGGACGGTCGAGAAGCGCCATCGGCAGGGCTCAGGAGAGGCCTTCCCTGGCCTCGCGGACCAGGGTCACCGCCTCGGGAAAGAGGCTGCGGATCGCGTCGCGGACCTGCATCGCCTGCTCGTCGGGGCTGCCGCTGAGCTCGAGCCTTCCGATCGAGGCGACGGTCATCTCGACCGCGAGCTTGATCGCGTTGTCAGCCCAGGCGACACGCTGCGAGGACTGCATCTGCTCGGAGAGCTCCTCCATACGGGCGCGGAACTCCTCCGGGTCGCCGAAAAGGTTGAAGCCGCCCTCCATCTCCCTCAATGAAAGCAAAGCGGCTCCCGCGGCTCAGTCTCGTTGCGGTTCGCGCGCCACGCGCGCGCCGGAGGAGCCTACGGTCGGCGGATGGACGGCGATCTGGAGCGTGGCTCGGCGAGTGTCGAGCAGGCGGGCCTGGCGGCTCTGATCGCGCTGCTCCTGATCGCTGCGATCGCCGCCGTCGCCGCCGACGGTGAGATCGACGGCGGCCGCGACCTCGCCGGGACGATTGGGCGTCGGATCGCCTGCGCGCCGCGGCTCCCCGATGCCTGTCACCACGACCCCCTGGTTCCGGCATATGGCTGGCCCTTGGCGCGGCTCATCCGCGCCCTGGCCCCAGCGCCCGGGTCGCGTCCCGGGCCGCAAGGAGCGCCGTTGGTCCCGGTCGACTTCCGCCGCTGTCGCAACGCCAGCTGCGCCGTGCCGCGGCCGGGGGCGGCGGGCGCGCACCTGACCACCTCGGGGCGGCGGACGACCGCCTTCACCTCCGTCCTCGACCTCCGCCGCTCGCTCGGCTGGGTCGAAGTGACCTACTGGCTCTATCGCCCCTCGATCGGGTGGGACCGAGTCGTGCGCCGCGCAACCCAGGCCAACATCGACGCCGCGGCCGGCACGCCGGTCCTGCTCGAGGACGACCCGGCTCTGGTCCCCTTGGAGACGCTTCCAGGCCGCGACCAGTACGAGTTCCCGCGCGGGCGAAGAGCCGCCCTGGCGCTGGAAGATCGAGAGCCGCTACCCCGGCTGGTCGAGTTAGGCCCTCAGGCCTTGCCGGGGCTGACCGCGGGCGGTTTGCCCTCGCCGGCGCCCTCGCTGCGCTCGCGCGCTTCGTCCTCCTCGGCCTGTTTGATCAGGCCGCGCCAGTCGGTGGTGCGGAAGACGAGGACCATGACGGCGAAGCCGAGGGCGACCGACCAGGCGGCCATCGCGATCTGGGTGCCGACCGAGTAGGAGAGGACCACGGCGCGGGAGGGGCCGGTCAGCGTCGCGACCAGCAGCGCCTGCTGGGCCCCCGCCCCTCCGGGGGTGAAGGGGATGACGTTGGCGATCGCCTGCACGCTCATCACCAGCAGGACGTTGCCGACCGAGCCGCCGATCCCAAATGCCTCGAGGAAGAACCAGAAGGCGGCGAAGCGGCAGACCCAGCCGACCCCCTGCCAGGCCGCCACCTCGCGCAGGTAGCGGCTCGGCGTCCTCAGGATCACGACGCCCTGTTTGACCCGATCCCAGAACCTGCGCACGTGGTGGGCGAGGTAGAAGATGCTGATCGCGATCGCGATCAGCAGCACCGCCACGGTGATCACGAAGATCCTCGGGTTTTCGGCCCAGAAGGAGAGCTCGAAGGCGGGCAGCTCGGGTAGCTGCGGGGGCTGCGGCAGCAGACCCTGGGTGATCGCGTAGAGCAGGACCAGGATCCCGATCGTGGTGTCGAAGACGCTCTGGACCAGGAACGAGGAGGTGACCGCCGGATAGGAGGAGTCGGGGATCTGGCGCTTGACGAGGAAGACCTTGGTCACGTCCCCCGCCCTCGCAGGAAGGATCGCGTTGATGCCGGCGCCGGCGAGGTAGGCGGCGCTCAGCAACAGATAGTCGATCCGGGTTCCGGGATAGGCGGCGCGGAGAACGTTGCGCCAGGCCCAGGCTCGAGCCAACTGCATCGCGAGCAGGAAGAGAAGCGCCAGCCCGAAGGCGGTCCAATGGATCTCCGAGAGGTTCTGGAAGAACGCTTCGGCGCCCCTGCCGAACGATTCGAGGCTCGATTGGAGATCGGCGAATTGCATCGACCAAACTATGACGCCGTTGCATCCGGTCCCGGGCCCGAGGTGGCTAGACTGACCCGCTCGTGTCAGAGGCGAAGAGCCCCACCGAGACCTCCGCAACCCCAGCCGCGACGCCGGATCCCGCCGACGCGGCGATGTGTGCGCGCGCCCGCGAGCGCTACTCCGCCGACCGCCGCAGCGCCCTCCGCCGCCGCCGCAAACGCCACGCCGAGCTCCCGAGCCTGATCATCATCGGCGGCCTCAAGTGCGGCACGACGAGCATCCATCACTACCTCGGCCTCCACCCCGAGATCCAGATGTCGAAGCCGAAGGAGCTGAACTTCTTCGTCGAGGAGCTGAACTGGGACCTCGGCCTCGACTGGTACGCGAGCCGCTTCGACGACCGCTTCGCCGTCCGCGGCGAGTCCTCGCCGCACTACACGAACCTGCCCCGCTTCACCGGGGTGCCGGAGCGGATCCACGCCAACTGCCCGAACGCGCGCCTGATCTACATGGTGCGCGACCCGATCAAGCGGATCCTCTCGCACTGGGTCCACGCCACCGGCGCCGGGTATGAGACCCGCGAGCTGGTCCCGACTCTCTCGGCGCCCGACACCTCCTACATCCACCGCTCCATGTATTGGGTGCAGCTCCAGCCCTACCTCGAGCTCTTCGACCGCTCCCAGATCGAGATCATCACCCAGGAGGAGCTGCAGACCGAACGCGACGAGACGATGCGGAAGGCGTTCGCCTTCGCGGGCGTCGATGAGAGCTTCAGCTCCGAGCAGTTCGACCGCGAGTGGGAGAAGTCGAGTGCCAAGCAGGGCGACAAATACCAGTTCATGGAGAAGCTGATCAAACTGCCGGGCTTCCGCTCCTTCGACCGCAACTTCGACCGCCTGCCCGAGTCACTGCGCTGGGTCGTCGAGAAGGTCGTCCATGACCCAGAGAAGCCCCCCGCGCCGAAGCCCGAACTCCCCGAGAGCCTCATCGAGACGCTCCGCGGGCGCTTCGGCGAGGACGTCGCCGCGCTCCAGCGGTTCGCCGGCCGCGAGTTCGCCGGCTGGCACGAGTACTCCTGAGCCAAGGTAAGGTTCGGCGAGCGGGGGATCACGATTTCCCGACCGCACAGGGGGAGGAACCATCGAGGTCGGCAGACAGCTCGCCTTTTTGACGCGCCTAGTCGCCGTGACAGCGACGGCGCTGCTCCTCGGTGCCTGCTCGTCGGCGCTCGCCTCGACGATCGCGGCGGCGAAGGGCGACGCCTCGCGCGTCTACTTCGGGACCGACGAGGCGCTGCTCCCGGCCGACACCGACTCGACCGTGGACATCTACGAGCGCGCCGGCGGGTTGCTCTCGCTGGTCTCGATCGGCGACGCCGCCTGCCGGCCCGGATGCGGCAACGGCAATTTCGACGTCGACCTCTCCGGCGGCCTCCACCTCGTCTCCGAGGGGATCCTGTTCTCGACGGCGGAGTCATTGGTCCCCGCCGACACCGACTCGGCGGGGACCATCTACCGGCGCACCGAAGGCGGGCTCGAACTCGTCTCGCGGGGACAGGGTGAATTCGACGCCCGGTTCGATTCGGTGAGCCGGGACGGCTCGACGGTCGTCTTCACCACGGCTGAGCAGCTGACTCCCGGGGACACCGACTCCTCGGCCGACGTCTATGAGCGAACCGGAGGATCGACCGTGCTCGTCTCCCAAGGGGAATCCTTCAACGGGCCGTTCGACGCAAAGTGGGCCGTCACGACCCCGGACGGATCGTCGGTCTTCTTCCTCACACGCGAGCAGGTCCTGGCGCTCGACACCGACGACGCCATCGACCTTTATCAGCGGAGCGGCTCTACGACGACTCTGATCTCCCGTGGCACGGTGCCGGCGAACGGAGAATTCGACGTCGGCGATGTCGTGATGACCTCGGACGACGGCGCTCGCACAGTGTTCACGACTTCCGAGCCCATCTTCGAAAACGACGAAGACGACCAGCCCGACATCTACATGCGGTTCGGCGGGACGACGACCCTGGTCTCCGACGGCTCCTACAACCCCCACGAGGGCGAGTTCCCCGTACTTCTCGATGCTCTCGATCCCAGGGCCAACCAAGTGGTCATGTCCAGCGACCAGGTGCTCAACGAAGAAGACAGGGACCACACCGGTCCAGACGTCTTCGAATGGTATTACGACAAGACCATCCTGGTCTCACAAGGACCGTTCCAGCCCTTCATCCAGCCCCCCAAGACCGCCAACTTCCTCCGCTACTCCCCGGGCGAACTGGGGGCCGTGTTCTTTGCGAGCGACGAGCGCCTCGTCTCCGAAGACACCGACAACTCGTTCGACATCTATGAACGCCAGCTCGGGATTCCGAACCAGGTCAACATCTATGAACGCTCCGAAGGCATCACCAAGCTCGTCACGCAGGGGCCGAAGAACTTCAACGGGCCCTTCGTGGCGACGCTGCAGCAGGTCACCCCGGATGGAAACCGCATCCTCTTCACGACTTCGGAGCGCCTGGTGAATGAAGACACCGACAGCTCAGTGGACCTTTACGAACGCAGCAGGGCCCAGGTGACGCGGCTCGTCTCGGCCGGCCAGGTCAACGGCAACGGACCGTTCGACGTCACTGCGGCGGGCGACGGCGAACGGCCGATGTTCGTCACCTCCGAGCAGCTGGTGCCCGGCGACGAAGACAACGCTCCCGACCTCTACGAGAGAGCCGGACAGCGGACCCGCCTGCTCTCGACGGCGAGGCCAGATCCGACAGCCCCCATCATTGCCGGTAGCAGCCCGGGCTCCCCCTCGAACGTCGACCAACCTCGTCTGACAGGGACCGCCCCAGCCGGGTCGGCGGTGGACATCTACGCCGGAGCCGAATGCGGAGAATCCCCAGTGGCGAGCGGAAGCGTGGCCGAATTCGAAGGCTTAGGTGTGACCGTGACAGTTCCCGACAACTCGGCCAGCCTGTTCTCCGCGCGAGCGGTGAACGACGAGGGGATCTCCGGGCCGTGCTCGGAGCCGTTCACCTATATCGAGGACTCGACGCCGGGGTCGGTCGCGCTCAGATCCGTGGACCCAAGCAGGCCCGCGAACCAGAATTTTCCCAGGGTGCGGGGGGCGGCCGGGGCCGATGAAACCGTGCAGGTCTTCGCCGACGCGAGCTGTCAGGGCCCGATCGCCGGTACAGGCAGCGCCTCAGAGCTCGCCGGAGCGGGCGTGCCGGTTCGCGTGCCCGACAACGCGACCATCTCGATCTCCGCTCGGGCGGTCGACATGGCGGGGAACATCTCGGCCTGTTCGTCTCCCCTCTCCTACACGGAGGACTCCACGCCCCCGGACACGCGGATCGTCGCCGGGCCGAAGGGAGAGACGACCAACAGGACGCCGGCGTTCCGGCTCCACGTCAGCGAGCCGGGCTCATTCCCGCTCTGCAAGCTCGACGGCAATCCGCCGAAACGGTGCCTGGTCTTCTACCGAACCGAACGACTCTCCTTCGGGCGCCACCACATCAGTATCGCCGCCGTCGACCCGGCCGGCAACGTCGACCCCACCCCGGCGACCAGGTCGTGGAAGGTCGTCCGGGCGAAGCGCCACCGCCACTAGTCTCCGTCCGGTGCGCCGCCTGACACCGGACCCGGGCCCGACCAGCGTCGAGGAGCAGCTCGACGGGTACCGGCCCTGGGAGCAGGAGCGCGAGGGTCGGCCCTTCCTTGCCATGAACTTCGCCTCCACTGTCGACGGGCGGGCCTCGATCGGCGGCGTCTCGGGGCCGATCGGGTCGGCGACCGACACCGCGATGCTGGTCGGGCTGCGGACGAGATTCGACGCGGTGATCATCGGCGCAGGGACGATGCGGGCCGAGCACTACGGGCCGCTGGTCTCAGATCCCGCGAAGCGGCAGCAACGTGAGGAGCTGGGGCTCCCCGCCGACCCGCTGATGGTGATCGTCAGCGCCAGGCTCGACCTCCCCTGGGACGCCGACCTCTTCACCGAGGGCGCCGGGCGGGTCCTGATCTTCACCAGCTCGGAGACCGAGCCTCCGGAGACCAAGACCGAGCCGACCGTCGTCCGCCACGACAATGCGGTGGACCTCGCCGAGGCGATGCGGCACCTGCGCGAGGAGGAGGGGGTCCGCGCTCTCCTCTGCGAGGGTGGGCCGCGGCTCCATTCGCAGCTCGAGGCCGCCGGCCTCGTCGACGACCTCTTCCTGACGATCGCGCCGAAGCTGGCCGGCGGCGAGGCGCCGCGGATCCTCGAGGGCGACCTCCCCCGCCTCGTCCCGCTCGAGCTCAGCTGGCTGCTCGACGAGGACGGCGAGCTGTTCGCCCGCTACAGCCGGACCTGAGAGTATCCCCGCCGATGGACTTCAAGCCGAGCCCCCAGGTCGAGACGCTCCGCGAGCAGATCCTCGACTTCATGGACGAGGAGATCTACCCCCAGGAGCGGGAGATCATGGAGGCGCTCGACGACGAGGTCGGCACCGGCGTCCCGTATCCGAAGATCCTCGTCGAGGTGCGCGAGAAGGCGCGCTCAAAGGGGCTCTGGAACCTGTTCATGCCCGACGAGCGGTTCGGCCCCGGCCTGACCAACTGGGAGTACGGGCTGCTCTGCGAGGAGATGGGCCGCAGCCCGGCGGCGGCGCCGATGGCATTCAATTGCTCTGCCCCTGACACGGGCAACATGGAGATCCTCGCCGAGCACGGGAGCGACGAGCAGCGCGACCGCTGGCTCGAGCCGCTGCTCGAGGGCTCGATCCGCTCCTGCTTCTCGATGACCGAGCCCGAGGTCTCCGGATCGGACCCGACCCTCCTCCAGGCGCGCGCGGTCCGCGCCGGCGATGAGTGGGTGATCGACGGCCACAAGTGGTTCACTTCGGGTGCCGTCGGCGCCGACCTCGCGATCGCGATGGTCGTGACCGATCCCGAGGCCCACCCCTACGCGCGGGCCTCGATGATCTGCGTCCCGACCGACAACCCCGGCTTCAATCTGGTCAGGCCGATCCCGGTGATGGGCCACGCAGCCGGCCCCGGCCACTGCGAGATCCGCTACGAACAGTGCCGGGTGCCGATCGGGAACCTCCTCGGCGAAGAGGGCAAGGGATTCGCCATCGCCCAGGACCGCCTCGGCCCCGGGCGCATCCACCACTGCATGCGGGCGATCGGGACCGCGGAGCGGGCGCTGGAGATGATGTGTCGGCGCGCCAACGAGCGCCAGGCGTTCGGCGGGCCGCTCGGCGAGAAGCAGTTCGTCCAGGAGTCGATCGCGCAGTCGCGCATGGAGATCGACCAGGCGCGGCTGCTGACGATGTACGCGGCCTGGAAAATGGACACCGACGGCAAGCGCGCCGCCCGCCAGTCGATCTCAGCGATCAAGGTGGTCGCCGCCAACATCGTGATGGACGTCCTCGACCGCGCGATCCAAATCCACGGCTCGCTCGGGATGACCGACGACACGCCGCTGGCGGCGCTCTGGCGCTTCAGCCGCATGCTGCGCCTAGCCGACGGCCCCGACGAGGTCCACAAAATGGTCCTCGCCCGCCGCGAGCTGAACCGCTGGGCGAAACGGGCCGAGGCCGAGGCCGCCGGCGAGCTCGAGCCGAGGCACGCCCCGCGCCCGATCTGAGCAGGCCTAGCCGCCCCTCCGCTCAGCCTCGTCGGCGGCGTTTGCGAGCTGCTCGACGACGATCGCGAAGTGGTTGATGCCCTCGTCGGTCTTGCCGTACTGGCCCGCCGCGTAGCGCGCGTAGACGCCCTCGAGGATGATCGCCAGCTTCCAGTAGCCGAGGGCGACGAAGAAGTCGAGTTCGGAGAGGTCGCGGCCCGAGCGCTCGGCGTAGCGGGACCGCAGCTCCTCGCGCTTCGGAAACCCCGGCTCGATCGTCGCCGGCTCGACCAGCGGCCGCAGCTCGTCCTCGGGATCGGACCAGTAGACCATCAGCAACCCGATGTCGGCGAGCGGGTCGCCGAGCGTGCAGAGCTCCCAGTCGACCACCGCGGCCACCTCGCCGCCGGGGGTCAGGATCATGTTGTCCAGGCGGTAGTCGCCGTGGACGATCGTCGCCGGCCCCTGCTCGGGGATCCGGGCGGCGAGGCGGTCGTGGACCGAGTCGATCACCTCGAGGTCGCGCGTCTTCGACTTCTCCCACTGCCCCTGCCAGCGGCGGAGCTGGCGGGCGACGTAGTCCTCCTTGCGCCCGAGGTCGCCGAGCCCGGCGGCGTCGGGGTCGACGGCGTGGATCGCGACCAGCGTGTCGACCACCCGCTCGCCGATCGCGCGGCGGTCGGCCTGCTCGGGAAAGGCATCGGCGTCGGCCTTGAAGCGGAGGATCGGCCCCTCGACGAACTCCATCACGTAGAACGGCGCTTCGTTGACGCTCTCGTCCTCGCAGAGCCCGGCGATCGGGGCGACGGGGACGTCGGTCGGCCCCAGCGCCGAGACGACCTTGTGCTCACGGGCCATGTCGTGGGCGGAACCAAGGCGCTTGCCGAGCGGCGGGCGGCGCAGCGCCCAGCGCCTACCGGCGGCGTCGGTGACGCCGAAGGTCAGGTTCGAGTGCCCGCCCGAGATCCGCTCGAAGGAGAGCGGCAGATCGGCCCCCGCGACGTTCTCGCCGAACCAGGCTTCGACACCGATGCGGTCGATTCCCTCGACCTCGGTGGCGGTCTCGGCGCCAGTGTCGATAGCCTCGTCGCCCATCGGCTCGCAAGCATATTCCCGCCGCCGCATGAGGCTGAGCCCGTCGCTGGCAAACCGCCTGACGATCGGCTTCGCGATCGCGTTCGCGGTGCTGACCGGCCTTGCCGTGATCGGCGTCGCGAGGTTCATCCAGCAGCGCCAGGACTACGAGAACGCGACCGCCCGCTCCTACCAGCGCGAGATCCAGGCGCGCAACCAGCTCGCCCGCGGCGTGAGGCCCGCGCAGGCGAGGCAGGCGATCGTCATCCAGCACGAACAGCGCGAAACCCTGAACGACGAAATCGACAGCAAGACGCGGGACACGGCGCTGCTGGTCGGGGTCGGGCTGATCGCCGGGCTGACCGGGGCGGCGCTGCTGTTCAGCGGCCTGATCTCCTCGATGCGGCGCCCGCTCGACGACCTCGTCTCGGCCTCCGAACGCCTCGCGGCGGGGGACCTCGAGGCGCGGGTCCGGGTCGGCGGCCTATCCGAGACCGCCGCGCTGGGAACCGCCTTCAACAACATGGCCGAAGAGCTCCAGCGCCGGGCCGGGGAACGCGACCAGCTCGACCGGATGAAAGACGAGTTCGTCCTCACCACCTCGCACGAGCTCCGCAGCCCGCTGACCGCGGTCCAGGGCTTTGCCGAGCTGCTGATGCTCGAGCGCGAAAAGCTCTCCTCGAAGCAGGCCGAGACCGTGGAGGTGATCCTCGACAACAGCCGCCACCTGGTCCGCCTCCTCAACGACCTCCTCGACCTCGCCCGCAGCAACGCCGGGCGGCTGACGATCAAACCGGTCCTCGTCGAGCCCTCGCAGCTGGTCGAGGAAGCGGTGCGGACGATGCGCGGCCAGATCGAGAGCAAACATCAGACGCTCTCCGAGCTGGTCGAGCCCGAGCTGCCGCACGTGAACGCCGACGCAGACCGCATCCGCCAGGTGCTGGTCAACCTGCTGACCAACGCCAATGAGTACTGCCCCGAGGGTGCGGGTATCGAGGTCCAGGCGAGGAGGGCCGACGGTCAGGTGGAAATCGCTGTGGTGGACAACGGTCCCGGGATCCAGACGGAGCAGTTGGGTCACGTCTTCGAGCGCTTCACCCGTGGAGAAGCCGGCCTCACCCAGCGCGTGGGGGGAACGGGCCTCGGCCTCGCGATCTCGAAATCGCTGGTCGAGCTGCACGGCGGGACGATCTGGGTCGAGTCGAGGCCTGGCCATGGAGCGACCTTCCGCATGCGCCTGCCGGCCGCCCCCGCACCCGACAGGGCCGGCATGAGCTGGACGGGGGCCTGAGATGGCGAGGGTGCTCGTCGCCGACGACTCCGAGACGATCCTGCTGCTGATGCGGACCAGGCTAGAGATGGAGGGCCATGAGGTCGCGACCGCGGTCAACGGCCAGGAGGTGGTCGACACGATCCAGCACACGCAAGGCTGGACCGAAGTGATGCTGCTCGACGCGATGATGCCGGGCAAGTCGGGGATCGACGCCCTGCGCGAGCTGCGAGCCTCCGGAGTCCTGACCCCGGCTCTTATCGTCAGCGCCCATCAGGGGGAGATGGACGCCGCGTCCCAGGCGGGCCTCGCGATCGACGGCTTCATCACCAAGCCGATCGACTTCGAGCAGCTGTTCGCGCGGATCGCCGAGCTGACCGAGGGCTAGCTAGGCCTTTGCCAGCTCGAGGCGCAGCTCCTTGCCCTTGAGCTTGGTCCCGTCGAGGAACTCGACCGCCCGCTCGGCCTGGTCTGGAGCGACCTCGACGAAGGAGAAGCGGTGCAGGACCCGCACCTCGTGGACCGCCTCCTCGGGCAGGACGGCGCCCTCGCGCAGCGCCCAGCGCAGGTCCTCCTCGGTGATCCCGCTGCGCTCGCCGTGGTTGACGAAAAGCTTCACGCTCTTGCCGGGCAGGTCCGTCTTGTCCCCGTTCTCCGCCGGTTTCGGCTGCCGGCGCTCGCGGCGACGGGGCCTGGGCGCGTGCTCGAGCCGCTCCTCGGGGGTCTCCCACTCGCCGATCGATGTCTTGACATCGCGCTCGATCCGGTCGATCTCCTCGCGCTGAGCGGGGGTGACGAGGGTGATCGCCCGGCCGGTGCGGCCGACCCGGCCGGTGCGGCCGATCCGGTGGACGTAGACCTCCGAGGAGGCGGGGACGTCGTAGTTGATGACGTGGGTGACGTGCTCGATGTCGAGCCCCCGCGCCGCGATGTCGGTCGCCACCAGGAGCTTCACCCGGTGGTCCTTGAAGGCGATCATCACCCCGTCGCGCGAGCCCTGGCTCATATCGCCATGCAGGGCTTTGACGTCGAGGCCGCGGTCCTTGAGGGTCTTCTCCAGCCGCGAGGCGCCGATTTTCGTCCGGCAGAAGATGATCGCCTGCTCCGGCTCCTCCGCCTTCAGCAGGCTGACCAACCGCTCGGACTTCTCCTTCTGGGGGACCTCGACGAAGGCCTGCTGGATCGCGTCGACGGTGAGTTTCTTCGGCGTGATCCGGATCGTCGTCGGGTCGTACATGTAGCCCTCGGCGAGTCGCTGGATCGGCGGCGGCATCGTCGCCGAGAAGAGCGCCGTCTGGCGCCCGCTCGGGCACATCCGGAGGATCTTCTCGACGTCCTCGATGAAGCCGAGGTCGAGCATCTCATCGGCCTCGTCGAGAACGACATAGCGGGCCGCGGTGAGGACCAGCGACCGGCGCGACATCAGGTCCATCATCCGGCCGACGGTGGCGACGACGACCTGGCCCCCGGCGCGAAGCTGGGCCTGCTGGGAGCGGATCGGGGCGCCGCCGAAGACGGCGACGATGTCGACGTCGAGGTGCTCGGCGTAGGAGCGCATCGCCTGGGTCACCTGGATGCAGAGCTCGCGGGTCGGGGTTAGGACGATCGCCTGGACCTCGTCGCTGGCGGCGTCGAGGTACTGCAGCAGCGGCAGCCCGAAGGCGGCTGTCTTGCCCGTCCCGGTCTGCGCCTGGCCGATCACGTCGTGGCCGGCGAGCAGCTCCGGGATCGCCTGCTCCTGGATCGGGGTCGGCTCTTCGAAGCCGAGCTCTTCGAGGGCCTGCTGGATCTCGGGCGCAAGCCCGAGGTCGCGGAACGCGGTCACGAATGCCTGTCCATATCTGGTTCCTCAGGCATTCGCGAGAGCAGAGGAGGCGGCGTTCACTTCGAGGGGTCCAGGAGGAGCTTGCCGGAGGTGGTCCGGGCGATCAGGTCTTCGTGCGCGCGGGAGGCCTCCGAGAGCGGATAGACGCCGCCGATCGTCACCTCGAGCTCACCCGAGCCGACGGCGGCGAGAAGCTCGCCGATCATCTGCGTGGCGAGCTCGCGGCGGGCCGCCAGGAGGTGGATCAGCCAGAACCCGATCACGGCCTTCGAGCCACGCAGCAGCCGCGCCGTCGAGACCTCTCGCTGCTCGCGCGAGGCGATCCCGAAGACAACCATCCGCCCCAGCGGCCCGAGGGCCGAGAGCTCCTCGTCGAACGCGTTGCCACCACTCATGTGGAGGACCGCGTCGACCCGGTTGCCGTCGTTGGCGGCGAGGATCTCCTCCTTCAGGCTCTCCGAGCGGGAGTCGACCGTCGCGTCGGCGCCGAGCCGCTCGACCAGCGCCCGCTTCTCCTCGCTCGAGGCGAGCCCGATCACCCGCGCCCCAGCGCGCTTCGCGAGCTGGACCGAGAGCGACCCGGTGCCGCCCGCGGCGGCCTCGACGACCACCGTCTCGCCCGGCTCGACCCGGGCGCAGAGCCGCACCAGCGACATCGCGGTCAGCCCCTGGAGGAGCAGCCCCGCGGCCTGGTCGTCGTCGACCTCGTCGGGAACCGGGACGACGAGAGCCTCCGGGACCGCGACCCTCTGGGCATAGGCGCCGCCGCCGAGCAGCGCCGCGACCCGGCGCCCGTCGGGCGCGCGGCCGCTGACCTCGCCCCCTGGCACCATCGGCAGGGTCTGCTCGGCCAGGTAGTCGTTGCGGGTGGCGTGGGTGTCGGCGAAGTTGACCCCGGCACGGGCGATATCGACGACGATCTGGCCGTCGCCGTCATCGGGATCGGGCAGGTCCACGTACTGCAGGACCTCGGGGCCGCCGAACTCCTCGATCTGAATCGCCTTCATCGCAGCCACACTATTGCGCCGCGGGGTCCGGGCGTCAGGCGAGGGCACTACCCGACCCCCTATCCTCACGGCCTCATGTCCCTGACCGTGGTCGGATCCATTGCCTTCGACTCCGTCCGAACGCCGTTCGGCGAGCGCGATCGGATGCTGGGCGGCGCCGCGGTCCACTTCTCGCTGGCGGCGAGCTTCTTCACCGAGGTCCGCCCCGTCGGCCCGGTGGGCGGCGACTTCGGCCCGGACGAGTTCGCGGTGCTCGAGAGCCGCGGGATCCCGACCGACGACATCGAGGTGATCGAGGCGGGCCGGTCCTTCTTCTGGCGCGGCCGCTACGAGTACGACCTCAACGTCGCCCACACCGAGGACACCCAGCTCGGCGTCTTCGGCGCCTTCGAGCCGAAGCTCTCCGACGCCGCCAAGGCCGCCGACGTCGTCTTCCTCGCCAACATCCAGCCCGACCTCCAGCGCCAGGTCCGCGCCCAGTGCTCCGAGACGCGCTTCAGCGCGCTGGACTCGATGAACCTCTGGATCGAAACGACGAAGGACTCGCTGCTGGCGGCGATCGGCGAGGTCGAGTGCGTGATCGTCAACGATGCCGAGGTGCGGCAGCTGACCGGCGAGGCCAACCTCGCCCGCGGTGCGAGGGCGATCATGGCCCATGGCCCGCGCGCGGTCGTCGCCAAGCAGGGCGAGTACGGCGCCGCTCTGTTCACCGAGGACAGCTTCTTCGCGCTGCCGGGCTACCCGCTCGAGGACGTTCGCGACCCGACCGGCGCCGGCGACAGCTTCGCCGGCGGCTTCCTCGGCTACATCGACAGCCACCCCGGAGGAGTCGACGACGCCTGCCTGCGGCGGGCGATGGGGTACGGCACGGTCCTCGCCTCGTTCAACGTCGAGGAGTTCGGGACCGAGCGTGTCTCGCGGCTCACCCGCGACGAGATCGAGGCGCGATTCGAGGAGCTGGTCTCGATGACCCGATTCGACCCGATCCCGGTCACCAGCGAGTAGCCCTGCCGCGGTCCTGACGGGGTCGTCCGAGGAGGGCGAACTGCGATACTGGACTCTCTACCAGTCCGGTCCGAGCAGGAGGGGTGATGGCCACCGAGCAGCAGATCAGCAGTCCAGCCGGCGAGGGGGACGTCGCCTCCGGCACCGATTCACTGACAGTCACCGACAACCGGACGGGGCAGACGTACGATCTGCCGATCACCGACGGGACCGTGCGGGCGATGGACCTGCGCCAGATCAAGGTCGAGGAGAGCGAATTCGGGATGCTGTCCTACGACCCGGCATTCACCAACACAGCGTCCTGCCGCTCGGCGATCACCTACATCGACGGCGAGGCGGGGGTCCTCGAACACCGTGGCTACTCGATCGAGCAGCTCTGCGACCGGTCGACCTTCCTCGAGGTCGCCTACCTCCTGATCTTCGGCGAGCTCCCGACCCAGCCGCAGCTCGACCGCTGGGTCTTCGACATCACCCACCACACCTACGTCCACGAGGACCTGAAGCAGCTCTTCGAGGGCTTCCGGTACGACGCCCACCCGATGGGGATGCTGCTCGCGGGGGTCGGGGCGCTCTCGACTTTCTATCCCGACGCCAAGCAGACCGACGACCCCGAAGAGCGCTACATGGCCGCGGTCAGGCTGATCGCCAAGATCCCGACGCTGGCCGCCTTCTCCTACCGGCACAACATGGGCTTCCCGTACGCATACCCGGACAACGACCTCAGCTACTCCGAGAACTTCCTCTCGATGATGTTCAAAAAAACGGAAGCCCAGCACGTCCCGAAAGAGGCGCTCTCGAAAGCGCTCGACGTGCTCTTCATCCTCCACGCGGACCACGAACAGAACTGCTCGACAAACGCCGTGCGCGGGGTCGGCTCCTCCGACGTCGACCCCTACTCGGCCGTCGCCGCCGGCGTCGCGGCGCTGTACGGGCCGTTGCACGGGGGCGCCAACGAGGCGGTGCTGCGCATGTTGCGCCGGATCGAGTCCCCGGACAACATCCCCGACTTCCTCGAGCGGGTGAAGGAGCGCGAGGAGAAACTGATGGGCTTCGGCCACCGCGTCTACAAGAACTACGACCCGCGGGCGCGGATCATCCAGCAGCACATGGACGAGATCTTCGAGGCGACCGAGTACAACCCGCTGGTCGAGATCGCGCGGGAGCTCGAAAAACGCGCCCTCGAGGACGAGTACTTCACCTCGCGCAAGCTCTACCCGAACGTCGACTTCTTCTCGGGGATCATCTACGAGGCGCTCGAGATCCCGACCAACATGTTCACCGTGATCTTCGCCATCCCCCGCACCGCCGGCTGGGTCGCGCAGTGGATGGAGATGAAAGACGACCCGGAGCAGAAAATCTCCCGGCCGCGCCAGATCTACACCGGCTACCGCGAGCGGGAGTACGTCGCCGCCGCCGACCGCGATGGGCCCGAAAAAATCGTCGGGCCGCCGGCCAAACGACCCAAACGGCCGCGGCGGGGAGCGTAGCTTCGCGAGGAGGGTCGTGGGGTGCCTCCCGCGGCGCTGGGTTCTCGCCAAAGGAGTGAGTGGCCGTCCGAGGAGGTTCCGGGGCGAGAACATGACGCCGCTTGCGGGCAGCCACCCCACGACCCTCCTTCCAAGGTTGCGTACGCTCCCCGACGTGGCAGCTTGGAGGTTGACCGTGCGGCATGGGTCCGATGTCGAGCATTCGAGCTTTGACGACCTTGGGGAGGCGGTGGCGACGATGCGGCGGCGGGCGCTCGAGATCCGTGCCGAGGGCACGGCGAAGCCGGTCGCGGCGCTGAGGGATTTCGGGCCGGGAGAACAGGTCCACGCGCGGCTGCAGCTCTCCGGGCGGGGCCTGCTGCGGAAGCCCGTCGCCGGCGTGGACCTGAAGGGCGACGGGACCTTCGTCCCCTTCCGCGGGGCGATCGGCCGCGAGGAGCTCGACCCGACCGAGTACGACACCCCCTTCGACGCGGTCCGCGAGGCCCTGGAGGCGGGCCCGTGAGCGAGCCCGCCGAAGCCGAGATCCCGAAGGGGAGCTATGCCGCCGGGCGGCGGATCAAGCTGCCGGCGGGGGCCGAAGCTCCCTACACCGTCTTCGTCAACGGGGTCGAACAGCGCGAGGGCGCCGACTACAACATGCGGGCCGGCGAGATCGTCTTCACCCGCCAGCTGGTCAAGGAGCGGGTCGGAACCGGACGTTGGCTGGCGATGTACCTGGGCCTGTTCGGCACCTACCGCAAGAACGAGACCGTCGACCTCCAGTTCTACCGCGGCGGCAAGGTCGAGCTCCGCTCCGACCTGCCGATCGCGCCGGACTAGTCGTCGGTCTGGCCCTCCCAGATCCCCAAGGGGGAGCCCTGGGGATCGCTGAGGAACGCGATCTTGCCCTGGGGCATCTCCATCCGGACGTAGGAGCGGCCGCCGAGCTCGCCGGCCCGGTCGGCGGACTCGTCGCGGCTCTCGACGGCGAAGTACGGAATCCAGTGCGGAGGCTCGCCCTGCTGGGCGGCCATCACGCCGCCGTTGCTGCGCTCGCCTACCTTGACGATCGTGTAGGCGGCGTCATCGCCCATCGGCATCTCCTCGCTCTCCCAGCCGAACAGGGCGGTGAGGAACTCGAGCGCCGCGGCCGGGTCGGGCGAATGGAGCTCGTTCCAGGTAAGACAACCGGGCTCGTTGACCCGGGTGGCGCCGATCGACTGGCCGGCCTCCCAGATGCATAGCGCGGCTCCCGTCGGGTCCTGGAGCACGGCCATCCTCCCCGCCTCCATCACGTCGAAGGGCTCCTCGACCACGATCCCGCCGAGCTCCTTCACCCGGGCGGCGGCGTCGTCTGCGCCGGCCACGGTGACGTAGCTGTTCCAGTGCGGAGGGAATTTCTCGGTCGACGGCGAAATCGCGGCGACGCTCTCGCCGCCGACCTTGGCGACCGAGTAGACGCCTCCGCCCGGGATCTCGTTGTCTTCGAACTCCCAGCCGAGCAACGCGCCGTAGAAGGACTTCGCCGCCTCGGAGTCGGTGGTGGTCAGGTCGACCCAGCTGAAGGTCCCCGGCGCATGCTCTGTCCTGGTCCCCATCGGCCGGCGGGAACGTTACCGGCGGCGATTGTCGATGCGACGCAGTGGTCTGGCGCATGTGAGCGGCCTACGATCTGCTCCGGGCGAGAACATTCGCGTTTCCGAGCGTGAAGCCGGTAGGTCTCGCGGCGACCGAAGTGAGACACCGCACCGACACGAAGCGGTGCAGGTGGATCTAAGTTAGAAGCTGAGCAGCCGGACGAGCTCATGCTCGACGGGCGGGATCGTCGTACCGCTTCGTGGCGTACTGCCCGTCGTCGATCGCCTTGATCTTCTCGGTGGCAACGACGGTAGTAGAGAATAGGCCTCACCAATGCAGCGTAGATGAACAGGCTCGAAACGCCTTCCCTGGTCCCAGTTGAAGGCGGTCAGGAGCACCGAGAGCACCGGATTCAACTGCTTGTCCCGGAATGGCTGCATCGACTTTGGTGGTTCCGGAGCCGACGATAGAGCTGCGGCAGACTCGCCTGGCCGACCTCCCAGGTGGCATTCACGCAAGCTGCTTCTTCCCGCAGACGGCAGGCCCTCGGTGTCGATCGCGCCCTGGCGGTCGAACTCGATCGTCAACTTGCTGAGCGGTGCGGCGGAGGGGAGCTGGCGTCGAAACCGCGGCGATACTGAGGGCGATCGGCGCAGGGCGCAGCCTTGGGAGCGCCGAGGGCGATAGTTGCGTCGATCTAGAATGGTTGCTGCAGGATGAAGTAGCCCCGAAGGTAGACAGATGCAGCAATGACACTCTGAGATAGTGCCTCCGCGTGCAGCGAAGCCCAGGAAAGCGAAAGGGGGGGAGGAAGAGAGCGTTCAGAAGGTGGTGAGGAGGGAGCAATTGAAGACGTAGAGCAGGAGGAAGGCGATGGCGGCGAATGTCGCGACGCCGCCGATCAGCGGTTTGTCCTCGACGATGATTGCCGCAGTCGAGCGATCGTCTGCGCGATCGTAGATCAGGTACAGATAGCGGAAGACGCAGTAGAGGACCGGCGGGATCGTCCACATCATCTGGCTGCCGATCAGCGGCGAGTTGACCGCATAGATCGAGTAGCTGATGATCGTCCCGGTGGTGACCAGGGCGACCATCTGGTCGAGGAAGGGCAGCGAGTAGTGCTCGAGGACAGGACGGCTGCTGGTCCCCTGGTGGAGCTCGGAGACCGCCTCCTGGCGGCGCTTGGTGACACCGAGGAAGAGAGCGATGAAGCCGGTGCAGAGGATCAGCCATTCCGATGCATGGGCGTCGACGGCGCTGGCCCCGGCGGCGACGCGAAGGATGAAGAGCCCGGCGAGGGTCATCACGTCGGCGATCACGATCTGCTTCAGGCCGAGGCTGTAGGCGACCTGGGCGATCCCATAACCGACCACCATCAGTCCGACTTCCCAGTTGATTGTCGCGAAGGCGAGGGCGATCGCGAAGGCGGCGAGGACGGGGGCGATCGTCCGCGCCGCGCCCTCCGAGAGCTCGCCCGCGGCGAGCGGGCGGAACTTCTTCTTCGGGTGCTGGCGATCGAGCTCGACGTCCATCAGGTCGTTCAGGTAGTAGCCCGCGCTCGAGATCGCGCAGAACGAGATGAACGCAAGGGTGGCGAGGAGGATGTCGTGCGGGTGGTTGAACTTGCCCGAGAAGAGCAGGCCGGCGAAGACGAAGACGTTCTTGACCCACTCCTGCGGCCGCGCCGTCTTGATCGCCGCCCGCAGCGGCGTACGGCGCGGCACCACGGGCTGGTCGGCCGCTGTTTCGGGCTCTGCGGGCACCGCGATCGTCGGCTGTTCCGAGGTGATTGTTTCCATCGTCGAGCAGCCGGGCAGGATGCGAAATGCCGCCCGGCCAGGGGAGATACCCGCGACAGGGTATCGCCGAGCGGCGGTCGGCCCGCCTCTACGGGTCGATCAGCACGCCGGGGTTCATGATCGCCCCCGGGTCGAGCTCGGCCTTCGCGGCGCGGAGCGCAGCGGCAAACGGTGCCGGGCGCTGGCGGTCATACCAGGGACGGTGATCGCGGCCGACCGCGTGGTGGTGGGTGATCGTCCCGCCGCCCTCGATCACGGCCTCCGCCGCCGCCCGCTTGATCTCCCCCCACTGCTCGATCTCACCGCCCCGGACGGCGGGGGCCATCACCGTGAAGTAGGGCGCGGGCCCGTCCGGGTAGACGTGGGTGAAGCGGCAGCTCACGCGCGGAGCTCCGGGGCCCGATGCGGGGGCGTCGGAGACCTCGCCGACCTTCGCCCTGACGGCCTCCATCGTGTTTGCGTGGAACTCCTCGAAGCGGTCCCAGGTGATTGCCGTCTCGAAGGTTTCGGAGAGGACGCCGCAGGCGACGAAGGTGTCGCGCAGGTAGGGGGCCATGAGGAAGGCCTGTCTCCAGGAACCAACGGCCGACTGCTCTGCTCCCGCTCGCCCGGGCGCTCCCGCGTCCGCGTCGGCCGGTCTTCCCCCATGCTCGCGGGCGATTTCCAAGACGATCTTCATCTGGTCGTCGACCGGGTGATGGGCGGACTCGAAGCCGAGGATCAGGAGGCTCGAGTCGCCGGAGCCGGCGCCCGTGGTCCCGGCCTCGAGGGCGTCGAGGAGGCGGCAGTTGGACGGGTGCAGCCCGGACTGGGAGATCTCGCGGACAGCGCCGGCCGCGGCGAGGAAATCGCCGAACTCGACCCCGCACGAGGCCTTGAAAGTCGGCCTGGGCCGAACCCGAACCCAGGCCTCGGCGATCGTCCCGAGGATGCCCTCGGAGCCGATCAGCGCCCGGTCCGGGGAGGGCCCGGCCCCCGATCCGGGAAGCCGCCGGCTCTCCCAGTCCCCGCGCGGGGTGATCGCCCGCACCGACTCGACGAGGTCGTCGATGTGGGTGTAGAGGGTGGCGAAGTGGCCGCCGGCCCGGGTCGCGATCCAGCCCCCGAGGGTCGAGTACTCGAACGACTGCGGGAAGTGGCGCAGGGTCAGGCCGTGCTCGCGGAGCTGGTCCTCGAGGTGGGGGCCCGTCGCCCCGGCCTGGATCCTCGCCGCCAGGGACTCGGGGTCGACCTCGAGCACCCGGTCGAGGCGGCGCAGGTCGAGGCTGACGAACGGGCGCTCGCCGAGCCGTCCCTCGACCCCGCCGACGACGCTCGTCCCGCCGCCGAACGGGATCACCGCCGCCCCCTCGGCCTCGCACCAGCTCAGCACGACCTCGATCTCGGACTCGTCGCGCGGGCGGGCGACGAGGTCGGGGGGGTTCTCGAACTCGCCTCGGAAGCCACGCACGAGGTCGCGCGTAGGACTTGCCGAGCGCATGCGAGACCCGCTCGTACTTCTCGTCGCTGTAGAGGTCCCCGAAACCGCTCGGGGCCTTCAACCGCGGCGGCCGGACCTCGACCTCCTCGAGCGGCACAGCCTCCTCGACCTCGCCGCCGAAACCGAGCCGGTCCCTGATCCCCGCCGCCGCCTCCTCCATCTGCGAGCGCGACGGCGCCTGGTCCTCGTACCCCCAGCCCCAATGTTTCATCCCGGCACCGTGCCATCAGCGAACTCGCTCGGCCTGGAGGGCGATTTCTCCCTCTACCAGTGGACGCCTTTCATCAGGTGGGCGAAGGCGACGGCCTCGGTGGTCGGCGCCTTGTCCGGCGCCTGCTCGCCCTTGCCCTTCGCCGCCTGCGACTCGGGGAAGAGTTTGTAGGCGGTGTTGAGGATCCGGTCGCTGAAGGTCGGCGCGACAGCGTAGATCACCTCGCCGAGGGTGCCGAGCCTGGTCGCCACCTTCTTCGGCTGGCTGACGATCGCGCCGGCGATCAGGTCCGCCGCCTCCTCGGGGGTGATCGCCGGGAACATGTCGTACATCCGGGTCGGGGCGATCATCGGGGTCCGGACCAGGGGCATGTGGATGGTCGTGATGTGGACGCCGTCGTCGATCACCTCGGAGGCGATCACCCGGCCGAAGGCGTCGAGCGCCGCCTTCGAGGCGACATAGGCGGAGAAGCGCGGCGGGTTGGTCTGGGTCCCGATCGAGCTGATGTCGATGATGTGGCCCGTCTTGTGCGCCCGCATCGAGGGCAGCAGTGCCAGGATCAGCCGCACCGCGCCGAAGTAGTTGACCTGCATCGTCCGCTCGTAGTCGTGGAAGCGGTCGTAGGAGAGGCCGACCGAGCGCCGGATCGAGCGGCCGGCGTTGTTGACGAGGATGTCGACCCGGCCGTGGTAGGCGAGGACCTCATCGGCCATCCGCGTGATGTCGTCGACGTCGGACATGTCGCACTGGTGGATGTGGGCGACGCCACCGGCGGCCTCGATCTCCTCCTTGGTCTCCTCGAGCTTGTCCATCGAGCGGGCGACGAGCAGCACCGTCCCGCCGGCGTCGGCGACCTTGACCGCGGCCGCTTTGCCGATCCCCGACGAGGCGCCGGTGATCAGCACCACCTTGCCGCGCACCGCGGCCGACAGCGGCCGGTCCCTGAACAGGTCGGGGTCGAGGTTGCGCTCCCAGTAGTCCCAGAGCCGGTCGGCGTAGGACTCGAGCGGCGGCACCTCGATCCCGGACCCGGCCAGCGCCGCCTCGGCGTTGGTCGAGTCGAAATGGGTCGGGTAGTCGAGGTAGTTGAGGATGCCGGGCGGGATGCCGAGCTCGCTCAGAGCCCGGTTGCCGACCCGCTTCGCGGGCGGGAAGAGCCTCAGGCCGCGTCTTGACGACGCTCGTCGCCGGGTCGGTGACGCTCGGCGTCGAGCCGGTAGGCGGCCTGCGGGGCGTCGGCGGCCTTCGCGAGCAGGTTGACCAGCTCGCCGGCGGTCTTCGGGTGGGGGTCGGTGAGGTGAGAAGGCCTGGCGGTCGAGGCCGGGCTCGTGGGCGATGTGGTCGATCGCGGCGGCGACGTAGTCGACCGGGACGATGTTGATCTCGCCGCCCTCGATCCCGACGGCGGGGAGCCATGACGGGAGGACGCGCCGAGCGCGCTGGAGCAGCTTGAAGAAGTAGTAGGGGCCGTCGATCTTGTCGGTCGCGCCGGTGCGTGAGTCGCCGACGACGATCCCGGGCCGGTAGACGCGCCAGGGGCGCGTGCACTCTTCGCGAACCACGCGCTCGGACTCGTGCTTGGTGCGGAAGTAGGGGTGGACGTCGAGGTTTTCGGCCTCGTCGAACATGTCCTCGCGCCATTCGCCGCGGTAGAGGCCGGCGGCGGCGATCGAGCTGACCTGGTGGAAGCAGCCGGCCTCGATCGCGGTCGCGAGCTCGACCGCATGCCGGGTCCCCTCGACGTTGGCGACCTCCTGGGCTTCTGCGCCGGCCGTCATGTCGTAGATCGCCGCCAGGTGGAAGAAGTGGTCGACGTCGCCGCGCAGCGTCAGCAGGTCCTCCTCGGAGACGCCGAGGCCCGGCTGGGAGAGGTCGCCGGCGATCGGGACGATCCGGGCGCCGTCGGCTCCCCACGAGGTCCGCAGCTCCTCGAGCCGCCCTCGCGAGCCCGACCTGACGAGGGCATAGACGGTGCCCTCGCGCTTCAGAAGCCGCTCGACGAGATTGCGGCCGATGAAGCCGGTCACTCCGGTGACGAAGTAGTTCATTTCAGCCTTCCTGCCCTTGCTCGGCAACTGCAAATCCTCGCGCTCATGTTTGTTTCATACACTCAAAGCAAGGATGGCGCAAACGGCCACTGTGCAGATCCAGATGCCCGAAATGGGCGAGTCGGTGACCGAGGGCATCGTCCTCGAGTGGCACGTCGCCGTCGGCGATTTCGTCAACGAGGGCGACACGGTCGTCGAGGTCTCGACCGACAAGGTCGACGCCGAGGTGCCGGCGCCGGAGGCCGGCGTGATCACCAAGCTGCTCGTGCAGGTGGATGATGAGGTGCCCGTCGGGGCGCCGTTGGCGGAGATGGAGCCGGGCGACGATTCCGGTCGCGCGGGATCAGACCGCAGCTCCCGCGGCTCCTGCGGGACAGGCGGCCCGCATGCCGACGGCGGGGACCGACCGCAGCGGCTCTCGCTGCCGGCAATGGCGCGGACGTGCGAGCTACTCCGATTGCCCGGCGGGTGGCGGCCGGGAACGGAGTCGATCTCGGGGCCGTGAAGGGAAGTGGGCCTGGGGCGAAGGTGACGAAGGAGGACGTGCTTGGTGCGGCCAACGGCGGTGGGGATGGGGCCGGCGCCGTGCGCCGCCGGGGAGGCGAAGCCGCTGCGGGGGCCGGCGGCGATGCTGGCGCAGGCGATGAACGAGAGCCGCGAGGTGCCGACCGCGACCTCGTTCCGGACGATCTCGGTCGACACCCTCGACGCAAAGCGGCGGGCCCTGAACGCGATCCTCAACGAGCGCGGGATGAAGGTCTCCTTCACCCACCTGATCGCCTGGGCGATCGTCCAGGCGGCGAAGGAGTGGCCGGTGATGACCCGCGTCTTCGAGATGCGCGACGGCAAGCCGTTCGCGATCGAGGGCGGCGCCGTGAACCTCGGCATCGCAGTCGACATCGAGCGCAAAGACGGCTCCCGCAGCCTGATGGTGCCCGCGATCAAGGGCTCCGACGGCCTCGACTTCGCCGCCTTCCACAGCTACTACGAGGAGCTGATCAAGAAGACGCGCGAGAGCAAGCTCACAGCAGACGACTTCCAGGGCACCAACATCTCGCTGACGAACCCCGGCGGGATCGGGACGATCTCCTCGGTCCCGCGCCTGCTCAGCGGCCAGAGCGCGATCATCGCGACCGGATCGATCGCCTACCCGCCTGAGTGGGCCCACGCCGGCCCCGACCGGATCAAGCAGCTCGGCCTCTCGAAGGTGATGACGATGACCTCGACCTACGACCATCGGGTCATCCAGGGCGCCGAGTCGGGCTCCTTCCTGCGCCGGATCGAGCAGCTCCTGCAGGGCGAGGACGGCTTCTATGAGTCGGTCGCGGCGGACCTCGGGATCGACCCGGGCCCGGTCACCGCCGCCCACCCGGCCGCGGCCTCGGCGCCGCCACTCGGGGCACCGCCGCCGGCGACGACCCCCGCCCAGCCGGACGAGGAGCTGCTGCAGGCGGTGCAGGCAGCGACCTCGCTGCTGAAGGCCTACCGGACCCACGGCCACCTCGCCGCCCGCCTCGACCCGCTCGGCAGCGAGCCGAAGGGCGACCCGGCGATCCAGCCCGAGAACCTCAACCTGACGCCGGAGCTGATGTCGCGGATCCCGGCCTCGATCCTGCGGATCGGCGTCCCCGGCGAGACCCTGCTCGAGGCGCTGCCGCGGATGCGCGAGGCCTACTGCGGCACGATCGCCTACCAGTTCGAGCACCTCTCCTCCCACCAGCAGCGGACCTGGCTGCGGGAGATGGTCGAGACCGGCGCCCACCGCAAGCCGCTGGCAGACGACGAGAAACGCCGCCTGCTGGGGCGCCTGATCGACGTCTTCGAGTTCGAGCGCTTCGTCGAGAAGGCCTACCTGGGACAGAAGATCTTCACGATCGAGGGCCTCGACGCGACCGTGCCGATGCTCGACGAGCTGATCACCCTCTCCGTCCGCGCCGGCGCCGAGGAGGTAGTGCTCGGGATGGCGCACCGGGGCCGGCTCGCCGTCGTCGCCCACAACATGGGGCGCTCGGTCGAGTCGATCCTCGCCGAGTTCGAGGGCTCGAAGCAGATCGAGGCCGTCAAGGCGGTCGCCTCGATCCCCCATCACGGGACCGGTGACGTCAAGTACCACTACGGCCACCAGGGGGTCTACGAGACCCACGCCGGCGAGAAGATCGCCGTCCGCCTCTACCCGAACCCGAGCCACCTCGAGTTCGTCGACCCCGTCGTCGAGGGCGCCTCGCGCTTCCTCCAGTCGGACTTCGACGGGGCGAGGATCGACCACGACCCGCGGCGCGCCGTCCCGGTTCTACTCCATGGCGACGCCGCCTTCCCCGGCCAGGGGGTCGTCGCCGAGACGCTCAACCTGCAGGGGCTGCGCGGCTACACGACCGGCGGCACGATCCACATCATCCAGAACAACCAGGTGGGGTTCACGACCGACCCTGAGGAGGCGCGCTCGACCCCGTACGCGGCAGACATGGCGAAGGGGTTCAACGTCCCGATCGTTCATGTCAATGCCGACGACGTCGAGGCCTGCTCGGCGGCGATCCGGCTCGCGATGGCGTATCGCGAGCGTTGGGGCCGGGACATCGTGATCGACGTGATCGGGTACCGCCGCTACGGCCACAACGAGACCGACGAGCCCGCCTATACCCAGCCGACGACCGCGGCAAAGATCAAGGCGCACCCGCCGGTGTCGGAGATCTACGCGAAGAAGCTGGTCGACGAGGGCGTGATCGCCAAGGACGACGTCGATCGCGAGGGGACCGAACGGCGGGAGGAGATGTCGGCGGCGCTGAAAGACCTGCGCAAGAAGATGGACTCCGGCGAGTACGAAGACCCGACCGTGACGACCAGCGCGACCGGCGAGCTCGACCGCAGCGCCAGCCCGCCGGTCGAGACCGCGGTGCCGATCGAGCGCCTGCGCAGCCTGAACGAGGCGCTGATCCAGGTGCCAGAAAGCTTCACCATCCATCGCAAGCTGCGCAAACCGCTGACCAAGCGGATCGTCGCGCTCGAGGAGGGCGGGATCGAATTCGGCCACGCCGAGGCCCTCGCCTTCTCGACGCTCCTGACCGATGGTGTGCACATCCGCCTCACCGGCCAGGACACCGAGCGCGGGACGTTCTCACACCGTCACCTCGTCCTTCACGACGAGAACACGGGGCTGAAGTACTGCCCGATGCAGAACCTCGACGAGGCAAGCGCGCCGTTCGAGCTCTACAACAGCCCGCTATCGGAGGTGGCCTGCCTCGGCTTCGAGTACGGGTACTCGGCGGCGAACCCGAACGCGTTGGTGATCTGGGAGGCGCAGTACGGCGATTTCGCCAACGCCGGCCAGGTGATCATCGACAGCTTCATCGTCTCCGGCGAGGCGAAGTGGGGCCAGACAAGCCGTCTGACGCTGCTCCTCCCACACGGCTATGAGGGCTCCGGGCCGGAGCACTCGAGCGCCCGCATCGAGCGCTTCCTGGCGCTCGCCGCGGAGGGCAACATCCGGATCGCGAACCCGAGCACCGCGGCCCAATACTTCCACCTCCTGCGCCGCCAGGCGCTGATCCGCAAGCCGCGCCCGCTCGTCGTCTTCTCGCCGAAGGGACTGCTGCGCCTCGATCGTGCTGCCGCCACGCCGCAGGAGTTGACCGGCGGCCATTTCGAGCTGATCCTCGACGACCCGAAGGCCGCGGACCGCCGCGACAAGGTCGAGAGGCTGATCCTCTGCTCGGGCAAGATCTACTACGACCTCGACGCCAGCGACCGCCGCGAAACGGCCGAGAACGTCGCCATCGCCCGCGTCGAGCTGCTCTATCCGTTCGCAAAGGAGCAGCTCGAAGGCCTGATCGCCTCCTACCCGAATCTGAAGGAGGTCGTCTGGACCCAGGAGGAGCCGCGCAACATGGGTGCCTCGAAGGTGATGTCGAGACGCCTTCCCGAGCTGCTGCCCGAGGGTGTCGAGCTCGGCTATGTGGGGCGCCAGACCCGCGCCAGCACCGGCGAGGGGTATGCCGCCGCCCACGTCCGGGAGCAGGAGCGGATCGTGCTCACCGCACTGACCGTGGGGACCTGATGCGCAAGCCGGTGCCGGGCCCCCTCTTCCGCTGGGTCAAGCGGTTCAGCTGGTTCGAGCTGGCGATCTTCTCGGCCCTGATCCTGTTCTGGGTCATGCCCGGGTTCGAAACCGAGACGATGGTGTTCGGGTGGGCGCACGGCCTCGGCTTCATCGCGCTCTGCGTGGTGATCTGGATCGCCGCGGTCAGGCGGGAGGCGCCGTACACACTGCTGGCCGCCACACTCACACCGGTCGGACCGGTCGGAAGTGTGATCGGGATCGAGCTGATCGAGCGTAAGGGTTGGGGAGTCGCCGAAACACCCCAGAACGCCGCGAATTAACCCCAGACACACTGAACTCGGCTTGACCAGCGACGCCTGAGCCGCTATAGCTAGTGGGGACTGTTCTTCCGGGCAGTCCCGTCCGGGGGAACGGCCGCGTCGGCATCCCTCCCTGGCTACCGACGCTCAGGTGCAGTGAGGGTCGCGCGGACCCCCCTGCCTCCCGCGGCCCTTGCTGTGCCTATATCTGTTTCTGGGCCGCCATCGGCCCGACCGGTCAGCCTCTGAGGTTCCTGAGGACCGTCTGCAGGATCCCACCGTTGCGGAAGTAGGTGACCTCGTTCGGGGTGTCGAGGCGAACCTTCGCCTCGAACTCGGTCAGCTCGCCGCCGTCGCGGCGGGCGGCAACCCTGACCGTGCTCGCGTCGCCGTCCTCGAGGTCGCCGACGTCGAACAGCTCCTCTCCGGTCAGGCCGAGGCTCTCGGCGCTCTCGCCGTCGGGGAACTGAAGCGGCAGCACCCCCATCCCGATCAGGTTGGAGCGGTGGATCCGCTCGAAGCTCTCGGCGATCACCGCCCGCACCCCGAGCAGGCGCGTCCCCTTCGCGGCCCAGTCGCGCGAGGACCCCGAGCCGTACTCCTTGCCGGCGAGGACGACCAGGGCTCTTCCCTCGGAGGCATATGACATCGCCGCCTCGAAGATCGTCGTCTCTTCCCCGTCCGGGAAGCGGCGGGTGAAGCCCCCGGCTCGCTCGACCAGGAGGTTGCGCAGCCGGATGTTGGCGAACGTGCCGCGGATCATCACCTCGTGATTGCCCCGCCGCGAGCCGTAGGAGTTGAAGTCGCGTGGCTCGACCCCTTCATCGATCAGCCAGCGGCCCGCCGGGCTGTCTTTCTTGATCGCGCCGGCGGGCGAGATGTGGTCGGTCGTGATCGAGTCGCCGAGCAGCGCGAGGACGCGGGCCTCCTCGATCGGCTCGACACCGGGCGCCTCGGCGGGCATCCCCTCGAAGAAGGACGGGCGACGGACGTAGGTGGAGTCGGGCCAGGTGTAGCGGTCGCCCTCCGGCACCGCGACTGCGTTCCAGTTCTCATCTCCCGCCAGCACCCCGCCGTAGTTGCGGGTGAACATCTCCGAGGCGATCGAGCTGCCGACGACCTCCTTGATTTCCTCGGCGCCGGGCCAGATGTCGGCAAGGTGGACCGGCTCGCCGTCGGACCCCTCGCCGAGCGGCTCGGTCGCGAGGTCGATGTCCATCCGGCCGGCAAGGGCGTAGGCGACGACCAGCGGCGGGCTGGCCAGGTAGTTCGCCTTCACGTCCTGGTTGATCCGCCCCTCGAAGTTGCGGTTCCCGGAGAGGACCGAGCAGACGACGAGGTCCTTCTCCTCGACCGCGGCCGAGATCTCCGGTGGCAGCGGGCCGGAGTTGCCGATGCAGGTCGTGCAGCCGTAGCCGACTAGGTTGAACTGGAGCCGGTCGAGGTACTCGGTCAGGCCGGATTTCTCGAGGTAGTCGGTGACGACGGTGGATCCGGGCGCCAGCGAGGTCTTCACCCACGGCCTCCGGGTCAATCCGCGTTCGATTGCGTTGCGGGCGAGGAGGCCGGCGCCGACCATCACCGAGGGGTTGGAGGTGTTGGTGCAGCTGGTGATCGCCGCGATCACGACCCGGCCGTGGTCGAGTTCGACCAGGGTCCCGTCCTCGAGCGTCACCTCGATCGCGTCCTCGCTGCAGCGCCACATCGTCGCCGTCGTCCCGCCGGTCACCGCCGGGCGCGGGCGGGCGCTCTCGACGTCGTGGTCCTCGGCCGGCGGGTCCGAGGCGGGGAACGACTCCCGCCCCGCCTCATCGACGCCGTCGCTCAGCTGCTCGGCCGCATCTGGGTCGAACTCCTCCATTGCCTCGAGGAACGCCTCCTTCGCCTGGGCCAGCGGCACCCGGTCCTGGGGTCGTTTCGGCCCGGCGATGCTTGGCTCCACGTCGCCGAGGTCGAGCTCGAGGGTGGCGGAGAAGACAGGGTCTTCGTACGCCTCGCCCGCGAACATCCCCTGCTCGCGGGCGTAGGCGTCGACAAGCTCGATCGCCTCGGTCGGGCGCCCCGTCAGCTCCAGATAGCGGAGGGTCTCGGCGTCGACCGGGAAGATCGCGCAGGTCGAGCCGAACTCCGGCGACATGTTGCCGATCGTCGCCCGGTCGGCGAGGCCGAGGGTCGCCAGCCCGGGGCCGAAGAACTCGACGAACTTGGCGACAACGCCGTGCTCGCGCAGCATCTCGGTGACCGTCAGGACGAGGTCGGTCGCGGTGCCGCCCTCGGGAAGCTCGCCGTCGAGCTTGAAGCCGACGACCTGCGGCAGCAGCATCGAGATCGGCTGACCCAGCATCGCCGCCTCGGCCTCGATTCCGCCGACGCCCCAGCCGAGGACGCCGAGGCCGTTGACCATCGTCGTGTGCGAGTCGGTCCCGACCAGCGTGTCGGGATAGGCCTGGGGGGTCTCGCCGCGAGCGTCGCTGTAGACGACCTGGGCGATGTGCTCGAGGTTGACCTGGTGGCAGATGCCCGTCGCCGGCGGCACGACGCTGAAGTTGTCGAACGCCTCCCTGCCCCACTTCAGGAACGAGTAACGCTCGCGGTTGCGCTCGAACTCGCGCTCGGCGTTGAGGGCGAAGGCGCGCTCGTTGCCGAAGGCGTCGACCTGGACCGAGTGGTCGATGACGAGGTCGACGTCGACCAGCGGGTTGATCTTCTCCGGGTCGCCGCCGATGTCGGCCATCGCGTCGCGCATCGCTGCGAGGTCGACCACCGCCGGCACGCCGGTGAAGTCCTGCATCAACACCCGCGCCGGCTGGAACGGGATCTCGACGGCGGGCTCGGCAGCGGCGTTCCAACTGGCGATCGCCTTGATCGTCTCGGCGCTGGCCGAGACCCCGTCCTCGAGCCTCAGCGCGTTCTCGAGCAGGACCTTCAGCGAGTACGGCAGGCGGGCGACGTCGAACTTCTCCTGCAGCGCGTCGAGCCGGTGGATCTCATACGAGCGGCCGCCGACCTCGAGGGTCGACCTGGCGCCAAAGGAGTCCGCACTGCTCATGTCTCCATCCTACGAGGCAGGGACGGCCGGCCGCCGAGTCAAGTGGCGCTCATGAAAGCGATCGCGCCCCAGTCGGCGTCGGGAATGCGAGGGAGCGCCACGCGGCCGCTCGCCGGCCAGAACTCCTCCATTGAGCTCTCCCGATCGATCGCGGCCTATAGCCGCTCAGAATGAGCCTCATGGGCGCTGAGCAGGCAGTCCTCCTTGCTCTCGAACTCGCGATGATGGCCGCGCTTGGAGCACAGAGTCCCCGGGCGCCGGGGATCCGGGATCAGACCCCCATTCGGCGCCCGGGTCACTCTGCCCACGCGGTGGCCGGCCGAGAGGAAGGGAGCTCCTCGAGGCTCGTCCCGACCGCGGGTACTGCCTTGGCGCCTCCCGGCAGGGTGAGCCGGGTGGCCCAGTCGCCGCCTTGCCCCAGGGAATGGGCGAGGTCGGCAGCCTTCCGGGCGGGAAAGCCCGGGTGAAGAAGATCTGCTCGAGGGAGCGAGCACTGAACTCGGTGGGCGGTAGCGGAGACCGCCGATCGCTGTCCTGAAACGGACCACTTTTATGGACCCCTGTTGACTTAGCGACCCCGCCCGCAAACCTCACCTGCGCGGCTGGCGGTGGCCTGACTGGTCCCGCAAAGATAGACGATGTTGCCTATCAGATCAAGGCCTCTTGATCTGCCTTGCGGATAGTAGATGGCTTCGACTACCGGTGTAAATAGCGCTGTAACAGGCGAATTGAACGCACGCGCCATCCCCTTAGAGGGAAAACAATGCCTACTTCAGTGCTGCTCGAATTCGCTCGAACAGGGAGCTGAGCTGCAGCCACGCCTACTGGCGTCGATTGGCCCGCTTCGCGCGTTGTTTGTCGTGCCCGCAGGCCGTCTTGGTTCTCACCCGCCTGGTGAGGTGCGCGCCGTTCTGCCCCGTAAATGCGACCGAAACGGTTGACGCTGAAGCGCAAAGCGACCTCGTATTGACGAGATACCCCTGCTTACCACCGAACAAATCGAGCCGGAAGTGGCCGATCTGGGCGTCGGGAATAACGGGCACGACGGTCTTCAGATGGCCGTCGTTGACCGTGCTGGATTCGCCTTCGGGCAGGATCATCACCTGGCCGCGCAGGACGAAGACGACGTGCGGCAGGGCGCCGAAGCCCGAAACCGCGTAGGCCGCACCCTGGAGCGGTTGATCGAGCTGGGGAGATTTGACCCATGCGGTGCCGATCGGCTGGCGGCCTTCGCAGAGTTTGGCGGCCAGCTCGGCCCGCGAGCAGATGTTGCCAAGGTGGCGCTGGTCAATCGCGAATGCCTTCGGAAGGACCACTTCGAGTCGTCTGATGTTGGCGTCGCCCGTGCGGGTCCAGAGGTCGAAACGCAGCGCCGGGTCTTGGCTGCGCTGCGTCTTCTTGCGGCCACCAAGCTGGCGGATTGTCATCTTCGGGCCGAAGGGCAGGCCCTTGCAGTTGTCGACGTGGAACGGGGAGCTGAAATTCGCCGTGGTGCCTTCGGCCCCGATTCCCTGCGATTCCACAGCGAATTGCGAGCAGTTCGTCGGATTGATCGTGAAGTTTGGGTGCCCTTCGCTGTCCGTCCGGTTCGTATTGACCTGGATCGAGCGCATTCGGATCGGAACGCCTCCGATGATCGAAGGAACCGCGTCGGAGACGGCGTCCACCTGAGCGGTCAGCGGGTTGACATGGAGCGCGACGCGTACGACCACCGTCCCGTAGTCATAGGGACCGGCAAGCGCGGGAGTGATTGCCGCAAGGCTGAGCGGTGCTCCCTTGAAGGGGCCGGCAAGATAGACCTTCCCGACGGCGTGGAACGGATGCCCTCCTGGGCCCGCAGCAACGTTGGTAGTGCCGATCAGGCTCGAGCTTGGGCAGCTGGGGTCGGCCAGCTCGCTTCTGCCGAGATTATGGGCCGCCTGAGCGATCTCGGCCTCCGAGCAGTACGTGATGCCCCGCAGGTTCCCGGTGAATCCGGGCGGCATTTTGAAGTTCAGGTCGCCGAGGAACTGGTCGCCGTCATCTCGATCCAGCTTGAGAATGAAAGAGCTGTAGGCCCCCGCAGCAGCGTCGGAGGTACCGGCTTCGAGTCGGGGGTGGAACGGCCGGATCTGTTCGGGACACGGTGTGCCGTTCGGCCCGGAATCCAATCCGAAGCCCTCCACGGACGTGACCGGCGGCACCGACGTGTTCCACGGCGTGAAGACGGCGGTGGTGTTGTAGAACGTGCAGAAGGTGGGAGTCGCCATCAGGCCGCGGTCCGAGGCGAAGAGGTGCACGTCGAACTCGTCGAAGGGAACCTGCGGCAGGTCTTGGAAGTAGACCGTGACCTGACCGGTGACCGGATCCGGCCTCGCGGAACCGACCAGCTTTGCGTGGATCCCGTAGCCGTTGGCCATCATGAAGATGCGGTATTGGTCCCCGGGCTTCGGTTCACCGAAGTAGAGGGCCCCTTCCAACGGTTCCGCCAAAGCGATCGATTTGATCGCGATCGTTCCTATCTTGGCGTTGTCCGGACATTCGTCGGGACCCTCGCTGCCGAAGTTGGCCTGAGCATCGGTGCACGCGATTTGGCCATCGGCCGCATCCGGGTTGATGGTCAGGCCGGGCGGGAACTGGACCGCAGCGGATCGAATTTGCGATGGTGAGGCCGCGTAACCGAGGAACAGAGGGTCTTTCAACTCGATATCCACACCGGCGGCCGAGTCCGCCTCTGTCGTGGTCGGCCTGGAGTAGAGAACAGGTTTGAAGACCTCGTTTTCGCATCCGGTCGTTGCCGGGTAGGTGCTGTGCGCTTCAGAGAAGTGTTCAAGATCCTGATAGGACTGGACCTTCAGGGTAGTAACAAGCGGTTCTCCGGTGCAGGTCGTCGGGTTGTCGATCAGCGGGTGCACTTCCTGCGAGGAGGGCGTCGGTTCGGCAATGCAGCTGACGTCGGCCAGGCCCGGGCATCCAGCAGGGTTGCCGGGGGAACCCTTCGCGAATCGTTCGGCATCGTGGTCGAATTCGAACGGGAAGCCCCAGAAGGTGAGATCCGCAGCCGCAAGCGGGGTTGCCTGAGTGATGTTGGAGACCGTGAAGCGCAATCCGTAGTCGTCAGCGGTGCGCACAGTGACCGGAATCGTGATCGGGATGTTCAGCTCCGGGACGATGAAGGCGAACATCGCCACCTGACTTGGCGGGACGGCCATATCGAATATGGGGACCGTGCCCAACAGGTAGTTGGAATCGCCTTTGTAGTTCGCGTGGAGGGTGATCAACCCGGCCTGAGAGCCCGGGAAGCATTCCTGCAGGGCGAATTCGAGCGAGGAGCAGCGACCGATCGCTTCCGGGTTGCCGAATACCCCGCGCGGCGCATCGAAGATGACGTTGCGTGCAGCCTCGGGGGTTCCGGGGTTCTCGAGCCTGAAGGACGTGGTTAGATCCGGATGACCGCCCGCCTGAGAGTCGTCGCCCCCGCTGGTGAAGCTTTCTATTTCCACACTGGCGACGGCCGGCGCCGCAGACAGGGCAGCGCAGACGACCGCCGCGACCATGCATCCGAGCGCGGCGTGCAGCGCTCTGCGGCTGAGGTTTTGGAATCGCATGGCTCTGTCCATTGTCTGTTCGCCCCTCAACCGTGTCGCTTCTGGCTATGGCGCTTGTGGTGGGCGTGGCGCCGGGCCCTGACACAGCGGCCGTGCCTGATGACACGGTGATGCCCGCAGGCTGCCTGCGTCCCCGATCCACTTTCGTTCCCGCTGGAACCCCGAAGGGTCGGGATCTTCGGCGCGGGGGGCACTTCCGAACCGGGCCCGTGACACTCGTCCGAGGCTTTGCAGGGAATCGCGGGCGGCGTGTACGCGAATCCTCCACCCGCCCTTGCATCATAGATCTTGACGAGATCGCCATTTTCATCCTGGGGCACCAGGGTGTCGCGAGTGAAGAAGTACGCGTTCGAGCCGCTGGCGTCTATTCCCAGGAGCTTGGAATCGAAGGCGCTCCCGCCGGTTGAGATCAGCTGAATACTTCCGTTCTCGTACTCGTAGGCGTCGATCCGTTCATCCAGATCTCTTGGTGCGATCGCATCCGCCGAGTCGAAGAAGACCGATCCGTCTTCAGCGAGCCCAAGGCCGTCCTCAGGCAGACTCGACCCCCCCACCGCGCGTGCATTCGTGGGGTTGCACGAGGCGCAGAGGATCGACCCATTCTGGGCGTCATAGCGGAACACCTCGAGATTGCCGCCGTTGTCATATCCCGTCAGGGGCTCGACCGACGCGAATGCCGCGTAGTGGCCATCCTTGCTGATCTGGAAATCTCCATACGTATGCGTGGCTGCCTGAGTCACGGCATGCACGATCGCCGGATTGTCGATCGGGTGATATGGCGCGGTGACAACTCCGAACTCGACCACGTTGGCGCCATTGGCCGCAAACACGTTGCCAGACGTAGCGTCGACCGCAACGCCGCGCGAGTTGTTTATCTGACCTTCGCCAAAGGTTTCCACCAGGGAACCGTCGGGTTCGAACTCGGAAATCCTGTCTCCCTCGTCGACGTAGACATTGTGCGAGATCGGGTCTCCTGCCAGCGCCGTGCTGTCTTCGTCGATCACCACCCCTTCAACCGATGGGGCTCCCGCGGAGAATTCCGACACGTCATACCGCTCGACTGGGCCGTTGCTCCAGCTTGACGCGTAGACATGGCCCGCATCATCGACGGCGACGTTGCACGTCGCCACGCCCGTTGTGTGGATCCCGGTTTTTTCATAGTCGCCTTCTTCGAGAGGGACGGTGGGCGAAAGGGGTGTGAATTTGTACACGGCTCCTTCATACGAGCCGACGTATACGGATCCATCGTCTGCGACCGCGACGCCACAAGCTGAAGGCGCCGGGATAGAGCCAAGACTGGAGCCGTCGGGGGCGAAAACCATGACCGGGTACCCGTAGTTCGCCACGTAGATGTCGCCGTTCAGTTCTCCCCCGGAGCTGTCCACGGCAACCTGTGTTTCCGTTCCGCCCCCTGCGAGCCCCAGACCGGTGATCGTGTTCGTTCCCGGAGCGGGGCCGGCCGTGAAGTTCTTCGGCGTACCTGCCGACCCGCCCGTTTCGTAGCGGTAGACCTTGCCACCGCCTCCAACTCCGTTGACGTAGAGATCGTGGGTCGCCTGATCGATCGTCATCGCTTCAGGCCCACTGAGCCCCGAGACGAAGTTGGCCTCAGATAGATGGTGCTTCGGCGGTTGAGGCGGCGGCTTGCCGACGCTGGAGTCAAGAGTCGCCACGAAGTGGGGCAGCTCTCCGGGCTTGACCACATACAGATTGGCCTGATTGGCGACCGGAAGGTTTTCGGGGTTGGACAGATCGAGCTCCTCGGGCGAGAGGAAGTAGAAGGTGCCGACTTCCGAAGCCACGCCCGCACCGCCCGCGAATGCAACTGCGCTGCAGTCTGGCCCGCCGACGACGGTGTTCCATTCGCCAGGAGGAGCGCATTCGTCGCTGTTGCTCGGTCCCGATTCGCCGACAGACACCAATTCGAGATGCATCGTCCCGCCGCTGTCGACTTCGGCCCCGTAGATATCGGCGCTGTTGTCCGTATCTGCGGAGAGCAATCTGTCCCTTGTCGAGAAGAAGACCCGTGTGCCGTCATTGGTCATACCCGCAAACTGGGCGCCGGAAGCCGGCTCCCGGCGTAAGGTCGATCGAGTGCGACGAACCCGCCATGTGGAGGTACAGGTGCCAGTATTCGTTTCCATCGGAATCGGTCGAGATCCTTTGCCCCACGATCACCCTTGAGCCGTTGCTCGATACATCGAGCTCTCCGATGCCCGACCCGGTCATCGTCTCCCCTCCCGGCAGAGTGGAGACAACTTCAGAGGAGCCTCCTTCGAGGTCGCGCTCATAGATCGTCACATCCCCGTTTTCATTTCCAGCCGGCTCGAGCTTCGCCGTTGTCCCGAACACGACGTGATCTCCGTCGGCCGAGAGGTACCTTCCGACATGGCCGGCGGGATTCGCTATCCCGGGGCTCTGCGATCCGGCCATCCCCTCGACCAGACTGCCGTCGGGTAGTCGCAGTGGGATATTCGTAGATCCGTCGCCGAAGCACGGGTCGCAGATCCCTTCGCCTCCATAGGCAAAGGTGTCCAGCCTCGAGTCAGCTTCCAGCAGGCTGGACGCAAAAGATTCTTTCGAATAGGGGTTGTCCGAGGGAATTCCCACGTACCTCGTGCTCCAACCATCGGGTCCGCGCGACGCGATGTAGGTGTCCCGCCCGTGGTTGGCCGGCTTGCCGGACCCGGGGATGGCACCGTCGTGCACGGCGTAGAGGACCTTGGCTTCCGGCCCCACTTCCGGATAACCCGTGAACGGCTCCTGGCCGGGCACGAGTGTCGACTCGACGTCATATCCACCGGCATTCCCCGCCGACACCAACTCGTATGCACGACAATCCAGCAGGAGAACGGCGCTCGTCTGCTGACGCACATGTGCATTGGGACATGAGTCTTCGAGGACCGTCGAGATCGGAAATGTCGTGAACGTATGATCCGCGCCTGCGGCGGATCCCGTCTGATTTTCCGCAACCACCCGGTAGTGGTAGGTCGTGCCATCCTTGAGGCCGGTGACTTTGATGCTTCTCTCGAGCGGAGCGACGCCCAGAGGAAGCTGATCGACGGGCAGGGCCGTGCAGGTGGACGACGCGCAGTCTTCCAGTCCGTATTCGAACTGATAGCTCGTCGCCGCTCCTTCCGGGTTCACCGCGCCATGAAGCACAACGCTGTCCGAGTGCACGTCGCCGACATGTTCGTCCGAGAAGGTCGGCAGGGTCGACGGGCTGAACTTCCTGTCCAGGCCGGAGATGGTTCCGTTTGGATTGACCGCCACAACCCGATAGTGATATGTGGCCCCCTTTTGAAGGCCATTCAGGGCCACGCTGACGCTCTCCGGAGTGGACCCGCTCAACACCGCGCCCTCTTCGCAGGTGATTTTGTGACTATATGAAGTTGTGGCGCCCCATTCGAAATAGCACTGTTCCGTTGGTTCTCCATCGGGATTGACGGTTCCATGCAAGGTCGCACTGGATTCCGCGAAATCGGAGGCAGGATCGGTCGTTGCGTCCGGCAGGGTGACGGTGGGACCGGGCGCATAGATTTCAATGGTGCCGCCTATTCCCCGATACACCAGGCCGGTCGCCCCGTTCACGGCAATGGTCGGTATGCCATTGTTGCTTTCAGGCGGCACTCCGAATTCGAAAAGGAGGGCGCCGCCACTTCCATACTGCCTGACGCTGGGGCCGCCGTAATATGCGTAGACGTCTTCCGTGGTTGGATCCACGGCCACGTCCGTACCGCTCCCGAACGTTTCGAGCTGTTCGGAAGGCAGGTTGTACCTGTAGATCGTGAAGTAGCCGGCGAGGTAGAAGTTGCCGTGCCCGTCCATTGCGATCCGTGCCGATTCGCCGGGTCCTTCGAAGAATTTGCCGAGCAGTACGCCTTCCGGGCTGTACTCGGTGACGCGGCCACCGAAAAATAGAATCCAGAGATTTCCCGTCCCCGGTTCGATTGCCAGATCCCTGGCATCGAGTTCGAGTGGAAAGTTTCCGCCGGCCCGTTCTCCGCTCGGTTCGAATGCATTTATGCCAGATTCGGCGATTGTGTAGATCCGGCCCCTGGTCGCAGAATTGCCGGAGTTGTCGACCTCGACCGTCCCGGCCCGGAATCCGCCACCACCCGGGGTCAGGAGGGTGTTTGAGGAATTTGCTTCGGGTGCGGTGAACGCCACCGGAGTGCCCGTCGCGGAATATTTTTCCAGCGGGATTCCCGACGCCACGTTCTCGAGGTAGACGTACCCCGTTTCTTCGTCCACCGCGATCCCGTCCACACCCCGTTCGCCCGCCGGTATTCCGAGAGGTGACTTGAAGCTGGACGAGAAGGCATGGGTCGCGGCGTGTCGCGCCACCGCCGGGGGGACGGCAAGGCCGAGCAGTGCCGTGCCCGAGCAGACAACCGTGAGTATGGCGGTGCGAAGCATTTTGGGAGCTCGTCTCGACATCGTCTAGCCCGCTCTCCTGGTGCGCGAGTGGCGTTGGTGCTCGCTCTTCCCGCACGTTGCCTTGAGCGGCACCTGTCCCGATGTGATGCTTCCGTTCTGTCCCGTCATCCGCGAGGTCGCCATCTCCCTCTGCCGGCCGCAGAGGCTGTGGCCGTTTTGCAGCAGTCCTTGTTTTCCGCCCTTGAGGTTGAGCACAAACCGGCTCACCGGGGCGTCGGGGATGCCTTCGAACGTCGTCCGTAGGCGTTGAGGCAGGCTGTCGACTCGACCGTCGAGTTCGATGTCGATCTGGCCCTTGAGCGCAACAGCGATATCAGGCAGACGGTGGGCCGGATTCGCGCGCAGGTAGACGGTGCCCTTCAGCGGCTGGTCCAACAACGGCGAGGTGGCTTCGGCCGATCCAAGCACGGAGCTCGAGGGGCAGGCATCTTCGGCGAACTGGACGCGGGTGCAGACGTGGCCGATATGGCCCTGGTCCAGCAGCTCGCCCTTGGGCATCGTGACAGCAACCTTCTGGCTGTTCGCTTCACCCGGGCTGGTGGTGAGGACAGCGTGGATGGCCGGATGCCCCCGCCGCCTGACGCCACCCGAAAGACTGAGGTTGAGCTTCGGGCCGTAGGCCAGGTTGCTGCAGTCCGCCACCTGGAAATACCGCGAGAGATTTGCCTGAGCCCCCTGATCTCCAACGATGGTCGCGTCGACCGAGAACGGGTCACAATTCGTCGGGTTGAGTGCGAAATCATTGCGGTCAAGCCTCAACTGCACCAGTCGCGTGCGCAGCGGTATGCCCCCGATTATCTGCGGGAAGGGATCTGAAACGGCACTGACCTGGGCCGTCGCTGGATCGACGTACACGGCCGTGCGCACCGCGATGTTGCCGAGATCGTAAGGGCCCGAGACTGCTGGTATGACCGTCTCGAAGCTGATCGGAGCGCCCCTATAGGGCCCTGCCAGGTACACCTTCCCGTCCACGTTGATCGGACGGGTGCCGGCGCCGGCGCCGGCGACGACCGTGCCGATCTGACTCGCCACAGGGCAGGCTGGCGCGGATTGCTCGGCGAGGCCTGAGTAGCTCGATTCACCAAGATGGGCAATCGCCGGCTCGGGACAGTATGGAACCCCCTTGAGCGACGCCGTGAATCCGGGCGGTGTCTTGACCTTCAGCTGACTGAGATTCTGATCGCCATCTTCCCTGGTGACCTTCAGGACGAACGGAGCATGTTTACCTGCGGTCTTGTCCGTAACCCCCGCTTCAAGAGAGGGGCCGAATGGGCGTGTCGAAGCCAGGGCATGCCTTGCCGTCCGGCCCCTCGCTCACCGTGAAGTACTGCACCGAGGTCTGCTTCGGTAGGAGC
The DNA here is from genome assembly GCA_963737575.1 of uncultured Solirubrobacterales bacterium. Classification (GTDB taxonomy): domain Bacteria; phylum Actinomycetota; class Thermoleophilia; order Solirubrobacterales; family 70-9; genus VRUE01. Next base: position 139,920 of record CAVTTJ010000003.1, read on the forward strand.
GAATCCCACGGAGTGAAGGTGCTATTGACCGGGAAGGTTCCACATTCCGTGGGCGTGGCGAGGCTCCCGCGCTCAGCACCGAACAGGTGCATGTTGAACTCCGAGAACGGGAACTGCGGCAGATCCTTGAACGTGACCGTCAACTGCCCGCTCTGCGGGTCTGGGCTGACCGTGCCGGGAAGCTTCACGTGAACGTTGAAGCCGTCGGCTGCAACGATGAGACGGTACCGTTCTCCCGCCTTCGGTTCTCCCAGATAGACGTAGCCCGGCAGGGGGCCGGGGAGCGTCGGCGTCGACACCTGAACAGTCCCGATCTTCGCGTTTTCCGGGCATTGCGCCTTTTCTTCGGTTCCAAAACGTGCCTGAGCATCCGAGCAGGCTTCCTTGCCGTCCCCTGCATTCGCATTGATCGAGAACCCCTTGGGCAGGGTCACGCTTGAGTCCCGTATCTGTGACGCAGACGGCGAGTCCGCGCTGAGATCCTGTGGAACCTTTATGTCGATATCGATCCCCGACGCCGTATCGGTCGCAGTGGTGGTCGGCTGCGCGAATAGGCTCGGGTTGAAGCTGAGCTGATCGCACCCGGTGGTGGCGGGGTATGGGGTCATCGCCTGGGACCAGGCCCGGTCGTAGCCCAACAAACCGACCGTTGCGGTCAGATCATTCGCGCCACAGGTCGTCGGATTGATGGTGAACGGCGCCAGCGGGGCGTTCGAGGGAACCCCGGGATGACACCTTTCACCCGGTTGGCCAAGGTTGAACTCGGACGGGTTGCAGCCGATCGGAGCTCGTTCTTCCTGGTGGCTCGGATCCGCCGGGACGCCCCAGATTTCAAGGTCGGAGAAATGCAGCGCGAAGAGCGGATGCGCGATGTTGAGCGTACGCTCGTCGAGCCCGTAGTCCGAACCGGTGCGGGGGGTGAAGACGAAATAGATCGGTGCGTCGATGCCAGGCAGGCTGGCCCCGAGAAGGGCGGCTTCACTGGGGTGCGGAATGAGGTTGTAGACAGGGATTCTCCCGAGGAGAATGGGTTCTTCCTCCAACGGCTCCCCGCCCAGGCCCGCTCTCAGGATTCCCACCTGCGAATCCGGCGAGCAAAGGATGCTGCCGAATTCGGCGTCGCTGCACTTCGGCACGTCGCCAGGTACGCCGATGACCCCGGGGGGCAGATGGATTTCGATCGCCTTGGGATCCCGGCAGCCGCATGGTGATTCTTCGAAGTGCAGCTGTTCCCGCAGCTGTTCCGGTTCGTCCACAATCACCGTATGGATGTTGGGATGACCGCCCGCCTGCGTCGACGATGGCTGGACGCTGAAATAGTTGATCGGCACTTCCGCCACGGCGGCGCTGACGCCGACGACCCAAAGGGCCGCTATCGGCACGGCCAGTACGGCCAGCCTCGACAACCAGCCCGATCTCGCCCGTTTCACGATCTGCCTAACCACGGGCCGAGCTCCCTTTCCTGTGGTCATAACGCTTCCCGTGACGGTGCCGCGCCGCCCTCTTCCGAGAACGCCGTCGCTGTTTGCGGCTGGAGGCCTTGCTTCCGGGATGAGCATTTCCACCTGAACCGAGTTCACCTTCGCTCGCGATGCCGGTTGGCGCCACCGCTGAGCTGGCCGTCCCGTGGCACTCATCGGCTGCCACGCACGGCTGCTTCGGGGAGGCGATCGGGAAGCCCCCGCCGGACCTCACGTCGTAGAACTTCAGGAATTCGCCGTTTTCATCCTGCGGCACGAGGGTTTCGTACGTGTCTATATATACGTTCACCCCATCTGCGCTGACGCCCATGAAAGCGGCGTGGTCTCTGACGTTCCCCTGGTAGCTGAGGGTGACGTCGTGCGATCCCGTGCCCGTGGTGAGCAGTTGCGGCCGCCCTTCGGTGTACTCGTAGACGTCAGGTATTTTGTTGGTGTCTTTGGCGACGAGGCCGTCTGGTGTGTAGAAGAAGGTCCGACCGTCGTTCGACATGAACAGCTGCCCATTCCCGGATGCTTCCACCTTGCCCGCCGGCGGTGCTCCGGTCGGATTACAGGAAACGCATCTAAGCCTTTCGGTCGACGGCGTGTAGGTGTACATCTCTTCGTAGCCTTCGTTGTCGTAAGAGGTCAGCTCGTCAGGACTCACAAAAGCCATGTGCTCGCCATCGGGGGATACATCCATTCGTGTCACGTCGCCGGTGGCGACGTAGTGCACCGCGCCGCCGTTGTAGTGGTAGATGTTCTCTCCCCCCGCTTCTCCCTTCGAGCCGTCGAGCTGCTCGGGAGAGAGGAAGTAGATATCGGGTTCCGCCTGGGTGGCCATGGAGGTATCCGACCACTTCCCAGAGATCGCGATGGGCTGGACGTCGCATTGCGAAGTCCACGGCCTGTAAGCGGCGGGAGATTCCCATGTGCTGCTGCAGCTATCCGAGTTGCCGCTGCCTTCGCTGCCAAGCGACAGGAGTGTCAGGGATTTTGTCGCTTCGGTCCACATGTAGAGATCCGTGCTCGTGTCCTGGTCATCGGGAGTCAACTGTTCGGCAGATAGGAAGAACACCCTCGAACCATCCGCTGTCATGCCGATGAATTGGGCCCTGTCGCCTTCCGAGACGTCGTAATGAAGGGCGTCGTCGACGGTCATGTACAGATGGACCGGCGGCAGCTCGTAATATTCGGTGAACCCGCGCGGATCGTAGGGTTCACTCGACACGGACATCAGAATGTGCGAGCCATCTGCCGAGACTCCTGGATTCACCAGTGCAGGCCGTTTCGTATCCGTCGGTCCTCCCGCGCCGTTGGGGTTCGCGATCCCGGGAAACGAGATCACCTCTTCGCGTTCGAATGCTGTCCGTACGCGTTCTTCGCCCGGCCATTCCTTGATCTTGGTCTCCTGAGCGATGTCATGGCCATTCGGCTGCATCGAAATGAGTTCCGTCGTGGCGTTCTTTGTGTCGTAGTCGTAAACAGAGCCCGGCGCCTGTAGAAGGCCATTGGGCGCAAACTGAACATTGCTCGACGAGATTGCCACGTGACTGAAATCGGGTGAGGGTTGCACATAGCCGTTCGTGAAGTTCGAGCGGGGAATCGCGCTCGCCGTAACCGGCCAATGGCCCAGATATTCACCGGAGGCACTCCAGATGAAGGGAATGTTTTCGGTTTCGAAGATTTCATTGTTTTTGAATCTGCTCAGCCCCGAGAAGTCCATAAATGTGCTCAGACTCGTGTCCGCGGTCGTTCCCATCACGCCGGCCCAGTTGGTTTCATATCCCCTGATACCTGGCAGGGCCGTGACCCAACCGGTGTTGGTGCGGGTGGAGACATAGACATCCGGCCCCAGCCCGATAACGGGTTCCGTCCCGGTGATGCCACCGGCATAGCCGCCAAATGCAAATCGGGCCGGATTCGTCGCGTAACCTGCCGGAGGGGCGGCAAGGAAGGGGTTCAGAATGATGTTGCCCTGCTGACTCGGCGTAACGAGCTCGTAGGATCGACAGTCCGGTAGGAATCCGCTTCCTGTCTGTTGACGAACCACCGCATTCGGGCACTGTTCAGGAAAGAAGTTGAACGTCTGGTCTTCGCTCGTGGCCGTCCCCAGCGCGGTCTTGACCACCACTCTGAAGTGATAGACAACGTGGGGTTCCAGATTGACCAAGCGGGTGTTCACCGCGACGCTGCTCTCATGCCCTCCTTCTATCTGGCCCGCCGGTACCGGACTGCTCTGCCCGTACTCGCGGGTCGTGCCGTATTCGAAGAAATATTCACCTGCCGCGTGATTGGTGTCGATGCGTGCGTTGAGGAGTCCACCGGTTTCGCTGAGTTCCGTGGAGTAGGCACCTTCGATCGCCGGCGGCGCGATCTTGAACCGATGAATGCCGCTGTGTTCGGCGGCATTCGCGTTTTTTGCCGTCAATCGATATTCGTAGATCGCCCCTTCGCCGAGCCCCGAGGCTTCCCCGCTGACCTCTGTATCGGATTCGAAGGGAAGGCCCTGTTCACAGGGCACCGGGGTGAAGGTCGTTTCGCCCGCGGGCCGGTATTCGAATGCGCAGGCGGTCACGTTGCCGCCGCCCGCCGGTGACACGTGGGCTGAGAAGGTCGCCCCGCCCGGAGCCGTCGCCGCTCTCACTTCGGAGACGTCAGGCGTCAGGACCTTTGGGAACACCATGACGTCGTTGGACGCCTCGGAGGTGACGTAGGCGGTCTTGTTCGTGCCATCAACCGCGACCCCGAACGATTCGGCGACTTCGCCTTCGCCGAACGTTTCGAGCAGTTCCCCGGAGGAGTCGAATCGGGCGATTTGCGCCCGAAGATCCGCGTATATGTCGTCGGTCTGCAGATCCGCGGAGGCCCAGGTGGCGTGCGGCTCCAGGATGGTCGTGGGAACTTCATGGTTGAGGCTCGTCAGCGAACCCGGTTCCCCGAACGTGCCCGGAACCCTGTGCAACGCGTTGAAAACCGCTTCACCGGCTCCCTGAATCAGATAGAGAGTCCCGTTTGAGTCGACGGTGCCTTTGCAGGGGTTGAAGAAGTCGGGGACCAGGGTGCCTGTGATCTGCGGTTCCTGGTGCAGATGGGTTGCCCATTCGGCAGGGGCGTATCGGTCGACGATGCTTTCGTATGTCTTCGTCGCATAGACCCTTCCCGCCTTGTCGACCGACACCCCGCATCGCGAGCCATAGGGAGAACCGGAATGGTTTTCGATCGGCCCGGCCGATGCGCCAGATGGAAGGATCACCAGGATTCCCGCTTCTTCGTTGCGCCCGACATAGATCACGCCCTGATTGGGCCCCCCGGAGTTGTCCACCGCGAGACCGCGGCACTCGTATTCGCATGCGAGGCTCAGGCTGTTGGAGCCCAAAGCGGAGTAATTGGATGGGGCGCCTGCCGCGTCGAACTTCTCGAGGGACCCTTCTGCCGTGAGCACGTAGACGCTTTCCGATTGTTCGTCGAGCGCGATTCCCGTCGGCGTCCCCACCACAGGGAAGCTGGTGCTGGCCGCCTGGTGGACATACCCCGCGTGCGCCGACACAACGGGGCCGGCCAGGATCGCGAGCCCCGCCGACACCAGCGAGAGCAGCAGCCACCGACGACGACGATTGGGACGCCCGGTCATGACCGTCTCCCGTTCCGGCGGCGGTGTCTGTGCTGCACGGGACGGTGCTTGTGCCGCCTCGACACACATTTACCGTGCTTGCGTACCTTTGCCTTGGGGCATTTGTGGTTGTGTTCCACGGGAATGCTCGGAGCGGCTTCTCGAGCCATCGTGGTGAAGGTTCCACCCGTGCTCGTCGCCGACCCCACCGCGTTCGTCGCAACCACTCGATAGTGATAGGTCGTGCCCGGTTGGAGATGGTCGAGCACCGCGGCGACAGCCTGATTTGCGACGGCAGCCCCGATCGTCGGTCCCTCTGCGGTGCGTTCTTCATAAGCTCCCGTCACCCCGTACTCGAAGTGATACGTAGTCGGACTCAGGTCCGGGTCGACGATCCCGCTGACCGCGGCGGACGTCTGCGTGAGGTTGGAAGCGGAGCCGATCGTCACGCTGGGGAATCCAGGAGTCGTGAAGATCTCATCGGGCCCGTATGCGGCTGCGTGGAGATTGACCGCCACCGCGCGGAAATGGTAGGTCGTGCCCGGTTGAAGCCCCGAGATGCTCGCGCTCACCGGATGACCTTCGTCGTCGGCCGGCAGTGGACTGTCCGGAATCGTGCTCACGGAGTAGTCAGACGTAGGGCCATACTGAAAGTAGACGACGGTGGGACCGTGCCCGGTTCGCACTTCCGCATTTAGGGTTACGCCTCCCTCAACCAGATTGCCCGCTGATGTATCGATTACTTCCGGAGGCTCGGGAATCGTCGTGAAGGTGCGATCCGGCCCGATGGCTTCGCCGGTCGGGCTCGTGCCCACAAGGCGGTAGTGATAGGTCGTCCCAGGTTGGAGCCCGGTGATTTCGGCGCCGGCCGGGTAGCCCTTTTTGTCAGAGCCAACGGGCGCGCTCTCAGGCGTGTCCAGCCCGTAACTCGAGTCCAGGCCATATTCGAAGTGATAGGTGGTCGGCCCGGTTTCCTGGGGATTGACGGTGCCGGTGAGTTCCGCCGACGTTTCGGTCATTTTCAGGACCGGCCGATAGGCCACGGCGGACAACTGTGGCGTCCTGAACACCGCATCCGGCGTGGCTGTCGTACCGGACGGATTCGATGCCACAAGTCGGTAGTGATAGTAGGACTTTGGAAGCAGGCCTGAGATTGCAGCTTCCACGTGCTGCGGCCCGCTCGCGGAGTTGGATCCGCCCGGAACTGCCGGCACCACATGCGCATAGGCCGTGCTAGAGCCCCATTCGAAGTAGTAGTGGGTTTCGGTGCCGTCTCCTTCCCAGGACCCATTCAGCGTCACGCTGTTTCCGTGAAGCAGCGTCAGATGGGCCTCAAGGTCCGTGACTGGCGGAAGTGATGAGAAGGTGTGATCTTCGGAAATGCTGATTCCGTCGTCGTTCTTGGCGATCACCCGGTAGTGATAGGTCGTTCCCGGTTCCAGCCCACCGATCGGGCTACTCGCCGTCTGAGCCCCGGACCCGCTCCCGTTGTCGTCTCCCGGTGCAGAGGTGGTTTGACTGCCGTAGGCGGTGGTGGTACCCCATTCGAAGTAATAGCGGGTGTCCTGCCCGTTTCCGACGTAGCTCGCATTGAGAGTCGCGGAAACCTTCGTAAGGTTGCTGGCCGGTTCCGCCTTCAAGTCCTGGACGTAGTGCGGAACGAATGAGCGGTCTGCCCCGATATTCACACCCGCGGCATTTCCCGCGGCCACCCGGTAGTGATAGCGAACCTCTGGAGTCAGGCCGGATAGTTCAGCGCTTACTGGCGTGACTTCCGAGTAGTCGGTCGGGGGAGCGCATGGAACCGAGCTTCCGTAGCTCTTCGACGTTCCGTATTCGAAAGTGCAGCTGGTGACGTTTCCGCCGCCGGCGGGATCAACACTTCCGTGCACAGTCGTTCCGACGACGCCTTGTGTTTCCAGGTCCGGAATGATGCCCGAGGGCGGGAAGACCCTGATGTGCAGTTCGAACAGTTCGAAGGCGTAGTTGTATTCGCCCGCGATGTCATAGGCGGTGCCGGTCGATTCATCTATGGCGATGCCGTATTCGCGGCCCTGTTCCGGCGACGCGGTGAAGTGCTCAACAAGTTCTCCGTCAGCGTTGTAGGCGCTCTTTTCGATGTAGAGAATGCCGTGTTCGGAATCGAAGGCAAGCGCCGGCTCGCGGGCCACCGTACCGGGCAGGATTTCCAAAATCGAGTGGTATTCATCTGCAGCGCTGTAACGCCAGAGGCGGCCTTCGTTTCCGTTTGTCGGGCTGCGCCCCGCAACGTAGACGTCCTCATTCCTGGTGTTGAAGACGAACGTGCATGGTTCCCCGATCCCGGCGACATCAATGGTCTTTCCCGTAGGCAGTCCGTCGGGGTTGTACTCCATCAGCTTGCTGGTCACGCGGTCGGCGATCCAGATGTGACCTTCCCCGTCAACCGCGTCTCCGCAGGCGCTGGTGGGTTCCGGTATTTCCTGAGGGTATTCGCCTCCCAGAGGTTCGCCGCTGGAATTGAACCCATACAGGATGTCGCCACCCTTGCCGCGTTCTTTGACTTCGACGTAGTAGATGTTGCCCGCCGAAGGGAGGTTCGTATTGTCGATAGAGATGCTGCGAGATGCGTTTCCATCTTCGCCAAGAGGGACCGGAATTGGGAAATTCGGGATCGGCTTATATGAGTTGTCGATTTCAAAGCCGTAGATGTGAGCTGGTTCGCCCCCGACTTCCTGCGTTCTGTCGATCATGTAGAGCCTTTGCTGCGCCTGATCGATAGCGAAGCGGAATTCGGAGATGCCGAAATGGGTGGCAAGGGTGCCGTCCTTTCCAAATTCGGCGCTCACCGTTCCCGAATGGAGATAGGCCGCGGACGCCGTGCCGGACCAAAGCGACACTCCCAGACACAGGAACGCAATTGCGAGGAGAGGGCGCGCCAAAGTACGACTCTGCCGCGCGGCAACCGATTGCCTTCCCGTTCTCACAAGCTGTCTCCTGTAGTTCCCCAGTGCCACCTATCGGCCCTGCCACCAGTCACCGGGCACCCCTGGCACCCTGCTTTTGGTCGTAATCCCAGCCCACCTCCCTGGCAGGCGGCGCAAAGTTACACCACCCCTCCTACTCTCGTCAAGTCCAAAGACAGGGGCGTACCTTCTGATGCATGTAAATTTGGCTTCACAGCAGGGCTAGGTGCTACTTCATAAAAGGAAAAAGAAACCATTGCGTATCTGAATTTGGGCTAGAAACCGAGGTCTATCGTTGCGACTAGTCTGGCTCGCCGCAATGGTCATGACGCCGTGGGGGGACTCGGACTCGCTGCGCGGCCGCAGGCTGCGGCCGGGGCCCGGCAAGACGCGGGCGGAGGTCGAGCAGAACCAGCGCGAGCGCATATACGGGGCAATGATCGCCCTCGTCGCCGAGAAGGGCTACGAGGCGACCACGCTGGCCGACCTGGCGGAGCTCTCGGGGGTATCCAGCCGGACCTTCTACGGGCTCTTCGAGAACAAGCGGGCCTGCTTCGCCGAGACGCTCCAGAACGTGATCATGCTGGCGGTCGGGATCGCGACACAGATCGGCAGCGATCAGCAACTCGGCGGATGGGAGGAGCAGTCCCGCGCCGGGTCGCACGCCTTTGCCGAGATGGTGGCGTCCCAGCCCGCCGCGGCCAGGGCCTGCCTGATCGAGGCCTTCGCGGCGGGGCCCGAGGTCGTCGCGCCGCTGGAAGCGGCCATTGCGGGGTTCGAAGCCCTCGCCAGAATGATCATCGAGCAAGTTCCTGAGCGGGCCTCGATGCCGGACGAGATACTTGCCGCCTACATCGGCGCACTCGAGGAGATCGTCCGGATGCGCCTGCTGTCCGGAGAAGAGAAGGCCCTCCCGGATCTGATCGATCAGCTCTGGGACCTGATCGGCTCCTACGTCCCTCCCCCTGAGCCGTTGCGGCTGGCGGAACGCGTGCCGGTGACCGCTGAGGAAAGCCTCGAGGCACACGACAACGCCGAGAGGGCGATCCGGGCCTTCGCAATCGAGGCCGCCGAGCGCGGCTACGCCGCGACGACCGTCGCCGACATCCTCGCCCGCGCCCAGATGTCGGCCACGACCTTCTACGACCAGTTCGGGGGCAAGGAGGACGCGATGCTGGCCGCGATCGACAGCGCCGGGGCCCACATCGGGGCGGCGATGCGCCCCGCCATGCGCCGGGCCCCCGACTGGCCGGCGGCGGTCCGAGCGGCGATCGGAGGGGTGTTCAACTTCCTCGCATCCCGGCCCGCCCTCGCTCACCTGGTCCTGGTCGAAGCCTACGTGGCGGGGCCGGCCGCACTGAAACGTAGGGTCGGCTACCTGCTGCCGTTGGAGTCTCTTCTTGCCGAAGGTCGAGAGCAGGCAAGGGAGGCGCCCCAGATCACGGAGGAGCTGATGAACGGGGTCTTCTTCTCGCTGTCGCGGCGGCGAATCAGCGAGGAGGGCGCCCAGGCTCTCCCGGCGCTGGCGCCCCTCTGCACCTACCTCGCCCTCGCGCCCTACCTGGGAGCCGAGGAGGCCTGCGAGGTGGCGAACGCGTATGTCGGTCGCCGCCGCGACGCGGCTGGGTGAAAGATAAACCTGGGTGCCTACCGTAAATTGCCGGGTTGCCAACGCGCATTCCGCGAAGTAGCCTGTGAGGGTCGTATTTCTCGCCTGCAAGTTTTGGATGGAAGAGAATCAAAGGCTGGGAGATAAGAACCGAGGCGTATCGTTATCTGCGGTAAAACGGGTTTGGGCCCGGCTGGCTAGGCGGTCGGGGTGGTCGTCACTCCGTGGGGAGACTCCGAGTCGCTGCGAGCCCGCCGGCTTCGGCCGGGGCCCGGAAAGGCCCGCGCCCAGGTCGAACAGAACCAGCGTCAGCGCCTCTATGGAGCGACGATCGCGCTGGTCGCAGAAAAGGGCTATCAGGCGACGACTCTCGCCGAGCTCTGCTCCCTGTCCGGTGTGTCGAGTCGAAGCTTCTACGACCTCTTCGCCAGCAAACACGAGCTCTTTCTGGAGACGCTGAAAGCGGTGATTGAGCTAGCCGTCGCATACGCGGTCTCCAATGAAGCCCTGGGCACGAATCGGGGCGAGGGCCCGGAAGGCGACTGGGAAGTCGAGGCGCGACGCGGCTTCGACGCCTTCATCGAAATGGTCGTCGCCCAGCCGGCGACGGCACGCGTGATGCTGATCGAGGCCTATGCGGCCGGGCCGGAGGCGATGGCGCCGATCGAGAGGGCCATGGAGGGATTCGAATGGCTGACCCGCCAGACGGCGGAGCGCTCGCCGGAGCGGGCCGGCATGCTGCCCGAGATGATCACCGCCCACACCGGCGCGTCGCGCGAAATCGCCAGCGCCAGGCTCCGCCAGGGGCGGGAGCGAGAGTTGCCACGTCTGCTCGACGAAATGTGGGACCTCATCAGCGCCTTCCGGCCTCCCCCCGAATCGCTGCGGTCGAGCGGGAGGGCGCCGGCGCCTGGGTCGGAAAGCCTCGACGCCCACGACCACGCCGAGCGTGCGATCCGAGCGTTCGCAGTGGTGGTTGCCGAGAAGGGCTATGCGCGAACGACCGTGGATGAGGTCGTCGCACGGGCGGGGATGTCTGCGACGACCTTCTACGACAACTTCGCCGGTAAGGAGGACATTCTCGTGGCCGCGATCGATAGCGCGGCGGCGCAGACCGTGGCCGCAGCCGTGCCCCCGTTCGAACGAGCCGCCGACTGGCCGCACGGTTTGCGAGCCGCCTACAACGCGGTCTTCAACTTCCTAGCCTCGCGCCCGGCCCTTGCCAGGCTTGTGATGTCCGAGATATATGCGGCTGGGCCGGCTGCCGTCGAACGTCGGGTTGAAGCGATGCGTCCATTCCGGGCGATGATCGAGCAGGGCCTCGAGCGGCGCCCCGAAACTCCGCGGATCGCCCCGGAGCTGATCGCGGGTGGAATCTCAACCCTCGCCTACCGGGCGATCCGAGACCATGGGCCGGAGTCCCTGCCTGCCCTGACGCCGCTGGCGACCTACATCACGCTGGCGCCGTTTCTCGGGGCCGAGGAGGCGTGCAGGGTGGCAAATGGATCGGGGCGGCGCGAAAGGCCCCTGCCGCAGGGCGCGAGCACCCTGAATAGCTGATCAGCGCTTCTCTCGGGAGTGGCCCGCGGCGACGCCGTCGGCGATCCGTTGGCCGGTGGCGCCGCTCTGGGTGCGGACCGAGATCGCCGGGGTGGCGAGCGCGAGGTGCGCGAGTGCGCGCTGGCGCAGCGGGCCGACGCTGAGCTCGGTCCGGTCGCGCTCGATCGCCTTGACGACCGCGGCGCCGACCTGGTCGGGCCGGCCGGTCCCGAGCCCCATCGGCGAGGCGCCGGAGTCGGCGAACATCCCGGCGTCGCGGATGAAGCCGGGGCTGACGAGCGAGACGCCGACGCCCTTCGGCGCAAGGTCGATGCGAAGGCCGAGGGCGAATCCGCGGAGGCCGAACTTGGTCGCGTTGTAGATCGAGGAGCGGGGGTTGGCGGCCTTGCCCGAGAGCGACGCGATGAAGACGAGGTGACCGGACCCGCGCTCGACCATCGCCGGGTAGAGCGCGCGGGCCATCAGCATCGGCGACTCGAGGTTGACCCGGATCGCGCGGCTGACCTCCTCGGAGCTGAAGTCGGTGAGCCAGCCGGCGCCGGGGAGGCCGGCGTTGGCGACGAGGACGTCGACGTTGCCCGCTGCGGCGGCAGAGCTGCCTCTGCCGCGCCCGGCTCGGCGAGATCGGCGGGCAGGACGCCGTGGCCGTCGCCGGGCAGCGCCTCCGCCTCGGCTTCGAGCGCGTCCGCGTTTGCGCGCGCTGAGGATCAGGATCGCCCCCCGCTCGGCCAGCGCGCCCGCGATCGCCCGCCCCAGTCCCCCGGTGGCGCCGGTGAGCAGAACGGTGCGACCGGAAAGTTCCATCCCAAGCCGCAAGCTAGCAGCGGCTCGCGCCGACAGGAAAAGCGGGGGCAAGTGCGAATGGCAACTAAATGTTTAGTTTTTATGAGCAAACGGCGGGGCGATCGTCTACACTGCCCCGCGTTCCGAACAACCGAAACGCCGAGTCCCGTGCGCTGTGCGGCACGGGAGCGGGGGAACCACGTTTTCGGGGCTAACCCGCCCAGCAGGGCGGGGGCGCAGGCTCCTTTCGCGCCAGCCCGACAGCTAACCCCGTAGGCCGACGAAGGAGATCGGTAGTGCCTACGAACAATCGAACGTTCTGGTCGGGGTTGGTCTGTATAGCGGCATTCGTCGCCCTCGCCATCGCTCCCAGCGGCGCATCCGCCGCCTGTGAAGGCGGTGGCGTCACTCCAGCCGCAATAGACATGTGCACGCCGACGCCGAAGGCGCGGATGCTGGCCAACGGGATGCTGATCCCGCCGAAGGCGGCCCCCCTGCGGGTCAGGGAAGCGATCGAATACGCCAACCGGATCCGCAACAAGCCCTACATCTACGGCGGCGGCCACGCCAGCTTCATCGACAAGGGCTATGACTGCTCCGGCTCTGTCAGCTACATGCTGCGCGGCGGTGACTTCCTCGAAAGCCCACTGCCCTCCGGCCCCCTGGAGAGCTGGGGCCTGCGCGGCGAAGGGCGCTGGATCACCGTCTACGCCAACGCAGGTCACGCCTACGCCGTCGTCGCCGGCTACCGCTGGGACACATCGGGCAACACCGATGGCACCACTGGGCCAAGTTGGCACGAAGAACTGCGCGACAACATCGGCTACGTCGCCCGCCACCCGGCAGGCTTCTAGAACCTCAAGCAGGGACATACTCCACCCCGGCCAACCGGTCGGGGTGAGTTTGTCCTTGCTTTCCAGAACCTCTCGGATAACTTCTCGGTGTAGCTGCTCCACCTGACATCCGCCTGGCCGACCTCACCAAGCGCTACGGCGAGGTCCGGGCGGTCGAGGGCATCGATCTCGAGATCCAGCGGGGCGAGTTCTTCACGATGCTCGGGCCGTCCGGCTCGGGCAAGACGACGACGCTGCGGATGATCGCCGGGTTCGAGAACCCGACCGCCGGCACGATCGAACTCGCCGGGCGCGACGTCAGCGGGATCCCGCCCTACGACCGGGCGGTGAACACCGTCTTCCAGGACTATGCGCTGTTCCCGCACATGACCGTCGGCGAGAACGTCGAGTACGGGCTGCGGGTCGGCGGCGTCTCCAAGGCCGATCGCGTCAAGCGCCGCGAAGAGGCGCTGGAGATGGTCCGGCTGCCCGAATACTCCGGGCGCAAGCCGGCCGAGCTCTCGGGCGGCCAGCGCCAGCGGGTGGCCCTGGCGCGGGCGATCGTCAACCGTCCCCAGGTCCTCCTCCTCGACGAGCCGCTCGGCGCCCTCGACCTGAAGCTGCGCGAGCAGATGCAGGTCGAGCTGAAGTCGATCCAGGGCGACGTCGGGATCACCTTCGTCTACGTCACCCACGACCAGGACGAGGCGCTGACGATGAGCGACCGGATCGCCGTCTTCAACGAGGGCCAGATCGAGCAGGTGAGCCCGCCCTTCCAGCTCTACGAGCACCCATCGACCGAATTCGTCGCCGGGTTCGTCGGGGTCTCCAACGTCCTCGAGCGCGACGGCAAGCGGTTCACGATCCGGCCCGAGAAGATCCAACTGCTCGGCCCCGAGGCGAGCGCCGAAGGCCTCCGCACCGAGCCGGGGAAGATCGCCGAGGTCGCCTACGCGGGGATGGTGACCCGGTATACGGTTGTGCTCGACGCGGGAGGGGAGCTTCAGCTCGTCCGTCAGAACGCGGAAAGGGCGTCGCAGAACGCGACCGCCGAGCGGGGGAAACAGGTCCTTGTGGGATGGCGCCCGGAGCACGCGGTCGCCGTTCGGGGCAAAGCAACCAAGGAGGAGGAGTCAAGTGAGGACTAGGAGCGCAAACCCCCACCGGACGGCATGGATGGTGATCGCCGGCCTGCTCGCGTTCATGGTGCTGCTCGCCGGCTGTGGCAGCTCGAGTAACAGCAGCTCGGGCGGCGGCGAAGAACTGCAGAAGCTCGGCAAGGGGGAGGGCGAAGTCGACCTGATCGCCTGGGCCGGCTACGTCGAACCCGCGTGGAGCAAGCCATTCGAAGAAAAGACCGGCTGCAAGGTCAAGAAGAGGGTGGCTGGCACCTCTGACGAAATGGTCAGCCTGATGCGGAGCGGCGAATGGGACGGAGTCTCTGCATCGGGCAACGCGACCGCGCGGCTGTACGAAGGCGGCGACGTGGCGCCGGTCAACACCGACCTGGTCCCCAACTACAAGACGGTCTTCTCGGACCTCAAAGGCCAGCCATACAATACGTTCGAAGGCCAGCCGTACGGGATCCCGCATGGCCGCGGCGCCAACCTGCTGATGTGGAACAGCAACGAAGTGAAGCCGGCGCCGAGGTCGTGGAGCATCACGATGGATCCGAAGGAAGCGGCCAAGTGGAAGGGCAAGATCAGCCAGTACGACGATCCGATGTCGATCGCCGAAGGGGCCCTCTACCTGAAAACGCACCAACCCGACCTCGGGATCGAAGATCCCTATGAGCTGAACGAAGAGCAGTTCGAAGCCGCGGTCAACCTGATGAAGGAACAGCGGCCCTTCGTCGGCGAATACTGGTCGGAAGCCGAAAAGCAGATCTCGGGATTCGCCAACAGCGACAACCAGGTCGGCACGACCTGGCAGTACCAGTACTTCGTCCTCAAAGGCGAAAACAAGCCAGTGGCCGCGAGCCCGGCGAGTCAGGGCTTCCTGCCGGAAGAGGGAGCGACGGGTTGGTCGGACACCTGGATGATCAGCTCCCAAGCCCAGCATCCCAACTGCATGTACATGTGGATGAACTGGATCATCGAACCGAAAGTCAACGCCGAAGTGGCCGAATTCTTCGGCGAGGCGCCGGCCCAGGAAAAGGCCTGCGAAGAAACCGAAAACCCGAACTTCTGCGCCGAATACCACGCGGAAGAACCGGCGTTCTGGAAACGCGTCTACTACTGGAAGACGCCGCTCTCGGACTGCGGCAACGGCGAAGAAGATTGCATGAACTACAACGACTGGGTCCAGGCCTGGACCTCGATCAAGGGCTGATCCAGAAGCAGTGATAGATGCGCGACTGAGGCGGTCGTGGAGAGGAGGTCGGTGGGCCGCAGGCTCGCCGACCTCTTTCACGGCCGCCCTCGCGTCCAGGTAGGCGCCCTGCTGGCCGGCCCGGTCGGCTGGCTGGTCATCGGCTATCTCGGCTCGCTCGCGCTCCTCCTGATCGCGGCCTTCTACACGGTCAACCCGGTCAGCGGCCTGAGCTCCAGAAGATCCTCAGCTTCGAAAACTTCGAAATCCTCTGGAACGAACCGGTCTACCGGACGATCGTCGGCCGCACGGTCCTGATCGCGGCGCTGGTGACGATCACCGACGCGATCCTCGCCTTCCCGATCGCTTTCTTCATGGCGAAGGTGGCCAGCCGCCCGACGAAGGCGGCGCTGGTGATCGCGGTCTTGATCCCGCTCTGGTCCGGCTACCTGGTAAAGGTCCTGTCCTGGCGGACGATGCTGTCGCCCTCGGGCGGCTTCATCAGCTGGGCCCTGGCACCGTTCGGCCTCAGCAGCCCCGGCTACGGCAACACCGCGGTCTGGCTGGTGATGAGCTATCTCTGGCTCCCCTACATGGTGCTGCCGATCTTCGCCGGGCTGGAGCGGATCCCCAACACGCTGATCAGCGCCTCCGAGGACCTCGGCGCAAAGCCGTTCACGACGTTCCGGCGGGTGATCCTGCCGCTCAGCTTCCCGGCCGTCGTCGCCGGCTCGATCTTCACCTTCGCGCTGACCCTCGGCGACTACATCACCCCGCGCCTGGTCTCCAACAACCAGTTCATCGGCAACGTCATCTTCAACAACATCTCCAACAACCTGCCGCTGGCAGCGGCGCTGGCGCTGGTCCCGATCGTGGTGATGATCGGGTACCTGCTGGTCGCTCGAAAACTGGGCGCGTTCGAGCACATCTAGGGGACGATGAGGCTCTCCCGACAGTCCACGATCCTCCTCCGCCTCGCGGTCGCGATCGGCCTCGCATTCATCTATATCCCGCTGATCATCCTCGGGATCTATGCGTTCAACGCCAGCAAGATCCTCGAATGGCCGCCGCCGGGCCTGACCCTCGAATGGTTCCCGAAGGCGTTCGAAAGCACGGCCCCCCACGCGTTCTGGACCTCGATCAAAGTCGCGCTGATAGCGACCGCGATAGCGCTCATCCTCGGCACGCTCGCCTCGCTGGCCGTGTCGCGGCACCGCTTCTTCGGCCGCGAGACGATCTCGTTCCTCGTGATCCTGCCGATCGCGCTTCCGGGGATCGTCACCGGGGTGGCGCTGAACAACACCTTCACCCAGGTCTTCGGGATCAAACTCTCGCTGCTCACCGTGGTCGTCGCACACGCGACCTTCTGCATCGTCGTCGTCTACAACAACGTGATCGCGCGGCTGCGGCGGATGTCGGCCTCCTTCGAGGAAGCGTCGGCCGACCTCGGCGCCGACCCGTGGCAGACCTTCCGCTACGTCACCCTGCCCAACATGCGCTCCGCGCTCGGCGCCGGCGGGCTGCTCGCCTTCGGCCTCTCCTTCGACGAGATCATCGTCACGACGTTCACGATCGGGGCCGGCGAAGAAACGCTTCCGATCTGGATCTTCACGAACCTGTTCCGGGCCCAGCAACGGCCGGTCGTCAACGCGGTCGCGGTGATGGTCGTCCTGATCTCGATCATCCCCGTCTACCTCGCCCATCGCCTCACCGCCGAGGAAGGCGGCGTCACCGGCGGCAAAGGAGGGGGCGGCACCGTGGACGCAAAAGCCGAGGCGACCGCGATCCCCTGAGCGGGTAGGAGGAGTCGCGTACCCCTCACCCGCGCTGGATCTAGTATTCCGCCGCCTCCTCCGCTTTGCGTCCGGGGCGGCGGCAAGGCGGCATCCCAACGCCGCTCGCAAAGAATCAGATCGTGATGCTCGCTATTCGCAGCTTCGGCTGGTGGAGGAATCGGTTGCCACTACCCGAGCGCGGCGCTACCGGCGAAGCCGGATAGCGCGAGGGAGGGGTAACCGATTGCTCCCCCCGTCAAAGCGGAATGTTGCCGTGCTTGCGCTTCGGCTGGTCGACGCGCTTGGACTGGAGCATCCGCAGCGCGCGGATCAGCTTCGGGCGGGTCTGGCGCGGCTCGATCACATCGTCGATATAGCCGCGTTCGGCCGCCGAGTAGGGGTTCGCGAAGTGCGCCTTGTAGTCGTCGATCAGCGTCTGCCGGCGCTTATCGGGGGTCGGCGAGGAGGTGATGTCTTTGCGGTAGATGATGTTGACCGCCCCCTCGGGACCCATCACCGCGACCTCGGCTGTCGGCCAGGCGACGTTGTAGTCGGCCAGCATGTGCTTCGAGTTCATGACGTCGTAGGCGCCGCCGTAGGCCTTGCGGGTGACGACGGTGAGCTTCGGCACCGTCGCCTCGGTGAAGGCGTAGAGCAGCTTCGCCCCGTGGCGGATGATCCCGTTCCACTCCTGGTCGGTGCCGGGCAGGAATCCGGGCACGTCGGTGAAGGTCAGCAACGGCACGTTGAACGCGTCGCAGGTGCGGACGAAGCGCGCCGCCTTCTCGGAGGCCTCGATGTCGAGCACGCCCGCGAGAAACGCCGGCTGGTTGCCGACCACCCCGACCGGGAACCCATCAAGGCGGGCGAACCCGCAGACGATGTTCTTCGCGTAGTGCTCGTGGACCTCGAGGAACTCCCCGTCGTCGACGATGTGGGAGATCACGTCGCGCATGTCGTACGGCTTCGAGGGGTCGTCGGGGACGCAGGTGTCGAGCTCCTCGTCTTCGCGGTCTGGGTCGTCGGCGGGCTCGAACCTCGGTGGGGCCTCGAGGTTGTTCAGGGGCAGGAAGCTCATCAGGTAGCGGACGTCCTCGAGGCAGCTCTCCTCGTCCTCGGCGGCGAAATGGGCGACCCCCGACTTCGTGTTGTGGCTCATCGCGCCACCGAGCTCCTCGAACTCGACCTCCTCGCCGGTGACCGTCTTGATCACTTCGGGGCCGGTGATGAACATGTGGGAGGTCTCTTTGACCATGAAGATGAAATCGGTCATCGCCGGCGAGTAGACGGCACCGCCGGCGCAGGGGCCCATGATCAGGCTGATCTGGGGAATCACGCCGGAGCATTTGACGTTGCGGACGAAGACGTCCCCATAGGCCCCGAGCGAGACGACCCCCTCCTGGATCCTGGCGCCGCCGGAGTCGTTGATCCCGATCACCGGCGCCCCGACCTCGGCGGCGAGGTCCATGACCTTGCACATCTTCTCCGCCATCACCTCGCCGAGGCTGCCGCCGAAGACGGTGAAGTCCTGTGAGAAGACGAACACCGTCCGCCCTTCGATCGTCCCGTAGCCGGTGACGACCGCGTCGCCCCAGGGCCGTCTCTTTTGCATGTCGAAGTCGAAGGTCCGGTGGCGGACGAAGGTGTCGAGCTCCTCGAAGGAGCCGGGATCGAGCAGCCTCTCTACCCGCTCGCGAGCCGTCAGCTTGCCCCTCGCGTGCTGCTTCTCGACCGCCTCCTCGGAGGCCGAGTTGATCGCGGCCTCGCGCAGCTCGCGCAGGTGGGCGAGCTTCTCGTCGTGGGTTTCCGGGTGCTGGCCGCGCATCGGTGCCGGAGTCTATGACGGGCGCAGCCGTAGGGACTGCTCAAAGCCGAGGGGCCCGCCGAAGCGGGCCCCTCGTACCTCCCGGACTGCGTCTGCTGCCGCCTAGAGTTCGGCGCAGACCGCGTGAACTTCGAGTTCCCAGTCGACCCCTTCGGCGCCGCCGATCGGTCGTGCCTGAGCGAACCAGCCGGTGGCTTTGCCGCCACTGTCGAAGACGGGCGCGCTCTGGGTCAACACGACTTTGTTCGTTTCCGGGCTCGAGAGGATCCGGGCCCCGCCGCCGATCGCCTGCTTGCCTGTCGGGCAGACTGCCGTCGCAGACTCCGGGTCTTCGGTGCTGGTGTTTTTCGTCCGATTTCGCGGGGGTGTAGGTCACGTTCTTAACCAGCTGGCCGAGGATCGAGGACGACATCTTCGCCCCGGTGACGGCTTCGTTGCCGAGCTTTCCGGTAGTCACCGCTTCGGCGTTGATCTTGTTGCTCGTCACGGCGTTTGTCGCGAGCTTGGCGTCGTTCACCGCGCCGTTCTGGATCTTCGGGTTGGTGACGACCCCGCCGCCGAGCTCGACCGAGCGGACCGAGCCGTCGGCGATCTGGGTCCCTCCGACCGCGGACGCGCCGATCTTCGCGGAGATGACGGCGCCGTTGCCGATCTTGCCCGACGTCACCGCGAGGTTCTTGATTTTCGGCGTCGTCACCGCCCCCTTGGCGATGCTCTTCGCCTTGACCGAGTTCTTGGCCGCTGTCGCCGCATAGGTGACCCCGCCGAGCGCCACGAACAACGCCATCGCGGAGAGCACGGTCGGGACGTTGAGATGCCGCTTCAGGATCTTCACGTCGAATGCTCCTTCCAGGGCTTGCGCCCCGATTTCGTCTTGTCTTCCGACAACACTCAGGTGCTGTCGAAGGGTTGCTTTTGCGGCTCGGCGAGCCGGTCGAGAATCCGTTCGAGGTCGGCGACGGCCAGGCCGGAGCCCTCGGCGGCGCGCACCTCGACGCGTGTTCCGAATCCCTTCTCGGCCATCGTCACCTCGACCCCCTCGACGGCGTCGACGAGCTCGGCGAGCTCCGGTTCGGACTTGACCAGCGTCCTCGACACTTCAAGCATGGCTCCCGGTTCAACCGCCGCCCGGCTGTTCCTCCCCGGAGTGCCGCGGATGACCGAGCTCTTGCAGGCCTAGAAGAAGGCGCCGCCGCGGTATTCGCCGAACACGTCGCGCATCGCGCCGCAGACCTCGCCGATCGAGGCGCCCGCGCCCAGCGCAACCCGGATCGGGTGCATGAGGTTGCCGTCTCCGCGGGCGACATCGCGCAACCCATCGAGTCTCTCATCGACCCTGACCTGGTCGCGCGAGGCCTTGAATGCACGCAGGCGGGCGAGCTGGCGCTCCTCCGCCTCAGGGTCGACACGGAGGATGTCGACGTCGTCGACCTGGTCGGTGACGTATTTGTTGACGCCGACGATGATGTCCTGGCCGCTCTTGTAGCGCTGGTGGTAGGAGAGCGCCGACTCCTCGATCTCGCGCTGCATGAACTCGAGCGCCTCGACCGAGCCGCCGAGCTCTTCGACCTTGCCCATCAGCTCCTTGGAGCGCACTTCGATCTCGTCGGTCAGCGACTCGACGAAGTACGAGCCGGCGAAGGGGTCGACGGTGTCGGCCGCGCCCGACTCGTGGGCGAGGACCTGCTGGGTGCGCAGCGCGATCCGCGCCGAGCGCTCGGTCGGCAGCGCCAGGGCCTCGTCGAACCCGTTGGTGTGGAGGCTCTGGGTGCCGCCGCAGACCGCGGCGAAGCCCTGCAGGGCGACCCGGATGATGTTGACCTCCGGCTGCTGGGCCTGGAGGGTGACGCCTCCGGTCTGGGTGTGGAAGCGGATCTTCATCGAGTTCGGGTCCTTCGCCCCGAACCGCTCGGCGACGATCTCCGCCCACATCCGCCGCACCGCGCGGAACTTCGCGATCTCCTGGAAGACGTTGTTGTGGCCGTTGAAGAAGAACGCGAGGCGGGGGGCGAACTCGTCGATCTTCAATCCCCGATCGAGCGCCGCCTCGACGTACGCGATCGCGTTCGAGAGCGTGAAGGCGACCTCCTGGACAGCCGAGCAGCCCTTCTCGCGGATGTGGTACCCGGAGATCGAGATCGTGTTCCATTTCGGCACGTACTCGTGGCAGTACTCGAAGATGTCGGTCGTCAGCCGCATCGTCGGCTCGGGCGGGTAGATGTAGTTGCCGCGCGCCATGTACTCCTTCAGGACGTCGTTCTGGACCGTGCCGCGCAGCTTCTCGGAGTCGATGCCCTGCTCCTCGCCGACGATCTCGTAGAGGAGCAGCAGGATCGCCGCCGGGGCGTTGATCGTCATCGATGTAGAGACCTGGTCGAGGGGGATCTGCTCGAAGCAGATCCGCATGTCCTCGAGCGTGTCGATCGGGACCCCGGTGCGGCCGACCTCCCCTCGACAAAGGGGATCGTCGGAATCGCGTCCCAACTGGGTCGGCAGGTCGAAGGCCATCGAGAGCCCGGTCGAGCCGTGCTCGATCAGGTAGCGGTAGCGCTCGTTGGTGTCTTCGGGCGAGGCGAAGCCGGCGTACTGGCGCATCGTCCAAAGCCGGTCCCGGTACATGCCCTCGTGGATACCGCGGGTGAACGGAGGCCCGCCAGGCTCCCCGAGGCGCTCTTCGAGGCCGGGGGCGACGTCGTCCTCGGTGTAGAGGCGCTCGATCTCGATCCCGGAGTCGGTGAAGACGCGCTCATCGTCGGGGCCGACGACCGGGGCGATCGTCCTGACCTCGCCCGCCGCTGCGGAATCGCCGTTTCCAGGCATAGGAAAAGGATATGCGGGGAACGCCCGCGGCGGCAGAGCGCTCAGTCGGTGGCGCCGACCAGGCGCTCGAGGCCGGACTTCTCGATCGTCCGCCGCAGACCGTCCTCGAGGGCGATCTCCGGTTCCCAGCCGAGCAGGTCGCGGGCGCGGGTGATGTCCGGGCGGCGCTGCTGTGGATCGTCGGTCGGCAGTTGCTCGAAGACGATCTCCGATCGCGACTCGGTCACCCCGACCACCTTCTTGGCGAGTTCCAGCAGCGTGAACTCGTCCGGGTTGCCGATGTTGACCGGCTGGTGGGCGTCGGACTCGGCCAGCGCGACGATCCCCCGGATCAGGTCGTCGACGTAACAGAAGCTGCGGGTCTGCTCGCCCTCGCCGAACACGGTAAGCGGCTGGTCCTGGAGCGCCTGGCGGAGGAAGGTCGGGATCGCGCGGCCGTCGCGGGCGCGCATCCGCGGCCCGTAGGTGTTGAAGATCCGGACGATCGAAGTGTCGACGCCCTGCTGGCGGTGGTAGGCCATCGTCAGCGCCTCGGCGTAGCGCTTCGCCTCGTCGTAGACGCCGCGCGGGCCGATCGGGTTGACATGGCCCCAGTAGTCCTCGGTCTGGGGGTGGACCTGGGGGTCGCCGTAGACCTCGCTCGTCGATGCGATCAGGAACCGGGCGCGCTTCCACTTGGCGACGCCGAGCATGTGGTGGGTCCCGTGCGAGCCGACTTTCAGCGTGTGCAGCG
The DNA here is from genome assembly GCA_963737575.1 of uncultured Solirubrobacterales bacterium. Classification (GTDB taxonomy): domain Bacteria; phylum Actinomycetota; class Thermoleophilia; order Solirubrobacterales; family 70-9; genus VRUE01. The sequence goes on from CAVTTJ010000003.1 coordinate 162,186, forward strand.
GCAGTCGCAGGTAGTCGATCGGGCTCGCCGGCGAGGCAAGGTGGTAGACGAAGTCGATCGGCTCGGGGATATCGACCTTCTCGATGATGTCGATGTGGCGGAACTCGAACTTCGGGTCCCGGATGTGCTCGATGTTCCGCAACGACCCGGTCTCGAGATTGTCGATGCAGATCACGCTGTGTCCCTGGCCAAGCAGGTGCTCGCATAGATGGGAGCCGAGAAAGCCGGCCCCGCCGGTGACGACGCAGGTGCTCATTGGAATGCTCGCTTCGAGCTCATCGGCCGCCGATGCTACATGGGAACGAGCGGGCGCGGCCCTTCACGCAATTGCTGCAATTTCCGCCCTTTTCTTGGCAAATCGCGCGATTTGGGGGGAGAAAGCGGCCTCCTGCGCGTTTGCACCTGGGTCGTCCAATTCGAAGCCGTCCCGGTGCACCGGGGGGTGCGTGCAGCGGGAGGTGTGTGTCTCAGATGGAGCAGGAGTCGATCTCGACGGTGGCGTCCGGCGCCGACCTCGCGGCGCGAAAGCGGGCCGCGGTCGAGCTGATCGCCCAGCACGGCAACGCCCTGCGCCGCACCGCCCGCCGCTACTCGCTCAATGGCGAGGACGCCGAGGACGCCTACCAGCGCTCGCTCGAGATCCTGCTGACGAAAGCGCCGAACGTGCGGATGAACGACCTCGTCCGCTGGACCCACACCGTGATCAAGCACGAGGCGCTGGCCGTCCGCCGCAAGCGGGAGCGGATGCTGGGCGGGGTGCCGCAGTCGGCCGAGGATCCAGCTCGCGAGGACTGGGTCGCCCTGATCCCGGCGAGCGCCGACGGCCCCGACCTGCAGGCCGAGCGCGGCGAGCGGATCGCCCGCAGCCGCGAGGCACTGCAGACCCTGAAGCCGGCGGAGCTGAGGGCGCTGACCCTGCTCGCGGAGGGCTACTCCTACGCGGAGATCGGCGAGATCACGGGGTTCAGCCGGACGAAAGTCAATCGCTGCCTGGCGGAGGGGCGAGAGCGGTTCCGGAAGCTCTTCGCCCGCAGCGAGGACGGCAGCCGCTGTGGCGATCTGCGGCCGCTGATCTCGGCCTTCTGCGACGGCGAGGCCGGCGCCAAGGACATCGACCTGGTCCGCGAGCATCTCCGCGCCTGTGCCGGGTGCCGGGCGACGATGCGGGCCTATCGGGCAACTCCTGGCGCCGCCGCCGCGCTGGCGCCGGTGCTGCCCGCACGCACACTGCTCGAGCGAGTGCAGGATCTCGGCGGCGCCGTCCAGGCCCGCCTCCCCTTCGGCGGCGGCGGAGGTGGTGGCGACTCGGCGATCTCCCAGGTGGCGGCGGCGGGCGGGACCCGAGGCGCCGGGATGGCCGCGCTGGCGAAACTGCTCACGATCTGCGCCGGCGCCGCCGGGGGCGCGGCCGCCTGCGTCGCCGTGGGGGTCGCGCCGGCGCCCCTGATCCCGGCCCACGAGACGAAGGCGCCAAAGGTGGAGCATGTCTCGAAGGCCGCCTTCGAGGAGACCTCCCCGGAACCGGCCGAATCGGAGCCGGCACCTCAGCCCGCGCCGGCGCCCGCCCCGCAGCCCGAGCCATCCCAGGCACCGAGCCAGAGCGCGCCGGTCACCGAAACGGCGCCGCCTCCCCCGCCCGCCGCGGAAACGTCCGCCGGCGCGGTCGAATACACGCCCCCGCCTCCTCCTCCGCCCGCGCCGAGCGGGGGTCAGGCATCGGCTCCGAGCAACGGCAGCGCCGCAGGCGAGTTCGGGCCATGAGCGAACGCGCGATCCTGGTCCTCGCCCTGGCGGTCGCCGGGCTCCTCGCACCCGGCGCCGCGAGCGATGCCTTTGCCCGACCGCCGGCGCCGATCGGCCTCGAAGTCGACGGCGGCGAGGAATCCTGGCACGACTCGAATCGCTTCCGCATGGGCTGGCAGCTTCCCGAGACGGGTTTCAGCCTCCCGATCGTCGGCACCGACTACGTGGTTCTTGGCCCCTCCGGGAATGTGGTCGCGGAAAGGCGGTGGGACGAAGCGGTGGAACGAACCGAATTCCTCCTCCACGGGGGGCCGGGCCGCTACACCGTCGAGGTCTGGCTCGAGGACATGGTCGGTGCCGGACCACACGCCGAAGCATCGCTCAGATACGACGACTCACGACCCGGGTTTGCCACCGCCGAAGCGGCGGACGGCTGGATCGGCCGCGCCGACTTTCCCCATACGGTCCGGATCGAGCATCCGCAGGGCCCGGCGCCGCCCTCCGGGATTCGCGGCTACGCCGTCTCCATCGACGGGTCCCCGGAAGGCGGGCCCTGTGAGGACCCGAGCCGCTGCACCGAGACCGAGACCGATCTCCGTGGCGGAGTCGGCGACGACTCCCTGACGGTGCCCGAACTCCCCGAGGGAGAGAGCCACGTCCACGTCGTCGCGGTCTCCGGGTCGGGGATGTCATCGGCCGAGGCCGGCGACACGGTCCTCCGGGTCGACCGCACCGATCCGGTCACGCAGCTCGGCGGGGCTCCGGGCGGATGGGCGAACAGAGCGGTCGCGGTCACCGTCACCGCCGCCGACTCGGGATCGGGGATGGCCGGCGACGGGGCGTTCACCGCGGTCCAGATCGACGGCGCCCGCCCCACACTCGCCGCCGGCGACTCCGTCAGCGCGACCGTGATCGGCGACGGCATCCATCACCTCGCCCACTACGCCCAGGACGTCGCTGGCAACGTCAACGACGGGGCCACCCGCAATGGCGTCCGCGACCGGCCCCCGGCTCTCGCCACGATCGGGATCGACAGGGATCCACCCGAGGTCGCCTTTCTCGATTCGCAGGACCCGGCCGACCCGGAGCTGATCCGCGCCGTGGTGGCCGACCCCCTGGCGGGGCCAAGCGCGACTCGCGGGTTGATCGGCGTCCGTGCGGCGGGGTCGGGCGACCGATTTCAGCCGCTCGCGACTCAGGTCGTCCCGAGTGGGTTGAGGGCGCGATGGGACTCCGAGGCCTTTCCGCCCGGGCGCTACGAATTTCGCGCAACCGGGTACGACGTGGCGGGCAACGCGACCATCGCCGAGAAGCGCGTCGACGGCGCCCCGATGCTCCTGGCCAATCCGCTGAAGACCTCGACCTCGCTCAACATCGGCTTCGGCGGAGAGACCCTGGTCTGGCAGCACTGCACCCGAAAACAGGGTGGGCGCCGCTGCCGGCGCGAAGAGGTCTCCGACTTCGGCAGCCGCCCCCGGTCTCGCGTCGTCCCCTACGGGCGAGGGACACTTGTCAGCGGCAGGCTCGCAACCGAGGCCGGAGCGCCGTTGGCGGGCCCCCCGGTCAAGATCCTCGAGCACCTGGGGCGAGGCTCTGGGAGCAGCACTCGACTCGCGACGGTCGCGACCGACCCCGACGGCCGCTTCTCGCTCCGCCTTCCCGCGGGGCCGAGCCGCGAGATCTCCGCCAGCTTCGACGGCACCCGGACCCTGACCCACTCCGCCACGACCTCGCTCCGGCTGGGGGTGCGGACCAGAGTCAGACTGCGGGTCTCCTCGCACACGGCGAGGGTCGGCGGGGCGCCGGTCATCTTCAGCGGGCGGGTGATGGCCGGCGACGGGGAGATCCCGGCGCAGGGAAAGGCGCTGGCGCTGCAGTTCCGCCTTCGCGGCGTCCCCTGGACCGAGTTTCGGACCGTGAGGACCGATCGGAACGGGCGGTTCCGATACGCGTATGCGTTCAGCGATGACGACAGCCGCGGCGCACGGTTCCAGTTCCGGGCGCATGCGGCAGCACAGAGCGACTGGCCCTACGAGCCGGGGAGCTCGGGGCCAGTCGCGGTGCTCGGGATCTGAGGATGGTGCCTAGCGCAGCGAGGAGAGCTGCTCGCCGACCTGGTCGACGAGGTCCTGGGCGCGGGTGGTCGGCTCGTCGAGCGCCTTGCGAACGCGCTGCTCGACCTCTTTGCGGTTCCGTTTCAGCGTCGTCTCGACGGTACGGCGGCGCTTGCGGGCCTCGCGCTCGACCCGGTTGCGGGTCTTGCGGGCCTCGGCGCTCGCCCTGCGGCGGGCGGTGTGGCCGCGCCGCTCGGTGCGCTTGACCGACCGGCGGAGGCTGGTCCGGTAGGACCTCAGCTGCCGCTCGGCAGTGTCGCGGCCGGTGAACGGCTCGACGAGGTCGGCGACGCGATCGGAGACCTCGAGGACGACGCCGACGGGGAGGTCGACGGCTGCTTCGGCGGCGCTCTTCGCGCGGTCGGCCGCGGTGGCCTCGGCCTTGACAGCGCCATTGGCGGCGGCTTTGGACTTCGTCGAGTTGGCTTTGGTGCTCTTGATCTGGGTGGGCATGAAGTTGGGGCCTTTCGTCAGAGTTGGGAGTGGCTGGGGCAGGGAAGTTCGCGAGTGTAGCGAACATATGTTCTCAGCGAACACACGTTTGTAAACGAGTTCGCGCTGCCGGTTACAGAGGCGATTCGCGCCACTCGTCGGTCGGGCCCGCGACCGCGGTCACCGCCTCGACGATCGCCGCCGGCGCCTTCTGCGGCGAGCCGGCATCGAATGGGGGCTGGGGGTCGTACTCGATCCCCAGCTGGACCGACTGCGCCATCTCGGGACCGAGCTCGCGGCCGACCAGATGCAGCGCCATGTCGATTCCCGCCGAGACCCCGGCGGCGGTGATCACCTTGCCGTCCTCGACCCAGCGGCCCCCGACGGGGTCGGCCCCTAGCTGGCGGAGCGGCTCGAGGAAGAGCCAGTGGCCTGTTGCCCGCCTGCCCTCCAGCAGGCCGGCGGCACCCAGAACGAGCGAGCCGGTGCAGACCGAGGTCGTCCACTTCGTAGTCTCATCGATGGCGCGGAGCCAGGAGAGGACCGCGTCGTCCTTCATCAGCGGCCGGCTTCCCGCGCCGCCGGGAACGAGGACGATGTCGGCCTCGGTCACCTCGTCCAGCGAGTGGTCGGCGGTGATCCCGAGCTGGCCCGGTTCGTCGCGGACCTCGCCCCGCTCCTTGCCGACGAACCGCACCTCCCAGCCGGGGACCGAGCGGAACACGTCGTAGGGGCCGATCGCGTCGAGAACCGTCATCTCGTCGTAGACGAGGATCGCCGTCTGCATCACGACCGTCTCCTGCTCCGCTCGCTGCGCGAAAGGCCAGATATGCGCGCCCGCTCTCTCCGCACTCGGGTGATCCTTGCAGGCTCAGGCGACCGTCGCCTCGAGGCAGGCGCGCACCGTCCCGAGCGAGCGCTCGCCGGCCGCCACCCCGACCGGGTAGCGGGCCTCGATCCCGAGATCGGCCTGGCCGGGCTCGAGCCGGCCGAAAGCGACCTGGCCGCCGGCCTCGCGGGCGATCAGCTGCGCGGCCGCGATGTCGACCGAGCGGCAGGGACGGAGGCTCAGCATCGCGTCGAAGCGGCCGGCGGCGACGTAGCTGGCCGTGATCGCGATCGAGCCGACGACCCGCAGCCTGTAGACGCGCCCGTTGAGCGCCTCGAGCGCGGGCAGGGCCCAGCGCGGCTCGGCGGACTCGACCCCGAGCACCTCGAGCCTCTCGCGGTCCTCGCCGACCCCGATCGCCCGCTTGCCGAGGCTCGCGCCCCGACCGCGCTCGGCGACGAACTCCTCGCCCGCGCCGAAATCGTGGACGAAGCCGAACTCGACGTCGGCCATCGAGGGCCCGGACGAGACGGCGATGCTGAGGCTGTGGGACGGAAGGGTCCGGCGCGCGTTGAGCGAGCCGTCGATCGGATCGATCACGACCCGGGCCTCGCCCCCTCCGCCGAACGCCACCTCCCCGCGCTCCTCCGAGACGGCGACGAACGACGCCCCCTCGCCCGCGAGCCGCTCGAGCTCGGCGAAGACCACGTCCTCGCAGCGACGGTCGATCGCGAGCGCGCGGTCCCCGCCCTCGCCGACCCCCTCGTAGACGGTCCGCTCCGCGATCCCGGGCGTTGCATCGAAGATCCGTCGTTGCTCGGCGACGATCCGGCGGCAGATTGCCCGCCAATCTGCGGACACGACGCTCATTACGACCCTTCGCGCCCTGCTCGCGGCTCGATCAACCAAATTGCGACGCTTGCTCGCTCCGCGCTCATCGTGCCAATGCTATGTCGCTAGCGTTGGGCTATGGATGAGACTGCGCCCCAGACGGGGGCGATCGAGCATGCAGATGGGCCGCTTCTGATTCTCGGCGAGCCCGGCACGGGCAAGAGCGAGGCACTCGCGCGGCGATTGGTCCGGCGCGCCGAAGACGGCGAGGCGGCGCCGGACCGGGTCCTCCTGATCGCCTCGAGTAGACCGGCGGCGGAGCACCTGCGGGCGCGGGTCGAATCGCTTCTCGGGAACCCCTACGGTGAGCTCTGGATCGGGACCTGGGACGCGATCGGGGAACGGCTGCTGCGCGAGCATTCCGACGCCGCCGGCCTCGACCCGTTCTTCGAGGTGCTCGGCCCGGCGGAGAGGCTGGCAATGCTGCTCGACCGCCTCGACGAGCTGCCTCTCCGGCGCCACGAGATCCGCGGCAACCCGGCGGGGCTGCTGGCGCGCCTGCTCGAACGAATCGACCGCCTCAAGGCCGGCGCCGACGCGCCCGAGGCGGAGCTGGCCGACCTGGTCGCCGCCCACGACCGGATCCTCGCCGCCACCTGCAACCTCGACCGCGGCGACGTCTTCCTCACCTTGAACAGGCTCCATGCGGAGCGCGAGGACGTCCGCTCCGCGCTGGCCGAGGGCTTCGCCGAGGTGCTGGTCGACGAGCTCGAGGACACGACCGTCGCCCAGCGGGCGCTGCTCGCGGCGCTCGCCGCCGAGAGCCCGACGCACGTCTACGCCCTCGAGCCGACGGCTGCCGCCGACCTCGGCGGCTGGTACCGCGGGGTCCACCCCGAGGGCGACGTGGTCCGGCTCGAGCACCTCTTCCGCGATCCCGAGGTCCGGTTCTGGCGCTGCGCCAACGAGCGTGCCCAGGCCCAGGCCGTCGCGCGCGAGATCGAGGCGCTTCTGGCACGCGGCATCCGCCCCGACGACGTCTGCGTCCTGATCGACGACCCGGGGATGAAGGGCGGCCCGGTCGCCGCGGCGATGGAGGAGCGCGGCATCCCGTTCCACCTCCTCGGGCCGGCGGCGCTCTTCCAGCGGCCCGAGGTGCGCGATGCGATCGCCTGGCTGCGGGTCCTCGCCGATCCCGCCGACTCCGCCGCCGCGGCGCGGGCGTTGACCAGGCCGCCGATCGAGCTCCCCCCCGCCGACCTTGCGCGGCTGACGACGATTGCGCGCCGGCGAAAGCTGGACATGGTCTCCGCCTGCGAGGCGGCGCTCGAGAGCCCGCGCGTCCCTCCCGAGGCACGCGAGCGGATCCAGGACTTCCTCAAGCTCTATGGCGAAGCCTCGGCCGCGATGGAGGAGCGCCGCGCGGACGTCTTCGTGCGCCGCCTGATCGAGCGGGTCGGGATCCGGCGCCAGCGCCTGTTCGCGGCCCAGCCCGAGGTCGCCGAGCGGCTGCTCGGCCTTTCGCGGCTCGCCGAGCTGGCGACGGCGTGGGCGCGGCGCGAGCCGCACGGCTCGACTCGCGACTTCGTCCGCCACCTCAGCGCCGTCGCCGAGGCGGGAGTCGAGCCGGCCGGGGTGACCGAGCCCCCCGCGCCCGACTCGGTCCAGGGGCTGGCCCGGGACGCAGCCAAGGGGATGGGGTTCGACCACGTGTTCGCCCTCGGCCTCGAGCAGGACGACGCCGCCGACAGGATCGGCCGGCCGGCTCGATCGGGCCTCGTCCTCTCGCGGATCGAGCGCGACGACGGCGGCGAGGTCAGACCCTCGGCCTTCTACACCGAGGCGCTCGCGGTCGCCGGTGCCCGCGAGGAGCGCCACGCCGAGGAGCTCTTCGGGCCCGCTGAGGGGCTCCATGCGACCTACCGGACCCTGCGCGAGGAGGTCCTCGAGGAGTCCTGGAAAGCGGGGCGCCAGCTCTCGGAGCCGCGGCTCGACACCGCGGTCGACGTGAACCGGGCCGTCGCCCGCTTCCTCGAGCTGCTGAAGCTGGCGGCGCTCGCCCAGCGCCCGGGGGACGCCGAGCTGGCCGAGGAGTCGGTCGACGCCGTCAACGGGCTCCTGCGCCAGGTCGCCACCCCCGAGCAGCAGGCTGAGCTCGACGCCTCCGCGCTCGACTCCTACCTGCTCGACTCCGAGCGCCGCCGCGAGGGCCGCCGCCGGATCATCGGGGCGCGCCACGAGCCCTCGCTCGAGGCCTTCATCCCCCGCCGCGGCGATGGCGGCCTAAGCCTCTCCGCCTCAGACCTCGACCTCTACCTCACCTGCCCGCTGAAGTACAAGTTCGCCCGCGTCTTCGGGATCCCGCAGGAGCCGACGATCAACCAGCGCTTCGGGATCCTGATCCACAACGTCCTCGAACGGTTCCACAAGGAGCCGAGCGGGGGCGGCGAGGACGACCTCGAGCGGCTGATGGCGCTGTTCGAGGCGGGATGGCGGCGCACCGGCTTCGGCACCAGCGACGACGAGCTCCAGTTCCGCGACCGTGCCCGCGAGGCGCTTCGGCTCTACTGCGAGCGGGAGGGCGGCGCCGAGGGCGAACCGGTCTGGCTCGAGCGCAAGTTCGACATCACGATCGGCGGCCATCATGTCCGCGGCCGCGTCGACCGCGTCGACCGGCTTCCCGACGGCGAGCACGAGCTGATCGACTACAAGACCGGCCAGCGCAAGAGCGAGTCCGATCTCGAGCGCGACCTCCAGTTGGCCCTGTACCGCCTCGCCGCCCGCGAGGCCTGGGATATCGAGGCGTCCCACGGCAGCTACTACTACGTCCTCGACGCCGAGAAGGTGGCAGCGCCGACGAAGCCCGATGACGCCGAGCGGGTCGAGCGCACCGTGCTCGAGGTCGGCGCGGGGATCCTCGGCCAGGACTTCGAGCCCCGGCCCTCCCCCGCGGTCTGCAGCTGGTGCGACTACCGGCTGATCTGCCCGGCCGCCGAGAGCTGAGCCGCCGGGCTCAGTTGCCCTGCTGGCGCAGGAACCGTTGGAACTCGCGGGCGATCGAGTCGGCCGATGGGAGGTCCTCGCCGTCGCTGAACTGCTCGACCTGCTCGGCCTCGATCCGCTCGACCAGCTCGGCGATCTCCGGGTTGGCGGCGACGGCGCGGCCGATCTGCTCCTCATAGCTGTCGGCTTCTTCCTCGAGCTCGCGCGCCTCGACCGCGATCCCGGTCAGCCCCTCGAGCCGCCGCAGCAGCGCCAGGCCGGCCTTGGGGTTGGGGACCGCGGCGACGTAGTGCGGCACCGCCGCCCAGAGCGAGGCCGAGGTGATCCCGACCTGGTTGCAGCAGTCGTGCAGCACGCCGACGATCCCGGTCGGCCCTTCGTAGCTCGAGCGCTGCAGTTCGAGGTCCTCGACCAACTCGGGATCGGAGGCGAGGCCGGTGATCGGCACCGGCAAGGTGTGGGAGACCTCGGCGATCAGGGCGCCCATCGTCACCACCATCTCGACCCCGAGCGCGTCGGCGGCGGTGGCGATCGTTTCCGAGAAGGTCCGCCAGCGAAGGTTGGGCTCGGTCCCGTCGAGCAGCACCAGGTCGCGCTCCGCGCTCGGGACGGGGGCCGAGATCAGGTTGTTCTGCGGCCACTCGATGTGGCGGGCCTGGCCCTCGGTGAGGGTGATCGTCGGGCGCGTCTCCTGGAAGTCGAAGTACTCCTCGGGATCGACCCGGGCGATCAGCTCGGCCTCGAACCCGGTGGCGAGCGCCGCGAGCGCGGTGGAGGCGGAGCCGGCGGCGTCGTTCCAGCCCCGAAAGCTGCAGACGAGAATCGGGGAGCGAAGCGACGGGACGTCGGTCTCCCATGTGAGCGATTCCACAGTTTGAGACTACCGATGGGGCTCAGAGGCCTCGACGGGCTCCGGCTCCTCCTCGGCGGACAGCGCGCGGCGTACCAGCGTGTAGGCGACGAACAGCGCCAGCCCCGCGAAGGCGAGTTCGAGCGCCCGCTGCGGGACCGCGTTGGCGATCAGGACCCCGACCACCACCCCGACCGGGGAGAGGGCACCGATCCAGAGGGCGTCGCGGATTCTGAGGTTGCCGTAGCCGTGCTGCCGGTAGGCGCCGACAGCGGCGACGATCACGATCATCAGCAGCGAGGTCGACTCGGCCTCTACCTGGGTGAGGCCGATGAAGATCGCGAGCGCGGGGACGAAGAGGACGCCGCCGCCGACGCCGACGAGGCCGCCGGCCAGCCCGCCGAGAACGGCGATCAGCCCCGCCAGGACCTCATTCATGCGTCTCGCGCCTCACGGAATTATCAGCTCGATCGCGATCGCCACCAGGAGCGCCGCGAACAGCAGCGAGACGGCGCGCTGCGGGATCCGTTGCTGGATCGCGGTGCCGAGGACGACGCCGAGGATCGCGGGGACGGCCAGCGCCAGGCCGGTCCCGACGTGGACGTTGCCGTAGATCCCGCCCTGGGCGAAGGCGCCGAGGAGGCCGATCAGGACGATCGCCCCGAGGCTCGTCCCGGTCGCCACCCGCTCGCCGTAGCCGAACCAGAAGATCAGCAGCGGCACGATCACAGTGCCGCCGCCGACGCCGAACAGCCCGCTGAAGAGGCCGGCCAGAGTGCCGATCGCCGCCAGTTTGAGTGTGCGCTCGGAGGGCATCGTCAGGATTCCCGCTCGGCGCTCATGGCGCGATACTAGGCGGAGTGTCTCCCGAAACCGGCAGCGGGGCGGGCGGGGCCGTGCCCGAAGGGCTGAGTCCCCTACGGGCGGCGCCTGCCTCCTCCGCGATCCTCACCGACGTCGACGGGACGCTGGCCCCGATCGTCGAGCGTCCCGAGCAGGCCGCCGTCCCGATTGCCGCCCGGGAGGCCCTCCTCGCCCTCAGCGCCCGCTACGGCCTCGTCGGCTGCATCTCCGGGCGCCGGGCCGAGGAGGCCCGGCGGCTGGTCGGGGTCGAGGAGATCGCCTACGCCGGCAACCATGGCCTCGAACTGCTGCTGCCGGGCAACGACGGCCCCCAGCTCGACCCCTCGCTCCGCGGCCGCGAGCACGTGGCGGCCGAGTTCATCGCGAGCCAGGCCCCCGTGGTCGAGGCCGCCGGCCTGAGGGTCGAGGACAAGGGGCCGATCCAGGCGCTCCACTGGCGCGGGGCCGAGGACGAGCGGGCCGCCGAGGCGCGGGCGCACGAGGTCGCCGCCGAGGGCGGGCGGGCGGGCCTCGAACCACGCTGGGGCCGAAAGGTCCTCGAGCTGCGACCGGCGGGGGGCGGCGGCAAGGACGCCGCGGTCGCGGCCCTGCTCGCGACCGACGGGATCGCGGTCGCGCTCTACGGCGGCGACGACCGAACCGACCTCGACGCGTTCCGCCGCCTGCGCGAGCTCCGCGACGACGGTGAGCTCGAGGCCGCGCTCTGCGTCGGCATCGCCTCCCCCGAGGCGCCGCCCGAGCTCGCCGAGGAATCGGACTGGACGGTCGACGGCCCCGACGGATGGCTGGCGGCCCTCGAGTCCCTGGCGGACTGACGGTGCCGTTTACCGAACTACTGCGGACGACCGTCTTCCTGGCCGGGGGCGAGGCGACTGTCCTCGGGGCGATCACCGCGCTGACCGCCGGCCGCGAGGCCGACACGCGGACGATCATCGTCGCCGGGGTCTGGTGGCTCGCGGCGCTCGTCATCGGCCTCCGCCTCGGTCGCCCCGAGCGCGCCGCCGACGGCGTCCGGGACGCCCTCGCCCGGGCCCAGACGGCGACCTCGCTCCCGGACGAGTCGCCGTCGCGGATCGCCCTGGCTCGGCTCTGGCCGATCGGCGTCACCGCGGTCGCCGCCGGGGTGCTCGGCGCCTTCTTCCCCGGCGTCGCGGCGATCGGGGCCGGCTTCGCGCTGCTGGCGGCGCTCGCCATGCGCACCCACGAGGCGGCGGTGCTCGGGGTCGAGCAACGCGATGGCGTCAAGTTCTACGTCGTCCCCAACTCCGCCCTGCGCCCGATCGAGCTGGTCCGCACGCCCGGCCTCCGAAGCGACAGGCTCAACGACGAGACAAGGATCGCTTGAAGTCCCGCCAGCCGCGGGTGTTGGCGATGTCCCTCGGGGTCAGCCATGCGCGGCGGGCGGTCGCGACGGCGTAGGCGACGTTGTCGAGGGTGTCGACGCCGTGGGCATCCGTGTTGAGGACGATCCTCGCCCCCGCCTCGGCGGCGAGGCGGGCATGGTGCTCGGAGAGGTCGCGGCGGTTGGGGTTGCCGTTGATCTCGAGCATCGTCCCGGTCCGGGCGGCCGCCTCGGCGATCGCCTCGACGTCGATCCCGTAGGGCTCGCGGCGGCCGATGAGCCGCCCGGTCAGGTGGCCGATGCAATCGACGTCCGGGTTCTCGATCGCGCCAAGAACGCGGGCGGTCATCTGCTTTTCCGAGATCGAGAACGAGGTGTGGACGCTGGCGACGACCCAGTCGAGCGCGGCGACGAGGTCGTCGGGGTAGTCGAGCGAGCCGTCGAGGCCGATGTTGATCTCCGATCCGGCCAGCAGCCGGAAGCCGCGTTTGCCCTCGTTCCAGGACCGGATCTCCTCGATCCGCTCCCGAAGCCGCTCGGCGGTGACGTGGTCGCCGAAGCCGTGGCTCGCCGAGTGGTCGGTGATCGCCATGTAGGCGTAGCCGCGGGCGCGGCCCGCTTCGGCCATCTCCGCGAGCGTGTTGCGGCCATCGGAGAGGGTCGTATGACAGTGGAGGTCGCCGCGGATGTCCGCGACCGTCACCAGATCCGGCAGCTTCCCTTCGCGGGCGGCCTTGAGCTCACCCCGGCCCTCGCGCAGCTCGGGGACGATGTAGTGGTAGCCGAGGCGCTTGTACACGGCCTCCTCGGTATCGCAGAGCTCGACCTTCCCGGTCTCGGTGTCGGTGATCCCGTGCTCGGAGACGGAGAGCCCGCGCCCTACCGCCTCTTCTCGCAGCGCGACGTTGTGGGCCGCCGACCCGGTGAAGTGCTGGAGCAGGTTGCCGAACGCCTCCGGGGCGACGATCCGCAGGTCGACCGCGATCCCGTTGTGCGTCTGGGCCCGGACCCCGTTCGGGCCCGGGGACCCTGCAGAGGCGATCAGGGGATGTCCGGCGAGGTGCTCCGCCAGCGCCGCCGGATCGTCCGCCGTCGCGATCAGGTCGATGTCCTTGCAGGTCTCAGCCCAGCGCCGTGCCGAGCCAGCCACCTCGACCCGATTCGCGGCCGGATGCCGGCGGAGCGCCTCCGCCAGTTCCTCGGCGACCGGGCGCACGGCCGAGAGCAGTACCCGCCCCGGGCCCTCCCCCGGCTCGCCGAGCCGCTCCATCGCCGCGAGCACGTTTTCCTCGACCTTCGCCCCGAGCCCGCGGAGGTCGCGGATCCGCTGGTCCTCGGCAGCCTGCTTCAGGTCCTCGAGGGTCGTGACCCCGAGCTCGTCGTAGAGGCGGCGGGCGGTTTTCGCCCCCAGGCCCGGCACCCGGGTGACGGCGATCAGGGTCGGCGGGAACTTCGCCTTCAATTTCGCCGCCGCCGGGATCTCGCCGGTCTCGATCAGGGCGTCGATCTTTTCGGCAAGGGTCTTGCCGACGCCGGGGATCTCGGTCGCGCGGCCCTCAGCCGCGAGGTCGGCGACCGAGACAGGGCTTTCGCGGATCGCCTTCGCGGCCGCGCTGTAGGCGAGGACCCGGTATTTCACGGCCCCGTCGAGCTCGTAGAGGACGCCGAGCTCCTCGAGGGCGGCGGCGATGTCACCGTTGGTCATACTCGTCAAGATATGACCCGCCTCCGGGGCACCCCAGGGGCGTCGCTATACTTTCTGAAGTATTGAGCGCTGGCAAATCCCCGATCCCAGGAGACCGATCTCAGTGACAGGCAAGCTCACCGACGTGACAGACGCCACCTTCAAGTCCGACGTGCTCGAGGCAGATGGTCCCGTGCTCGTCGACTTCTGGGCCCCCTGGTGCGGCCCCTGCCGCGTCGTCCATCCGGTCCTCGAAGAGATCGACGCCGAGCGCGACGACCTGACGATCCTCAGCCTCAACGTCGACGAGAATCAGCAGACCGCCGCCGAGTACGAAGTCCTCTCGATCCCGACTCTGCTCCTGTTCAGGGACGGGGCGATCGCGAAGAAAGTCGTCGGGGCGATGCCGAAGCGGCGCCTCGAGGCCGAGCTCGAGCCGGCGCTCGCCTAGGCTGGTCAGATGCCCTTCGTTCACATCCACTGGTACGAGGGTCGTACCGACGAGCAGAAGGCCGAGATCGCGAAACGCGTCGAAGCGGCGCTGATCGAGGTCGCCGGGGTCCCCCCCGAGCACTGCTGGGTGAAGTTCTCAGATTCTGCGAAATCGGACTTCATCATCGGCGAGCCCGCCGCCGACTAGGACTCGGTCGGGAAGAACGGTCGATTTACCGCCCTGATCTTCTCGATCCGGGCGAAGAAGGAGCGGGCGAGGAGCGCCGTCACGGCGACTGCCGTGAGGAAGCCTAGGACCAGGACCAGCACGCCTCCGGCGCCGATCGCCTGGGCGATCAGGGCGACGAGGACACCGGCGACGACGGCGTCGATCAGCCCGACCAGGACCGGCAGCGCGGCGATCACCCGTACACCGCCGACATCGACCGGCTGGCCGTGGCCCAACGTCTTCAGCACCCCCTCTTCGTCGTCGTGGATGCCGGTGACGAAGTAGGGCTCGAGCTCGCAGGCGATCTCGGTGTACGCGTGGCGGAGGCGGTTCATCGCGGCGACGATCGCCGCGTCTTCGATGCTGACGTCGGCGACCCGGACGAGGGTCGTGAAGCCGATCAGCAGAACGAGCGGGAGCAGCAGGATCGAAAAGACCCGGAAGTCGGACCCGAATTCGGTCGCCTGGCCGATCAGGGCAAGGGCGACCACCGTCGCGGAGACGATCGTGAGCAGCATCCCCGCCCTTCCGAATATCTCGTTGTAGCCGTTGCTGCGTGCGGATAGAAGGCTCCAGTGCTCGGTCGCGAGGATCTGGGCGCGGATCGAGTCGCGGTCGCGGTCCAGGTTGGCAAGCGGAGCCTCGCCGGGATTGCGGGGATCGGTCACCCGGGATCCACCCTGACACCGATCCGCAGGTCGCGGCCATCGATCGTAGTCTCGGCTCCGTCGCCTCCCTCGTAGGCGACCGATGTGGCGAGGACCTCGCCACTGACGTAGTCCTGGTGCTCGCGGGCGGCGTCGAGGAGGCCGGCGTCGCCGCCGAGGGTGAGCTCGATCCGGTCGGTGATCTCGAGGCCGGCCTCTTTGCGCGCGTTCTGCACCGCGTGGACGATCTCACGGGCGAGGCCCTCGCGCAGCAGCTCATCGTCGAGCTCGAGCTGGAGCGCGACCGCGTGGCCCGCCTCGGCCTCGACCTCATAGCCCTCCAGCGGTTGGAGGGCGAGGGTCACCTCATCGGCGCCGATCGTGTGATCGTCGCCGTCGATGTTGATCCCGATCTCGCCGCCGTCCGACATCACAGCGGCGACGTGACGGGGGTCGAGCGCCCCGATCGCGGCGGCTACCTGCGGCATCCGCTTCCCGAACCGGGGGCCGAGCGAGCGGTAGTCGGGCTTGACCGAGTAGCTGACCAGCTCCGCCTCCTCGGAGACGAAGTCGAGCTCCTTCACGTTCAGCTCGGCCCTGACCAGGTCGGCCCGAGCAGAGATCGCCTCCCGCTCGGCGTCGTTGGCGACGATCACGGCACGGCGCAGCGGCTGGCGCACCTTGGCCTTCGCCTGAGCCCGGGCCGCGCGGCCGAGCTCGACCGTGAGCCGGACGGCCTCCATCGCCGACTCGAGCGCGGGGTCGGCGAGCGCGGGGTCGGAGGCGGGGAAATCGCGCAGGTGGACGGAGTCGAGCCCGTCTGGGAAGTTCTCCCGATCGCCGCCGACCAGGTTGCAGTAGATCTCGTCGGCGAGGAACGGCGTGAACGGGCCCAGCAGCTTCGCGACCTCGACCAGGCACGTTCGCAGGGTCGCGAACGCGGACCGGTCGCCCTCCCAGAATCGCCGCCGCGAGAGCCTCACGTACCAGTTCGAGAGCTCCTCGACGAAGGCCGCGATTTCCCGCCCCGCGGCCGTGCAGTCGAACTCGTCCATCTGGTCGGTGACCCTGGAGATCGTCCCCTGCAGCCTCGACAGCACCCACCGATCCAGGTCCCCACTCGCATCCAGGTCCCCGCCCGCCGCCCCGACATATTCCGGCGCCTCCTCTGCTCCCGCGAGGGCGGAAAAATCAGACTGCGATCCGCCCTCGCTCCCGCGTCCGGGGGCGGCGGGAAAAACCTCGGGGGTCAGCCCCTCGGCATTCGCGTACAGGACCCAGAAGGAGTACGTGTTCCAGAGGGTGAGGAGGAACTGGCGGACCGATTCGCCGACCGTGTCGAGTGAGAACCGGTAGCCGGACCAGGGCTGCTGCGAGGTCAGGTAGTACCAGCGGAACGCGTCGGCGCCGTGGGCAGCGATCACGTCCCAGGGCTCGACGACGTTGCCGCGGCTCTTCGACATCTTCTGGCCGTCGGGGTCGAGGATCAGCCCGAGGCAGACGCAGTTGCGGTAGCTCGAGGTGTCGAATAGAAGCGTCGACTCGGCGAGCAGCGTGTAGAACCAGCCGCGCGTCTGGTCGATCGCCTCGCAAATGAAATCGGCGGGGAAGCGCTCCTCGAACTGCTCCTCGCCCTCGAAGGGGTAGTGGAACTGCGCGAAGGGCATCGCGCCGCTGTCATACCAGGTGTCGATCACCGACTCGACCCGGCGCATGTCGCCGCCGCAGCTCTCGCAGCGGAGAACGACCTCGTCGATGTAGGGACGGTGGAGGTCGTCGGGCACCTCGCCGGTCGCGCGCTCGCGGAGCTCGGCGACCGAGCCGATGCAGGCGCGCTCCTCGCAACCCTCACCGCCGCACTCCCAGATCGGCAGAGGCGTCCCCCAGTAGCGGTCGCGAGAGAGCGCCCAGTCGACGTTGTTCTCGAGCCATTTGCCGAACCGCCCGTGCTTGATGTGCTCGGGATGCCACCCGATCTCCTCGTTGTTCGCGAGCAGGCCCTCGCGCTCGCGCGCGGTGGCGACGTACCAGCTCGACCGCGCGTAGTAGAGGAGCGGGGTCCCGCAACGCCAGCAGTGCGGATAGGCGTGCTCGTAGACCTCGGAACGCAGCAGGCGGCCCGATCGCTGCAGCGCGGCGACGATGTCGGGGTCGGCCTCCTTGACGAACCGCCCGGCGAACTCGGTGACCCGGTCCTCAAACGTCCCGTCTGGAAGGACCGGGTTCTGGAGCTTGATCCCGTAGCGCTTGCCGAGCGCGAAGTCGTCCTCGCCGAAGGCGATTGCGGTGTGGACCAGCCCGGTGCCGTCCTCAACGGTGACGAAGTCGGCCTCGAGCACGGTCTGGCCGCGCGGCCCGAAATCGGTGACGTAGGAGAACGGCGGCTGGTAGGCCACGCCGGCGAGGGCGGAGCCCGGGAAGTGGCCGATCACCTCCGCCCCCTCGCCGAGCACCCGCTCGACCAGGTCGCGGGCCAGGACCAGAACCTCGCCGTCGAGCCGGGCGCGGACGTACTCGATCTCCGGCCCGGCGGCGATCGCCGCGTTGGAGATCAGCGTCCAGGGGGTCGTCGTCCAGATCAGCAGGTTGTCGCCGGGCTCGACCGGGGACTCCGGGATCTCGTCGTTGGCCGGCACACCGGTGACCGGAAACTTCACGTAGACGCTGGGGTCCTCGACGTCCTCGTAGCCCAGTGCGACCTCGTGCGAGGAGAGCGCGGTGCCGCAGCGCGGGCAGTAGGGGACGACCTTGTGCCCCTGGTAGAGGAGGTCCGAGTCCCAGAGCCTGCGCAGCGACCACCAGACCGACTCGATGTAGGCATCGTCGAGAGTCACATAGGGGTCGTCGAGGTCGATCCAGAACCCGATCCGCTCGGTCAGCCGGTTCCACTCCTCGACGTACTCGAAGACCGACTCGCGGCAGCGCTGGTTGAACTCGGCGATTCCGTACTCCTCGACCTCCTGCTTGGATTCGATCCCGAGCTCCTTTTCGACCTCGAGCTCGACCGGGAGCCCGTGGCAGTCCCAGCCGGCCTTGCGCGGGACGCGGTAGCCGCGCATCGCGCGGTAGCGCGGGTAGATGTCCTTGAAGACGCGAGCCAGCACGTGGTGGGAGCCGGGCCGGCCGTTGGCGGTCGGCGGTCCCTCGTAGAAGCTCCAGACCTCGGCCCCCTCGCGGTTGGCCAGCGAACGGCGGAAGACGTCGCGCTCGGCCCAGCGCGCGAGGATCCGCTCCTCGAGCTCGGGAAAGGACTGCTTGGGGTCGACTGGGCGAAAGCCGCTCATCGCGGGGATTCTAGGAGCGGGTAGGCTGCGCGCCCGATGCCGAGCTTCGATCTGAACGGGAAGGTCGCGCTAGTGACCGGGGCCGCGCGCGGGATCGGGTATGAGACCGCGCGCCAGATGCAGATGCGAGGCGCCTCGGTCGCGGTGCTCGACCTCAGCCCCGAGCAGGCCCGCGAGGCCGCGGAGCGGATCGGCGAGAGGACGATCGGGATCGCCGCCGACGTCACCGACGAGGGGGCGATGAGAAGCGCCGTCGCGGAGACGGTCGAGCGCTTCGGCGGCCTCGACGTCGTCGTCGCCAACGCCGGAGTCGCTCAGGACAGGCTGGCGACGGCCAGGGGCATCGCCGGCGAGGAATGGGAACGCGTCTTCGAGGTCGACATGCTCGGCGTCTGGCGCACCGTCCGGGCCGCGTTGCCGCAGATCGTCGAGCGGCGGGGTCACGTGGTTCTCGTCTCCTCCGTCTACGCGTTCGTCAACGGCTTCCTCAACAGCCCCTACGCTGCCGCCAAGGCCGGCGTCGAGTCGTTCGGCCGTTCGCTCCGAGCCGAGCTGACACCTCTCGGGTCGAGCGCCGGAGTCGCATACTTCGGCTGGGTCGACACCAGGATGGTCCAGGACGCCGCCGAGCAGCAGCACTTCGACCGCCTTCAGGACCAGCTGCCGAAGTTCATGAAACGCCGGATCGAGCCTGCCGAGGCTGCGGCCGCCGTCGTCCGCGGGATCGAAGAACGCTCGCCGCGGATCTTCGCCCCGCGCTGGTGGCGTTTTTACTCGACCTTCCGCGGGATCATCAACCCGCTGCTGGACCGCCGCCTCGGCCAGGACGAGAGCCCGACCTCAATCACCCGCGAGATCGAGTCTGCCGCCGACGAGCAGGGCGCTGCCGCGGTCAAGGCAGCGCGCCGCTAGCTCAGCTCGGGCGCGTCAGCTCCTCGAGCAGGAAGACGAAGGACTCGTACTCGGCGCCGGTCGCCCGCGCTAGCCCGATCTCGCAGGTGCGGTTGCTGCTCAGGTGGGCGTCGAAGGCGCGGCCGCCGAGCTCGGAGGCCTGCTCCGCGGTGGCCGCCGCGGTCAGCTCGGGATGGGAAAATCCGCGATCACCGGCGAACCCGCAGCAGGTGGCGGAGGGAGCGACGATGACGTCGTCGGCGAGGGCGCCGGCGAGGGCACGCAGGCGGGGGGCGAGGCCCATGTGGCGAGTGGCGCAGGTCGGGTGGACCGTGGCGGAGCCGACCCGCTGCCGGACCTCGAGCCCGGGCAGGAGGCGGTCGTGCGCCCACGCGACCGAGTCGAGAATCTCGAGACCGCCGAGCCGCTCGCCGTTCTCCTCGCTCAGGACCCCGTCACCGGGAACCGCCAGCGCCTGGGTGCAGGAGGCGGCATCGATCACGACCGGGACCTCCCCGTCCCCGCTCCACTCCCAGAGGCGCTCGACGAGCTCGTTGGCCTTGTGGCGGTGGGCCGCGCCGAAGCCTTTCGAGCTCCACGGGAGCCCGCAGCAGCTCCCCTCGATAGCGGTCGGGATCCAGACCGGGAGCCCGGCCCGGGCCGAGACGTCGACCAGGGCCTCGGGCAGGCTCGCGCCCGCCCGGCCGCGGCCGAAGATCCGGTTGGTACAGGAGGGCAGGTAGACGGCGGCGGCGCCCTCGCGGGAGGTCTCCGGCAGCTTGCCCGGACCCGGCCCGGGCAGCGCCGCCCCGCTCCTGGTCCGGCGCGCGAGGGGCCCGCCGACCCGGAGACCGGCTCGAGTTGTCTTTTCGACCGCGGTCCAGCGCTCCGCCGCCCACAGAGCCAGCGATTCGGCCCGCTCCTTGTGGCGCTCTCCCCGCAGTTCCTTGACCAGGCTGCCGGTGTCGATCCCGACCGGGCAGGCGAGCTGACACGAGCCATCCGCCGCGCAGGTGTCGAGCGAGTCGTACTCGTACTCCTCGAGCAGCGCCCTCTGCAGCGGTGATCCGGCGGTTTGGCGCGCCATCTCGCGCCGCAGGACGATCCGCTGCCGCGGCGTCGTCGTCAGGTTGCGGCTCGGGCAGACCGGCTCGCAGAACCCGCACTCGACGCAGGTGCTCGCGGACTCCTCGATCGGCGGCGTCGTCTTCAGGTTGCGGAGGTGGGCGCCCGGGTCGCGATTGAGGATCACCCCCGGCGCCAGGACGCCGGCGGGGTCGACGAGCTGCTTGACCCGCCACATCAGGTCGGTCGCCTTCTCGCCCCACTCGCGCTTGACATAGGGCGCCATGTTGATCCCGGTCCCGTGCTCGGCCTTGAGCGAACCGTCGTACTTGCCGACGATCAGCTCGACCAGCTTCGCCATGAACGCCTCGTAGCGGTCGAGGTCCTCCTGCTTGGAGAAGTCGGGGGTGAGCATGAAGTGCAGGTTCCCGGCCGATGCGTGGCCGGCGACGCCGGGCAGGAACGCGTGCTCCCCCAGCAGCGCCTGCAGGTCCTGCGCGCCCTCGGCGATCCGCTCGGGGGGGACGCAGACGTCCTCGACGATCAAGGAGGTTCCGGGGGGTCGCAGCCGCCCGATCAGGCCGTGCAGGCCCTCGCGGACCCGCCAGGCGAGCTCGATCTCCTCGGGCTCGCGGGTGAACGCAACCGGGCGGATCGTCTCGTGGGACGCGAGGATCTCGCCGGCACGGGCCATGTCCGCATCGAGCTCCCCGTCGGTCTCGGCGCCGAACTCGACCAGAAGGACCGCCGACTCCGGCGGCAGCTCCTTCCACTCCTCGGGAGCGCCGACCATGTTCCAGGCGGCTGTGATCAGGGCCGGAGCGACCATCAGCTCGACCGCGGTAGCACCGCTCTCGACGAAATCGCGGACTGGCGCGATCGCCTCGTCGACACCTGGGAAGTGGATCCAGGCGGTGGTCGTCCGTGCCGGAACCGGCACCGTCTCGAAGACCGCCTCGGCGATGAAGGCGAGCGTCCCCTCGGAGCCGACGAGGAGGCGGCGGAAGATCTCGAGCGGATCGTCGGCGTCGAGGAAGGCGCAGAGCCGATACCCGGTCGTGTTCTTGATCGCGAACTTGCGCCGGATCCGGTCGCTGAGCTCGGCGTCGGCGCGGATCTCGTCGCGGATCGCCTCAAGGCCCGCGGCCAGCTCTGGCTCGGCGGCGGCGAAGCTCTCGGCGGCGCCGGGCGCGGCGGTGTCGATCGTCGTCCCAGAGGGCAGGACGAAGGTCAGCGAGCGAACGGTCGAGTAGGAGTCCTTGGTCGTCCCGCAGCGCATCCCGCCCGAGTTGTTGGCGATCACGCCGCCGACCGTGGCGATGTCGGTGCTGGCCGGATCGGGGCCGAGCTTGCGGCCGCGGGAGGAGAGGACTCGGTTGGCATGGCCGAGAACCGTCCCCGGGCCGACGCGGGCGAGCGTTCCCCCCTCCTCGACGGAGACGCCGCCGAAGTGGCGGCGGACGTCGACGAGGATGCCGTCGGTCTGCCCCTGGCCGTTGAGGCTGGTGCCGCCGGCACGGAAGACGACGGGGATGCCGGAGGTCCGCCCGTAGGAGAGGACCTTCGAGACGTCGCCGGGGTCGTGCGCCATCACGACCGTCTGGGGCAGCAGCCGGTACGGGCTGGCGTCGGAGGCGTAGCGGACGAGGTCGCTGGCGCGGCCCAGGACCCGGTCGGCGCCGAGCAGCGACTCCAGCGCGGCGCGCAGGGGCTGTGCGGTGCCCGCCGCCAGCTCGTCCGGCGCGCGGTCGGAGGCGGGCTCCGAAGGGGGTGGCGCCAGATTCCGCTCCAGCAGCCCCATCGCCGGCCCCTAGAAGAGGGACATCCCGGGCTCGACCGGGACTTCGACCAGCTCCGGCTTCGACGAGGAGAGGGCAGCTGCCAGCGCGTCCCTGACCTCGTCGCGTCCACTCGCGCGCCGGGAGCCGACCCCGTAGGCGGCGGCGACCGCGCCGACATTCAGCTCCGGCAGGTCGAGGCCGGGCGCCCCGCTGACGCCCTCGACGTCGGCGAACCACTTGAGGATCGCGTACTCGGCGTTGTTGAGGACGAGAAAGGTGACCGGTGTGTCGTAGGCGGCCGCGCTCCAGAAGGCCGTGATCGCGTACTGGGCCGAGCCCTCGCCGAGCACGCAGACGACCGGGCGGTCGGGCTGGGCGAGCTGGACCCCGACCGAGGCTGCGAGGCCGAACCCGAGCCCGCCGCCCGAGCTGAAGTAGTAGCTGCCCGGCCGCGAGAGCCGCAACTGGTTGCGAAGCGCGAGGGTGCTGGCGGGGGACTCGAGGACGACGATCCCATCCTCGGGAAAGACCTCGGCGAGCGCCGAGTGGACGGTCGAGGAGTTGAGCGGGTCGCTCGCCGGGAGCTCCTGCGGGCCCTCGTTCGGCTCCGGTCCCTGGCGCGAGGACTCGGGCACGGCCTCGAGCAGCGCCGCGAGGCTGAGCCCGACGTCGGCGACGATCGCCTCGCCCATCGGCGCCCGGGCGGCCTCGTCGGGGTCGCTCGTGATCGCCACAAGCTGCGCCCCATCGGGCAGCAGCGGCCCGGGGATGTACGGGTAGTAGGGGAAGACCGAGCTGCCGGCGACGAGGATCAGGTCGTGGCCCTCGAGAGTCTGGGCGACGGGGCCGATCGCCGGCGGCAGGACGCCACGGTAGTTCGGGTGGTTCTCGGGGAACCCGATCCGCCCCCCGCCCGGCGCCGGCGTCGCCCAGACCGGCAGCCGCTGGCGCTCGGCGAGGCCGATCGCCGCATCCCAGCCGCCGCTGGCGTCGATGTCGGGCCCGGCGACGAGGACGGGGTTCGTCGCGGCATCGAGGCGCTCGGCGAGTGTTGCGATCGTCTCGGGGTCGGCGACGGCGCGGGCGCTGACGCGGCGGGCGATCACCTCGCGGGCGTCGGCGTCGTCGACCTCGACGCCCCAGTCGTCCATCGGCAGCGAGACGAGCACCGGGCCGCGGGGGGCCATCGACGCGAGGTGGATCCCGTGCGCGAGCGCGAGCGGCACGTCCTCGGCGCGGGCCGGCTCGTAGGCCCACTTCACAAGCGGGTGCGGCATCCGGATCGCGTCGCGGTTCGTCAGGTTGGCCTGGAGGGTCATCTGGGCCCGAACCTGCTGGCCGGCGGTGATCAGCAGCGGCGAGTGGTTCGCCTGGGCGTTGAAGATCGCCCCCATCGCGTTGCCGACCCCGGGCGCGGTGTGGATATTGGCGACCGTGGTCTGCCCCGAGGCCTGGGCGTAGCCGTCGGCCATCCCGACGACGACCGCCTCCTGGAGGCCGAGCACGTAGCGGAAGTCGGACGGGTAGTCGGCCAGCATCGGCAGCTCGGTCGAGCCGGGGTTGCCGAAGATCGTCGTCATGCCGTGGGCGCGGAAGAGATCGAAGCTGGCGCCGAGGACGGTGGGCATGCCGTCGGAACCCTACAGCGAGATTGCGGTTCTCAAGCCGGCCATCGAAACGCCCGATGTGCAGGAAGATGGACGGGTCGATGTACCGAGGAGGTCGAGGGAGGCTGCTTGCGCTCGCCCTTTCCGGGGCCGCGATCCTGGCCTCCTGGGCCGCCGCGCCGGCCGCAGCGGCGCCGATTCCGACCAGGCTCTCCTACGCCAGCGGGGAGATCGTCCCGATCCCGGCCTCGGTGCCGCACGAAGAAGGCGACATGATCGACCGGCGGATCGTCCCCGACCTGCGCTGGATAGCCCAGCGCTACCCGGTCTACATCACCGACGGCTTCTCCGGCAAGCTTCCTGACGGCGAACACGTCGGCTGCGACGGCTGCCATGTCGAGCACTCCGACCACCTCAACGGCCTCGCCGTCGACATCGTCCCCCTCAACGGCGACGGGCGCTGCGACAGCACCTGGCGCGGGATCACCCGGCTCGCGCACTGGGCCGAGCCGCGACAGAACCTGCCGCGGCCGCCGTTCCGCTGGGTCGGGTACGACGGCGACGCCGGCCACGGCTGCGGCAACCACCTCCACCTTTCCTGGAACCATGCCCCGGCGCCCCCGTCCGATCTCGCCGAATGGGTCGAAGTCTTCCCCGTCGCCTTCCAGGGGGTCGCCCAGCGGCCGAGCCCGCAACGGCACCCGCAGCCGGCGGTGCCTCCACCGCCGCCGGGCGGGATCTCGACGGTCCGCTCCGGGGGCGTCTCCCCGCACGGCGACTGAGCCTCGGCTCCGCTCTCCATAGGATTCGGCGCCGATGCGCCGACTCGTCTTCCTCGTCCTCGGGCTGACCGGGCTCGCCCTGGCGCTGGCGGCGTGCGGCACGACCGAGGAGGGGACGCCGGTCGCCTGCCTCGAAGGCGCGAAGACCTACGTCGAGGCGCTCGGCAACGCCCCCAAACCGGTCAGGCTGCCAGGCGGGACGAGGATCAGCGACTGCCTGACCGAGAACCAGCCTGGGGGCTCCCTCGCGACCGTCGGCTCCGCGACGGTGAGGGCGGCGACCGAGCTCAACTCCGAAGCGCGCGCGAACCCGGATGGGCCCGCCGCGTTGCAGCTCGGCTTCCTGCTCGGGGCGGTCGAACGTGGCGCCGATGGCAACCACGGCATCGACGCCGAGCTCGTCCGCCGGCTCGAAGCGGCCGCGAAGTACAGCCCCGGCGGCCAGCCGCTGCCGCGACAGCTCGAACGCGCCTACGAATCCGGGTTCGAAGCCGGACTGGTCCTCGGCTGAGCGATCGAATCGGTCAGGTCTGAAACGTGACCTTCTTGGTCACGACCTTTGGCTCGCCGCCCGTCGGGGTGAAGGTGACTTTGACATTCACCTTCAGCTTGTGGCCCTTGGCGGATTTCAATTTCTTCTTGCCAGCCGAGTTCAGCCTGACCCTGATCTTCACCTCGCCGGCTTTCGAGACGACGACCCGGAATTGCTTCACGCCGTCTCCCGTCGCCGTGACGGTGCCGGGGCCGGGCACCTGGACGTCGATCGTCGCTGGCCCACCTCCTTTCCCCGCTTTCGGCGAGCCGGAGAAGGCAATCGAGTTGGACGGGTTCGCCCCGGTCTGGGGCTGCGCGGGAGACGGGGGTTGCGGTGGCGGCGCGGTCACGGTCCGGGCGCCGCGCAGGATGAAGCTCTGGTCCGGTTCCGGTTCGAGGCCCTGTGAGCAGAGTTCGCGCGCGGTCCATTCGGTGCATCCCGTTTCGAAGCCGTCCCCTGGGTTCCGGAGGACCGCGGGAGAGCCGTTCTGAGTCACGATGTCGCCCCAGAACCATTCGCCGTTGGTCGCTTTGCTCCCATGCGCCTGCAGAGAGAGCCAGTACCTGCCCGCCCCCAGGGTCGGGACCGAGACGGGAACTTCGAACTCGGAAACGTCGCCTTCTTCCGGGTTGAGGACTTTCGGGGCGACGTCGCTTTCGACGTTGAAGAGCTGCGAACCCGGGCGGTTGGAATTGTCGCCGTAGATGAGGACGCTTATCGAAGGAGGATGTTCGGGATCGGCGTTATTGGTCACCCAGACCGAGATGACTTCCTGAATCGACCAGGTCTCTCCCGACGGGATCACGAAGTCGTCAGCCAGTTGGACCGAGTATTTCGATTCGGCCGCGAAGCTCTGTGAGATCGTCCCTTCGTTCCCGCAGCAGATCTGGTTGTAGAGAGTCTCAGCGCCCGCGTTCGCAGGCACCAAAGCGAGAGCGGCGATTGCCGTGCTGAGCACCAAGGCCGATTTGAGGTACCGGCGTCCCCTCACGTCGGGATAACGAATCGGGAGCCGCCCGACTTTCACCAAGAACCCGCCCACGTCACTCGAATACGCTTCGATGAGAAACTCGATGGAGGCGACGACTTTGACTGAGCAGCTCTGGGGTGGTGAGACCACGAAGGCGGTCGAGAACTTTCCTGTTTCCGGCGAGCGGGTCCCCGTGCCCGTCGTCCGCGAGCTCGGACGGCTGAAGGCCGCCGCGGCGCGCGTCAACGCCGAGCTCGGCAAACTCGACGCCGACGTCGCCGAGCGGATCGCCGCCGGGGGCGACGCCGTCGCCGCGGGTGAGCACGACGACCAGTTCCCGATCGACGTCTTCCAGACCGGCTCCGGCACCTCCACGAACATGAACGCGAACGAGGTGATCGCCGCGCTCGCCAGCGACGAGGCCCACCCCAACGACCACGTCAACATGGGCCAGTCCTCCAACGACGTCTTCCCATCGGCGGTCCACATCGCGGCGCTGGGGGAGGTCAAGCGCGACCTGCTGCCGGCGATCGACGGCCTCGGCGCCGCGCTCGAGGCGAAGGCGGCGCAGTTCGCGGACGTCGTCAAGGCCGGCCGGACGCACCTGATGGACGCCGTCCCCGTGACACTGGGCCAGGAGTTCGGAGGCTACGCCGCACAGGTCCGGCTCGGCGGAGACCGGATCTCCTCGACGCTGCCGAGAGTCGGCCAGATCCCCCTCGGCGGCACCGCGACCGGAACCGGCCTCAACACCCATCCCGAGTTCGCCGCCAAGGTCCGCGAGAAGCTCGCCGCCGAGACCGGGCTTGCGATCTCCGGCCCCGCCGACCCGTTCGAGGCGCAGGGCAACCGCGACGCGCTCGTCGAGCTGTCGGGGATGCTGAAGGTCTACGCGGTCTCGCTGAACAAGATCGCCAACGACCTGGCGCTGATGGGCTCCGGCCCCCGCGCCGGCCTCGCCGAACTGCGCCTGCCCGAGCTCCAGAAGGGTTCCTCGATCATGCCCGGCAAGGTCAACCCGGTGATCCCGGAGGTCGTGATCCAGGTCGCCGCCCAGGTGGTGGGCAACGACGCCGCGATCACCCTCGCCGGCAGCCAGGGCCAGTTCGAGCTCAACGTCCGGGTTCCGCTGATCGCCCGCAACCTGCTCGACTCGATCAAGCTCCTCGGCTCTGCCTCGCGCCTGCTGAACGAGAAATGCGTCGCCGGCATCGAGGCCAACGAGGAGATGACCGAGCGCAATGCCGAGGCGACCCTGGCGACGGCGACAGCGCTCAATCCCCACATCGGGTACGACCGGGCCACGGACATCGTCAAAGTCGCGGCAGAGTCAGGCCGCTCGCTGCGCGAGGTGGCACTGGAGCAGGGCGTCGAGCCGGCGGTCCTCGAGGAGGCGCTCGACCACCACCGGATGGCGCGCCCGCACGAGTAGCCGCCGGGGGACTAGCCCTGGAAGGTGACGAACCGCTCCTCGGTCAGCTCGATCACCGAGTAGGCGGGGCCCTCCCGGGTGTTGCCAGAGTCCTTGACGCCGCCGTAGGGCATCTGGTCGGCGCGGAAGGTCGGCACCTCGTTGATCAGGACGCCGCCGAAATCGAGCGTCTCCGCCGCCTCGAGCCCGCGGCCGATGTCGCGGGTGAAGACGCCGGCCTGCAGCCCGAACTTCGAGTCGTTGGCCATCCTCAGCGCCTCCCCGAAATCGGAGAAGCGGTCGATCGTCGCGACCGGGCCGAAGATCTCCTCGCACCAGACCTTCGAGTCGCGTGGCGGGGAGCCGAGCAGGGTCGGCGCCAGGCAGCGGCCCTCGTCGACCAACTCGCCGCCGGCGAGGAGCTCGGCTCCGCCGGCGACCGCCTCGTCGACCCACTCCTTGACCCGATCGCGGTCCCCGGGCGAGATCAGCGGGCCGACTTCAGTATCGGGGTCGAGCGGGTCGCCGACCCGCAGCTCGCCGAGATTGGCGACGAGGCGCTCGGTGTAGGCGTCGGCGATGTCCTCGTGGACGAGGATGCGCTGGATCGAGATGCAGCTCTGGCCGGCGTGGGAGTAGGCGTGGAGCTTGGTCTTGTCCGCCGCCGTCTCCCAGTCGCCATCGCTGTGGACGATCAGCGGCGCGTTCGAGCCGAGCTCGAGGTTGACCTTCTTGTGCGGAACCTTGCTCCGTATCCCCCACCCGACCGGCGCCGAACCGGTGAAGGTCAGGGCTTTCGTCAGCTCGTGCTCGACGATTGCGTTGCCGACGTCAGAGCCGGGGCCGGGGATCACGCTGAGCCAGCCCTCCGGCAGGCCCGCCTCGAGCAGGATCTCGGCCAGCTTGATCGAGGAGATCGGGGTCTGGCCCGCCGGCTTCAGGACAACCGCGTTGCCGGCTGCGATCGCCGGCCCGAGCTTGTGGGCAACCAGGTTGAGCGGGAAGTTGAACGGGCTGATCGCCCCGACGACGCCGTAGGGGACCCGCATCATCACGCCGAGCTTGCCGGCGCCGGCAGCCGAGGCGTCCATCGGCACCGTGCCGCCGGTCAGCTTGCGCGCCTCGACCGCGGAGAAGGTGAGCGTCTCGGCGCAGCGCTGCGCCTCGACCGTCGCCGTCTTCAGCGGCTTGCCGGCCTCGGCGGCGATCGTCAGCGCCAGGTCCTCGGTCCGTTCGCCGGCGATCTCGGCTGCGCGGTCGAGCACCGCGGCCCGCTCGTGCTGGGAGAAGTCACCGGCCTCGAAGGCCTCGTGCGCGGCGCGGGCCGCCCTGTCGACGAGCGCCGCGTTCCCCTGGGCGACCCTGCCGACGGCAGTTTGGTCGTACGGGCTCAGCACCTCATCCCAATCGCCCGTCGCCATCCACTCGCCGGCGGCGAGGAGTTTGTGGTCGACCACCTGGACCGTCTCTGTCGCCATTCCTGACCTCCTCTGGTTCGTCTCTTTCAGCCTAGAGCAGGCCGCGACTCGCCCGAGGCGAATTGGTTGACCGGTCATGCGCGCGCGCCTCGCCATCCTCCTCGCCCTCGGGCTGCTGGTATCGCCAGGGACCGCCCGAGCCGGGGTCACCTGGGTCGTCAGGGGACACGGCTTCGGGCACGGCGTCGGCATGAGCCAGTACGGCGCCTACGGCTACGCAACCCACGGCTTCGGCTACCAGGCGATCCTCGCTCACTACTACTCGGGCACCACCGTCGGGACGATCGACGGGCCGCGGGTCGTCCGCGTCCTGGTCGGGATCGACCCCGGCGATGTCGGCTTCAGCGGCGCGACCGGGGCCTGCGGCCGGGCCCTCGACCCCGGTACGACCTACGCGGCCCACCTTGTCGGGGGCGCCGTGCGGCTGCTCGGCGGCGGCGGCGGACGGGCTCTCGCCGACTGCGGGCCGAAGCTGCGCGCCGCCGGCCCGGGCACGATCCGGATCGACGGCAGGGCGTACCGCGGCGCGCTCGAGGTCGTCCCGACGAAGAGCGACCCCGGCTCCCTCAACGCGGTCAACGCAGTCGCGGTCGACCAGTACGTGAAGGGGGTGATCGCCAACGAGTCGCCGCCCTCGTGGCCACCGGCCGCGCTCGAGGCGCAGGCCGTCGCAGCGCGCTCCTTCGCCCTCGCGACCAGCGTCGATGGCAACGGATTCGACCTCTACGACGACACCCGCAGCCAGGTCTACGACGGGATCGAAGGCGAGACGGCCCCCACCAACGCAGCGGCGGCGGCGACCCGAGCGCAGGTCGTCCTCTACCGCGGCGAAATCGCCCAGACGTTCTTCTCCGCCTGCTCGGGCGGCCACACCGAGAGCGTCCAGAACGTCTTCTTCGGCCCTCCGGTCCCCTACCTGGTCGGCGTCCCCGACCCCTATGACGGCGCCTGCCCGCTCCACTCCTGGACCCTGCGGTTCTCCGGCCCCGAGATCAGCGCCGATCTCGGCGGCTACCTCGACGGGCGCCTGAAGCAGGTCGTCGTCACCAAGCGCGGGGTCTCGCCGCGAATCGTGTGGGCCCGACTTGTCGGGACGGGCGGCACGACGACGATCCGCGGCGACCAGCTGGAGAGCGCGCTCGGCGCCTACGACCGCTGGATGACCTTCACCAAGCTGGTCGGCGGCAGGGCGGCGGCGCCACCGACGGGCGGGGGCAACTCGGCCGGCGGCGTCACCCGCTAGCGCTGACCGTCCGGGTAGGGCTGGATCGGGATCCCGTGGTCGGTCTCGCGCATCCCCAGCTCGTAGGCGGCTCCGGCCGTCAGCCTCAGCTCTCGCGCCGCCATCGCCGGCCGTTCGACGGTCAGCTCGAGATCGGCGACCGAGCAGTTGATCGTGTTGTGCTCGGGCCCGTCCGGGTCGGCGTAGACCCAGCCGACGAAGTCCTTGCGCGGGGCGGAGACGCGGCCGCGGACGACGATGTCCTTGCCCGGGAGGACGAATGCGCACTCGCCGGCCGACTCCTGGACCGAGGACGAGCGGATGCTCCCGAAGCCGCCGAGCCGGTGTCGCTCGCCATCAAGGGCGAGCATCCCGGAGGGGACCCACGGCGTGATCCAGGAGCCGATCTTGATCCGGGCGGCGCCGGCGTCGAAGAATGTTCCCTCCGTCTCCTCGAATCCCGTCCCCTCGAGCCAGACCCAGCGCTCGGCGTGCTCGCTGCCCCAGTTGTGGCCGATCATCCCCGGCCATCCATCCAGCTCGATCGTGTCCCCGTCGATCTCGAGCCTGCCCGTGAAGCGGGCGTCGGGATAGGGAGCGACGAACTTCGTGCGGGGAACGGGAGCCTCATATAGCCAGTCGGCGGGGAGGTACTTGCAGGGCTCGGCGTCGCCGTCGAACTGCAGCTCCCACGAGGCCTCGAGCGCATCGGTCGCGACCGATCCGCTAGCCCGGCCCGGGCCGATCTCGGCGTCGGCGACCCTGATCCAGGAGCCCGCCGGGGTCGAGAGGTCCCCCGCCGGGACGGTCGCCTTCGTCGCCCGCGGGCCCTCGGCCTCGCGGTCGAAGAGGACGAACCAGATCGAGGCATTCGGCTCGGCGCCGGGGCGCTTGTGGACCGTGTGGCGAATCCAGAGCCCCCGGCCGCCACCGGGCGGGCAGGCCTTGATGTAGAAGCTCTCGTAGTGGCCGGCCTTTGCGGCCACCTTCGGGAACCTCGGCCGTTCCTCCATGGCTGTGAACCTACCCGGCCGTGGCCGGGCGCGGAGCGATCAGACCTTGATCGTGATCACGTCGCCGTCGGCGACGACGTAGTCGCGGCCCTCGATCCGGAGCAGGCCGCGGTCACGGGCGGGCGCGTAGCCGCCGCACTCGACCAACTGATCCCACCCGATCACCTCGGCTTTGACGAAGGCGTCCTGGATCTCGCTGTGGATCGTCCCCGCCGCGTCCCAGGCGGTCGCGCCGCGGGACAACGGCCGGGCGACCGCTTCCTTGCCCTCGCCGGCGGTGAAGAAGGTGAGCAGGTCGAGGAGGTCATAGGCGGCGCGGACCAGGCGCGCCAGGCCCGACCCCTCGACACCGTATGACTCGCGCATCTCCTCGGCTTCGGCGGCGTCGAGCTCGGCCAGCTCGCCCTCGATCCGGGCGCTGACCGCGACCACGCCGGCGCCGAGCCCGATGGCGTGTTCAGCGACCTCCTCGGGCGGGTCGGCGTCGCCCTCGTCGACGTTGGCGACATAGAGGATCGGCTTCGAGGTCAGCGCCTGTAGGTTCATCGCCGCCGAGGGGGCCGTCTCGGGGACGGGGACCGTGCGGGCGGGGCGTCCGGCGCCCAGCTCCGCGACCACCTTCTCGAGCCACTCCCTTTCGGCGATCGCCTCCAGATCCCCCGACCTCGCCCCCTTCTCGACCCGTTCGAGGCGGCGCTCGGCCTGCTCGTAGTCGGCGAGCGTCAGCTCGGTCTCGATCGTCTCGATGTCGGCCATTGGGTCGACGCGCCCGTCGGGATGCGGGACCCCGGTGTCGGCGTGGCAGCGGACGACGTGGCAGATCGCGTCGGTCTCGCGAATCGAGGCGAGGAACCTGTTGCCGAGGCCCTCCCCCTCGGAGGCGCCCTTGACGAGGCCGGCGATGTCGTGGAAGGAGATCGTCGCAGGAACCAACTCCGAGCTGCCGACCGTCTTCCCCACCCTCTCCAGGCGCTCGTCCGGCACCTGGGCGATCGCCACGTTGGGCTCGATCGTCGTGAACGGGTAGTCGCCGGTCTGCGCCCCGCCCTTGGTCAGGGCGTTGAAGAGGGTCGACTTGCCCGCGTTCGGAAGCCCGACGATCCCGACTTTCATAAAACGCCACCTCCTCCGCTCCCGCTCGAGCCAGAAGAAACAGAGATGGACTGGCTCTCGCTCACGCGTCCGGGGGTGGCTCGGCGTACGCGAATGAGGAGGCGGCGTTTTGTTCCTGCCGCCTCTTCCGGGCCGGCCTGGTGAGTGCCAGTCATATCGAGAGGGGGACGAGGAGGCCGAGGGCGATGCCGAGGAGGGCGCCGGCGAGGACATCGGAGGGGTAGTGCATGCCGAGGTAGGGGCGGCCGAGCGAGAGGGCGATGGCGAGGAGGAACGCCAGGGCCGCAACCGGCTCGACCCGCGTCATCGCGGTCGCAGCCGCGAACGATGAGGTCGCGTGCGCCGAGGGGAAGCTGAGCGAGCTGGGGGCCCCGCCCAGCGGCGGCAGCCCGTCGAGGACGGGGCGCGGCCGGCGGACCGCCACCTTGACGAGATAGTTGAGGCCGATCGCGACCGGGCCGACGACGGCGCAGATCAGCCACGCTTCGCGATTGGCGGAGTCGAGCGATCGCGAGCAGCAGGCCCAGCCCGAACCAGATTCCCCCGTTGTTCCCCGTCCTTCCCAGCACGATCGCGAAGCGCTCGAGCGGCGGGCGTATGCCCGCGGGTGCGCATCGCCAGCAGGACTCTCTCGTCGACGCTCGCCATCGGTGCGGCAGCATAGGCGGGGCGAGCCTCGATAATCAGCGCGATGCCCTTCGTTCCCGGCTACACCCACACCCCCGGCCACCATTGCGGCTCGACCGCGCTGCGGAATCTGCTCGCCTTCGACGGGGTTGGGATCAGCGAGGAGATGGCGTTCGGGCTCGGCGCCGGCCCCTGCTTCTACTACGTCACCCTCGAGGACGCCTCGCCGACGCGGTGGTTCAACGGACGCACGGCGCGGCTCGAGGAGAACTTCAGCGAGCTGACCGGCACCGCGCTCGAGCTGCGGACCTTCGAGAACGGCGACAAGGAGGCCTGGGAGGCGGCGCGCGACGCGGTCGACGGCGGCACCCCGGCCCTCCTGCTGACCGACCTCTACTACCTAGAGCACTACGGCAATTCGGCCCACTTCCCGGGCCACGCCGTCGTCCTAGCCGGCTACGACGAGGAGGTGGCGCACCTGTCGGACACGGCATTCGAGGAGCTGCAGCGGACCTCGCTGGAGAGCCTCGACCGCGCGCGGCACAGCGACCATCCCGCCTACCCGCTCGCCGGGCACATGTTCACCACCACCGACGCGATCGACCCGGCCCGCCTGCGCGAGGCGATCCCCGCGGCGATCGAACGGGCCGCAAGGGCGATGACCGAGCCCGAGTTCCGCGAGTTCTCCGGCCTCGACGCCGTCCACCGCCTTGCCGCTGAGGCGGGCTCATGGCCGGAGGCAGCCGAGGACTGGCAGTGGTGCGCACGCTTCGGGTACCAGGTGATCGAGCGCCGGGGTACCGGCGGCGGCTGCTTCCGCTTGATGTATTCGCGGTTCCTGGAAGAGGCGGGGCGGGCGGAGGCGCCGCTGGCGGCCGCGGCGGCGGCGCGCTGGACCGAGCTCGCCTCGGCCTTCCAGGCGGCCAGCGAGATCGACCGGCCCGAGCTCGATCGGTGGGCCGAGATCGGGTCGAGGGCGCGGGCTGTCAGCGAGGCGGAGGATCGACTCTGGACAGCGCTCGCCGCTCCCTGAGCCGAAACAACGCCGCTCGAGTGGTGTTTCAGGGTGCGACTCGCCATTGAACCGCGGTTGCCCCTTGACTGCATGCGGTACCGTTTTGGCAAGCGGGAGGCGGGTAACGCAAAAGCAGTTGAACCCGTCTTTGAGGAGAGAGGTCTAAAAATATGAGAGGTAAGGCTCGGCCCGGTGGGCTGCTTGTCCTTCTGTCGGCGTTCGTCGTTCTCGCGATCGGCGCCTCCCCAGCTCATGCAGAATTCGGCATCGCAAACTGGGAAGCGCTGACCTGTAACGCCAACTCCGACACCCCGACGGAACCGGGGCTGGGGAAAGCCGTCGTCGGCAAACCGCCTCTCCCGCAGGATCCCGAACAGTGCACCTCGGAAACCTCGTCGAAGTGGTACCGGCAGGCGTCCGGGCACCCGAATTTCGGGATCACCGCTTTTGAACTCAACACCCTCTCCACGGTGGGTGCCGTTGGTTTCCCTGACGGCTTCATCAAAGACAACGAAGTCCACCTGCCCGAAGGGCTGAACGTAAACCCGGAGGCAACGCCAACTTGCACCATCGAAGAGGCCGAAGAAGGCGAAGCCGGCTTCGGAAAATGCATCGGCGAAAAAGGCTTCGGCGTCATCGTCGGGACCAACTACTTCACCGTCGCCCTCGAAGCGCCCGGCCCGGGATGCGTAGCCGAAGGCTGCACACAGGCCCGGGTCAACGTACCGGTCTTCAACGTCGAACCCTTCGAAGGCGTTCCCTCGATGGTCGCGTTCCCGACGACCACCGGAACCACGTTCATCGTCGGGGATCTCGACCCGACCGATCAGAGCGTGATCTTCAGGGTCACCGAAATCGAGTCGCCGCTCGAAGGCGGCGTCCCCGTTGTCGGCTCGCGCCTCGTCTTCAACGGTCGTGCCACCGACGGGGTCCACGGGGCTTACCTGACGATGCCGGCCAATTGCACCGGCGAAGAAGGGCAGACGACGACGCTGAACGTCGACTCGCACGAACCGGTGGAAACGGATTCCGCCGCGTTCACGACGAAAGTCGGAACGATCGGCTGCGACGAAGTCCCGTTCGAACCGAAAGTCGACGTCAGCACGAATGGAGAAACCGACTCGCCCGACCCGACGACGGTCAATGTCATGATGCCGTTCAACCCGGATAAAGAAGGGCTTGAAAACTCGCGCCTTCTCGACGCGAAGGTCGTGCTTCCCGAAGGGACGAGCATCAATCCCTCGCTGGCCAACGGCCTCGAAACCTGCAGTGACGCCCAGTTCGGCAAGGGCACCGACAACCCGATCCAGTGCCCGAAAGGGTCGAAAATTGGAACCGTCGACGTGAAATCGCCGGCCCTCGACCAGCACCTCGAAGGCAACGTCTACGTCGGCGAACCGCTGAACCAGAAACCGGACTCCGGAGAAATGTTCCGGATCTTCATCCATGCGTTCAATACACGGTATGGCGTCAACGTCCGCCTGGTCGGGAATGTCACCCCTAACCAGAGCACCGGTCAGGTGACCGCGGTCGTTGCCAAGAACCCGCAACAGCCGTTCGAAGAATTCATCATCCATATCGACGGCGGTCCGCGTGGTGCGCTGACCTCCCCATACACGTGCGGTCCGCATCAGTCGAACGCGAACTTCACACCGTGGGGGACGCCGGAAGTCAAAGATGCGACCGCGCAGTCCCAATTCGAACTGTCCACCGCTCCCGGCGGCGGGCCCTGTGCGAAAACCCTCGCCGACCGTCCATTCGACCCGGGCTTCAAAGCCGGGACGACGAACCCCACGGCAGGCGCATACAGCCCGTTCGAGCTGCACCTGACGCGGCCGGACGGTCAGCAGGAATTCCGCAAGATCGACGTCACGCTGCCGCCGGGGATGGCGGCCAAACTGGCCGGGGTCAGTTACTGCTCGGAGGCTGGGATCACCGCGGCAGCGACCAAGTCCGGCAATGAAGAGCTGATGGCTCCGAGCTGCCCGACGAGCAGCCTGGTCGGTGATGTGACGATCAAGAGCGGGTCGGGTGCGGCGCCGTTCACCGACGACAAGGGCAAGGCCTACTTCGCGGGCCCCTACAAGGGCGCGCCTGTGAGTCTTGTCTTCATCGTCCCGGCCGTCGCCGGGCCGTACGACCTCGGCACAGACGTCGTCAGGACGGCTCTGAACGTCGAACCGGAAACGACGGTCGTCCATGCCGTCTCTGACGAACTCCCGTACATCCTCGGGGGCGTCAAGCTCGACATCCGGTCGATCGACGTCAACCTGAACCGGAACTCGTACACGATCAACCCGACCAACTGCAGCCCGTTCGGGGTCATCGGCGCCATCTCAGGCGGCGGCGGCAACCCGACCGACCCGGCACAGTGGTTGACGGTCACCAAGAACAGCCCGTTCACGGCGACCGACTGCAACGCGCTGAAGTTCAAGCCGAAGTTCACGGCGAAGATCCTCGGGGGCAAGAAGGCGACCAAGCGCCGCCAGCACCCGAAGCTGCAGGCTGTCCTGCAGGGTCGTACCGGCGATGCGAACGTGGCACGTGCCGCGTTCACGCTGCCGAAGACGACGATCCTCGACCAGAGCAATATCAAGACGATCTGCACCAGGGTGCAGCTCTCGGCGAACAGTTGCCCGAAGGGCTCGGTCTACGGCCACGCGAAGGCGACCTCGCCGCTGCTCGAAGGGCAGCTGAAGGGCCCGGTCTACCTGACGTCGTCGAGCAACAAGCTCCCCGACCTGCTGGTCAATCTCAGGGGCCAGGTCAACGTTCGCCTCCGCGGCGTGATATCGCTCGAAGAGGGGGAAGCTGAAGACCACGTTCCGCACTGTTCCCGACACCCCGGTGAAGAAGTTCACGCTGGAAATGAACGGCGGCAAGAAGGGGCTCCTGATCAACACCTCGAGCCTCTGCAACAAGCCGCAGAAGGGCCAGCTGAACCTCAAGGCCCAGAACGGGAAGCAGCTGAAGAGCAACAAGCTGCAGATCAAGACCTCGTGCGGCAAGTCGAAGAAGAAGGGCAAGAAGTAGGGCTCTTCGGGAAACGCAGGGCGGGCGCCGGAGCCCGCCCTGCGAACTCCCATCAGGCCGGGGTGAGCCGCGCGAAGTAGGCGAACCAGCTGCCGGAGTGGTCCTGGTAGGACAGTCGGGCCTCGCCCGACTGGTGCCGCAGGGAGCTCAGCGTCGTGAAGTGCGGGTCGCCGAAGATCTCGCCGACGACTAGCCGGCCGCCGGGTCGCAGCACACGCCGGATCTCACGCAGGGCTGCGCCGGTGTCGGGGATCTCGCCGAGGACCGCGGTGAGGATGACCGCGTCGATCGAGTCGTCCTCGTAGGGAAGCTCGGTGGCGTCACCCTGGGTCGGGACGATGTTGGCGCGCTCGCCGGAGCCGCGCATGACGTGGTCGAGGAACTCCTGCTGGAGGTCGAAGATCTCGACCCGGCCCTCGGGCCCGACCCAGTCGGCCATCTCGAACGTGTAGTAGCCGGTGCCGGGCCCGATCTCCAGCAGCCGCTCTCCCGGCAATGGCACGAGGACCGAGCGCAACCGATCGCGGGTGACGACCGGGTGCGGCGCTTCGACCCAGAACCGCTGACCGTAGGGGCATGCTGAAGGGTTCTTGCGCCACCACAGCGCCGCGCCGAGCGTCGCTGCGCCACCGAGGGCGAACAGGGTCCTGGCCCGCATCAGTCGGAGCTGCCGAGGGAGAAGCCGACCCGGTGCTCACCGGAGTCGATCCGCAGGAAGGCGATCTTGCCGAGGTAGACGGAAAGTACCCCGTCCTCGGTGTCGACGTCGTACCAGCCGCCCTTCTCCAGCTGCTTGCGAAGGTCCTTGAGCGCGGCGTCCCCGAGCCTCACGGAGACGACCTGGCCGCCCTCGAAACCGATCTCGACCCGCTGAGCGTCCGCCATCAGCCCGCTCCGTGTCCCGCGGGCTCGACGATCTCGGTCAGGACCCCGCCGGTGGAGCGCGGATGGAGGAAGGCGACGCGGCTGTCGCGGATTCCGGGCCGGGCCTCCTGGTCGATCAGCTCGAGGCCGGCGTCGCGCAGCGAGCCGAGGGTCGCGTCGATGTCATCGACGGCGTAGGCGACGTGGTGGAGGCCCGGGCCCTTGCGCTCGACGTACTTGCCGACGGCGGTCTCCGGGCCGAGCGGGCGCAGCAGCTCGACGTGGCCGTCGCCGACATCGAGGAGCACCGCCTCAACGCCCTGCGTGGAGACCGTCTCGCGATGGGCGAGCTCCATCTCGAAGCTGCTCTCATAGAGCGCGATCGCGGCGTCGAGGTCCTCGACAGCGACTCCAATGTGATCGATCCGTCCAAACATCATTCCGCCCGAGTCTATGCACCCTCTGCCCTGAGGATCTCGGCGAGGGCGGCGACCCCGACCTCGAGCTGCTCCGGGGTCGGCTCCTTGGTCGCGATCAGCCGCTGGATTTCGCGGCCTGGCGCGTGGAAGGCCTCGGCCAGCGGAGCGCCGTGGTTGCGGTCGCTCCAGGCGAACATCTCGACCGCGAGCGAGGCGCCGCCGAGGCCGACGCCTGCCCGTGCCAGCGGGCCGGGGCTGTCGACGAGGCGCTCGAGCAGGACGGAGCCGCCGACCGAGAGGATCATCATCGGCGCGATCAGGTTCGAGCCGCATCGGTCGTGCTCCTTGGGGACCGATGCGGGGTCGTCGATGCCCTGCTCGTAGGCGGCGATCGCCTTGTGCTCGACCCCGTGGTAGGCGGCGAGGTTGCGATCGCTGAGGGCGACGAGGGCGGGAACTACACCAACGACCTGGACGACGCCCTCGCGAATTCCGGGCGAGGGGAGGCGCCGCCTCAGCATCGCCGTCGCGAGCAGCGTCGCGCCGACCGCGGCGATGACGCGGGGGTCCTCGAACGGCAGCCGGGCGGAGGGAAGGCGTCTGCGCACCAGCGGCAGCACCGCCATCGCCTCGGCCAGTTTGAGTGGCCCGCGAAGGCCGGGAAGGCGCGCGGCGAGCTTCGGCGCGATCTCCGGCTTGCGCTCGGCGGCGACGTCGATCGAGCCGTCGGCGGCTCGGACGGCGGCGGCCCAGTGGGTCGGCCCGTGGATCAGCAGCCCGTTGCGGAGCGCCATCCCGCCGAGTCTCAGCCGTTCGCTCACACCCACCAGAGTAGGGATTGCCTCCAAGCGCTCGACGACCGCGCCCTGAGCGCGGTCGTCGAGTCCCCCTGTCTCCCTTATTAAGTCCGGCCGGAGGCCCCCAGTCCAGGCCTCCGGCCGGTGTCGGCTCTCCCTGGCTCTAGCTTGGAAAGCCAACCTCCGAAACACGAGGTCGTCGGGGAAGTTGCGCCGGCGATTTAGGACTTTTTGAGCAATTTTCTGAGCGTCGCGAGGCGACGGCCCAGCTCGACCTCGAACCCGCGGCCGGTCGGCTCGTAGAAACGATGATTTTCCAGCCCGTCGGGCATCAGCGACTGGTCGGCGACCCCCTCGGGCTCGTCGTGCGGATAGCGGTAGCCCTTGCCCCGCCCGAGATCGCCCGCGCCCGGGTAGTGGGCGTCGCGGAGGTGGTCGGGCGGCGTTCTGGCGCCGTTCTGACGGACCTCGGCCCGAGCCGCCGAGAGCGCCCTCATCGCGGCATTCGACTTCGGCGCCAGAGCGAGGTGGACCGTCGCCTGGGCGAGGTTGAGCGCGCACTCGGGAAGGCCGACGCGGTCGACGGCGCGGGCCGCGGCATCGGCGACGAGCAACGCCTGCGGGTCGGCGTTGCCGATGTCCTCGGAGGCGAAGATCACCATCCGGCGGGCGATGAAGCGGGGGTCCTCGCCGCCCTCGAGCATCACGGCCAGGTAGTAGAGCGATGCGTCGACGTCGGAGCCGCGAGTTGCCTTGATCCAGGCCGAGATGAAGTCGTAGTGACGGTCGCCCTGGCGGTCGAAGTCGATCGCCTTGCGCTGCAG
The DNA here is from genome assembly GCA_963737575.1 of uncultured Solirubrobacterales bacterium. Classification (GTDB taxonomy): domain Bacteria; phylum Actinomycetota; class Thermoleophilia; order Solirubrobacterales; family 70-9; genus VRUE01. The sequence goes on from CAVTTJ010000003.1 coordinate 201,917, forward strand.
CGCGTCCTCGATCGCGCCGACGTCGACCGGCTCGCCGTTCGCCGAGCGCTCAACCGCCCGCTCCAGCGCCGACAGCGCGACCCGCGCGTCGCCGCCGCTGCGGTGGGCGAGCATCTCCAGTGCCGAGTCCTCGACCGGCGGCGGGTCCGGCAGGCCGCGCTCGGGGTCGGCGAGGGCCCGTCGCAGCAGCTCCTCGACCTGCCCGGGCTCGAGCGGTCCCAGCTCGTAGATCTGGCAGCGGGAGAGCAGGGCCGAGTTGACCTCGAAGTAAGGGTTCTCCGTCGTCGCCCCGATCAGCGTCAGCAGCCCTTCCTCGACGGCCGGCAGCAACGCGTCCTGCTGGGCCTTGTTGAAGCGGTGGATCTCATCGAGGAAGAGGACGGTGTGGCGTCCGCTCGTCCGCCGGCGCTCCTCGGCCCGCCCGATCACGGCCCGGATCTCGGCCCGCCCGGCGTTGACCGCCGACTCTTCCTCGAAGGCCCAGTCGGAGCCGGCGGCGGCGATCCTCGCCAGGGTGGTCTTCCCCGAGCCCGGCGGCCCGTACAGAATCGCGCTGTGCGGGCGGCCGGCCTCGACCGCGGCCCGCAGCGCCGACCCCTCCCCCAGCACATGCTCCTGCCCCACCAACTCCTCCAGCGACCGGGGCCTCATCCGCACCGCCAGAGGAGCGTCAGGCGCGGGCAAATCGCCAGAGGAGACCTCGGCAGGGCTTGAATCGCTTTCGAACAGACGGTCAGCCACTACCGCTGAGTATGAGGGGATCGGTCAAGGCTCGACGGAGCCTCCACGGCTGTTGCAACGGCGAGTCTTGACCGATCCCCCCACCCCAGGCTTAGAATCGACCGCATGGCTACCACCGAAGCACGCCCCGCCGCGTCCACCCTCGAGTCTTTCAACCCCGCCACCGGCGACCTGGTCGGCTCGGTTGCGACGATCACGCCCGACCAGGTCCAGGGCGTCGTCGACGACGTCGCCCGCATCCAGCCCGCCTGGGCGGAGCTCTCGCTCGACGATCGCGCCGCCTATCTGCGCCGCGCCGCCGCCGCCCTGCTCGACGACATCGACGAGATCGCAGAGCTGCTCGTCAATGAGCAGGGGAAGCCGCGCGCCGAGGCGTACACGATGGAGCTGCTGCCGACGGTCGACGCGCTCCACTGGTGCGCGAAAGCCGGGCCGAAGATCCTCGCCGACGAGAAGGTGCGGATGTCGCAGGCCTTCCTGATGAGCAAGAAAGGCCGCTTCACCTATGAGCCGATCGGCGTCGTCGGCGTGATCGCGCCTTGGAACTACCCTTGGTCGATCCCGTTCGGCGAGGTCGCGATCGCGCTGATGGCCGGCAACGGCGTCGTCCTCAAGCCGGCCAGCCTGACGCCGCTGCTGGGCGAGGCGATCCGCCGCGTCTTCGAGAAAGGCGGCCTGCCCGAGGGCCTGGTCCGCGTCGTCCACGGCGGCGGCGCCGTCGGCGACGCGCTCACCCGCTCGAGCGCCGGCAAGATCTTCTTCACCGGATCGGTCGAGATCGGCCGCAAGGTCGGCGAGGTCTGCGCCCAGCAGCTCAAGGGCTCGGTGCTCGAGCTGGGCGGCAAGGACCCGATGATCGTCTGCGCCGACGCCGACCTCGACAACGCGATCTCCGGCGCCGTCTGGGGCGGCTTCGCCAACGCCGGACAGACCTGCTCGGGCATCGAGCGCGTCTACGTCGAGCGCCAGATCGCCGACCGGTTCGTCGAGGGCGTCGCCCGCGAGAGCGAGCGGCTGCGGCTCGGCGACCCGCTGCAATGGGAGACCGAGATCGGCCCGATGACCTCCGACGACCAGTACGGAATCGTCGTCGAGTTCATCGAGGACGCGGTCGCCTCCGGCGCGACCAAGCTCTGCGGCGGCCCGACCGAGGTCGCCGGCCTGCCGGGCAAGTTCGTCGCCCCGACCGTCCTCACCGGGGTGACCCACGAGATGCGGATCATGCGCGAGGAGATCTTCGGCCCGGTCCTGCCGATCGTCGTCGTCGACTCCGAGCAGGAGGCGATCGACCTGGCAAACGACTCGCAGTTCGGCCTCGGCGCCTCGGTCTGGACCAAGGACCGCCAGAAGGGCGAGAGGATCGCCCGCCGGATCGAGTCGGGGATGGTCTGGGTCAACGACCACTCCTTCAGCCACGGCGCCTGCCAGTGCGCCTGGGGTGGCGTCAAGGACTCCGGCGTCGGCCGCTCGCACTCCAAATTCGGCTTCTACGAGTGCGTGAACATCAAGATGAACGCCTGGGAGCCCGGCCTCACACGCGACTTCTGGTGGCACCCCTACGACCGTACGCTCGGCGAGGCCGTCCGCGCCTCGGCGAAGCTGCTCTACGGCCGCGGCGCGGAACGGACCGCGGCCCTGCGCGAGGGTGCCGGGCCGCTGCTCGCCGTCGGGCGGCGGACGCTGCGCAAGAAGCGCGGCTGATTCGACCGCCGGAGCGATAATCGGCCGAACTCGGGGAAAATCCCCCGGGTGAGCACGGCGATCGAGCTGCGCGGACTGCGCCACGAGTTCGGCGAACGGACGGCCCTGGAGGGGGTCGACCTCGGCCTCGGGGCCGGCGAGACCCTGCTCGTGCTCGGCTCGAACGGCGCCGGGAAGACGACCCTGCTGCGGATCCTCGCAACGCTGCTGCGGCCGAGCGGCGGCACTGTCGAGGTCCTCGGCTGCCCGCTACCGGGAGAAGCGTGGAAGCTAAGGGGGCGGGTCGGGTACCTCGGCCACGAGCCGCTCCTCTATCGCGAGCTCAGCGGTCGCGAGAACCTGCGCTTCCACGCCCGGCTGCACGGCATCGACGGCACGACGGCCGCGGATCGGATCGAGGCGACCCTCGGCGCAATCGGGATGGAGCGCCGCGCCGACGAGCGGGTCGGCGACCTATCGGCCGGGATGCGGCAGAGGCTGGCGATCTGCCGCTGCGTCCTCCACCAGCCCGAGCTGCTGCTGCTCGACGAGCCCGACTCCCACCTCGATGAGCAGGGCCGCGAACTGGCAAGCGGGTTGATCGGCCCGGGATCGGGCCGGACCCGGGTCGTCGTCACCCACGATCCCGACCGGTTCGAGGGCGAGGCCGACCGGACCCTGCGGCTTGCGGTCGGCGCCCGGGCCGTGGTCGCGGAGGGGGCGCTGCGATGACGCCCTCCTCGGTCGCCTTCCGGGCGATTCTCGAGAAGGACCTGCGGACCGAGCTCCGCACCCTCCAGTCGCTGCCGGCAATGGCGCTGTTCGCCGTCACCACGTTCGTCATCTTCCGCTTCGGGCTCGACCGGACCCAGCTCTCGGGGAGTCTCGCCTCGGGCGTGCTCTGGGCGACGCTGCTCTTCGCCGCGGTCCTCGGGATCAACCGGCTGTTCGTCGCCGAGCGCCAGGAGGGGGGCTTCGACGCGATCCGGCTGGCGCCGATCGACCGCACGGCGCTGTTCGCGGCGAAGGCGGTGGCGCTCGTCGTCTACCTGGCGATCCTCGAGCTGATCGTCGTCCCCGTCTTTGCGATCTTCTTCCTCGACTCCGTCACGGCGATTCCGCCCCTCGCCGCGGTGCTGCTGCTCGCCGACGTCGGCCTCGCCGCCACCGGGACCCTGATCTCCTCGATGGCGGTCAACTCGCGGGCCCGCGACCTGCTTGGCCCCCTGGTGCTGCTGCCGCTCGTCGTGCCGCTGATGATCGCCGCGACAGGCGCTAGCAGGCACCTGCTTGCGGCGGGCGGACCCGGTTACGAGCGCTTCGGCACCTGGCTTGCGGTCCTCGGCCTATACGATTTGATCTTCCTCCTCGTCGGATACGCGGTCTTCGACTTCCTCCTGGAGGACTGAGCACGCGCCACCGCGGGCCCCGCAAGGATGTACGGCAAAGGACTGAAACCCCTCTCGATCGCGACCGTGGTGCTCCTCGCCACAGGTCTCTCGCTGGTCTTCTTCTACGCGCCCAACGACGCCGACCAGGGCTTCATCCAGAAGATCTTCTACCTGCACGTGCCGCTGGCGATGGTCTCGCTGGTCGGCTTCATCCTCGGCGGTGTCTTCGCGATCCTCCATCTGCGCAGCGGCGACCGCCGCTGGGACGCCTACTCCTATGTCTCGATCCACATGTCGGTGATCTTCGGCGTCGCGGTGCTGATCACCGGCTCGATCTGGGCGAAGGCCTCCTGGGGGCACTGGTGGGTATGGGACGAGCCGACGCTGGTCAGCTTCCTGATCGTCTTCCTCCTCTACGCGACCTACTACCCGTTCCGCTACGCGATCGAGGACAGGGACCGCCAGGCCCGCTATGCGTCGGTCTTCGCGATCACGGCGGGCGCCTTCGTTCCGCTCAACTTCATCGCGGTGCGCCTCGCCGAAAGCCTCGTCCACCCGCGCGTCTTCGCCACCACCGGGGGCGGCCTCCCCAGCTCGATGATGCTGACCTTCCTCGTCTGTCTGACCGCGACGGCGCTGCTCTGGGTGACCCTGGTCAAGCTCGAGCTGACCGCGAAGAGCGCCTCGGGCCAGGTGAAGAGACTGCGGCGCGCGCTCGACGCGCCGCCCGGCGGCACGCGCTCGCGGGTCGCTCCGGAGGTTTCCTGAGCCGTGCGCAGCGAGCGTCGAAATCTGAGTTTTCGCGAGCGGAGCACCGGCGAAAGGCGGGTGTTCTAATGCCGGCCCTGCCGCTCGATGAGGCCGGCAAGTACGTCGCCGGCGCCTACATCGTCTTCATGGTCCTGCTGGTCGTCTACGTCGCGATCATGGCGATCAAACTGCAGCGGATCGAGCGCGAGCTGCGCGACCTGGCGGGATTCGCAGAGCAGCGTTCGAGGGATGAGAACGACAAAGACACGAGCGAGGGCGCGTCGAACTCTGAATATTCGCGGCCGAGCGAGGTAGCAGCTGTGACCCTTCAAGGTGGGCCGAACCCGCCCGCGGCGGGCGCGGAGCGGAGCACGCGGGCGGAATCTGATGTCTGAGCTTTTCGCCCTCGGCGTCTCGCACAAGACCGCCCCGCTCGACCTCCGCGAGCGGCTATCGCTGACCGAGGGCCGCGCGGTCGGGGCGCTTCGCGAGCTGACCGCGGCCGAGGGGATCCACGAGGCGGCGGCGCTCTCGACCTGCAACCGGACCGAGCTCTACCTGATCGTCTCCGACCCGGTCGAAGCCGAGTCGACGGCGCTCGGCATCCTCACCCGCCAGGCGGAGCTGCGACCGACCGAGCTGCTCGGCCACCTCTACTCGCTGCGCTCGGGCGACGCCGTGCGCCATCTCTTCCGGGTCACAGCCGGCCTCGACTCGATGATCGTCGGCGAGGCCGAGATCCAGGGCCAGGTCAAGCGCGCCTACGAGCTCGCCCTGGTCGAGGGTGGGACCGGGCCGGTCCTGAACCGGCTCTTCCGCGGCGCCCTTGCCGCCGGCGGCCGCGCCCGCGAGGAGACGGCAATCGGCGAGCGCGGCGTCTCAATCCCGTCGGTGGCAGTCGAGCTGGCGCGACGGACGTTGGGCGATCTCGGCGACCGGCGCGTCCTCGTGATCGGCGCCGGCGAAACGGCCGAGCTCGTCGCGCGGGCGCTGGTCGCGCGCGGAGTCTCGACCGTCTTCGTCGCCAACCGCCACCACGACCGGGCGATCGGGCTGGCCCAGCGCTTCGGCGGCGCCGCGGTCCGCCTCGAGGAGCTGCCGGAGCAGCTCGGGCAGGCCGACATCGTCGTCTCCGCGACCAACTCGCCCCACCACATCGTCGAGCGCGACGGGCTCGAGCAGGTGATGAAGAGCCGCGAGGAGCGGCTGCTGCTGCTGATCGACATCGCGGTACCGCGCGACGTCGACCCCGAGTGCCGCCAGATCCCCGGCGTGACCCTTCACGACATCGACGACTTCCAGCAGATCGTCGAGCGCAATGCGAGCGGCCGCGAGGCCGAGGCGGGGCGGGCCGAACCGATCCTCGAGGCCGAGCAGGACCGCTTCGAACGCTGGCTTGCGTCGCTCGCGGTGGTGCCGACGGTGGCATCGCTGCGGGAACGGGCGGAGGAGGTGGTGGAGCGGCTATTGGCCGAGAACGAAGGCCGCTGGGAGAGCCTCAGCGAGGCCGACCGCGAGCGGATCGCGGTGATGGCGAGGGCGGTGGCGTCCCGCCTCCTGCACGAGCCGACTCTGCGGATGAAGCGGGCGGCGGGCAGCGACGACGCCTATCTCTACGTCAGCGCGCTGCGCGAGCTGTTCGGGCTTGACGCCGAGACCGAGCCGGAGGCCGAGGGCCGCGCGAACGTGACTGAGCTACGGCGACGCAAGTCCGGCTAGGGGCACACCGTGGCACTTCGCCTCGCGACCAGGGGGAGTGCCCTGGCGCTCGCCCAGGCCGAGTGGGTCGCGGGCCTGCTCGGGGGAGCGGAGCTCGTCGAGGTCTCCTCCGACGGGGAGCCCGGCGACAAGGGGCGCTTCGTGCGGGGGGTCGAGGCCGCGCTCCTCGACGGCCGGGCCGAGATCGGCGTCCACTCGGCCAAGGACGTCCCCGCCGAGATGCCGGAGGGACTGGCGATCGCCGCGGTTCCGGCGCGCGAGGACCCCTCCGACGTCTGGATCGGCGCCGGAGCCTCGCTCGAGCAGGTCCCGGAGGGCGCACGGGTCGGGACGGCGAGCCTGAGGCGGCGCTCGCAGCTGCTCGCGGCGCGACCCGACCTCGAGGTCGGTGAGCTGCACGGGAACGTAGACACCAGGCTGCGCAGCCTGGCCGCCGGTGAGCTCGACGCGATCGTCCTCGCCGCGGCCGGCCTGAGGCGGCTTGGCCGCGAGGGGGAGGGGGCGTTCGCACTCCCTGCCGAGCAGATGACTCCGGCAGCCGGACAGGGTGCCCTGGTGCTGCAGGCGCGCGACGACGACGACGAGGCGCTCGGGGCCGCGGCGGCGATCGGCGAGGAGCGGGCACTGCACGAGCTGACTGCGGAGCGCGCCGTCGTCTCCCTCCTCGACGCGACCTGCTCCAGCCCGATCGGCGTCCACGCAGCGCTCGAGGGAGGGCGGATCGCGATCGAGGCCTTCGTCGGGCTGCCCGACGGCAGCGAGTGGGTCCGCGACCGGGTCGAGCTCGAGGTCGAGCAGCCGGCCGCCGCCGGGGCGCTGCTCGCCGAGCGCCTTTCGGCGGCTGGGGCCCGCGACATCCTCGAGCGCGCCGAGGGCCTTCCGGCTACAGGAACACTCGAATGAGCGCGCGAGCCGGCGTCGTCTACCTGGTCGGCGCCGGTCCCGGGGACCCGGGGCTGATGACGGCGCGGGCGCTTGAGCTCGTCGGCGCGGCCGACGCGATCTTCCACGACCGGCTGATTCCCCCCGGTGCCCTCGACGGCGCCCGCGAGGACGCCGAGCTGGTCTACGTCGGAAAGGAGCCCGGCCGTCCCTCCCTCCCCCAGGAGGAGATCTCCGAGCGTCTGGTCGAGGCGGCCCGGGCCGGGCGGAGCGTCGTCCGCCTCAAGGGCGGCGACCCGTTCGTCTTCGGCCGCGGCGGCGAGGAGGCGGAAGCGCTTCGCGCGGCGGGAATCGAGTTCGAGGTCGTGCCCGGGGTCACGGCCGGGGTGGCGGCGACCGCGTACGCCGGGATCCCGGTGACCCACCGCGACGACGCCTCGGCCGTCGCCTTCATCACCGGGCACGAGGACCCGGAGAAGGGCGAGACGGCGCTCGACTGGGAGGCGCTGGCCCGGTTCCCCGGGACGCTGGTCTTCTACATGGGGGTCAGGCGGCTATCGGAGAACGTCTCGGCGCTGATCGCCGGCGGGCGCGACCCCGACGAGCCGGCTGCGGCGGTCGAGCGGGGGACGATGGCCGGGCAGCGAGTTGTCACGGCCAGCCTCGCCGGCCTCGCGGCCGAGGTCGAGCGGGCCGGAATCGGCGCCCCGGCGGTGATCGTCGTCGGCGAGGTGGTCGGGCGGAGGGACATCCTCGCCTGGCTCGAGCAGCGGCCGCTGCACGGCCGCAGGGTCGTCGTCACCCGCGCCCGGGCGCAGGCCAGCGGCCTCGCCCGCAGGCTGCGCCTGCTGGGCGCCGAGGTGGTCGAGCTTCCCGCGATCAGGATCGAGCCACGGACCGGGAGCAAGGAGGTGCACGGGGCGGTGGCCGCGATCGACTCCTACTCGCTCGTCTGCCTGACCAGCCCGAACGGGGTCCGCCTCCTGTTCGAGGCGCTCCGGGTGGCGGGGCGTGACGCGCGTGCGCTCGCCGGCTCCACGGTCGCCGCGATCGGCCCGGGAACGGCGGCCGCCCTGGCGAGCAACGGGATCGACGCCGACGTGGTCCCGGAGCGCTTCGTCGCCGAGGCGCTCCTCGAGGCCCTCGAGGGGACCGAGGTCGCCGGCCGCCGCGTCCTCCTCGCCCGCGCCGCCGAGGCCCGCGACGTGCTTCCCGACGGCCTCCGCCAACGCGGCGCCGAGGTCGACGACGTCGCTCTCTATGAAACCGTCCGCGAGGAGCCGGCGCCCGAGGCGATCGAGGCCGCCGCCGAAGCCGACTACGTCACCTTCACTTCCTCCTCGACCGTCCGGAACCTGACCGAGGCGCTCGGCGAGCGTTTCCCGGCGGGCTCCCGAGTGATCTCGATCGGCCCCGTGACCAGCGAGGCGGCGCGGAAGGCGGGGCTCACCGTCGACGCCGAGGCCGAGCGCCACGACATCGACGGCCTCCTGGAGGCCCTGCTCGCCGACGCCTCCCGCTGAGCTGTCGCAGTTCCCTCCACCCCACGAAGGAAACTGCGACATCCATGAGGTTTGGGGCGCCGCACCGGCACTTCCGGATAACCGACTCGACCAACTCGCGCGCCCGAGAGCTTGCGGGCGCCGGCGCCCCCGGGGGGACCGTCGTCACCGCCGCCGAGCAGACCGCGGGGCGCGGCCGGCAGGGCCGGAGCTGGACCGCGCCCGCGGGGAGCGCCCTCCTCTACTCGGCGATCGTCCGCCCGCTCGAGCGACGGCACGCCCTGCTGCCGCTGGCGGCCGCGGTCGCCACCTGTGAGGCGGCCGAGCGCCTCGAGGGCGGGGTCGAGTGCCGGATCAAGTGGCCGAACGACATCTGGGTCGCCGAGCGGAAGCTGGCCGGGATCCTGATCGAGGCCAGGCCACAGGAGGGGTGGGCGGTGATCGGGGTCGGGCTGAACCTGACGATCGCGCCGGGGGAATTTCCGCCCGAGCTTCGCGAGACGGCGACGTCGCTCTCCTCCGCGCCGTCCGCCGGTGCGGCGCGGACGGCGCTCGACGAGAGCCTCGGAACCTGGGTCGGCGCGACGGCTGATGAGATTCTCGGCGCCTGGCAACCGCGCGACGCGCTGCGCGGTCGCCAGATCTCGTGGGAGGGTGGCTCGGGGGTCGCCGACGGGGTCAGCGAGGCCGGCGACCTACTCGTCCTCGTCGCCGGCGGCGACCTCGTCGCCCTCGGCGCCGGCGAGGTCCACCTCGGCCTCTGACCCGTTCTCCGCGACCTCGGTCGCGCCCTCGCCGTTCGCCTCAGGGGTCCCTTTCTCGATCCGGGCCTTGCCCTTGGCGACCGCCCCTTTGGCGGCGGCGCCATTGTCGCCGCCGCTCTTGGCCTTTTTGCGCTTGCGGCGCCGTTTGCCGCCTTTCGGGAAGTTCCGCAGCAGTTCGCGCGCCGTCGCCGAGGGTTTGCGGGCCATCCGCATCCGCGCTCCGCGCAGGACCTCCTCGCCTTCGGGGGTGTGGGAAACGGCGGCAGCAAGCAGCGCGACAGCGAGGCGGCGGTCCTGTTTGCGAGCCGCGTGAACGAGGCGGCGGGCGTTGCGGCCATGGGCGCGGCCGGAGGAGTTTACGAGCAGGCCGAGCAGGCGCTTCGTCTCCGGCCAGCGCTGCACCGCATACTCTTCGTGCAGGTCGCGCGTGTAGGAGGCGAGCCGCCAGACCCAGGCCTGGGCCTGATCGCGCCGGCCGATCCGTTTGTCGACCAGGGCCTGCAGCAGCGTTTTCGTCCCGGCCCGCTTGTCGTCGCGGCTCCAGGTGCCGACGATGTCGATCGCGTCGTCGAAGGCGTCGGCGTCGCGGAGGTCGGCGATCTCGCCGAGCGCCTTCAGCCGCAGCTGCGAGTTGCGGTTGCGCTGGATGCAGGTGAGTAGGAAGCGCCGGCGCAGCTCCTTGGTCTTGTCGTTCTGCAGCATTGCCCGCGCCCGGCGCCAGTTCTGCGGGTTGACGCGGGCTCCGGCGAGCGCGGCCCAGGCGTGGCGCTCGGGGTAATCGAGGTTCTCGACCGCGATCCGCCACATCTCCCGTTCGAGCACCTGGGTGCGGCGCTCGGGGTCCTCGGAGACGGGGACGACCCGGCGCTCGACCCGGACCCGGCGGCCGCGGCCGCGGCGGACGGGGCCGATCACGATCGCGCCGCCACGGTAGACGTCGCGGTCGAGCAGGCTGTGGAGGGTGACGATCGTCTCGTCGTGGGTCGTCGCCGGATGGACGAAGTCGACGACGAGGCCGGCCTCCTTGCCGGGGGCGCGGCGGGTGACGCGGCCGACCCGCTGCTGGTAGACGCGGCGCGAGGCGGTCGGCGCAAGGTGCATGCAGATCGTCGCCCGCGGCGAGTTCCAGCCCTCGGCGAGGAGCATCGCGTTGCAGAGGACGTCGACCTCGCCGCGCTCGAACCCAGCGAGGATCTCAGCGAGTTCGCGCTTCGGCGTTTCGCCGGAGACGGCGCGGGCATCGATCCCGGCCTTCTGGAGCGCTTTGGCGACGTTCGTCGCGTGCTGGACGCCGGCCGTGTAGAGGACGCCCGGAACGTCCTTGAAGCGAGTCTTGTAGAGATCGGCGATCGCGACGTTGAACGGCTCCTGGTCGAGCAGCGCCGCCAGCTCCTCCTGGTCGAAGTCCTGGTCGACCTCGCCTTTGCGGAGCGGCACCTTGGCGATCGTCCGCACCCCGGGGCCGGGCGGGATCCGCATGCAGCGCAGCGGTGAGATCACGCCCCGGCGGGCCGCCTGGGCGAGGTCGAAGCGCGAGGTCTGGGTCGGGAAGAGGTCGGCGACGTGACGCGCAATCAGCGCCCCCGTTGCGGTCATGCCGATGAAGACCGGGCCGTCCCAGGCGCGGATGCAGGCGCTGGTTTTCTCGCCGAGGGCGGTGTGGGCCTCGTCGCAGATCACGATCGAGTAGGCGTCGGAGATCTTCCTGTGGTTGCGGACGAACCACTGGTAGGTCTCGACCGTGACCGGGCCGTCCGGGTCGTCGCGACCCTCGAGCAGCGGCGGCCGCAGCCGCTCCTTGTAGCCGCGGTCGGAGATCTCGCCGATGAACTGGTCGACGAGGTTGCGGCGGTGGGTGAGGATCAGGACGCCGCCGGTCCGCGAGGCGTCGATGAAACCGACCGCGGCGACGGTCTTACCGGCTCCGGTCGCGTGCTCGAACCAGAAGCGCCGCGCGGCGCCGGGATCCTCGGGCGCCTCGGCGACCTGCTCCGCCTCCTCCCCCTCCTTCGGCTCCTCCCAGTCCTGGGGCTCCTCGTCGGCGGCGAGCTCCTCGTCCTCGAGCGGCTCCTCCTCGCCGTCGCGGTCGGCGCCGTCCTCCTCGGCGATCGCGGGGGCTGGGGCCTCGGCCGCGCTCCCGTTGCCGCCGTTGCGGCCGCCGCCGTTGAGGGCGACCTGCTGCTCGGCGATCAGCTCGGTCAGGGTGCCGGACAGCGCGTCGACCTGGTGCGGGTTCAGCTCGGCGCCGTCGCGCAGCTTCGGCGGCTCCTCCGCCAGAAGTCTCTCGAGCCCGAGCAGCAGCGAGAAGTTCCGCCGCCACTCGATCGACGGGTTCTCGAGCCCCTCGTCGAGCTCGGCGATCGCGGCGTCGAGGGCTTCGCGCCGCGCCGTCCCCGGGGCGAGCGCCTCCGGGCCCTCGCCATCGAGCAGGAATGGCTCGCGGGCAAACGCGGCCGCCCGCTCGATATCGGCGGCTGAAGGAACTGCCACTTGCGCGGCAACTTCGCTGGTCTTGGCCATGACGGCTTCTGGGATCCCGTCTCGGCAGCGAGTCGGACGAGCTGCCGAGGAAAATTGATGAGGCGGCCGGAGGACCCAACACTCCTCCTCCGGTTACTCAAGCGGCCCGCATACCGGCGAACCGAACGGAACGTATTGTAGTCAAGGAATTGGCGGGATTGCGGCAAAGCCTTGCGATCGCCCTCGCAGTCTGCGTTCTGGCGGGGTGCGGGGCGGGCGGCGAAGGCGGCGGAGGGGGACACCCTGACTATGCGAAGGCGCTCGCCGGCGCGCCGCCGCCGCTTGCCTCTCTCTACCGGCAGTCCAACGACCTGCTCGATGGCGGTGTCGGCGCATTCGAATCTCGCCTCGCGGGGCTCAGGGGATTTCCGGCCGTCGTGAATGTCTGGGCCTCGTGGTGCGGGCCCTGCCGGTTCGAGTTCCCCGCCTTCCAGCAGGTGAGCGCGAAGTACGGCAAGCGGGTCGCGTTCCTCGCGATCGACAGCCAGGACTCGGACGCGGCGGCGGAAACCTTCCTCGGCGAGCACCCGGTTCCCTATCCGAGCTACACCGACCCGCACACGGAGATCGTCGAAAGCATCGGGGCGGGCCACGGCCTGCCGGACACGGCCTTCTATGACCCCTCCGGCGAACTCGCCTATCTGAGGCAGGGCCCCTACGCAAGCGGCTCCGACCTCGAAGCGGACCTTCGCCGCTACGCATTGGGTTCATGATGTCCGTATGACCGCGGAGATCGTCCTCCTCCTGGTGCTGGCGCTGGTCCTGTTCGTCGCCGAGGCCCACGTGCCGAGCGGCATTCTCGGGATCCTCGGCATCGGCGCCCTCGTCGGCGCCGGGCTGATCTTCCGTCACGAGGGCCACAGCCTCCCGGTCATCGTCATCGTCGCGGTCGCCCTGGTGCTCGGCGCCCTGGTCATTCTCGCCGCGCGCAAAGTCCTCGTCGCCTATCGGAACGAGCCGGTCAAGACCGGCTACGAGGAGATGCGGGGAAAGATCGCGGAGGTCCGATCCACCCTCGACCCGGAGGGACAGGTGTTCGTCCACGGCTCCGTTTGGCACGCCCGGCTCCGCGATTCGGGGGGCCGGGTCGCGCCTGGGGATAGAGTCAGGGTCGAGTCGGTCGATGGCCTGACGTTGGAGGTGGTGCCGGTGACCGAAACCGAGCAAGGAGCGAACTAGATGGCGGCTCTTATCGCATTGGTGGTGGTGCTGGCGATTCTTCTCGTCGTCCTCTTCTCGGCGGTGCGGATCCTGCGCGAGTACGAACGCGGGGTGATCTTCCGGCTCGGCCGCCTGATCGCTCAGAAGGGCCCGGGGCTGATCCTGCTGATCCCGTTCATCGACCGGATGGTCAAAGTCGACCTCCGAACCGTCACGCTCAACATCCCGCCGCAGGAGGTGATCACCCGCGACAACGTCCCCGCCGGCGTCAACGCCGTCGCCTACTTCCGCGTCATCGACCCGCGCAAGGCGATCACCGAGGTCGAAAACTTCCTCCTCGCGACCTCGCAGATCGCACAGACGGCGCTGCGCTCGGTGCTCGGCAAGGCCGAGTTCGATCAGCTGCTCTCCGAGCGCGAGCGGCTCAACGAGGAGCTGCAGACGATCATCGACGAGTCGACCGAGCCCTGGGGCGTGAAGGTGACCGCGGTCGAGATCAAGGACGTCGAGATCCCCGAACAGATGCAGCGGGCCATCGCCCGGCAGGCCGAGGCCGAGCGCGAGCGGCGAGCCAAGATCATCAACTCCGAGGGTGAGTTCCAGGCGGCACAGAAGCTCACCGACGCCGCCGACATCATCAGCACCAACCCCGCCTCGCTGCAGCTCCGCTATCTGCAGACGCTGCTCGAAATCGGCAGCAACCAGAACACCACCGTCGTCTTCCCGCTGCCGATGGACCTGCTCGAGGCGTTCGAGGGCCGCAGCCAGGGTGGCGCCGCGCCGACACGGAGACCACGCCCCGCCTCCCCCACCCCGCCCGAGCCACCGCCGCCGCCCGACGACCTTCCCCCCTCTCGGTCCTGAGCGCGCCCGAGATACGCATCGACCAGCTGACCGGGCTGCGGACGATCCTCGCGCCCGGGCGGGCCGAGCGGCCGGAGGGGTTCAACCCGGCGCGGAGCGAGGAGAGGGGGCCGGAGGGCTGCCCCTTCTGCGAGGGCAGCGAGGGCAAGACGCCGCCCGAGCTCTACGCCGTCCGTCCCGACGGCGGCGAGGCCGACTCACCCGGCTGGACCAGCCGGGTCGTCCCGAACCTCTACCCGGCGCTCGAGGAGGGCGAGGACGACGGCGGCGGCCCGGCCGCGACGGCGGCGGAGGCCGGTGCCTTCAGCGAGGGCGGCGACCCGTTGCTGGCCTCGCGCCGGGCGGGGGAAGCCGACCTCTTCGCCTCGCGGCCGGCCCGGGGGAGCCACGAGGTGATCGTCAACGCGCCCGAGCACGTGACGGCGATGGCCGAGCTGAGCGAGGATCGCTTCGCCGGCGCGGTCGCGACCTGGCGCGAGCGGATGCGCGCCCACGGCGACGCCCACTACGTGCAGCTCGTCGTCAACGAGGGCGCCGGAGCGGGCGCCTCGCTCCCCCACACCCACGCCCAGCTCTACGCGCTCCCGTTCGTGCCGCTGGCGGTGGCGCGGGAGCGTGAGCGGTTCGGCGCCTATCGCGAACGGACGGGCGGCAGCGGCCTCCTCAGCGACGTCCTCGTCGCCGAGGTCCGAAAACGGGATCGCCTGGTGGCGATCGACGACGAGGCGGCGCTGATCTGCCCCTGGGCGTCGCGGTCGCCGTTCGAGCTGCGTGTCGTGCCGCGGGTCGAAGAGGGTCGGTTCGAGGATGGGGGCGGCGGCGCGGCGATGCTCCGCACCGCGCTGGGGGCCCTGGCCGAGATTTTCGGCGGCTCGCCGGAGCTGAACATGTGGGTTCGCACGGCGCCCCGCGGTGCCGAGCACTTCCACTGGCACATCGACATCGTCCCCCGTCTCACCGTCAGGGCCTCGTTCGAGCTCGCGACCGGGGTCGACATCAACATCTATCCGCCCGAGCGCGCCGCCGCGGACCTTCGGGCGGCGCTCGGCGAATAGGGTCCCTCCCGCAAGGTCACCCAGATGCCGCCGAACCCACGCCCGATCCCGAGCTTCATCGCCGACAGCACCCAGGAGGGCATCCCGCAGGGCCGCTTCGCCGAGCGCCTCGCCGAGCCGTTTCGCGAGGCCTGCGACGGGATCGAGGAACTGCCCGACGGAGTCGAGGCAACCGAGGAGCTCCTCTGGTTCCCGGAGCGCTCATGGGGCGGCCGGACCTGGGTCCCGTGCACGACCCGGACCGCCGGGCCAGACGGGGAGCTGGAGCTGTTCGGCCACGTCTCCTACGCCCGACCCGAGGGGGGCGAGCCCGCTGACTTCAGGGCCGAGGCCGATTTCACCGACGTGATCGCCGAGGACAACTCGGACTGGAAGATCGACCTCAACGACGATGTGATCGGGCGCTGGCTCGGCGAGAACAACCGCGTCGGCGACGTCACCCTCGTCTGGGGCCGGCCGCTGATCGCCAACGCGGTAGCGGCGACCGCCGAGCTCGACGGCGGCACCGTCGACCAGGAACTCGTCTCGGGCGATCGCTTCACCCTCGTCGCGCTCGACGCCCTCAAGGGCTACGGCGACGACATCTTCATGCAGATCAAGCTCTGGACCCGGCGGGCGCAGGAGCTCGCGTCGGAGAGCCTCTACGACGTGCCCTAGCGGGCTACTGGCCTTCGCTTTCCCAAAGGGTTCTGCCCGATCCGCTCTGGGTTTCGAGGCGTTGGACCGACCAAGTCCCGCGGACCGCGAAGGCTGCGTAGCGGATGGGCAGGCGTCCAGCCTTCTCCTTCTGCTCGGAGCTCAGCTCCTGAAGTGGAATCGTCATCTGCGATCCATCATCGAATGTCACCCGCACCTTGCGGGCGGCCGAGGCAACGACCATGCCCACCGCCGTGAGCTTCACGCGCATCCTGCTAGAGGCCTGGGCTCCACTCACCACAAGAGGAGCAGCGGTCGCGCTCAGACGCGTCGACGGGTCAGCGCATCCCTGATAGTTGCTGCGCTGATAGTCGTAGCGATTGAGTTCCCATTTCGTGCCCACCCGAAGGCAGGGACGACGGGTCGGCCCCGACCCAACGCCGGCGGCGGGGCGGGCCAGTTTCACCGACCACAGCACATCGCCCATTCGCCCTTGCGCTAACCGGACCCACGGCGTGGGCTTGGAGGGACTGCCCGCTGCGGGCACCGCCGCCACGGCGAGGAGCGCGGACAGGATGATCGTGGAGAGCAGGCGGCGCATCATTTCTGCTCGGAACCGGGAGGACGGAGGCGCAAGCGGGCTCGGGGGATGCCGGAGCAGCGGCCCCCCGAGCCAGAACCGCTTGCGGTGATGATGGGGTCGGTCCGCACAGGGAAGGGACGGGTCGACCCACGTATGACATGCCATCTGCGAGTTTGCTGCTCGAGTTGTTCTCGCATGCCTTAAGGAGAACAGCAATGGACCGCAATGTCAAGCTTTTTCATCTTATTTAGCGTACAAATGGGGATACAAGGAAAATTTGATGTACCTTAATGCTCCGATGGAACCTGAATTCCGGCCCAGTGACGGGCACCCGCAATGCCCACATAAGGCATCAGCGTCAGGTAAATCAGGTCCGGGGCACGCCCGGGGAGCTGCTCGGGGGTGCCGAGCTGGAGGTGACCCCTGATCACCGTGGCGATCGCCTCGATGATCGCCTCCTCGGTGGCAATCGCGAATCGACGCTCAAGCGAAACGACATCACGCAGGAGGTTGGCGAAGTACGAAATCACCTCCTCCTCGAGATCCGCCTCGGCCAAAACCCTTCGCCGGGCCTCGACGGTGAGCGCGTGGGCACCCTGAGGGTCGGATGCCGCGAAACTGAGCACGGCATGGATGCCGGCGACGACTTTCTCCTCCCAGTCAGCCTGCGCCAGACAGGCCGTCGCGACGACGTCCTTCAGAGCCGCAAAGCTTGGTAGGAAGCGAGCGCGGCCACGCCGAACGGTGGCCGCTGCGGTCTCGCCGGACCCTGGCCGGCGCATGCCGTCCCTATTCTGGTGATTTACCAGCACCGCTTCCTCGCCTTTCGATTGGCATTCGCTCCGAGTTCTCAAACCGACCTGAAGAATCCCTTGAAGGCCGACAATATGTAAGCAAAAGAAATCGGAACACAGATGGACCGCAAAGTCAAGAAAAGTGCGAGTTTTAGATACGGAACTTTCCCTTGTAGGATCGGCTTTTTTTGGCTCTAGACTGGGACTTGAGTCGAGAGCAACCTAATGAGTAGCTAGCGTACCGTAACGCTAAGGTGAGACCTACCGACGAGCACGACAGCTACGAACCGACTCAGTGGTCAGCTGTTTCCCGCCCTCGAAGGTGTAGGTGGCGCGAGCGAAGGAGAGGAAACCAGCCGTAAAGGTTCTTGGAACCGGGCAGGAGGCACTGAGATAGCTGTGGCGCTTCCCTTCGGAGCGGAAGCTGCGCCCCACATCGATCTGAAAGTTGGCGACATGCGGCCAGGGCCCGACCGATTTGCGGATCGTCGTCACAAGGACCGTTCGGAATTGCCCTGGTTTGTGCCTCACCGTGAACGGGATCACGAACGAGACCGGAGGGTCCTCGGTGTAGGCGTGGACTAGCACCATCGGTCTGCCCACCTTCGTCTGGCCGTTGAAAGCGAGGAGACGGGCATGGACGCCGAACGGGTCTTGGTTCGGGACAAAGATCTTCGCGAACAGTTTCCCCTTGCCGACGAGGGCTCCGGGGCACCCTTCCAGCGCCCTCCGGCTATCCGCGTTGTCAAGCCTTGAGCGTGGACAGACCGCGAGCCCGCGTCGATACAGCCGCCCTCTCCATGCCAGTTCCAGCCGAATCCAGTTGACCCTGGGAAGCGGTGCCTTGTCCGAGGTGATGACGCGACCGGAGAGGTGGACCGAGACGGGAGCCCGCTGGTGACGCGGGAGTTTCAGCGGCCGGATCCCACCGTCCAGTGAGACGATCAGATTCCCGTACTGGGCGCGCTCGGCGAGCGCGGACCTGCCGGCGATCACGGTCGCCGCCAACGCCACGACGAGGATCAGGGCAAGCCTGACCCACCCCCCGCCAAGTCGACGACGCATGCGGCCTGACTGATCTCTCACCGATCCGACTCCAAGCTCGTGTGGCGGTCTCTCGGTCAACCGGGCATGGAGAGACCATTGGTCAACCTCTCCATTCCTAGGCAGATATGGTACGTCGCCGTTCTAAAAAAAGCAAGCCTTCTTGCTCTTTCTTGGGCACTGTGCGGCCAGCGGCTTCCTGCTTCGCCAGTTTCCGGACCAGCTCCGGCCTCTAAACACCGGCCTCGTTTTCAGTGCTTGGGCGGGGCCTTCTTGCCTCCGCCGCACGCGGTTCCGGTCTTCACCTGCTCGGTCAGGCTGGCGCCGTTCTGAGCGGCGTACTTGACCGAGATCTCGGCCGCCGAGCGGCACAGGCTCCGGGTATTGACGATGTAACCGCGCTTGCCGCCGAAGAGGTCGAGGCGGAAATGGCCCACCGGAGCGTCGGGAACGATCGGCACAACGGTCTTGAGATGCCCGCCCTTGACCGATGCCGATTCGGCTTCGGGCATGATCTCCACCTGTCCGTTGAGAATGAAGACGACGTGGGGCAGTTTCCCGAACCCGGAGACGGCGTAGGCGGGCCCGCTGAGGGGAGCGTCGAGGAGGGGCGTACTCACGGACACGGTCCCGATCGCCTGCCGGCCCGCGCATTGTTCTGTCGCGAGCTGCCCCCGTGAGCAGATGTTGCCGAGGTGGCGTTGGTCGATCGCGAAGGATTTCGGCAGGGTGACCGCTATCGACTTGATGTTGGCGTCCCCGCTCCGGGTTCGAAGATCGAACCTTAGCCTCGGATTCTGGCTCCTCGCGGTCGCTTTGCGACCGCCCATCTGCCTGACCGTCATCTTCGGCTTGAAGGGGAGCGTCGAGCAGTTGTCGGCGTGGAAGTAGGAGGAGAAATCGGTGACGGTCCCCTGGTCGCCAATGCCCTGTGAGTTGACCGCGAAGTTGCTGCAGCTCGTCGGATTGATGATGAAGTTCGGGCGGTCGAGGTTGACGCGGATAGACCGCAGCCGGATCGGGACTCCGCCGATGATCGAGGGAACCGTGTCCGACACGGCGACCACGTGAGCATCCCTCGGATCGATGTGGATCGCGACTCGCACCACCTGGGTGCCATAGTCGTATGGGCCGGCGAGGGCGGGTGTCACCGCCACGAGGGAGAGCGGCGCGCCTTTGAACGGCCCTGCCAGATACATCCTCCCGGTCGCGTGGAACGGGTGGCCGCCGGGCCCCGCAGCGACGTTGGTCGTACCGATCTGGCTCGAGGCGGGGCAGCTCGGCGCCGACGCCTCGACCCTCCCGGGATTGTCGGCGGCGGCCGCGATCGAGACCTCGGGGCAATATGTGATCCCACGCAGGGACCCGGTCAAGCCGGGCGGCATCGCGAAATTTAGGTCTCCCAGGAACTGATCGCCGTCGTCGCGGTCGAGCTGAAGGCTGAAGTCCGTGAATGCCCCCGCGACCGACTGCGACGTGCCTGCGGCAAGACGTGGGCTGAAGGGGCGGATCGCTCCCGGACATGAGGAGCCGTTGGGACCGGACTCGATGCTGATGCTGGAGTTCGAGTTAACCTGCGGCAGCGTCTTGTTCCAGGGATAGAAGACGCCCTGCACCTCATAGAGCCTGCAGGATGTCGGAGTCGCAATCAGGCCACGGTCCGAAGCGAAGAGATGCACTTCGATCAGGTCGAATGGGACCTGGGGTAGGTCTTCGAAATATGCCGTTACCTGCCCGGTTGCGGGATCGGGACGGAACGTTCCGATCAACTTCGCATGTATCCCGAAACCATCGACAGTCATAAAAAAGCGATACTGATTTCCGGGCTTGGGTTCGCCGATGTAGATTGAGCCTTCAAGGGTGCCGTCCAGCGCCACGGAGTGGATTCCAACCGTTCCGATCTTCGCGTTGTCGGGGCATTCCTCGGGCTGCTCGGAGCCGAACTTCGCCTCCGCATCGGTGCATGCGGTCTGGCCGTCGGCGGCGTCCGGGTTGATCGTGAGGCCCGGCGGCAGCACCACCGTCGCCGTCTGGAGCTCGGAGGGTGAGGCCGCGAATCCGAGGAACTGCGGATCGTTCAGCGAGATGTCCAGGCCCGACGCCGAGTCCGCCTCGTCGGTCGTTGTCTTCACGGTGAGGACCGGCTTGAAGACCTCTTTCTCGCATTCGGTGATCGGCGGGTAGGTTCCATCGGCGTGTGAGAAATGCCCCGGGTCCTGGTAGGTCTCGACCTCCAAAGTCACCGGCAGGGCATTCCCGGAACAGGTGGTCGGGTTGTCGGTGAATGGATGGACCGCGATCCCGGCTTTCGATGGAAGCCCGACGCAACTCGCGTCGGCGATCCCGGGACAGCCGGCCGGATTGCCGGGTGACCCTTTGGCGAACCTTTCGACATCGTGGGCTTCGTCCGCCGGGAACCCCCAGAAGGTCAGGTGGGCGCCGGCGAGAGGCGTGAGCTGGGTCATGTTTGAGACGGTGAAGCGCAACCCATAGTCGCCTCCCGTCCTGACGTTCACCGGGATGTCGATCGGGATGTCGAGGATCGGCACCGTGAATCCCAGAAGCGCTGTATGAGGACCCGGTGTGAGGCCGTAGATCGGCGCGGTTCCGAGCAGGTGGTCGGGGTCGCCTTCGTAGCCGGCAAAGACCGTGATCAAGCCGACCTGGGTGTTGGATGGACACCGCTCCTGGGCGTAGTCCGAAGAGGTGCAGCGGGGGACCGCGTTCGGATTGCCGAAAATTCCCTCGGGCGCGTTGAAGATCGCGTTTCTTGCGGCCTCCGGACTGCCCGGGCTTTCCAGCGTGAACGAGGTTTCGATGTCCGGGTGCGCGCCTGCTTGGGTCGTCGAGATCGAGCTGCTAAACGATTCGATCGGCTCGGCGGCCGCGGCCGGCTCGGCGGCCGCCGCGAGAAGGATGGCCGCCACGACAATGATTTTCAACGGTCTCACTTCGTACCTCCCCGCCCGCCTGGATGCCTCTTGGTGTGGTTCTTCTTGCCGTGGTGCTTGGGGACGCAGCGACGACCTTTCCTGATTTTCCCCTTGCCGCATTGGCGCTTGCCGGCGGAAGGCGGATGGTTCCCCTTCGTGCCCGAGATCGTTCCGATCGTCTGCGAAGCGGGCGCCTGGCTACCGGGGCCGTGGCACTCGTCCGAGGCGCGGCAGGGCGGCGGGGCGGGGACATACGGAAAGCCGCTGTTGGCTCGCGCATCGTAAATCTTGGTGAGGGTGCCGTTTTCGTCCTGCGGGACCAGAGTGTCGCGGGTGAAGAAATAGGCATCGGTTCCTTCCGCGCTGATCCCAAGCAGGCGCGAGTTGAAGGGGCTCGAGCCGGTCGAGATCAGCTCGATACTGCCGTCCGACCACTCGTAGGCGTCGATCCGTTCATTGGCATCTCGGAGCACCAGCGGCTCGACGGTGTCGAAGAAAACGCGTCCGTCTTCGCTCAGGCTCAGCCCGTCGGAAACGAGGGTTGTGTCACTGTTTGGCGCCCCGTTTGTCGATGGGCACGAGGCGCAATCAATCTGCTCGGAATCGGAGTCATAGCGGAACACCTCTGAATAGCCGCGGTTGGTGAAGCCGGTGAGCGGCAGGGTTGAAGAGAAGGCCGCGTACCTGCCATCGGGTGTTACCTGGAAGTCCTCGGTGTGCCGGGTTCCGGCGTCATTCGTGGCGTGGATGACCGCCGGGTTGTCGGTCTGAAGGTTGGATACGACCTTTTCGTCGTAGTAGCGGACCTCGCCGCCCTTGCCGGATTGGACGACGTAGAGGCGGTTGTTCGGCCCGACCGCGATGCCCCTCCCGGCGGTCAGGCCTTCCGCCTCCACCGGCTGCGCTGGGGCTCCGCCCGACGTGAAGTGGACGATCTGGTCCCCAAGGTTGAGGTAGACGCTGTTGTCGGTCGGGTCGACCGCGATCCCGAAGGCCACTCGTGGGTCGACCATCCGGATGAAGTCGCCTTTGTCGTTGTAAAGGCGGGTCCCCTGCCTGGAGCCGAAGTAGAGGCGGCCGCCGAGGTCGAAAGCGAGAGATCGCGGATAGGAGAGTTCGGGGTAGGAGTAGGAGGGCCCTTCGCCGAAGACCGGGCCGAAGCCGGTCGCTCCGTCGTAGTTGCTCGTGATGTAGACGGCGTGGCTGAGTGGGTTGACGGCGATCGCCGTGGTCCCCCCGAAGCCGCCGCCGACCCCGCCAAGGTATTCGCCGGCGTCGTTGTATTGAAGGATTGACCCGAACCATTCCGGGATGAAGAGATCGCCGCTCGATGGATCGATCGCGAGCGACGTCGGCAGGCCGTCGCCGGTGATTTCTTCGTTCGGCTGGGTCGAGAGTCCGCTCGCGACGGTTGAGATCAGAGTCCCTGTCGCGCTGAAGCGCTGGACCTTGTGGCCCCCGAGGTCGTAGACATAGACGTCTCCGTTGGGCGCCACAGCGACCCCGGTCGCGTTTTCGAAGGAGCCGAAGGAGCCGCTGAAGACGTGACGCTTGATCGGTTCGGCCGGCCCGTTCAGGCTCGAGTCGAGGGTTGCGACGAACCGTGGCGCCGCGCCGATCCGGGCCAGATAAAGGTTAGGGGCGTTCTCGACCGGCTGTACCGGCCCCGATTCGTCCAGCACCTCGGGGCTGAGGAAGTACAGGTCGCCACTATCGGACGCCACGCCGCCCCCGCCGGCGATCGCCGTGGCGCTGCAGTCCGCCGTGCCGCCGATCGTGTTCCAGTGTTCGTTGACGGTCGTCGAGGCCGGGTCGCAGGAATCGGTGTCGCCGGCGCCGCCCGCGCTGGCCGTCGGGTTGATCGAGACCCGCGTCAGCGTCGCGGTAGAGCCGGTGACCTGGGCGCGGTAGATGTCGGCGCTGGTGTCGGTGTCTTGGTGTGCGGACGTCGCGACCGGATCCCGGGTAGTGAAATAGACGGTGGTTCCGTCGGCGCTCATCCCGTCGTAAAGCGCCCCGTCGCCGGCCCCGGGGGTGAGGTCAATCGAGCTCGGCGAGTTCTCGACGTGCTCATAGAGGTGGTAGTACCGGTTTCCCTTCGCATCGGTGGAAACCAGCTGTCCGATGATGATTCGCGAGCCGTCGGCGGAGATGTCGAGCTCGGCCGCTTTCTCGCCGTCGGCGATTGTCGTACCGTTCGGTAGCTTCGAGACGACCTGGGTCGTGTCGGTGTCCAGGTTGCGGTCGTAGATCGTGACGTCAGTCCCGTTTGAGTTCGCGTCCGACTCGAACTTGGCCGTCGAACCAAAGACGAAATGAGAGCCATCGGCGGAGAAGTGCTTGACGACCTGGCCCGAGGTCTCCGCTGGAGGGTCGAGGGATCCGGCCATACCCTCGATCAGGGTGCCGTCCGGCATCCGCAGCGGTACGTTGGTCGACCCGTCCGCGAAACACGGGGAGCAGATGTCATTGCCGCCGAACGCGAACTCCCGCAGTGCCGGGTCCGCTTCCAGCAGCGGCGACGCGAACGCGGCGCCGGCGCCCGGCAGGTTTGCGGGAATCCCGACGTATTCGGTCGACCACCCATCAGAACCACGCGTCGCGACATACGGGTCCAACCCCCGATTAGTCGGGTTCCAGGGCCCAGGGATGGCGCCGCTGTGGATCCCGTAAAGGACCCGCGGCCCCGAGGCGTTTGGGTAGTCGGCGAATGGAGTCTGGCCGGTCTCGAGCCTCGACTCGACGTTGTACCCGCCGGTGTCGCCGGCTGAGACGAGCTCGTAGGCACGGCAGTCGAGCAGGAGCGCCGCACCGGTCTGCTGCCGCACGTGCGCGTTCCCGCAGGGGTCGATCTGATCCGGCGGCGGCGCGAAGGTCGTGAAAGTCTGATCGTGACCGATCGCTTCGCCCGCATCGTTTTCGGCGATCACCCGATAGTGGTAGGTCGTTCCCGGCGCCAGGCCTCCAGCGACCGTGCTGACGGCTTCGACGTCGCTGACGGAGGAGAGTTCGCCGGAGGGTACCGGGACCGTGTTTCCGTAGCTTTCGTCGGCACCCCATTCGAACCGGTACTTCGTGATGCCACCGTCGGGGTCGATATCGGCATTGAGCTGCGCCGAGTCCGCGTTCAGCTTCGTGGCGTTCTCATTGCCGACATGCGGCGCGTCGGAAGCAGAGAAGGCCTCGTCGTTGCTACGGGCGACCACCGCGTTCGAATTGAACGCGGTCAGCTTGAAGTGGTACGTCGAGCCCTTGATAAGGCCGGAGATGTTCGCGGAGACCGCAGTGTTGCCGGAAGCGCCGGCAAACACGTTGGTCGGAACCCCGCCGACTCCGCAGGGGGCCGTGTGATCGTAGCTCGAGCCGATCCCGTACTCGAAATGGCAATCCGTCGTGTCGATCCCGTCGGGGTGGATCACCCCGTGGAGGGTCGCGCTCGCGCCGGTGACGGACGTCGCTGGTTCCGCCGTGACATCGGGAACCTTGATCGGGCCAGTCGGGGCGAAGACGTCGATCCGGTTCGGGAAGTTCTTGTTCGAGACATAGACCTTATGGGTCTCGGAATCCACCGCGATGCCAAACGAGGACTGGAGGCCAGGGTAGCCGGACGGGGCTCCCTCCGCGGTACCGAAAGTGTCGAGGAGGTTGCCGACAGGACCGTACTGGGCGACGTGGTTGCCGTCGTCCACGTAGACATCGTTGTTCGAGGAATCGACCGCCACCGACCGCGCCGGGCCGGGGTCAATCTGGCCGATCGCCGCTCCGGTGTGATCGAACTTGTAGACGGGGCCGCCGGTGTAATTGAGCGGAATGTAGAAATTGCCTTCGGTGTCGATATCGAAGTCGCAGGCGCTGACTCCCGCTCCCGGGACGGTGAGGGAGAGGACATTGCCGGTGGCCGAGCCGTCGGTGTTGAATTCCTTGAGGAGATGTGGGTAGTCCATCACCCAGATTTCCCCGCTCGGTCCGATCGCGGCACCGCAGTTGTCGGTGAAACCCGAGATTCCTCCGCCTGGGTAGGGAGATCCGACGGGTTCACCCGATGGCAGCCACGCCTTCACCCCGCCGTGCTCGGCGAAGGCGTAGATCCGGCCCTGGGTCCCGGTCGCAGAGTTGTCGACCTCGAGATCGCCGTAGTCGCCGACCGCCTGTGAGAAGACCGTGTTCCCGGCCAACGCGCTGAACGGCTGCGATTCACCAGCCAGGTTGAACTTATAGATGACGCCGTTGGATGCGGCGTAGAGGACATTGGTGGCCTGGTCGATGTCAATGTTGTTGAGGCTGTTGAAAGCGCCTGAGCCCACCGAGTCGGAGCCGTCGATCGAGCCTTCGGGGTAGGCACCGTCGTACTTGTTCAGTTCGATTGTCGCCGCCTGTGCCGCGGTGATTGAGAGGAACAGCGCGGTCGCCGTGAAGAGAGCTGCGATCGCTGGCCGTACGCGGGCACTCATCTCAGCGCACCCCCTTCCGGTGATGGCGGCGTCGTGAGGTCTTTGCGCAGCTTGCCTGGAGGGTCGAGTTGCTGTCGGCGTGGGCTCCGTTCTGGCCGACCATCTTTACGATTGCGGCCTTCTTTTCGGTGCAGAGGCTCTCGCTGTTGATCAGAAGGCCCTTCTTGCCGCCTTCGAGGTCGAGCACGAACTTTGAGATCGGTGCATCCGGGACTGTTTCGAAGATCGTCCGCAGCCGCCCCTTGACGCTGTCGACCTTCGCGGCCAGCTCGACGTCGATCTGACCCCTCAGATCCAAGACCATGTCCGGGAGCTTGTGGGCGGACGAGCGGAGGTAGACGCCGCCCGAGAGCGGACGATCCAGCAGGGGGGTGGTGGCTTCCGCATGGCCGATCAGCGATTCCGGCGGGCAGTTTTCGTTGGCGAAGGCGACGCGCGTGCAGACGGTGCTGATATGCGAGTTGTCGAGAAACTCGTCTTTCGGCAGGGTGACGGACACCCGGCGCGAGTTTGCTTCTCCCGGCTTCGTCGTGAGCACCGCGTGAATGGCCGGGTGTCCGTGGCGGCGAACGCCTCCGGTGAGCTTGAGAGCTAGCTTCGGCCCGTAGTCCAGGTTCGCGCAATTCGAGACCTGGAAGTGCGCGCGCCGGGTCGCCGCGGCGCCTTCGTCTCCGAACAGGGTGGCGTCGACGGCCATCGGATCGCAGTTTGTTGGATTGAGCGCGAAGTCCGGGCGGTCGAGGTTGACCCTGATGTCCCGGGCACGCAATGGGATGCCGCCGAAGATCTGCGGGAGCGAGTCGGAGATCGCGGTGACCTGGGCGGTCGCCGGATCGACGTCGATCGCCGTTCTGACCGCGATGTTGCCGAGATCGTAGGGACCTGACACCGCGGGGATGACGACCTCAAGGCTGAGCGGGGAGCCGTGATACGGCCCCGCGAGGTAAGCCTTCCCGCCGACGTAGAGCGGCCGACTTCCGGCGCCGGCGCCGGCAACCACGGTCCCGATCTGGCTTGCCGCCGGGCATGCCGAAGCAGTCTGCTCGGTGACTCCCAGGTAAGCCGGATCGGCGAGCTGGGCGATCGCCGATTCAGGGCAGTACGGAATTCCCCTCAGGCTCGCCGAGAACCCCGGCGGAGAGGTTACCCGGAGACCGGTCAGGTTCTGGTCGCCGTCTTCGCGACCGATTTCGAGCGAAAGGGGGGCGTGGACGCCCGCGGTCTTGTCGGCGACGCCGGCCCTGAAGGTCGGATCGAATGGGCGGTTCTGGCCCGGACACGGACGGCCGCCGGGGCCGGAGTCGATCGTGAAGAACTGCTTCGAGGTCTGATCGGGAAGTGCCCCGTCCCATGGTGTGAAGGTGCTGTCGACCGAGTACGTCCCGCATCTTGTCGGGGTTGCGAGGATCCCTCGCTCGGAGCCGAAGAAGTGGATGTTGAAGTTCGAGAACGGGAACTCCGGCAGATCTTGGAACGAGACCGTGACCTGTCCGGTGTTCGGATCCGAATTCACCGAGCCCGGGAGCTTCACGTGCAGTCCGAATCCGTCAGCGACGAGAATGAGGCGGTAGCGATTACCCGGCCTAGGTTCACCGATGTAAACGAAGCCGGGGAACGGGCCCGGCAGCGCCGAACTCGACACGGACAGCGTGCCCACCTTCGAGTCCTCGGGGCATTCCGCTGGCAGATCGCGGATCCCGATGTTGGCCTGCTGGTCCGTGCAGGCGGTCTTGCCGTCGACCGCGTTGGTGTTGATCGAGAAGCCTTCAGGCAATGTGACGGTCGTGCCCCGAATCTCCGAAGGCGCAGGTACGTCGGGGCTCCCGCCCTGCGGAGCCGTCAAGTTGACTTCGAGCCCAGAGGGCGAGTCAGTGGTGTTCGTGGTCGGCTGCCCGAACAGACTCGGGTTGAAGCTCAGCTGCTCGCAACCGGTCGTCGTCGGGAACGGGGCGGTCTCGTCGTCGATCCCGCGGTCGTAGGAGATCACCCTCGCCCCGACCGTCAGTGGCTGGCCGCAGGTTGTCGGGTTGATCAGGAACGGCTGCATCGGCGCGTTCGATTTGAAGCCGGGGATACATTCCGGCAGGCCCGGGATTACGTGTTCGGCGTCGCAGGAGCCCGGGCCGAGGCGTTCGGGGTCGTGGATCGGGTCGGCCGGAACCCCCCAAAGCTTCAGGTCGATCACCGAGAGCCCGAGGCTGAGGATGTGGGTGATGTCGAGAGTCCTCAGGTTGAGCCCATAGTCGCTCTCGGTTCTAGAGCTGACGATGATGTAGATCGGCGAGTTGAGGATCGGCGTCAGGAACCCGAGCAGGCCCGCTTGCCCCGGGTGGGGAGTCAGGTTGTAAACCGGAACCGGCCGTGAGGCGAACCTGTCGGACGGCGTCGTCGCCCCGAAGTTGATGTTGAAAAGGCCGACCTGCGAATCGACCGAGCATCGGAACTGCGCGAAGTCGCTCTGGTTGCACTGCGGGACGGCGTGGGGATCTGCGATGACCCCCGCTGGAGCATCGAACATGGTGCTCCGCGGATCCTGACATTCGCACCTGTCTTCGGGCGGGAACGTCCCTGTGTCAGCGTTCTCCGTCCAGAGTACGGTGTGAAGATCGGGATGGCCTCCCGCCTGAGTCGTCGACGGCGTCATCCAGAGGCCGAGGATGTTGTCCTTCGCGCTCGCAGAGGGAGCCCAGACGCAGGCGGCAGCCAAGAGCAGCATCAGGCAGAGGGTGGCCAGGCCAGGTTGCTGTCGCCTTTGATCAGTCATCCCCGGTGCCTTCTGACCTTCTGGGCATGGCGACGCCGCTGCGCCTGCCTACGCTGCTCACGGGCCCGACGGGCGCGGTTCGCCTTACGCTTCTGCTTCTTCTCGCTGACCGTATTCCCGCCGGAGCCGAGTTCGACTTCGCTGACGATTTGAGACTGGGAAGGCGCGCCGGCCGTGGGCGCATGGCACTCGTCGGCGGCGATGCACGGCGTCTGCGCCGTCGGAGCCGCGATTCCACCGCCGACCCGAGCGTCATAGAACTTGAGGAACGGACCGTTGTGGTCTTGGGACACGAGCGTGTCATATGTCGAGAAGTAAGCGTTCACGCCGTCGGCGCTGACGCCTGAGAATCCAGAACGTAGTCGCCGTTCCGGCCCGCGGCCGTCATGTTCGCCGGTCCCCGCGCTGATCAGCTGCGGCCGGTTCTCTGTGAACTCGTAGACGTCGCGGACATTGTCGGTGTCCTGGGGGACAAGCGCTTCGCTGGTTGCCCAGAATGTGCGGCCGTCGTCCGACATGAAGAGGCCGTTCATGCTTGCCTCCAAGTCCGTGGTCGCAGCATCCCCGCTCGGGTTGCATGACACGCAGATGAGTCGGTCTGTGGCCGGTTCCCACGTGTACATCTCGTTGTGGCCGGCGCTTTCATAAGAGGTCAGCTTTGCCGTCGTAACAAGGGCGATGTGCTCCCCATCGGGGGAGACCTGGATCCTGTTCACCGACCCGCTGCCGTCAGCCTTAAGAGTGATAACGAAGTGGACCGCGCCTTGCCTGTATACGTATAGGTTTTGTGCACCCTCCAGCCCGTTTTCAGAGCCGTCAAGCAGCTCGGGCGAGTAGAAGTAGACGTCCCCGCTATCGGCCGCGATCGCGTTGTCGGTTTCCAGTTCTCCCTTAACAGCCACCGCGTTGCATTTCGCTGTCCACGGTGCGGCGCAGGAATCAGAATTCCCCGCCCCGTCGATACCTGTGGAAATCCGCGTGATCGAGTCGGTCGACTCGGTCCACATGTAAAGATCATTGCTGGCGTCGGTGTCATCGGAGGTAAGCTGTTCGAAGGACGAAAAGAAGACTTTCGAGCCGTTGCGTGTCATGCCGACGTATTCGACGGCGTGGCCTTCTGAGACTTCGTAGGTGATTGCATCGTTGACGCGCATGTAGAGGCGGCCGCGCAAGGATCCTGGAGAGCTTGTTGTCGACATTGCGATGTGGGATCCGTCGGTCGAAAGTGACGGGTTGCTCTGAATCTCTCCGCGGAATCCTGGGATTGGCGGAAGGAATTTGATTGCCTCTTCCGTACTGCTGTAGTTGCCGGGCTCCTGCTTGATGTCTTCGCCGTTGGCTGTCTTCGAGAGCAGGGTGATCGTGTGGGTAGTTGTGTCGAAGTCATACGCCGATCCCGGTGCCACGGTCAGGCCCTGTTCAGCGGGATCGAAGTCGATGTTGTTCGAGGAGAACGCCATATGGCTGAAGTCGGGGGATGTTTGGAAGGCGCCGATCTGGTTTTCGCCTTCGCCCCCCGGAATCTGGTCGGGGGGGGCAGGCCAGCGACCGAGGGGGTTGTTTTCGAAGTCCCAAGCAAACGGAATAGGTGAAGAGGGCCCCGTGAAGCCCCCCATGAAGTCGAGGAATTTGCTCAGGTCGTTGCTGCCGATCAAGATGCTTGCCGACATCGCTTCGTAGCCCCTGATCCCGACGTATTTGGTGGTCCAGCCCCGTGGGGTTCGGGTCGAGACATAGACGTCGAAGCTGTTGTTGAGGGTGTCGAAGCCCGAGATCGCGCCCCAGAAGCCGTCAAAAGCGAACCGGGCGGGACCGGTCGCGTATGACGCGGGTGGGGCCGGCACGGGCGCTGTGAGAACGACGTTCCCCGTCTCAGACGGGGAGACCAACTCGTATGCGCGACAGTCGGGGAGGAAGTCGCTGCCCGTCTGTTGGCGAAGTGCGGAGTTCGGGCAAGTCGGCGGGAAGAAGTTGAAAGTCTGATCTCCGGTCACAGTCGTGCCCCACTGGTTTTCGGCGACGACTCGGAAGTGATAGGTGATTCCTTCGAGTCCTTCGAGATGGACTGTTACCCCTTCGGTGCTGTTCCCTGCCGAGAGCGTCGCGTCCGGAATCGGCGCACCCGCGCCGTAGTCCATTGTCGGACCGTATTCGACGTGATACTTCGTTGCGAATCCCTTCGGATTGATCCGTGCTTCGATATCGGCCGAGGTGGCCGTCACATGCGAGCTCCGGAAGGACTCGATCGCCGGCAGTTCGAAGGTCTTGAATTCCTGGTCGTTGGCTTTGGAAACCCCGATGCTGTTTTCGGCGACAACCCGGTAGTGATAGGTGACACCTGGTGTCAAATCAGTCAGATGAGCTGAGATGTTCGTCAGGGTTGTGGTCGTCCCGGCGTCTTCACCGGGGGGAAGCGCAGTCCGTTTCCCGTAGGCGGTCGTATGACCCCATTCAAAGTAGTAGTGCGTCTCTTCGTTGGTGCCTTCGAAGTCGGCGTTCAGCGTTGCCGATTCTTGCGTGACGTCAGTCGCCCCGTCGGTGTGGAGGCCTTTGACGTTGTGGGGAACAATCGTCTTGTCCCCGCCTCGACCGATCACGAACTGCACTCCGGTTCCGAGCACCAGACGGTAGTGGTAGGTTTCCTCGCCAATCAGCCCTGGCAGGTTTGCGTGAACCGATTGCACGCTGTTGATCGGCAGAGACTCAGCGCAGTCCTGTTTGCTTCCGTACAGGGGAGACGTGCCGAATTCGAAGTAGCATTCAGTGATTGGCCCGACACCATTTGGATCGGCGATGCCGCTGACTTCGCTGTTGCCGATCGGTTCGCCGGTTGTTGCCCTGGGCGTCGTAATGCCGAGGTATTCCTTGATAACTCCGGAGTCGCCTTCCCCGACCGTGACAAACAGTGTGTCGGTGCCTTCGTCGACCGCGAGCCCTTTGCCCCCACCCCCGCCGAGGCTGATGCTTTCGATGAGCGACCCGGTGGTCGTATCGTAGGCTTTGACTTCGGAACCGCCACTGCCGACGTAGAGCTTGTGTTCCGCGCCGTTGATCGCCAGTCCTGGATTGTTGGTCCCCGCAACGGGGAATTCGACTTTGGTCGAGTATCCGCTTGCCGCGGTGAACTTGACTAAGGGTTCGGACCCACTGTACGGCGCCACGTAGAGGTCCGTCGTCGCCGGGTCGACAACGAGCTTGCAGTACGAAAACCCAACCGGTATCGAGCCGTTGAAGCTCCCCGAGGGGGTGAATTTGGAGACAGCGTGTTCGCCGTAGTTACCGCCCCAGACTTCACCGCTGGCTGTGACCGTCACGCCGCAGGTTTCGCCACCGGCGTCTACTGCCCAGGGGGGCGCGAGGGCGGTACCGGTCGAGTCCCATCCGTAGATGAGATGGCTGGACGGGACGGCATAGATGTCTCCTGCTGACGGCCCACCGCTGTTGTCGACTTCAATGTCGGGATCGCCGCAGCTGCTGCTGACCGCTTCGACCGGAAAGTTCCCGCCGAGGGGAGTGGCACTACCAGGCGAGACGGAGAGGCCATAGACCTTGCTATCGGAAAGAAGGTAGAGCCGCTGAGTTTCGCTCTGATAGGCGATCCGGCATCCGTTCCCGATCCCGGAGGACGCCACGCCTTCCTTCCCGTATTCGCCCGTGACAGCGACGTGTTCGCTGGCCGCGGCACTGGCGACCGAAAGGGCGAATGCCCCGACTACGACGGCGCAGCCGACAATCAAAGCGATGCGCCCGAGTGTCGTGCGCTGGCGCGCAATCCGATGTCCCAATTGAGCTTCTCTCACTCCATCTCTCCCGACCCTCCCGGTCGACCCCAACCCCGTTACGGGGTTCCTCGCCGATCCGGTTGGGTCGCATAAGAAGAACAGATACGGACCGGAATGTCAAGAGCGGGGTTGAAGGACGATTTGCCCAATTCGGGCTATTTGGCTCTACATCGGATATAGCGGGCCGTTTTTAGAGGAATCTACCACGCCCTTTTAGTTCGTCTGTGTACCGTAAGGCCGCCAGGTGACGCTCCACCCACGGATTTGAGACCCAGCTGAAACGGTCATCAGTAGGATCCTCATTGGAACGCGGACGAGCCTTATGAACAAGGCTGTCCTTCGAGATGGCCACACAATTATTAGAAAGACTGAAGTTTTTTAGCGAGGTTAGGCAGCATGCTTTTTGTTAATGCATGAGCAGAGTAACGCCCAAGCCAAGTACATTTGCTGGACTGAGTCAGAGAGAATTGGGTCTTACCGCAACGCCGAGAGCCGCCCAAAGCCATTTGAGCCACCTATAGGTACCCGGCTATGGTGGGTCCGCAATGGTGCGCACACCATGGGGGAATGCTGCAGACCTGAGGTCGATGAAGATGCGCCCCGGGCGTGGAAATACGCCCGAGGAGTCGGAGCGAAGCCAGCGCGAGCGGCTGTTCGGCGCAATGGTCGCGATCAGCTCGGAGCAGGGCTACGAGGCGACGAAAATCGGCGACCTGGCGAAAATGGCCGGGGTCTCCAGGGCCGCGTTCTACGACCACTTCGCGAACAAGAAGGAGTGCCTGCTGGCCGCGGTCGAGGCGCTGGTCGAGCCTACGATCGCGGCAATCGAGCGCGCCGAGGATGCACCGACCGGCGAGGCCAGGGTCCACCAGGCCGTTGAAGCCTTCCTCGGGCTGATCGCCTCGCAGCCGGCGGCGTCGCGAATGGGCTTTATCGAGGTCTACGCGGCCGGCCCCGAGGGCGAAGCGACGGTCGAGAGGGCGCTCGACACCTTCGAACGGTTCGGCACCGAACAGCTGAACCAGATACCCGGGCGCAAGGGAACGCCGCCGCAGATGGTTCGTGCCCTGATCGGAGGCCTCCAGAAGGTGATCCACAAACGCCTCTACAGCGACGAAGCGGACCAGCTGCCCCGGCTGGCGAAGGACATCGCCGATTGGGGCCTCTCCTATCCTCCGCCCCCTGGCCCCCTCGAGGCGCTGCGCCGACGCGGCCGCAGGGCCCGGCCCTTCGCCGAGCGCCAGGCCATCGCCCACCCGCCGGAGCGGGTCCTCCGCGCGCTGGCGGCGATCGTCTCCGAAAAGGGCTACAAAGAGACCAAGGTGGCCGAGGTCGTGAAGCTGGCCGGCACATCGCAGCGGGTCTTCTACGGCCACTTCGAGAGCAAAGAAGAGGCCTTCCTCGCCGCCCTCGACAGCGGCTCGGCGCAGATGCTGGGGACCGTCCTGCCGGCCTTTCGCCGGGCACGGACCTGGGAGGAGTCGGTCCGGGGGGCCTATGAGGCGATGTTCGCCTTCGGGATCGAAGAGCCCGAGTACACCCGGCTCGGCGCGGTCGACATGTACACGGTCGGCAAACGGGCGCTGCAGACCCGCGACAGGGTGATGGAAGGGCTCGAGGTTCTGCTGATGCCGGGTTACGAGCGGGCCCCCGACACTCCGCCGATCGCGGCAGAGGCGATCGGCGGCGCGATCTACGCCCTTATCCACGACCAGGTCAAGCGCAGCGGCCCGGAGACCCTCCCCGAACTGGCGCCGCTTGCCACCTACATGACCCTGGCGCCTTTCATCGGCGCCCAGGAGGCCTATGAACGGGCAACCGAGGCGCAGGAGAAATGGTGAGCGGCTGACGCCTCCCCCGCACCGCGGTAGCCTCGGCGGGCATCCGTTGAAAACTACTCGAGGAGGTTCCCGATGTACGCACGAGTTGTCAGGTTCGAGGGCGCCGACGCCGATTCACTCGAGGAGACGGCGTCACGGATCCGAGGGGAAGCGGACTCCGGCCCGCCGTCTGGAGTCCCGGCGAAAGAGTTCCTGCTGTTGAACGACAAGGAGAACGGCCGCTCGCTCGCGGTAATGCTCTTCGAGACCGAGGACGATTACAACCAGGGCGATCAGACGCTGAACTCGATGGACCCACCGGGCCCGGGGATGGGACAGCGTGTCTCGGTCGAGAAATACGAGGTGGGGGCGCAGCTCCAGGTCTGACTTCCACCTCCCGGTCGGGAGGCCCGGGGCTTTCGTGTAACGCTGAGAGCCGAGCCGGACATGTGTCGACGATGAAGCGGGAATCCTGGTGACGGGCGGCCTCGGACGCGAGCTTGCCGAGGCCCGCTTTTCCGACCTGTATCGCGAGCACGCGCGGGAGCTGCTCGGCTATGCCCTGCGCCGCAGTGCAGACCCCGACGACGCGGCCGACGTCGTCGCCGAGACCTTCCTGGTCGCCTGGCGGCGGCTCGGCGATGTGCCGCTCGGCGGCGAGGCACGTCTCTGGCTCTACGGAACGGCACGCCGCGTCCTCGCCAATCACGGTCGAGGCGTGCGCCGCCGTGACCGTCTCACTGAGCGATTGCGAGCAGAGCTTCGGCGGCAGCTCCCAGCTCACCAGACGGAGAAGGGAAGCACCCTCGTCGAAGCGCTGGCCGGGCTGAGGGAGGCGGACAGGGAGCTCCTGATGTTGATCGGCTGGGAGGAGCTGACGCCCACCGAGGCCGCGCGGGCGCTCGGCATCTCGCCGCGAGCCGCCCGCACCCGCCTGCACCGGGCCCGGCGCCGACTGCGTGACCGGCTCGTCGAGCAGCCCTCGGGCAACTTCCGCAACCCAGAGATCGAAGTCGAGGAGGCACGATGAGCAGCGAGGATCTCGACCGCGAGATGCACGCAGCCAACCCGGTCACGGAGCGGGCGCTGGCTGCGCTTGAGCTCGCCGCCGCAGAAAGGGAGCTTGGCGAGGCGTTGGTCGCCGAGACAGCGCTCGGCGGCGATCTTGTTGGTTCCGAGCGAGCCTCTCGGCGACGCCGCTCCGCCCTCGTCCTGCTCGCCGGCGCGACGGCGGTCGCCGCGGCTGCCGCCGTCTTCCTGCTCGCCGGGGGGGCTTCCTCGGGCGCGCCGGCGCCGGCGTACGGGGCCGAGCTCGTTCGATTCGCAGAATCGACGCCACTCCTGCTGCTCGAAGGTCCTGGTTGGCGCGTCCAAGACGTGTATGAGGCGGGACACGGTCGGTATGGGCCGCGCGGCAGCGGAGGTTCAGGCTCGATGGAATTCGTCACAGGCAAGCCGGTCCCCTACGAATCGGTCCGGGTCACAGGCAGCGAAGGGGCCGGCTGGCATGAGTCGGGAATGCTGCCCGCAGCGGTGCGCCAGCGCAAGGTCGAACTCTCCTGGCGCCACGGGTCGCTTAAGGAAACGATCTCGTATGCCCATCGTGGCCCGCATCCTCACGGACAGCACTGGACCAGGTTGCCGCTCCTGAGCACGACCGCGGAGGTCGACACGCGGGCCGAGTTCTACGCCAATCAGGGCGGCCGCGGCAACCGGCAGATGACCGCCTACTGGTCAGAAGGCGGCTATTTGCTCGAACTGCGGGCCGCGGTCCCCGATCTGGCCGCCTTCGAAGAACGGCTCGGCTGGCTGAATCGGGTCGATTCACAAACCTGGCTCGACGCCATGCCGGCGAAGGTCGTCAAGGCCGCCGACCACGATGCGGCGGTCCGTGAAATGCTCAAGGGGATCCCGGTCCCCGACGGCTTCAGCGCCTCGCAGATCCCCGACGAAGGCGTCACCACCAACCGCTACCAGGTCGGCGCCTCCGTAACCGGCATCGTCTCCTGCCTCTGGTTCCGTCAATGGGGAGAAGCCCGCAGAGCCGGCGACGGCAAGGCCGCGGCAGAAGCCGAAAGGGCGATGGCCACCTCCAGGCATTGGCCGATCCTCCATCAGATGGCGAAGGAAGGCGCATATCCCGAAACGGTCTGGGAACTGGCCGCAGAGATGCCGGGCGGGTACCGGGAATATGCCGGGCACAGGTGGCGATTGCTGCCCCAGGCAGAAGCCCTGGGCTGCGCCCGCTGGGGCATTCCGGTCCTGCCCCGGAAGCAGCGGCTCCAGCGCGAACGCCGCAAACGCTAACGCTTCAGCGCCGACGATCAGTGATGAAGCGAAGCCGCTAGAAGGGCGCCGTGGAGCAGCTCGAAGCCTTGCTCCTGCAACTCCGCGGCGGCCGCGCCGACGGCCTCGGCGTCGGCGACTCGAACTCGACCGACATCTGCGGGACCGGGCGGCCGGCGGGCCACTCGGGTGTGCCGAAGCAGGCCTCCGCAGCTTGCGAGAGCGGCCACACAGCGAAGTGCTTGACGCCCTCGATCTCCTCGCTGTGGAAGTCGGTGGCGGGGCTAGGTGATCTGGGGGCCCGCCGCCAAAGCCCCACACAACGGTTTTTAGGTTGATCCAAGTGGTCCAAATTGGGATGAACGGCAGCCGGCAAAAGCCGTGGTGTAGCCAAGGAACCAATGCGCCTACCCAATTCTGGCCGAGAAACGCGCAATTTTATCTACATTTCCAGCAAACACTCTGGTAGGTTCGCGCACAGAGTTAGCCACCCATGATCCAGCGGCTCGGGGAGGAGATCGCGGTGGGATTTGAGGTTGAAGCGATCAAAAAACCGAGTCACAATGGAGGAACAACATGGGTGCATCTAGTCACCGCAAGCGGTTCAGTCGCCGCAAGCGGTCAGTTGTAGGTCTATTGGCGCTGGTGGCCACCGCATTATTCCTGTTGCCAGCGAGCCAGGCCGCGGCGGTTACATACAACAACGCCTGCGTGAACAACATCGAACCGACAAAAGCCGCCTTGATCCCGGTGACGATGACCGCCACGGCGACGCCGAATCCCGTCGCAGGGGGAGGCTCGGTCACCTTGAGCTCAATTCACCAAGAATTGGCCGTCCCCTCATCGGTGTTCCTCGCCGGGTACAACCTCGGCCTGCTGACGACCGGAGTCAACGAAATCCCCACCGAAGTCCTGACGAGAATCGTCGGAACGAACACGGTTGAGGGAGAACAGATCGCCGAAGCGACCGGAGTAGCCGTCACGACGATCACCGATCCGACTCCCACGGAACCCGGCAGCGGCGATGAGTCAGCGACCCCGGGTTTGGTGAGCGTCACCTACCCAAGCGAGACCTGGACCGCCAATTCATCCGGCACGATCAATTTCCGTGAGAAAACCGTGGAACCGCTTAAAAACAACGAAGCCGGCGTCCAAACCGTTTCCAAAGTCGCGGGTGGAGTCATCACCGCCAGATTCGGCTGCGACCCCGGCCACGTGGTGGACGAAGCGAACCCGTCAACGATCACATTCGAAACAGGGGCGACATTCGCCAGCACGGAAATCGAAAAAGCGACATTCCCGGTGAACCTCTCGACCACCGAAGAAGGCGAAGGCACCGTCGCATGTGAAGTCAACGGCAGCCCACAACCGTGCACGGGGACCTACACGTCCTTCGACACGGTCAAAGTCGTGGCGACTCCGGCGTCGAAAGAATTCAACGTCGGTACCATCACCGCCACCGGCTCGGCCGCGGGGCACTGCAGCGCCGCGACCGGGGTGTGCGAATTCGAAATCGCCGAAGACAGCTCGGTGGCGGTCGCGTTCGTACCCGCGAGCACGAGGGCCGAAGTCGAAGGAAATGTCCACGGCGAAGTGCCGCAGACCACGACCCTCGAATCCCTCTGCTCCGACGTCGACATGGGCAAATTCGTGCCGGGTGCGGCTGGAGTAGGCGAAGTGCCCCCAGTGGTCGAAGGCCACAGTTACGAAGGTAGCTGTGCCGTGATAGTGACCAGCACCGGCGAAGCGACCTCGCTGACCGCCGCAGACCTGAGCGGGATCGACACAGGGTTCCTGACCCAGAAACCGCTCCACCCCTACTCGCTGGCCAAGCCGCTTTTCGTTGGAGCCAAAGAGCTCGCTCCACTAGGCGGCGAAGCCACGTTGGGCGGCGCGCTGGTCAGCCCAGTCACTTTGATGACCTGGGCAACGCCAGTCAGCAAAGGTCCCGTGGGCGTAGGGTTCAGGCAGCCGATCGGGGAACACGATCCGCTGCACACCGGCGTCTACGCGAAGACGATAACGCTGACCCTGCAACAGACCACTCCGTAGTCGACGGAGGGCCCGCCTGGTTGCATGAGGTATCTGGGTACCGCCGCCGCGACCGCAATGGTCGCGGCGGCGGTTTTGCTTCCTCGCGGGCCGGCGCGTGCCGCCGAAAGCCCTGACACGACGGCGCCCACCGGGGCCGTCGCGGGCGTGACAAACCCTGCCTCGGGCACGCTCGAGCTTCTCCTCTACGCGTACGATGAAGGCGCCGGGCTCGCGTCCGCCGAAGTATCGCTCGGTGGCGAGCCGGTCTTCTCTGCGCCCCTCGCTGGAAACTCGGTCTCGGCCGTTCCGCTGCCGGTCGACACGGGAGTTGTCGCGGACGGCTCCCACCAGCTGGTGGTGGAGGTGACCGACGCCGCCGGAAACACCGCCCAGGTGCTTGACCGAGAAATCACGGTGACCAACGCGGTGATGCCGAGCGGCCCCAGAGCCACCGTGACGGTCGGCGTCAGCGGGGGGCAGCCCGGCGCTGAAGAAGAACCCGGCAGCGGCAAGGCCCACCCGTCCTCAGCATCCGGTGAAGGGCAAGGCGGCTGCCGCCGCCCGAGGCTGAAGATGCATCTCGCCCGCAAGCCTCTTTGGTACACCCGCCCGCGCCACGTTCCCGTCCTCCATTACGGCCGCCACTACCCCTACAAGGGAAAGCTCACCTGCCTGGGCGGCTCGGGCAAGCGCGTCCCGACCGCAACCGGCACCCGCGTGAAGGTCTATTACCGGGTATGGAACATGAGCTTCGAGCGCCACCACGGCCCGGTCAAGTTCTACCTCCTGCGCAAGATCAAGGTGCGCAAGAAGGGACGGCTCAAGCTGAGCCTCGGCCTGCGCTCGGGCCGCACGATCCTGTTCCGCTACCACGGCCCGAGTGGAGAACTGGCAAAGGCAAAGCTCCGCCTCGCCGTTCCTCCCCGCAGCCGCAAGCCCCCCTGGGGGCCGCGATGAGCTTGGAGGCGGCAAGCACTCAGGCCCGCGCAGGCGCGCTGGCCCTGGCCGTCGTAGTGCTGACAGCCTCCCTCCTCCTCGCCGCCCTCGGGCGGGCGCAGGGGTCGCCGGTCCCCGGCGGCTCCGTGCCCAGCACGCTTTCGCTGTCGCTCGGCCAGCCGAGCCCGTTCCAGCGTGTGGGCGCGGCGGGAAGCGGCAGCGGCGTCTTCATCTCGGTGATCCGTGCCGAGGTGACCGCCACCGACACTCCGGCCCGGCTCAGTCTCGTTGACGGCGAAGCGACCCATGGCCCGCGCCTCGGACACCTGGCGGCGGGGTCCTCGGTCCTTTCGCCGGCGCTGCGGGCCGAGGCCAGCGGCGGGGCCTACCGCTCGCTCGACGCGTCGATCCCCCCTGAGTTGAAGAGCTGGGGCCAGCCGGTCGCGGTCACAGCGACGAGGATCCGCCTGCGCCAGGAGGCCCCTGACGCCCGCGTTCTCCGGAATCACCACAAATTGCTCCTGGTCACGCTCACCGCGGGGGGTCCGTGAGCGGGCGCCGCGACCTTCAGCCCCCCAATGGGGTTCCTACCTATGACAGAGAGGATCAGACGATGAGACCGCCAACCGCCAACCGCCGCCCAGCGCGCGCCCGCCGCTCCGCGATCGCGGCGCTCTGCCTGCTCGTCGCCGGCTTCGGGGCAGCCCACGCGCTTGGCGCCCGCGGCGGTCTCTCGGTCACCCCGGGCATCCTCGAACACGCCGCCCAGCCAGGCGCGGTCGGCCCGCTCACCGTTTCAAACACCAGCTCCCGCCCGATGACGGTATCCGTCGCTGCACGCCCGTGGCTGCAGTCCCGCAGCGGCTCCGTTGTCCCCGACCGTCGCAAGGTGCTCGGCAAGGTGCACGCCGGCCGGCGCTCATTCCGACTCGCTGCCGGGGGCACGCGCACGGTCGGCCTGAGCCTGGCCCGCCGGCCCGGAGGCGGCTCGTTGTACGGGGCGATCGAAGTCACCGGCACCCCCAAGGGCCGCCACGGCAGGGGCGTGAGGGTCGCCTATCGTCTGGTCACCTCGCTGCGCCTCTACCCGCCGGTCGGCGCGCGCCGCTACCGCGCGCGCCCGAGGCGCCTCTTCCAGCACGGCAGCACGCGCCACGGCGCCCTCTTCCTCGCGGTCAAGAACGGCGGCAACACGATCGACCCGATCGGCGGCCGGGTGCACATCAGCGGCAGCCACCATACGCTGAGCGGCGTCATCGAGTCGAAGGCGATCCTGCCCGGCGCTACCGTCAACCTGAGATTGGCCCGCCTGTCCGGCGCCCTGCCCCGAGGCCGGTACCGGGTCGGGGGAATCCTCACCCAAGCCGGCCAGAAGGCGGGATGGTTCAGGGATGGGGTGCGGTTGCGATGATAAAACCATGAAGAGGAGGAGTTCCATGTCTGTATCCAAGCGTCGCGACGGGTGGCTACTCGCCCTGCTTGCTTTGGCAGGCACTGCGATCTTCCTGTTGCCCGCCAGCGAGGCTGCGGCCGCGACATTTCCCAATGCCTGCGTGAACAACGTCGCCCCGAGCCAGTCCAGTCACATCCCGGTCACGATGACCGCCGAAACGTCGACCGCGGGCCCGGTGAAAGCGGGCGACACGATCACGTTGGAAGAAATCGAACAGGAACTCGCGGTCCCGCCCGCCGTCTTCCTCAGCGGTTACAACCTCGGCCTTCTGACGACCGGGCTGAACAAAATCCCGACCGAAGTCAATACGCTGATCCGAGGCACCAACACGGTCGAGGAATCCCAGCTAACCAACACGGTGAAAACGGAAGCCGAAACGACCATCACCGATCCCGACGGAGAACCCGGCACCGGCGATGAGACCGCGACCCCGGGCGCTGTCAACGTCAGCTATGAAAACCAGACCTGGACCGCGGGTGCAAGCGGCCCGATCATTTTCCGCGAGGCAACCGTGTTTGCCCCGCCGGTCCCGCCTGGATTCACCAATCTCAAAGGCGCTGTCAACATCAAATCGGTTGTCGCCGGCACCATCACCGTCCACTTCGGCTGCGACCCCGGCGAAGTGGAAGAGGCTAAAGAACCGAGCACGATCGAACTCGAAACGGCCCCCGCATTCGCCTCTCTCGCGAATGAAAACCCGGCCAATCAGGCTCCCAAGGCGAAAGCCGGCCCCGATCAGCACGTGAGCACCGGAGCCGCCGTGAAACTGAACGGATTCGAATCGTCGGACTCGAGCGAAGAATCATTCGGGCTGAAATACAAATGGACGCAGACCGGGGGGCCGGCGGTGACTCTGAGCGGAACGACAATTCCGGGCCCCACCTTCACGGCACCGGCCGAACCCGCGGCGCTGAAGTTCAAGCTGGAAGTCTGCGATAACGGCGGGGCGTCCCTGTGCAGCAGCGACGAAGTGTCGATAAATGCGGGGAACCTGCCTCCGACGGCAAACGCCGGGCCCAACCAGGAAGTGGACTCGGGAGCCGGCGTGACTCTCAACGGCAGCGGCTCCTCGGATCCCAACGGCGACCCGCTGACTTACACGTGGACCCAGACCGGCGGCCCGAACGTCGCCCTGGGCGGGGCAAACAGTGCGAGTGCCACCTTCACGGCACCGACCGGACCGACGACTCTGGGCTTCCAGCTGGAAGCCTGCGACAACGGCTCGCCGGCGCTGTGCAACACCGCCAGCGTGACGATCACGGTGAAGGCCGCGGCGGCCGGCGGTGGTCCCGGTTCCGGAGCCGAAAGCAAGGCCCCCGTAACGAAGCTGAAGTCGGTGAAGATCAAGAAGCACAATGTGACCGTCGAATTCAACTCGGACCAGAAGGGATCGACCTTTCTCTGCAAACTCGACAATAAGAAGTTCGCCAGCTGCAGGTCGCCGAAGACTTACAAGAACCTGAAGCCAGGCAAGCACAAGTTCGAGGTCGAGGCACGCAATGCCCAGGGCAACGTCGACCCGTCGCCGGCGGTCAAGAAGTTCAAGATCAAGAAGTAGAGAGATAGCGTGGCGCGGGCTCGACCGCGCGGCGGAAATCTGGCGTCGCCGTCGCGCGGAAGGGCCCGCGCACCAAAGGGCCTGCTGACCGAGGGCGCGCCTATTTCCTCGGGCTCGTGCGAAGCCCGTCGAGGGCGAGCCCGAGGATGCGGTCGATCTGCTCGGCGTCTGCGTTGCGGATCGCGGCGATGCCGCTGACCATTTTGGTGACGTCGGAGATGTCAACGTCGGCGCGGACCTCGCCCGCCTCCTGGGCGCGCTCCAGCAGGCCCTCGCCGGCGCCATAGATCGCGTTGGCGCAGGAGCTGAAGACAGGCGAATTGCGGTCGACGTAGGCGAAGAGCTCCTCGGCGAGGGCGCGCTTGGTCGCGGCGAAGCCGACGAACTCGTGCAACCACCCGGTCAGCGCCTCGAGTGGAGGCTGGCCGACGTACTTCTCTGCCGAGTCGCAGATCGCCCGCACTTCGTCGAGGTAGACGGCTTCCA
Organism: uncultured Solirubrobacterales bacterium; assembly: GCA_963737575.1. Lineage (GTDB taxonomy): Bacteria > Actinomycetota > Thermoleophilia > Solirubrobacterales > 70-9 > VRUE01. The sequence goes on from CAVTTJ010000003.1 coordinate 244,506, forward strand.
GCAGGTCCTGCCGGGTCGGGAAGTGGCGATATAGGGTGCCGATCCCGACCCCGGCCCGGGCGGCAACGTCCTCGAGAGTCGCGCCCGTGCCCTCCTCCGTGAACTCCTTGCGGGCGGCGGCGATCAGCTTCTCGTAGTTGCGACGGGCATCGGCGCGTTTGGGCCGCGGGGCCAATGCTGCGACGTCATTGGGATTGGCGTTCACGACTACTTCCTAAATTTCACTTGACAAACCGGAGGAACCCTCCGTATAGTGGTCTCCAGAAGCGGAGGCACCCTCCTAATTACCCGGAGGCGACCTCCAGTTTAGCACCAGATTCCGCTTCGGCAAAGGACTCAGATGACTTCATCAACTCCCCGAAATTTTCTCTCCCTCGCGATCATCCTCGGCTGCTACCTGATGATCATCCTCGACATCTCGGTGGTGATCACCGCCCTTCCGAGCATCCACGAGGACCTCGGCTTCTCCCCCACGGGCCTCTCTTGGGTCCAGAACGCCTACACGCTCACCTTCGGCGGTCTGCTGCTGCTCGGCGCCCGCGCCGGCGACATCCTCGGCCGTCGCCGCGTCTTCGTCGCCGGCATCGCCCTCTTCACCTTCGCCTCGATGCTGGGCGGGGTCGCCCAGACGCCGGCCTGGCTGCTCGGCGCTCGCGCCCTGCAGGGAGTCGGCGCCGCGATCGCCGCGCCCTCGACACTCGCCCTGCTCACCGTCAGCTTCCCCGAGGGCCCCGAGCGCACCCGCGCGGTCGCCTGGTACAGCGCCGTGGCCGGCGCCGGCGGCAGCATCGGCCTGCTGCTCGGAGGCATGCTCACCTCCTGGATCTCATGGCGCTGCGGCCTCTTCATCAACGTCCCGCTCGGGGCGGCGCTGATCTGGCTCGCGCCGCGCCACCTGCCGGAGACCGAGCGCAAGCACGGCCGCTTCGACCTCGCCGGCACCCTCAGCTCGACGATCGGCATGACCACGCTCGTCTACGGCCTCGTTCGCGCCGCCGGCGCCGGCTGGGGTGACACCTGGGCGCTCGGCTCGTTCGCGACAGCGGCGGCGCTGTTGACCTACTTCGTCTTCCGCGAGCGGCGGGCCGAGCAGCCGATCACGCCGCTGCGGCTGTTCTCCAGCCGCGAGCGGGTCGGCGCCTACCTGTCCCGCATCCTCGTCGTCGGGGCGATGTACTCGACCTTCTTCTTCCTCACCCAGTACCTACAGGTCGTGCAGGGCTACGGGGCGCTGGAGGCCGGCTCGGCATTCCTGCCGATGACCCTCTCGGTCTTCGCCATGGTCCGGGTGGTGCCGCGGATCGCGCCGCGCTTCGGCGAGGTGCGGGTCCTCGCCGGCGGTCTCTCGATCGCCCTGGCCGGGATGCTCTGGCTGGGGCAGATCTCCCCCGGGGCCGACTACCTGACCCAGATGGCGGCGCCGCTGATCCTGCTCGGGATCGGCCTCGGCTCGGCGCTGACACCGCTGACCACCGCCGGCATGTCCGGCGTCGCCGACTCCGATGCCGGCGCCGCCTCGGGACTCATCAACGTCGCTCACCAGCTCGGCGGCACGCTCGGCGTCGGCGCCCTGATCACCGTCTTCGCCGCCGCCAGCAGCGGCGCCGGCGCCCAGGCCCTGGTCGAAGGCGTCCCCACCGTCCTCGCCGGCGCGGCGGTCCTGATCGCGCTGTCTCTGACCACGGTCCTCGCGGTCATGCGGCCTCGCCTGTTGCCGGCGAAGGGCGCCGAGCCGGAGGTGGCGGGATGAGGCCGCGCGGAGACACGAGGCCACCTGCGGCTCCCGGACGCCGCACCCGCCCGGGGGCGCCACGGAGGAGCAGCTTCCGCCGGGTCGCGGTGTTCGTTCCGCTCAGCTCGGCCGGCGTCAGTGCTTCGGGCCGCAGGGAGTCTGCGCCTGAACCGACTGTTTGAGGCGCTTGCCACTCTGGGCCGTGTATTCGACCTGGATCGAGCCGGGGGAATTGCAGAGGTCCTTGGTGTTGCTCAGGTAGCCCTTCTTACCCCCGAGGAGGGTGAGGCGGAAATGCCCGATCGGCGCGTCCGGGATCACCGGGACGATCGTCCGCAGGCGCCCGGTCCTGTCCGATGCGGATTCCGCCTGCGGCATCATCGTGACCTGGCCGTCGAGGATGAAGACCAGGTGTGGCAGCTTGCCGTAGCCGGAGACGGCGTAGGCCGGGCCCGTCAGGGGCTCATCGAGCAGCGGCGTTTTGACGGAGACGTTGCCCATCGGCTGGCGGCCACGGCACCGTTCGGCTTCCAGCTGCGAGCGCGAGCAGATGTTGAACAGATGGCGCTGATCGACCTGATAGGCCTTCGGCAGGGTGACGGTGACCGTCTTCAGGTTCGCGTCTCCCCGGCGGGTCCTGAGGTCGAACTGTAGCCGCGGGTTCTGGGAACGGTGGGTCTGGCGGCCGAGCTGGCGGACGGTCATCGAGGGCTTGAACCCGAGGTCCGAGCAGTTGACGGGATGAAAGTAGGAGCTGAAGTCGGCAACGCTCCCCTGATCCCCGATCCCCTGTGAGGCGATGCTCGAGGTATCGCAATGGGTCGGGTTGATCATGAAGTTCGGCTTGTCGATGTTGACCTTGATCGTCCGCATTCGCAACGGCACGCCGCCGATGATCGCCGGCAGGGTGTCGGAGATGGCGGTGACGTGGGCGTCGACCGGATCGACGTGGATCGCGACCCGGACCACCTGCGTCCCGTAGTCGTACGGGCCGGCGACGGCGGGGGTAATCACGACCAAACTCAGCGGCGCGCCCTTGAAGGGACCGGCCAGGTAGATCTTGCCGGTGACGTGGAACGGATGGCTCCCGGGGCCGGCGGCGACGTTCGAGGTGCCGATCAGGCTTGAGCTGCGGCAGCTCGGATAGATCTCCTCGGTGCGGCCGAGCTGCCCCGCGGCCTGCCGGATCGCCTCCTCGGAGCAGTATTCGATCCCCCGCAGCGACCCCGTCAGCCCCGGTGGCATCGTGAAGTCGAGGTCGTGGAGAAACTGGTCGCCGTCGTCGCGATCGAGCTTCAGGGAGAAGGCGCTGAAGCCGCCCGCGACCGGATTCGAGGTTCCCGCTTCGAGGCGTGGCGAGAACGGCCTTATCTGGCCCGGACAGGAGGAGCCTCCCGGGCCGGAGTTGATGCTGAGGGCCGGGCGCGAGCGCTGGGGGGCGAGCAGGCTGTTCCATGGGGTGAAGTTCGAATCGACCTGATAGACGGTGCAGCTCGTCGGCGTGGCGATCAACCCGCGGTCGGACGCGAAGACGTGGAGGTTGAACTCTTCGAACGGCACCTCCGGGAGGTCGGTGACGGAGATGGCCAGCCTCCCGGTCGTCGGATCCGGCTGCACCGAGGCGACGATCTTCGTGTTGATGCCGAACCCGCCGGCGATCATGAACAGCCGGTACTGGTTTCCGGGGGTCGGCTCGCCGATGTAGAGCGATCCCGTCAGGGGGCCGACGAGGGCCGGCGTGCGGATGTCGAAGCGGCCGATTTTCGAGTTGTTCGGGCATTGCGCCGGGGCCTCGCTGCCGAAGCCGGCCTCGGCGTCGGTGCAGGCGGTCTGGCCGTCCGCCGCGTCCGGGTTGACCGAGACGCCTTCGGGCAGGATCACGGTGGCCGCGCGGATGCTCGACGGCGTCGGTGAGCGGCTCAGCGGCTGCGCCGCACGCAGGCTGATGTCCATCCCCGAGGGGGAGTCGGCCGCTTCCGAGGTCAGCCCGGCGTTCAGCGCCGGCTGGAAGGTCTGCTGATCGCAGGCGGTCGTCGGCGGATACTGGTCCTCCGCATGAGCCGCGTGAGACGGATCCTGGTATGTCCGAACGTCGAGCGAGACGGTCAGCGGCTGGCCCGTGCAGGTGCTGGGGTTGTCGATCATCGGCGCCTCGACGACGTTCGCATGGTGCGGCGTCTGGCCGTTGCCCGACGCGCAGCGCGCGCTGGCCACCCCGGGGCAGCCTGCCGGATTGCCGGGTGAGCCAGGGAGAAAGCGCTCGTCGTCGTTTTCGAGTGCGGCCGGGAAACCCCAAACCGATATCGCGGCTCCGGCGAGGGGCATCGACTGGGTTATGCCGGCGACAGTCATCCGCAGGCCGTAGTCCGATCCGCTTCGAACCTGAATCGGGATCGAGATCGGGATGTCGAGGGTCGGGACGACGAATGCAAGCCGGGCGGTCTCCCCCTCCACCTGGACGGCAATGTCATAGATCGGCGCCGCGCCGAGGAGAGCATTCGGATTCCCGTTGTAGTTCGCTCTGATGACGACCGTGCCCGCCTGGGAGGCCGCGGGGCATTGGGAGAGGGCGAAGTCGGAGACCGTGCAGGTCGGGATCGCGTTCGGATTCCCGAACACCCCCTGCGGGAGGTTGACGGTGACGTCTTCGGCGGCCTCCGGCTGACCTGGTTCATCCAGGCTGAAGCTCGCCGTCAGGTTCGGGTGAGCGCCGGCCGCGGTCGTCGAGGTCGTCACTCCGAACGAGCTGATCGGCTCGACGGCGGTCGCCGTCTGCGCGGAGGCCCCGAGGGCGAGAGCCCAGAACGAGAGCACGATGGCCAGCCGGGCCGTCATCGCGTTCTCCGCTTCGGATTGGCATGGTGGCGATGCTTGTGCCTGTGACGGTGCTTCTTCTTCTTGTGCGCCGGCTTTGCATTCCCCCCCGTCCCCTGGAAGGTCGGCAGGGCAGCGGCGGGCGGCGCCGCGGACCCGGGCCCGTGACACTCATCGGATGCCTGGCATTCCTGGATCACGGGCGGGGTCGCAAAGCCCCCGTCTTCCCGCGCCGTGTAGATCTTCACCGTCTTTCCGTTGTGGTCACCGCTCACCAATGTCTCCCGTGTGTAGAAGTAGGCGTTGCGCCCGTCGGCGCTGACCGAGAGAAGGCCCGTGGCCGTGGGCGACCGGCCTGTCGAGATCAGGTAGAGCCGTTCGTTCTTCCACTCGTAGACGTCTGACGAGACCCCGGTGTCGCGGAGCGCCAGAGCTTCGGTCGAGGTGAAGAAGACCCTGCCGTCATCGGCGAGGTTCAAGCCGTATCCGGACAGTTCGGTGTCGGCGTTGAGCGTCGCCCGAGTGGTCGGGCAGGAGGCGCAGATCAGAGAATTCCCCTGCGCTCCATAGCGATAGATGGCCGTGTGCCCCGCGGTCGGGAAGCCGGTCAGGGGGACGCTGGACGAGAAGGCCGCGAAATCGCCGCTCGGCGTGACCTGGAAGTCGCCGAAGCCGTGCATCTCGCTGTCCAGGACCGCGTGCGTGATGGCTGGATTGGAGGGCTCCAGGGTGGCGACGAAACGAGCGGGTTCTCCGGGCGCGGACAGGTAGAGGTTCGGCTGGTTCTGGGCGCCCGAGGTGCCGTCGAGCCTCTCGGGGGAGAGGAAATAGATCGCTCCGCTCCCCGCCGCGACTCCGGCCCCGCCCGCGAACGCGACAGCTGCACAGGTGTTCGTCGACGCTGCGCCAACCGCGTTCCAGTTGTTGCGGCCTTCGGCCGGCGCCGGGTCACACGAATCCGTGTCGCCACCGCCGGGCCCGCTCGAGACGCGCGTGACCGTGACGAGACCGCCGGGGGAGACGTCGGCGCGATAGATATCGGCGCTGGTGTCGTGGTCGTCGGCCGTCAGCTTGTCGACCGTCGTGTAGAGGACCGAGGACCCGTCCGATGACATCCCGTCGTAGACCACCCCGCTGGTCGTCCCGGGCGCGAGGTCGACCGTGCTCGGCGAGTCGTCGATGTTCATGTATGGGTGCCAGTAGCGGTTGCCGGCAGCGTCGGTCGAGACCCGTTGGGCGACGATGACCCGGGACCCGTTCCCGGACACGTCGAGGGAGGCGATTCCGTCGGCGTCGCCGGGCCCGTGACAGCTGCCCGCGCCCTGGAGACACGACAGGGCCGCCCCACCGGGCGCCCTGGAGATAACGTGGGTTACGCCCGCGACGAGGTCCCTGTCATAGATGGACACGTCACCGCTCGAGGCTGCGTCCTGCTCGAAGGCGTCCGTCGAGCCGAAGATCAGATGGGTGCCGTCTGCGGATAGCCGCCGGCCGATGTATCCGTCCGGTTCGGCCGAGGGCCCGGGGTCGAGAGAGCCGGCCATTCCCTGGGCGAGCGGCCCTTCGTCGCGGCGAATCGGCAAACCGGTCTTGCCGTCCGCGAAGCACGGGCTGCAGATTTCGGGGCCGCCGAAGAGAAGGGTCGAGAGGTCTTCGGACTCCTCGAGCGGTGTCGACCCGAACGGCCCCTGGAACGGCGGGTCGCCGACCGCGATTCCGGCGTAAGTGGTGGTCCAGCCGTCGTTCGTCCTCCTCGCGATGTAGGGGTCGACGCCATGGTTCGTCGGTTCGCCGCCCACCCCCGGGACCTTTCCGAAGTTGAGGGAATAGAGGACGCTGTCGGCGGCGCGCGGCTTGGCTGCGAGGGGGATTTGACCCGGAATCAGATCGGACCGCACGTCATAGCCGCCCGCGTTCGCCGGCGAGACGAGCTCGTAGGCGCGGCAGTCCGGCAGCAGGACGGTGCCCGTCTCTTTGCGGATCAGCGCATTGGAGCAGGTGTCGACCGTGGATTCGACGACGTAGGTCCGGAAGACATCTTCGGCGCCGGCAACTTCCCCGAAATCATTTTTCGCGACCAGCCTGTAGTGGTAGCTCGTGTCCGATTTCAGTCCGCTGAGCCGGACGGACGCTTCCTGGGTGCCGAGCACCTTGGGAAGGAAGATTTCTTCGAGCGGCGCGACTGCACACGAGCTGAGATCGCAGTCTTCCTCCCCGTATTCGACGAAATACCTGGTTTCGCCGCCGTTCGGATTCACGTCAGCCGAAATTTGCGCCCCGTCCGAGTTGACTTCGGAGACGATCGTTTCCGACATCGAGAGTTCACCCTGCGGCCGGAAGGGGCGGTCGCGGCCGAAGGCGAGGATTCCGTTGGCGTTCTTCGCGACCAGCCGGTAGTGGTACTGGGCCCCCTGCGTCAGGCCTTCCAGCTGCGCGGTCACCTGATGCACCCCCGAGCCCGAGATCGGGCTTCCGGGCGTGCACGGAACCACTTCGCCGTAGTTCCCGAAGCTCCCCCATTGGAAATAGCATTCGTTCGCGTCGCCGGCTCCGTCGAGGTCGACCGTCCCATGCAGCGTCACCTTCGTCGGCGTCAGCGCCGGAGGTTCGGTCTTGACCGTGGGAACCGTTGCCTGTCCGGACTTTTCGAAGATCTCGATGTGCCTCGCCCCTTCGAATTCACGACCATCGGACACATAGACCCTTTCGTCGCCGGCCGTGACGGCCACTCCGCCCGGCCCTTCGAGGCCAGGGAACGAGTGCGCGGGGTCCGGGGTCCCAAATGAGGTGATCGCTTCGCCGTTCTCGTCGTACTCGATGACGACCGGGGCGAACCCTCCTTCAAACGGCTTCGACTCGAGTGTGAAGACGTGGTCCGTGGTCATGTCAGCCGTCGCGTTCATCGTGGAGGCGGCGCTGCCGCCGAAGTCGGACAGCACATGGCCTTCGGAGTCGTATTTCTTGCCGTAGTCGTCGGGGATCCCGTCGAGGTAGCCTGCCGCGACGAAGTAGAAGTTGTCCTGGGAGTCGATCGCGAGACTGCAGGCGCCGTTGTAGTTCCCGGTCGTGAAGGGCTTGAACGGGATCGTCCTGCCGGTCGGAACCCCGTTGGAGTCGTACTCGGTGAATTTGTATCGGGGGTAGTCGACGACCCAGAGATCGCCCTCGGCATCGGTCGCGATGTCGCAGACCCTCTGAAAGCCTCCGAGCGGGAACCCTCCTGCGATTTCGGTGCCGTCGGGCCGATATCCCTTCACCACTTTTTCCGCGACCACGTAGATGTTGCCCTTCGATGACGCCGTCGAGTTATCGATCGCCACGTGAGAAGGCCCTTCGATCTGGACCGGAATCGCCGTCGCCCCTTCGAGCGCACTGAACCCAAGCGGGTTTCCTTCGTTGTCGAACTGCGACACGGAGCCGTTCAGCCGCACCGGGTCGACGACGTATCCCTTTTCGGCCGTCTGGTTCATCTCGATGTCGCCCGGGACGGCGAGCGTTCCCGCCGTGGACCCGGCCCCGTCGTAGTACTGGCCGGTGTAGGTGTAGACCGGAACCGAGCGTGCGCTCGCCGAGCCGGCGGCGGCCAGCACCGACAGCGCCGCGACGGCTGCGACGGCAAGGACCCTCATACGAAACTTCGTCGGCATCTCCACCGCCTAACCCCTTCCCCGCCCGGAGCCGTGGCGCTTTCGGCTTGTGCCGGGGCCGCAGCTCGTCTTCAGCTTCGGGTTGACGTTGAGGACGTCGCCGTTCTGGCCGGTCATCCGCACCGTCGCCCGCTTCGTGCTGCCGCACAGTCCGTCGCTGTTGACGACCAGGCCCTTTGCGCCGCCGAGCAGGTCGAACTTGAGCGAGCTGACCGGCGCGTCGGGGACCGATTCGAAGGTTGTGCGCAGGCGCCCGTTGACGGCGTCGACCCGCCCGGCCAGTTCGATTTCGATCTGGCCCTCCAGGTCCATCACGAGGTCGGGAAGCTTGTGCGAGGAGGCGCGCAGGTAGACGCTTCCTTCGAGCGGCTCGTCGAGCAACGGAGTGATCACCTTCGCGTGCCCGACCAGCGAGCTGGGCGGACACTGGTCGTTGGCGAATTCGCCCCGTCTGCAGACCGTGCCGATGTGAGCATTGTCGAGCTGCTCGCCGTTCGGCAGGGCGACGGAGACGCGTTGGGTGTTTGCGTCGCCGGGCCGCGCCTTGAAGAGCGCGTGGATGGCCGGGTGGCCCCGGGCTGCGAGGCCGCCTGTCAGCGAAAGGCTGAGCGCCGGCGAATAGCCCATCGCCGAGCAATTCGCGACCTGGAAATGGGTCTGGAAGTCCGTCAGTGCGCCTTCGTCCCCGAACACCTGCGTCCCGACGGAGAACGGGTCGCAGCGGGTCGGGTTGAGGGTGAAGTCGGGGCGATCGAGCCCGACCTGGAGGTAACGGGTGCGGAGGGGAACGCCGTCCAGGATTCGCGGCAGCGGGTCGGAGACGGTGGTGATCTGCGCGGTAGCGGGATCGATGTAGACCGCGACCCGAGTGACGACGTTGCCGAGGTCGTACGGCCCGGACACGGCCGGAATCACGATGAGAAGGCTGAGGGGAGCGCCCCGGTAGGGACCGGCGAGGTAGACGTCACCGCCGACGTACAGCGGGCGCGTACCGGGCCCGGCGCCGGCCTTGATGAAACCGACCCGACTCGCGGGCGAACAGAGCGGCGCGGCCTGCTCCTGGCGCCCGCTGTAGCCGCCGCCCAGAAGGCCCGAGATGGCCGGCTCGGGGCAGTTTGCGACTCCCCGCAGCGATGCGAGGAAGCCCGGTGGCGTGCTGACCTTGAGCGCGGTCGGTTCCTGGTCCCCGTCGTTGCGGCTCGCCTCCACGGTGAAGGGAGTGAACGCTCCCGCCGTGTTGTCGGCACTACCCGCGTTCACCGCCGGGTGGAACGGTGACGGCGAGGGCGGGCAGGGCGTCCCGTTGGGGCCGTCGATGACCGAGATCGAGCTCGTCGAGACCTGGTCTTCGAGCGCCTGGTCCCAGGGAGTGAACCGGGTGACCACGGGGTAGCTTCCACACTGCTTTGGGGTGGCGAAGATGCCGCGCTCCGAGCCGAAGAAGTGGAGGCCGACTTCCTGGATCGGCGATTGCGGGAGATCGGAGAATGTGGCCACGACCCGGCCCGTTCGGGGATCGAGGTTGACCGCTCCTTTCAGTTTCACGTGGGTGGCGAAACCGTCCGCGGTGACGAAGACGCGGTACGTCTGGTCGGGGAGAGGTTGGCCGATGTAGATGCTGCCCTGGATCGGGCCCGGCAGGGCCGAGCTGTCGATGGTCGAGGTGCCGATCTTGGCGAACTCCGGGCAGTGGGCCGCATCCTCAGTGGTGAAGGAGAGTTCGTCGTCGGCGCACGCGACCTTGCCGTTGGCGGCGTTGGGCGCCAACGAGAATCCTTCCGGGAGCGTCATCTCAGCACTGCGTATCTCCGACGGCGAGGGCGTGGTCGGGCTCTGCGTCTGCGGCACCTTGAGAGTCACGTCCAGTCCGGACATGCTGTCGGCCGCTTCCGTGGTCGGCGTCGCGGTCAGGCTCGGGCTGAAGGTAAGCTGATCGCAGCCCGTGGTGGCGGGCCAGTCGTCCTCGGCGTTGACCGTGACCCCCGAGTAGTATTCGATCGAGTGGCTTGCCGTCAGCGGTACGCCGCAGGTGGTCGGGTTCTGGAGATATGGAGCCGGCGGCGAACTCGATTTCACCGGGCCGTAGCAGCCTTCGGGGTACGGTTTGCATGAGGAGATCCCCTCGGTCGTACCCACCGGGAATCGGTTCGCGTCGTGGCTCGGGTCCGCGGGCACGCCCCAGAGATGAACTGCGGTCAAGGTGAGCCCGAAGAACTGGTAGATCGGCGAAGTCGTTGCGTCGAGGCCGTAGTCGGATCCGGTCCGTGCGTGGAGGACGACGAACAGGGCGGTGTTCGCTCCGACCACGTAGAAGCCGGTGAGGCCGGCCTCATCGGCGTGAGGCACGAGGTTGAACATCGCCTCACGTACTGCGTTCTGGATCTCCACCACTCCCACCTGGGACTCCGGGGGACATGCATGAAGTGCGAATTCGGTCAGCCTGCAGGCGGGAACGTTGTGGGGATCTCCGATGAAGCCGGTGGGGAAATGCATGTCGAGGACCCGCGCGTCCTCGCAGTTGCATGGCCTGTTGGTCGAGTTTCGGGCGGTCCAGGTCACCGAGTAGTCGACATCGGGGTGCCCGCCCGCCTGAGTCGTCGAGACGTGGGTGTCGAATTCGGAGATTTCCTCGACCGCGAATGCCCGATCCGCAAAGCCCCACATCAGGGCCATGGCAGCGACCACCGCGGCAAGCGTGGCGAAATACCTGCTCATCCGCGTTCGCTCAGCCATGCGCCCGGCTCCGCTTGTGGCCCGCCTTCGACCGTTTCTTGTGGCGCTTCCTGTGCTTCGTCGACTTCCGCTTCGAACCATGGTCCGAGTGGAGGGGGGCAGCGGTCCGAATCTGGGACGTCCCCGGAGCCGGGTTTTCTTCGCCGTGGCACTCGTCGGCGGCGACGCAGGGCAGGTGTGCCTGCGGTGGTGGGAAGCCCCCGTTCGTGCGCGCGTCGTAGAACTTTATGAATTGGCCGTTGAAGTCTTCGGCGGGGGCCAGCGTGTCGTAGGTCGAGAAGAAGATGTCCGTCCCGTCGTGGCTGATCGCCTCGACGCCGGCGTACTCCCCGGGGTAGAAGTGGTTCCCGGGCAGCAGGTCGGTCTGAGCGGTGCCGCTGCTGATCAGCTGCGGGCGCCCTCCGACGAACTCGTATACGTCGACCAGCCCGTTCGTGTCGCCTTCCACCAGGGAATCCGAGGTCGCGAACACGACGCGCCCATCATCCGACATGAAGCGCCCGCTCTGGCTGCCCATCACGTCCTTGCGGGGTTCGCCGCGTTCCTGTTCGAACGGGAACTGTGCGACTCCGGTTTCCTCCGGCGGCCGCAGCACCGTCGGCGGTTCCCCGGTCGGGATGCAGGAGGCGCACCGGATCACACCCGTTTCGGGGTTGTAGACGTACATCTCGCGCCAGCCCTGATTGTCGTAGCTGGTCAGGCGTGCGGCGGTGAGGAACGCGGCGTGGCTTCCATCCGGTGAGATCTGGATTCGGTCGATCGACGTTTTCGCATCAAGGGTGGCGACGTATTTGACGGCGCCGTGGCGATAGACGTAGAGGTTCTTCTCGTTGAAGACGCCGGGATCGGCGGGATCGAGCTGCTCCGGCGAGTAGAAGTACACATCGCCGCTCTGTGACGCGATCGGATCGTCGCTGTCTGGTCTCTTGGTTTCGAGCGGCACCGCGGAGCAGAGTGGGCCCAATTTTTCGGACGGATCTTCGGAGGGAGAGCACGCATTCGAGTCGCCGGCTCCGTTGCCCTGTGAGACCCGGGTGATTTCGCCGGTCTGCTCTTCCCAGACGTAGATGTCGGTGCTGAATGGGGCGTCCGTGTCATCGGACGTGACGTGATCGGGTGAGGAGAAGACCACCTTCGAACCGTCACTCGTCATGCCGATCAGATGAATTCCGCGTTTCCCAGCGGCGATTTCGTAGGTGATCGAATCGTCGATCCGCATATACAGATTGACGCCACCGTTGTTTTCCGTAGTCATCAGAATGTGACTTCCGTCGGTGGAGACGGCGGGAATCTTCACGAATTCTTCATTTTCACCGGAGCCGCCCGCGCCTGTCGGTATGTTGCCGCCGCCGGATAGCAGTGACACCTTCTCGACCGTGGCGTCTTCGATCTCGTTGTCGTACGCCGACCCAGGGGCCCCCGTCTTTCCATCGGGTGTGAACGGGATGTTCACCGAGGAGAAGACATAGTGGCTGAAGTCGGGGGACGGGCGATCGTCGCCGATGTATTTGGTGCCGTTTTTGACTACGTTCACATTCGTCGGCCAGCGCCCGAGGCTGTTTCCTTCTGCATCCCAGACGTAGGGCGCGCGCGACACGCCTTCAACATCCTCTTCCGTGGCTCCGAGCGCGGGCCTCGTTTTGTAATCGATGCAGGTCTTCATTTCGAGGTCGCACTTGGAGCCGCTCGCCACCAGCGCTTCGTTGCCGCGCAGGCCCCAGTACCGCGTCACCCACCCGCTCGTTGTCCGGGTCGAGGTGTAGGTGTCGAGGAGGGAGTTCGGAGGATTCGTCCCCGGCAGGGCTCCGCTCAGGCCCTCAAAGGAGAATCGAGAGGGATTTCGCGCCGTGCCGAGATTCAGCGCTTCGGTCTTGTAGTGGGGGATGACTCTTGATCCGAATGTGTAGAAGAAGAGATCTTCGGTGACGTCGCCGGGATAGAGCTCGATTGCGCTGGCGTGGCCGGGGCTGACGAGCTCGTACGCGCGACAATCGGGCAGGTAGGCCGCGCGGGTCAGCTGGCGTGCATAGGCGTTGGGGCAGTCCTGCGGGAAGAAATTGAAGGTCGAGTCATCTGTCACTTCGGTTCCCCACTGATTGGTGGCGACGACCCTGAAGTGGTAGGTGACACCCGGTTCGAGGCCCGTGAGCTGTTGGGACACGGGCACCGGCCCGTGACCTTCGCCGACGCTTCCTTCTCCCGGGGGACTCACCTGGCCGTAGCTCGTCGTCGGCCCGTATTCGAACCGGTATTTGGTCGGGAAGCCGACGGGGTCGATGCGGGCACTGAGCGTTGCCCCCGTTTCGCCCACGTCGGAGGGGCGTACGCCGGAGATGGTGGGAGGGGACGCTGCGACGAAGGTCTGGTCCGGGCCTCTGGTCGTGCCCAGCGGGTTGTTGGCGGCGAGGCGGAAGTGGTAGCGCCGGCCGGGCTGCAGGTTGTCGATTTCGGTCGGTTCCGCCGAAACGGTTCCGGATCCGGAGCCGGCCGACGTTTCCGCCGTTCGCTGCCGGTAGTTGGTGTCGATCCCGTATTCGAACCAGTAGGTCGTCGGCATGCCGTCGGGGTCGAGCGAGCCGGCAAGCACTGCTGTCGTACGCGTCACGCTCGTCGCCGGTTCGGTACTGACGTTGAGGACGGCGGCCGGCCGGATTTTCACCGCTGCGCTCCGGTTCACGCCGTTGTTCGTCCTGACCACGACCCGTGCTCGGTAGCTGACCTCGGTCTGCAGACCGGTCACGTCGGTGCTGATCGCCGTCGATTCGCCTTCGTATGGCGCCGACGGTTGACATGGCGTGAACTGGGTGTAGATGAAGGGGGGTTCGAAGGGCGGTCCGGATGGCTCTTCGCCATATTCCACGCGGCATTCGAACACTTTCGGCCCGTGGTCGAGGTCGATCGTCGCCGAGATGGTCGCGTCGTTGTGACCGACGGATCCCTGCACGTCTTCGATGTTCGCGATCGGCACCGGCGGGCCGAACACGGCGAGTGAGTTGCCCCGGCTGATGTAGATCCGCCCGTTCGTGCTCGGGATGCCGGAGGTGTCGAACGCCATCGGCCCGCTCGCGAAGCCGATCGTTTCCTGGCTCCCGAACGCTGGGCCGACTTTTTCGGTGGGGGTCGCCCACTCTTCGGCGATCCCGTTCGGGCCGTCGAGAAGGTAGACGTGGTGGTCGGCCGGATTGATCGAGGCCGATTCGACGTAGCCGTAGCCCGCTTCATGGCGGCCGCCGAGGGTCCACGGCCCTGACGTGTCGCATTCGCATTTGTTCGGATCGAGGTCGACCGGAGGCGAGTCGCCGGGCGGTCCCGTGAACGCGGAGCTGTCGTAGAGCTCCCAGATCGGGTGGAAGCCTTCTGGGCCGAAGAAATTCCCGCGGCCGACGTAGACGACTTCGTCATCGGCAACCGCGCCCAGCGCGAAGCCGCCGGCGGCGAGCTTGTTCGCGAAGAAGGTGCCCTTTCTAATTTGGCCGACGAACGGGTCGTGCGCCGGATCCGAGTCGACCGCCTGGTATTTGTCGGCGTGGTACTGGTCGCCGACGGTCTGTTCGTTGTAGGTGACGATGATGCTGCTGCCGCTCGGCGAGACGGAGAGGTACGTGGGAACGCCTTCCGGGCTCTGGAACGGCGTCGGCTGGGTCGTGTCGATCTGCCCTCGGTAGGCGCCGGTCGGGTCGAAGGCGACGATCTGCGCGTGGTTGACCCCTGGTTCCACTTCCTTGATCGCGGCGACATACATGTAGCCCGCCGTCGGTCCCGTCTTCGAAGGGTTCATGGCGGCAACCGACGCCGGGCCGAGACTGTTCCAGGGGGTTTCGTCGCAGTCGGCGGGGGTCGCGGGGCAGTTCCCTCCGCCGGCGCCATCGATGACATTGGTTCCCAGAGCGGAGAAGTTCACCGGTTCGCCTGCGGGGCTGAACTTCCGTACCGCCCCTTCGGCGAGGAGGATGATGTTCCCCTGGGGATCGACCCCCATGAGGCGGGCGCCATTCACCGGCAGCGAAATGCTCTTGAGGAATTGGTGGGTGGTTTCCGCACCCGCACCGGCCGGCGTCACCGCGGCAACGGCGAGCAGGAGGAGGAGCACGAACGTGGTTCTGATCTTCATCGACGTCCTCGCCTCGCGTTGTGCCTGTGCCCCCTGTGCTGTTTGACGCACTTGCCCTTGCGCCGGACAAACCCTCGCTTGCACTTCTTCGGGTGGGGTGTTCCCGTGCTCGGCTCCGCGGGTGTCGTGAACACCTGGTCGCCGCCGGTGGCTTCCCCGAACTCATTCGTCGCGACCAGCCGGAAGTGGTAGGTCGTGGAGGGGCTGAGTCCCGTGACGATCACCGACGCGAGGCCATCCGGCCCTACCGGGGCGCTTGCGGACTGCCCGCCATAACCCGGGCTGACGCCGTACTCGAAGTGGATCGTCGTCGTGGTCCCAGGGGCCCCCGCTCTCGCCGAAAGGCGGACGCTGTGGGAATTCAGCACCGATGCCGCGGCTTCACCTATCGCCGGGACGGTCGGGGTCGTGAAGACGGCGTCCGAGCTCGAGACGTGGCCGACGAAGTTGAAGACTATGACCCGGAAGTGATAGGTCGTCCCCGGCGAAAGCCCGGAGATGTCCGCGGCGACCGAGTGGAAGCTGCCGTCGTTTCCGAACGGCCCGACGATCGGGGTGCTGTTCCCGTACGAGAGAGCCGGCCCGTACTGGAACCGGTATGCGGTGTTGCCGAATCCGGGATTCAGTTCGGCGTGCAGCGTGGCGGTCGTCAGTCCGGTCGCCGCCGCGAGGACGTTTCGAATCTGCGGCGGGTCGGAGAGGGGCGTCGTGAATTCCCGATCGGATCCGCGGCTGGTCCCGAGGCCGTTGACGGCAACCAGGCGGTAGTGATAGGTCGTCGCCGAGGTGAGCATGCCGGCCAGACTCATTTCGACCTGCGTCAGCGTCCCTGCCGAGGTTTCGGTTCCCGGGATCGCGGGCGACTGGTGGCCGTACGATTTCGTTTCGCCCCATTCGAAGTAGTAGTGGGTCGATTCGCCTGACGGATTCAGTTCTCCGTGCAGGGTCGCGGTCCCCGGCCCGATGTCGGTGGCGTCGCCGGTTTCGAGGCCGGCCACCCAGTGGGGCGTGAAGGTTCGGTCGGGGCCGATGCTGGTTCCGTTGCCGTTGCTCGCCCGGAACCTGTAGTGATAGACGCTCTCGGTTTCCAGGCCCGAGAGGTGGACGGTCGCGTCACCGGGTTGTGTCATCGGCAGCGCCTGCTCGCACGGCACCGTCGTCCCGTAGGCGTTGGTGGTCCCGTAGTCGACTTCGCAGCCGACGATGTCTCCTGCTCCCACCGGATCGAGGTGGGCCGTGAGGACCGCGTCGGTGTGGCCGACGGAGGCCGGTTTGGGAACGACGTCGGGAACCACCTTGGAGCGAAAGACCGCGATCCCGCCTTCCACCGCGACATAGACCGAGTAGTCCGACCCGTCCACCGCGAGCGCCCTGGGGGAGGACAGATACCCGGCCCCGAAGCTTTCCTTCGGGGTGCAGTAGCCACGGGCGGGTTCGCATGAGTCTTCGAAGACGGTCACTTCGCCGAAGTTGAAGACAGCGAGGACGTCGCCGCTCACAGGGTTCGTGGTGAAGCCGCCGGCGACGCCGGGATCGATCCGTCCGAGGGCGCCCATTTCCGTCTCTTTGAAGCGAGTGATGTCCTCCTTCAGCGGCGTGAGGTTGTGATCCGAGAACCAGAGCCGATCGTGGAGGTCGACGGCGATGCTACCGTCGCCGCCGGTGTCCGCCTTCTGTTCACGGCGGAACCTCTGGAAGCCGTCCTCGGGTTCGTAGGCGGATACCTGGGCTCCGGCGACGCCGCCGGGGCTGCCGCTCACTTCGCCGTCAAGGACCCAGACGGCTCCGTCGACCGGGCTGATCCCGACTTTCTGGAGCTTGACCACGGTGACCTTCCCGTCTTCTCCCCACGCGGGTACGGGGTGTCCTTCGGGGTCGAACTTGGCGATCGTGCCGTCGCCGCCGCCGAAGGTGCCGTCGGCGACGTAGACCGAGCCCTGCGAAGGCCCGCCGGAGTTGTCGACGACGATCGCCGTCGGGTTGGCGCCGACGTCCCAGGCAAGGAGGAAGTTGCCCCCGGAGTCGAACTTCTCGACCCGGTGGTTGGCGCGGTCGGTGACGTAGACGTCGTGGCTCGTTTCGTCGACCGCGACCGCGGTCGCTTCGCCGATCTGATTTGCGCCGGCGCCGGCGAACGTCATTTCGTATTCCGGCGTCAGGAAGGCGGCACCCGCCGTGCCCGGCAGCACGAGCAGCGCGACGAATGTCGCCCCCAGGAGGCAGGGCATCCAGAGGGATCGGGCCCTCATCGGCGATCACCTCGGGCGGCCTTCGCGTGCCGCTTCTTCTTCTTGTGGTTCCTCTGCTTCTTGACGCAGCGACCCTTCTTCTTGATCTGACCCTTCTTGCACCTCGTGGCTTCGCGTTCTTCGACCCGGAGCATCGGAGGGCACAGCGCGTCGTTCGTGTCACAGGAGTCGTCGAGGGTCCGCAGCGTCCGATCCGGGCCATAGGCGGTTCCGCCGGAGTTCGTAGCCGCGAAACGGAAGTGGTAGGTCGTGCCCGGGCGAAGCCCGTCGAGGTCGACCCCGACCGAGATCGGTGCGTCGCCATTGCCGACGGCGCTCGGTGCGCACGGTTGCTCGGCGCCGTAGCCCGGGCCCGTCCCGTATTCGACGACGCACCTGCTCACAGCCGCCGCGTTGGGGTCGACAGTGCCGTGCACGGTCGCCACGTGCTGGCCGACGAATGTGGCGGTCGGTTCGGTGACGACGTCGGGAGCGTCGTGGGCGAACGTCGCGGTGACGGTCGTCGTCGATTCACCCACCTCGACTTCGCAGGCGTCGGTCCCCGAGCAGCCGGCGCCCGACCATCCCGTGAAGGTGGAATGGCCCGAGGGCACCGCCGAAAGCGTCACCGATTCGCCGTCGGTGAAGAACCCGACGCATTCGGCTCCGCAGTCGACTCCGCCGGGTTCGCTGACGACGCCGCCCGCCCCGCTTCCGGCCTTCTTGACGCTGATCGCATGTTGCGCGGTGAAGTGAGCGGTGACCGAGGGCGTGCCTTCGACGACGAGGTGACACGGCCCGGTCTGATTTGTGCAGCCGCCCGACCAGCCGGTGAACGTCGAGTGGCCGGTCGGGGTGGCGATGAGTTCGATCGCTGAACCCTCGTCGTAGGGGCCCGAGCAGTTACCGGAATCTCCGCAGTCCTGGATCGCGCCGAGCCCGTTCGTGTCGCTGACCGACCCCGTGCCGGTGCCGCCGGTCGCAGCCGTCACCGAACGCTGCAGTCGGGTGAAGTTCGCGAAGACCTTCCGATTTCCGGCGGTCACTTCAACACTGCATTCATCTCCCCCCGAACTCACGTCGTCGCAACCTGTCCAACCGTCGACCTTCGAGTGAGGCTGGGGAGTGGCCTTGAGGACGACGGTGGAAGGCGTGTAGTACCCGGCGCACTGCCCGTTGTCGCCGCAGTCTTCGAGCGGCGGGCTGTCCGCGCTGACCGCGCCGAGCCCCGTTCCGGTGGTTCCGACTTCGACGCGGTAGGCGCGGTCGCCTCTGAATATCGCGATGCGGCCGTTGGGAGTGTCGGACACATAGGCCGTGCCGCTCACCTCGTCGACGGCGACGCCGCGCGCTTCGGTGACGTCACCGGCCCCGAACTGGTCGAAGAGGATGCCGTCGTCGCTGATCGCCGTCACGACACTGCCTTCGGAGAGGTAGACGTCGTCGCTCGAGGGGTCGAGGGTGAGCGCGTAGGTCGCGTCCCTGAGGACGGTGGACGGCGGGACCCTGATGACCGGCCCGTTGGGCTCGAAGACGTTGTACTTGGTCCCGGTCGAGGCGCGGGCTATGCCGCAGATCGGGCCTTCGTAGGCCCCACCGAGGAAGTCGGCGTCGGTCACCGGGTCGTTGTGAGCGTAGTCCCAGATCCCCGAGTAGTGCTGGGCGACGTGGACGCCTCCGGAGGCGTCCGTGGTGACGCCGCAGATGTAGTCTTCGCCGTGAGGGGGCAGTTCGGTTTCCAGGTTTCCTTCGGGGCCGTAGCCGAGCGTTGCCCCGACGCCGTTCCGAAGCGGGGAGTTGACGTAGATCTCGCCCTCGGTCGACGTTCCGGAGTTGTCGATCGCAACCTGCGCCGCCGACGGGCTTTCGCGGAATTCCAGGCCGCAGAGCTGGTTGGTCCCGGTCGCCGCGAAGTCGTGCGGTTCGAGCGCTTCGGGCCCGCCGCGTTCGCCGTAGTAGCGGGAGACGCAGCCGTCCCCGCGTTCGAGGATGTAGAGGTCGCCGGTCGTCTGATCGACGGCGAGGGCTTCGGGAATCGACAGGGCTCCGCCCCCGAGGTAGGAGTCGAAGCTGTGGATCAGCGCGGCCTGACTGGTGGCCGCGGGAGCCGCGAATGCCGTGACCAGGCCGAGGCAGATGCCCAGTACGGCGGCTCTCCTCTTCGGCCGCAGGCGGCCGGCGGCGCAGTTGTCACTCGCTCGGGGGCGTCTGACGCTTCCCGTTCCCATTCCCTCTCTTCTCCCTGTCGCTTCCCCCTGCCCAAACCCTTACCCGGTGCCCTGGCTGCGGCGGAAGCTCAATTTTCTTTGCCCATTAGGAACGCGCAAATTCCCCTTACAGGAACGTCACGTTCTCCTCAGGCGGCGCAATTTGAACAGATGCGGACCGCCATGTCAAGAAACAATTTCATTCTGCTCTTCCGGTTCGCCTCGACCATTGGAGAGTGGCTTTCGAGATTCGGCTTAAACAGAGGGGATACAGCCCGGATACCCGAGCTCAGGGTCCCTCTGACTCTAGGCCGATTGCGTACCGCATAAATCCGCCGGCCGGAGAGTCAAATGGGCCATTCTCATACCATTGGGGGAGACGACTACTCTGTCCAGCGCCGGAGTCTGCTCGGCACGGCCCCGGCCTCGGCCCCGATAGCTCAGCTGGATAGAGCGACTCCCTCCTAAGGAGTAGGCCGCAGGTTCGAATCCTGCTCGGGGCATCCTGACCTCCTCGGATACCGGTGCTTCCCTGTCCTCGTGCTCACGCCGTGCAAACCGCGACTGCCCGGTAACGACATTGCTTCTTGTGCCAAAGGCGCGTACGATCGGCCCGGGCATTACGAACATAGCCCTACTCACATGACAAGATTCCGCTTCGAAGGTGCCTGCCCCGGTGGCGAGCCAAAGAAACGGCCGCCTACTGACAGGTTTGGCGGACCGCTGCAGGGCTGAGAGGGCGCTGGATGGGCGATTATCTTGCGGGTCCGATGGTGCAGACGCCCTGGGGAGACTCCTCAGAACTGAGAGACAGAAGGCTGCGCCCGGGTGCCGGGACGCTGCGCGAGGAGGTGGTGCGAAACCAGCGCGAGCGGCTCTTCGCGGCGATGGTCGCGGTGGTCTCGGAGAAGGGCTATGAGGCGACAACGGTTGCCGACCTGGTGTCCCTCTCCGGTGTATCGCGCAGCGACTTCTACAAGCACTTCGCGAGCAAGCAGGCCTGTTTCGTCGCAATGGTGGAATCGCTCGTGGAGCCGATGGTGGAGAGGGTCAGGAAGGCCAGGGTCGGGGCGGACGAGGAACGGGTTCGGGAGGTATTCGAGACCTTCATCAAGATGGCCGTCGAGCAGGCGGCGACGGCGCGGGTCTGCATCGTCGAGCTGCACGCCGCGGGTGAGGAGGCCGAACGGGCGATAGACCGGCTTTTCGATGCCTTCGAGGAGCTCGTGCTGGAGGCCAGGCAGCGGATCAGCGGTCGCGAGGAGTTGCCGCCGCAGATCGTGCACGCGGTGATCGGGGGGCTACGCAAGGTCCTCCACACCCGCCTCTATCGGGGCGAGGAGCGAGAGCTGGCAAACGCGGCGCCGCAGCTGTGGGAATGGGGACTGAGCTACCACCCGCCGCCTCAGCCGCTGCGACCGCGGCGGCGGGCAAGCGGGGCCTCGAGCCCATTCGAGGGCTACACGCCGGTGGAAAAGATCGCCCGTGCCGTCACCGCGGTGACGGCGCAGAAGGGGTATCAGGCGATGAGCACCGACGACATCGCCGAGCGTGCATCGATCTCGCTCAGCACCTTCTACTCACACTTCGCCGACAAGCGCGACGCGGTGCTCGCCGCGTTGGAGATGGGCGGAGCCCAGATGCTGGCTTCGGTGACGCCGGCCGCGCAGCGGGCGGCGGACTGGCACGAAGGAGTGCGGATCGCCTACGAGGCGATGTGTTCCTACCTGGTCGCCGAGCCGGACTTCGCGCGGTTGGTCGCCGTCGAGGTCTACGCGGTGGGCCCGGAGGGACTGGCGCGGCGTGACCGCGTCATCGACTCGATGAGCGCCATGCTGGCGCCGGCCTACGTGGAGAACCCGAGCGTGCCGAAGATCGCCAGCGAGGCGATCGGCGGGGCGGTCTACGCGCTGCTCCGATACCGCATCCGCAACGGCGGCCCCCGGCGCCTGCCCGAAGACATTCCGCTCGCCATCTACCTCACCCTCGCTCCGTTCGTCGGGCCCGAGGAGGCCTCCGAGGTCGCCAACCGCCGGCCATGAGCCCGGCGTCCCGGCTCTATCCGGTCTGCGCGCTCGGGTCCGGCGGCGGGGGAATGTGCAACTCCTCCTCGGCGGTCTCGGCGCCGAGGTAGGGGAGGACCGCCGCGTACATCAGCTGGGGGATCTCCTCCTCGCCGAGGTCGAGTTCGCCTTCGGCGACGGCTTCCTGGATGCGGGCGAAGACGACGCCGCCGACACCGATCGCCGTGGCGAGGCCGGGAGACTCCGGGCCGACGGCCTCGGATGACCCCTCGTCGAGGAGGTTGACGAGGCGATTGAAGGTCTCGACGAACAGTCCCTGGGCCTGCTTGCCGGCATACTGAACCTCGACCGCGGCGAGACGGGCGACCCGTTCATCGCGGCGCAGGTAGCGGAGCAGCGCGTAGGCGGTGGCCCGCATGCGGTCCCGCCAGCCGCTCTCCTCGGCGACGGCCGCCTGCGCCAGTCCGAAGAACTCCGAGTAGATCTCGCCGAGAACGTCGGCGAAGCAGGCGTCGAGATCGGTGTAGTGGCGGTGGAAGGCCGGCTTGTCGAGGCCGGCGCGCTCGAGCAGCTCGGGAAGCTTCAGCTTCTTGTAGCCGTGCTCAGCGCACAGGTCGAGAAGCGCCTCCCGCAGGCGGGCACGCTCCTCCGTTGCGTCAGACTGGGCCATGGTCGCCAAACTCGACCTATATATAGCCTTTCCTACGGCCGGCGGATGGTAAAGACGACCCTGAATCCATAGGATTCAGACATGCGCACAAGCACGATTGGGCGAACAGCCACGTTCGCCGGCTCCGCGCGCAGTTACTGGCTGGGGATCTACCCGGTCGCGCGCCGCGAGCTGCGGGAGTGGCGACGACGGGCGGCGGCGATTTCGGACCCGGGCCTTCGCCGCGACGCGCTTCTCGCGCTGCAGGGAAAGAGCGGCAACGCGGAAGGCCTGGCAGCGTTCGCGGTGCTTGCCCCGCGGACCCATCGATGGGCAGTTGTCCGTGCCGTGATCGCCTACCAGACCGCTCTGGATTACCTCGACACGCTCACCGAGCGGACCAGCCACCCGCAGGCCGACAAGTTGAAGCTGAACAGCGCCCTCGAGGTCGCCGTGGACTGCGACCTCTCGCTCGACGCCTACCGTGCGGAATCCGTCCCGCGCCCTGACGGCGAGTACCTGACGGCGCTTGTCGAAGCGTGTCGCAGTGGCCTCGGCGGGCTGCCCTCCTACCCGAGCGCCAGGGAGGCACTGAGACGCCGTGCCAGGATGGCCGCCGAGTCCCAGGCGATGAACCACTCGCTGCTGCTCGGCGCCGAGGAGGAGGAGGTTGCGGAGTGGGCCGATGCTGCGGCGCGGGCATCGGGCTTGGACGGTGAGGTGCTGCATTGGTGGGAGGTGGTTGCCGCCGCCGCCTCCACCCCGGCACTGGGCGCCCTCGCGGCGCTCGCCGCGCGGCGGGGATGCGCCGAGAGCGACTTCCTAGCCACCGAGAGGGTCTACTTCCCGTGGGTCAACGCGCTGAACACCCTTCTCGATAGCCTGGTCGACCTCGACGAGGATCCGGCTCTTCAGCGCCACATCGAGCGCTACGGCTCGCCGCGGGCGGCCGCCGAGCGGCTCGCCTCTTTCACCGATCGCGCCCGCGCGGAGGTCTCGGAGCTGGGCGACGGCCAGCGCCACGAACTGATTCTGGCGGCGATGGGCAGCTACTACCTGGCGGAGCCCGCAGCTTGGCATGGTGAGCGCAGGGAAATCGGCGGCGCCGTGCTGGATTCGCTAGGGCCGTTTGCGCCCTCGACCCTCCGCGTGCACCAACTACACCTCAGATCGTCGGGCACCGCTATGCGCCCCAGCCGCCGTCGCCTGGGCGCCGAGGCGATCGCCCGCTGAGCCGATCCCGAGGCCCTCAGCGGACGTGGCAGGTTCGAGCGACCGTCGTGGTTACGGTCGGCGAGGCGTTGAAGAAGTAGCGGGCGCGGGCGAAGGGCAGAAGGCCCCCCGTGAAGCGCGGCGGCACCGGGCAGGAGGCGCTCAAATAGCTGTGGAGGGCACCGCGGTAGGCGAACTTTCGGGCAAAGGTGATGTGGAAGGCGCTGACGTGCGGCCAGGGTCCGAGCGAAGGGGGGAGCACCCCGGTGAGACTGGTGCCCAACGGACCGGGCCGGTGCCGGATGAAGACGGGCACGACGAAGGAGGCGGGAGGGGAGGGAGAGAAGGCCAGCAACCAGACCACGGCGCGAGCGCCGCGGGCTCCGCCGTTGAACGCGAGCACATTGGCGCGGAGGGGAAACCGAATCTGGCCGGGAATTTCGACCTCGGCGCGCAGGCTGCCGCGGCCGA
Source organism: uncultured Solirubrobacterales bacterium (assembly GCA_963737575.1). Taxonomy (GTDB): domain Bacteria; phylum Actinomycetota; class Thermoleophilia; order Solirubrobacterales; family 70-9; genus VRUE01. The sequence continues at coordinate 268,334 of CAVTTJ010000003.1, forward strand.
CGAGGGTGTCGGAGCAGCGCTCGAGCCCCTGACGTTCAGTGGCGCTGAGCAGTTCGCGGCGAGGGCATTGCGGCAAACCGCCTGTATCGAGTCGACTGCTGCCGGAGGCAAGGGCTATTTCGATGCCGCTGAGCCGGGGCAGCGTTGAACCGTCGTCGGTGCCGAGCAGGCCGGAGACGCTGATTGAGACCGGCGCAAGTCGATGACGAGGAAGCCGTTGTGGCGAGAAGCTGGCGTCGAGGGAGACGATCAGGTGGCCGAGCTGGGCACGCCTGGCGACGGCAGGGGCAGCGAGCAATGCGGAGGAGGTGAGAAGGGCAGCCGCGAGGAGAGCCACGGCAAGGCGGGCTGTTAGCCCTGGGCCGTGGCCTCTGGGGGTGAGGGGCTCCACCGCATTCGCCTATTCGAACCGCGACAGCTTGAAATAGCAGAAGTTGAAGCCAAAGGCGAGGACGACGTTGTCGGCGCGTTCGCCGCTCCCGACGAAGCGGGCCGATGCATGCTGGAACGCGACGGGACGGTCGGCGCGCAGCACGGCGACGATCAGGCGCAGGTTCGATTCCTCCTGATGCAGGTACTGAAACCAGCGTGCCAGCGTTGCACGATCGGCCTGTGGACGAGGTTGCGATGAGATTTCGTGCACCGTGGCCGCGAAGAGATGGGACGCCTGGGAGAACTTGGAAGCGGCGACGGCAAGGCGTTCTGCCCGCAGGTCGGCGCGCATACCCTGCACCGCCCGCTCGGTGGCCAGAGCCCGCGGCTTGCACATCCCCTCCAGCCTCGCCACGTATTCGGACCGGCTGGGGGCGGGCCCCCCTTCGGCCCCAGCGATCCCGGTAGCGAGCAGGGCGAGTGCGACCGTAGCCAGCCCGATTCGAGGCGCAAGGCGAGTCATCGCCCCGATTCCCTGGTTTCGGGCCCTTCCCTCACGCTCCCGCCTTGCTGGGGTCGCCCTCCATGCCATGGACGTTAAAACGCGGCAGCAGGCGGTCGAGTAGCGGTGGCACATGCCAGACCCGCTCGCCGATCAGCAGCATCAACGCCGGCAGCAGGACGATTCGCACCACGGTCGCGTCGAGCAGGATCGCGACGGTGAGCCCCACCCCCATCTGGCTGACGGTGGCGACCGGCGAGATGGCGAAGGAGAGGAAAACGGCGGCCATGATCGCCGCCGCCCCGGTGATAACCCCTGCGGTTTTCTCCAGTCCGAACTCGATCGCGGCGGCGTTGTCCCCTCCGGCCTCGCGGCGCTCCCGCATCCGGGCCAGAAGGAACACGGCGTAGTCGATCGAGAGGCCGAAGGTGACGCCGAAGATCGCCGCCGCCCCGACCGTGTCGATATATGGGTGGCCCCCCAGTGGGTAGCCGGCCGGAAGCTTGCAGATCAGCGAGACGACGCCGATCGCGGCGCCGACGGAGAACAGGTTGAGGGCAATGGTCAGGGCGGCGAGCAGCGGGGCGCGCAGAATCGCCAGCAGCATCAGGAAGGTGATCGCAACGATCGCGCCGATCACCAGCGGCAGCCGCGCCTTGGTGGCGGAGGCGTAGTCGTTGAGCGTCGCGGCGCCGCCGCTGACGCCGGTCCGCATTCCACCGGCCCTGCCGAGCGCGGTTGCGGCCGCGAGCAACCTCGACCCGACCGCACGGGAGCCTGCGGTGTCGAATCCGGCAGTGGGGATGATCAGGAGACGCGCCGCCTGGCCGCCGCGAGAGACGTTGATCGCCTGATCGGCGAGTGCACGGCGGGGGGGCGGGGCACCGTCGATCGCCGCAAGGGTCAGGTAGCCGGAGCGAAAAAAGCCCGGAGAGATGCGACGCAAATGTGCCACCTCGCGCTCCAGCGGAGCCGTTGAGCGGGCCGCGCGGCGCAGACCGGTCTGCAGCGGGTAGGAGCGCCGGTAGCCGCCGGCGAGGCCGCTCTCGAGAGACCCGGAGCCTTCTTCGAGCGCGCCAAGGCCCGTCGCGAGGCGGCCGGCTCCCGCACCCAGCCGGGCGAGGCCGCTCCCCAGTTCGCCCGCGCCTCCGGTGAGGCTCCCGATGCCTTTTGCGAGGTGCTTCCCGCCCCCGGCGAGCCGGCCAAGGCCACCTTCGAGGACGGCGCTGAGCTCATGCAGGCGGTGGAGCTCTTCGCTTGTGGATTCGAGCTGGCGAGCGGCGATTGTGGCGTCTTCGGCCTGCGAGCGCAGAGAGGAATCGCTGCGGGCGGAAGCCTCGAGTTCGCGAGCCAACCGACGGGTTCGGGCGAGCCCGTTGGTGTGGAAGCCGGGCAGCAGCGTGCGGAGACCCTCGTTCAGACTGAAGGCCAGCCCGGCAGCCTTGCGCTGGCCGTCGGCGAGTTGCCGGGCACCGGCGGCGGCCCGGCCGAGAGCTGAACCCGCGCGTTCCCCTCCCTCGGTGGCCCGGCCGAGCCCGGCGGCGAGCGCGGCGGCGCCCTGCCGGGCGCGGGCCGAGCCCTCTCCCAGCAGTGCGCTGCCGGCGCTGGCCTGCGAGAGCCCATTTCGGAGGCGTCCGACCGCCGTCGCGGCGTGATGCAGGCCAGGGCCGAGCCGAGCCAGCTGGGGCACACCGCTCCCGGCGCCAGAGTCGAGGCCCCCGAAGCTGCGCAGCGTATGAGCCGCGCGGACGAGCGGAGCGAGGCCGAGGACAGTCCTCACACCAGGTTCGGCGGCAATCCGGCGTTGCCAGCGTGAGAGGAGCGCAAGGCGGTGGGCGGTGGTGATCGGCCCCCGCGAGGCGGCGGCAACCAGGACGAAGGGAGCCTCCCAGCCCGGGCCGACAGCCTGGGTGATCGCTTCGGCGCTGCGGCGGGCGGGGCTCGAGGCGGAGAGCTCGTCGACTCCCGGCGAGCCGGTGTTGAAGGCGAGCGCCGGTACGGCAAGGAGCGCAAGCGAAACCGCGATCGCCGCGGCGGCGAGAGCGGGGCGGCGAAGGACGGCGGCCGCGGCGGCGGCTGCCCGCGGCGTCATCGAGCCCTGAACGGTTGAGGAGCGGCGGCCGATGCGCCCGGCATTGATGCGAGGGCCGAGCATGGCGAGTAGGCCCGGCAGGGCACCCCAGGCGATGACGACGCTGATCGCGGTGACGACGACCAGAGCTGTGGCGAGCGAAACGAGCAGAGTGCCCGGCTGCAGAAAGGCGGAGGCAAAGAGTGAGACGAAGAGGGTGGATCCGGCGAAGACAACGGTGCGTCCGGCGGTGCGGCGGCTGCGAAGCGCTGCCGCAGGCGGATCGTGTCCGGCGGCGAGCTCCTCGCGGAAGCGGGACACGATGAGGAGGGAGTAGTCGACGCCCAGCGCCAAACCCATCATCGTGCAGACGACGAGGGAGAGCGCGTCTATTCGCATGAAGGAGCCGAGCAACACGAGGATGCCGCGGCCGGCGAGGACGGTCAGCGCGCCGAGCAGAAGCGGTATCGCCGCCGCAACCAGGGAGCGAAAGACCAGGAGCAGGACGATGATCAGCAGCGGGGCAGCGAGCAGCTCGGCGCGCTCGGAGGCGGTCACCGATTCTCGCTGCAGGGCCCGGGAGATTGTCGCGAATCCTGACTGCGTCGCCGTTATGGGCGGGTGGACGCGGGCGGCGAGGGTGCGTTCGAGCGCCGGGACTGTGTCGCGAATTGCCGTCGCGAGCGGCAGGTGGTAGTTGACCAGGACGAGTGCGCGATCCGGCCCGGGACGTAGGGCCGCGGGCGCCGCGTGTTCCCAGGGCGAGATCGTCGTGGCGGCGCGGTCGAGGCGCAGGGCGGCGACGAGGCGGGGGCCCTGGCGATCGATTGCCACCGCCGGGCCGCGCAGCAGGACGGCGAAGGGCACCGATTCGCCGAACTTTGCGCGGGCGAGCGTTTCGCCGCGCGCAGAGGAGGTGCCCCGGATGGCGAGAGAGGTGGGCTGCAGGTCGCGCTCGACGCGGAGGCCGATGATGCCAAGGAGTGCGACGATGACCAGCGTCGCCAGGAGGAGAACCAGAGGCAGGCGGCTCATCGACTACGCCGAGCGGCGCGGGGCGTCGGCGCAAGCGACTTGGCGGAACCCCTCCCGCCTATCCGTGAGAATGTGACCGACGAGTCCATATGAACTCTCCCTGTTGCCCGCTCGCCCAACGAGACAGGATATCTCAGGAGGGCGGGCAAGAAGCGCAATGGATCTCGCCTCAGATGCGGGCGCATGTCGGCCGGTTCGGCTATGTACTACGTCTGTCAGCGCTGGAGATGCGCGGCACCGATGGGCTCGGCTAGCCGCTCGAGCGCCGACGACCCGTGTGGCGTCGGCTCGCTCGCCGCTGCTTCGACTTCGATGAGCAGGCGGTCTTCAGCACGACGCGCTGGCTGGTGACTTTGCCGTTTTGGGCGGTGAAATCGACCGAGGCCGCAGGCGGTCGCGCGCAGAGGCTTTGCGTGTTGGAGAGGTAGCCCCGCTTGCCGCCGAAGAGAGTGAGCTGGAAGTGGCCGATCGGCACGTCGGGGATGACAGGAACGGTAGTGCGCAGCCGGCCGGGCCCGACCGTTTCCGATTCAGCCTGGGGGATGACGGTGACCTGGCCGCCGAGGATGAACGCGACGTGGGGCAGCTGGCCGTAGCCCGAAACGGCATAGGCGAGGCCCTCGAGGGGCTTTTCAAGCAGCGGGGTTTCGTCCTTAACGGTGCCGATCGGCTGGCGCCCCGCGCAGTGCCCTGGTTCGAGTTCCGTTTTGGAGCAGATGTTCCCAAGGTGGCGCTGGTCGATCTCGAAAGCCCTGGGCAGCGTCACAGTCACCGAGTGAAGGTTCGCATCGCCCGCACGTGTCCTGAGGTCGAATCGCACCGAGGGGTTCTTGGCGCGACCTGTGAACTTGTGGCCGCCGAGCTGCGCGATCGTCATCTTCGGGGCGAAGGGGAGCGATGCGCAGTTGTCGACGTGGAAGTAGGAAGAGAAGGCGGCGACCGTCCCCTGGTCGCCGATCCCCTGGGACGCGACCGAGAGCGGCGAGCAGTTGGTCGGGTTGATCATGAATCGTTCGCGATCGATTTTGACGCGGATCTCCCGCATCCGAATCGGGATGCCGCCGATGATCTGCGGCACCGCTTCCGAGTCGGCGACCACGTGGGCGTCGCGCGGGTCGATGTGCAGAGCGACCCGAACGACGACGGTTCCGTAGTCATAGGGCCCGGCGAGGGCGGGGGTGATCGCCACCAGACTCAGTGGCGCTCCCTGGAAGGGGCCGGAGAGGTAGATCCGCCCCACGGCGTGGAAGGGATGGGACCCGGGGCCCGCGGCGACGTTCGAGGTGCCGATTTCGCTCGTCGCCGGACAGCTCGGGTGCGCCTCCTCGACCCTGCCAGGGGTGTTCGCCGCGGCGGCGATCGCCGCCTCCGGGCAGTAGGTGACCCCATGCAGGTTGGCGGTCAGGCCGGGCGGCATCGTGAAGTTCAGCTTGCCGAGGAACTGATCACCGTCTTCGCGGTCGAGCTGCAGGGTGAAGGAAGAGAAGGCGCCGCCGTCGGGATTGGAGGTGCCGGCAACGAGACTCGGATTGAACGGGCGGGCCTGACCGGGGCAGGAGGACCCATGAGGCCCGGTGTCAAGGCCGAAGACCTGGGTCGATTCCTGTTCGGCGAGGGTCGTGTTCCAGGGGTAGAACTCGGCTTTGGTCGTGTAGATGCGGCACTGCGTCGGGGTCGCCATCAGCCCGCGATCGGACGAGAAGAGATGCAGCTGGAAGTCATCGAACGGCACCTGTGGCAGATCTTCGAAGTAGGCAGTCACCTGACCCGTCGTCGGGTTGGGTTTGACTGAGCCGACGAGCTTGGCGTTGATGCCAAAGCCAGAGGCGACCTCGAAGAGGCGGTACTGATCGCCGGGCTTTGGTTCGCCGATGTAGACGGCGCCTTCAAGACGTCCGGGGAGAGCCTGTGTGCCGATCGAGAAGGTGCCGATCTTGGCCTTGTCGGGGCAGTGGGCGGGGCCCTCCGAGCCGAAGTTCGCCTCCGCTTCGGTGCACATCGTCTGGCCGTCGGCGGCGTCGGGGTTGACCGTGAGGCCTTCCGGGAAAGTCACCACCGCCTTCTTGAGCTCGGAGGGGGACGCCGCAAATCCGAGGAACTGCGGAGCGCTCAACTCGATGTTAAGGCCCGAGGGCGCGTCTGTTTCCGCGTTGGTCGGGTTGGAGTAGAGGACGGGGTTGAAGACCTCCTTCTTGCAGTCGGTCGTTTCCGGGTACTGGGATTCCGCGCGGGATAGGTGTTCCGGGTCCTGGTAGGTCTGGACTTCGAGCGTCGTCGAGAGAGACGAGCCCGTGCAGATGGTCGGGTTGTCGGAGAGCGGGTGCGGAGGGATGCTGGCCCGAACCGGAGCTCCGAGGCAACCTGTGTCGGTCAACCCAGGGCAGTTGGCAGGACTTCCCGGGACACCTTTGGGGAAGCGCTGGGCATCGTGGCCGGATTCCGCGGGGAAGCCCCAGAAGGTAAGGCTCGCGCCCGCCAGCGGGGTCGTCTGGCTGATGTCCTGGACCGTGAACCGCAGGCCGTAGTCCGTCCCGGTTCGCACCGCCACCGGGATGTTGATCGGGATGTTCAGGACCGGGACGACGAAGGCAAAGAGTGCGGTCTGGTCTCCAAGGGCTTCGACGTCGAAGATCGGCGCGGTGCCGAGCAGCCCGGAGCTGTCATACACCGTGATAAGGCCGGCCTGTGCGTCGGGCTGGCACTGGTCGAGGGCGAAGTCGGCGGAGGAACAGTGAGTGATCGCGTATGGGTTGCCGAAGAGGCCCTCCGGAGCGTTGAAGATCACATTCTGCGCGGCCTCAGGTGTGCCGGGATTGTGGAGGGTGAAGGAGGTACCAAAGTCCGGATGGCCTCCCGCCTGGGTATCGGTGGTGGTCGTCGTGAAGGAATCGATCGCCTCGGAGGCCATCGCCCTGGGGGCAAGCGCCGCCGCCGCGAACAGGCTCAGTGCGACCCATAGCGCGACGCACAGGGCGCGATTTGGCCTGCGGCCACCGGCCGGAGTCTGAGGGCTCATCGTCTCGGCCTCCTTGCCGATTTTGGGGCTGCTCGGTCGTGGATTAGCCATGGTGGTGACTCTTCCGGTGTCGCTTGTGGTGGCGCCTGTGGCGGTGGGCATGGTGAGTTACTCCGTGGGCGGTCGCCGCCGCGTTGCCGCCGGTACCGACCGCGGTGTTGATGTCCGGGCTCCCCGGAGCCGGACTCCGGGACCGTGGCACTCATCGGAAGCCTGGCACTGATGTGGCGGGGGAGCCTGGGGGAAGCCACCGAGCTCGCGTGCGTCGTAGAGCTTTACGCGCGTGCCATTTGCATCGGCGGCGGTCAATGTGCTGCGTGTGAAGAAGTAGGTGTCCGTGCCGTCGGCGCTGGTCCCGAGCAGGGCCGCGCCAGAGGTACCGGTGCCCGTCGAGATCAGCTCGACGCAGCCCGAAGCCTTTTCACAGGTCTGGAACCTTCCCTGTCCCGATTCGAATTCGAAGCCCTGCGGCTCCCACTCGTAGACGTCCTGCTCTTCATTCAGGTCGCGGTCGACCAGACCTTCGTTCGCGTTGAAGAAGACGCGCCCGTCGCTCGATAGGCTGGAGCCGCTCGCGGCCAGGGTTGCATCGCCCGTGGCCTGCTCGCTGGTCGGATTGCACGAGGCGCAATCGAGGTCGTCTGACGGTGCGTCGTAGCGGAACACCTCGCGCCGGGATGCGTTTTCGTAGCCGGTGAGCGGCAGGCTCGAGGTGAAGATGGCGTCGTCCCCCGACGGGGTGACCTCGAAGTCGCCGCTGTTGCGCGTACCTGCGGCGCTGACGCTGTCGATCACGAGCGGGTTGTCGGTGCTCGGGTCTGGCGGGATCTTCCCCTGACCGAACGCGGCAACTTTGCCACTGCCGGGGTTCGCTACGTTGACGTGACCGAAATCCGCCGCGACGCCGACGGCTTTCGAAAGGATGCCTGACCCGAAGGCGACGCCTACCTGATTGCCGGATGGGTCGAACTCGACCGCGCGATTGCCCTCGTCGATGTACACGTGATC
>CAVTTJ010000004.1:0-319436 GCA_963737575.1 uncultured Solirubrobacterales bacterium
CGATCAGTTCAGCGCCTTGGGCGCTCTCGATGAAGAGCGGAAAGGCGCGCGGATCCCCGGCAATCGGAGCAGCCGTCGCCCATTTGTTCATCCAGTTCATCGGCACCCCGCCGATCAGTGTCTTCTCCGCTTCTCTGTGGAGCTCGGCCGAGCGTGGTCGCGCGCTCTCGGAAGCGATCCAATTCAGCCCGAGTCAGCTCTGCGAGCCGCTCGCGGTCGATTCTCGCGTCCCCCTCAGCCCTCGTCATTCTCAATCTCGCTCTCGGCCTCTTTCAGCATCACGTAATCGACGTTTCCGTAGCCCCCATCGACGATCAGATTCGCCCCCGTAACGAATGCCGCCTCGGGGCTAAGTAACCAGGCAACCGCGCTCGCGACCTCCTCGGGCGCCCCGCTTCGCCCCAGCGGGGTCAGTGATCCGTCCAAGGCAGACTCCGTGGTCATCTCGGTATCGATCCAGCCTGGGCTGACGGCGACCACTCTGATCTCGCTCCGCGCAAGTAGGTTCGCGAGACTCTTGGTGGCGTTCAGAAGCGCCGCCTTGCTGACGCCGTAGGCCATCGAGTTGTAGGAGCCGGTCAACCCGTCGGTGCTTGCGATGTTGACCACCACCCCACCGCTGAGCGACGGCTCCAGTGCTCGGGCCAGCCGCACCGGCGTCGTCAGATTCACCTCCAGCGTCTCCCGCCAGCGCCTCGGGTCAAAGCTGTGGAGGTCTTCGAAGTGAATGACGCCAGCGTTGTTGACGAGACCTGAGAGTGGGGGACCCTCGACCGCTGCAACGAGATCGTCGACCGTCTCCTCCTTGCTGAAGTCGGCCTGATGGATCCTGAGCGAAGGGAATGTCTCCGCCAATTCCTCCGCACTGCGACGGTTCTCGCGGTAGGTCCCCTCGACCTGCCAGCCGTCGCTCAGCAGCCGCGTCGCGATCGCATGGCCGATTCCTCGTGAGATACCCGTGACCAGCGCTCGCGGTGAGGTCTCGACGCTCATCGGCGGTCCATGCCTTCGCTGAAGCCGCGGACGCAATTCGTGAACGCATCGCCCAGCCCCTCGAGTTCATATCCGCCCTCAAGCAGTAGCGCCGAGGGCAGCCGCAGGGCACCGATATCGGCGCCGATGATCCGAAGATCGGCGCTGCTCAACTGGCCGTCCCCAGAAGGGTCACCGGCAAGAGTGTCCACGCCGAGCGAGACGATCAGAGCCTCGGGGGCGAAGTCGGCCGTGGCCTTTAGGACCTCGGAGAGACAGGCCCGGTACTCATCCCCTCCGGGACGAGGAGGAAGGAGCACATTGATCGTCGCCCCTTCGCCCTCGCCGACACCTCGCTCGGCAGGCCAGCCGAGGTGATAGGGATAGTGGTGCAGCGGATCACCGTGGACGCTTCCATAAAGAACGTCCCCTCGTTCATAGAAGAGCGACTGGGTGCCGTTGCCGTGGTGGAAGTCGATATCGATCACCGCGACCTTCGCGAATCCCGCGTCTCGCAGGGACTCGGCCGCTATTGCGGCGTTGTTCAGGTAGCAGCCGCCACCGAATAGGTCACGGCTCACATGGTGGCCCGGCGGTCGTGTCAAAGCCACCGCGCACGGCGCGCCGGCGCAAACTACGTCGACCGCGCTCAGGGCCGCGTCAACGGAGCCGAGCGCGGCGGCGAAGGTCCCCGAGCCGATGCTTCCATAGGTGTCGTAACAGAATGCCCCCAGCGCCCCCCGACCAGAAGCTGAGATCGCCGCCGATCCGATTCCCGCTCGGAGCCGCTCATGCAGGAAGGTGTCGGCGACGATCTGCTCGGTGCCCTGCGGTCTGTGCGGTCCCAGGGCCTCCCAGGCGCCCTCGAGGAACTCGAGCAGCGATCGGTCATGCACCTTGAGAATCGGATCCCGCCCATGTCCGGTGGCACTGGACGTGCGCCAGCCGCCCTGCGATCGCATTGTGGCCAGGATTCGATCGATGCGGCTGACCGAGTCAAGCGCGGGGATCGCTACGCCGCCGGTCAGCTCGGTCGCAGGGGCATAACCGCTGTGGGCGGCGTTGAGCACGACTGGGAGACCCGAGGGATCGTCAAGCCCCCCGCTCGGGTCAACCATCGACTCAATGCTCACAGCAGGTCCGAGCGCTCGGAGACAGATCGGGCGAAGATGTCGAATGCGCTGATCGCGCATTCCAGGTCCTCCTGAGTGGAGTCCTCCTCAGGGCAGTGACTCAATCCCCGCTGCGAGGCGCAAAAAATCATCGCCGTAGGCACGAAAGGAGCCAATTCGCCCGCGTCGTGCAGGGCGCCGCTGGGCATCGCGAAGTCACTTCCGCCGGCGATCTCGCAGGCCTCCCGGGCGGCGGCTACCAGCCGCGGATCGAACGCCCTCGGCTCGATCGCCCAGATCTTCCGCCTCTTAACCCCAATGCCGCGGGAGGCCGCCCGCGCCTCTGCGATTCGCTTCGCTTCGGCGTGCATGCGCTCCAGCGCCTCGGCATCCTCATGGCGGATGTCGGTGAAGAGGTCGGCGCGGCCGGCGGTTGCGGTCGGCACTCCCGGCTCCAGATCGAGTCGGCCGGTCGTGGCGCGGCCCCCGCAACTAATTGCGAGATCCTCCAATGCAAGAGCAAGTTCCGCGGCCGGCAGCAGAGCGTCCGCACGTCCCTCCATCGGCGTCGGCCCGGCGTGAGCCGACTGGCCTTCGAAGGAGATGCAATCGCGCTTTATGCCGATGGTCCCGGTGACGCTCGCCACCGACTCCCCTGCCTTCGAGGACCGGACCCTGCTCGATGTGCAGCTCGAGGTATGCCGCAATGCGGTCGAGACGCGGGTCGGCTCCCTCAAGTGACTCGAGGGCGATACCCGCTGCGCCGAGTACCTCAGCCGCAGTCTTACCGTCCCGATCAAGGAGTCCGGCGAACTGATCGACCTCCAGCGCCCCCACGAAGGCAGAGCTGCCGTAGAGGCTTCGACCGAACCGAGCACCCTCCTCATCGGCCCAGTCGACGACCGCAACGCTCCTCGGCGGCGGCGTCGAGGAGCGGAGCAGGCCTTCAAGGACAGCAAGGCCGGCCCATACACCGAGCGCGCCGTCGAGCCAGCCGCCGGCGGGGACAGAATCGAGGTGGGAACCGAGGACGATCAGGGAATCGGACTCGCCGGGAAGCTCGACCCAGATATTGCCGGCGCGGTCGCGCTCGGCGCTGAGACCCAAGCGGTCGGCGCGCTCCTCGAGCTGCTCCCTGGCGCGCTCCCAGGTCGGTGTCCAGGCGAGCCGGCGCGCTCCCCCCTCACCCCCGGTCTGGGCATCGAGCTCACGCAGATCGGAGAGAACCTGCGAGGGCAGGACCGAGCTGCGCTGGGCCATCGTGACCTCAGCCCAACCTCTTGCGCCGCAGCGGCTGTGCCAGGCAATGAGCACCGCCACCGCCCGCAGTGAAGACCGAGAGGTCCGGATCGACAACGGTCAGCCCGTGTGCTCGCAACGCAGCGTTCAGCGTTCGCGCCCCGGCGGCAGAAAGGACACGCCCGCTGCCGAGAGACATTGCGTTGACACCGAGCTCGAAGGCCTCCTGCTCCGGAACCTCGACCAGGTCAAAGCCCTTCGCACGCAACCAGGCGATAAGACCGGCTGGTAGCACCTCCGAGCAGACCGCGGCAAGCTTCTCCTCGAGGAATGCGAGGAGGACATCGAGATGCACGAACGAGGACGGAATCGGCTGAATTCGCGCCTCCCAGCCCTCAGCTTCGAAATATGCGGCCATCTGGCGAGCCCCCGGCTCCTGCGTGCGCGATTCGCTGCAGCCGATCAGTACCGACCCGGGTTCGACGATCGCGACGTCCCCGCCCTCGACCGGCGCCGCGGTAATCTTCCCCGCCAGCGGCACCCCGGCACCTGCGTAGAAGTCGATCACGGGCGCGTACTCGCCCCGACGCCACCATTGTTGAGGCAGGAGAACGACCGGGCCTTTGGGTGTGGCGGCGCTCGAGTCACGGGCGAAGACCTGGTAGGGCAGCGACGGGTCAGGAGCCAGGAAATGACAGCGGACCCCGGCTTCTTCGTAGCGAGCGATCATTTCAGCGTGCTGGCGCAGGGCTAGATCCCGGTCGAACTCGGCATCGCTATCTAGTGTCGCCTGCGAGATCGCGCTGGTCGCAAGCCAGCGGAAGTGATCGGGAGGACAGAGCAGGACATCGGTCAGGTCCCCGTATTCGGAGTCGACTCCCCAGTCCGTAATCCCCTCTATCTCTGTAGCCAAAGTCGTCACCTGACCTCCTTCGAGTGGCCCTGCTTCTGCATATTGTTGGTCAATCCAACAATCTTATCGTCACCAAGAACTTCATCCAGCACCTCGAAGACGCGCGCGAGCTGCTTGTCCTCGATCACAAAGGGAGGCGTGATCTGAAGGGCCTCGCCGGCCAGAACGCGGGTCAACACACCCCGCTCGCGGCAGGCCGAGACTACCGCCGCGCTGGCGATGCCCGCCTCTGCCAACCAAGCGGAGTCGAGCTGGACACCGCCCATCAGACCAACTGACCTCACCTCGGCGACCGCAGGGTGTCGAAGCAGCGCTCGCAGATGCTCTTCAAATCCAGGCTCCAGCGTTGCGACTCGATCGACGAGACCCTCGGCCTCGATCAGGTCGAGGTTGGCCTGGGCCGCGGCGCAGGCGGTCGCGTGGCCGGAATAGGTGTAGCCGTGCCGCAGCGGTGCCTCGGGGGCGCCGTCCCAGAAGGGCGCCGCAACCCGCTCGGCACAGACGACGGCCCCCAGCGGCAGATAGCCGGAAGTTATCCCCTTCGCCAGGATGACCATGTCTGGCTTAAATTCGTAACGCTCGGCGGCGAACATGCCGCCGGTCCGACCGAAGCCGGTCACGACTTCATCAGCGATAAAGAGGACTTCCCGCTCGGCGCAAATCGCCGCGACCTCTGTCAGGTAGCCAGGTGGCGGGGGGTAGACGCCGCCGGCACCGATCACCGGCTCGGCGATGAACGCGGCGACCCGCTCGGAGCCGATCTCTTCGATCGCGCTCGCCAATGCCTCGGAGCTCATGGCGGGCACCGTGCCCACGTCCTCGACCAGGGGACCGAAGTGCTCCCGGTTCGCTGCTATCCCTGCGATCGAGGTTCCGAAAGCGTGTGTCCCGTGATAGGCCAGCTCGCGGGAGAGAACAAAGGTCTTATCGGGCTCGCCCAGCTCCGCCCAGTAGCGTCGCGCCAACTTGGCGGCCGTGTCGACGGAGTCTGAGCCACCGCTGGTCAAAAAGACAGCCGCATCGTTTAGCGGCGAGAGCGCAGCAACGCGGTTGGCCAACTCGAGCGTTACGTCTGATGCGTAGACATCGAAGCAGGAACACGACGCGAGCTTCGCTGCCTGCGTCCCGATCGCGCTGGCGATCTCCTGGCGCCCATGCCCGACGTTGCAGTACCAAAGCGACGCAGTCGCGTCGAGGTAAGTATTGCCATCCCGGTCGACCAGCTCGCATCCATCGCCGCGAACGAAGACGACCCGATTGTGCTTTGTATGGCGCATATCGGCAAAGGGATTCCAGAAGCGCTCGGGCGCTTTGTGGAGGTCGTTGCTCATGTCGTGATCCGCGGATCGGCGGCGGCCTGCAGGATGTCGATGATCGCGTTGACAACGACGTAGATCACGCCGAAGACGAGCGCCACGCCCGCGATTGCCGGGAAGTCATCCTTCGGAATGCTTTCGTTGAGGTACAGGCCGATGCCGGGCCAGGCGAACAGTGGCTCGATCACGGTCAGTCCCACGAACAGGAGGCCCAGCATCAATCCACTCATCGCCAGAGTCGGGCTAAGCGAGTTGCGCAGGCAGTGGTGGATGAGGATCTGCCATTTCGACATCCCCTTGGCTTCGGCGACGCGGACATGGTCTGCCCGCAAATTCGAGATCAGGGCACCCCGTAGGACACGTCCGACCGCGACCGCCGGCAGCACGGCGAGGGCGACCGCGGGCAGGATCATGTGCTGGATGATGTTCAGGGTCAGATTCAGTTCGCCGTGAATCACACTGTCGAGGAACAACGATCCAGTCGGCCCGATCGGCAGGTTGATAAAGCTGGTGCGCCCGCTGGCCGGAAGCCAGCCGAGCTGCTTATAGAAGAGAAGAATGCCGAGCAGGGCGAGGACAAACGAGGGTCCCGCTGCCAACCCGACGAGACCGAGACGGAAGGGCGCGGTCCCACGCCAGCGCGCGGCTCCACTCAGCCCGAATAGGAGCGCCAGCGGTGTGGCGATAATGATCGCCGCCACAACCAGTTCGAGTGAGGCCGGGAGGTATGTCCTGATGTTGTCGGCGACTGGTTCGTGCGTCCGCAACGAGGTCTGAAGATTGCCCGTAGCCACATCGCCGACGTACGTGAAGTACTGGTTCACGATCGGTTCGTCGTAGCCGAGACGCCGCCGTGCCTTTTCCACAATTTCCTTCGACGCGTTCTCTCCGACCGACGCCCTGACCGGATCGACCGGCGAGATCCGTTGCAGGAGGAACATCACTGCAGTAAGCGTCACCAGGACGATCAGCATCGAGGCCAAGCGACGTATCGCGAAACCCGCCATCAGCGATCCACCATGTCTCGGATCGTGTCTCCCGCGACGTTGCCTACCATGCAGAGGACAAAGATCGCCAGGCCGGGGAAGATCGACAGCCACCAACTGGTCAGCAGGTCGGTGGCGCCGGTCGCCGTCATGCTGCCGAGCTCAGGAGCGGGTGGCTGTGCTCCGAGCCCGAGGAAGGAGAGGGTGGCCAGGATGATGATCGCGTTGCCGATATCGAGACTGGCAGCAACAACGGAAACCGGGATCGCTCCGGGTAGTAGGTGGCGGCCGAGCCGGCGCCGACGGCTGGTACCCGCTAGCTTGGCCGCCTCCATGTAGGGCCGAGCGGCGAGAGATCGCACTTCGACTCGGATCACGCGCGCGTAATACGGCCACCAGAGGATCGAGACGGCTACCAGCGTGTGGAAGAGCGACGGCCCGAGTGCCGCGACCACCGCGATCGCCAGCACTGCCGCCGGAAGCGCCAGGAAGAGATCGGTCGTCCGCATCAACACGGCGTCGATCCAGCCTCCTGTGGCACCTGCGATCAGCCCGATTGCCCCGCCGATCCCTAAGCCGACCGCAATCACTGCGAGAGCCGAGAGCCAGGTCGATTGGATCCCGGCGATCACTCGGCTGAACATGTCGCGGCCGACGGCGTCGGTTCCGAACGGAAATGTCCAGCTCGGCGATTCATAGGCAGGGCCCGCAGCCAATCGCGGGTTGTGTGGCTCAAGCAGCGGCGCAAAGATCGCGACGAGCGTGATCAGCACCAGCGCTCCGAGCGCGATCCACATCGGCACTGTCAGGCTTCGGGACCGTTGGAACCAGTAGCGAGCGGGCGTCGGCTGCACATCGGCTCTGATCGGCTCAACCGCGGCCATCAGCTTTCCTCCAGTCGACAGTCGACGTAATGGCTCGGATCCGCTCCGACCCGGACCATCGAAGGAGCGCGCGTCTTGCACTCCTCGATTGCGAACTCGCAGCGAGGATGGAAGCTGCAACCGGAGGGAGGATCGAAGAGGCTGGGGGGCTCGCCGGGCAGAGCCACCGCGACCTTGCCGAACGAGGGCACCGAGGCCAGCAGCGTTTTGGTGTACGGATGGGCGGGCCGGCGCATAATCGTCTCGGCCGGTCCGACCTCGACGATCCGTCCCAGATACATCACCGCTACCCGCTCGGCGACAAGGCGGGCGATGTTCAGGTCATGGGTGACGAATATGAGCGACATCTCGAATCGTCGCCGCAACTCGCCGAGCAGATTCAATACGCCGGCCGCGATCGATACGTCCAGGGCGGAGGTGGGCTCGTCGCAGAGCAGCAGCCTTGGGGGCTCGACCACCGCCCGGGCGATCGCTACGCGCTGTCGCTGTCCGCCTGAGAGCTGCGCCGAGCGAGCTGAGGCCAGCCGCGGCGAAAGGCCAACCATTGCCAGCGCCTCTTCGACTCGTTGCGATCGCTCGCGGCGCGAGAGATCTGACCGGCGCAGTCGATCGGCGATGATCTCACCGACCGAAAGCCATGGCGTCAGCGAGGCCCCTGCGTCCTGAAAGATCATCTGCGGCGCTGAGCCTGCGACCTTCAGCCTGCCGCTGCCGACCGGAACAAGGCCGGCGGCGGCGCGCAGCAGAGTGGTCTTCCCGGAGCCACTCTCGCCGACGATCGCAACCGATTCACCGGACCCCACCTCGAGGTCGACGCCGTCGAGTATCTGCAACTCGTGTCGGGCCCGCGGCCATCTTCCGACCTTGACCTCGACTCCGAGACCGTCTGCGTCGAGCGCGACCTCCTCCGCGCCGGCGCGACCGATCGGCGGCCATGTCTCTCCCGGTAGCGTCTCCCTGCCGAGATCGATCTCGCCGCTGCGGATGCAGGCATCCTGGTGCGCGGGCCTGCCCGTCAGTGGCGGCGGTTGGTCGTGACACTCAGCCTTTGCGAATACGCAGCGCGGGGTGAATGGGCAGCCGGACGGAAGCTCCCTCGGATCCGGTGGTTCACCGTCGAGCGTCGGCAGCCGACGATCGCGGTCGGAGCTCAGATCGAGGCGGCTGTGCAGCAGTGCATTCGTGTAGGGGTGGTGTGGAGTCGTCAGCAGGTCCTGCGCTGGGCCCACCTCGGCCAGCCTGCCGCCGTAAAGGACGGCAATTCGATCGGAAATCTGAGAGGCGACGGCGAGGTCGTGTGTGATCAGCAGGATCGAACACCCCAGGTCTCCGCGCAGGGAGTCGAGCAGGCGAAGAATCTGAGCCTGCACCGTCACGTCAAGCGCTGTGGTCGGCTCATCGGCGACGATCAGCTTCGGCTCGCCGGCGATGGCGATGGCGATCATCACCCGCTGTCGCAGACCCCCTGAGAGTTCATGTGGAAAGGCCCGCATGCGGCGCTGCGCATCGGGAATCTGGGCTCTCTCGAGCAGATCGATCGCCGCCGCGGTGGAGTCGACCAGCTCCAGCAACTGGCGCCCGACTCGCATCGTCGGGTCAAGGGAGGTCATCGGATCCTGGAAGATGGCCCCGAGACGGTCTCGACGAAGCTGGCGTAGCTGCGCCTCGGACGCGTTGGGCATGTCGACGCCATCGACTGAGAGCTCACCCTCGAGGCGCGGCTTGGACTGTTCTGGGAGCAGACCCAACATGGTCAGCCCCAAGACGCTCTTACCCGAGCCGGACTCGCCAACCAGACCGAGGATCTCTCCGGATCGGATCTGGAGATCGATCCCCCTCAGTACCGGAAGGCTCTCGCGATCGCGGGTCAAGGTCACCCGCAAGCCGCTGGCGGTTACTACATCGGGAACCCGCGTGGTGTTGGCATCAGCACTACGTTCCTCGATGGCCGATGATGCCTCCCGGCTCATTCTTCAAGCGTCGAAAGCCTTACGTCGAACACCCAGGGCAGCTCGTGCTCGAACCCAGTCAACCTCGAGCTCGCCGCGATCGTGTCCTTGACGTCTGCGATGCCGAGCCAGCAATTGGATGCCCGATAGGCCTCCCCGGCCTGAGCGCTAAGAGGCTCCGATGCTTCAGAGGTCGGCTTGGCGGCTGCCTTATCGAGCAGTTCATCGCCCTTGGGAGCGGTGCAGCCCAGCAGGTTCACCGGCGCTTCCTTGAACCAGTAGATGCGTGCGTAGGTGTCCGGGGCGACCGCGTCGGGATTGAAGGTCGCGGGCATCAGATCGGGCCGCTGCGATGGATTTTCGGGCAGTCCGAACAGCACCGAGGGCGGGTAGGCGCGGGTGTTCGCCTTCAGGCCGAGTTCTTCGAACTGAACTTGGAGATGTTCGGCGAGCAGTTCGGAGTCGTTCTCTCCCTGGTAGAAGCCGACCGTGACGCTCTTGCCCTGCATGTTGCCGAGCGCCTTTTCGAGCTGCGCCGGTTCGTATTTCGGCCGGTCGGGGGCTGCGTTTTCGGGCAGCATCATGTTCGGGTAGACCTGGGTAGAGGGCGTTGCGAATTCACCCCCGTAGATTTCTTCGGTGATTTTCGTGTTGTCCAAGTAGGCCCGCAATGCCGATCGCATCTTGGCCGGACCGAACACCGAGGAGGCGGGATTGACCCACACAGCCATCTTGAACAGCGCCGGGAAGGCCTGCACCTGAACGTTTTCCTTGGAGCTCAACGAGTGCAGGTCGCGGTAGGAGAGACCGCTGAAGATCAGGTCCAGTTCTCCCGATTCCAGCTCCAGTCGCTGCGAGGAGAGGCTGGGAATTATCGCAAAGCTAACGGTCTTGAAGTGGGGAGCTTCGCCCCAGTAGTGCGGGTTTTCGGTCAGTGTGTAAGACGATCCCTTCTTGATGTTTTCGATCATGTAGGGGCCGGTGCCGGCCGAGTGCGAACCGATCCAAGCCGCAGCATGGTCTTCCTTTACTTCATGTTCGCTGACGGCTTTGGGGCTGGTCATAACCGGGCCGTATGGCGAAGCCAGATAATCCATAAACGGAGCGACGGGATGTTCGAGGTGGACAATGAAGGTGTCGCTGCCCTTCGTTTCCATCGACTTGACCGCTTCGAGCATGTAGGACGGCCCGCCTTCCAGATCGATCCGCCGTTGGAAGCTGGCCTGTGCGGAAGCAGCGTCGAAGCTGCTTCCGTCGCTGAATTGCACTCCCTTGCGGAGGCTAAATTCGTAGGTCTTGCCGTCGGGGGAGATATTCCAACTGGTGGCGAGCTGGGGTTCAATCTTTGGCGAGTTGGGTGCGTAGGTGACCAGGCCTTCATACATGGCGGTCATCAGCGGCAAGCCGATTGCTTCGTAGTAGGTGTCCGGATCAAGCGGCGCAGGTTCGGAGCTGAGCGCGGCTTTCAGCGTCCCCGAGGAGCTCGATTCTGAGCTGGCGCCGCCGCCACAAGCGCTCAGAGCGAAGACCACGCCCGCGGCGAGCATGGCGATGATTCCCAATCTCGCGCCTCGTCCCCTCAGACCCGACTTCCTCTGCTTGCCTTGCTTGCTGGGCACAGTGTCTCCTCCTCGACCATCCGCGACCGAATCCACAAATTGTTGGATTGCTCGACACTAACTCGCGGGTTATTGGCTTGTCAAGGCCCTCAAATGCATGCGGTGAGCCATCTGTCGAGACGATTGGCCTCAATCCAACAACCGCGAAACTCTCTGCTAGCGTGCCCTCCAACGTGCCAGAGCGATTCGCAGTAGACGGCAAGGTCGAACGCCGTACGGCGGTCGATCAGACCGCCCAGCAGATTCGGGCGATGATCGCGGACGGTCGTCTGCCCCAGGGCGAACGCCTGCCGGAGATCCCCCTCTCGGAGGCCCTCGGCGTCTCCCGCAACACCGTCCGCGACGGGATCCGGATGCTGATAGGCGAGGGTCTGG
Source organism: uncultured Solirubrobacterales bacterium (assembly GCA_963737575.1). Lineage (GTDB taxonomy): Bacteria > Actinomycetota > Thermoleophilia > Solirubrobacterales > 70-9 > VRUE01. The sequence goes on from CAVTTJ010000004.1 coordinate 11,366, forward strand.
TGGTCCATCAAGTCAATCGGGGCGCGGTGGTTCGCGTGCTGGGGCCCGACGACATCCGGGACATCTACGGAGTGCGCCGCAGGCTGGAGCTCGAGGCGATCCGGGAGGTGCCCTCCGCCCCCGCCGAGCTCCGCGACCGCTCCCACGAGGCCCTGGATGCATGCGCCAAGGCGCTGGCCTACGAGGACTATTCGTCCTTTGTTGAGCATGAGCTCGACTTTCATGCCGCGATCGTCGCCCACCTCCGCAGCAAGCGGATCGACCGCTTCTTTTCCCATGTCCTGGCCGAACTGCGACTCATCTACAGCAATCTGGCGTCAGATAACGCAAGCGGCGCGACACATGCGTTGCTCGAGATGTACCGCACTCTCTACGTGGCCGCGGAGGAAGGCGACGTGGTCAAGGCTCAGGAGGCGCTGAGGTCGCATCTCGATGCCTACGAAGCGCGAACGCTTGCCGCGATTCGGATCGAGGATCGGGCGCCCAAGGCGCGAGCCTGAGGTCGCGGTCTCGTCACGTAGACATGGGCCAGATCGTCCAGCTGGTCGGCGCCCTCCCGATCCTCGCCGCGTTCGTGGCTACGCAGCTGGAATGGCTCGATGCGCGTTCGAAGCCCTACCTCGGCCTCAATGTGGCGGGGTCGGCGGTGCTCGCCGTGTCCGCCTTGGTCGAAGCGCAATGGGGCTTCCTGCTGATTGAGTGCGTCTGGGGCTTTGTATCCCTCTGGACCCTGATCAAGGTATCCACCGCCCCAGGATCAGCGTGACAGGCAGCCTCACAAGGCATTCTTCGTTCCCAAAGTTGAGAAGCCGGCCTCCTCGGAGTGACGCGCCCAATCAACGATCCCAGCGCGGTCCACCCCCGCGACCAGTCGAACCGGCGACTGCCTGGACCACAACCCCGGCCCTGGTCGTCTCCCCCGGTATCTCAGGCGTGCATCCCGACCCTGAGATGCCCTGACTATCGCTCAGGTTACTACCTCGGCAGCTACCTCGGGGGGCCCCAAGAAGGCATCGGCAGCGTCTGATTGCATGATTTGAATGGCCATTTTCCCTACAGTGCGAGGGAACCGGGCATGCGTAAGAACCCTTTTTTCGAACTCACCGACCAAAGTGAAATAAAGCGCCTGATCCGGGAGAACCCGTGGGCAACCCTGGTGTCGAGCGCCTCCAGCGGACTGGTCGCCTCTCACTATCCAATCCTGTTGGACGAAGCCCGCGAGGACATCTCCATCGTCACGCATGTCGGTCGACCTGACGAGCGGGTGCATGAGCTGGGTGAGCAAGAGCTGCTCGTGATCGTTCAGGGCCCCCACGGCTACATCTCCTCGAGCTGGTACGGGTCCCATATCGAGGTCCCGACCTGGAACTTCATCGTCGCTCACCTCTCTGGAGTGCCCGAGCTCCTCGATGAGGCCGACAACTTCGAGGTCCTGTCGCGGCTGGTAAAGCACTTCGAGCAGCACGTCGACGAACCGCGTCCGCTCGATGCAACGCCCGAAATAGCCGACGATGCGCGGCGAGAAAGTCGGGGTACGATCGGTTTGCGGCTGACACCGACGCGCATCGTTGCCAAGCAGAAGATGAGCCAGAACAAGTCTCCTGAGATCGTTGCGTCGGTCCTCGGCGAACTCGAAGGCGGCGGTCCCTATGCGAACGAGGCGCTCGCGCGGGAGATGAGGCTCGCTCACAAAGCCATGCGCGAGGCCGACAAGTCGCCCAAGGGTCTTTGAGGGCGCCGCCCCGCTGGCTCGCCCGCGTTGCGGTCGAGCAGAGATGACGCTCACCCAAATGATGGAGGCCGGTCAGATCCTCCAAGCAGCTGGCCGGGGAGAGGCCCGAGAGGCCCACAGGGCGCGAGCCGACCTGCTCTAGTCGCCACCTGAGTTGAACGGCTCGGGTGACTTATCCGTCCCCTGGTTCCTCGCCCTCTGAGTCGCCAAGACAGAGAGCATCCTCACCGTCTAGGGGTAGGTCGGCTCCCGCCGTATCAGCGTCCACTTGCCTTCCCCGACGAGCAGAAGTAGACGTGGCCGTGGGCGTCGAGGCCAAAGGAGCTAGGTTCCTCGACGAGAGGGCGGTCGCCGCTCCCGCGGCTTCCGCGACGCAGACGACGCGCTACGCGACGGGTCGCCGATCTTTGTGTCGAGCCTCAAGGGGGCCATCCGCGGCTCGATTTCGTGCTCAGACAGCGGCCGTCCGGATCGCCGTTCGCTGCGTCATCGGTGGACAATGTCCGGCTTTCACCTCACAGACGGGGATCATTGGAGCGTCCCGGCGGGCCTTCTCGGTAGCCGTCGTGAGCTCGCCGAGCGGGATGTAGGCGGCGCGGCCATTCAATCCCGCAAAGGTGAGCGCCTGCTCGTCTCGTAGGCGCGGTGGACGACCGCTGCGTTTTCTCCTGTTGCCATCGGTCTTTCCTCTCGTCGATATCAGTACAAGCCGCGACGTTAGTCCGAGGCGCTTCGCCCCGGCACGTTGCCCTCCGACGAAACACGGCGCCCTGGAAGGCGGCGCCCTTTGGCTCTAGGACTGGATGCCGGAGGAGGACTCGAACCCCCGACACGCGGATTACGATCGCGCCGCCTCAGTGCGAGGGAGTGCGTGCTGTTACAGGTTTTCGCCGCCAGGAGGCCGTTTTCGGCTCGAAATGGGTTTCCGATTGCGAGCTGTATCCGTGGCTTCCGCTGACACCCTGCTGGCACCTGGCATCCGCGTCTTGCCAGGCGCTCGTCTGAGCGCGGTGCCGGGGCCGTGTTGGTGATCTTCGAGTACCTTGATGTGTCCATGGGGGCCGCAGGCGTTGAGACCGTCACGATCCTGATCACGGACCTGGTTGGCTCTACGGGCCTCGAGTCGCGTATCGGCCCAGGCGCAGCGGATGAACTGAGGGAGGAGCACTTCGCGCTGCTGCGCGGAGCGCTTGAGGAGAACAGGGGACGCGAGATCAAGAACACCGGTGACGGCTTGGTGGCCGCCTTCAACAGCGCATCGGAGGGGGTTTCCTGCGCGGTGGCGGTGCAGCAGCGCTTCGAGCGCCGCAACCGTTCGGCAGAGGAGCAGCTCTTGATCAAGGTCGGCATCTCCCTCGGCGACGCCACCGCCTCCGAGGGGGACTACTTCGGGATGCCGGTGATCGAGGCCGCGCGCCTCTGCGACCGCGCCCAGGGTGGGCAGATCCTCGCGAAGGAGGTGGTCGCCCACCTCGCCGGTGGAAGGCAGGAGAGCGCCTTCAAACCGATAGGCGAGCTGGAGCTCAAGGGGCTTGCCGAGGCGCTTCCCACAATCGAGGTGAGCTGGGAGCCGCTCGGTGAGCCGGACCGCGCGCTTCCTGTTCCCGCGCGACTGCAGGAAATGCCGCCGGGCGGCTTCGTCGGGCGCGCCGCCCAGCGCGAGCGCCTGTCGCGGCTATTCAATGACGCAAGCGAAGAAAACCGGCGCCTCGCGCTCATTTCCGGCGAGCCGGGGATCGGCAAGACCCGCCTCTCGACCCACACTGCCTTGGAGGCCCACTCAGAGGGCGCGGTCGTCCTATACGGGCGCTGCGATGAGGAGCTCGCGATCCCCTACGGGCCGTGGCTTGAAGCTCTTGCCCATTACGTCGAACATGGCCCCGAGGAGGTCCTGCGCGCCCACGTAGAGCGGCATGGTGGCGAGCTCGTGCGGATGGTGCCGCAGCTGGCCGAGCGCCTGCACGGCATCCCGCCACCGCGCGAGACCGACGCCGATACGGAGCGCTACCTCCTGTGGGGCGCCGTGGTGGGACTGTTGCGCGAGGCGGGCTGCGAGGAGCCGCTCATGCTCATCCTCGACGACCTGCACTGGGCCGATAAGCCGACGCTATCGCTGCTCAAGCACGTCGTGTCCCAGGGCCAGGGCCTGCGTGTGCTCTTGATCGCGACCTACCGCGAATCCGATCTCGCTCGCGGACACCCGCTGACTGAGACGCTGGCGGATCTCCACCGCGTGCAGGGCGTGGAGCGGATCGCTCTGGACGGCCTGGATGAGGCAGACATCGTCGAGATCATGAAGCGCGCCGCTGGGCACGAGCTCGACGATGCGAGCCGCGGCCTCGCCAAGGAGCTCCTCCGCGAGAGCGACGGCAACCCCTTCTACACCGCGGAGCTGCTGCGCCACCTGCTCGAGTCCGGCGGCGTCTACCAGGAGGAAGATGGGCACTGGACCGTCAAGGGCGAGCTCTCGGAGCTCGGCCTTCCCGCGAGCGTGCGGGAGGTCGTCGGCCGCCGTGTGGAGCGGCTCGGCGAGGATGTCCACAAGCAGCTTTCCATCGCGGCCGTGATCGGTCGCGACTTCGATGTCGACCTGCTGCTTTCAGTGAGCGAACGCTCCGAAGACGAGTTGCTGGAGCTGCTCGAGCAAGGTGTTGCGGCGTCCGTGTTGGTGGAGTCGGCGAGTGTCACCGGACGCTTCTCCTTCGCCCACGCTCTCATCAATCACACGCTGTATGAGGATCTCGGGAACACCCGTCGCGCGCGCCTTCACCACAGAATCGCGCACGAGCTCGAGGAGCTGCTGGGCGACGAGCCTGGAGCGCGCGTCTCAGAGCTCGCCCACCACTGGTCGATGGCGACCGACATCGATCTGCCGAGGGCCACCCGCTACGCCCGCATGGCCGGCGAACGTGCCCTGGCCGAGCTCGCACCCGATGAGGGACTGCGCTGGTTCAGTCAAGCACTCGAGCTCCAGGGCCGGGAGGCCGAGCCAGATCCGAGGGAGCGCTGCGAGCTCTTGATCGGGCTCGGCGGCGCACAACTCCAGATCGGCGACACCGACTCCCGCGAGACGCTGCTTGAGGCCTCGCGCATCGCCTCCACCCTCGCCGATGCCGAACTTGCCGCCGCAGCAGCGCTGACCAATAATCGGGGCGAATCCAGCTCTTTCGGTCAGGTCGATAAGGAGCGTCTGATAGCGATAGAGCGCGCGATCGAGCTTGACGATCCATCGGATCCAGGTCGTCGGGCTCGCCTGCTGGCGCTCCAGGCGGTGGAATTACTATGGGACGCGGATTTCGAGCGCCGCTGGGCGCTCGCCAACGAAGCGGTCTCGCTGGCGCGCAGCGCAGGCGACCTGAGGACGCTGGCCGAGGTCCTGCGCCGGGCGCACCTCGCGCTCTGGTCCTCGCAGACGCTCGAACTGCGAAGCGCTCTCGTCGCTGAGCTTGCCGATTGCGCAGCCAAGGTGCAGGATCCGGCGCTCCAATTCTGGGCGCACGGGGCAGAGCAGGTCGTGTACGCCGAAAAGGGCGATTTTGCAGGCCTGCAAGATGCTCTTAGGAACGAGCAGTCGATCGCAGAGGAGCTCGGTCAACCCACCCTGAGATGGGTTGCCACATGGCACGCCGCTGCGTGGCAGCTCCTGCGTGGCGATCTTGAGGACGCAGAGCGTCTCGCCGAGCGCGCGTTCGCGATCGGACAGGAAGGCGGAGAGCCGGACGCGGCCTTCACCTACGGCGCGGTGCTCACCACAGTCCGCCTTCACCAGGGCCGTGGCGAGGAGATCGTCGGGATGCTCGAGCAGAGTGTGAGCGCATATCCCGGCATCGCCGCCTGGAGTGCTGGCCTGGCCAGCGTGCTGTGCTGGCTTGACCGTCGAGCAGAGGCAGCGGCGATCCTGGAGCGGGCGACAAGCGAGCGCTTTGAGCACGTTCTGCCGGGTGTCGGCGACCTCACCGCGCTGGTGCTCTACGCAGAGGCCGCAACGCATACGGGCGACTCTGATGCGGCTTCGATGCTCTACGAGCTGATCGAGCGAAGATCCGACCAGATCGATTGGACGGGCACCAACGGCTACGGACACGCCCGCATGTACCTCGGCCTGCTGGCCGTGGTCCTGGGAAACCACGAGCAGGCCGATGCGCACCTCGCGTTCGCCTGTGAGTTCCAAGAGACCAACGGCATGTTGTTGTGGGCTGCACGCGCGCACCTGGGATGGGCCGAGGCGCTTGACGCCCGCGGTCAGTCTGCTCCCGCTCGGGATCACGCTGTGCGCACCCTCGAGCTATCACGCGAGCATGGTTACGGCCTCTTCGAGGCGCGGGCAGCGGCAATCCTGACGCCCCACTCGACGGCTGAGACCGACGCGACTCTGATGCCGGAGGAGGGACTCGAACCCCCGACACGCGGATTATCATTCTGAGCCTGGGCTTTCGGCTAATTGCGGCTGTTCGAAGAAATCCCTGCTATCAAGCCGCTTTCGCCGTTTCGACGGCTTGCCGTTTGCGGCTCTCCCGGTGTTGTGTTGCCACCCCATTGCCACCTTGGGGGAATGTCTTCGATGCTTGTTTCTTACTTATCGCTGACCCAAGGCCCGCGCGACCAGCCTAGCCAGAGTGTCGTCTTGGGACAGGCTCGCCGTAAAGACGCGAACATCGATCGGATGTATCGGATGTAGGCCTCGAACCTTGCGACGTGCTCGCTCAAGCTTGTCCCGAACCGTCTCGTTCCCTGTTTCGGCAACCGTGCAAACGAATTGATTCTCGGCCCACCGCACAATTGGATCACCTGGGCGGAGCTCCTCTTGAATGGCCAAGAAGACAACACCAATCGCGGCGATCTGGGCCCGATAGTTGTCGCTGGCTTCAGACGGTGAGCCATCGTTGACCGTGAGCAGACCAAGGACCAACGTCGATCCCCGAGTACGAGCGCTCCCAATCTCGTGGCGCAGGAGGACTTCGCCGAATTGCCGGCCGTAGGCGCCTGTAAGTTCGTCCAGATAGAAGCGCTCCAGTTCCACCCGCAGAAGCTCACGGTCTCGCGCTGCGGCCTCCCTGTCTCTCGCTGCGCGTTCGCGATCGCTGAGGGCGCTCAGCCGCGCGGTCGCTGCTCTCTCCCTGATCGAACGAACTGCACCCATGATGGGATCGTCGTCGACCTCTGCTCCGTTGAGTGCCGCTGCGGCCTTGTCGACATCATCGGCGGCTAAATCACGAGCGGTCGCCTGTTCGTCCCGACGGGAAGCATTCTCGTCACGGCGCGAGGCGATTTCTTCACGCTCACGGGCAACCTGAGCGCGAACTCCAGTCGTGGCAGAGCGCGTGAGAGTCCCCTTGTCCCTGCTGACTTGGCCTTCATCGTGAACGCGCATCAACTCGGCGCCAGCCTCTGGATAGGCGTCCAACTCCCGATCGAACGCTTCCTGGTCGCTATCAGAAGCTCGTTGATCGGTTACTGCCGCGGCCTGATCTCGATCGGAAAGGCCCTGATCTGTGTCCGAGGCGGTTTGGTCGCGGTCCGCAGTCGTCTGGTCCGCTTCGCCCGTAGCCGGATCGTCGAGGCTCTGAGAGCCGTGACGCCATGGAAAACTAGGACTGATCTTGGGTCTTCCTTCCGGGGGCTGAATGCTGCATGGAAAGCGAGCTCCTCCAAGCCGGCGCCCCTGATATTCAGGCTAGCACCGTGGAGACCGATCGACCCCGGCCCCGGTTCGTGATCGCGTTCATCGTCTTCTGCGCCACCCATGGTGGCTGCTCGTGAAATCGGCCACTAACCGGCCAATTCTGCCGCTTGAGGGTCGCCTCCGTTGGCGGCTGTTTAGCTCCTTGCTCTTTGGAACGCGATCAAGATCGGTGTCGGCGCCGCTTTGCCTTGTGCTTGTGGTCATCTTGCGTCCGAGCGTGAGAGCATCGGCAGGTGTGGATCTGTGAGCAGATAGGCGATTGGGCGGCGGGCCTCCAGATTGATCACCTGTCCGCGAGCGTCTGCAAGCGGGCCGAGCTGCAGGCGCTGAGCATCGAGGCAGCAAGGGCCGCCGGTGAGCAGGAAGCCGCCCCGTTTGCCGCAGTGGCCCCTGACGGGCCAGCGGGCGAGGTCTATAGATCGGCCGCCGCGTCGATCGCCCACGATTGGGACGACTACCTCTTCATGGGCCACACCGGCCATTCGGCCGTGCCAGCCGCCGCCGCGTTTTCGGATGACCCGGAGCGCGTCCTGCTCGCACGCGTCGCTGCCAACGAGGTGGCGGGGAGGCTCGGGGCGGCGCTCTTGATCGGTCCCCACAACGGCCAGTTCTGGGCCTCGATCCACTGTGCCTCGGCGGCGGTGGCGGGAGCGGTCGGGATGGGCCTGGACGCGCGCCGCACGGCACATGCGCTGGCGATCGCCCTCTACCAGCCGCCCTACGGGATGTGGCCGGGGTTCATGGGCCCGCAGAGCAAGCTGCTGACGGCGGCCGAGCCGGCCGCCGCGGGAGCGCGGGCTGCGTTGCTTGCCGCCGACGGCGTGAGTGGCGCGCTGGACGTGATCGAGCACCCCCGCGGCGTGCTCGCCAACCTCTCCTTCGCGCCGCGCCCGGCGATGTTTCGCGGTCTGGGGGAGGTATGGCTCACCGACACGCTCGCCTTCAAGCGCCTGCCGGGTTGTGCCTACCTGCAGTCGATCGGCGAGGCGGCCTGCGCGGCCGGAGTCGACGCGGCCGCGGTCGCCGAGGTGGAGATCGACGCCGGATGGCTGACCTGCGAGATGGAGTCGCTGTCCGCCGGCCCCGATCTCTCCCCGATCAGGGTCAACTTCTCGGCGCGGTTCAGCACGGCGATCGCGCTGATTGCCGGCAGGCTGACCCCGGCCGAGCTGGAGCGGGCCTGGCTCGCAGAGAACGAGACGAGGATCCGCGAGCTCGCGGCGCGGGTGAGCTTGCGCCACGATCCAGCTCTGACAGCGCAGACGCTGCTCGGCTCCCTTGACGCGGGCGCCTCAGCGGATGACATCGGCCTGCGCGAGCTCCTGCGGATCCGCCGCCGCCTCGGCGACCTCAACATGGAGGAGGCCAATCCGGGCCCGGCGCTGCTGCGGGCTTTCGCCGCCGACCCCGGCCTGCGACGCAGGCTAGGCAGTTCGCTGCGGGCGCGGCTGAGCGGTCGGGCTGGGGCTGGCGGGGTCGATGAAATCGACGTCGCGAGGCTTCGGATGACCTTTCCAAGCCGGATGCGGATTCGCCTCCTCGACGGCTCTACCAGGGTCGTCGAGGGTGCCGAGCCCGGCTCCTGCGGGCGGCCCCTCGACGAGCAGCGCATGGTCGTCGCGGAGAAGCTCGCCACCGCCGGTCTTGGCGAACCGAGCGCCCGCGCATAGCCACCCTCCAGGTTGAGCCGCTTACCTGGCGCGTCCTCCGCAGGCGGCCCTGATCCTCGAAGGGTGGCTTCGCGCCCCCTCGATCCGGTCGCGGCGCATCACCCCCAAATTTGAGCACTTCTACCCCGAGGCGTAAGGTTCAGGGCAACCTCGGGGCGCGACCGCGTTTGGCTGCCTCGATCGATAGCGGCAGGAGAACCAGTGAGGAGTTCTAGCGTCACACGTATCTCCCAGGCGATGATTGTGGTCGGCTTGGTGGCAGTGGGGTCCCTAGCATGGACCGCGAGCGCCCTCGCCGCTTCGACCGCGCCTCCCACGATCGAAAGCGAGTCGGTTTCCCACATCACCGAACACGACGCCATCCTTAGCGCCCGAATCGACCCGAACGGCCTCGCGACCGCCTACAAGCTGCAAATCGACACGACCGGCAACTTCAAGTTCGACCAGAGCGACAGCTGCGTCTTGCATCCACAGGGGATCGCCTGTGCGCAGGTGGTGATCGAAGGTGAACCCCTACCCGAAGGCTTGGTCGAGCCCGCGCAGGGGAGCATCCCGGCGGGATACGAAACTCAGCAGGTAAGCGTCGACCTCGCCAGCATCGGCGCAACCCTCCAACCCGATACCACCTACCACTACCGGGCGGTCGCCGCCAACGACGCCAGCCTCGTCGAAGGCCCCGACCAGACCTTCACGACCCCTCCTGGGACGCAGGAACCCTCGATCGAAAGCGAGTCGGTGTCGCACATCACGCCGACCGACGCCACCCTGGAAGCCCAGATCAACACCGAGGGTCTCGAAACGACCTACGAGTTCCACCTGCTGGAACGCTGGGGGTGTGAAGGATCGAGTCCGGCCTGCTATCCCCCAATACGCATTATTCCGTTGCCTAGCGGCAAGCTCCTCGGCTCTTTTGTCGGTCAGACCGTCAGCCTCGACCTGAACAGCGCCGGCGTCAGCCTCTCGCCCGGCCACAATTTCCATGAATACTCGGTCAGCGCGACCAATGCGGCCGGCGCCACAGAGGGGCAGCCCCTGCGCTTCACCACGCCATCGGCTGCAGCGCAAGGCGAACCGCAATCACTCACCGAACCAAGCGTCAGCATAGGCGGGCTAGCTTCAACCGCGACCCAGTCGCCGACGTCTGGCCCACCCTCGCATAGTCGCCGGCACAGGCACCACCATCGTCACAGGCGCGGCCTGCACCGGAGCAAGTTGAAACGGCAGAGGCCCACGGCCCCCGGACCCGGCGGTTAGTCCTCATAGCCTGAACCGCCGCCAGGGTGCTGCGGCCTTAGAAGGGCTTACAACGTGCAACGGGGACGCTTTCACTTTGGTCTGTTCGTGATGGTGATCCTGGTAACAATGGCTTGCTACAGCGGGGGGCAGAGATTGCGTTCAGACGGGGCCTCTGGCGCACCCGCAAGACCCGCAATGCTCAAGAACCGAAGAGATCGTGTGCCGAACTCCGCCGCCTCACGTTTCGCTCCCGCTACACAAGATCCAGCTTCGCGCCGTAACCGGGGGCGGTCGAAAGATTCACCCGAGACGACTCACCCGATTGTCCTGAGCGCGATGTCAGCTTGAGGTCAGACCTGCATCAGCGAGGCGCACGGCGATCAGCTTCTTGACAAGCGCCTTGGGTAGGGGGCGGTCTATGGAGAAGTGCAGAGAGCTCTTGGTCATCGTGTAGCCCTCAAGCTGATCGGCAAGCTGGCCGAGGACCGAGCCGCTGAACGGCAGGTAGCTGAGGTGATTCTTGAACGCCGCAAATCCAGCGATGACCTTGCCGTTCAAACGGAACGCGGGGACGCGGTATGAGATCCCCTCATCGGCTTCCGGGAGGACCTCGAGAATCGTGCGGCGCAGCTCTTGAAGCGTTGTGCGCTTCGGCTCCTCGAGACAACGGAGGTAGCTGTCGACCTCCTCGGCGGACATCCCCGCCCAGTGTAGAGGTGCATCGCTATTGCTCAGCGCGCAATCACCTTTGCCCTATGGGCAGGGGCCCCGCCCAATCGCCCCGGCGCCCCGCGGCTATTTCCGTGCCGCGGTGCGCTTTGCTGGTCTCTGTGTTCGCCTGCTCGTCGAGCAGCAGGGTTCCCTCCGGCGAAGCAGCCGATCATCATTAGGCGCAGCGTGTTGCCATGTCGACCACGGACATGATCATCGCCCTACCCGAGAATGAGAAACCTCCGCCTTTGCGGGAACTTTCTGAAGGGTGGACGGCCGGATTCGAACCGGCGACCGCCTGGACCACAACTCCTGCGGAACTTACGAGATGGGCACTGTAGGCGCGGCCGGCTTTGGCTCAATTGTGCCGCGTCATGTGAGTTTCACTCTGTTTAGGAGATTGCGTAGTAGCTCGGGCTCGACGCAATCGGTACGGCAACCTCCAGTCACCGACGGGGTTCCCTGAGCCTCTCGTAGAGGCCCGGCTCGAGACGGAGAAGAGTTGCGGCGTTCTCAAGCTGCCGGCAAGCATCGTCCCACGTGCTCGGCTCTCGAGTCGCAAGGGCACTCACAGATGGACCTCATCAGACAACTGCGATTGGTCTGACCCATGAGCCGGTGGCGCCGGCGAGCTTCAGCGGCAGACAGACGAAGGCGAACTCGGAGACGGCGTCGCGGGCCATCTCCTCGAGATAGATCATCTCCATGATGTACACGCCCCGTTTGATCAAGGCCTCCAGATGGACGGGGTGCGGGCTCTCAGGGTCTGGTGAGGGAAGAACCTCATACGACTCGGTGTCGCTTCCCAACACCACTGCGCCCGCATCCATTAGGTATTCGGCTCCCTCCAAAGTGACCCCGGCATCAGCAAGCTGCGCGAGCTTCTCGGTGTCAGGCCAAGCCGACAAGTAGCCGGTCCTTACAAGGACTACGTCGCCGGGTCTAAGAGCCACGCCCTGGCGCTCGAGTGCTTCTTCGAGCTCCTTGACACCGATCGGCGTGCTGGCCGGGAGCGCGTCAACACCCTTTAAAGCCGGTATGTCGAGCAGAACACCGCGTGCGAAGATTGGCGGGATTGCGGCGGCATCATGGGTTTGCGGCCCAAAGTCACCGAGATGCTCGGCCGCGTTGTCACCACCGTACCAATGATCGTCGGCGCCGCAGGTGGCGTGGCAAAGTGCGTCGATATGAGTTCCGGTGTGTGCGCTACCCATTAGCAGCTCACTGTGGATGCCGAATTCCACTGAGTTCGTTCCCAGCCAATCCCAGTCCTTTTCCACGCGGACGCCACGAGGAGTGCGGTATGCGAGGACCTGGAATGGGGCATGACCCGGCCATTGGGGCATATGCGTCCAGCGGCCACAATCAAGGTCGTAGGTCTTACCGGTTTCAATCAACTGGCTTGCCGCGAGCACTGAAGCGGGCCCAAGGTCAAACAGGGGCGGTCGCTGCTCCACCGAGGCTTCACTCTGCGATTTAGGACTCATTTCTCAGCCTCCTCTAGTTCCTGTAGATAATTCTGCGCGCGAGCGGCATATCTCTCACAGATCGCCCTGGCCATCCCCTCAGGAGCTTTTCCCCTGACTTTGGCGGGCACGCCAGCAGCCAGGGCGCCGGCAGGAATTTCCATGCCTTCTCGCACTACACTTCCCGCGCCTATCAGTGAACCCTGGCCGAGACGCGCTCCGGAGAGAACAGTCGCCCCCATGCCGATCATCACCTCGCGCTCAACAATGCAGCCGTGGACGATCGCCCCATGGCCGATGGCAACATCGGCTGACAGCTCAAGTGGCGCACCATCGTCCGTATGGAGGATCACGCCATCCTGGACGTTGCAGCGGCGACCAATCCAAATCGCCTCAACGTCTCCCCTGGCCACGACCCCGAACCAAAGATTGGCACTCGCGGAGACGTAGACAGCCCCCGTGAGCACGACGCCCGGCGCAACCCAGGCTCCTGCATCAATCCGCGGGGAAGCCCCCCGAAACTCGATCAGATGTGGTCCGTTCTCGGACATTACGTTAGGGAGGCCCGGCAGCGGTTTCGGAGAGGCCGATACCGTCTAGGGCTATGGGCGCCATCTCCGCGACCGCTGCGAGCAGTCCCTCCACCTGCTCGTCGGTGGTCTCCGAGCAAGTACTGAACCGTCCATCCGGGCCGATCAAGACGCCGCGCTCGAGCAACAGGCGATGCAAATCAACCCGCGGCGGCAGGCCAGCCGAGTCGCGCGCGCTACGAGGGGGTCGCCGGCTAAAGTGGATGCGCCCGATGCTGCCGTAGCTGGACGCAGTGATCGGCAGGTCGAGCTCCTTGCCGATCGAGATCACGCCATCGGTGATACGCGCTCCCTGACGCGACATCCTCATCACGGTCTCGTCGTCAAGGATGTCGAGGACCGCACCGCCCGCGAACATGGTCATCGGATGCGCATTGAACGTGCCGGCATGGCGAACGAAACCCGGTCGTCGCGGGTCGAACACCGCCATCACGTCCTCCCGGCCGCCGAAAGCGCCGATCGAGAAACCACCGCCGAGCGCCTTGCCCAAGCAGACGATGTCAGGCGTGAGACCGTAGTCGCGCGCCGCACCGGCGAAACTGGTCCGCCAGCTCGCAACCTCGTCGACGATCAGCAGGACGTCGTTTTCGGCGGACCACTTCTCCAAGCCGCGGAGGTAGTTGCCGTCCGCGGGAACGGAGCCCCCCGAGTTGAGGAAGACCTCGATGATGATGGCGGCGAGGTCGTCCGTGTGGGGCTCCAGGCATCCCAGCGCGCCGTCGAGGTCGTTGTAGGGGATAACAGTGACGCTCTCCACGACGCAATTACCCATTCCCGGCGTCTCGGCAATCGAGATACCGGGAATTTCACCGAACTTGGTGACACTCACATCCGTGAGGTCGAAGGCTCCATGGTAGCCCCCCTCGGCCTTAGCAATCCGCGATCTCCCGGTGAAGGCACGTGCGCCGCGTAGAGCCTGCCAGGTCGCCTCAGAGCCAGAATTTGTGAATCGCACCCTGTCAAGGCCGAAGCGCTCAGTGATGCGCGAGGCGAGCGAGATCTCGCTCTTGCTCGGCAGGCCGAAAGGACTTCCGAGAGACATCGCAGCGCTGATCGCCTCGTTGACCTTAGGGTGACGGTGGCCCACGGCCGAAGCGGTGTAGTTAAGAAGGAAGTCATCCACCACCGCTCCGTCGATCAGTTCGACCGTGCTCCCCTTGCCGTTAGCTCCGTAGACGGGAAATGGAGGGATATAGACCTGTGTCCGGGTGTTGCCGCCGGGCATGAATCTGGTCGCGTGCTCGAAAGACGCGGAAGCCTCTGGCCAAAGCGCCGCGTAGCGCCGTTCCTGTTCGCTGCCCGCTCCAATAGACGGGGCGTCACCACTCATGGATTCCTGCTCATTTCACCGCCGGCGGTAATTGATTCGCGGCCTGGTAGGAACGCGGTGGCGCCGCTGACAGAGCGGACCTCACCGTGTGCGATCCACTCCGCCGCCATCCGTCCGACGATCGGCGAGACCTGAATCCCGTAACCACCCACACCGCACGCGGCGATGATCGTCTCATTCTCGGGGTAGGGACCGACCTGGGGCTGACCGTCTGGGCTGACAGGGTAGAGACCGGCCCAGCCTTTGCCGAGCCCAGCTTCGGCGAAGTTGGGCAACCGTCGGGGCATGATCTCGCTGAAGTGCTCAACGAAGTCCTGATCGACGCCCTCGAAAAAGTCGTTGGGGTCGACGACATCGGTGGTGACCTCCTCGGCATGCAGACCTCCGAGGAGCTGGACATCCGTCTCGTGGCGAAAGTAGAGGCCGTCCCTGCCTTCGGATGGCGAGTAGTCCATCACCTCCGGCATCACATAGGCCAGCGGCTCGGGAAGATGGATGCTCACTACCTCGTGGCGTTGCGGCAGGATCGGCGTCGCGGTACCGAGCACGCCTCCGAGCTCCCCAGCCCATGCGCCGGCAGCGTTGACTACGAACTCGCTGACAACGACAACCTCCTCTTTCGACGTTCCAAGCCGATGACGGCCGTCCGGCAGCACCTCATGACTCTCGACTGCGCATGACTGGATGATCCGGGCGCCCGCTTCAATGGCCAATTCGCCGACTAGGGTGCAATAGAGGTGGCCGTCGACAATTCCGTCACTGTCTCCATGGAGGCCTGCGACCAGATCGTCGACCCTGATGTCTGGAAACCGACTCGAGATCTCAGAGGGCTCGAGCACAGAAGCGTCGGTGATGCCGAGCTCGGTCTGGATCTGGACGCTGCGCTCGAACGCTGCAGCAGCCTCCTGGCTGTGACCGAGGCGGAGGTAACCGATACGATCGAAGCGCAGACCGTGGTCCCTCTCCAGCTCGAGGAACTTCGCCTTGCTCTTCACGCGCAACTCAATGTCGAGTGGCTCCATGTACTGGGTCTCGACTGCACCCACCGATCGACTCGAGGAGCCTGCACCGATATAAGCCTTCTCGAGGACGGTGACGTCCGTTATCCCTAATTCAGTCAACTCGAGCGCGGTGCAAAGGCCGCTGACTCCCGCGCCAATGATTGTTACTGATGGCTTTGAGGTCATCCTTTGATCTCCGATCGGTTGGGCACTAACTGACGTAGGTACGGCTCTGCTCACGCATGTACTGCTGGAGGTAGTGGACACCGCCGGCACCCCGAGATGTGGATCCCGAGCCCTTCCACCCGCCGAAAGGCTGCACTCCAGGCCAAGCGCCCGTGGTGGCGCCGGCGCCGCGATTGACGTAGATCACGCCGGCTTGGATCTCGTTTGTGAACCGTTCTACCTCGGCCTCGTCCTCGGAGTAGATCCCCGCGGTCAACCCGAAGACCAGGGAGTTCGCCTGCTCAAGGGCGTCCGACAGCGAGGGAACAGCGTGGACCGCAACGAACGGCGTGAACAGCTCCTCGCGCAGCAACCGTGAATCCGCGGGGATCTCGGCGCTAGTCGGTTCAACGTAGTTCCCGTACTCGAACTCGCCTTCGGTCAGCCTGTTGCCACCGTTCAGCATCCAACCGGACTGCCGGCATTCTGCAGCCGCGTCGATTAGTCGCTGGGCGGACTCCGCCGAGATCACCGGCCCCAGTTGGGCGCTCGGATCAAGCGGGCTCGCGACCTGGACCTCGCGCCGCGCTTTCTCCAACAACTTGAGGAACTCGCCCTCGACCGCCTCGTCGACGAGCACTCGCGAGCAACCCGAGCAACGCTGTCCGCTGAAGCCGAAGGCGGAGCGGCTGATGCCAAGAGCCGCCTTCTCCAAATCGGCGTTGCGGGAAACGATCGCCGGGTTCTTGCCGCCCATCTCACAAATCGCGGGCCGCGGATAGTCACGGGTGAAGCCGCGGTAGATGTGCATCCCAACGTCATAGGAGCCGGTGAAGGTAAGTCCGTCGATCGTGTTGTTGTTGTAGAGCCAATCGCCAAGGTCCTCGTCGGGGATCGTCAGCAGGTGTAAGGCATCTGGCGGGACGCCCGCGTCGCGGAAGAGCTCATAGACAGCGACACCGCTTAGGTAACCGTGCGGCGAAGGCTTGGCGACCACGGTGTTGCCGGCGATCAGGGCCGCTGCGATCGGACCCAGCATCAGTGCCATCGCGAAGTTGAACGGGCCAATCACCTCCCAGACACCGTGCGGGCGCATGACGCTGACCGCGCGCTCGGTGTCGCTTGTGGCCATTGGGACTTCGAAGCCCTCGTTTGCCCGCATCTGCTCGCAGTAGTACTCGACAAGGACGACGCACTCGTCGACCTCGCCGAGCGCCTCGAGTATCGGCTTGCCAATCTCGTACGCGAGAATGGCTGCCAGCTCATACCGCTTCGCACGCACTCCGTCGGCGACGCCGCCGACGATCTCGATCCGCTCGGACCAATCGGTGGCCGACCACTCGGGGAGGAACCTACGGGCCGCCGCAACGGCGTCGTTGAAGTCTCGCGCACTTGCGTTGGCGAAGCGACCGATCAGGATGCGAGAGTCCGCGGGAGAACGCTCCTCTTCGGCGCTTGTGCCTTCACGCCCGTCACCCGCCACGAAAAAAGGGTGGTCTTTCGCGAGCTGGTCTTTGACGTGCTCGATTGCCGCCGAGAAATCGCCTGCCTGATCCGCAGTAGCGGAAAATGTCTCGTAATCAACTTGCGTTTGGCTCATATCAGGACTCTTCCCCTTTTACGTCATGCCTGACGTCGATAGTCGGGAATTTAGAACGCGCACAACCAGTCCACAATGGCCACTTAGTGCACGCTCTGCTCTGCGTATGCACAGGATGGATCGCCCTCAACAAGACGCGTCCGCCGTCGACTCGCTCGCGTTGGATGAGCGCGACTGCGACGATCAATACCACGCCGATGACCATGTTACGAGTGGACGGCGGCAGGGTGGTGCCAGCGAGGATCGTTCCGATGGCGGTGAGCACGGCAGCTCCACCCGCGGTGCCGATGAAGTTTCCGCGCCCTCCGAGGATCGCAGTGCCGCCAAAAACGACGGCCGCAATCGACGGGAATAGGAACGGTTCGCCCATCAAGAAGGAGGCTTGGCGGTTCCAGCCGGTGAGCATCACACCGGGCCAGCCCATAGCTAAAGCCTGCCACGCGTCACCGCAATGGTCACGGCTTTGGTCCGGACACCCGAGAGATATGCGACTTCGGGGCTGTTCCAATCGTGTAGATGCGACGGCCGAAGGCGGTCTGCAGCAGCAGAAGGCGGCCCAAGATGATGAGGGCGAGCCCGACGAAGAGGACGTTGCTGAGCGACCCAATTGTGCCCGTCATCAGGTCGATAAGGGGCTGTCGCGCCTCTCCGCCAGCTGTACCTGACGTGTAGGCGAGGACCAAGCCTGAAAGGATCACGTTTGTCGCCAGTGTGACGATCAACGGCGAGACCACAGAGCTGCCGGTTGCTTCGGGAGCTTCTACGGAAACACGCCGCCAAGCGCCCAATCCTCACACGACCACGGCGAGGGACCCTAGAAACAGTGGCCGCTGCAGCAAGTCGCGCGCCAAGTTCAGTCTCTGCCTCGGGCGAGGATGTGCAGATTGACTGCTCTTGCGTCGGGCGCGACTCTAGGGGCCGCCGTTCGGTGACACAAGGCAGCCCATGTTTCACGCTTGGTCCGGCAGCGAGTGATGTCCTTTCAGCGCAATCCACAGACGTAACGCTGGGCGGAATTCCTTCCCGTTCCACCTGCGAACTCAGGTTATCGATACATCGCGAGACGGCTGCTGTTCTCAACTTCGGCTCAACTCGTCTCAAGAATGGAGGCTCCGTCAGCCGCTGACACGCTCCCGCTGGATCAGTACCACAGCACCCAGCAACACGAGGCCTATGATGATTTCGCGCGTCGCGGGTGGCACCGTGGTAGCCGCGAGAACCGTCCCTATCCCGGTGAACAGCGCTGCCCCGCCTGCGGTCCCGACGAAGTTTCCGCGGCCGCCGAGTATCGACGTGCCGCCGAGAACGACTGCAGCAATTGACGGGAAGAGAAAGGGGTTTCCCATCAGTAATGACGGTTGTCGGTTCCAGCCGCTTAGCATCACTCCGCCCAACCCATAGCTGAACCCCGCAAGAGCATAGATCGCGATAGTCACAGCATGAGTCCGGATGCCTGATAAGTAGGAGACCTCGGGGCTGTTCCCAATTGCGTAAATGCGGCGGCCAAAGGTCGTCCGCAGGAGCAAGAGAGTTGCCACTATTGTGAAAATGATCCCTATGAAGAGAACATTACTGAATGGTCCGACTTTCCCTGTCATGAGGTCGATCAGCGGCTGAGGTGAAGAGCCGGTAGAGCCCGTCCCTTCGGAATGTGCTAGGACGAGGCCAGAGAGGATGATGTTGGTCGCCAATGTAGCGATAAGAGGCGACACCTTGAGGTATGTCACCCAGACCCCGTTCCAGACTCCGATTGCGGCAGCGAAGGCGAGGGCGACGGGGATCGCCCAGACGCCTAGGCTGCCGGAACCGGAAGCGAGATCCGTCATAAGAATGCTTGTAGATGTGATGATGAACGGGACTGAGAGGTCGATTCCACCGCCTAGGATCACCACGTTCTGGCCAAAAGCGACCACGAGCGCGAAGACTGCAAGCACGAGGGCGGTTTCCAGCTGGCTGAAATTAGTCACCCAATTCAGCGCCGCCCCGATAGCGAAGACCGTGAGGAAGAGTAGCCAGACCGTGACGACCGCGCGCAGATTCGGATAACGACGCAAGGCATCTCGCCACCGCGTTACTAGGCTTGCCACGGCCGGGGGTGCTTTGGCTTCCGCTGAACGAGCGTTACCGACGTGCATCAGCCTTCACCTCCCGTACTCGCAGGAGTGTGCCGTAGTCGCACAAGGGTGCGCCGCGCGAACTGAGTCGCATCGCTGCCGATCGCGCTAGGTAAGACGACAGCGAGCAGAACAGCACCGAAGATAATCGGCGTGTAGTAGGACTGGAAGCCAAGCGAAAATAGGATTGATTCAAGCAGGATCAGACATAGGGCGCCGACAATGCTGCCAATGGCGCCACCCCGTCCACCTCCCAACGCCGTACCCCCGATGACAACCGCGGCGAACAGCTGGACAAGCAGGACAAAGTTGATTCGCGGGTCCCCGCTTGCAGTAGCGGCAGTGTAGTTAAGGGTTGCAATCCCGTAGAAGAACCCTGCGAACGCGTAAGCCGCGACGAGTGTGCCGCGTACCCGCACTCCCCTGGCGAAGGCTGCCGAGGCGTTGCTTCCAATTGCATAGAGGTGGCGGCCAAATCTCAGGTTCTTCACCAAGATCCAGATCGAGCCGGCAATCGCAACCATTCCAGCCGAAGCAGGGATGGGGCCCCATTCCCCCGTCAGCGCGAGTGAAAAGTCGGTTGGTACGCTCCCACCCGGCTGGTCGAGGAGCGCCAGAGCACCACCCGAGAGGACGAAGAACGTTGAGATCGTCGCAATTATTGATTGAATGCGAAGGAATCCAACCAGGATCCCGTTGATAGCGCCGATGCCAGCGCCGATCGCGACCACGACAATTGAAGTGAGAACGTAGGATCCACCCAAGTGGTGCGCTTGAGTGACGAGAAATGTATTCAGGAACGCAAGCACCGCTACGGGCGAGAAGTCGAATCCCCCGGAAATCACCACCACGGTCTCCCCTACGGCGAGGATCGCCAGCGTTGCGGTAGCGGTTGCTAGCTCCTGCAAAGTGAAATTCGAAAACGCCTGTTCTGTAACAGAGCCGTATACCAGCAGCAGGATCGCAAGAACCACGAGGCTGGCGAGGAACGGCCCCGCGTCCGCACCACGGAACCTATCGGTGACCCGCTTGACCAAAGCGGTCATGCCGCCACGTTCTCGGGCAGCTGGCCGCCAAGCATCTCTGTCAACAGTGCCTGGTTCGTGAGATTTGCGCCGCTAATCGGCGCTCCAAGTGTGCCCCTGTAGCAAACCTGAGCTCGATGACAGAGATTTACAATCTCGTCTAGATCGGTGGAGTAGAGAAGCACCGACGTACCACCGGCTGCAAGCTCCGTAGTCAGGCGGTAGATCTCCGCCTTCGTACGGATATCGACCCCGCGGGTTGGATCGTAAAGCAGCATCACTCGCGCTTTCGCAATCAGCCACTTACCGATGATGATCTTCTGCTGGTTGCCCCCGCTGAGGGCTTCGACTGGCTCCCATAGTGCCCTCTCGTCGATATCGAGCGCATGGAGCACCTCCAAAGCGGCAGCTTTCTCGCGGCTTCGGTTGATCCAGCCGACGCGGGCGAATCGGTCGAGTGTTGGCAGGGTGAGATTCGCTCTTCCCGACATCGTCAGCAAGGCTCCCTCGGTGGCCCGCTCCTCAGGGACGAGGCTAATGCCGATGCCAGCACGAATCGCGCTGCGTGGAGAGCGGAATCTCACCGCCGAACCATCAAGCTCGATGTACCCAGAGTCGATGCGGTCAGCACCAAAAAGGGCGCGGAAGAGGTGACGTTGGCCGTGATCCTGAAGGCCGGCGATACCGAGGATCTCCCCCCTCCGCAGCTCCAGCGACGCCGACCGGAGTCCCCCCGATTCGATTTGGTGGGCGGCAAGAACAGAGGGGCCCGTGGGCTCAGGCGGTCGCTCCGGGAAGATCTGCTCCAGAGACTCGCCGATCATCATTTCGATGATCTCTTTTTCACCGATGCTGGTGCTATCCGACGATCCGGCTCGTCGGCCGTTGCGCATCACCGTCATGGAGTCGCACAGCTCACGCACCTCTGAGAGCCGGTGTGAAACGAATAGGACCGTGCACCCGCGGCCCTCGCGCAGGCGGGCGACCTGTCGGAACAGCCATTCGACCTCGTTTCCTCCCAATGCAGCGGTCGGCTCATCGAGAATCAGCAGGCGTGGTTCCCGCGCCAAGGCACCCACAATCTCAACCTGCTGTTTAGCCGATAGCGAAAGTCCACCGACCCGAGCAAGCGGATCGATGTGACCGGCCTCCCATTCGTGCAAGGCATCTTGTGCGGCCTGCATCGACGCGCGTCTTGAGACGATGCCAAGTCGATTCTGCGGGGGCCGTGGCAATGAGAGGTTTTCGCCAACGGTGAGATCGGGCGCGAGGCTGAGTTCTTGGAAAGCCGTCGCCACGCCTGCCCGTTGGGCGTCGCGGGGACTTCCCAGATCGGCGGCATCGCCTCCAATCTCGGCCGTGCCGGCATCAGGCACGACAAGTCCGGCAAGGATCTTAACCAGCGTTGACTTGCCCGCGCCGTTCTCTCCGATCACAGCGTGGACCGCCCCGGCCCGGACGTCCAGATCCGCACCCTCGAGGGCGATCGTGGGACCATACACCTTTCGAAGGCCGCGGATCCGGAGGTCTGGCGCTGAGGTCATGGGACCAGGCAATTCTTCCCTTCTGCGACGCCGTCGATCGTGTTGTCGCCGCCCACCTCTTCAGGAGGGGCTGGCTTACTGATCTGGTCCGAAACACCTCCCAGTGACGCCTTAATGCCCTGACCCACCAACGGACTATAGAAATCGGCAAGGAATTCGGGAGATATTTCCGGCTTATAGCTCGGAGGGAAGACATTCCCCGGCTTCTTCTCGTCTTCGCCGAGAGACACGGTTTCATTCGTAGCTTCGTGGGGGGTAATGACCGTCTCGTGACACCTCTTTTCCACCGCTTCTTGGCCACCCACGAGCATGTTGTACGCTTGCAGGAAGGAAAGCGCGCCCGTAAACGTCGACTCTGAGGAGCCTACACTCGGCAACCCAATCGATTCGGGAGTTTCGCCTTTCGGGAGCATCATCCTCAAATGACCGGTTGACATGTCGCCGCCGCACGGAAGCGGTTTATGACCAAGGTCCATGAGCTTCTGAGTTGCACCCCAACAGCCGAGCTGAGTAATCACACCGTTGAGGTCGGGATGGGCGGAGATGAGCTTCGCGATCGCTTCGCGGGCTCCAGGCTGAGACCATTCACCGTTCTCACGGGCCACCAGTTCGATTTCCGGATATTCCTTAAGGACTTCGTCGACGGCTTCTTCGTGGACAGTGTTGAACGTGGTTCCGGGGACGCCGCTGATTTCTACAACCTTGCCTTTCCCATGCACCGCTTCAGCGACAAACTTGGCGCGCGTGGTTGCCATTTTTTGGATGTCGGCATGGATGTTGTAAGAGCATGGCTCTGTGGTCCAACTGTCGTAATTGATGACTATGATTTCCCTTTCGCATGCTTTCCGCTCAGCCGTGTTGATCGCCGTTGGTGAGATCGGGTAGACGATTATCGCGTCGGAGCCCGAACTCACCTCATCGGTAATGAGTTTCGACTGCTTCTGTGGATCCGTACCAGCGATTTGAAGATCGAATTCGACTTTTTCCGACCAAGGAGGGGTCTTAGTTAGCGCTTTGATCAGGTTGGTGGACGCGTTCTGCCATTCGTTTCCGGAGTAGCTCATGACCAGAGCGATCCGAAACTTGCCCGTCCCGCCGCCCGAGGTGCCGCTTGAACCTCCGCTGCTTCCACAGGCGGCGAAGATGGCGGAAAATGCGACGAGGAGTACCGGGATCATCAACAACCGATGTGTGGATCGTTTGGGTAGAGTCGATGAAATGACTTTGAGGCGTCCCACTCCCATATGAGTGTCCTTTCCTGTTCGGGGCTCCGTCCGTTTTGGCCAAACCAATAACCAATAGCAACCGTGTCTCGAATCTTGTACACGATCGTCGGCTCGTATTCTTCCCCTTTCGCTTCTCCTCAGAAGGGAAGATGCGGTGGTCTTTGTCGCTTTGCCGACCTCTCCTTTGACCGCTCAATAACCGTGGCGAAGCCTCCGCCTGTCTCTAATAGCAGAAAGAGTTTCACCTGACGTGATTCATACTCATCGCTCCGCTCAGCGCCTCGCCTATGCTGGACACCGAGCAAGCCGAACCTAAACAACCTGCAAGCAGGCAACAATGGGCACTTAGTGCACGTATCGGTCCGCCGATGCACAACATGGATCGGTTCCACCAGAGACCCACGGGTCTCCGCAGGGGTTCCGCGCTGTCGGTTAACGCCTCGACTTGGAGGAGCGGCTCTTCAGTGTCTTCAGCATCGCATCGGACTCCGCGCGACCAGAACCGCAGTTTCCCAATCGGCTAGGCGTAACCAGCTGATCTAGGTTAATCAGTTGTCGAAGCGGGGCGGGCGCTTCTCAAGGAAGGCGGTGGTTCCCTCCTTGAAGTCCGGGTCGGACATTACCGCGAGCTGCAGCCGCATTTCGAGGTCGAGACTGTCCCGCAGCGGCATTGTTGCGCCGCTCGCAAGCCCTGCTTCACAGCCGCGTAGGCAGCCAGCGGCCCACGGGCGCGCTCAGCCGCCACCTCTCGGGCGCGCGTAAGGAGCGCGCTATCGGCGCAGAGCTCGTCCGCGAGCCCCATGCGAAGAGCCTCCTCGCCCGCCACTTCGCGACCGGTCACCATCATCTCGCGAGCGGCCTGGAACCCAACACGCCGCGGCAGCAGGTACAAGCTCCCCATGTCTGTCGCCAGCCCGATCCGTATGAACGCCTGCGAGAAGCGCGCGCCGGGAACAGCGACCACGTAGTCGGAGGCGATCGCCAGGTTGCAGCCAGCGCCGGCCGCGGCGGCTTGCACAGCGGACACGGTCGGCAGCCGGCACTCGGCTAGTCGGGCGATGGCGTCGTGCTGTGTGTGCAACCAGTTCTGGGCGAACTCCCGTTCGCGCAGCATCGGCCCGAGGCGAAGGTTGGCACCGGCGCAAAACACCTTCGTGGTTCCCGTGATGACCAGTGCGCGGGCCTCACTTGATTCTACTGACTCAATCGCCGCCGTGAACTCCGTTTGGGAAGGCCTCGTCGATAGTGAATGGCCGGTCGCCGCCGAGAACGATCCAGGCAATCTCCGCATCGTCTCGAGCCGAGACTGTGTCTCCCTCGAAGATCTCGCGCCCAGGGGGGCTCGTCGTGGCCATCAGAGGATCCTTTCGAGTAACGCTTGGGCATTGTCGTGAAGGAAGCCCTGGCGCGCCTCCTCTCGGAGCTCAAGCTGGTCGATCTCGTTGAATGCTCGTTCGTAACGGAGCATCGGCCAATCGGTTCCAAAAAGGACTCGTTCGCGCAGCACCGTGTCCATGAAATGCACAATGTCTCCCCAGCCGCCGCGATCCTGGAGGTAACGAGGCGCAATGGCGCCAAACTCGAGGAAGACGTTGTGGTGCTTCCAAGCGACCGCTACCGCTTCATGTGGCCATGGCCAGCCGCCGTGATGGCAGATGATCGTCAGGTCAGGGAAGTCGCAGGCGACCCGGTCCACAAGACCCGGTCGGCCGTTCTCGATGGGCCCGTGGGAGGAGAAGTTGATGCCGGTGTGAACGCCGACCGGAATCCCCAATTCGGTGCAGCGGGCGTAGATTGGGTAACAGCAGGCGTCGGCGGGAGAAATCTTGAGGAACCCCGGCTGGAAGATGGCACCCCGGAGACCCAGGTCCGAATACGCACGGTTCAGCTCCCTCACGGCCTTCATCGGCTCGCGCGGGTCAACGGAGGCGAAGCCGCACGGAAAGCGGTCCGGGTAGCGCCCAACCAGATCCGCAACACGGTCGTTGTACTCGGCATCGGTGCCCCACTCATGCTCGGCTTGGAGAATCCCGCGGACGCCGCTTTCCTTCATCTCCGCGACCAGCTGGGGAGCGGTCAGGTTGAGAAGCTCGGCGAATCCGTAGACCTCGTTGTAGCGCTCGTACTCAGGCGTCGGCACAACCGGCGAATCATCGTCGGCATCCCGCATCGGTGGCTGGATGCGAATGTCGATCACGTCGGTCATTTCAATCCTCCTGTGGAACAGGGTCGTTGCGCTGGCCAAAGGCCCCAAGACGCTCCTGCTGCTCGTCACTCGCGGCGACCCGCCGATACATCTCGCGGTACAGGCGCATCCCCTCCTCCAATGAGCACCCGAGGCTCTGCAGCGCCAGCTCTTTAGTCATCATCACGGCTTCGTCGCCGTTACGGAGGACAAGTTCCGCCGTGGACCGGGCGCGCTCGAACAGCTCCTTGCGCGGGACCACCTCGCTGACCAGGCCGATCCGGTAAGCCTCCCGTGCGTCGATCTGCTCGCCGGTGAGCAGCATCGACATCGCGTTTGAGAGCCCTACGATGGCCGGAAGTCGCAGCGCGCCGAAGCCATGCAAGAGATTCCACTTGACCTCTGGACAGCCGAACACCGCGTCGTCGGCTGCGATCCGGATATCGCAGGCGAGCGCGAGCTCGAGGCCGCCGGCGAGAGTGTAACCATGAACCGCGGCGATCATCGGCTTCGAGGTGCGGACACCGAAGTCCCAGCGATCCGGGTGCCAGGCGCGCCAGGATTCCATGCCGCTTTCATTGCCATGCATCTCCCGCAGATCGGCGCCGGCGGAGAAGGCTCGCTCGCCGGCCCCCGCGACGATCCCGAGACGGATCTTGGGATCGGCCTCCACTCGCTCGACCGCCGTGGTCACTTCAGCGTAGGTTGCGCTGTCCATCGCGTTGAGCACCTCAGGACGATTAAGGCTGATTGTGGCGATCCCGTCCTCGCCGATGTCGAAGCCGATGCTCACGTCTCCTCCCGCAGCATGCGGCGAGGCGGCTCTCCCCAGCAATGAAGACGAACCCTCTCGGTTGAGCCGGATGCGCACGCCGCCCGCACCACGGATTGGACGACCTCTCCGACCGAATCGATGGAATCGTTCTTCAGTTGCGATTTCGGCCGTGTGTCTCTCGACGCGGAGTCCACGACTCTCCTCTCTCGTTCGTGCGCACCGCGGTCTCTCTGTCCCAGGCATCGGCGGTTAGATCTTCGACCTCGGCGATCAGCTCGCTCTTGCGGACCCGCATGGAGGGGGTCCGGGGGAAGTCGTTCCGATAAGCGATGTAGCGGGGCAGCTTGTAGGCCGCTAGTTCAGTGGTGCAGTACGCGATCAGCTCCTCAGGCGGTACCGAGTCCGGGCTCTCGCCCTCGTTCAGGCCGATGTACGCCTTCACCTCCTCGCCGCGCAGCTCGTCCGGCACCGGGATCACGGCCGCCTCAACCACGCTCGGATGGGCGCGGAGCACTTCCTCGACCTCGGCGGCCGCCACGTTCTCGCCGCCCCGGCGAATGATGTCCTTACGGCGACCAAGGAAGTAGATGAATCCATCCTCGTCACGGCGCCCAAGATCCCCGCTGCGCAGCCAGCCGTCCACTAGGGTCTCGGCTGTGGCGTCGGGGCGATTTAGGTAGCCCTTGAATAGGCCGGGGGCCCTGATCCAGATCTCCCCCGGCTCGCCCGTGGGAACCTCAGCTCCCGACTCGTCGAGCAGCCGGATATCCGCACCGGGAACTGGAACCCCAATCGAGCCTGAGCCGATCATTCGCTCCGCCTCGCCTGGGGGCATCCCGATCACGAGCCCGGTCTCGGTCAGTCCGTAGCCCTCCATCCAAGGAAAGCCCCAGCGTTCTGTGATCTCTGCATGAAGGTCTTTGGGGATCCCAATCTGCAGCCCGAAGCGGACCCCGTGGTCGCGATCGCGCTCGGGGTCGGCCGGGGCTGTGAGCAACAGGCTCGGGATCGACGCGAGGCCGAATATCTGCGTGACGCGACGCTCTCGGACCACGTGCCAGAAACGCGAGACGCTGAAGCGACGCATCGCCACCAGCGTTGTGCCGGCCTGCAGACTCGCCAGCAGCTGCCAGGGCGGGTCACCGTAGAAGAACTGCAGGCAGCAGAGAAGGCGATCTTCAGGGTCCATCCCATAGAGGTCGAGGTAGAGGCCGGCAAAGCGGATCCAGTAGTCATGGCCGAGCATGCACCCCTTTGGCGGCCCGGTGGTTCCCGAGGTGTAATAGATGTTGGTGATTCCCTCCGGTTCAACCCGCAGCTCCTCTAGCCCGGGGGCATCAGGATCAGTGAAGGGATCGAGGCCGGCGGGCTCTGAGCCCTTGACTAAGACGACGTGCTCTAGGTCAGGCAGATCGGGCTTCAGCTCCGTGATCAGGTCGTGCGTCTCGGCATCGACCAGTACCACCCGAGCGGCTGAGTCAGCGAGGACGTGGTAGGCGTCGTGGCGCCGAGCATCGTGGTTCACCGAGACGAGCGTCCCGCCCTTTGCCACGACCGCGATCCAGGCGACCATAAACTCGATCCGGTTGTGCATGACAATCGCGACTCGGTCTCCAGGCTCGATTCGCGTTTGAAGCCAGGAGGCAAAACGGTCGACCGCTGTCCTGAACTCCGCCCGGCTGATTTGCGGGCCATCCTCGAAAACGAGGGCCGGTACCTCAGGGGCCGCATCGCAGGCGGAGATCGCGAGCTCGACGATGTCGCCTGCAGTGACCCTACCCGGCCGGGACAGATCGAGCCTCCAGGCCGGGTGGACGCTCACTCGTAGAATTCCTCCGGAGCGACCTTGGTCTTCGACTGGTAGTCGAGGTCGTGGGTAAAGATCAGCTCGGCGCCCTCCCGTCGGGCCAGCGCTTCGATGCGGCGCCAGCTGGAGACCATCGAATCCGGGTCCCAGAGCAGAGCCTGCAGCGCATTCTGTTCCATATTGTGAGGGAGGTAGGCTGCGTCGGCGACGAGGATCACGCTTCGCCCCGGCAGCCGCACTAGCATCGACTGATGACCAGCGGTGTGGCCGGGGGTGGGGAAGAGCACCACCTTGCCATCACCGAAGACGTCATGCTCGCCTTCCAGCTCAATCCAGGAAATGTCGTGATCGAAGTCTGCCTTGATGTAGATCTCACGCTGGTAAACGGGCGGCCAGAAGGCGAACTGGAGCTCCCGCTGCTGCACATAGAAGGTGGCGTCTGGGAAGAACTCGACCCCGCCGGAGTGGTCGTAGTGGAGGTGTGAAAGCGCAACATGCCCCACATCAGCGGGCGAAACGCCAACGGTCGCCAGCTTGCTAACGACGTCATCGCCCTCCGCCATGACGACCTCGAACGCCTCTGCGGCCGGGCCGAGTCTCTTGGCTGGGTCGTCAATCAGGTCGCGGTGGGCACCGGTGTCGAACAGCACCTTGCCCTCTGGGTGCTCGATCAGGTACGCGAAGTAGGGAATCGTTACCTTCGTCCCGACTTCCGGGTGAAAAGGGTCGAAGATCGACATGTCCGCAATCTCGCCGCCGCAGTGGAACGCATGCAATTTCATCTAGATGTTCTAACCTCGCCTTCGGTCCTCGCAGGGTCAACCCACCGTACCATCAAGAGCGCCAGGTCGGCGAAGCTGTCGGCAATCTGTGACAGGGGGAGATCGCCCGATGGCGAATACCAGTAGGCGACCCCCGTGCACATCTGCAACAGTGCCAGCCGGATCAGCTTCGGATCCGTGACATAGAAATCGTCCGTGGCGATGCCTTCGTCGATCACCTCCTGCCACTGTTCCTCGTAGCGGTCGCGGAGCTTCACAGCGCCCTTGCGCTCAGATTCGCTCAGCGAGCGCAACTCGGTGTCCGAGACAATTGCATCTAGTTGCATCCGACCGTGCATTGTCACGTGGCCGCGGACCAAGCCGGCGAGACGCTCGGCGGGAGTCTCCGCGCTGGCAAGTGCCTCCTGGGCCGCCGCGCGAAGCTCGGTCATACTGGCTCGGATGATGTTGAGGAGGAGATCCTCCTTGCTATCTATGTAGTGGTACAGCGTGGAAAGTGAGAGGCCGGCGTCGCGAGCCACCTCGCGGATCCCCGTTGCCCCGTAGCCGTGCTTCGCGAAAAGGCGTAGGGCCGACTGGCGAATGCGGTCCGCCGTGGCCGGTGTGGTAACGGCAGTTGACTTCAACTCTCCTCCGATCGAACGATCGATCGTCGCCGACTGTAGCGCCCATAAGGCTCTAGTGTCAAGGGAGGTTTCCCAGAGTCGTTTGGCGCAGGGCTCGGTAAGATCCCTGGAAACGGTTCGGCTGCGACTTTTGCCAATGGTAAAACGCCAGACGAGTACCGTGCACCTGAGATATCACTCACGCCAACGACCGAGATCTCAGAGCTTTCAGCGAGGATCTCTGCCGCGGTACGTCCAAAGTTGCCGTATCCCGCAACTATCGCTTTCACGGGAGTACTCAGACCGAGCCGGCGAGCGATTAACTCAGCGGCCTTGGCGACACCGCCCCAGGGGCGTTGCGTTGCGAGGCAATCCCGCCCAGCACGACTGGTTTTCCAGTCACAACCACACCGACAGAGTTACCGGTTGCGGCGGAGTCTGTATCCATGATCCAGGCCATCTCTCGCTGCCCCGGTGTTGATGTCGGGAACGGGAATGTCACGCCCGGCCCCAATCACCGGCATGATTGTGAGCGAACCCCTGCTCATCGTGCCTGTGGCGCCTCTGCGGCCGGCGCGTCGGCCCAATAGGACGCGGCGCGAGCGATTAAGAGTTGGCGAAAGGTCGCCGTCGTTTCCGGCAGCAATGTGCCATCTCCCCAGTCGACGATGACTCCGTAGTGGCGCACGAGGTCCAGAGCATCGAGGTCGCCCTCGCTGTATCGAGCGGCGACGCTGCCTGGCTCCTCTTCAAGACGGGCCATGCGGGTTGAAGCCTGACGGCGCCGCTCATCGACGGTAGCGGCTTCATCGACGACGAACTCCGAGCGATCGGCGTCGACCTCTTCGACGACGACGCCGTAATCCTTTCGCGCCCGCTCAACGGAGACGTATCCGTCAATCACGTCGTCGACAACGGCTCCCGGATCCCGCTCGAGCGGATCCCCAAAGCCACCGCCACCCGCAGCCTGGCGTATGAAATCTTCGCCAGCCGAAAGCGGTCGATTCGAGAAGACCGCGCCCAGGTAGCGCTCATTGTCCGTTCCCGTGTTGATCCAGAGCCCATGCGGCGAAGACGGGAGACCGCCCTGGATCCCCCAGGTGATCGACCGCGCCCGGTCGGAACAGTAAGACATCACCGACCGGGTGGCCTCAGTCAGCTTGCCTCCCTTCTCGACGCCAAGGCCGCCGCGGAATCGACCCGGCCCGCCGGAGTCGGGCACGATCGAGTGGCACGTCGTAATCACCGGCGTCATGCGCTCCTGCCCCTCGAGTGCCGGAGTGGTCTCGCCGACGCCGAAGATCGATGCAGTGGCACTCGATCCATCCTTACCGTTGCGCGCTCCCCATCCGCCGACCATCCAGTCGTACCACATGAAATATGGCGCCATTGCCGGTCGCTCGTCCCGTCCGCCGACGAGTAGGTACTCGAGGTTGAAGCAGCAGGCCATCGCCCGCTCGGGCATGATCTTCGACCAGATTTCGAAGAGGGCATTGTTGACCTTCTCGTAGGTGCCTGCGCAGAAGCCGGTGACTGCGACTGGCCACGCCGCGTTGACTACGGTTCCCTCCGGCCCGAGATTCACGTCTATGACCCTGTAGAAGCCGGAATTCAGCGGCATGTCCGGGAAGAAAGTCTTCGTCCCGGCAAAGATGCCCGACGAGGCACCGCCAAACGCAGCGTTGAAGAAGCAGCCGATCACCGGATGCGAGCCTGAAAGGTCGTAAGCCATCCGATCGCCATCAATCTCAAGCTTTACCTTGACAGGAATCAAGCCCTCGCCCAGGTCGGGGTCGAAATCGAGGTGGTCGACCGCTTCCCAGACTCCGTCAGGAAGGTCGCGGACGCGGGAGCGAGTCAGGTCCTCGACGTAATCCTGGACTCCATCCATCGCAGTTAGGATCGTCTCGACCCCGTACCGTTCCGCAAGGCGGTATATCTCCCTTGCACAGACGCGCGTGGCTTCGGCTTGCGCATGGAGGTCGCCTTCGGCCGTTTCCGGAGTCCGGGTATTCGCCGTTATCAAGTTCGCCACATCGTCTCGGAACCGGCCCTTGTCCCAGACTCGCACCGGCGGAATGCGAATCCCCTCGGAGAACATCTCCGTCGCGGTAACGTCGAAGGATCCGGGAACGGTTCCCCCGACATCCGCCCAGTGCCCGTTGGATTGGGCGAAGCCGAGCAATGTGTCCTTCACGAAGATCGGCCTAACGATCCTTACGTCGTTGAAGTGAGTGCCTCCGACGTAGGGGTCGTTGACGACGAAGACGTCTCCGTCGTGCATATCATCGGGGAAGGCGGCGATCACAGCCTTTGCGGTGTGGTGAAGCGTTCCAACGTGAACCGCAATGTCTTGGCTGCCCTGCGCTACGGTGTTTCCATAGCGATCGCAGAGAGCCGATGAGAAGTCACGGGAATAGATTACGAAGGAGTGGCAGGTTCGCAAGATTTGCTCCGCCATCAAGTCAACCGAAGTGGCAAAGGCGTTCTTAAGCACCTCGAAGGTCACAGGGTCAAGTGTGGCCGGTCGATTGGTATTGCTCACGGTCCATCCTCCAAACAGTCCATGTGGATGATGTGCCACTCGTCGACTCTTGCCCGGACACCCGGAGGGACTACAACAGTCGAGTCGAGCTGCTCTATGACGGCCGGCCCTTGTAGGGCGGTTCCCGCACTAAGTTCGCCTCGGTCGTAAACGGGCGTACTGACGTAGCCACCAAGCTCGGTGAACCACACCTCGCGTGATTGACTCGGCGACGGGTCGACGTTAGCGTCTGCTTCCTCGCGTTGTAGTTCGGGCTTCCGAGTTATTCCGACTGCGCGCACGGCGAGCTGGTAGATCTCAACGGGAGCTCCTCGCTGGCTGTAGGCGAACTGGCGCTCGTGCTCGCGATGGAACTCCTCGATCAGTCGGTCGTAACTTCCGCTCAAACCATCGAGCTCCACCGTGAGCGAGCGCCACTGACCGACATACCGCATCGCGATCTGCCGCGACAGGCTCATTTGCGACTCTGGCACACCCTCCGCGTCAAGGCGCTCCTTAGCCTCCTCCTCGAGGGCGACAAACTCGTGCTCGAGGTCGGCGGTGTCGATGTCGGAAAACGGCTCTAGGTACATGGCCGAGAGGTCGTGGCGGATGTCCACCAGGAGACAGCCGAGCGCCGAGGCAATCCCAGGGTTAGGAGGGACGATGACCCTGGGAATCGACAGCTCTTTCGCCAGAGCGGCTCCGTGCAGAGGCCCGGCGCCGCCAAAGACGACCAACGTAAAGTCACGAGGATCGTAGCCGCGGCGAATCGAAATGAGGCGGACCGCATCGGCCATATTGGCGTTCGCGACGGTCAGTATGGCGCTCGCGGCCTCCGCCGAATCCATGCCCAGCTTCTTGGCGATCTTCGCCTCGATCGCACCCCGAGCCGCCTCGACATCCAAGATAAGTGAGCCGCCGAGGAGACCGGGCCCCAATCGACCGAGGACGAGGTTTGCGTCGGTGTTCGTGGGCTGGGAGCCACCTTGGCAGTAACAGACCGGCCCCGGCACGGCGCCTGCCGACTGGGGACCGTTGCGGAGGCCGCCGGCCTCGTCGATCCACGCGAGGGAGCCACCTCCGGCGCCGATTGTGAGAATCTCGATACTGGGAACGAGTAGGGGGTGGCCGAACTCGACGCTCCATTCATTCGTCGTGCGCATCTCTCCTTCGTACACCTGGGAGATGTCGGTGCTGGTGCCACCCATGTCCAAGCCGATGGCGTTCTCGTATCCGGCGAGCTTGGCGAGGTGGCGGCACGCTATCGCGCCCGCGGCCAAGCCGGAGGCGGCCATGCGCACCGCGTAGCGTCCCGCGGTTGCGCCGGTCATCACCCCGCCTCCCGAGTGGAGGAGAAGAAGGTCACCCTCGTAACCGTCGGCGCCAAGCTCAACTTCAAGCCGGTTGACATATCCGGAAATCAGCGGCGAAAGCACGGCGTTCGTGGCAGTGGTGCTGAAACGCTCGTACTCGAAAATCTCCGGCAGGATGTCACTCGATGCGCAAACAGTGACCCCTGGTAGCTCCTCGGTGAGCAGATCCCGCATGCGTCGCTCGTTCTCGGGGTTTGCGTGTGCGTTGATGAAGCAAACTGCGACCGACTCGACTTCGCGCACCCGCAGGATCCTCGCGACCTCGCGCGCCCCATCCTCGTCGAGGGGCTCGACTATCTTCCCTGAATAATCGACCCGCTCGCTCACCTCGAGACGATCACGACGGCGGATATAGGGTCCAGAGACATCCTTGTATGCGTCCCAAAGGTCCTCTTTTGTGCCACGCCGGATCTCTAGGACGTCCCGGAACCCCTTAGTGGTCACCATCGCAGCCGCGGGAAAGGATCGCGTAATCAGTGCGTTCGTCGCCACGGTCGTGCCGTGGGAGAACAAAGCAACCTCGGAGAGATCGACACCGAGCGAGCGGACGGCATCCATGACACCAAGCATCGGGTCCTCGGGGGTCGACGGTACCTTGCCGACCCGGAGCTCCGAAGTTCGCTCGTCAAGGATGACGATGTCGGTGAATGTCCCGCCCACATCTACTGCGACTCGCGCGGACAAATGTCAAGCTCCCATCTCAGACTTCTCGCATTACCGCGAACAAATTAGACTTCGCCTCGAAACCGACTCCTGGCATGTCTGGCAGAGCAACCGCTCCGTCTTCGACCTCGATTCCGTCCGCAAAACCGCCGAAGGGCTGGAATACGCCAGGATAGGACTCGTTGCCACCTAGACCGAGACCCGCGGCGATCGAAAGCCCGAACTGATGGCCGCCATGAGGTATCAGGGCTCTGCGGCTGAACCCGTGGTCCTCGATAGCGGCGAGCGTCCGAAGGTATTCGGTGAGCCCATAGCTCAAGGCAGGATCCATTTGCAGGATGTCGAGGTTTGGCCGCATCCCGCCGAAGCGGACGAGGTTACGCACGTCGGGCATCGAGAAGAGGTTCTCACCTGTCGCCAGTGGGTGGGAGTAGTGATTGACGAGTTCGGCATTCAATTGATAGTCGAGGGGGTCTCCGGCCTCCTCGTACCAGCGCAGGTTGTAGGGCTCGATTGCCTTTCCAACCTTGATCGCTTCTTCGAGGTCGAAGCGACCATTTGCATCGACGGCGAGGCGCGCTCCGTCGCCTTCGAGCAATTCCAAGGCGGCTTCGATCCGGGACTGGTCCTCCGCCAGCGGAGCGCCGCCGATCTTCATCTTCACCGACGTGTATCCGACGTCGAGGTACCCCTTGAACTCCTCGACGAGCGCAGCGGCGTCCTTCCCTGGGTAGTAGTAACCGCCGGCGGCGTATACCTGTACGGTCGGGTCCCAGTTGCCATTATTGTACGTGTCGGCAAGCAGTCGGTACAGCGGCACCCCCGCGATCTTGGCGACGACGTCCCAGATCGCCATGTCGAGCACACCCACAGCGACCGAGCGCTCGCCGTGACCGCCGGGCTTCTCGTTGGTCATCAGCACCGACCAGATCGCCCCCGGGTCGAAGTTCGCGGAGTGTGCATCCAGAAGGTCCGAGGGCTCGGCGCTCAGTAGCCGCGGGATGAAGCGCTCACGGAGGAGCCCGCTCTGTGCGTAGCGTCCATTTGAGTTGAACCCGTATCCGGTGATCGTTTTGCCGTCTCGGATCACATCGGTTTCGATAGCAACGACCGAGGCAGTCATCTGGCTGAAGTCGATGTAGGCGTTGGCGATCTCTGAAGCGATTGGGACCGCTCGCTCGCGCACCGCGACGATCCGCATCAGGAGCCGTCACCCTTGTCGAAAACTTCTCGGGCGCCGCGCTTTCCCCCGTCCGAGACCGCATCTTTGCGCTCAGCAATTCGGAGCAGCTCTCGCGCCTCGTCGGCCGAGGCAACGGGGCGCCCGATCTGTTCGGCTATCCGAACAATCCGCTCCACCATTTGGCCGTTACTTTCAGCGAGAACACCCTTTTCGTAGTAAACGTTGTCCTCGAGTCCGGTCCGAACATGTCCACCGAAAGCCAGGCTGAAAAGATTCACCGTCAGTTGATTACGACCTACGCCCAAAGCACTCCAGAAAGCGCCGGCCGGAAGCCGGCCGACCAAATAGGCCATGGTCTGGGCGTCGGCGGCGGCGCCGCCCTTCACTCCGAGACAGAGCTGCCAGACCCCCGGCCCGTCGATCAGGCCTTCTTCGATTAGACGCCTACCGTTCAGAACCATCCCAGAATCGAACACCTCAATCTCAGGGATTACCGATCGGGTCTTCATCTCCCCCGCGGTGTCCCTCAAAAAGCAGAAAGGGTTCTCGAACACCCGCTCATCTCCGAAGTTGATGGAGCCGCAGTCGAGACTCGCCATTTCGGGGTCCAGCTCGAGGCACGCGGTACGTTCGTCCAGATTGGCCCGGCCGCCGGCACTGCCAGTGCTGAGATTGAGAATTGCCTCGCAGCCGCTATCCCGAATCCGCTCTACGAGGATCCGGAAAATCTCACCATCCTGCGTGGGTGTGCCCGTCTCGTCTCGCGCGTGTAGATGCACGATCGCTGCCCCAGCTCTCCAGCTTTCGACCGCAGCATCAACGATCTCACCAGCGCTCAACGGAATGTGCGGAGTCTGGTCTGACGAGGTGACGCTGCCGGTGATAGCGGCAGTTATGACGACGGGGTGCGGCAAAGTCGCCTCCTTTATCGGAGGGGAGCGTACGAACCGCGTCTTTCACAAGCAACGTCCAAGATGTGCAGAGGATCCCTTAGGCCTACTCAAGTCGGTTCGCGGAGTGCCGGCGGGCGTAAAGTGCCACAGTCTGTGGATCAGAGATCCTCGCATTCCGATCTCTCCGCCGAAGACGCGCTCGACAGCCGCGGCGCGCCGCGCCGAGTGGTAGCCGAGGACTCGACGCGGCGATCGCGTTTACGAAACCCAGGCCGGCCTTGATCGGCGCTGAGCGCCTCCACAGATCGAGGTCTGAGATTCCGATGCTCGAAAGGCCGAACCCCGTCTCTTGAGCGAGCGCAATGGCTGTCGCCTCATTGGCGACGCGGCCTACGCCGGCGGACGGGCCGAAGGTCTCCTCGCGGAGAATCGGCGCCATCGTGGATCGGCGATCATCCCGGCGGTCCTGCTGGCAGGCATGATCAATGTCTTGGATGTCCCCTCGCCGGCACCGGCCTGCCAATATCTGGAGCAGTGACGCTCTCAGAGACCAAAAAAACCGCCAGTACCCGCAGCGTCGTCGATCACGAGCAATACTGCCCTATTCCACTCTCAGGCCTTGAGCGCCTTCATCTTTGACGACGATTGTGCGTTCGCCTGTCGCATCATCACCGAGCGCATCACCAACGACCTGCTTGATAGGGACGATCACCCACCGCGCGCTTCAGGTCTCCCATTTCTTTCAACGTCACCACGGAAGGGATCGAGTTGCTGGCCGATGTGTTCGACTGAGATCTTGACGAGCAAGCGATCAAATGCGTACATGCTCCCGGCGATCACCGTCGCCGATGCTCTCGAGCTCGATGTCCTCATCGAAGGTCAGGCCATCGTCCTTGCGGGTGAAGGGAATCTCGACCGCCGCATTCGCTGGGCTCATATCTCTGACCTGCCGACAGCCGCCCCGACGCTGCGCGGCGGCGAGCTTCTTCTAACTCACGGTTTGGGATTGCGGCAGAGCGAGTCGCTTCAGCGCCGATACGTCCGCGACCTCGAGCAAGTGCCGATCGCCGGGCTGGTAATCGAGCTTGGCCGTGGCTTCGACCGCCCCCCGGTCGCCATGGTCGAGGAGGCCCGGAATTCCGGATTACCGATGATCGCTCTGAGAAAGCGAATCAGGTTCGTCGACCTCACCGAGCAGGTTCACGGAGAGATCTTGCGGCGTCACTACCGGGAGGTGGACACGGCGCAGGAGTTGGGTCGGGAGCTGATGGAGGTAACCAGAGCAGGAGGTGGCCTGCGGCCATTACTGCGAGCCCTCTCTGAGGGATTGCGGAATCCAGTCGTGCTAGAGGATGCTGCACACCAAGTTCTCGACTATGCAAGTTACGATGCTGATCCCGCGCCAGTTATCAGCGATTGGGCCTCCCACTCGCATCTGTCGCATCAGGACCAAGAATCGACTGGCCGCACAGACGAGCATCGGGGGCGCGGCTGTGCGAGTGAGCAGATCGTCCTGCGTAGTCTCCCCTGGGGTCGGATTCACGTCCTCGAAATCGACACGGAGCTCGGGCCTCGAGCGCCAGTGGCAGTCCAGTACTGCGCGCTGGCGGTGGCGCTAACCCTTTTGGAAGAAGCGCATCCGTCCAGCCTCGCCGAGCACGTCGGCGGCAATCTGGTCGCCGAGGTGATGGCCGGCACCCTCTCGCCGGCCGAAGTTATCGACCGCTCGCGGGTGCTCGGCTGCGATTTGAGTAAGAGCGTGGCTGCGATCGCAATCGAAATGGTTGAAATTGACGGGGATGCACCGTCCCAGCGCGAGAGTCGATTGGCGCTCGAGCGTCTGTCCAGGAAAACATTGCGGGGGGTTCGCTCCGCAGGCGGGAACTCTCTTTCGCATCTGCCCGATGACTCGCGCTCCCTCCTCCTCCTCGTCGGCGCTGGCTCGAAGCAACAGCTAAGCAACGTTTTGGACGCGGTCGTCGGCGCCGTTTCCCGGGCGATAGACGAGACCTGGGTCGTACGCCTAGGGCTGAGCGAGCAGGCCGATGCGCGGCGACTCCCGGATGCAATTGAGCACGCCCAAGTGGCTGCCTCGCTCGCAGGCGGTACCGGACCCTTGCGCACAGCCAGCTACTCGAAGCTCGGGATCGAGCGCCTTTTCGTCAAACTCTCGGATGGACCGGAGCTCGCGTCCTATGTGGAGTCAGAGCTCGGGCCGATTCTCCAGCACGACGCCGTTAGCAAGATCGAACTGCTGCCGGTCCTCGAGACCTACCTTGCCGCCGGATGCAGCAAATCCGAGGCCGCCCGAGAACTCTTCATCAGTCGCCGCTCGCTCTACCACCGACTCGGCTCAATCGAAGCTTTGCTCGGATACTCGCTGGAAGAGGCCTCGACGCGTACGAGCTTGGAGGTAGCGATTCAGGCGCTTCGGACGTTGCAAAAGCGTCCGTTCGGTCCGAAGCGTTTCTCGACCCGCCGAAAAAGTTGAGCAATCTCCGCTGAAAGCGACCTCGATCCACTCGCGCTCGCGCTCGGACGGCGCGTAGTCGGCATAGATCAACGTCGTCTTGAAGTCCCGGTGGCCCATCCACTCCTGCAGGGTGCGCATCGGCACCCCGACTGCCGCCCTGCGGGTGCCGAAGGTATGCCGCAGATCATGGAATCGCACCTCGCGCACACCTGCTCGCCGCAGCGCCTCCTTGAAGCGCTTTCGGACCTTTGTTCGGTCAAGCGGCACTCCAAGCCGCGGATGGGCGAAGACCAGGTCATGGTCGCTTTGATAGGCGGAGGCCTGAAAGTGGCGCTCAAGCTCGCCGGCGAGATGGTCGGCAAGTGGAACTGAGCGCGCCCCCCGACGCGACTTGGGTGCCTACGGCCTAATCGTCATCGAGGCGGCCGCCTATGGGACCCCGTGCGTGACTGTCGATGCGGCGGACAACGCGGCAAAGGAGCTGATCGTCGAGGGGGTGAACGGATTCGTGGTCAACGCGGGAAACGTCGGTGGGCTCGCTGATGCGATTGTCGAGGTGACACAGAGCGGTAATGGCCTCCGCGAGTCCACACAGCAGTGGTACCGCGACCACTGGCACGAATTGAGCATCGACAGCTCAGTAGAGCGGCTGGCCCAGCTCTACGAGCATCTTGTGAAGCCGCTTCACGTTGACGGCTAACGCTCGTGAGAGGCGGCGGTTAGAGGGGTCGAGTTTGACGGTCTAACCAGACCCACCGCAGTAGCTTACGTAGTAGCCCATCGCCACAATCCCCCACACCACGCTGGAACCCCCTGGATGGAATTTAGCGCCCAGCCTTCCGGCCGACCAGGGCGGCTAATCCGACGACGCCGTGCCGCCGCTCGTTGCCTCAGCACCACGGCTTGACCCCAATGGGCAGGGGCCCTGCCCAATCG
This sequence comes from uncultured Solirubrobacterales bacterium, assembly GCA_963737575.1. Taxonomy (GTDB): domain Bacteria; phylum Actinomycetota; class Thermoleophilia; order Solirubrobacterales; family 70-9; genus VRUE01. The sequence goes on from CAVTTJ010000004.1 coordinate 50,661, forward strand.
CCCCGGCACCCCCCGGCGATTTCCGCACTGCGGCGGGCTTCGCAGCCCCATGCGTTCGCCTGCTCGTCTCGCAGGCGCTCTTCCCGAAGTGTCGGTGACCCGCCGCCACTCGCCCTCGGCCATGACCATCGGCCCCCTCCGCGGCGATTCGCTCCTTCGGGACGAGCGGCCATATGTAGTTGTCGGTGGCCGGACGCTCGGCCACTACTCCATCACACCATGCCGCCGGTGATGTTGATCGCCTGGCCGGTCATCTCGCTGGCGGCGTCGGGGGCGAGGAACTGGACGACCCCGGCGACGTGCTCGGGCTCCTGGAAGCGGCCCATCGGGATCCCCGACATCCAACGCTCCTTGATCGAGTCCTGTTTCTCGCCGGTCATTTCTTCCTCCCAGACGTACTCGCGGTCCATCATCTCGGTGTTGACGATGCCCGGGCAGACGCACTTGACGCGGATCGTCGGCGCGACTTCGAGGGCGACGCCCTTGGTCAGCAGGATCACCGCTGACGATCTGGCCGCCTACCACGCTTTAGCCGATGACATCACATCGAAAGGAGCAACAGGTGGGCGTCCGTGAACTCCACGACCGGCTCAGCGCCTATCTGGAGATGGTGGAACGCGGTGATGAGGTGATCGTCACCCGGCGTGGAAAGCGGATCGCCCGTCTCAGCTCGATTGGCGTCGAGGATCCCTTCGAGGAGCTGAGCCGTCGTGGCCTGATCAGAATGCCCCGCCAACGTAGCACCCATAGGAAAACCTGCCTGAAGAGCAGCGGTTCGGTTTCGGATCTGGTCGCCGAGCAGCATCGCTGACCGACGATTTCGACACCTCGGCTTTGATCAATCTCGTCCTCGACGAGCCGGGCTCGGGACCCGCGCGCCGGCAAAGAACTCGATGCACATCCGGAAGCTCTTGATCTGGACGCTCGGCACAATGAGGAAACTGGCGGCCGAAATGGCGCCAGGGCAAGCGAAGCGGCGGGACTGATCGAAGGGCGCCATGTTTATGCCGATGTGTCCTGGCTCAAGTTCGCGTCTTCGAGTGCCGATCGCGACATGGCAATGGCCAACGGTGAAGAGCTCGACCTTGGGAGTGCCGGTGCAAGCGGCCGGAGAGAGTACGAACGGCGCAAGGCGCGGCGGGAGGACCGGGTCAGGGAGCGCCACCCTCACATAGAGGGTCTGCTCCTGAGCCTCCAGGACGCGCCAACTCATGAGAAAGCCTGGGCCGAGGGCGAGGAAGCGCTGGGTGCCTTTTTCGTCAAGCGCTGCCCCGAGGTGGTTGTTCTCCACGATCGACGGATGCCCGGAAGCCGGGCGAACATCGACCACCTGGCGATTACTCCGTCTGGGGTGCATGTCATCGACGCGAAGCGCTACAAGGGGAAGATCGAGGTGCGGAAGCCACTGTTCGGCGCCGAAAAGCTGCTGATCGCCGGCCGCGACAAGACGAAGTTGCTCGATGGACTGGAGAGGCAGGCTGACGCGGTCCGACAGGCTCTCGAGCGAGGTCTGGAACATGTGCCCGTACACGCCTGCCTCTGCTTCGTGAACCCCGATGGTCAGCGGGGCGGAAGCACTTTGCCGATCATGCGAACGCTGCAGGTACGTGGATTCCCGCTCTACTACCCGCGCAGGCTCGCGAAGGAGCTGAACAAGCCGGGCGAGCTCTCGGCCGACCGAATGCGTCACCTCGCCGAGTCGCTCAGGCGGGTGTTTCCATCAGCCTGAGATCGGGCCGAGCTACGACGCCACGTCCAGCGCCTGAACGTCCGGCAAGTCGACGAAGGCGCGTGAGTCGGCGCTGACGACGGCCCGCTGCCGGGCACGGGCGGTGGCGGCGATGATCAGGTCGTGTGCGCCGCGGGGCCGTCCCGTGCGGCGGGTGTGGGCGAGCAGGGCACCGTGGGCTTGCGCGACGTCGATGTCATAGACCTCGATCGCTACGGACTTCAGGACCGCATCGACAAATTCCTCGCGATACCGCTTGCGGCTCTCGTCGGCCAGCTCGACGCCGACCGTCAGCTCGGCGACAGTGATCGCGGCGATCGCGACGTCATCCTCGTCATCGACCACCTGGTCGAGGAGGGTGGTTCCCTCACGCTCGGCAGCAACGAGAACCGTGGTGTCGAGGATCAGTCGTGCCAGCGGTCCTCAACCGGCCCGACGGAGTCCCGAAGCTCACGCAGCTCTGTCGCCCACTCTGGGTCAGGCCGCTTCTCGCGCAGCTCTCTCTTCAGGGCCCGCCCGGTCCCTACGAGGGCCGGTCCGATCGTGGCCACGACCCGGCCGCGGCGGACCACGACGAAGGTCTCTCCCTCGGACTCGACGCTGTCGAGCACGTCCGAAAAGCGTCGCGCCGCGTCCGTCGCACTGAGCTGCTTCACAAAATCAGATTATCAGATTTCTACCCCCAAACCGGTCAGTCTGACTCTTCGATCCTTGTGCCGATTTCGCTCCAGTCGAAGATTCCAAATCGGCCGTCCGAAGGTGGACAGGCCCGCCCCTCTCCGTGGCTGAGTTCACTCCAGCGAGTCTCGACCGTACTGGTCGGGGATCGCCCCCCATCCCCAGATCGGCACCGGCGAAGAGGGCTTGGACCCGTACTCCTCGAGCGGGTCGGCCTTCTCATCCTCGACCGTGCAGCGGTGGCGCCAGTCGTCGCCGAAGTCGAAGGTGTAGTCGAAGGCGTCGCCCGGTGCGACCTCTTTGGCCACCTTCAGATTCGTCTCATCGAGCCAAATCGCCCGGGAAATCGGGATCGAGGATTCCGATTCGCCGGCCGTCAGCCAGCTCGAAACCGTGCAGATGAGCCAGGTCCCAGCGGGCAAAGGCCATGTCGATTGCTTCGGCCAGTTCGCCGAAGGAGTGGCTCGGGCCGACTATGAGGACCCGGCCGGGCGTGGGATTGAGGTCAGCCTCGAGGCCGCCGAGCAGATCGACCCTGATTCGAAGCCAGGTTCGCGCCATCGGCCCGGGAGCCTAAGGGTTAGGGAGCACCTCAACCTCGCAGGCGAAGGCGCGGGATCGGCGAAGCCGATCGTCAGAAGTGAGCAGCGCCGCATCGAGCGCCTCGGCCAACGCAACGTAGGCGGCGTCGTAGACGGTCAGGTTTTCACGGAGCTGCCAGACGCGAGGCAACAGCGGGAGATGAGAAACCCGCTGCAGGGGGAGCGATTCGAGATCCGCGATCGCCTGGGCGGAGCGGCGCTCGTCGAGCCTGCCCGAGCGGGCGGCTCGGCGGAAAACTGAGACGACCTCGAGGTCGACGAGCTCGGGCGCGATGAGCCGCTCCCCGCGCAGCCGGGCGCGAGCCCGATCTCCGTCGGCGCCGTCGTCGGCGAGGGCCGACGCCAGGACCGACGCGTCGACGACGATCACTTCCGATCGCGATCGGCCCGCAGCGCCTCCTCCGCAAAGGCGAGGCCGAGGGAGCCGCCGGCGCGGCCGCCGGCGCGATCGAGCACCTCATCGAGCGTTTCCTCCTGGGCCTGCTGAGTGAGCTGAGCGAGTAGGTACTCCTGGAGAGACTGACCCGACGCCGCTGCACGTCGGCGAAGAACCCGGTGCACATCTGGAGGGACGTTCTTGATCTGGACGCTCGGCACAAGACGAGGTTAGCGCCAGAGTGGCGCCAACGCAAGCGAAACGGCGGCGGCCACAACTTCCATCACCATACGTGCTCGGGCTGGGCATGCGGCGGAAGACGCCCTTGGCGTTGACATTGATGTAGCTGCTACGCTCGTCCCAATGACGCTACATGAGAAAGAGCGGCGAGTCGGCGTCCGGGAGCTCCACGACCGGCTCAGTGCCTACCTGGAGATGGTCGAGAGTGGTGACGACGTGATCGTGACCCGGCGGGGAAGGAGCATCGCCCGCCTCAGCGCGGTCGGCGTCGAGGATCCGTTCGAGGAGCTGAGCCGGCGGGGGCTGATCCGGATGCCGCGGGGGCGCCGCTCGCGCAGAACAGCCAGCCTGAAGGGCAGCGGTTCGGTGTCGGATCTGGTTGCCGAGCAGCGACGCTGACGTTTTACTTCGACACCTCGGCACTGGTGAAGCTCGTCATCGACGAAGCAGGCTCGGACCTCGCAACCGAGCTCTGGAACACCGGGCAGCCTCTCGCCGCGAGCATCCTCGCCTATCCCGAGGGCCGGGCTGCACTCGCCTCGGCGCGACGCGCGGATCGCCTCAGCGAGAGGACTTTCGACAATGCGCTGGCCGAGTTCGAGCAGGTCCGATACGAGCTGGTCGCGATCGGCGTCGACGAGATCCTCGCCCGCCAGGCGGGTGAGCTCGCGGACCTCCTCGGCCTCCGCGGTTACGACGCCGTCCACCTCGCTTCCGCCCTTGCGCTGGGCGGGGATGTCGCGCTCATCAGCTGGGATGCCGACCTGACCGCGGCGGCCAAGCAGCTTGGCCTCGCGACCGCGGGCGGTTGACGGTGCGCGCAATACTGAGTCAGACGTGATTCTCGCCCTGCTAGCAGCCGTCTTGGTCTTCGCCATGATCGCCGCGGCTATGGCATTCGTGTTCATCGCCGCTGCGGTGTTCGTCATCGGCGGTGCGATCGTCGCGCTCATCGTCATCGCGGGAAGCGTTGTCTCGGCGCTGAGCCGTTAGCGTGGATCGGTTCGGTAGGCGAGAGCGCGGTGGCGTATCGCCGCCACGCGAACCGTCTTCCCATCGTCAGTCAGCTGGTAGAGGATCCGGTAGGCTCCGACCCGCAGCGAATACAACCCGCGAAGCTTGCCGCGGAGTGCGTGTCCGGCTTCTGGTTCCCGCTCGAGGAGCCCGAGAGCGTCCTCGATCGCGTCGATCTGAGGCCAGCCGAGCTCGAGGAGGTCGCGACGGGCACGGCGAGCAAGGATGACCCGCGCCAACGATCAGCCGGCAGCTGCTCGACGCTCAGCGAGCTCCTGGCGGAGATCATCGAGAGTGACGGTCTCCCCGCGGGCAATCTCGGCCAGCCCGGCCTCCAGCGCCCTGATCGCATCGGGATCAGAAAGAACCTCAGCCGTCTCCTCCAGCGCCTCGTACTCGCCGATCGGGACCAGCGCCGCGGCCGGCGCGCCGTGGCGGGTGACCAGCACGTGGTCCCGGCGGGTGCTGACGTCATCGAGAAGGCTGCTCAGGTTCTTGCGCAGCTCGCGGACGGGGACGGTCTTCGCCATAGAAGATTAGTGTACACAGCTGTGTACATCAAGGTCCGCCAGTCGGAATGCCTCTACGCCTGAACCTCCCGCGACTGCAGATGGGTCGCGACCTTGCGCTTGACCCGCTGCAGGGCGTTGTCGACGGTCTTGGTGTCGCACTCGAGGCGCTCGGCGGTCGCCTCGTAGGAGTGGCCGTCGAGGTAGAGGGAGAGGACACTGCTCTCGAGGTCGGAGAGGACGCCGGTCGTGCCGGCGAGGCAGGAGACGAGGCTCTCGAGCTCTTCGGAGGCGATCACCTGGTTGACCGGGTCGGTCACCGTCGGCCCCGGAAGGATCTCGTCCAGGGTGGTGTCGGAATCGCCGGCCGCGGCCGGGGTCTGGCTGAAAGAGACGTACTGGTTGAGGGGCGTGTGCTTGTTGCGTGTCGCCGTCTTCACCGCGGTGATGATCTGGCGGGTGATGCAGAGCTCGGCGAAGGAGCGGAAGCTCGACTCCCGGTCTGAGCGGTAGTCGCGGATCGCCTTGTAGAGGCCGAGCAGGCCTTCCTGGATCAGGTCGTCGCTCTCGCCCCCGAGGAGGAAGTAGGACGAGGCCTTGAGCCGGACGAAGCCGCGGTAGCGGCGGACGATCGCGTCGTAGGCATCGGTGCGGCCGTCCTTGGCGAGCGCGACCAGATAGTGATCATCAAGCTCAGGTTGAGGGTTAGTGTCCTGACGCAAAGAGCCGTTGAGGCGTCCGCGGGGGAGCCGCAATTCCTGCGTAGGCGACGAAAGAGCCACAGTTCCTTCTCCTTTGAGATGAAGGGACGTGGCGCCGGTACCTCCCCTGAGGCGCCCCTATTGACTGGAGAGAATCTCAGACTCAACCTGAGGTTCACCCCTATTGGCGCGGTAGTTTTACCGCAAGGCGGAGTTCTGTCAACCCCAAATTGCGATTTTCTGCAACCGCCGTTGCAGGTGCTACCGGCGCTGGCGGACCGCCTCGACCAGCAGCGCGGTCGCCGCGGCGGAGACATTGAGCGACTCGACCCGTCCCCGGCGGGGCAGCGCGACGAGGCCGTCGCAGGCGTCGGCGACCCGTGGGCGGATCCCCTTGCCCTCGCCGCCGAGCACGATCACCGTCGGCCCCGAGAGGTCGACCGACCAGGGTGGGTTCTCGGCGCCGGCGTCGGCGCCCCAGATCCAGTAGCCGGCCGCCTTCGCCTCGGCGAGCCAGTCGGCGAGGTTGCGGACGCGGGCGACCTCGAGGTGCTCGACCGCGCCCGCCGAGGCCTTGCAGGCGACCGCGGTCACCTCGGCCGAGCGGCGCTCGGGGATCGCGACGCCGGCGGCGCCGGCGAACTCGGCCGAGCGGCAGACGGCGCCGAGATTGCGCGGGTCCTGGATCTGGTCGAGCGCGAGGAGCAGCGAGTCTTCGAGGGCGAGCAGGGCCCGGCCCTCGACGTAGGGGTAGGGGTCGACCTCGGCGACGACGCCCTGGTGGTCGGGCGATCCGCACAGCCGCTCCAGCTCCTGCGGCGAGGTCTCCGGCGCGCGCCAGACCCGCCGCACCGACCGCCGCCCCCGTTCGGCCTCCTCGACCGGGCGCTTGCCGTAGATGATCTGGCCGCCGTCGGCCACGCCGATCAGCCCCTCGGCACCAGCCGGGCGCCGTCGGCGGAGTCGCGGACCTCCCAGCCGAGCTCGGCCAGCCGGTCGCGGATCTCGTCGGCGCGCTCGAAGTCCTTCGCCGCCCGCGCTTCCTCGCGTTCGTCGAGCAGCTGCTGCGCCTCGTCGTCGGCCCCGCCCTCCGCCTCGGCAACGGACTCGAGCCCGAGAATCTCGAGCATCTCGAGCACCGCCTCCGGTGCCCCGGGCAGCTCGGCTCGCGGTTCGCTTCGGCGACCAGCTCGAAGACCTCCGCCATCGCCCGCGGCGTGTTGAAGTCGTCGGCCAGCGCCTCACGGAAGGCCTCCAGCCGCCGCTCGGGTGAGGACTCGGGGAGGCCCCGACGGAGCCTCCCTGCTGTTGCTCCGGAGGGGCTTCCCCCGAGTCCCCCGCATCCGGGTGGTCGACGGAAGAAGTTCCGTAGCCGCTCGACGCGGGCCGACCGACTGCTCCATCTGCTCCTCGCCGAAGGCGAGCGGCTGGCGGTAGTGGCCGGAGATCAGATAGGCGACGACCGCGTCGCGCCCGTAGCGGTCGAGCGCCTCGTGAGAGCTGGAAGATGTTGCCCTCCGACTTCGACATCTTCTCGGCGTCGGTCTCGATCATCCCGTTGTGCATCCAGACCCGCGCGAACGGGCGCCCCGCCGCCTCGGACTGGGCGATCTCGTTCTCGTGGTGGGGGAAGAGGAGGTCCGAGCCGCCGCCGTGGATCGCGAACTCCGGCCCGAGCTCGGCCTCGGCCATCGCCGAGCACTCGATGTGCCAGCCGGGGCGGCCCGGCCCCCAGGGCGAGTCCCAGGAGGTGTCCTCGTCGGGCTTTTTCGCCTTCCAGAGGGCGAAGTCGAGCGGGTCCTCCTTCAGCGAGGCCGAGCCCGCCTCCTCGCCCTGGTCCATGTCCTCGGTGCGGCGGTTGGAGAGCTTGCCGTAGTGGGCGAAGCTGCGGACCTTGAAATAGACGTCGCCGCCCGACTCGTAGGCGTGGCCGGTGTCGATCAGCTCGGCGATCAGCTCGAGGATCTCGCCGATCGTCTCGCTCGCCAGCGGCTCGGAGTCGGGCCGGCCGAGGCCGAGCCGCTCGGTGTCCTCGAAGTAGGCGGCGGTCATCCGCGCCGCGAAGGCGGCCGACTCCTCCCCCAGCTTCCGCGCCGCGTCGTAGATCTTGTCGTTGATGTCGGTGACGTTGATGACCAGGCTCGCCCCGTAGCCCTCGGACCGCAGGAAGCGCGCCAGCAGCGAGAAGACGACGAAGGGCCGCGCGTTGCCGATGTGGATGCGGCTGTAGACGGTCGGCCCGCAGGCGTAGATCCCGACCTCGGCGCCCCCGTCGAGGGTCGCCAGCTCGCCGGTCAGCGTGTCCCTGATCCGCACCTCGCGCATGGCGCGGATGCTATTCGGGACCAGCAGCGCGCGTAGCCTCCGTATCGCCGATGTGCACCCTGATCGTCTCCTTCGACCCCGAGGCCGAGTGGCCGGTCCTGCTCGCCTCGACGCGCGACGAGTTCCGGGCGCGGGCCTGGGAGCCGCCGGCCGAACATTGGCCCGAGGAGCACCCGGGGGTGGTCGCCGGCCGCGACGTCGAGTCGGGCGGCACCTGGCTGGCGGCGAATCCCGCTGAGCGGCGGGTGGCGGTGATCCTGAACCGGATCGAGCCGACCGAGCTGACCGACGAGACGGCGCGCAGCCGCGGGCCGCTGACCCTGATCGCGGCGTCGCGGGGCGGCGCGGCGATCGCCGCCGAGGACCTCAGCCTCGTCCGTCCCTTCAACCTCGTCGTCGCCGAGCCGGGGCGGGCCACCTGGTGGCGCCACGACGGCATCGAGCTCACCGAACACGACGTCCCCCCCGGCCTCCACATCCTCACCGCCGCCGACCTCGACGACATGAGCAACCCGCGGCAGCGCTACTGGCTGCCCGAGTTCGCCGCCGCGGAGAAGCCCGCGCCGGGCCTCGACGACCGCGCCCCGGCCGGGTGGGGCGGCTGGCCCGAGCTGCTCGCCGATCTCGACCGCCCCTACGACGACCCGCGCGCGCTCAACGTCCGCCATGGCGGCGCCGAGGGGGTCTTCGGCACGGTCTCTGCCTCGCTCCTGGCCCTCGGCGAGGAGCGCCTGAAGTTCGAATTCTGCCCCGGCCCGCCCGACCGGACGCGGTGGGAATCGGTCCTCTAGTTCGCTCTCGGCTTCGGCGGCAGGACCGTGAACCGCACGCTCGCCGGCACGCCGGTGCTGCCGAAGGGGCTGACCGCGTAGACGTTGAACCGGTGCTTGCCCAGGTCCAGCCCGGTCAGCCTGGTCGGCGAGGGGCAGGGGCGGTAGGCATGGCCGTCGAGCTTGCAGAAGAAGGTCGAACCGGGGACGTCGGCGCTGAAGGTGAAGACGGCGCGGTGCCTGCGGGTGCGGCGCGGCGGGTGCTTTCCGAGCCTGACGCTGGGGATCAACTTTTTCCCCACCGGCTGCGGCGCGGCCCGCGACGTCGACGCTGCCGGCGGGATCGGGTCCTGGCTCAGCTGTGCCGTGCCCGTGAGCTCGGGTTCCGTCGAGGTCACGGTCGCGGTGATCGTCGGCGTGCCGACCGCCGTCGATGAGGTGATTGCCGCACTGTAGGTGCCGTCTTCGTTGTCGATCACCGGCCCGATCTGCTGGCCTGGGTCGGTCGAGCTGAACTCGACCGTTTCGCCCGGGACCGGGATTCCGCCGGCGTCGGTGAGCAGCACGGTGGCCTTCGTCATCGATTTCCCGTCGGCGACGATGTGGGTGGGCGCGAGCCCGACCCGCGCCCCCTTCGGAGCGCCCGGGCACGGCGTCCCGCCGGGGCCGGTGTCGATCGCCAATGGCTGGATCTGGAAGACCTCGCTCAACGACTGATTCCAGGGGGTGACGGTGCTCGAGCCGACGTAGGGCCCGCACCGGACCGCGGTCTCGACCACGCCCGAGCTCGCCGGCATCTTCAGGTCGATCTCGGTGATCGGGAACGGTGGGAGGACCGGCATGCTCGCGAGCAGATTCCCGGATTCGGGGTCGGGCTTCAGCAGCATCTGGAGCTTCATCGCGATCCCGAAACCGGTCGGCAGCAGGTAGACGCGGTAGCCGCCGCCGGGGTCGGGCCCGCCGAAGTAGGCCGAGCCGGCGATCTGGGGAATGGCGACCCGGGTCGAGTGCGGCAGCAGCGAGGATCCGCCGCCCGTCCCCGGCACGACCGGGGTCTTGATCTTCACCGTCCCGACCTTCGCGGGCGCGGAGCAGGACGGCGGCGCCTCGGTCCCGATCCTGGCTTCAGCCGCGGTGCAGACAGCGTGGTCGGCGAGCGCCGCCGGGTCCAGCCGCAGCGCGCCGCCGAGGCTGATCAGCATCGACTTGGCGCTGGAGGCCGTCGGCAGCGGCCCCGTTTCCTGCGGCAGTTTGAAATCGACGTTGAGGAAGCTCCGCGTCCGCGAGCTCGTGCTCGCCTGCACCGAGACCGAGGGGATGAACCCGACGACGTCGCAACCGGTCGCGGGAGGGAGGGTGGTCGATGCCCCCGTCAGGTGTTCGGGGTCCTGGTAGCTCTGCAGCTCGAGCCCGAGCGAGAGCTGCTGGCCGCAGGTGGGCGGGTATCCGACGAGCGCCATCTCGGGCGCATCGGAGGCGGTCGGTTCGGTATTGCAGCTCGCGTCGGCGAGCCCCGGGCACCCTTCGGAGCCCGTCGGGAACCGTGCCGCATCGTGGACGGGGTCGTACGGCAGTCCCCAGAGGGTCAGGCCGAGGCTCTTCAGCGGCGCGGCGATCGGCAGGTTGGGCGCCGTCAGCCGTAGGCCGTAGTCGTCGCCAGCTGCGGACGGTCGCGATCACCGATTGGGTGAAGTCGAGCGTCGGGACCGTGAAGGCGAGGCGGCCGTACCCCCCGCTCCCGGTCGCGGCGACCGCGTAGAGGGGGGCCGTCCCGAAGAGGAAGTCGGGTTCGGGTTCGTGGAGGGCGCGGGTCGTGGCGAGGCCGACCTGCGACTCGGGCGGGCATTCGCCGGTGGCGAGGTCGGCCAGCGAGCAGAGCGGAACCGAGTTGAAGTAGCCGGTCAGCCCCGCCGGCATTTCGACGGTCAGGCTCTTCGCCGTTTCCGGCGCCCCCGGCTGGCCGATCGAGACCGAGACGCCGATGTCGGGATGCCCGCCCGCCTGGCTCGCCGACGCCGTCGCCGAGAACGATTCGACCTGTCCGGCGGCGCTCGCCGGCCCGGCCTGGGCGCCGGCCATCGCCAGGCACAGGGTCCCGATGGCGGACGCGCTTCGTAGGAGTCGGCGGGGCACGTGTATTCCAAACACCCGCTTGGGAGAAGGGATGCTAGTGGTGGGGTGGCCGCCAATCGGCGAATGGCCGAGTGCGCCCAGCCGCCAGAGATCCGCTCAGAAGGTCCTGTAGCCGGGGCCGGCGGGGGCCTCGGTGGCGCGCGACCAGCTCGGGGCGGTCTCATCCGCCGCGGCCAGCGCCTCGCGGCGGGCGCGCTTGGCGCTCGCCTTGATCTCCTCCTCGGCCGCCTCGCGGACGCGGGCCTCGCGCTGCTCGGCCTGGACCCGGATCCGCTCCGACTCGGCCTCGAGCTCCTCGTCGGCGCGTTTGCGGGCCTGCTCGGTCGCCTTGCCTTCGACCTTCTCGACCAGCTTGCGGACTCGTTCCTCGGACTCGCGCCGAATCTCCTCGGTGCCCTTCATCACGCGTTCCTCGATTTCGGCCTCGATCCGGACCATCGACTCGTGGGCCTCCTCGGCCATCGCCTCTGCGTCGGCGGCGCGCTGCTCGGCTGAAGCGACCCTGCGGTCGGCGTCGCTCTGGTTGGACTCGATCACCTCGCGAACCCGCTTCGAGGCGTCGGCTTCGGTCCGCCTGATTGCGGCGGCAACGTCCTCCTCGGCGTTCTCGATCAGCCTCTGGCGCTCGGCGGCGGCGGACTCGCGGGCGGCCTCGAAGGCCTTCTCGGCGCGGTCGCGGGCCTCCTCGGCGCGGGTGGCGCGAGCCTCCGCCTCGCGCCTTCTCGCGCGTTCCGCGGTGATACGACCGCGTCCCTCCTCCCCGAGCTTCTGCAGTGTCTCCTTCGCCCGTTGCCGGAGCTCGGCGCTCTCCCTCTCCACCCTGGCGCCGCTCTCGGCGAGCTGCTTCTCGGCGCCGGCGGCGCGCTCGTCGCTCTCCCTGACCCACTCGAGCGCGCGCTCGGCGATGCCGCGAATGTCGGCGGTCGACTCCTCGACCGCGTCAAGTTTGATCGCAGGCTCGCCCATCACTCGGTTCCGATGCCCATCACGGCAACCTACTATGGGACTCGGCGCCGCCGCCACCGGTCCAATCGCCAAAAAGTCCGCAAAATGCGGCTACCTCTCGGGGCCCCGGCTATCATCGCTGCGGATGAGGGCGACGAGGTTGTCGGCGTTGGGGCTGATGGTGCTGGGGCTGCTCGCGGCAGCCTCTCCGGCAGCTGCCGACCGCGTCTACTTCGGTAGCAACACCACCATCTCCTATGCGAGCCTCGACGGCAGCGGGGGCGGCAATCTGAACACCGGCGCGGCGACCGTGGACTCGCCGAGGGGCATCGCGATCGACCCGGCGGCGGGCCGGATCTACTGGGTCAACGGAGAAGTCGCGTCAAAGGTCTCGTGGGCCAACCTCGACGGCAGCGGCGGCGGCGACCTGCCGGTCACCGGACCCGCGGTCTTCGATCCCAGGGGCCTTGCCATCGACACCGCCGCGGGCCGGCTCTACTGGTCGAACAACCTGGCTGCGGCGAGCGAAGCGATCACCTACGCCAGCTTCGACGGCAGCGTGGTCGGGTTCCTGCCGACCACCGGGGCGACGGCGTCCGAACCGACCGGGGTCGCGATCGACCCCGCATCGGGCCGGCTCTACTGGTCCAACTATCAGGGCAAGATCTCCTACGCGAACCTCGACGGCAGCGGCGGCGCCGACCTCAACACCTCGGGAGCGTTTGCCGCGCTTGCCGAAGGGGTGGCCATCGACCCGACCCGCCATCGCATCTATTGGGCCGACCATGAAAACGCGATCCCCTACTTCGCGAGGATCTCCTACGCCGGGCTCGATGGCAGCGGCGGCGGCGACATGGCGAGCGAACAGACGATCGAATTCCCCGAGGGAGTCGCGATCGACCCGACCACCGACCGCGCCTACTGGGCGAATTCCGCGGCCTTCAGCGGCACCGGCTCGATCTCCTACGGCTCGCTCGAAGGCGGTCAGGGAGGCAGCCTGAACCTGGCGGGCGCGGTGACCTCACCGGGGATCGCCTATCCCGCCCTGCTGAAAGCTCCGCTCGGCACCAGCGCGCCGAAACTCACCGCGCAGATCGGGCTGCGGCCGCGCTTCCTCACCTGCGACCAAGGCGCCTGGGCGGCCGACATGCCGGAGGCCCAGTTCTACCGCGCGCCCCACAGCTTCAGCTACCAGTGGACCGAGGACGGGAAGCCGATCCCAGGGGCGACCCGGTCCGACATCGGAGTGGAAGGCAGGGGCGGTGGCGACTACGCCTGCCAGGTGACCGCGACCAACGCCGGCGGCTCGACCACCCAGACGAGCCCGATCCAGTTCGTCTGCTGCAGGATCGGAACGCATGCAAGGGCGGCGCGGGTCGCACTGGTGGTCGGAGGCAAGGCGCGGCTGAAGCTGTCCTGCCCGGGCGGAGCGGATTCCTGCGCCGGCAGGCTCAATCTCGCCAAGTACTTTCCCCGGAGAAAGCGACGGGCGGCGTCCAGCAAGCGCCGACGTGTCCCCGTCCCCAGGCTGCCCGAAATCTACGGGGAAAGACCGTTCTCAGTTCCCGCCGGCCAGGCGGGGGTCGTCAAGGTCAAGCTCGTCCCCAGCGCAAGGGTTTGGCTTGCCACGTCCAGTCTCCATCGCCTCCAGGCGAAGCTGGTCGGCACCGGCGTCGAAACGCGCACCGTCCTCCTGAAGCTGGCGAAGAAGAAGCCGAGGCGGCGCTAGCCGGACTGCTGCGGCTGGTGCTCGTGCAGGTCGCGCTTCAGGACCTTGCCGGTCGCGTTGCGCGGCAGCTCGTCGAGGAACTCGAACTCGCGCGGCGCCTTGTAGGCGGCGAGATGGGCCTTGACGTGCTTCTTCAGATCCTCATCTGAGACCGCGGCGTCCTGGACAAGGACCACGAAGGCCTTGAGGCGCTGCCCGAACTCCTCGTCCTCGACTCCGATCACCGCGACCTCGACGACGCTCTCATGGTCGGCGAGCAGATCCTCGACCTCGCGCGGGAAGACGTTCTCGCCGCCGGAGACGATCATCTCGTCGTCGCGCCCGTCGACGAAGAGCCGGCCGTCGGCGTCGAAGTGGCCGACGTCGCCGCTGCTCAGCAGCCCGTCGATCACTTCTTTGCCGCCGCCGCCGGTGTAGCCCTCGAAAGACATCTCGCTGCCGACGAAGATCCTGCCGACCTCGCCGCGGGGGACCTCCTTGCCGTTCTCGTCGAAGAGCTTGACGACGGTGCCACGCGGGGGCCGGCCGGCCGTTCCCGGCGCGGCCCGCAGGTCCTCGGGGGTCGCCACCGTCGCCATCGCGACCTCGGTCGAGCCGTAGAGGTTGTAGATGCTGTCGCCGAAGCGGTCCATCCACTCGAGGGCCAGCTCGCCCGGGAGCGCGGAGCCGGAGAGCGCGGTGATCCGCAGCGAGGAGAGGTCGTAGGAGCGCAGTGTCTCCTCCGGCAGCTGCAGGATGCGCTGGATCATCACCGGCACCACTGCGAGGACCTGGGCGCGGTTCTCCTGAATCGCCCGCAGGGTCCCCTCGGGGTCGAAGCGGCGCCGCAGCACCAGGGTCGCGGCGGTGGGGAGGCCGATCGCGAAGTGGAAGAAGCCCCAGGAGTGAAAGAGGGGCGCGGCGACGACCATCGTCTCGCGGCTGCGGTAGGGGATCTTGTCGATCATCGACGCGACCGTGTGGAGCCCCTCCGGGTTGGTCCGCTGGGCCCCCTTCGGGGTCCCAGTCGTGCCGGAGGTGAGGATCACGAACCGGGAATGGTCGGGGGGTGGCTTCAGGTTCGAGTCGTCGCCGGCCGCGATCAGCGAGTCCAGCGTCGGGGACTCCGCCTCGCTGTCGGCCCACCCGATCACCCGATCGACGCCCTCGTCGACTTCATGAAGGATGCCGGAGAACTCCTCGTCGTAGACCAGCACCTTCGCCTTCTCGCGGCGCGTCACCTCGGCCAGCTGCGGGCCGGCGAACATCGTGTTCAGGTAGATCGCGCTGGCGCCGATCTTGGCGGCGGCTGCGGTGATCTCGATGAAGCCGCGGTGGTTGCGGCACATCACCCCGATCCCGTCGCCGTGCCCGATCCCCATCCGCTCGAGGGAGTGGGCGAGGGCGTTGCTGCGGCGGTGGAGCTGGTCGAACGTGAGCGAGCCGCGTTCGTCGATGATCGCGGTCTCATCGGGGTGGTGGAGCGCGGCGATCGCGACCCCGGTCGCCGGCGAGGGGCCCCAGCGCACGAAGGTGTAGCCGATCTTCGCGGCGACGTCGGGGCGCAGCAGGCCGAGGATTTCGGAGTCGTGCATCACCTTCACGACGAAGGCTTTGTTGGCGACCGTTTTGCGGACGCTGGAACCTATGTCGCTGAGGCTCGCCATCGCCACCCGAAGACTATTCGCTCTCCAGCGAAGCGACGGCTATGCAGGCGATTCCCTCGCCGCGGCCGACCCATCCCATCCCCTCGTTCGACGTTGCCTTGACGCTGACCCGGGCCGAGGTCGCCTCGGCCAGGATCCGCTCCATCTCGGACCGCACCGGAGCCAGCCGCGGTGCCTCGCAGACGACCGTCGCGTCGATGTTCTCGATCCGGCCGGAGAGCATCCCGACGACGGTCCGCAGGAGGTCGATCGAGTCGGCGTCGCGCCAGCGCTCGTCGTCGTCGGGGAAGAGGGTGCCGATGTCGTCGAGGCCCCCGGCGCCGAGCAGGGCGTCGATCACCGCATGAGTGAGGACATCGGCATCCGAGTGTCCCTCGAGGCCGAGCGCGTGCTCGATCTCGACCCCACCGAGGATCAGCGGCCGCCCGGCCGCGAAGCGGTGGCTGTCGTAGCCGATCCCGACTGCGCTCATCCAACCTCCTCCAGGCGCCTTTGACGGTGATCGAAGACGCAGATCTCTTCCACCCCGAGCCCGTCGAGGAACTCGAGCGCGCGGTCGTATCCGTAGCCGACGTGCTCGGGCAGGTGGGCGTCGGAGGAGAGGGCGAACGGGGCGCCGGCCTCGACGCACATCTCGGCGAAGGCATGCGATGGGTAGAGCTCGCCGACGGGCTTGCGCAGCCCCGCGGTCGAGACCTCGACCGCGATGCCGCTCTCGGCGATCGCCTCGACCGCCGGCTCGTAGAAGGCGCGCGGATCGCCGTCGGGCGCCGGCCTACCCCGCCCCCAGACCTTGACCAGGTCGGGGTGCGCGAGGATGTCGAACAGACCGGAGCGGGCGGCGGCGGCGAGCGCCTCGAAGTAGCGCGACCAGACGCGGTCCGGATCGCCGGTCTCCTCCCATATGTCGAACCCCTCATGGTCGACCGCATCGTCGCCGAGGAAGTGGACCGAGCCAACGACGTAGTCGAAGTCCCGCGCCTCGAGCAGGTTCGCGGTGCGGTCATCGGCACCGGGGACGAAATCCATCTCGATCCCGAGCCGCAGCTCGGTGCCGCGGACGAACTCGCAGTAGGCGTCGATGTCGTCCTGGGCCTGTTCGCGCCAGAACGGGTGGTCCCAGAGCTCGAGCGACTGGGTGAAGCGGTGGATGTGCTCGGAGACGCCGAGCTCGGCGATCCCGGCAGCGGCGGCGGCCTCGAGGTAGCGGTCGACGTTCTCGGCGGTGAAGTAGCGGCCCGCCGTCGTCCCGTCCTCGTCGGGGCGGAGGTGGAGGTGATAGTCGGTGAGCACGATGTGAGCCTAGGCGACGCCGAGCGCGGATACGCTGCCGACCATGGTCCACCTGCGGATCGTCGTCCCGCATGACCTGACCAGGAGAGTGCTCGCGCTGCTCGAAGCCTCGTCCTCGACCTGCAATCTGATCCTGCTCGAGGGCGCGGCGCGGAAGCCCGCGGGTGACGTCGTCCTCTGCGACATCGCGCGCGAGGACACGAGCGTGATGGTCGAGGACCTGAAGGAGCTGGGAGTGACGCGGCAGGGCTCGATCTCGATCGACGAGATCGCCTCGCAGATCTCCGATGCGGCGCGGCGGGCCGAAAGATCGGCCAGGGGCACACCGTCAGACGCGGTGATCTGGGAGGAGGTCGAGGCCCGCACCTCCGAGACCACGGAACTCGGTGGCAACTTCCTGGCCTTCATGACGCTCGCCTGCCTGATCGCCTCGGTCGGGATCTTCGTCGGCTCGCCGATCCTGATCGTCGGAGCGATGATCGTCGGCCCCGAGTTCGGCGCGCTCGCGGGGCTCTGCGTCGCCATCATCGAGCGCCGCCGGGGGGTCGCGATGCGTTCGCTGACGGCTCTCGCCGTAGGGTTCCCGATCGGCATCACCGCAGCGTTTCTCTTCACGTTGTTCTGCCTCGCGGTCGGGATCGTAGGCTCCGGATTCCACAGCTCTGAAGACGACCTCGTGCGGTTCATCGTCAAGCCGGAAGAGTTCTCGGTGATCGTCGCCCTGTTTGCAGGTGCCGCGGGGATGCTGTCGCTGACCTCGGCCAAGTCAGGGGCGCTGATCGGCGTCCTCGTCTCGGTGACGACGATCCCGGCCGCAGCCAACATCGGGATCGCCTTCGCGCTCGGCAACTGGGCCGATTGGCGCGGGGCGATGCTCCAGCTATCAATCAACCTCGTCGCGATCGTGGTCGCCGGAGTCCTGACCCTTTCGTTCGAGCGGAGGCTCTATGAGCGGCGGCGGAACCGCCACCTCGGGGACCGCTCGAGGGCCCATGCCGGTCTCGCGTCCGAGGACGGCCGCTCCCGCCACCGCCGCCGACGCGACCGACACCAAAGCGAGCGGGCCGATCGTGCCTAGGCGCATTTCGCGGCCCGCCCAGCTGGCGATCCTGGCCGCCGCCTTCGCCGCCGGGGTCGCCCTGGCGACGATCCTCGGCGCGATCAACCTCGGCGTCGCCCTCGGCGTCGGCCAGCTCTTCTTCGCTGCCGCCCTCGTCTGGGTGCTCCTGCGCTAGCGCTCGGCGAGGAGCAGCTCGGCGACGCGAAGATCGAGCGGGGTCGTCACCTTGACGTTCTCGGCGGACGAGGGGTGGATCAGGACGCGGCCGCCGGCGGCCTCGACCAGCATCGCCTCGTCGGTCGCCGCGGCGACCGTCTCCGGCCCCGCCTCGAGCGCCCGGCGCAGCGCCTCGACGCGGAAGACCTGAGGCGTCTGCGCCGCCCAGAGCCCGGCGCGATCGACCGTCTCCTCGACCTCGAAGCGGCGATCGACGCCCTCCTCGATGGCGAGCGCTGCATCCTGCCCGCTAGAGAGGGCGAATGCAGCTTTCGCCTCCTGGTCCGCCTCATCCCGCGCCTGCGACACGCGCTTGATCGTGTCCGAGACCGGGGCGGCGGCGATCGCGCCGTCGGCCTCCTCGTCGGCGAGGAGGGTGGCGATGACGTCCTCGACGAGTTGGGCGCTCAGCAGCGGCCGCGCCGCGTCGTGGATCGCGACCAGCGCGGTCCCGACCGCCTCGAGCGCGTTGGCGACCGAGACCGCCCGGGTCTCGCCTCCGTCAACGACGCCGAGGTCGTGGCCGCCGAGGTCGTGGATGTGGCCCGGCGGGCAGGCGACGACGATCGAGCGCACCGACGGCGCTCCTCGCATGGCCTCGATCGACCAGTCGACCATCCGCCTGCCCCCCAACTCGACGAAGGCCTTCGGGCCGCCGGCTCCAAGCCTCTGACCGGAGCCGGCGGCGGCGATGACCGCTGTGACTGTCCCTGGACTACGCGGTGGCGGCGAAACGCCCCTCCAGCAGACCGTCGAGGTATTCCTCCGCGCCGTCCTCGTCCTTGTCGAGCGCGTACATGAACTCCGATGCGAGGATCTTCTTGGCCCGGGTGTACATCTGCTTCTCGCCGGTCGAGAGGCCCTTTTCCATCTCCCGGATCGCCAGGTTCCTGACGACCTCGGCCAGCTCGAACACATCGCCGGTCTTGATCTTCTCGCGGTTGTACTTGAAGCGCCGATTCCAGTTCTTCGGCATCTCCGACACATCGTCGGTGAGGACGTCGGTGACCTTTTTGATTTCTTCCTCGTCGATCACGCGACGCAGCCCCGCCTTGCCCGCGTTCTCACACGGGACCATCACCGTGAGTTCGTTGTGGAGGATTTTGATCGTGAGGTATTCGCGCTCCTCCCCCATCAGCTCGCGGCTTTCTTTCTTCATCACGAGGCCCGCTCCGTGGTGGGGATAGACGACCTTGTCACCCTCCTCGAAGTCGCAGACGTACTCGACGTCCACCTCTGTCACCTCGACTACCTCCTCTAGCTCAGGAATCGCTTGCTCCTTTCGATTTCTGACGGCACTTTGGCGCACCGTCAACTCTGCAAGTACCGGTCGACCAGATCGACCTCCTGGAGCCTCCGCAGCCCCTCGCGGATGTCCTTGGCCCGGGTCGGGCCGACCCCATCCACAGCCTCGAGCTCGGCATCCGAGGCCGCGACAACGTCCTCGAGGGTGCCGAGTTCCTGGATGATCTTCTGGACGACAAGCTTTGGGATCCTCGGGATGCGGCCGAGGACGCGGTAGCCGCGCGGGCTGACAGGGAAGTCGAGCGTGTTCAGCTTGCGGTCGTAGCCGAGCAGCTCGGCGAGGCGGCCGAAGTCGAGGACGTCCTCGTGCGGCAGCCGCGACAGCGACTCCCCCACCGTTTCCAGGTTCTGCTCGGAGTCCTCGACGGAGTAGTCGCGGATCAACGCCGCCTTTTCCCCCGCGACTCCGACCATCGACTCCTCGAGCTGCATCTCGATCAGGCGGCCCTCGGTGCCGAGCTCGACGATGTAGCGCTCGACCTCGACCGCCATCCGGGTCACGAGCTCGGCCCGCTGGAGGACCGAGAGCGCGTCGTAGAGGACGCTGCCGCCTTCGAACTCGAGCACGCTGAGCCGGGTCGCGACCTGGTCGAGCCGCTCGCGGTACTTCTCGAGCGTCGCCAGCCCCTGGTTGGCCTTGGCGAGAACGGCGGGGATGTCCTGGAGGATGTACTTCGTCCCCTCGACGTAGAGGGAGACGACGTCGCGCCGCTGCGAGATCGCGATCACCAGCGCGTCGGTCTGTTTGGAGACGCGCTCGGCGGTGCGGTGGCGGGTGCCGGTCTCGCTCGAGAGGATCGTCGGGTCCGGCATCAGCTGGACGTTGGCCCAGATGATCTTGGTCGCCTCGCAGTTGAGGACGATCGCGCCGTCCATCTTCGCCACCTGGTAGAGCATCGCCGGGGTGTAGTCGATGTCGAGCTTGATTCCCCCCGAGAGCAGGTGGGAGATCTCGCTCGGCTCGGCGACGACGATCAGGGCGCCGGTGCTGGCGTGGACGATGTTGTCGATCCCCTCGCGCAGCGCGCCACCCGGGGCGACGACGTCGAGAGACCTCAGAAGCCTGGGGTCCTGACGTTCCGAAAGCTCTTGAAGCTCATCCCCAGGCTGCGACGACATCAAGTCAAGGATGCCAAATTCCGCTTTCCAATGCGGTCTGCTTAATCCCTAGTGGAAAGGTCGGAACAGCAATTGTCAAGCCGATCGCTCACTCAAAGGTGGAATCGACGGTGGTGGCGGTGGTGTTGGAGCTCCTCCTCGGGCGGCTCGCCGGCGACCGCCGGGTCGGGACCCGGCGGGTGGGTGTCGCGGACGAAGGCCCAGGTCAGCGTCGTGCCGAGGGCGCAGAGCGCGACCGCGACCCAGGTCGAGCCGGCGATCGAGGCCGCGAGGGAGTCGCCGCCGCCCTGCAGCGCGTGGAAGGCGGCGCTCGTCGCCGCCAGCGCCAGCGAGCCGGCGACGATCCTGTCCATCGCGAGGACGCCGGAGGCGATCCCGACCTTCTCGCCCGGCATCGCGGCCATCGCCGCGGTCGACATCGGCGCGTAGACGAGCCCAAGCGCGATCCCGAACAGCAGGTAGCCGACGAGCACGAGGGCGTAGGAGCTCGAGGCGCCGATCTGGGTGAGGACAGCGAGGCCCGCTGTCCCGAACAGCATCCCGACGGTCATCAGCCGGCGGGCGCCGAAGCGCCCGATCAGCCGCCCCGAGAACGGCGAGATCAGGATCATCGGCGCCGTGATCGGCAGCACCAGCACGCCGCTCTCGATCGCCGAGTGCCCACGGACATCCTGCAGGTACTGGGGCTGGAAGAACATCACCGCCCAGTAGGAGCCGACGATCGCGAAGGCGGCGGCGCTGGCGCCGAAGTAGGGCCGGTTGCGGAAGAGGTCGAATTCGACGATCGGGTCCTCGACGCGGCGCTCGATCGACCAGAAGGCGGCGAAGGCGAGGATGCCCACCGCGGCGAGCGCGACCACGGTCCCCGCCGCCCAGGCGCGCGACTGGATCATCGCGAGGACGACCGAGGTGAGGCCGATCGTGAGCGCGATCAGGCCGGGGACGTCGATCCGGCGACCGGCCGCGGGATCGGTCGACTCCCTCGCCGCCACCGACATGATCAGGAACCCGGCGACGATGATCGGCAGGTTGATCCAGAAGATCGCCCGCCAGTCGATCTCGATCAGCGCCCCGCCGGCCAGCGGCCCGACCGCCAGCGCGATCGCCGACACCGCGGCCCAGATCCCGAGCGCCCGCGCCTGTTCGCCCTTCGGGAAGGCGTTGCAGACGATCGCCAGCGACAGCGTCAGCGTCGGCGCCGCCCCCACCCCCTGGACGATCCTGCCGGCGATCAGCATCGCCGGCCCATCGGCCGCCCCGGCGAGCACCGACCCGGCACCGAAGATGACGATCCCGATGAGGAACATGCGCTTGCGGCCGAACATGTCGCCGAGCCGGCCGGCGGTGACGACCAGGACGGCGATCGTCAGCAGGTAGCCGTTCATCACCCACTGCAGCGACTCGGCGCTGGCCCCGACGTCGTCGCGGATGCTCGGCAGCGCCAGCGCGACCACGGTCGAGTCGAGCATCAGGATGAAGAGCCCGGCGCAGGCGCCGGCAAGGGTCCACCAGGGCCTCGTCCGCTCGTCGATCCGGAACACGCCGGTCAGGCCGGGGTGCGGGAGAGATCGCGGGCGGGGTCGATCCCCCAGCGCTCGCCGACCGCGCCGAGCTCCTCGTCGAGCGCCCAGCGGTCGGGCCGCTCTTCGCCCTCGTGCTCGGGGCTGGCGCCCTTCAGCGCCATGCAGCCGGTGTTGTCGCCGACGGCGCGGATCTCGGCGACCTCCTCGATCGTGATCCGCTGCTCGGTCGGCAGCGCCGCGAGCTGGGCCCGCTTCTCCTCGATCGGGAGCGCTGCCGGCCCGGCCTCCTGGATCAGGGTCGGGACGACGCACTCGACCGCCCGGTGGGCGAGGTTCCACTGGCAGGCGAGCTGAATCGTCTTCAGCTCCGTCCGCTCGGCGATCGGGATCACCCGCTCGAGCTTCTCGAGGCCGGCCTCGATCCAGCCGTCGGGGCGGAACGCGCGGTGATCGCCCTCGGCAAGCTCCATCCCCGGCTCGAGGTCGCCCCAGAAGAGGCCGCCGTAGTCGACGACCCGGGTGATCACGCGGATCTCGATGGCGGGCGGCGGCCTCGAGGCAGAGCTCGCCCGGCCAGGGCTCGAACGGGTTGAGGATGATCATCGCCCAATCGATCCGCTCGCCGAAGCGCTCGAAGCAGGAGATCAGGTCGAGGGTGAAGCCGTTGGCCGGGCCGGGGGCGACGCCGATTTCCGCGGCGATGCCGGCCTCGCGCAGAGCCTCCATCCCGTCCCAGACCGCCTCGCTCGTGTAGCCGATGCGATCGGGATTGTGGAGGAGGAGCAGGTCGAAGGAGGACGCGCCGAGGCGGCCGAGGCTGCGCTCGGCCGCCAGCCGCAGGTAGTCGGCGTAGGCGTCGGGGCCGCGGAGGGCGGGGTCGGTGAAGCGGGGAAAGCCGCGCGGCCCGTCGCGCTCGCCCTCGTAGAAGTCGTGGCCGACGGCGCCGACCAGCGTGTAGTCCTCGCGCCGCACCCCGGTCAGCGCCCGCCCGAGCAGCTCGTCGGCCTCGCCCTGGCCGTAGGCGTCCGCGCTCAGCACCGTCGAGATTCCCCCGCCGGGCCGCAGCAGCGCTTCGAGGCGCTCCTCGGGTATCGCCTCGCCGAAGTGGAGGAACCTCCCCCCGCTCCAGGTGCCGATCGCGGTGCGGCCCAGGTCACTCATCGTCGAAACCGTATCGGTAGCCACCTCTGAACCGGGGGGTTAGGATCGTCGTCGACGAGCTCGATGGACGCTTCCCGATACGTCGCGACAATCGCCGCCGTCGTTTCGGCGCTGGTTGTCGCCGCGGCCTCTCCCGCCCAGGAGCTGGGCGCCGAAGGCCTCCTCGACCCGACCTTCGGCAGCGGCGGCTTCACGATCCTCGACGAACCCGACCTCGCCGGCGAGTACCTGTCCGACGTCGTCGTCCTCCCGGACGGGAAGATCCTTGCCGGCGGCACCAGGGGCAGCTCCGAGGGCTTCCTGCTCGCCCGCTTCAACCCCGACGGTAGCCCCGACACGACCTTCGGACCGGAAGGGTTCAGGGTCGAGCCCGACCTCCACAACGCAGGCGACCCGCGGGCGATCGACGACCTGGCGTTGCTCGGTGACGGGCGGATCGTCGCCGCCGGGCTCGGGCGCGGACCGGATCCGGATCAATTCAACGCGTTCGGGATCGCCCGCTACCTACCGAGCGGACAGCTCGATCCGGACTTCGGCGACGCCGGCCTCTCCGTCCTGTCCCCAGAAGGCCCGGGCGAAGCCGCCGCGATGGATATCGCCCCGGGGGGGAAGATCGTGGCCGCGGGCGAACGCATCAACCTCGCCGTCCACTCCGAAGTGGCGGTGTTACGCCTCACCTCCGAAGGAAACCCCGATCCGAGCTTTTCGGCGGCGGCCCCGGTTGGATTCCGCATCTTCAAAGTCCCGGGCAGCGAAAGCTCAGAAGCGAACGCGGTCAGGGTCCTCGGCGACGGCTCTGTGGTCGTCGGGGGTGTGTCCGAGGAGGGCGCGTTTCTGGCCAAGCTCGACTCTGACGGGGAACCCGTCGCCAGCTTCGGCACCGCCGGGATCAAGGTCCAGGACCTTGGCGAGGAAACCGAACCCTCCGGGGAAATCACCGACCTCGCAATTCAGCCCGATGGCCGGATCGTCGTCACCGGATCGGCAGTCCCGGCGCCGGGCGCCAAGTCGGAGCTGATCGTCGCCCGCTTTACCGCCGCAGGTCAACTCGATCCGAGCTTCAGCTCCGGCGGGATCTTCAGACTCGACGCGTCCGAAGGCTACGACGAAGGTCGAGCACTGTCCCTGCTTCCCGACGGCCGCATCCTCGTCGCCGGGTACTACCACGGCCTCGACACCTGGCTCCTCCGGCTGACGCCGGACGGCCGCCTCGACCCCAGCTTCGGCGTCGGGGGGCAGACAGTCGCGAGCGCCAGCCCCACTGTAGACGCAGCCGAAGGCCTGGCGGTCCAGCCCGACGGCCGGCCAGTGATCGCCGGGTCCGCCGAAAGCCCGTCCGGCGACGGGAGCGAGCTTCTGGTCGGCCGCTTCACCGGGCCCGAAACGGTGAAGGTGAGCGTGATCCCGACCAAGCCGCGTTGCGGCGGACGCACCGCGACGATCGTCGGCACCGGGCGAGCCGACAGTTTGAAGGGGACGAAGAAGGCCGACGTCATCGCCGGCCTCGGCGGCAACGATCGGATCTCCTCGCTGGCCGGCAACGACGTCGTCTGCGGCGGCGATGGCAAGGACTCGATCGACCTCGGCAAGGGCCGAGACGAAGGCCACGGCGAAGGGGGTGCCGACATCATCAGGGGCGGCCCGGGCAAGGACACGCTGCTGGGCGGCGGCGGTCGGGACAGGCTGATCGGGGGCGGCGGCAAGGACGTATGCAACGGCGGCCCGGGCAGGGACCCGAAGGCCAGCGGCTGCGAGCGGCGGACGAAGCTGCCCTAAGCCAAACGTTGGGCGCACCTGATGTCCCCGTTACGATGAGCAGCGTCATGGGGCGGCCATCGGGACGGACTGGCGTTTCCGCTGCAACTCGAGCGGTTCTACCGGTCGCGGTCGTCGCCGCAGTCCTCCTCATCGCTCCGGCTCAGGGCCGCGGCGCCGTCGCCGGCGAACCCGACCCGAGCTTCGGCACGGCCGGCTTCACGATCTTCGACGAACCGAACGAGAAAAACGAGTTCCTCGCCGACCTGCTGGTCCTCCGCGACGGGAAGATCCTCGGCGCGGGCAGCCGCGGCGGCGGCGCCAGCGGCGCCCCGACCGGTTTCCTGCTCGCCCGGTTCAATTCCGACGGCAGCCCGGACCTCGGCTTCGGTGGCGACGGCTTCAGGGTCGAGCCCGACCTCGAACAGGCTGGCGATCCGATCTCGATCGAAGCGATCGAGGAACGCGGCGACGGCAAATTCGTCGTCGCCGGCACCGGTCGGGGTCCGACGGCCGGATCCCTTGGCTTCGAGTTCGGGCGCTACATGCCGAACGGCGAACTCGACCCCGGTTTTGGTACGAGCGGCCTGACCACCGTTTCGACCAAAGAGCTCGCCGCCGCCAGCGCAATGGACCAGGCCCCGGATGGGAAGATCGTCGCGGCCGGGGTCTCGGGGACGCTCGTCACGGGACTGAAGGTCGCCGTGGCTCGCGTGACCGAGAACGGGGAACCGGACCCCTCCTTCAGCACGGCCCCAGCCAATGGCGTCCGGGTGATCGACATTCCCGGAAGCGCCATCGAGCAAGCGTATGCCGTCAAGGTCCTGGGCAACGAAACCATCGTCATCGGGGGGGCCGCCGAACAGGGGGCATTTCTGGCGGAGCTCGACGCCGAAGGGAATCTCGTCTCCGGGTTCGGAAAAGGCGGGGTCGCCGTCGAGGACCTCGGCAGCGCCCCCTTTCCGTCGGGCCTGATCACCGACCTCAAGGTCCTCCCCGACGGCGGCATCCTGGCCACCGGCACCGCCCTGGCCTCCAACGAAGACGAAGAGGGGTTCGTCGCCCGTTTCACCTCCACCGGGCAACTCGACCCGGGCTTTGCGGCCGGCGGGATCCTGCGCGCCAACCCCACCGGCCAGGATGACACCCTGGAATCGCTCGAGGTGGACAATGCGGGCCGCATCGTCGCCGCCGGGGTTCGCGGGTATGGGAACGCGCTCGGCGACACCTGGCTGCTGCGGCTGACACCCGACGGCCACCTCGATCCTGCCTTCGGCAGTGGCGGTGAAACCGACGCCAACGCGGTCCCCGACTCGGAGTTCGTCAGTGGGCTCGCCCTTCAGCCGGACGGGCGCGCCGTGGTGGCCGGCGACGCCTTCGAAGGCTCCGAGAAGCTACTCGTCGGCCGCTTCACCGCCGACCCCGAACCGGTCAGGGTCAGCGTCGTCCCGGTCAAAGCCCGCTGCGGGGGCAGGAGCGCGACGATCGTCGGGACCCGGCGAGCCGACAGTTTGAAGGGGACGAAGAAGGCCGACGTCATCGCCGGCCTCGGCGGCAACGATCGGATCTCCTCGCTGGCCGGCAACGACGTCGTCTGCGGCGGCGATGGCAAGGACTCGATCGACCTCGGCAAGGGCCGAGACGAAGGCCGCGGCGAAAGGGGCGCCGACACGATCAAGGGCGGCCCGGGCAAGGACACGCTGATCGGGGCGGCCGGCAGGGACAGGCTGCTCGGCGGACCGGGCTCCGACCTCTGTAACGGCGGCGCCGGCAAGGACGCCAGGGCCGCCGGCTGCGAGGCGCTGAAGAAGCTGCCCTAGGAGGCGTCGTCGACGGGGCCGGGCTCGCTCGGCTCGGGCGAGCTCTCGGGCTCGTCCGAGGGGGCGGAGCCGTCCTCATCGCGCTTGGCGCCGACGCCAACTTTCTCCGGCTCGGTCTCCTCGGCCTCCTCGAGGGCGGCCTTCGGCGGTTTCGCCGGCTTGATGATCCGCAGCGAGAGGGGTTTGTCCTCCTCGTCGCCGGAGGGGTCGCGCTCGACCAGCACCGTCGAGCCCGGGGTCATCGGGCCCTGGCGCAGGACTTCGTCGGCGAGCGGGTCCTCGATGTAGCGCTGGATCGCGCGGCGCAGCGGCCGGGCGCCCATCGACGGGTCCCAGCCTTTCTCGACGAGGAGGTCTTTGGCCTCGTCGGTGAGGTCGAGCTGGAGCTCGTGCTCGGCGACCTGGACGCGGACCCGGTTGATCATCAGGTCGATGATCTCCTTGACCTCTTCCTTGGCCAGCTTGTGGAAGACGATGACCTCGTCGATCCGGTTGAGGAACTCGGGCCGGAAGACTTTTTTGAGGTCGCCCATGATCCGGTTTTTCATGTCGTCGTAGGACATGCCGGTCTCGTCGGCGACGGTGAAGCCGATCGAGGTGTTTTTCGCGATCTCCGAGGCCCCGATGTTCGAGGTCATGATCACGATCGCGTTGCGGAAGTCGACGGTCCGCCCCTGGGCGTCGGTCAGCCTCCCGTCCTCGAGGATCTGGAGCAGGATGTTGAAGACATCGGGGTGGGCCTTCTCGATCTCGTCGAGCAGGAGGACGCTGTACGGCTTGCGCCGCACGGCCTCGGTCAGCTGACCGCCCTCGTCGTAGCCGATGTAACCGGGAGGCGACCCGACCAGGCGGCTCACCGCGTGCTTCTCCATGTACTCGGACATGTCGATCCGGACCATCGCCTCCTCGTCGCCGAAGAGGAACTCGGCGAGGGTGCGGGCGAGCTCGGTCTTGCCGACCCCGGAGGGGCCGAGGAAGATGAACGAGCCGGCCGGCCGTTTCGGGTCCTTGATCCCGGCCCGCGAGCGGCGGATCGCCTTCGAGACGGCGGTGATCGCGACCTCCTGGCCGATCACCCGCTTGTGGAGCTCTTCCTCCATCCGGATCAGCTTCTTGGTCTCGGCCTCGGTGAGTTTGAAGACGGGGATTCCTGTCCACATCGAGACGATGTCGGCGATCTCCTCCTCGCCGACGTCGGGCCGGTCGCCCTCCTCGCCCTCGGCCCACTCGTCTTCGAGCTGGCGCTTGCGGGTGGTCAGCTGGCGCTCGGTGTCGCGCAGGTTGGCGGCCTTCTCGAATTCCTGGGCTTCGATTGAGGACTCCTTCTCGCGCCGCGTCGTTTCGATCTCCTCCTCGAGGTCGCGGTAGACGGGGGGCGCGCTCATCGACTTGATCCGCATCCGCGACGCGGCCTCGTCGATCAGGTCGATCGCCTTGTCGGGCAGGAAGCGGTCGGAGATGTAGCGGTCGGCGAGCTCGGCGGCGGCGGACAGCGCGTCGTCGGTGATGTTGACGCGGTGGTGCTGCTCGTAGCGCTCGCGCAGACCCTCGAGGATCCGCACGGTGTCCTCTACCGAGGGCTGGTCGACCTTGATCTGGGCGAAGCGTCGCTCCAGCGCCGAGTCGCGCTCGAGGTATTTGCGGTACTCGTCGAGAGTCGTCGCGCCGATCGTCTGCAGCTCGCCGCGGGCCAGCGCCGGCTTCAGGATCGAGGCGGCGTCGATCGCGCCCTCGGCGGCCCCGGCTCCGACCAGGTTGTGGAGCTCGTCGATGAAGAGGATGATGTCGCCGCGCTGGGTGATCTCTTTCATCACCTTCTTGAGGCGCTCCTCGAACTCGCCCCTGTACTTGGAGCCGGCGACCAGCGCCGCGAGGTCGAGGGTGTAGATCTGCTTGTTCTTCAGCAGCTCCGGCACCTCGCCTTTGTTGATGCGGGCGGCCAGGCCCTCGACGACGGCGGTCTTGCCGACGCCGGGCTCGCCGAGCAGCACCGGGTTGTTCTTGGTGCGACGGGAGAGGATCTGCATGATCCGCTCGATCTCGGTTTCGCGGCCGATGACCGGGTCGAGCTTGCCCTCCTCGGCGAGCTTGGTCAGGTTGCGGCCGAACTGGTCGAGCAGTTTCGAGGACTTCTTGCCCTCGCCGCCGCCACCGGAGCCGGCCGCCGCGCCCTGGCGGCGCCCGCCGGGGCCGGACAGCATCCGGATCACCTCGTTGCGGATCTTGTCGGAGTCGGCGTCGAAGTCGAGCAGGATCCGGGCGGCGACGCCCTCGTTCTCGCGGACCAGGCCGAGCAGGATGTGCTCGGTGCCGATGTAGTTGTGGCCGAGCGAGAGCGCCTCGCGCAGCGCCAGCTCGAGCACCTTCTTGGCGCGCGGGGTGAACGGGATCTGGCCGGAGGTGACCTCCTCACCGGAGCCGACGATGCGGACCACCTGGGAGCGGACCCGCTCGGTCGTGATGTCGAGCGACTCCAGCACCCTCGCGGCCAGGCCCTCCTCCTCGCGGAGCAGGCCGAGCAGGATGTGCTCGGTGCCGATGTAGTTGTGCTTGAGCGTGCGAGCCTCTTCCTGGGCCAGGACGACTACCTGTCGGGCTCGCTCTGTGAATCTCTCGAACAATTGGCCTCTATCTCGCTTCTTGGTTGAACAAACGCAAATCGGTGGCCGAAGTACCGGAACCGCCTCCGATATCGGGAAGGTTCCCTAAGCGTCCTCTAAACGATACCGAGGGCGCCCCCCTGGCCTCAGGGGTCGGAAAGTCGCTGGTAGCGGGTTTTTGGGGCCCGATTGGTGCTCAATCAGGCGCGCATGGCGGGAAAAAGCACCACTTCGCGGAGGCTTTTCGCCCCGGTAAGAATCATTGCAAGCCGGTCAACCCCGAGCCCGACCCCTCCGGTCGGGGGCATTCCCTGCTCGAGCGCCTCGACGAAGGCCTCGTCGAACGGCTGCGCCTCTTCGTCGCCGCGGGCGAGCTCGGCGGCCTGCTGCTCGAACCGACGGCGCTGCTCGTCGGGGTCGTTGAGCTCGGTGAACGAGTTCGCGATCTCCATCCCTCCGGCGAACGCCTCCCAGCGCTCGACCAGCCCCTCCTCGCTCCGGTGCGCCTTGGCGAACGGCGAGAGCTCGACCGGGTAGTCGAGGACGAAGGTCGGCTGGATCAGCTCCGGCTCGACCAACTTCGAGAGCAGGCCGTCGACCAGCTTGCCCCAGCCCTCGGCGGGGTCGGGCTCGGTCCCCATCGCCGCCGCGAGCTCCTCGCGGCCAGGGTGCTCGGCGATGTCGATCCCGGTCCGCTCGGAGATCGCCTCGCGCAGCGTGACCCGGCGCCAGGGCGGGGTGAGGTCGATGGTGACGCCCTCGCGGTCGACCTCGAGCGTGCCGAGGACGCGCTCGGCGACGTCGGCGACCAGCAGCTCGAGGTCGTGGGCGGTCTTCTCGTAGTCGGCGTAGGCCTCGTACCACTCGAGCATCGTGAACTCGGGGTTGTGCTTGTGGGAGACGCCCTCGTTGCGGAAGTCCTTGCCGAGCTCGTAGACGCGATCGATCCCCCCCACCACCAGGCGCTTGAGATAGAGCTCGGTCGCGATCCGCAGGTAGAAGTCGCGGTCGAGCGCGTTGTGGTGGGTGACGAAGGGGCGGGCCAGGGCGCCGCCGTAGAGCGGCTGCAGGACCGGCGTCTCGGCCTCGACGAAGCCGTGCTCGTCGAGCCAGCGCCGGATCTCCGCGATCGCCCGCGCGCGCAGGGCGAAGGTCCGGCGGCTGTCCTCGTTGGCGAGCAGATCGAGCTCGCGCCGCCGGTAACGGGTCTCGACGTCCTCGAGGCCATGGAACTTGTCGGGCGGCGGCCGCAGGCTCTTCGCCAGCAGCCGCCAGTGGTCGATCGAGAGCGTCAGCTCGCCGCCGCTGCGGGTCGCCATCGCCGTGCCCTCGACCCCGATCAGGTCGCCGATGTCGAGGTCGACGAGCAGCCGGTATGGCTCCTCGCCGAGCAGGTCCTCGCGGGCGTGGAGCTGGATCTGGCCGCTGCCGTCGCGGAGGTCGAGGAAGCAGGCCTTGCCGTGGCCGCGGCGGGCGACTATCCGGCCCGCGACCCTGTGACGCGAGTGGGTCTCGAGCCCCGGCGCAAGGCCCTGGTGGGCGGTGCGCACCTCACCGATCTCCTCACGCTCAGCGAAGCTGTGCGGGAAGGGGTCGACGCCGGCGGACCTCAGGCGCTCGAGCTTCTCCCTGCGATCCTTGAGAACATCACTTCCGCCCACCTCCTCGGCTCCCGCTCCCTCGCGGGAGTCAGATTGCGACGCTCGGTCGCTCCCGCGGTCGGAGGGGGGCGGGTGCTCTTTCTCCTGCTCAGGCTCCGTCATCCCGACGCGAGCCTACTCGGACTCAAGCAGTCTCGATTTTCGTGATTTTGAGCTTTTTCCGCGGGCCGCGCGGGACCTCGACGGTGACGACGTCGTTGCGCTTGCGGCCGATCAGGGCTTTGCCGATCGGCGACTCATTCGAGAGCTTCTGCTCGAGCGGATCGGCCTCGGTCGAGCCGACGATCTGAAATTTCTGCGAGTCGCCGCTTTTCTGGTCTTTGACGTGGACGACAGAGCCGACGGTGACCTCGTCGGTTCCGACTTCCTTCTTGTCGATGACGGTCGCCCGGCGCAGCCGCTCTTCGAGCTGGGCTATCCGCGCCTCGAGCAGCGCCTGCTCGTTCTTCGCGTCGTCGTACTCGGCGTTCTCGGAGATGTCGCCGAACTCGCGCGCCTCCTTGATCCGCAACGCCACCTCGCGCCGTTTCTCGGTCGAGAGGTTCTCGATTTCTTCTTTGAGCTTCTCGAGCCCTTCGGGGGTGATGACGGCCTGCCGAGTCACTTCTCTGCCCTCGCTTTTGCTTATAACTGGTCGTATTCCGGGTCGCAGACCCAAAAACGCCCGGGTGCGGCCGAATCGTGCCGCCACACCTGGGCCAAGAGCCGCGGGATTATAGCGAGGCGACTTCGCCGCCTCGACGGGCTTCCCTGCGCCCTATTTATTTCTTCTTCTTGACCTTGAAGCTGAACGTCGCAGGGGTCGCGTCGGTACCGCCGGGAGCCACGGCCTCGACCGAGAATGTGTGGCTGCCCTTCTTCACCTTGTAGCTCTTCGGCGAGGTGCAGGGAGCGAACGACCCCTTGTCGAGCTTGCACTCGAAGGTCGCCCCGGCGACGTCAGAGGTGAAGCTGAATTTGACCTTCGCCTTCTTCTTCTTGGTCTTGACGTTCTTCTTCGGGTGGGCGGTGATGGTCGTATCCGGCGCCGACGATTTGGGTTCAGGCACAGCCACCACCGTGTAGGTGGCGCTCGCGCTCGTGGTGTTCTTGGCCGCGTCTTCCGCTTTGACGGTGAGCGTGTGGGGGCCGAGGGTCGAGGTGTCTAGCGCCGCTCCGTCGGGCACCGATCCGGTGCATTCTTCGATCGGGACGGCTTCAGCGGACGAGCACGTGTAGGAGGCGGTCAGCGCCTGGCCCTGGGTGATCGTGGCGCCTTCGACGGGCGACACGATCGCGATCGTCGGCGGATTGAAATAGGAGATTTGTGCCGCAGCTGGTTCTGGGGAGGGGATGACGATCGACAGTCCTTCGGCGAACGACGAGCCGCCGCCTCCGCCGCCGCCGCCGAATCCGCAGCCGCCGCCACCACCACCGCCGCCGTAAAAGCCGCCTCCGCCGCCGCCGCCGCCGTTGGTCCCAGCTTCGCCGCCGCTGCCGGCCCCGCCGAGGCCGAGGGCGCCCGCTTCGCTCACGCCACCGCAGCTGGGAGCGCCTGCGAGCCCGCCTTCCGACGGTTCCCCTTTACCCCCACCGCCGTTGCCGCCGGTGGATGTTTCGCCGCCTTTGCCGGCAGCGCCTCCATTGGCCCCTTCTCCTTCGGGACCCGTGCCGCCGGCACCGCCGCCGCCGGCGGCGACGATCAGCCGCGTGTCGGGGCTCAGACCGTCGGCGCGGGGGGAAGTGCGCACGTCGGTTGCGCCGCCGCCACCGCCGCCACCTTCGCCGGTGGCCGCGCCGCCGCCGTTGAACCCTCCTGCTCCTCCTTCTGCCTGCAATTGCCCCTTGCCGCCGACCTCGATGTAGAGCGTTTGGCCCGGGGTGACGACTATCGCCCCGCCGGACAACGCCGCGCCCTCGCCGCCCGAGGCGTCGGCAGTGTCACCGCCGGCTCCGCCGATCGCCGCCAGTGCGACTTGGTGGACGCCGTCTGGAACGGTGAAGGTTTGCTCGTCCCCCGTGAACGTGAATACTTTTTTTACCAGCGCCTGGGCCGTGGGCGCGAAGAGCATCAGGATTCCGGCGGCCAGGGCAGCGATTGCCGGCAGTCTCCTCATTCTCACCGCCTATTTCTTCTTCTTGACCTTGAAGTTGAATGTCGCAGGCGTCGCGTCGGTGCCGCCCGGAGCCACGGCCTCGACCGAGAATGTGTGGCTGCCCTTCTTCACCTTGTAGCTCTTCGGCGAGGTGCAGGGAGCGAACGACCCCTTGTCGAGCTTGCACTGGAAGGTCGCCCCGGCGACGTCGGAGCTGAAGCTGAATTTGACCTTCGCCTTCTTCTTCTTGGTCTTGACGGTCTTCTTCGGGTGGGAGCCGAGGGTCGTGTCGGGAACCGCCGCAATCGGGGACGGTGGCGGCGGGCCTCCGGAGGCCGCTGTCACCGTGTAGTGGACGCTCCTTGTCGTCGTTCCGCCGATGCTGTCTTCGGCTTCGACTGTGAACGTCTGAGGGCCAGGATTGGCGGTGTTCACCGCCGCCCCGCTCGAGACCGGCCCGCTGCAGGATTCCACCGCCAGCGAGGGGGCCGGATGGCAGGCGTAGGCGGCGGAGACCGCCTGCCCCTGGGTATAGGTGGCGCCTTCGGCCGGAGAGGTGATTTCGACAGCCGGCGGCGCGAAGACCGTGTAGCTCACGCTCCTGGCCGATTTCCCTTTGTCGTCGTCTTCGGCTTTGACCAAAAATTCGTGTTCGCCGAGCGTGGCCGTTTCCAACGGCGCCCCGTTAGCGACGGGGCCGGCACAGGTTTTCACGCTGGTCCCTTCGCCCGGCAGGCAGTTGTAGTTGGCATTGATGACCTGCCCCCGGGTGTAGGCAGCTTCTTCCGCCGGAGTGGTGATCGTGACCGAGGGCGGCGAGTTGTAGGTGATGTCGATTTTGGGGCCGGCCGAGGTGAGGGTCATGAGGGCGAACGCCGGGAGCAGCGTCGAGCCGCCTCCGCCACCGGAGCTGCCGACGTCGCAGGCGCCGCCGCCGCCGCCGCCGCCGTAGTAGCCGCCGCCGCCGCCGCCGCCGGGGCCGGTCGCGACGCCGCGTTGCCTCCGTCTCCGCCTGGCCGAGTTCGCCGTCCTCCGGCGATGCTGGGAACGCAGCCTTCGGCGCCTTCCCCGCCTTCTGTTGCCGTACCCGCGCCGCCTCCGGCATAGGTTGGTCGTTCCTCCGGCTTCGCCGGCCGTCCCGCCGTTGCCGCCTGTTTCGTCCCGGTCGACGCCACCGCCGCCGCCTCCGGCGGCCACGACTAGCCGTGTGTCTTCGGTCGAGAGCGGAGACCGAGTTCGACACCGTGCGAATGTCCGAGGCGCCGCCGCCGCCGCCGCCGCCGTTGCCGCCGCCGTTGAAGCCCCCTGCGCCGCCTTCGGCCGCTGACTTGCCGTTGCCGCCGACCTCGACGTACAGCGTTTGGAACTGGTCGACTTCCAAGTTTCCTTCCGCCACCGCCGCTTCCCCGCCGGCGACCCCGCTCGCTTCACCGCCTTTGCCTCCGATGGCCACGAATCCCACTTCGTAGACACCCGCCGGCACTTCGAAGGTCTGCTCGGCGCCGGTGGAGGCGAAGTGAACGGTTGTCGTCGCCAGAGCGTTTGCCGGTAGCAGCAGGGCGGCGCAACACAGCATCACTGCGAGGATCGCCCTCTTCATTGCTCGAGCGTATCCCGGTGGACAGGGAACACAAAGCGGTCTCGTCAAAGATTTAGGAATGTGCGGAAACGGAGCTCACAGGCTCACAGGCTGGTAGGTCCGGGCGACGAGCGCGCGGGCGCGGTCGAGGTCGGCGCTCTGCTGCAACTCCCGGGCGCTCTCCCCGTCGAGCTCGAGCGAGTCGACGTACCAGGGATAGAACTTGCGAAGGTAGCGGGCGGCGCGCTCCCTGCCGAGGTGCTCCTCGGCGCGGTCGATCGTCCAGAGCAGCTCAGCGGCAATCTCCTCGCGCCGCGGCGGGCCTTCACGGCGGCCTGTCAGCTCTTCGAAGACCCATGGGTTGCCCAGTGCGCCGCGAGCGATCATCACCGCGTCGGCTCCCGACTCGCGGTAGGCCTCCCGCGCCGCCTCGGCGCTCCTCAGACCGCCGGAGACGATCACCGGCACCTCGAGCCGGTCGGCGAGCTCGCGGGTCAGGGCGTAGTCGGGCTCGCCCTTGTGGCCGGCGCTCGCCGCCCGTGGGTGGAAGGCGATCGCCGCCGCGCCGCCCTCCTCGGCGAGGCGCAGCGCGAGGTCGAAACCGGAGCGGTCATCGGCCCGCAGGCCGGAGCGGAGCTTGACCGTTACCGGCCTCCCGCTCCCCTCCCTGGCAGCGGCGAGCAGCGAGAGGGCGAGCCCGGGGTCGGTCAGGAGCTCGACGCCGGCGCCGGTCTTGCGGACCTTCCGCACCGGGCATCCCATGTTGATGTCGATCAGGTCGGCGCCGGCCTCGGCCGCGATCGCCGCCCCGGAGCGCATCGCCCCGGGGTCGTGGCCGAAGAGCTGGATCGAGACCGGGTGCTCGTCGGGGTGGATCCGCATCAGCTCGCGCAGGGTGCGCTCGTTGCGGTGATGCAGTCCGAAGCTCGAGACCATCTCGGAGACCGCGAGGCCGGCGCCGTGGCGCCTGGCCTGGAGGCGGACGAACCAGTTGCCGATCCCGGCCAGCGGCGCGAGCAGGACCCGGTTGGCGATCTGCACGCCGCCGATCTCGAAGGGCTCCGTGAGTGAAGGCTGTTCAGGCGTTGCGGGCATGGATGAGACGCAGCCCCGTCAGGGTAAGCATCTCGTCGACCTCATCGATGGTCTCCGTGAAGGGAACGATCCTGGCGGCGAGGCCGCCGGTCGCGAGCAGGCTCACCTCGCCGAGCTCCTCCTCCATCCGCCGCACGACACCGTCGATCATCCCGGCGAAGCCGAAGATGACGCCGGACTGGATCGCGGCGGCGCTCGAGCGGCCGATCACCGCCTCGGGCTCGGATAGTTCGATGCGGCCGATGCGGGCCGCCCTTTCGACCAGCGCGGTCAGCGAGATCTCGAGCCCGGGGGCGATCGCCCCGCCGAGGTATTCGCCCTCGGCGGAGACCGCGTCGAAGTTGATGCCGGTGCCGAAGTCGACGACGACGCAGGCGCCGCCGAAGCGCTCGTAGGCGGCGACCGAGTTGACGAGGCGGTCGGCGCCGACTTCGAGCGGGTTGTCGATCCGGATCGGCATCCCGGTCCTGACCCCCGGGCGGATCGCGAGGAAGCCGGCGTCGAGGTAGCGCCCGGTGAGCTGCTCGTACTGGGTGCCGAGCGGCGGCACGACCGAGGAGACGCAGACGGCGTCGACGTCGTCGAGGCCGATTCCGCTGAGCGCGAGCATGCCGGCGATCCGCTCGGCCAGCTCGTCGCCGGTCGCGCCCGAGCGGGTCTGGAAGCGCCAGTGCTCGACCAGACGCTCGCCGTCGAAGGCGCCGAGGTGGGTCTGGGTGTTGCCGATATCGGCCGCGAGCAGCATCGAATTCCGCGGCAAGTATCCAACAACGCATACGATCGCCGCCGGTGAAGGTTCGCGTCTACACGGTGCCCGCGTCCCATCCCGCGATGGCGGCGCAGCGGATGCTCGTCCACAAGGGCATCCCGTTCAGGCGAGTCGACCTGCTTCCCGGCGTCTCGAGGTGGATCGTCCGCGCGCTCGGCTATCCCGAGGGCACGGTGCCGGCCATCGTCATCGATGGGCGGAAGGTACAGCGGCTCGCGGACGATCGCCCAGGAGCTCGACCGGCTCGTCCCCGAGCCGCCGCTGTTCCCCGCCGACCCCGAGCAGCGCGCCGCGGTTCTCGAGGCCGAGCGGTTCGGCGACGAGGAGCTCCAGTCGACCGTTCGGACGATCCTCGTCTGGGCGATCCGTCGCGTGCCGGAGGCGCGGCTGAGCTACCTGGGGGAAGCGAAGCTCGGCGTGCCCCACGGGCTTGCGGCGAAAACGGGTGGGCCACTGCTCGCCCTCGCGGTCCGGCTCAACGAAGCGACCGACGACAACGCCCGCGCCGCGCTCGCGAAGCTGCCCGAGCAGCTGCAGCGCGTCGACGACGAGATCGCCGCCGGGACGATCGGCGGCGAGCAGCTGAACGCGGCCGACTTCCAGATCGGCGCAAGCCTGAGGCTGGCGATGACGACCCAGGACCTGCGGCCGCTGATCGACTCGCGCCCCGCGGGCGAGCTCGCTCGCCGCGCGGTCCCCGATTTCGCCGGCGACCTGCCGCCGACGATCCCTCAGGCCTGGCTCGAGCCGCTGCGGGCGACGGCCGCGGCCTGAGCCGCTAGAGCGAGCCGGCGCGGACGACCCGCTGGCCGGGTCCGAGGTCGGCGAGGGCGTCGGCGAGGCGGGTTCCGTCGGGCAGCGCAAGATCGGGATCGAGCTCGAGCAGGGGGACGAGGACGAAGCGGCGGCTCCTCACCTCGCGGTGCGGGAGGGTCAGGCGGTCGGTCTCGAACTCGAGATCGCCGAGCAGGAGGAGATCGACGTCAAGCGGGCGCGGACTGTGGCGGGGGGCGTCGAGGGCGCGACCCCGCTCCGCCTCGACCCGCTTGCAGAGGTCCAGCAGCGCTCGGCCTCGAGCGCCGTCCGGATCCGGACCGCGGCGTTGAGGAAGTCGGGCTGGTCGAGGACCTCGCCGACCGGCTCGGTCTCGTAGGTCGAGGAGACCGCCTCGACCTCAACGCCCCCCTCGCGCAGGAGCTCGATCGCGGCCCGCAGCTGCGAGACGCGATCGCCGACGTTCGACCCCAACCCCAGGTACCCGACGCGCTTCGGCACCTAGGCCTCCTCGCCGTTTTCCTCGCTCTCCTCCTCGGTGCGGTCCTGGGTCACCTCGACCGCGACCTCCTGGACGGCGAGCGGCAGCGGCGGCTCGGGCTTGGCCACCCGGACCCGGACCGATTCGCAGCGGTATCGCTCCATCAGGCGCTCGCCCGCGACCTGAGCCAGGCGCTCGAGCGTCCGGTAGCTGCGCTCGGTGGCGGCGAGCGCGACGATGTCGCAGACCTCGCTGTAGTCGACCGTGTCCTCGAGCCGATCGGTCAGCACCGCGTCGCAATCGGGGACGTCGAAGGAGACGTCGAACTCGAGCCGCTGGCCGATCTCCTGCTCGGCGTCGGAGACGCCATGGTGGGTGTAGATGGAGAGGCCGCGAAGGTCGACCTCGACCCGCGCCTCGATCCCGTTGTCGGCGGGCTGCTCCATCAGGTCCTGAGCTCCATCGGTGGGGCAAACCTATCCGAGGATCGCCGCGGCGACCGCGGCCGCCTGAGCCGCCTCGGCGACGTCGTGGACGCGGAGGACGTCGGCGCCCTCGGCGGCGGCGAGGATCGAGGCGGCGATCGAGCCGCCGACCCGGTCGCCGACCTTGGAGCCGTCGATCCTGCCGATGAAGCTCTTGCGCGAGACGCCGACGACGAGCGGGCGGCCGAGGGAGCGGAGCTCGCCGAGGCGGCGCAGCAGCTCGAGGTTGTGGTCGAGGTTCTTGCCGAACCCGATCCCGGGGTCGAGCCAGATCCGCTCCTCGGCGACGCCGGCCGCCAGCGCCGCCTCGAGCCGCTCGGCGAGGAAGGCGCGGACGTCTTCGACGACGTCGTCATAGGTCGGGTTCTTCTGCATCGTCCGCGGGTCCCCCTGCATGTGCATCAGCACCAGGCCCGCCTCACGGTCGGCGCAGAGCGCCCCGATCTCGGGGTCGCTCCGCAGCGCGGTCACGTCGTTGACGATCGCCGCTCCCGCGTCCAGCGCCGCCTCGGCGACCGCCAGCTTCGACGTATCGATCGAGACCTCGTGACCGGTCTGCGCCAGGTCGACAGTCAGTTCGGCGACGACGGGCTCGGTTCTTGCGATCTCCTCCTCGGCGCTGACCTCCTCCGCGCCGGGCCTCGTCGACTCCCCCCCTACATCGAGAATGTCCGCCCCGGCCCGCACCAGCTCACGCCCATGCGCAATCGCCTTCTCCTCATCGAGGTAGAGCCCGCCATCGGAAAACGAGTCCGGCGTCACGTTCACCACACCCATGAGAGTCGGATTCATGGAGGCAGTATCTCCGGCCCCGGGGTGACGTCCTGTGGCGAACCGATTCGCGAGCTCACGAATCTGATTCTTTGCGAGCGGCTGCCGAGGCGACGCACTGCCGCGCGCCGCTCCGGACGCGAAGCGGAGGTGGCGGCGGAACTCCAGAGGCGGATACTCAAAGTGCCGGACTGATTAGTCCGGCACTTGTCGGGGCGGGAGATGCCCCGCGCCCCTAACTCGCATCGCCGCCCGCGAACCCGGGTCGCGGGCGTGGCGACGGCCGCGCGCCCTCGCGCTGCGGGCGCGGCGCCTCCGGCTGCGGCTCGACCGCCTCCGGCGGCTCCTCCTCGTCGACGAATACCTCGCTCTCGGGCTTGCCCTCGAGGAGGGCGACGAACTGCTCGGCGTCGATCGTCTCGCGCTCGAGCAGGATGTTCGATATCCGGTCGAGGTCCTTGCGGCGCTCGGTGAGGAGGTCTTTGGCCGTCTGGTGGGCGGCCTCGACGATGCGGCGGATCTCGTCGTCGATCTCGCGCGCGATCTCGTCCGAGTAATCGGGTTCGGAGGAGAACTCGCGGCCGAGGAAGGGCTGGCTCCGATCGTGGCCGAAGACGCGCGGGCCGAGGCGCTCGGACATCCCGAACCGCATCACCATCTGCTTCGCGGTCTCGGTCACCTTTTCGAGGTCGTTCGAGGCCCCGGTGGTGATCTCGCCGAAGACGATCTCCTCGGCGGCGCGGCCGCCGAGCGTCATCGCCATCGTGTCGGTCAGCTCGGCGCGGCTGGTCAGGAACTTGTCTTCGCTGGGAAGCGAGATCGTGTAGCCGAGCGCCTGGCCGCGGCTGATGATCGAGACCTTGTGGACCGGGTCGGTGTTGGGGAGCAGATGGCCGACGATCGCGTGGCCCATCTCGTGGAAGGCGGTGACGAGGCGCTCCTTCTCCGACATCACGCGGGTCTTCTTCTCGGGACCGGCGATCACCCGCATGATCCCCTCCTCGAGCTCGTGCATC
The DNA here is from genome assembly GCA_963737575.1 of uncultured Solirubrobacterales bacterium. Lineage (GTDB taxonomy): Bacteria > Actinomycetota > Thermoleophilia > Solirubrobacterales > 70-9 > VRUE01. The sequence goes on from CAVTTJ010000004.1 coordinate 90,616, forward strand.
GAGATCTCGCGGTGGCCCTGGCGGGCGGTCAGGAGGGCGGACTCGTTGATCAGGTTGGCGAGGTCGGCGCCGGTGAAGCCCGGGGTCTGGCCGGCGAGCGCGTCGAGGTCGATCTCCTTCGCCAGCGGCTTGCCGCGGGTGTGGACTTCGAGGATCTGCTTGCGGCCCTTGCGGTCGGGCCGGTCGACGACGACCTGGCGGTCGAACCGTCCCGGCCGCAGCAGCGCCGGGTCGAGGATGTCGGGCCGGTTGGTGGCGGCGATCAGGATGATGTTGTCTTTCATCTCGAAGCCGTCCATCTCGACCAGCAGCTGGTTCAGGGTCTGCTCGCGCTCGTCGTGGCCGCCGCCCATCCCGGCGCCGCGGTGACGGCCGACGGCGTCGATCTCGTCCATGAAGATGATGCAGGGCGAGTTCTGCTTGGCCTGCTCGAAGAGGTCGCGGACGCGGCTGGCGCCGACGCCGACGAACATCTCGACGAAATCGGAGCCGGAGATCGAGAAGAACGGCACCCCGGCCTCGCCGGCGACGGCGCGCGCGAGCAGGGTCTTGCCGGTGCCGGGCGGCCCATAGAGGAGGACCCCCTTCGGGATCCGCGCCCCGAGCGCCTGGAATTTCTTCGGGTTCTCGAGGAACTCCTTGATCTCGTGCAGCTCCTGCACCGCCTCGTCGACGCCGGCGACGTCGCGGAAGGTGATCTTGGGCGCGTCGACCGACATCCGCTTGGCTTTCGATTTGCCGAAGTTCATGACCCGCGAGCCGCCGCCCTGCATCTGGTTCATGAGGAAGATCCAGAAGCCGAGGAAGAGGACGAACGGGAGCACGTAGGTGAGCAGCGAGAGCCAGCCGCTGCCGCCTTTCGGCTTGACCTTGGTCGTGACGTTGCCCGCTTCGAGCCGGTTGATCAGGCTCTGTTCGGCGTTCGGCGGGTAGCCGGTCGACCAGGTCTTCCCTTCTTCTCCCTTTTCCTTGACGTCCAGCTTGTTGTTTTCGGTATCGAGCGTGACTTCTTCGATCTGACCTTCGGCGATCAACCCCGTTTTCTGGGCGATCAGCTGGTTGTAGGTGGGAGGCTCGGTCGACGACTGGTTGCTGATCATCTTCTGGGCGACGAAGGCGAGGATCACCACCAGAAGGATCGGAAAAGCCGCGCTTTTGAAAAAACGCCTCATAGAGGAGGAAAATCAGCGTACCAGGGGCTTTTCGGCCGCCCTAGTCCTTCAACGCAGCTACGAAATCCAGGTTGCGGTAGTGCTGGGCGTGATCGAGGCCGTAACCGATCGCAAACCGGTTGGGAATCTCAAATCCGACATAGCGCGGTTCGAGGTCGACCCGGAGCCGGTCGGGCTTCGCGAGCAGGGCACAGACCTCGAGCGACGCGGGGTCGCGGGCGTTGAGGCTCCGCATCAGGTACTGGAGGGTGAGGCCGGAATCGATGATGTCCTCGACGATGAGGACGTCGCGGCCCTCGATCGATTCGTCGAGGTCCTTGAGGATGCGGACGACCCCGGAGGAGTCGGTCTGCGAGCCGTAGCTGGAGACGGCCATGAAGTCGACCTCGCAGGGGATGGTGATGTGGCGCATCAGGTCGGCGAGGAAGATCACCGCGCCCTTCAGCACTCCCACCATGACCAGGTCACGCCCCCTGTACTCGGCGCTGATCTGCTCGCCGAGCTCGACCACCCTGCGCTGCAGGTCCTCTGCGGGGACGAGGACCTCCCCGACTCGCGAATCGCTCACGGTTGTGCAGTCTAGATACGGGACGTGCCTGCAGTTGACCCCCGTATGGGTGGTCAAGTGCGGGGAGGTCGTCAAATGGGAGCAGGTCCGAGGCCAGGTCAGCGCTCGGCGCGGAGGACGCCGCGCTCGACGATTGCGCGGACGCCGCCGCCGAGGTCGAGCATCGCGGTGCCGGTGCGGCTCAGCCCGGCGACCTCGTCGGCGTGGTTCGCGGCTCCGGGGACCGGGCGGCCCGCGGCGCGGTCGGCGAGCTGCTGGACGACGAGCCGTCGCAGCGCCGGCGGCAGCTCGGCGAGCCGGGCGAGCTCGATCGTGTTGCGCGCCGACCCGTCGCGGCCGCCGAGCTCGGCGTCGACGAGCCCGTCGAGCACCTCGGCCTCGTCGCGGAGGAGCTCGGCGGTGCGGAGGACGTTGGCCGCAGCGGCGGGATGGACCTCTGCCAGCGCCGCCGCGAGACCGTGGCGGACTCGATTGCGCGCGTAGGAGTCGGCGTCGTTGGTCGGGTCGTCGCGCCATTGCAGGCCGCGCTCCTCGCAGTAGGCCGTCGTCTCGGCCCGGGTGATGCCGAGCAGCGGCCGCACCAGCCTGCCGCTGTTGCGCCGCATCCCGAGCAGGGCGCGGCGGCTGGGCGAGGAGGCGAGCCGGTAGAGGATCGTCTCGACCTGGTCGTCGGAGGTGTGGCCCACCACCACCAGGGCCCCGGAATCGAGGGCGAGCCGCGCCGCCGCCGCGTAGCGGGCGTCGCGGGCCCAGGCCTGGAGATTCCCTGGGCCCTCGGGCCGCCGCGGGTGCTCGACCTCGAGGCCGACCCCAAGCCGCTGACATAGCTCGGCGCAGTGGCGCTCATCCTCGTCTGAGTCGTCGCGCAGCCCATAGTTGACGTGAAGCGCGGTCACGGCCTCGGCGCCGAGCAGGTGGACGCAGAGGTCGAGAAGGCAGACCGAGTCGCGGCCGCCGGAGAGCATCACGACGACAGGCGTGCCGGGCGGCAGCAGACCCTCGCCTCTGACCGTCTCGACCATCCGCTCGGCATCCACCTCGCCGACTCTACGCCGCGGATGTCGCACTTCCCTCCGGGGGATGGAGGGAAGTGCGACATCTCCGGTCAGGTTGCGGCGGCGCGGACGAGATAGAGCTCGGTCGGCTCCGGGAATCCCTTCAGGGAGACCTCGCCGATCGGTGCGCAGGACAGACCGCGTTCGGAGAGGCTGCCGGCGACCGCGTCGGTCACCATCACCTCGCCCGCGAGGGCGCGGCCGACGACCCGGTGGGCGAGGTTGACGTGGGTGCCGAAGTAGTCGCCGTCGCGGTAGACCGCCTGGGCGTAGTGAATCCCGACCCGCGGCTGCGGGCGCTCCGGGAACCGCGCCAGGAGGCCGACGGCCCACTCGGTCAGCGACGCGGGATCGGGCGAGACGACCATCACCTCGTCGCCGATCGTCTTCACGATCGTCGCCTCCGGCGGCAGCGTCTCCTCGACGTTGCGGACGAAGTTCTCGACGACGTCGAGAGCCTCGAGGTCGCCCTCTTCCTCGGTGTAGCGGGTGAACCCGGTGAGGTCGATGAAGCAGAGGGTGACCGGGACGTGGTGGACCTGGGACCCCGACGCACCCAGCTCGCTCTCCATGTGGCCGACGACGTCCTGCTCGAGAAAGAAGCGCAGGTAGCGCCCGTGGAGGTACTCGGTCAGCGGCGTCGCCAGCGGCAGGATTTCGCCGGCCAGCTCGCCGATCTCCTCCGCCATCTCTAGCTCGGGAACCGCGTCGCGGATCATCGGCTCGTGGACGTAGAGGTGGAAGAGGCGGACCTCGGCGTCGGCGATCCGCCGCAGCGACTGGACGTAGACGCGGACGAGCTGCAGGAATGCTACGAGCGGGAACCCGGCGGCGAGGACGCGAGCGCAGTGGCGCATCGCGGCGACGTCCTCCGGGTTGAGCAGCCGCTCGCGGCCGATCGGGGTGCCGAGGATCACCATGATCCGCTCGATCAGCTCCGGCTCGAGCCCGGTCTGCTCGGCGACCTCCTCGATCGCCACCTGCTCCTCGCTGCGCGGGAAGAGCTCCTCGGCGAAGCCGAAGGCGAGACGGCCCTCGCGCCCTGCCCTCTTCAGCTCCTCGAGCGAGTGGCCGCGCTCGCGCATCCGCGCGACGACCCGGGCCTGAGCGGCCGCGGCGCCGGTCCAGCGGCCGCGGCGGACGGGGACGATGCCGTCCGCGGCCCACCGTTTCAGGGTGGCGGCCGAGACGCCCGAGCGCCGCGAGGCCTCGGCAAGGCTGATCCGCTCTTCCGCCATCGATCGCCGAGCCTAGTCGCGCGGGTGGCGTGAGGAGGCTAGGCGGGGATCTCCTCCCCGGAATGTGCCTGGAGTACCTGCTCCCCGTCCTCGCCGGTGCGGATCCGAATCGCCTCCTCGACCGGCAACACGAAGATCTTTCCGTCGCCGACCTCGCCGGTGCGGGCGTGCTTGAGGATCGTCTCGACGACGAGCGATTTGTCCTTGTCCTCGACCACCACCTCGAGCTTCAGCTTCGGCCGGACGTTGACCGTCAGGGCCGAGCCGCGATAGGTCTCGACGACCCCCTTCTGCCGGCCCGAACCCTTCGCCTCGCTGATAGAGAGGGACGGAAATCCCTTCTCGAGCAGCTCGGCTCGAATCGGCTCGAACGCCTCGTGGCGGATGAACGCCTCGACCTTCTTCATGCGCTCACAAACTACGAGCGGCCCGGATGGCTGTGTTTGGACTGCTGGAGGAAATGCTCGGAGACGCTTTCTCCCATTGGCATAGGGTCGGCGCCGATGCCCTCGCGACTGCGCCCCACCGCCCCGATCGCCGCCGACGCGATCCTTGCCGGCGATCCCGGCCGGGCGCTGCTGCTCGCACAGGAGCTGCTCGAGCAACCGAAGATGAGCAACCACGCCCGCGGGCTCTGGGGCTACTCCGGCGAGACGCCGGCCGGCCGCGCACTGACGATCCAGGCGACCGGGATGGGCGGCCCCAGCGCCGCGATCGTTCTCGCCGACCTGGCGAAGCTCGGCGTGCGGCGGGCGATCAGGGTCGGGACCTGCACCGGCCTCTCGCCCGACCTCGCCACCGGCGATCTCGTCATCGCCGCCGAGGCGGTTGCCGGCGGCGGTAGCGCCGCGGCGTTTGGGGTCGGCCCCGGTGAGACCGTCCTCCCCGACCGCGCGCTGCTGGTGCGGCTGCGCGAAGGCCTCGGGGAGCGCGCCCGCCCGCTGCGGGTCGAAAGCCTCGACCACCACCCGGTCGACGGAGAAGCGCCGCAGCTGGGGGCCGCGGCGGCCGACATGCAGACGGTCGCGGTGCTGGCCCGGGGACGGCAGCTGGGGATCGCCACTGCGGCCCTCCTGATCGTCTCCGAGGCCCGCGGGACGGAGCTCGACGACGATGCCCTCGCGTCGGCCTCGAAACGGGCCGGAAGCGCCGCCACGGTTGCACTCTCAACCTAAAGTAGAGGGTTAGTCTGCGGCTTTTGCGGCCCTCGGGCGAGGGGCCTCCGCGCGCAGGTCCCGGCGCAGCTCGGCGACGTCGCGACCGACCGCGTCGAGCTGGTCCTCGACCTCCTCGAGGCGGCGCGAGAGCGAGCGGAGCCGGCGCTCGAGCCGCTCGACCTCCCCGGCGGAGGGCAGGTTGAGGGCCGACATCGCCGCCCGCTGGGCCTCGGCCGCCCTGTCGCGGGCGCCGAAGGCGGCCGCCAGGGCGTTCTCCAAAACCTCGCTGTCGAGCAGGGCCTGCGCAAGCTCGCCGATCGCCTGCTCGCTGCGGGCTCGGATGCCGTCCTGATCCTCTGCTTCATCTGCCATTGACATCAGCTTAACGAGCACATCCGGGACGCCTGGAATCCTGCGTCCTCACGTGCGTCGGGGCAGCCACGAGAGACGGCCTTGATTAAGGCCATGTTGGGTGCGTCAGACGTGGCGACATACGGTCCTTTAAAGCGGGTAGCTTTTCCGAGTCTCTTGCGTGGGGAGAGGACACGACCGGGGTCGATGACCCGCGGATTCGCACATTCGAGGCGCCGCTGAATGAGAAACAAACTCGCACTGATCATCGCCCTCGCCGGCTTCGCTGTCGTGACAGCCTTCGGCGTCGGCATGGCGGGCGCGGACTCGGCCGCCGAACTCGGCGGCAGCGACGCCCTCGGCACCCCCCCGGCGGTCGGCACGGAAACCGCGGAAGTCCCCCAGTGCGAAAACGGAATCGACGACGATGAAGACGGCCTGGTCGATATGGAAGACCCCGACTGCACCGAACCGACCGACCCCGAAGAGTCCCCGGAACCGGTCGAAGCCGAACCGGAACCGGAACCGTCCCCCTCTCCCACCCCCGCGCCTCCGGCCCCGCCCGCGCCCGAATCGACTCCGGCCCAGCCGGCTACCGGCAAGGTCGAAGCCGGCTCGTCGCTGAACGCAGCCGAAGCTCCCGAAGCCGGCGGCGTCACCCGGAACACCGGCCTCAACGGAACCGAAGGCGGCACGGGGATCGCGTCCGGGGGCGGCGTCACCGCCCCGCCGGCGACCGCCGGCGTGCAGCCGGCGGAACCGGGGGGCAACGGTGGCAGCGCCGCCTTCGACAAGGGCGGCGCCCCGACGGCTGCAAACCCGACGACGACCTTCGCGATGTTCGGGCCCGCTCCGGTCGGCGTCCCCAACTTCGTCATCGACTCGTTCGAGATCCCGCCCTTCCTGCTGCCGATCTACCAGGCCTGCGGCACCGAGTACGGAGTCCCGTGGGAGGTTCTCGCCGCGATCAACAAAATCGAGACCGGTTTCGGCACCAACCTCAACGTCTCGAGCGCCGGGGCGATGGGCTGGATGCAGTTCCTCCCCTCGAGCTGGGAAACCTACGGGCTCGATGCCAACGGCGACGGCCGCGAGGACCCCTATAACCCGGTTGACGCGATCTGCGCCGCTGCCCACTACCTGAAGATCGCCGGCGCCGGCCAGGACCTCTACAAGGCGATCTTCGCCTACAACCACGCCGACTGGTACGTCCAGGAGGTTCTCCTCTACGCCCACGCCTACGGCAAGCTGCCGACCGATCTCGTCGGCTCGCTGACCGGGCTGACCGAAGGGGCGCACTTCCCAGTCGCCGCCGATGCCCGCTACGCCGACGAACTCTCGACCCGCGCGGCGATCAAGCAGGCGAAGCCGGGCGGCGCGATGAATTCGGCAACGCGGCGGCGGTGATCTCCTCCTCGCCGACCCGGCGCGGGATCAACATCTTCGCCGCACCAGGGCGCGCCGGTCGTCGCCGTCAACGACGGGGTCATCGTCAAGAGCGGCGACTCGAAGCTGCTCGGCAACTACATCGTCCTCCGCGACGCCTACGGCAACCGCTACACCTACGCCAAACTCGGCAAGATCGTCCGCAAACAGCGAAATGTCGTGATGCCTACGGGGAAGGAACATCAGGTCCCGGTCAACAGCGAAAACATCCGCCCCCGCCTCTACGCCCTGCCCGACCGGGTCCGCCAGGGCAGCCAGTCGGAGGCCTATGAGAAGGTCGACAGCGCCGGCGCGAGGGGATCGGATGGAACCCTGAAGGTCGGGTCGAGGGTTATAGGCGGGACCGTACTGGCCCGGATCGGGGGGCCCTCGGAAGGCATCGACCCCCACATCAATTTCTCGATCCGGCCGGCCGGCAAAGGCGCCCCACGAATCGACCCGAAGCCGATTCTCGACGGCTGGAAGCTGCTCGAGGCGACCGCGATCTACCGCGCCAACGGCAAGAACCCCCTGACGAGCAGCCTTGGCGGCGCCGGCGTGCTGCTGCTTTCCAAGGAGGCGCTCCAGCGGCGGGTGCTGAACGACAAGGCGCTCTCGATCTACCCCTGCGGGCGCACCGACATCGCCACCGGCCAGATCGACCGCCGCGTGCTGGCGATGCTCGAGTACCTGGGCGCGAAAGGCTTCCGGCTTGGGATCACGGCGCTCAAATGCGGCCACAGCTGATCTGGCCTCCTCCGGCAACGTCTCCGAGCACTCGACCGGGACCGCCGTCGACATCGCCGAAATCGACGGCGTTCCGGTAACCGGCCACCAGGGGCCCGGGACAGCTGCCGACGGACTGATCAAAACAGTGCTCCAACTGCAGGGCTCGATGCACCCCCACCAGGTGATCTCGCTGGAGGACCTGCCGGGCGAAACGAGCTTCGCCCTCCCCGACCACTACGACCACGTCCACATCGGCTACTCCCCCGGCTTCGAAGCCGAATACGTGAGCCCGTTCGTGAGCGCCACGCAGGGCAGGACCGACATGGGCGTCGACTTCACCGGCACCGGGCCGATCGTCGCGATCGGCAACGCGAGGATCCTCGCCACCGGCGCGCCGGGCTGGCCGGAAGGCGGCGGCGTCCTCTACCGCCTGCTCGACGGCCCCGAGGCCGGCAGCGTCGTCTATGTCTACGAGGGAGTCAGGGCGACGGTGCGCGACGGGCAGTGGGTCGCTGCCGGGCAGCAGATCGCGAGCTTCGTCGAAGGCGGCTCGATCGAGATCGGCTTCGCCGACTCAAGCGGCGCGCCACTCAGCAGCGCCTCCTACCAGGAGGGCGAGGAAACCGCCTGGGGCCGCAGGATGGACGAATTCCTGAGTCATCTCAGCTCGACCACGCTTTTCCCAGGCTTCGGCGAACTGGCCCCCGACAAGTGGAACCGGCTGATCAGGCGCCTCGGCGAAATCGAAAACCCCGAAGTCCGGACCAAGCCATCCGAAGCGGCGCTGCCCGACCGGCACAAGAAGGGCCGGGGCCAGGGCTCCGGCGGCACGAGCGGCGAAGACTGATCCGCGGGATCCTGGAGAATCGGGTCCGCTGACCCGAAGCCCATGGAGTCCAAACACTTCGGATTCGTCCAGTTCGAGTTCGCCGGAGCGCTGCCGGTCGCTGACGGCCGCTACCTCGCCCGAGAGGAGGGTGAGGAGGGAGCGCAGAGCGTGCTGGTGCTGGAAACGGTGGCGGCCCCTTCGCCGCCGGGGAGGCGGCGCCGGCGCCCGAGTGAGGCCGACCCCGAGGGCGAGCCGCCGACCCTGCCGCTGGCCCGGGCGACAGCCGTTCGCGCCTCCGCGCCGTTCGCGAGCGGCGGGGAGGCGGCGGCCTGGCTCGACGGGGCGACGGCCGATGAGGAGTCGATCGACGCCCTCGTCGCCGAGGGGATCGGGCTCCTCAACCGAGCCCTCCACGCCCACGCCGCCGCGGCCGCCGATCCCCACGGCGCCGAGCTGGCCCCGGAGGCCGCGATCGCGGTGAGGATCGGCATCGGGAGCGGCGATGAGGTCGCCTCGGGGAGATTCACGCAGGCCCGCGACGTCGACGTCCGCGCCCCGGCCTCGCGGCGCCGGCGCCGCGAGGCGGAGCTCAGACCGCAGGAGCGAGTCGCCGCCGTGCTCGGCCACCGCGAGCAGATCGATGCCTGCGAGACGCTGCTGCTCCGCGCCCGCGCCGACCTCGACGCCGGCCGCCACCGGGAGGCCGCGCTGCAGCTGCGGGTCGGCCTCGAGGCGCTCCTGATCGAGCTCCAGGACTCCCTGGTCGACCCGGGCCACGTCGAGGACATGGCAACCCTCTCCTCGCGCCGCTCGGAGAGTGGCGACGCTGCGAACGCTGGCACTCCGCGGCGATCTCGACGCCGACGCCATAGCAACGTCGCGCGAACTGCTGGAGATCTGCGAACGGGTGCTGCGCCGCCGCCGCGTCCTGAGAGGTTGAGTCGGCGTACCTCCGGACGGGCGGATACTCAAAGTGCCGGTCTGATTAGACCGGCACTTGTCCGGACGGGGGTATGCCGACTCAACCCCCGACGATGCCGGCGCTGCTACAGCAACAGCTGGCGCGATACGACGTCGTCGAGAAGGGAGGTGGCGATGTGGTGCGCCTCCTCAAGGGCGACTCCCTCTATCGAGGGGATGCCGATGACGGTGAGGCCGGCGGCGCGGGCGGCGGTGACGCCGGTCGGCGAGTCCTCGAGCGCGACCACGCCCGGCCCGGCCTCGACGCCGAGCCGCCGGCAGGCCTCCAGGTAGGGGTCCGGCGCCGGCTTCGGGGCGGCGACCTCATGGCCGCTGACGACGACGTCGAATCGATCCTCGAAGCCGACGATCTCCAGCGAGCGGTGGACGAAGGAGAGCGGAGAGTTGGAGACGAGGCCGAGCGGAGTCCCGCGACCAGCCAGATCGTGGAGGAGGTCGCGGGCACCGACCATCGCCTCGACCCCGTGCTCGAGCTCGGCGACGACGAGCTCGTTCAGCTCCTCGATCAGGTCCGCCGCGCTCCCCGGCGCCCCCAGCCTCCGCTCGAGGATCCCGCCGGCGATCTCGGCCGAGGTCCCGACCAGCTCGCGCTTGTCGGCGGGGGTGAACTCGAGCCCGCGTCGCTCGAACAGGTCCTGCTCGGCCCGAGTCCAGACCGACTCGGTGTCGATCAGGAGCCCGTCGTTGTCGAAGACCACCGCATCGGGGGGAGCGACCTGCATTGCCGGTCAGCATAGAGTTGCGCGATGCCCTTCCACGTCGAGATCAGCCGCGGGATCAACCATGCTCGGGCCTTCAATCTCGAGCCCGACGAGCTGCGGCGCAACGTGCTCGAGCCCTGGCTCGAGGAGCGCCCGATCGCGCTCGGCGAACAGGACTGGGACCCGCGAACGTGCGAGCTTCAGGTCCTCGACGGGCCGGCGCTCGAGCCCCACGATCTCTCCTTCGGCCAGGGCTGGTCAAACGCCGAGCGCGGGGCGACGAACGTCACCGAGACCATGCTCGCCGAGGCCCGGGGCGCCGTTGAGCAGCGCCCGGCGCCGACCGCGATCGAGATCGAGGTCGACTCGCTCGACCGCGCCCTCGCGGCGCTGGCGGAGATGACGACCGGGCGCGACGCCCGCCAGGTCGAGTGGCCGGCCGCGCAGAAGCGGATCGACGGCCGCGACCCCTCGGTCGCGGCCGTCGTCCTGATCAGGCAGAGGCAGGCTCGGTCTGAGCCGCCGCGAAGCTGATCGCAGTCCCGCGCGGAATCACGATCACGGGATAGGTGGCCGCCTCGACGGCGTAGTCGCTGGAGGCGCTGAGCACGACCCTGCCCTCCGGCGCCTCCGGTCGCGACCCGACGACAAGCAGGTCGACCGGGCCGGAGCCATGCTCGACGACGTTGGCGCCGAGGGCCGCGGCGAGGCTGTCCGCGGTCACGCGGGCGCTCGGATCGCCCTCGTCGATCACGCCGACGTTGTTGATGCTGACCGCGGGGTTCGTGTGAAGCCCCGCCTGGGCGACTGCGATCGCCGACGGGCCGCCGAGCAGGAGTTTGTGGGCGGAGATCCCCGGCTTCAGGGTGCCGTTCGCGGTCCGGTACTCGGAGCCGAAGGCGATGATGTCGGCCTTCTCGCTCTCGGCCAGCTCCATCAGCCCCTCGCTCGTCGCCGGGTTGACGACGACGTGCTTAGGCATGTCGGGCGTGCCGACCGAGGCGGCGCCCCGGGCAAGCAGCTCCTCGGCCTGCTGCTGCTCCAGTGACTTCCCGAACGAGTGACGGACGTAGGCGAGGGAGAGCTCGGCGCCGTTGACGGCGAGCAGCCTTCCCAGCGCGAGGGCGTCGCGGTCGTAGTCGGTGTCGTCGTAGGAAACGATGATCTTCAGTGCCATTTCGAGTGCCTCCTCTGGTCGCGGGTCGAAGATTGGAACGGAGGGTGGCATAGGCCCCAGCATTAGCACAACTGTTTTTTCTGCTTGTTAGGATCAGTTCTTCTAATGCTGAATTCAGGCCGGCTCAGGATCCTCCGCGAGGTCATCGACCACGGTTCCTTCTCGGCGGCCGCCGACTCGCTCGCCTACTCACAGTCGGCCGTCTCGCAGGCGATCGCGACGCTCGAGCGCGAAGCCGGAGCGCCGCTGATCGAGCGCAGCCGGGGCGGAGCCAGGCCGACCGCCGCCGGCGCCGCGCTCGCCGGGCACGCGGACGGGATCCTTGCCGGGATCGAGGCGGCCGAGGTCGCGGTGGCGGCGATCTCGGCCGGCCGCGGCGGCCGGCTTCGCGCGGCCTCCTTCCCGACCGCCGGCGCGACCCTGATGCCGCAGGCGATCGCCGGCTTCCGCGCGTCGCACCCCGGCGTCGAGCTGACCCTGGCCGAGGGCGAGCCGGAGGAGATCGCCCCGCGGCTGCGAGCGGGCGAGTTCGACCTCGCCCTCCTGTTCGAATTCAAAGGGGTCGGCGACCGGCTCGAGGCCGGCATCAGGCGCTTCCCGCTGTTCGAGGACCCGCTGCACCTGGCGCTGCCCGCCGGCCACCGCCTGGCCTCGAAGCGGAAGCTGAGCCTCGAGGACCTGCGCGAGGAGTCCTGGGTCCAGACCTCGGAGTCGAGCCCGTGCGCCCGGCACGTCGTCCGCTCCTGCCACGCCGCGGGCTTCGAGCCCCGGGTCTCGTTCGAAAGCGACGACTACCAGGTCGTGCAGGGCCTGGTGGCGACCGGGGTCGGGGTTGCCCTGATACCCGAGCTTGCCCTCTCGACGACCCGGGAGGAGATCCGGATCAGGGAGCTGAGCCCGTCGAGCCCGATGCGCCAGGTGTTCGCCGCGACCTCCCGCGCCGCGGCTGTGACCCCCGCGGTGGCGACGATGCTCGACGTCCTCCGCGAGGCCGCCAGGGGCCGCGCGACCGGTCCCGGAAACTGACGGACCCGCCCCGGTGGGATGCCGGGGCGGGTCCGAGCACGCGGGGGGAGGGTTCCCGCGCGGGTCCTAGGCGGCCCCTCCTGCCGGCTCCGGCGCGGGTGCGGGCCGCGCCGGGACCCCGTCCGGGAAGCCGAGCGACGGCACGTCCGAGGGATAGACCTCGTGCCCGTGGACGGCGATGTCGCCGGTCTCCATTTCCTCCTCGGTCATCCGCAGCGGCACGAACAGGCCCACCAGCCGCAGGAGGATGTAGGTGCCGACCGCGCAGAACACGATCACCCACAAGGCGGTCAGCGCCTGCCATCCGAGCAGGTGCAGACCGCCGCCGGAGATCGTCCCGGCGAGGACCGTTTCGGCCATCGCGCTGTTGGCGAAGATGCCGACCGCCAATCCGCCGACCAGGCCGGCGAAGCCGTGCGTGTAGACGACGCCGAGCGTGTCGTCCACACCCCGGAACGGCGCTACCCGGCTCAGGTAGTTGAGCGCGAAGTAGACGATCGTCGCCGCGACGACGCCGATGACGATCGCGCCCCAGCCGTTGACGAAGCCGGCGCCGGGGGTGATCGCGACGAGGCCGACGATCATCCCGTTGACGCTGCCGATCAGGCTCGGCTTGCGCCCGGTCAGGTAGTCCCACGCGACCCAGACGAGGAGGGCGACGGCGGTGCAGAGGTTGGTGTTGAGCACCGCGCCGGAGGCGATTTCGCCGGATTCGTACCAGTCGCCGCCGTTGAACCCGTTCCAGCCCATCCAGAGCAGCCCGGCCCCGACCGCGACCATCGCCAGGTTGTTCGGCGCGTCCACCTCTCGGTCACGCTGCAGCCGCGGGCCGATCACCCAGGCCGCGACGAAGCCCGATACGCCGGCCGCGAGATGGATGACGTAACCGCCGGAGAAGTCGACCGCGCCATGCTGGGCGAAGTAACCGCCGCCCCAGATCAGGAAGGCGTTGATCGTGTAGATCAGGACGGTCCAGAGCGCGACGAACGGGATCCAGGCCTTGAAATTGATCCGGCCCAGCACCGAGCCGAGCATCAGCAGCGGTGTGATCCCGGCGAAGACGATCTGGAAGTAGGCCAGGGTCGACTCCGGGAACGTGAATTCGAGTTCGGGGTACTCCGGAATGTGCGCCGTGCTGAGCAGGCTGGAGCTGCTCAGGATCGATTCCGGCTTACCCCAGAAATTGCCGAAGAAGCCGCTATTGGCGAGGTGTATCGGCTCGCCGAACCCCATTTTGAAGGCGAACAGACACCAGAGAACGACGACGATCGCGAAGCCGACGAACGACATCATCATCGAGTTCACCGACCAGCGTTTCTGCATCACGCCGCCGTAGAGGACCATCAGGCCCGGGATGCTCATCAGGCCGACGAACGTGGCGGCCGTCAGCTGCCACGACGTATTGCCCGTATCCACCGCTGCCAACAGATTCATTTGTTCCTTTCGTCAATCGCGGGCAGGCGCCCGGGTCCAGATGGCGGACAGCTTTTCGTCGAGTGGCCCCCGCCACCACGTACATGCGTCTAAAGATCGGCGCCGATCTTTCTCCCAAGTGGCCAGAACCCGACCGCGAGGCCGCGACTATGCTGCTCGACATGCCGCTCGAGGGGCACTACAGAACCGTCAACACGCCCCTGCGCAAGCTCACCAAGCGGGAGCGGAACGTCGTCCTCGCCGGCCTGGCGATCACGACGATCGCCCTGCTGGCGCTGCTGTTCGTCCCTGCCCACAACGAGAGCCCGCTGCTCGACGAACACGGCGGCGCGCATTCCGGCTGCATCGAAGTCGCGGTCGCCGGCCGCGTCGGGGCCGAACCGATCGTCGGCTGCGGCGCCAAGGCGAGGCAGATCTGCGCCGAGTCCGCCGGATTCGACGTCCCGCGCTCGGAAACGATCACCGCCGCCTGCAAAGAGGCGGGCGTCAGGTTCTGAGTTCTAGGGGAGGGCGGCGAGCAGCGCGCCCAACTCCTCGTCGACCTCGCCGTCGAGCCTGACCGCCGCTTCGCCGTCGTAGGGGGTCGGGCCCTTGGTGACGATCGCAAGCCGGCCGCCGCTCGCGAGCGTGACCCCGGGCAGGCCGGCCACCGGATGGACGACCAGCGAGCTGCCGACGCACAGCATCAGATCGGCCGCCGCCGCCAGCTCCTGGGCCCGGGCCATCGCCTCCTCGGGCAGCAGCTCGCCGAAGAGGACGACGCCCGGTTTCACCGGCCCGCCACACTCCTCGCACTCGGCGACTCCGTCGGCGTTGAAGAGCCGGTCGACCTCCTCGATCCCGTAGGAGGCGCCGCAGCGCACGCAGGAGGACCGCTCGATCGAGCCGTGGACCTCGACGACATTTTCAGAGCCGGCGGCGCGATGGAGGCGGTCGATGTTCTGGGTGATGACGCCGGCGAGCAGTCCTCGGCGCTCGAGCTCGGCCAGCGCCGCGTGGGCGCGGTTCGGCCGCTTGTCGCCGAGCGAGTGAAAGCGGGGCCGGTAGTAGGACCAGAAGCGCGCGGGGTCGCGCTCGAAGACGTCGATGTGGGCGACCTCCATCGGGTCGACGTTGGCCCAGAGGCCGGTCTCCGGGGTGCGGAAGTCGGGGATCCCCGACGGCACCGAGATCCCGGCGCCGGTCAGAGCGACGACCGTTCCCGAGCTGGAGACGAGCTCGGCGAGGCGGGCGGCGCCGGCGGCCCGGCCGGGCTCGATCCCGGCTCTCACGGACGATAGGTCCCGAACGCCCAGAGCGTGCCCTCGGGGTCGCGGGCGGCGAAGTCCCTCGACCCGTAGTCGGTGTCGCTCAGCTCGAGGGCGATCTCGGCCCCGGCCTCGCGGGCCCGCTCGTACAGCGACTCGACCTCGTCGGTCCCGATGTAGACGACGCCGCCGGGGCCGACGCGGCTGAACGCCTCGCGGCCGGTGCCGACGGCACTCAGCATCACCAGGGCGCCGCCGAGCGACATCTCGGCGTGGACGACGTTGCCGTCCTCGTCGCGATGGTCCTCGCGCCGCTCGAACCCGAGCACGCGCTCGAGCCACTCCATCACCGCCGCGGGGTCCTCGTAGCGGAGGGTCGGGTAGGCGGTGGCCTCGGTCATCGACCGAGCCTAGCTACCTGCCGCTCCAGCGGGGACTGCGTTTGCCGAGGAAGGCTGCGATGCCCTCCCGTCCGTCCTCGCTGCCGAAAGCGGTGGCGAAGCCGGCCTTCTCGGCCTCGATCCCCTCGTCGAGGTCGGCGCCATCGGAGACGAGCTTGATCTGCTCGCGGGCGATCGGCGCCTGCGCGGCCAGCTTCCGGCCCCACATCAGCGCCGTCTCGAACAGCTCGTGGTCGGGGACCACGCGGTTGGCGAGGCCGAACTCGAGCGCCTCCTCGGCGAGGATCGCGTCGCCGACCAGATTCATCTCGAGCGCCTTGTTGGGGCCGACGAGGCGCGGCAGCCTCTGGGTGCCGCCGAACCCGGGGATGATCCCGAGCTTGATCTCGGGCTGGCCGAAGACCGCCGCCTCGGCGGCGATCCGGACGTCGCAGGCCATCGCCATCTCGCAGCCGCCGCCGAAGGCGATCGAGTTGACGGCGGCGATCGTCGCGACCCGGCTCTGGCCGAACTCGCGCAGCAGCGCGTGGGCCGAGTCGGCCATCTCTTTGCCGCTGCCCTCGTCGAGTTGGGTGAACGCCTTGATGTCGGCGCCGGCCGAGAAGACGAGCGGGATCGAGGATGCGATCACCATCGCCCCGACGCCGTCGGCCGCCTGCACCCGCTCCCAGACCGCCTTCATGTCGCGGATCACGTCGGGCGAGATCGCGTTCATCGGCAGGTTGGCGAGCCAGGCGATCGCGACCCCGTCGCGGGTCTCGAGCTTGACCGTCTCGGCCTGGTCGCCGTCATCGGGCTGCGGGTAGGGATAGAAGCCCTGGCCCGAGCTGAGGCCGAGGCGGCCCTGGGCGACGAGCCGCTTCAGCAGGACCGGCGGCGCGAAGCGCTCGCCGTATTTCTCCTCGAGGTTCTCGATCCGCTCGAGGACGGCGTCGAGCCCCTCGACGTCGGCCCGCCAGAACGGCGGCAAGAGGCCTTTGCGCGGGTCGAGACCGGACCCGGCCATCATCCCGACGTCGATGTCGCGGACCGAGCAGACCCCCTCTTCGACGAGGCTGCAGGCCTCGATCAGGGCGCGGCCGGAGAACATCGCGATCAGCTCGTCGGCGTCGGGATCGGCGTCGCCGGGGATCGTCTGCTCGCCGTCCTTGTAGAAGCCCTCGCCGCCGCTCTTGGCGCCGAGCTTGCCGTCGGCGACGAGCTGCTGCAGGCCCTTGTGGACGTAGAAGCCCTCGCCATAGGAGTCGGAAAGGTGTTCTGCGGTGTGGAGGGCGACGTCGAGGCCGAGCAGGTCGGTGAGCACGAACGGCCCCATCGGCGCCAGGTTGGCGCCGAGGATCGCCTCGTCGATCGCCTTGATCGAGAGCCCCTGCTCCTCCTGGGCGCGCCAGATCTCCCCCATCGTCGCCATCAGGACCCGGTTGACGACGAAGCCGGGGACCTCGCCGCAGACGATCGGCTGCTTGCGGATCGCCTGGGCGAAGTTGTAGGCGGCGGTCGCCGTCTCCTGGGTGGTCTCTTCGCCGACGATCACCTCGATCAGAGGCATCACCGAGGCGGGGTAGAAGAAGTGGAACCCGACCACCTTCTCGGGACGGAGGGTCGCTTCGCCGATCTCGGTGATCGAGAGCGACGAAGTATTCGAAGCGAGGATCGCGTGGCCGGGGGTGACCGCGTCGAGCTCGCGGAACACCGCCTGCTTGATCTCGATCTTCTCCGGCACCGCCTCGATCACGAAGTCGACGTCGGAGAACTCGGCGTAGGTCGTCGTGCCGACGATTCTGCCCAGCACCTCGTCGAGGCGGGCGTCGGCCTCCTCCTGGGTCAGCCGCTCTTTCGCGACGAGCCTGGCGAGTTTGCCCTCGGTGATCGCGCGCGCTTTCTCGATCGCGGCGTCGACGAACTTCTGGTCGATGTCCTTGACGACGACGGTGATGTCGGCGGTGGCGATCGCCTGCGCGATCTCCCCGCCCATGGTGCCGCCGCCGACGACGGCCGCCTTGGAAACGAACATTTGGCTGGGTCCTCCGGAGTATTGGCTTTACGATGCGGCCCGGGCCGCGGGTGCGGAGGCTATCCGGTCCGGCGCCTAGCCTCGTTGCCGATGAGCGCGGCAGCGACCGAGCGTGCATATCTGACTCGTCGCGAGGGAGCGAAGCGCGAGGTCTTGGATGAGCGAGATCGTCGAGGGGCTCGGCGCGGGCGAGCTGGAGCGGATTTCCCGCCTGCGCTCCGAGGGACACTTCTTCTGGGCCGACATCTGCGTCGACGAGCACCCCGGCGAGGAGATCGGCGAAGCCTTCGAGATCCCCCCTCACGCGCTGCGGTCGCTGCTCAGCTTCGGCCACGTCGGCAAGCCCTCGAGGAAGTTCCACGCCGACACCGACCACGTCGTCTTTCCCTTCCACTGCTACCTCGAGCCCGACACCGCCGACACCGCCGAAACCGAAGAGGAATGGACGGAAGCGATCGAGGTCAACGTCCTCGTCAACGGCGACTACATCCTCACCGTCCATCGCGAGTCGGCCTCGCTGCCGGAGATGCTGCCCGACTACAGCACAGAGGGCCGCAGCGAGCAGTACGTCGTCTACGTCGTCCTCGACGCGATGGTCGCGACCGCCTTCGACGCCCTCAGCGCGACCGAGCTCGCCCTCGAGGGGCTGCAGGTGCTGGCCGGCGAAACCGGCAACGCCCGGGTCCGGGCCGGGACGCTGCGGGCGATCAACGTCCGGCTGACGAGGATGCGCCGCCGGCTGAGCCCACTGCGCGGGAGGTTCGAGCGGATGGGACAGGAGATCGGCCAGGTGAGGGGGCTCGTATCCGACAGCGAGCGCTATTTCGAGCGGGTCTACGAACAGCTCAACCGGTTGATCGACGGGATCGACGCCGCATCCGACTCGATGGCGCAGGTGATGGATCTGAGGATGAACGAGACGATCTACTGGCTGACCGTGGTCGCGACGATCTTCCTGCCGCTGACCTTCATGACCGGGTTCTTCGGGATGAACTTCGGCTGGATGATCGGCGAAATCGACGGCCTCACTGCGTTCCTCGCTGTTCGGGATCGGCGGGCCGATCGTGGGCTCGGCCTTGATCTGGCTGGCGATCAGGCGCCGGGGGACCCCGGTCCAGCCCGACCAGGACGCACTCCAGCGTCTCGTCGCGACCGTGCGGCGCCCGCTGCGCTGAGCCCTCCGGCGCCGCGCCAGATGGGACAAGGCCCGCGCGCCAACGTTGTACCGCGGTACAAAGGCACGAAAGGACCGCGGCCATTAGGCTGCTTTGGCTCCTGAAGAGGGATCTGAGAAGGAAATTCGTTTCGCGCCCGCTGGGTCGGGCGCTCGACAGTGGGAGATGGCCAAAGCGATGACCCGTATTCGCCAGCAGAACGTGACCGCAGCGCAGTGGAGCTCGAACGGAGAGGCCCTCGGCGCGCTCGACCTGACCTTGCCCGAGAACAACCCGTTCGGCGCCAACGTCTTCTCGATCGCCGTCCAGCGCGAACGGCTCCCCGCCGACGCCTTCGAGCGGCTGCAGGAGACCCTCGAGGGCGGCGGGACGCTCGACGCCGACCTCGCCGACGCGGTCGCCGAGGCGATGAAGGAGTGGGCGCTGGAGAACGGCGCCACCCACTTCACCCACATGTTCCAGCCGCTGACCGGCTCGACCGCCGAGAAGCACGACTCCTTCTTCGAGCCGACCGGCGAGGGCGAGTCGCTCGCCGGCTTCTCCGGCAAGGAGCTGATCCAGGGCGAGCCGGATGCCTCCTCCTTCCCGACCGGCGGCGTCCGCGCCACCTTCGAGGCCCGCGGCTACACGGCCTGGGACCCGACCTCGCCCGCCTTCATCCTCGAGAACCCGAACGGGGCGCTGCTCTGCATCCCGACCGCGTTCGCCTCCTGGACGGGTGAGGCGCTCGACGCGAAGATCCCGCTGCTGCGCTCGATGGACGCCCTCTCGCGGTCGGCGATCAAGGCGCTGCGGCTCCTCGGCGACGAGGAGAGCAAGCGGGTCTTCACGACCGTCGGGCCCGAGCAGGAGTACTTCCTGATCGACGAGCAGTACTTCTTCGAGCGTCCCGACCTGATCGCGACCGGCCGCACTCTTTTCGGCGCCAAGCCGCCGAAGGGCCACGAGCTCGACGATCACTACTTCGGCTCGATACCGGAGCGGATCCTCGCTTGCATGATGGAGTCCGAGCTCGAGCTGCGAAAGCTCGGCATCCCGGTCAAGACCCGCCACAACGAGGTCGCGCCGAACCAGTACGAGATCGCCCCGATCTTCGAGAACTCGAACGTCGGCTCCGACCACCAGCAGCTGACGATGCAGGTGATGGAGAGCGTCGCCCGCCGCTACGGGCTGGTCTGCCTTCTGCACGAGAAGCCGTTCGCCGGTGTCAACGGCTCCGGCAAGCACAACAACTGGTCGATGGGCACCGACGCCGGCGCCAACCTCCTCGACCCCGGCGACACCCCGGCCGAGAACATCCAGTTCCTGTTCTTCTGCGCGGCCGTGATCCAGGCCGTGAACAAGCACCAGGGCCTGCTGCGCGCGTCGGTCGCCAACATCGGCCAGGACCACCGGCTCGGCGCCAACGAGGCGCCGCCGGCGATCATCTCGATCTTCCTCGGCGCCGAGCTCGAAAGGGCGTTCGAGGCGATCGCGACCGGCGAAGGCGACCCCAACACGCCGGCTTCGTTCCTCGAGCTGGGCGCGGAGGTGCTGCCGGCGCTGCCGATGCACGGCGGCGACCGCAACCGGACCTCTCCGTTCGCCTTCACCGGCAACAAATTCGAGTTCCGGGCGCTCGGGTCGAGCATGTCGCTCGCCTTCCCGAACACGGTCCTCAACACGATCGCCGCCGAGGCGATCGACGAGCTCGCCGGCAAGCTCGAAGAGAAGCTGAACGGCGGCACCGGGATGCCCGAGGCGGTGATGGAGATCGTCAAGGAGTCCTATGAGGCCAACAAACAGGTCTGCTTCAGCGGCGACAACTACGCCGAGGAGTGGCACGCGGAGGCCGAGAAGCGCGGGCTGAAGAACCTGCGGACCACGCCTGAGGCTCTGCCCGAGATCCTCACCGACCAGACGATCGCGGCGTTCGAGAACTACGACGTCCTCTCCAAGCGCGAGCTCGAGTCCCGCTACGAGGTCTGGGTCGAGCAGTACGTGATCCGGGCAAACATCGAGGCCGAGACCACCCACTCGATCGCGAAGACGATGATCCTGCCGGCTGCCCTCCGCTACCTGGCCGTGATCAAAGAGTCGGGTGCGGGCCTCGGAGTCGCGGATGAGATCAAGGCGACGCTCGAAGCACTGGGGAAGTCGCTTGCCGACCTCGAGGACGCGAACGCCTACCCGGACCATCTCGAGGGCCTCGAGCTCGCCGAACACGCCCGCGACAAGCAGATAGCGGCGATGGGCTCCGTCCGCGACGCGGCCGACAAGCTCGAGAAGGTCGTCGCCGACGACCTATGGCCGCTGCCGAAGTACGAGGAGATGCTCTTCATCAAGTAGCCGCGCGGGTCCTGTCGTGGGGTGAGGGGGGGGTTGCGGGCGGGGGCGTCCTCAGCCCCCCTCACCCCACGCCACCCGCGCGACGGACACCGCACACCCGACACCACCCGCGCGAAAGAGCCGATGCTTGAGACGAGCTAGCGACTGGCGGGTCGTCAGACTCCGCTGCGACTAGCTGATTTTGGCGCAGACGGCGAAGATCCGGAGATCGATCGTGTGGTCTTCGGTCGTCGAGGCGTTGAAGAGCTGAGCCGACCAGCCGGTGCCGGCGCCGTTCGGCCCGTCCATCGATACGACGACATCGCGCTGGGCAGGGGCCTGGGCTTCGTTGCTGCCGAGATCGGTGCCGCCGCCGATCATCCGCTTGTTCGAGGGGCAGATGACGGTCTGGACGACGCTGAGCCCACGCCCTCCTTCGCTTTTTGGCACTGAGACGGCGCTGAAGGTCTGGCTCACCGTCTGGTATCCGGAGACTCCGGCCACCCCGGCGGGACCTCGATTTCCGGTTTTCCCTTTGGCGCCGGCGGGGCCCCTTTCCCCGCGCGGCCCGCGCGGCCCGTGGGGCAGCCGCCCGAATAGGCGACAGGTGACCTTTCGCCCGGTCCTGACGGACTGCGGGCACCTGATCCTCAGCCTGGCCCGCGAGGTATGTGCGCCTCCTGCGGCGAGGGCCACTGCCCCCAGTGCGACGACGATCAGGGCAGCGAACGCTCCGATCAGAAGCGCCCGAGAGCGTGACTTCGACGAACGATGCATCCTCCTGCCTCCTCCTCGGGACGAGTTCCTGTGCGACTACCCCGTTGCAACCCCGATAATCCCCGATCGGCGCGCTGCGCCCCCTCAGATGACCCTGATCGTCGTCAACAGGTACTCGCCCTGGTTGCGGAGCGAGCCGTCGTCGGCTTCGTTCGTCTCTTCCTGGAGCTCTCGCAGGTCGGCCTGGACGCCCTCCCACCTGCCCTGGGGCTCGAGCATCGCCTTGGCGACGACCACCGGCCCGAGATTGTCTTCGGTGTACTGCATCCACTGGTCGGCGGAGTCGAACTCGAAGATGGCCATCCGCTTCTCGAACTCGAGCTCGGCGCCGGCGCCGGAGAACAGGCCGCGGACATGGTCCTCGTCACCCCACATCGCCGGCGGCACGAACCCCTCGGGCGGCGGCGGCATGTGCTCGGCGAGTCGTTTGAACATCTGCCCGATCGCGCCGGTCGGCGTCCAGGCGGCGACTCCGATCACCGCACCCGGGCGGCCGACCCGGACCAGCTCGGCCGCGGCCGCCTCCTGGAGCGGCGCGAACATGACGCCGAAGATCGAGGTGACCTTGTCGAATGAGTCGTCATCGAAGGGGAGGCTCCCGGCGTCACCGACGACGAACTCACCCTCCAGGCCGGCGCTCTCGAAGCGGGCGCGGGCGGCGTCGATGAGCTCGGGCACTAGGTCGAGGCCGGTCACAGTCGCGCCCCGGCGCGCCGCCGCCTCCGCCGCGTTGCCGCTCCCGGTCGCGATATCGAGATAGTCCTCGCCCTGCCCCACGCCGATCGTCTCGACAGTCCGGTCGGAAACCTCCTGGATCCGCGGGGCGAAGCCGGGCCAGTCCCCCGCGGTCCATACTGCCCGCTGCCTACTGGTCAGCTGCTCGGCGGTTGCATCGTCCATTCGTTCCTCCTGGTGAATCGGTCGGGGGTGATCCGACGCTAACCGCTCCCCCACCGTGCGGCAAGTGAGTTCGATCACGCGGATACCGGTGGCAAAGTGAGTGGCTCAGTCGCCCCCGCCCCGCGTCACCTGGCTGATCGCGAAGATCTCGGCGAATTTGAGCAGGCCGAGGGTCGAGTGGGGCGAGGTCGCGCTGCTGCGCATCCGGACCTCGGCGCCGGACGGGCCTCGGACCTCGACGATCGTGCAGATGTCCCCGATCTCCCACTCGCCCTCGCGGTTCGCGTAGTCGGCCTCGATCGCCTCCATCTGTTCGGCCATGTGCTGACCGGCCTTGCTCTGGTCCAGACCCATTCGCAACCCCTTCCCGACGGTTGGTCGATTCGTCCCGATCGACCCTATTGCGTCAGAGCCGGGGAAGCACCCGCATCGACAGGCCGCCCTTCGGAGAGAGGGTCGGCATCTGACGAACGCTCATCGAGCGCCCGGGGAGCAGGTCGAGGCCCACTCGCTGCAGCAGCATCGTCGCGACCAGCTTGACCTCGGTCTGGCCGAAGCGCTTGCCGATGCAGATCCGGCGCCCGCCTCCGAAAGGGACGTAGGCGCCGCGCGGCAGCGCCGCCTTGCGCTCGCGCGCGAACCGCTCCGGGATGAACGCCTCCGGGTCAGGGAAGAACTCGGGGATCCGATGGCTTGCCCACGAGCAATAGGCGAAGTAGGCCCCTTTCGGCACGCCGTGGCCTCCGAACTCGAAGTCCCTGATGACCCGGCGGGGCCCGATCCAGGCGGGCGGGTAGAGGCGGAGGACCTCGTCGAGCACCATCTCCAGATACGGCATCTCGCGCTCGAGCTTGTCGATGTCGGGGACCTCGCCACCGAGGACCTCCTCCTGCTCGGCGACCAGCTTCGTGACCACGTCTGGGCGGCGCGCGAGCTCGTACATCATGAAGGTGAGGGTCGAGGTCGAGGTGTCGTGGCCGGCGAACATCAGGGTCATGACCTGGTCGCGGACCTCCCTGTCGGTGAAGCCCTGGCCCGACTCGTCCTGCACTTCGAGCAGCAGGCTTAGAACGTCACGCCGCCCCGATCCGGGCGACTTGCGGCGCTCGTTGATCTCGCCGTAGACGATTTCGTCGAGCACCTTCCTCGAGGTGAGCATCTTCCGCCAGGGTGAGCCCGGGCCGCGCAGGAAGCGGGCCGCGAACTCGATCCCGTAGAACTCGAGCGCTCGCTCGAAGTGCTCGGCTGCGGCCGCTCCCTTGCCCGCCTCGTCAGGGTCGAGGCCGAGCAGCGCCCGCATCGCGATCCGCATCGCGAGGCCTCGCATCCACTCGTAGACGTCGACGATCGCGCCGGGCCGGAGGCTCTCGATCAACGGGCCGGCCTCGGCGGACATCGCCTCGACCGCGGCGGCGACCTGCTCGCGGTGAAAGGCGGGCATCATCGTCTCCCGGGCACGATCGTGGTAGCCGCCATCGATCGTCAGCAACCCATCGCCGAGGAGGGGGATCAGGTCGCCGAAGCTGCCCTCGCGCCAGTGGAAGTTCTCGGGGCCGGTGACGGTGACGAAATGGTTCGCCTCGGGACCGAGCATGAAGACGACGCGGCTGTGGAGCAGCCGCAGGGTGAAGATCGGCCCGTAGCGTTCGTAGGCGCCGAGCAGGATCGGAAGCGGGTCGGTCGCGATCCTGTGGGTCCGGACGACGCTGAGATCGAGTTCGCCGGGGGGGAACTTGCCGCGGGCTCTCCACTCGGCCGCTAGATCGCCGCCGATGCGGCGCAAGGGGTTCTGCGATCTCTGCGGCGGCTTCGGTATCGGCGCACGGGTCTGCGCGGGGGTCGCGGTCTCGGTCGCCATCGTGGCAATCCTAGTTGGCTGGCTGGCCAGTCGTTGCGGCAAGCTGGCCGCAGGCGGCGGCGATATCGCGGCCGCGGGTGAGGCGGACCGTCGCGCCGAGACGGTGCTCGGCGAGGATCGCGCGGAAACGCTCGATCCGCTCCGGCGAGGAGCCGTCGTAGGCGCCGGTCGGGTTGTAGGGGATCAGGTTCACCTTGTAGGCGCGGGGGTCGAGCAGCGCGGCGAGCTCGCGCGCATGCTCGGGGTGGTCGTTGATCTCGGCAAGCATCACGTACTCGACGAACACCTTCTGACGGCGGCGAGAGCGGTATCGCTCACACGCCGCGAGCACCTCGGCCAGTGGGTAGCGGTCGTTGACCGGCATCAGCTGCGAGCGGAGGCCGTCGTTCGGAGCGTGCAGGGAGAGGGCCAGCCGGAGCGGCATCTTGCACTCGGCCAGTCGATCGATCCCGGGCACCCAGCCGACCGTGGAGATCGCGGTGCGCCGGTGGGTGACGCCGAGGTCGGGCAGCCGCCCGCAGGCCTCGAGCACCGCGTCGATGTTCATCATCGGCTCCCCCATCCCCATGAAGACGACGTGGTCGATCTGTTCGACGCGGCGGAAATGGAGAGCCTGGTCGAGGATCTCGTCGGAGCTGAGGTTGCGGCCGAACCTCATCTGCCCGGTTGCGCAGAAGGTGCAGGTGAGCGGACAGCCCGACTGTGATGAGAGGCAGACCGATCGCCGGCCGTCGCGGTAGCGCATCAGCACCGCCTCGAGCGGGCGGCCATCGGCGGTGCCGAACAGGGCCTTCACGGTGCCGTCGTCGGACCTGGCCTCCGCCTCGAGAGCGAGGGTCGTGAGCGGGACCTCGGCAGCGAGCCGCTCGCGGAGCGCGGCCGGCAGGTTCGTCATCTCGCCGTAGTCGCGCGCCCCCCGGGCTATCCACTCCCACACCTGGGAGGCGCGGTAGTCCGGCTCGCCGGACTCGGCGAGGGCCCTCTCGAGCAGGTCTCGGTCCATCGAAGGAGTTTGACTTGTCCAGGGCCCGGCCGTAGCGTTTCAGGCGGGAGAGGAGCCGTGGAGAAAGTGATCAGGGTCGCCCAGGGACGGCATGAGCGATGGTCGCCGAGCCGAGCCGCGCTCGCTGCACTCCCCTGCCTCGTCCTGCTTCTTGCCACTGTCTCTCCCGCGCGGGCGGGAGCGGCAGTCGACTGCGAATCCGCGATCTGCATCACGCTCGAAGAAAAACTCACCAACAGCCATGGCCAGTACAACCTCTTCATCCCAGCCGACTACGTCGGCTACGAAATCCCGGAATTGAACGGCTGCAGCTGGCAGGTCGAGGCCCAGTTCGGCGACGGATCAGCGCCTGAACACTACGAATTCCACGAGGAAGCGCTTTTCCTGGCCTCCCACCTGTTTCCCGGACCGGGGCACTACCAGGTCGTGATCGACGCGACGGAAGGCAAGAGATCGGACGAAAGCAAGTGCCCGGACGTCCACATCGAAGTTCCGGTGACCTTTTCCGCGCCGCCGCCTCCAGAAGAAACCGAAGAGCCCACGCAGGAAGGCCCGGCCGTGCAGGTCCCGGGCGGCGGCGGCGCGACTGCCGCGAACCCGGGGGCGGCGAGCGCCACGGTCCCGACCCCCGGTCCAAATCCCTACTGGCGAGCCTGCGGCGGCGGCATCCGATCCCACCTGGTGGTCTGCCGCAGAGCGCAAGGGGTGATCGCGGCGGCGAGGGATTTCCTCTCGCATGTGGGGCCAGCGCAGGGGGGCGCCTTCACCGCGGCTGGGTTCAGCTGCCGCCGGCGAGGGGGTTCCCCTGCCGCGATCTCCTGCCGCCGCGGCCGGCAGCGGGTCCTAGGAGCCTGAGCCGGGCGGCTGCCCGCCGGGCGGCGGTTCGGCGGGCGGCTGCCCGCCGGACGGCGGCGGTTCGGCGGGCGGAGGCGGTTCGGGGGCCGGCGCCTGTGGCGGGTCGGCCGGCGCCTGTGGCGGTTCCGCGGCCTGCGGGTCGAGCGGGGGCGGCGTCGCGTCGGCCTGGGGAGGCGGAAGCTCTCCGCCCGGGACCGGGTCGGCCTCGGCCTCCCAGACCTTGTTGAGGGAGACCTGGATGTAGGCCCAGAGGCCGGGCGAGATGATCAGGTAGAGAATGATCGCGATCCAGCCACTGAGGGGCTCCTGGCCGGCAAGGGTCGAGGCGCCCTGCACCCGCTTGGTTCCGCGCCAGTAGGTGATCAGCGCCGGGACGATGATCAGGCCGCCGGGGAACAGCGCCAGGACCGAGTTGGTCGGGTTTTGACCGAGGTCATAGCCCTTCGCCTGGCCGTAGTCGCGCATCTCCCGGTTGATCCGGTACCACCAGACGAGGTGGTAGATGCCGAGCGTCACGAACGGCAGCAGCGCCGCCGCCCAGGGGCTGCGGATCTTCACCTTGTCCTGAGTGCCGCGGATGTTCATCTCGTACGCCATCGGTCTCCGTTTCTGGGAGGGGTCGAGAGGACCCTAACCCACAGCCCGGGCACAGGCCACCGGGGAACGTCACCGGGGTCCTCACGGGTGAATCTTCTCCCCTCTCCGCAGCATCTCCAGGAACTTCTCCAGCCGCCGCCTGCGGGTCTCCGGTCGCTTGGCGTCGTTCAGCCGGTAGATGATCGCGTAGCGATTGGCGCCGTCGAGCGCCTCGAAGCCCTCGCGCGCCGCCCGGTCCCGCTTCAGCTCGCGCTCGAGGTCGGGCGGTACCTCGGCGCTGCTCGGAGGGTCATATGCCGCATCCCAGCGCCCGTCGGCCCTGGCCGCCTCGACCGTGGCGAGCCCGGATGGCCGCATCCGGCCGGCGGCGGCGAGCGCTTCGACCCGCTCGCGATTGAGGCGCGACCACTTGCTCCGAGACCGTCGCGGCGTGTAGCGCTGGAGGTAGTGGCGGGTCGTCGAAGCGCCTCGCCTGGCCGTCGATCCAGCCGAAGCGGAGGCCGAGCTCGACCGCCTCTGCATAGCTGACGCTGGCGACTCCGGAGTCCTTCTTGGCAATCTTCAGCCAGATCCCGCCCGACTCCCCGTGCTCGGCCTCGAGCCAGGCCTCGAGATCGGCGGCGGTGGCAAAGAGAATCACCGGGAGATCGTCGGGCATGGCGGCATTGTGCCGTCTCCGGGCACAGACAGGCCCGGGAAGGTGGGAATACCTTCCCGGGCCTCGTCTGCCTAAATCAAGGTCGTGCCCACAGGGGAGGGGACGACCTTAGCCCCGGCCTTGTATGGGGCCGGGAAAGCGAGCGACAGGAAGCGCTCGCCCCGGGTATGTGCCATAAGAACATATACGGACCAACTTGTCAAGAGTAGGCCGCAAATATTCCCCATTTGCGGCCACTTTTATTGGACATTGACATACCGGCCTTGCTCAGGTCAGGGGGGCTGTCGTATCGGCCCAGCCCTTTGCCTCGTCAAAGCCGAGATAGGGCAGGAGGGTCAGGCAGACCAGCTCGGGAACCGCCTCCTCAAGTCGGTCAAGACGCTCCGAGCGCAGGTGATAGGCGATGATCGAGGCGATCGCGCCGACCAGGGCCTCGTCGGCGGGGCCGGCGCCGGTGGAGCGCCGCCTGGCTCGGACATCACCGTCGATGAAGCGGGCGAAGCCGCCGATCATCTCGAGGTAGTCCCCCTCTCCCTCCGCGGTGCGTGTCTCGATCACCAGGATCTGCGCCGCCGCGGGGTTCGAGACGCAGAAGTCGACCGCGCCCCGGATTCCGGCGGCGACCTTCGCGGGCCACTCGTCCTGGCCGGCGCAGGCCGCTCGGACCCTCTCCTTCAGCTGTTCGAAACTCGTCGAAAAGTCGTTCATGCCGAGCCAACCGGTTGCTCCCGCCGGCAGGCGATTCGGGGCAGCCAAGGCGGCCCCTGCCGAGGCCAACAACAAGAGCCAGGGATGTGGCGCTCCCGCCTTACGCAAGAAGACGAGGCGAATAAGAACACAAACGGACCTTGTAGTCAAATTGGGCGAGTTTGAACCCGAGCAGGTCCTCTCGCTCTATTCGTCAGAAACCCCTATTTGATGGGAAATCCAGCGTGCGGTGAGGTCGCCCGACCGATCTGCCTTTGAGCTTTTGACGTACCGCCTTTCTTTCTCGCGCGGCAGCTGCGCACCGATTCGATCGCCAGCTCTTCGCCGCCGGCAAACGTGTAGGTAGCGCGGGCGAACGAGAGGAAGCCGGCGGTGAATTTCGGCGGGACCGGGCACGAGGCGCTGAGGTAGCTGTGGCGTTTCCCCTGGTAGATGAAGTTGCGGGCGACCTCGATCCGGAAGCTGGAGACGTGCGGCCAGGTGCCGACCGAGCGTTTGAGCGTCGTGACGAGGACGGTGCGGAACGCCCCCTTCTGGCGGTGAACCGCGAACGGGATCACGAACGAGACCGGGGGGTCGGTCGTGTAGGCATGGACCAGGACCGCCGGCCGCCCGACCTTGGTCTTGCCGTTGAACGCCAGCAGGTTGGCACGGATTCCGAACGGCGCCTGATTGGGGACGAAGATCTTGGCGTATAGCTGACCGCGCCCGACGAGGGCGCCGCCGCAGGACGCAATCGCCTGGCGGCTGTCGATCCCGCGTAGCCGCACCTGGGGGCAGACGGGCAGGCCGCGGGTGAAGAGCAGGCCCCTCCAGGCGAGTTCGAGTTTGAGTCTGTCGACGCGGGGGAGCGGCGCGTGATCCGAGGTGTGGATCCCTCCCGCGAGGTGAACCGATACCGGCGCCCGTTCGTGGCGTGGGAGTTTCCGCGGGCTGATGCCGCCGTCGAGGGAGACGATCAGGTTGCCGCTCTGCGTCCGCTCGGCGCCTGCGGGGACCGCAAGCATTGCGAGCAGGCCGAGGGCGAGGAAGGCCACGGCAGAGCCGGGACCGCCGCCTCATCTCAACCGAACCTCGAGAACCTGAAGCTGCAGTAGTTGAAGCCGAAGGCGAGGGTGACGTTGTTGGCGAGGTTGCCGTGGTGGATGAACCTCGCCGTCAGTCTCTGTGCCTTGATCGTGTGGTCGGCCCGCAGCTCGGCGGCGATTTCCTTCAGATACTGCTCCTGGCGTTTGAGATATCCGAACCATTTCTGCAACCTCGACTCGTCGCCCGGAGGGCGGGGAACGACTCGATATGTGGTTGATCGTCCCGCCGAAGATCGTCGCCGCCCTCTCGAACTTCTGCGCGGCGAGCGGGATCCGGGAAGGCTCTTGCACGTCGTCGCGGACGCCGTCCATCGCCTTCTGCGTTTCCTTCGCGCCGGGCTTGCAGATTTCCTCGAGCTCGGCGACGTATTCGGTTCGCGACGGCCCTTCGGTCGTCACGGTTCCGGTCGGCGTCTCTTCAGCGTAGGCGGCAGCGCCGACTACGCCCGCTGCAAGCGCTACCGCGAATACGGCCACGACGGCGCGCCCTCCAACTCGACCCATCTATTCCCCTCTATTTCCCTGTTGACGTCCTGTTCGACGTCGACTGAACTGTACCGCCTCGGGCGGCCATGAGCGGTACGTGATTGTCCTCAGTTTGCGCTCTGCGGGCGGCTTTGCGAGGGAAGGACGCGGTCCAACCAGGTCGGTGTGCGCCAGACCCGATCGCCGAACAGAAGCATCAGCGCAGGCAGCAGCACGATCCGGACGACGGTCGCGTCGAGCAGGACCGCGACGGTCAGCCCGACGCCCATCTGGCTGACGGTCGCGACCGGCGCCGCGGCGAAGGAGACGAACACCGCGGCCATGATCGCGGCCGCCCCGGTGATCACCGACGCGGTGCGTTGGAGGCCGTATTCGATCGCGGCGCGATTGTCGCCGTCGCGCTCGTAGCTCTCGCGCATCCTGGCGAGGAGGAAGACCGCGTAGTCGATCGATAGGCCGAAGGTGACGCCGAAGATCGCCGCGGCGCCGACCGTGTCGACGTAGGGATGGCCGCCGAGCGGATAGCCGGCGGGGATCTTGCAGACCAGCGCCATCACCCCGATCGCCGCGGCGACCGAGCCGAGGTTGAGGACGACCGCGATCGCGGCAAGCAGGGGCGCCCGGAGAATGAGCAGCAGCATCAGGAAGCATGCGATGACGACGGCGCCGACGACGAGCGGGATTCGCGACCTGGTCACCTTGCCGTAGTCGTTGATGACGGCGGCGCCGCCGGTGAGGCCGGTTTCGAGGCCGCCGTCGCGGCCGATGCTGGCGGCGTCGCTCGCCCAGCCGATCGCCGACCCGGCGCGAATCGGCCGTGTTGAGGCCGTAGTCGGAGATGATCAGCATCCGCGCCGCCTGGCCGCCGCCGTTGAGGCTGACGGCCTCTCCGGCCAGCTCCTGGCGCCGGGAGGAGGCGCCTTCGAGCGCGGAGAGGACGAAGTAGCCGGAGTCGAACAGGCCGGGTGAGCTGCGGTGGAGCCGGTGGGCTCCACGTGCCAGCGGGTTGGCGACGGCGGAGATCCGCACGCTCGAGCGGCGCAGCCCGACTTCGAGCGGCCGCGAGCGCCGGAACCCTTCCGCGAGACCCGCCTGAAGGGCGCCGGCGCCGCCCCGAAGCGCGGTGAGGCCGCCGGCGAGCTGTTCGGCGCCGGAGCCGAGGCGGGCGAGCCCGCCGGTGAGGCCTTCGGAGGCGCCTTCGAGCTTCCCGACCCCTTCTTCCAGGCGCCCCCCTCCTTCGACCAGGCGGTTGAGGGCGTCGTTGACGCGGTCGGCGATCCCGCGCAGCCGCCGGACTTCGTCGCGCGCCGACGCGATCACCCGGGCCAAAGTTCGGGCTCGCCGCGACTGCGGCAGCAGCGAGGGGTCGTCTCCAGCGGCTTCCGCCAGCTGGGTCGCGAGTTCGCGCGAGCGGCGCAGGGCGTTGTTCTGGACCTTCGGCTGCAGGGTGCGAAGGCCGAGCTCGAGGGCGAGGGTGCCGACCGCGGTCTTGCGCTGGGCGTCGGCGAGCTTCTTCGACCCCTCGCCGAGCCGGTGGATCGCGCCGCTCGCCCGCTCGCCACCGGCCGCCGCCCTTTCGAGCCCGCCGGCCAGCAGCCCGGCGCCCTGGCTCGCGCGTTCGGCGCCGAGGCTCAGCAGGGCGCTGCCCGCGGCGCCCTTGGCGAGGCCGCCGCGCAGCTGCGAGACCGCCCGAGCGGCGCGGCGCAGTCCCGGCCCGAGCCTGGCGAGGCCGCCGGTGCCGTCAGGCCCCTGGGCCGTGAACGTTTCCCCGAGTTTCCGCAGGGGCTTCGTGCCGCGGGAGACGGCGGCCGGGCCTATCACCGCCCGGATCCCGGGCTGGGCGGCGATCCGGCGCTGCCAGCGGCTCAGCAGAGCGAGTCGTTCGGGCGTCGTTATCGGCCCTTCGGGGGCGGCCGCGAGGAGCACGAACGGCGCTTCCCAGCCGGGCCCGACGGCGGCGTCTATTTCTTCCGCATTCTGCCGCGCCTGGTTGGAGGCGGGCAGCTCGTCGATCCCGGGAGCGGCGGTGGTGAGGCCAATCGCGGGGGCGGCCAGGAGCAGCAGCGGGATGGCGATCAGGACCGCCGCGAGGCCGGGGCGGCGCAGCGCCGCGGCGGCCATCGCGGCGACCCGCGAGTGGGTGCCGCGCGAGCCGCCGATCGTCCCCGCATTGACCTTTGTGCCGAGCAGCGTCAGCAGCCCCGGCAGGGCGCCGACGGCGACGACGACGCTGAGGATCGTCGCGACCCCGACCGTCACCGCAAGCGACAGCAGCAGCGAGCCGGGCTGGACGTAGGCCGACAGCGCCAGGGCCGCGAGCAGCGTCGCGCCCGCCGAGACCGTGGTCCGACCCGCCGTCGCCCGGCTGCGCTTCGCCGCATCGTGGGGGTCGAGGCCGGCGGCGAGCTCCTCGCGGAAGCGAGAGACGATCAGGAGCGAGTAGTCGACCCCGAGCGCCAGCCCCATCATCGTGCAGACGACGAGCGAGATCGCGTCGATCGTCATCACCGAGCTGAGCAGGACGAGGACGCCGCGGCCGGCGACCACAGTGAGGGCGCCGAACGCGAGCGGGATCGCCGCAGCGACGACCGACCGGAAGACGAGCAGGAGGACGATCAGGAGCAGCGGCACCGCGAGCAGCTCGGCGCGCTCAGTCGCGTTCACCGTTTCTTCCTGCAGGGCCCGGGACACCGTCGCGAAGCCGGACTGGGTCGCCCGCAATGGCGGATGGACGTTCTGTTCGAGGATCCGGTTGAGTTCGGGGACCGTTTCCCGCATCGCCGTCGAGAGCGGGTGGTGGTAGTCGACGATGATCAACGCCCTGCGCGGGCCCGGCCGGAGGGCATCGACCGTGCCGCGATCCCAGGGCGAGATCACCGACGAGTCGGGGCTGCGCCGAAGCGCCCGCACCAGGGTCGGGCCCTGGCGTTCGATCTCGGCGGCTGGGCCGGTGAGGAGGACGGCGAACGGCGTCGAGTCGCCGAAGTGGTCCTCGAGCAGGTCTTCGCCCTTCGCCGACCCGGTGCCGGAGATCCGCAGCGAGAGCGGGATCGAGTTCGTCCTGGACGTTGATCCCGATCACCCCGAGCACGGAGCAGCCGAGAAGCACCGCAATCAGGGCCGCGACGGCCGGCCGGATTCGCACCTAGATGGACCCCAGGGCGCGGCCTGCGTCAGAGGAGCAGCAAGTTGCTGCCAGCGAAACCGAAGGTCGTTCCGGCTGCATATCCCCGTCTATTCTGAGGCCTGTGGACACCGAGGCAGGGCCCCCCGGCCCTCCTCCGCTTTGTGAACGTCAGCGTACCACAGAGACCATGACCCTCAGCGACGCTTGCGCTTGGCCCCCGCCCTTCCGCAAGCGGTCTTGGTCTTCACGGTCTGCGAGAGGGTCTTGCCGCTCTGGGCGAAGTAGTCGACGGAGATCGCCGGCGGCGAAGTGCAGAGATTCCGGGTATTGATCAGATACCCCTGCTTGCCGCCGAAGAGGCTGAGGCGGAAGTGACCGATCGGGACGTCGGGAATGATCGGCACGACCGTCTTCAGGTGACCGTTGGCCACCGATGTGGATTCCGCCTGGGGCAGCACCGTGACCTGGCCGCCGAGGATGAAGATCAGGTGCGGAAGCTTGCCGTAGCCGGATACCGCGTAGGCCGGGCCCTGCAGGGGCTGGTCGAGCAGGGGCGACACAACAGAGACGGTCCCCATCGTCTGGCGGCCGGCGCAGCGTTCTTTTTCGAGCTGCGTGCGCGAGCAGATGTTGCCGAGGTGGCGCTGGTCGATCTGGAACGCCTTCGGGAGGGTCACCGCGATGGACCTGATGTTCGAGTCTCCGGGCCGGGTGTAGAGGTCGAAGCGAAGGCGCGGGTTCGTGCTGCGCGCCGTCTGCCCTTTGCCGCCGATCTGGCGGACCGCCATCCGCGGCTTGAAGCCGAGCGAGTAGCAGTTGACCGCGTGGAAGTAGGAGGAGAAGTCGGTGACGGTCCCCTGGTCCCCGATTCCCTGCGAGTCGATAGAGAGGGGGTCGCAGCTGGTCGGGTTGATCATGAACCGCGGCTTGTTGATATTGACCTGAATCGAGCGCATCCGCAGCGGAACGCCGCCGATGATCGACGGGACCGTGTCGGAGATCGCGGTCACCTGCGCCGTACGCGGATCGATGTGGAGCGCGACGCGGACGACGACGGTCCCGTAGTCATAGGGCCCGGCGAGCGCCGGGGTGATGGCGACGAGGCTCAGCGGAGCTCCCTTGAACGGGCCGGCCAGATACATGTTGCCGAAGGCGTGGAATGGGTGGCCGCCGGGACCCGCGGCGACGTTGCTCGTGCCGATCGCTGAGCTCGCCGGGCAGCTCGGGCTCGCCAGCTCCAGGCGGCCGAGGCGCTCGGCGGCGGCCGCGATCGCCGCCTCCGGGCAGTAGGTGAGGCCGTGCAGGTATCCGCTCAGGCCGGGCGGCATCTTGAAGTTGAGGTCGCCGAGGAACTGGTCGCCGTCGTCGCGATCGAGCCGCAGGGTGAAGTTCGAGAAGTTCCCCGCAACCGCATTTGACATCCCCGCCACCAGCCGGGGCTCGAACGGCCGTACCATCCCCGGGCAGAAGCTGCCGTTCGGCCCCGAGTCGATGCTCACGAACGGTTCGGAGTGCTGCGAGGCCAAGCCGGTCGTTCCACGGGATGAAGACCGAGTCAGCTCGGTACACGCCACAGCTGGTGGGTGTCGCCGTCAGCGCCCGGTCAGAGGCGAAGACGTGGAGGTTGAACCCGTCGAACGGAACCTGGGGCAGGTCGGTCACGCTCATCGCGAGGCGGCCGGTCTGCGGATCCGGGTGGATGGAGGCGACGATCTTCGCGTTGATTCCGAAGCCGGAGGCGATCATGAAGACGCGGTACTGATCGCCCGGCTTGGGTTCGCCGAAGTAGAGCGACCCCGTAAGCGGGCCGTCGAGGGCCGGGGATTCGATGTCGAAGTTGCCGATCTTGGCGATGTCAGGGCACGCTGCCGGCCCCTCCGAGCCGAAGTTCGCGTCGGCATCCGGGCAGGCGCCCTGACCGTCGGCGGCATCGGGGTTGATCGTCAGCCCTTCCGGTAGCAGGAGCGTCGCCGAGCGGATCTGCGAGGGCGAGGCGGCGAACCCCTCGAACTGAGGCGCTTTCAGCTGCAGCTCGAGCCCGGCTGGCGAGTCGGCGCTGTGGTTGGTGACGTCGACGTTCAACACCGGTCGGAAGGTCTGCTGTTCGCAGTCGGTCGTCGCCGGATAGGTCGATGCCGCGTGCGACATGTGGTCCGGCGTCTTGGTAGGTCTCGACGTCGAGGGTCACCTTCAGCGGTTCTCCGGTGCAGACCGAGGGGTTGCTGGTAAGCGGCAGGATCGGGATCGGCGCCGGATGGGGGCCCGTGCAGGTCGCATCAAAGGTGCCGGGGCAGTTCGAGGGTTTGCCCGGTTCGCCGATCACGAACCGTTCTTCGTCATGTTCGGATTTGGCCGGGATAGCCCCAGACCTTGAGCAGGAACCCGGCAACGGGTATCTGCTGGGTGATCTCGGAGACCGTCATCCGCAGGCCGTAATCGCCCGCGGTGCGTACCGAGATCGGGATGCTTATCGGGATGTCCAGGGTGGGGACGATGAAGGCCAGCCGCGTGGTCTCCGTTTCCGATCTCGATTCGACCACGTAGACCGGCGCCGTGCCGAGCAGATAGTCCTGGCTCCCTTCGTAGTTCCCGCGAACGGTGATCACGCCCGCCTGCGAGACGGGGGCGCACTGCGAGAGGGCGAAGTCGGACGAGGTGCATTTCGGGATCGCGTTCGGATTCCCGAACATGCCCTGCGGAAGGTTGACGATCAGGTTCCTGGCGGTCTCGGGCAGACCGGCGTCCTGAAGGGTGACGTTGGTTTCGAAGTCGGGGTGCATGCCGACCCGCGAGTCGGTCGAGGTCACTTCGAACGCCTGGATCGGCTCGGTGGCGTGGGCGGGCGCCGCGAGGAGGCCGGCCACGAGGAGGGCAAGGGCCACGAGGAGGCCGCCATGGTTCAGGTTCATCCTTCTCCCGTTTCTGATCGTCTTCATCTCAGCCACGTCGATGACTCCGCTGGTGGCGCTTGTGGCCACGGGGTTTGACGCAGGCTCGGTGGCGCTTGACGCGGTTGCCGCGACAGTGCGGTTTCGGCTTCTTCGCGGGTTCCGCTTCGGCCTGGCCCCCGTCGCCGCGATAGGTGCCGATGTCGGGCGGCGGCGGAGCCTGCGTCCCCGGGCCATGGCACTCGTCGGACGCCCTGCAGGGAGGTTCCTTCAGCTGGACATAGAACCCGCCGCCTTCGCGGGCGTCGTAGATCTTCACCAGGTTGCCGTTGTGATCCTGCGCGGTGAGCAGGTCGTGGGTGAAGAAGGTCACGTCCTTGCCGTCGAGGCCGGCGGAGAGGACGGCCGAGTCGAAGCGGCTGGTTCCGGTGGAGATGAGCCGAGGCCCGCCGCTCTTCCACTCGTACGCGTCGGTCTTGCCGCCGTTCAGGTCGCGAAGGTTCAGCGGATCGCCGGTCGTGAAGAAGACCCGACCGTCGTTGCTGAGCCCGCCTCCTTCATGGGGGAGGACGCCGTCGCTCTCGGTTCTTGCGCCGGTCGGAGCGCAGGAGGCGCAGACAACGGTCCCGTTCGAGCGGTCATAGCGGTAGACGGCGAGATGGTCGTTGGTCGGGTAGCCGGTTACCGGCCGGCGGCTACCGAATGCGGCGAAGGCCCCGCTCGGGGTGACCTGGAA
Organism: uncultured Solirubrobacterales bacterium; assembly: GCA_963737575.1. GTDB lineage: Bacteria > Actinomycetota > Thermoleophilia > Solirubrobacterales > 70-9 > VRUE01. The sequence goes on from CAVTTJ010000004.1 coordinate 127,284, forward strand.
GTCCTCGGTGCTGCGCATCGCGGCGTCATCGGCTGCGTGAACCACGATCGGGTCGTCCGTGCCGAGGGTGGTGACGAACTGGGGAGCGCCGCCAATCGTCGCCGAGAAGAGGTTCGGCTCTCCCGCGATGCCGTTGGATGGGCCAGCCAGCAGCTCCGGGGACAGGAAGTAGACCGTGCCGTCCGCCGCGGCGACTCCGCCCCCGCCGGCGATGCCGAGCGCACCGCAATCGGTGTGGCCTTCGATCGAGTTCCAATTGTCCGTCGGTGTACATGCATTCGTGTCCCCCGCGCCCCCGTTCCGGTCGAGACCCGGGTGATCGTCGCGCTCGAGCTGCCGACGTCCGCCCTGAAGACGTCGGTGCCGGAGTCGCCGTCGCCGGCGAGCGGGTCCGCGGTGGTGAAGAAAACGCTCGTCCCGTCGCGGGTCATGCCGTCGTAGGTGACCCCTCCCGGGGTATCGGCGACCGTGACCGAGTCGGGGTTGGCGCCGACGTGCATGAAGAGGTCGTAGTGATCGTTGCCGGCGGCATCGGTTCCGACCTTCCTGCCGATCAGGATCCGGCTGCCGTCGGCGGAGATGTCGAGCTCGCCGACTTCGCCGCTCATCGTCGAGCCGTCGGGCATCGTCGAGACGACCTGGGTGCCGCCCCCGGTCAGATCGCGGTCGTAGATCGAGACGCTTCCCGAGTTGCCCGCCTGCTCGAACTTTTCATTCGAGCCGAACACGAAGTGGCTTCCGTCGGCCGAGAACTGCTTCCTGACCTCGCCCGCCGCGGTCGGGTCGGGCACGGCAATTGACCCCTTCATCCCCTGCACCAGCTGTCCGCTCGGCAGGCGGATCGGGATTCCGGTCGTCCCGTCAGGAAGGCACGGCTGGCAGATGCTCGGCCCACCGAACGCCATCGTGTCGAGGCCGCCGTCGGCGCCGGTGAGCGGCGAGCCGAAGGCCGAGGGATCGGGAGCCGATGAAACGGGCACGCCCACGTACTGGGTGGTCCAGCCGTCTTCGCCGCGGGTCGCCACGTAGGGGTCATCGCCGAAGTTGGGCGGGTCACCGATTCCCGGGATCGCTCCAAAGTGGACCGTGTAGAGGACTCGGGTCGGGTCCGTCGCTTCCGGGTAGCCGGCCAAGGGGTGTTGGCCGGGGACCAGGTTCGACTCGACGTCGTAGCCGCCCGTGTCAGCGGGGGAGACAAGCTCGTAGGCGCGGCAGTCGGGAACCAGGGAGGCGCCGGTCTGCTTCCTGACCAGTGCATTGCCGCACGAGTCCACGGTCGGAGGCTCAAGCGGGAAGGTGGTGAATTCCTGGTCAGCCCCGGCGACGGTCGAGTTGTTGTTGACCGCCACGACCCGCCAGAAGTAGGTCGAGCCGGGGGTGAGGTCGGTGAGAACGTACGACACGTTTTGGACGCCCACGGGTTTTTTCAGCGCCCCTTCCGGGGTGGTCACGCTCGCGCATGGGTTGGAGCTGCACGGCGCCGTCCCCCATTCGAAGCTGAAGCTTGTGGTCGATCCCGCCGCGTCGATGTCGGCGTTCATCCGTGCGCCGTCGGAGAAGACTTCAGAGGTCGTGTCGTTGCTGATCACCGGCGGCCCGGAGGGCTGAAACGTCTGGTCCGCGCCCTTCGCGGCCACTTCGTTGGCGCTGCTCGCGACGATCCGGAAGTGGAGGATGGAGGCGGGAGTCAGCCCGACGATAGTCGCCGTGACATTTGCCGGCGACCCGATCGGCGTCGCCTGGTCGCACGAAGCGACGTGGTCGTATTCGGTGCTCGAGCCCCATTCGAAGAGGCAGTTGGTTATCGGGCCACCGCCGTTGGCGGCATCGGGATCCACGTGCGCCTTGAGCGTCGCGGTGGTAGGCGTCACCGACGCCGGTTCGGTTGTGACATTTGGGATCGTGATCGGACCGGTTCGCACGAACCTGTCGACCTTCCCGGTGGACCCGTTCCCGACGTATACCTCATGCGTGGTTTCGTTGACGGCGATCCCTTCGGCGTTACCAAGGCCGGGATACGATTTGGTCGCTTCGGGGAAGCCGAACGTGTCGATCAGTTTCCCGGTCGAGTCGAGGACGTTGACGCTGTTGCCGCGGGCGGCGTACACCGTGTCGTCGCTTCGATCGATCGCAAGGTTTTCGCTTCCCTGGTTTTCCCCGCCCCAATCTTCGTCGAGAAGCGTCCCGGAGCGGTCGTACTTCTTGATCGTCGAACCCCCATAGCCGGGGATGTAGAAGTTTTCCTCCGAGTCGATCGCGAAACCGCACATTCCGCCGAAGGCAATCATTTCGTTCGAGTTGGAGCCGTCGCTCCCGTAGCGGTGGGTGCCGTCGCCGTAGTTCGTGACCCAGATCCCGCCGTCGGGGGCGACATCCATCCCGCACCCGTCGCCGAGGTTTTCGATCGGGAAACCGGTTGGAATCGGCGACCCTGAGGGAAGGAAGCCGGCCAGGTTCGAATACTCTTCCTTTGCGTAGATCCGGCCCTGTGACGCTGTTCCCGAGTTGTCCACTTTTACCGACCCCAGGCCGTAGGTCCCCTGACTCAACACGGTGTTGGGCGCGACCGCGCTGAACGGCTGCGAAACGCCTTCTGGGTTGAGGTGGTAGATGTAGCCACTGCTGCCGCCGACGTAGACGTCTCCGGTCGCCTCGTTGATCGCGATGTTGGATGGTTCGCCGAACGGGCCCGCGCCAACGGCGTCGCTGCCGTCGAACGACCTGGTTGGGTAGGGCCCCCCGTAGACGTATTTTTCGACGACTTCGGCGTTCGCCGTAGCACTCAGCGCTAGGGCCAAGAACGAGGCGGCAGCGACCGCGATGGAGAGTGACCTGAGTGAGATCGTCCGCATCCGCTACTTCCCCCTCCCGCCGTGGCCGCGCTTCTTGCGCGACGAGGACGAGCCGCAGTTCATCGCCAGCTTCACCTTGCTGGAGACCTGCTTGCCGTTCTGGCCGACCATCCTCACCTTGGCCCGCTTGGTGCCCGAGCAGAGGTTCTCGCTGTTGATCAACAGACCCTTGGAGCCCCCTGCCAGGTCGAGCGCGAACGAGCTCACCGGCGCGTCCGGGAGCCCTTCGAAGGTCGTCCGCAGGGCGCCATTGACGGCATCGACCCGCCCCGCGAGTTCGATCTCGATCTGCCCTTTGAGGTCCATCACAATGTCGGGCAGCTTGTGCGAGGAGCTGCGGAGGAAGACCGGGCCTTTCAGCGGCTGGTCCAGCAGGGGGCTCACCGCTTCGGCGGTGCCGAGATAGGAGTCGGCCGGACAGTTATCCCGGGCGAAATCGACCCGGGTGCAGACGGTCCCGAGGTGGGAGTTGTCGAGCAGGGCGACGGTCGGCAGGGTGACCTGGACGCTGCGGAAGTTCGCATTCCCTTCGAGTCCCTTGACCCGTGCCTGGATCGCTGGATGGCCGCGGACCTTGAGGCCGCCCAGAAGCTTCAGGCTCAGCTTCGGCTGGAAGCCGAGGTTGGCGCAGTTCGCGACCTGGAAATGGGAGTGGAGGGCGGCGACGGCGCCTTCGTCGCCGACGACGCTGGTGTCGACCGAGAAGGGGTCGCAGCTGGTCGGGTTGATGATGAAGTTGGGCCGGTCGAGGTTGACGTTCGCCGTCCGCAGCCTCAATGGGATCCCCTTCAGGATCTGCGGCAGCGGGTCGGTGATCGCGGTGACGCTGGCGCGGGCCGGGTCGAGGTAGAGGGCCGTCCGCACCATCACATTGCCCAGGTCGTAGGGACCGGAAACCGCGGGGACGACGATCGCGAAGCTGAGCGGCGCGCCTTTGTAGGGACCAGCCAGATAGACCTGCCCGGGTGTGTAGACCGGGCGGCTGCCGGCACCGCTCCCGACCGTGACGCTGCCGACTCGGCTCGCCGCCGGGCACGCGGGTGCCGCGAGCTCGCTCGCGCCCGAGTACCCGGCGTCGCTCAGCCTGGCGAGCTGATCCTCGGGGCAGTACGGGATTCCCTTCAGGCTGGCGAGGAACCCGGGCGGCGTGTTGATCGTCGTCGAGATGACGTTCTGGTCGCCGTCGGCTCGGGCGAGCCTGAAGCCGAAGCTCGAGTGAACGCCGGCGGTGTTGTCGACGACTCCGGCTTTGACATCGGGTTCGAGCGGCCGCGGTCCGTTCGGGCAGGGCCTGCCGTTGGGCCCCGAGTCGATGTTGACGTAGCTCGTCGAGACCTGATTCGGCAGCATCGAGTCCCACGGTTCGAATTCGGCGTCCACCGCGTATTTGCCGCACTGCGTCGGGGTCGCGAGGGGACCCCGCTCGGCGCCGAAGAAGTGGAGGGTGAAGAGCTGGAAGGGAGCCTGCGGGAGGTCCTCGAAGGCGATGTGGACCTGGCCCATCTGCGGGTCGGGGCTGGCGACGCCCGAGAGCTTCACGTGGGTCGCGAAGCCGTCGGCGGTGAGGTAGAGCCGGTAGCGGTTGCCCGGCAGCTGGTCGCCGATGTAGATGCCGCCGTCGATCGGGCCCGGCAGGGCGGCTGTGTCGAGCTCGGAGGTGCCGATCTTCGAGGTCTCCGGGCACTTCGCTTCATTCCTGGTCCCGATCGCGCTCTGGGCTTCGGTGCAGGCCGACTTGCCGTCCGCGGCGTTGGAGTTGATCGTGAAGCCGGGTGGCAAGGTGACCCTCGTCGCCTTGATCTCCGAGGGCGACGGTACGCTCGGATTGAGCGACTGCGGGACGCTGAGCTGAGCCTCGATGCCGGCCGGAGAGTCGGCGGCTTCGGTGGTCGGGAGCGAGCTCAGACTCGGGTTGAAGCTGAGCTGGTCGCAGCCGGTGGTCGCCGGCCAGGCGCTGTCGGCGTGCAGCAGGGTGTTGTCGTAGTAGAAGACGTCGACCCTCGAGTTGAGCACTTCGTTGCAGCTGGTGGGGTTGCTGAGGAACGGGGTCAGCGGCGCACTCGAGGAGACCGGCGGATGGCAGGCGGGGCCGACGAACGGCGGGGCCGAATGCGCTTCGGTCTGGTTGTTGGGCGTCCCGATGCAGACCGTAGGTTGCGGGTTGGGCAACCGCGCGTCGTCATGGATCGGCGATGCCGGGACGCCCCAGATGTAGAGGTCGATCCCGTTCGGCGGGATCAGGTGGAAGATGTTGAACGAGGCCGCGTCGAGGCCGTAGTCGCTCTCGGTGCGGGGGTTGAGGCTGATCTGGCCGCCGAACTTGACGATCGGGGCGACGAAGCCGAGCTGTGCGGCCTCATTCGGGTGCGGGGGAAGGTTGTAGACGGGCGAGAAGAACCCGAACGGTTCCGGCTCGCCTTCGTAGGCCTTTCCTTCGAGGAAGCCTTTGAGGTAGAGCATGAAGACGCCCACCTGGGTGTCGGTCGAGCATTTTTCCGTCGCGAAGTCGGCCATCGCGCACTGGGGCACCTGGCTCGGGCTGCCGATGAATCCGGTCGGGAAATGCACGACGATGTCGCGCGGGTCTTGACAGGCATTGCACGGCTGGCCCGCCGGCTCTTCGCCGTTGTGTATGACCCTCGTGTCGTAGGAGACGTGAATGCCGATGTCCGGATGGCCGCCGGCCTGGGTCGACATCGTTTCCGCTCGCCAGTAGTCGATGTTCGCGTACCCCTGCGCCATCCCGGCCCCAAGAGCCGCAATGCCGACGAAGGCTGCGAGCGCAATCGGGAACAACAGCCGGAGGCCTGGCCTCCGGCGAACCGACCCTGCCCGCGTCACCCTGAAGAGATCAGCCATTCCGCCCGCCCCCCTTCGTCCTCACGGCCACCCTCCGGTGGCGCGCCCGATGCCGCTTGCGCCTGCTGTGTCGCTTGTTCGCTTTCTTCGCCGAGCGCTTATCGGCTTCTTCGACGTTCCCGCCCGACAGCACTCCTCCCGACCCCACCTCGGGATCCTGGGGGGCGCCATTGGTCGGGTCGTGACACTCATCCGCGGCGGTGCAGGGCAGAAGCGGAACCTGGTAGGGGAACCCGCCGTTCGTCCGCGCGTCGTAGATCTTCAGGAACTGGCCGTTGTGATCCTGTGGGACGAGGGTGTCGTAGGTGGAGAAGAAGACATCCCTGCCGTCTGAGCTCACTGACTCAAGCCCGGTGTAGGCAGGATCCCAGAGCGGCCCGAAGAGGATGTTGAGCAGCCCGGGAAAGAAGTCCTGGACGCTGACGCCGGAGGAGATCAGCTGCGGACGGCCGTCGACGTACTCATACACCGAGTACATTCCATCGGTATCCGCGGGCACCAGAGGATCGCGAGTGCTGAAGAACACACGCCCGTCGTCGGACATGAATGGACCGCCGACACTGGCGAAGGTATCGCCGCGGGGACTCGCCCCATCCGGATCGCACGACACGCACCGGAGGGTGCCGCTGTTTGCGTCGAACGTGTACATCTCCCGACACGGCACGTCGATCGAGCCTTTTTCGTTTTCGTTGCTGGTCTGACAAAACGCTTTCGGGCCCGCCATGTTGTCGTAGCCGGTCAGGCGCGCGGTGGTGACGAACGCGACGTGCGCTCCGTCAGGGGTGATGTAGAACCGCTGAGCGTCTGTTCCGGGCGTGAACGTCGTGACGTAGTGGATCTCTCCATCACGCCATAGGTACAGGTTGCGGGCATTTGGAACGCCCGGATTGGAGGGATCGAGCTGCTCCGGCGAGTAGAACAGCGTCGCGCCGTTCTGGCTGGCCGTACCGTTGTCGATGTCCGGCCGTTCGCCGGGGAAGCCCCAGGTCCGCGCTTCGCATGGATCGAGATCGTGGATCGCATGGCAGCTGCGAAGCTGGACGATGCCGCAGCCTTGCACCCAGCTCACCGAGCAGTCATCGGAGTTTCCCGCGTCGCCTTCGCCGAGCGAGAGCAGGCTGAAGCTATCGGTCGCCTCACTCCACCTATAGAGGTCTTCGCTGGTGTCTTCATCCCCGGGAAGGAAGGGTTCGGTGGAGGTGAAGTAGACGTATTCGCCGTCGCGGGATATATCGACGAGGTGGACAGGTTTTCCGCGCGACACCTCCAACGTCATGCCGGCGACCCGCATGTAGAGGGTCATTGCCGGGTTTTTGTCGAGGTTCGAGCAGAAGAAGCAGTTGGGATCGCAATACGGTTCGCTGATCCCCGTACAGCGCAGCTTGCTGCGTGCGCCGATCAGGATCCGGCTTCCATCGTTCGAGATGAATGGGACGTCGAGGTAGTCGTTCGGGTCCCCGGCGTTGGTCGGGTCCTGCGGGATCGGGTCCCCGTTCGGTAGCTTGGAAATGATTTCGACGGTGTCTTCTTCTATGTTGTTGTCATAGACGGAACCGGGCGCCGATTCGAGCCCACCGGGCGCGAATGGCACGTTCTGGGATGCAAAGACGAAGTGGGAGAAGTCGCCGGACGCCCGCCCGGAGCCCTTGAACTGCCTGCCGCCTTTGATCGTGTCGACGTTGGTCGGCAGGCGCCCGAGGTATTTGCCGCTGACGTCGAAGAGGAGCGGGGCATTCGATTCTTCTGCTCCTTCGTCGCCCAGGCCGGCCACCGCCGTGCGCACCATGCACTTGTCGAGGGCGACCGAGCACTGGCCTCTAGCATCGGCGAAGACTTCGTTTGCAAGGGGCCCCGGATATGTCGATTCCCATCCCGTGCTGGTGCGCGTGGACACGTACATGTCGGACGTGATGTTGGGCGTATTGATCCCGTTGAGGCCGCCGAGCGCACCAAAGTAGTTGAACCGCGAGGGCGCGTTTGCCAGGCCCGTGTTCTGCGGCGTGACTTTGAAGCTCAGCGCCTCACCGAACCCATAGCGCCGGCCCCAGTCGAACAGGGTGTCGGAGGGGACGATGTACATTCCGCCGGCGTTTTCGGGCGTGACCAGCTCGTATGCGCGGCAGTCCGGGAGGTAGTTCGAGCCGGTCTGCTGCCGGACATGGGAATTCGGGCAGGTCGGGGGCGAGAAGTTGAAGGTCGTGTCTTCGCCATTGGTGGTCCCGATCGCGTTGGTGGCAACCACCCTGAAGTGGTACGTGGCACCCGGTTCGAGGCCTTCAAGATGCACCGACACCGGCTGGTTGGTCGACACGGGCCCCAGTTCTCCTTCGGGGGTCGAGTTGCCGTAGGTCCCGCCCGGTCCATAATCGAAGTGGTATGTCGTGCTGGTTCCGAGTGGATTGATGTCGGCGTAGAGATCGACCGAGGTTTCGGTGAGATTCCGCGATCGCACCGAAGAGATCCTGGGCGTCGCCCCAGCGGTGAATGTCTCGTCCTCCCCATGGGTCACCCCGAGCGCGTTGACGGCAATCGCTCGGTAGTGGTAGGTCACACCCGGCTGAAGGTTCTCGACCTCGATCCCCGGGACCGTTTGGACTCCGGTGCCCGAGCCCGCACTCTGCGAAGCGGTTTTGACGTTGTAGTCCCTGTCGAGCCCGTATTCAAAGTAGTAGGTCGTCGCCATTCCATCCGGGTCCATCGAGGCATTGAGCACCGCGGTGTTGGGGGTTATGCCTGTGGCTGGATCCGTCGTCATGCTGAGAACGGCGTGGGGCTGAATTTCCTGAACCCCACCGTAGGAGGGTCCGTTTGCGTTGGTAGCCACAATCCGGTAGTGGATTACCTGCTCGGTTGGAAGGTTGGTCATATCGATGACCACCGGCGTGTCGGTGGTGAATGCCGACGGATTGCATGGGATTGGAATTCGCTCGAATAGTGGGGGTCCTTCGGCTTCGATGCCTCCGGCGTACCCAAAGCTGGTACCCCATTCCAAGCTGCAACTCGTCACCGGAGGTCCGCCCGCAAGGCTCACATCGGCTTCGATGTGAGCAGTTTCATGCCCGACCTCTCGAGCCCCGTATTCGATATCCGGGGTAGGTTGCGGGGGCGAGAACACGGCGACCGAGTCTTCGCCGTGTTCGGCTCCACGGATATAGACACGCCCGCGCGTCGGCTGACTGGAGCCGTCCACGGCGAGCTTTTCCGTTTCCCAGAAGCCCCCCGTATGCGGCGACCCGAACGCGTTTCCTACCTGGTTGCCCTGGCCGTCCCACTCCGTAACATCCCCACCCGACTGGAGATAGACATGGCCGGTCGAGGGGTCCAGTGTTAGGTTCTTCCAGCTGTTGTTACCTTCGATGTTGGCGCCATACCCAAAGAGGCGCTCCGGGAGGTAATCGCTCATGAAGCCCGCCGGGTTTTCGCGATTGACCGTGTGGTACTGGTCCTGTTCGTACGCGTAGATCGGTCCATATGGATAGTGGGGCGGATACCCCCCGGGCATCAGGCCGAAGGAGAGCGGATCGCCGCCCGCACCATCGATCGGGGTCATCGTGTATTCGTTCGACTGTCCGTAGAGAAGAACTCGGGCTCGGATCTGGCCGCCATACACATCGTGTGCCGGATTGCCGTCGACTGGGACGAATTTGTCGAGAACTCCTTCGGCCCGGACGTAGACGTTGCCGTGCTGATCGACGTTGACCGAGGCAAAGCGGTGGCTGATATGGCCTGGGCCGTCCGCGTTGGTGTTGATCTCGCCGAGGAAGGCCCCCGAGCGAGCGAAGACCTCGATCTGCGCGTTCGCCGAGTCCGAGCTTTCGCCGGTCCCGGCATTTCCGACGTAGATGTAGCCCGCCGTCGGCCCGTTGGTGGTGTCGACCGCGACCGTCGGCACCGCGGCGCCGAAGCCCTGCGGCTCGATAGAGGGCCCCGACGGGAACCCGGTCGCAGTCCGCCGGGACGGCCGGGCAGTTGCCTCCTCCTTCGCCGTCGATCGTGTTCGACCCCAGCGCCGAGAAGTTGACCGGATTGCCGGCCGAGTCGTACTTGCTGACCGTGTGAAAGCCCTTGTTGTAGACGTAGACGTTGCCCTGCGCATCCACAGCCTGCGGGCTCGGCTGGCTTCCCGCCGGAGTGTTCCAGGTCGTTTCGTAGAGGTGGACGGAGTTGGCGGCTGCCGGCGAGGTGCCGATGCATGACGCAACCGCCACGGCTCCCAGCACAAGGCCCGTGCGAACCTGGTTCAGCAGTCCGTGGCTCGAGCTTCGCACTCGCCTTCTCCTCCTTAGGTCATTGATCATCGGGGGCTTCATCTCTCAGCTCCGATGACTGTGTTTCTTCGCGTGACGCTTGGGCTTCTTGACGCATCTGCCGTGTCGCTTGACGAGGCCCTTCTTGCACTTGACGACCGCGGGCGGGTTGGCCACTGGCGCTTCGGGCGCCGTGGTGAAGGTCTGATCGGTGCCCGTCGCGGTCCCGATGCCATTGCTTGCGACGACGCTGTAGTGGTAGGTGGTGCGGGGGTCAGACCGGCGAGGTCGGCGGAACCAGCGTGGTCGGAGCCGTCCGATCCAACGACGCCGCTCTCGGCGGTCGTGCTGCCATACCCGGCGCCGCCGTACTCGACATGGAAGGTGGTCGGCTCAAAGCCAGGATTGACCTGCAGCTCGATCCGGGCCGTGCGTGAGCCGACCGAGGAGGCGGACACCGATTCGATTCGCGGCGGCCCGTGCGTCGTGAAGACGCGATCGGGGCCGTGGCTGACGCCGGCGAAGTTGATCGCGACGACCCGGAAGTGGTAGGTCGAACCGGGCCGGAGGCCGGTGATTTCCGTGCTGATCTGGTGCGCGACGTCGTCTTCGCCGAGGGGGCCGATCTGCGGCGTTCGGAATTCGTAGTCCGGTGTCGCGCCCGTACTGGAACCGGTACACGGTCTGGCCGAAGCCGGGATTGATCTGGGCCGAGAATGTGGCCGAGTCCGAATCGACGTTGCCGACGGCGGTCTCGCTGATGTCCGGCAGGAGGGGCGGCTGGGTGGTGAGGGTTTCGTCCTCGCCGTAGGTGGTCCCGATGCCGTTGCTCGCGACCAGGCGGTAGTGATAGGTCGTGTAGCTGCTCAGGCCTTCGATCGGTGCCGACAGCGGGACCGAGCCCGAGCCCCCAGCCGGCCGACGTCCCCGGCGGGGCGCTGGTGACGTTTCCGTAGCTCGCTGTCGGGCCCCATTCGAAGTAGTAGTTGGTCGGCCAGCCCATCGGGGTCCAGTTTTCCGTTGAGGGTCGCGGCGGTCTGGCTCAGGCCGGTCGCGGCGGTCGTTTCGAGGCCGACGACCGCGTCGAGTGTCCTGAAAGACTGGTCTTCGCCGTAGTTCGCCCCTTCGGCGTTGGTGGCGACGAGCCGGTAGTGGTAGGTCGTCCCGAACTGGAGCCCGGCGACGGTCGCCGAGGCGGCCACGCCCTCCGCGCCGGAACCGGCATCGGTCCCTGGCGGCGTCGGCGTTGTATTGCCATAGCCCTGATCGGGGCCCCATTCGAAGTAGTAGTGGGCATCGACGCCCTTCGGTTCGAGTGACCCGTGCAGCGTCGATTCGCTCCGGGTGACGCCGGTCGCGGCACCCGTGGTGACGCCGTCGACGAAGTTGGTGGTGAAGGTCCGGTCGGCGCCGTAGTTGGCTCCGCTCGCGTTTTCTGCGACGACCCGGTAGTGATACGTGGTTCCGGCGGTGAGACCCGAAAGATCGGCCGAAACAGGCGTCGCGGTGGCGAAGGGAGTCGCCTGGGCGCAGCCGGTCGTGTTTCCGTAGGAGGTCGCCGGGCCCCACTCGACGTGGCAGCTGGTGACGGCGCCTCCCGCGGGGACGACTTCGCCCGAGGTCGTCGCGGTCGTGCGCGTGATCTGCGAGGGGTCACCGGTGGTGACATCCGGGAACGAGCCGAGCGGCCCGTAGACGTTGACGATATTGCTTCCGCGCCCCGCGACATAGAGATCGCCCGTCGATTCGCGGACGGCCACCCCGGTCGCGTTGTTGAGCGTCCCGATGCCGGTCTCGTCGAAGGGCGCGCCCCTCCCGGTTTCGCTGATGTGGAGCCCTTCGGTCGTGTACTCGTCGACGCGGTCGCCCGCGGTGACGAAGAGGTGTTCGTTCGCGTCGTCGTAGATGACGCCGTACCCGTTCGAAGTGATCTGCTTCTCGAAGCCGACGACGGTCCAGCGTTCGACTCCCCTCCCGTACACATCCGCCATGTAGATCTTTCCTTCGGGGCCGAGCGCGAAACGGCAGGCGGATCCGCTGCCGGCAATCGCAACGAGCGTCGGCGGACTCCCGGTCGCCGTGTACCGCATCGCACCGTTCCCGTAGCTCCCGATCCAGATCCGACCGAGGCTGTCGCTGGTGACGCCACAGGCGCCCCCGATCTTCTGGTCTTCTTCGGGCGAGAGCCGCCAGAGGAATTCGCCAGCGGAGTTGAAGGCGCAGACGCCGCCGCCGCCGTAGGCCGCGACATAGATGTTGCCCTGGTTCGCCGTGCCCGAGCTGTCGACCGCGATTTCCTCTTCGCCGTACTGGTAGATGCTGAAGCCCGGGCATGCCGAGGCGACGTTGAGCGAGGAGGTTCCGGTCGACGAGAAGTTCTGAGGATTCACCGGCCGCGTCGAACTTGTCGATCACGGTCGTCGCGCGATCGAACGCGTAGACCGTCCCGGTCGACTGCTCGACCGCGACCGACTCGAGTTCGACGAAGTGGCCGGCCGTGGTTTCGGTCCCGTCGAAAGAGAACTTGTAGGGGTGGAATTCGGCCGCCTCGGCGTTCGGCGCGACGAACGCGAGAGCAAGGCCAAGTGTCGTCAGCATGAGAAGCAGCCCGCGCAGCACTCTCGTCGGCCGAGTGGCCGCTGACCGCAGGCTGGGTGCGAATCCGACCGACCCGCCGCGATGGAGTTCCGCGTCTCTCACCTGTTCTCTCCTCTGTCCCATTCCGAGTCCTTGCCTGAACCACGACCGCCAGCTCGGGGTGCCGTGGATCTCCCTGGCCAGGACCCGGTAGCTCCGATTCCTTGCCCTTCCGCCTGCCGTTCTCTCGCCGCGCGACCCGCGCGCTGCGCGGGCCCCGGGCGGAGATCGTCCGACGTGCTGTGAGGTCGCCTGCCGACGGCCTCGTGGGTGGGCGCTCCCCCTTTTCCGTTGTCCGCGTTTTGCGGACCCCTGGGCGGGGATCGCCCTGTCATTTTCTCCTGCCCCACCGGACGGTGAGGCGGACATATAGGAACATACTCGGACCCAAATGTCAAGCAAGTCCGACAGCGGCCTACCTCAAGCGAGTGGTGGTGTGGAGCAGAAACGGCACTGCAAAGCTAGGAAACGCGTATCTGGGTGATTTCTTACAAAGCAGGTCTTAAGCCGTTCACGTACCGAGTTGTCACTGGCCAAAATTGGAACATCGGCATCCTGCATACCCGTCCCCAGCACCATGTACGGTGGCCGCGTTTTCGGACTCACTCCCCGGCGGATCCGGGTTCCGCAGGGGACTGGGAGGACGGATGGGAATAGAGGCACCGGTACCAATCAGGGGCATTTTGTTGGAGGCGATCTCGAATCTCGTCGTCGGGATCTACGCCGATCACGTCGGTCGCGGTCCGACCAAGGCGCGCTCGTATATGGCCGGCGACATCGTCGTCTGCCTGATGGAAGACACGCTCACCAAAGCCGAGAAAACGCTTCTGAGGTCGGGGCGCGGCGATGCCGTCAGCGAGGTTCGAGCGGCCCTGCAGGAGACGATGCGCGATGAGATGGTGCGTGGCATCGAAAGACTGACCCGGCGGCGGGTGCGGGCGCTGACCAGCGGCGCCGACTTCGCGGGAGACGTGATCTCCGACCTCTTCCTACTCGGGGAGCCCGTGTCGGATGACGGCATGATGGCCGCCTGACGACCCTGAACGCTTCCTCGCACTCGGATGCCGAGGGCCGTGTTACTCTTTCGCGCATCTGAGGGTGGACCAGCAAGGACCCTGGCACGGGGGACTTGGCTCTTTGCCTTCGGGACCGAGCACACGCGACGCGTGCGCGAGGTTTCGCAAAGAGCCGCAGCCGGGGTCACCGCCCCCACTCGGATTGCGGCGAGCCCTGGGGGCTGTGGGAGTTCCGCCAGATGGCAGCAAAAACCGACACGGAGCCGCATGGAGAGCTGCTCGCTTCGATCTCGAATATGGTCGTATCGGTCTACGCCGACCACCTCGGTCGGGGTCCGACGAAAGCGCGGACCTACATAACCGAGGGTGTCATCACCTGCGTTCTCGAAGACACCCTCACTCGGGCGGAGCGGAAGCTGGTTGAGTCGGGGCGGCCTTCGCCGGTCCTCGACATCCGCTCGACCCTGCAGGAGACGATGCGGTCCGAGCTTTCGGGCAAGGTCGAAGAGCTGAGCGGCCAGCATGTGCGGGCGATCATCGCCGGGACCGAGCTGGATCCCGACATCTCGACCCAGATATTCGTGCTCGGCGGCGCCTCGCAGGTCAGGGACAAGACCCCCGACGCGAACTGAGCGCAGCGGCCGCCCCGATCTCGCTGAGGCGGAGCGCCGTGTCGAGCTCGGTCGCGCAGGAGGTAAGCGGGCGACCGATCTTCGCCTCGGCCGCGCGGAGACGGTTGGTGACTGTGTTTCGATTCGCCCCCAGCGCGCTGGCCGCAGCTGAGATGTTGCGACCGGTGCCGAAATAGGCCCGCAGGGTCCGGCGCAACACCTCTCCCCCATCTCGCTCACGCTCGAGCGGGGCCAGGTAGAGCTGGCGAAGCGACGCGGTCAGGAGGTCGTCCTGGAACGCCGAGGCCAACAGGGCGACGTCGCCATAGCACGCGATCGGATCGGGCCCCCGAAGCGCGATCGAGAAAGCGGCCCGCGCCTGTCGATGTGTAAGGCGCCAACCTGCGAGGCCCTGAGCCGGCTCGCCGACTGCAAGTGGCAGTCGCGAGGGCCAGCGGCTCGATATGACCTCTCCGAGGCGCGCCGGCTCGGCACCGGCGCGGGCGCCGAACCATGCCCACACCGCCTCCCCTCGGCCAACCCGCAGGAGCTCATACCCCAGAGCCTTGGCGAGTACGTCTACGGCCGCGCTCGCGTCACTCCCGACCGAGATCACACCTACGTGGGTGGAGTCGAAGTCGTATTGGAAGCGGGACAGGTCGACCAGCTCGCCGGCCAGGAGTCGCTCGAGCCGCTTGGCCCGCTGCGAGTCCGGCGAGGAACTGCGGTCGTGCAGCTCGCGACCGTGCTCCTCACCGACCGTCGCCAATAGCCGCTCGAACTCCTTCCCCTCGGCCTGAATCAGCCCCTGAAGGGCGTTCGTCCCAAACGTGCCCAGCCTGGCCGCCTCGTCGAGCAGGTAGGCGTTGAAGACGGTGTAGCCGGCAGAGCACTGCCGCAGCACGGCCTCGAGTCCGACCCCATTGCGCGCGGCGATCCGGCACTGGCGCAGGAGTGGGGCAGGGGCGGGCGACCCGACTCCGGCCTCGCCGTCAAGGGCGTCGAGCCCGTGCTCGAGAGCCGCCTCGACTGCCGCGCGCATGCCGGCTGCGTACTCCGGATCGGGCGACTCTGGGGGGTCGACCACCGCTCGCACCCTGGTCAGCATCGCCTCCTCGATCTCCGAGCGGCGCGCCCTCAGGCGCCCGGCGAGCTCGGCGCGAAGGGACTCGGATCGACCCTTCGCGTCAGCGGTATGCGCGGCGGAGATGCTGGCTGCCCCGCTTCTTCCCGTTGCGCTTTGCGGTACCGCAGGCCGTCTTGGTCCTGATGTCTTGGGAGAAAGTCGTTCCGCTTTGCGCTGTGTACTGGACTTCGACCCTGGCCGGCGATGCGCAGAGACTTCGCGTGTTGACGATGTATCCCTTCTTGCCTCCAAAGAGATCAAGGCGGAAGTGGCCAATTGGCGCGTCGGGAATGACTGGAACCACCGTCTCCAGGTGGCCGCCGTTAACAGAGGACGATTCCGCCTCGGGCATGATCGTCACCTGGCCGTCGAGAATGAAGACAACGTGCGGGAGCTTGCCAAAGCCCGACACTGCATAGGCCGGACCAGTCAGCGGTTGGTCCAGCAGGGGCGTCGTCGTCGTGGCGGTTCCGATCGGCTGGCGCCCTGCGCAATGTTCGGCTGCCAGCTGTGCTCTTGAGCAGATGTTGCCCAAATGGCGCTGGTCGATGGCGAAAGCCTTCGGGAGAGTCACGGCGAGCGATTTAATGTTGGCATCGCCGGGGCGCGTCCAAAGATCGAAACGCATCGCGGGATCCATCGACCGAGTGGTGTTCCTGCGCCCCCCAAGTTGCCGGACCGCGAACCTGGGCTTGAAGGCAAGAGCGCGGCAATTCAACACCTGGAAATAGGAGGAAAAGTCAGTCACGGTGCCCTGATCCCCTACCCCCTGGGAATCGACCGTAAAGGG
This sequence comes from uncultured Solirubrobacterales bacterium, assembly GCA_963737575.1. Lineage (GTDB taxonomy): Bacteria > Actinomycetota > Thermoleophilia > Solirubrobacterales > 70-9 > VRUE01. The sequence continues at coordinate 143,422 of CAVTTJ010000004.1, forward strand.
CGAACAGTTGGTTGGATTTATGGTGAATCCAGGCCTGTCGATATTCACTTGGATGGAGCGCATCCGTATCGGGATACCACCGATTGTCGAGGGCACCGTGTCGGAGACAGCGCTGACCTGGGCGGTGCGCGGATCCACGTGGAGCGCCACTCGCACGACCACGGTGCCGTAGTCGTATGGGCCCGCCAGCGCCGGGGTGACCGCGACCACGCTGAGCGGAGCGCCCTTGAACGGCCCAGCCAGGTACATCTTGCCCACCGCATGGAAGGGATGGCTGCCGGGACCGGCGGCGACGTTGGTGGTTCCGACCTCGCTTGACCTTGGACAGCTGGAGGCAGATTGCTCCCGTCGGCCGGAGTTCGCCTCCGCGGCAGCGATCGAGCCCTCGGAGCAATAGCTGATCCCCCGCAGCATACCCGTGAAGCCTGGAGGCATCCTGAAGTTTAGGTCGCCCAAGAACTGGTCGCCGTCGTCACGGTCCAGCCGTAGCTGGAAACTGCTGAATGCCCCCGCGATGGCACTCGATGCGCCGGCGACAAGACGGGGATGGAATGGACGCGTCTCACCGGGACATGGGGAGTCGTTCGGCCCTGCCGATAGGTTCAGGGAGGGTTTCGAGTGTTGAGGGGAGAGCCGGTCATTCCAGGGGACGAACAACGAATCGACTCCGTAAACTGTGCACTGCGTCGGAGTTGCGACCAGGCCGCGATCAGACGAGAACAGGTGGAGGTTGAACTCTTCGAACGGTACCTGCGGTAGGTCGTTCACGCTCATCGTCAGCTGACCGGTCGCAGGATCGGGTTGGACGGAAGTGACGAACTTGGCGTGAACGCCGAAGCCGTCGGCGAGCATGAACACGCGGTACTGATTTTGGGGCAATGGCCGGCCTATGTAGAGCGAGCCCTCGAGCGGTCCGTCGAGGGCGGGCGTCCTCACGTCGAACGTCCCGATCTTGGAGTTGTCCGGACAATGCCCGGCCAGATCCGAGCCAAACCCGGCTTCGGCATCAGTGCACGATGTCTGACCGTCGGCCGCATCCGGGTTGATCGAGAGGCCCTCGGGGAGGAAGAGACTGGCAGATCGAAGTTGAGAGGGGGAGGGTGATCTCTCAAGGAACTGATCAACTCTGAGCTGGAGATCCAACCCGGACGGCGCGTCCGTTTGGCTCGTGGTCAAGCCGGCATTGAGAATTGGATCAAACCTCTGCTTTTCGCAGCCCGTGGTCGCCGGATATTCGGCTTCCGCTTCGGAGGGGTTGGTTGGATCCGCATAGGTCTCAACGCTGAGCGATACCGAGAGGGGCTGTCCCGTGCAGAGACTTGGATTGTTGATGTATGGCCGCACGAAAATCGCAGCCTTTGGGTAGGGGGTTGCGATACAACCGGTGGTGGCCGAGCCTGGACAACCAGCCGGAGAGCCCGGGGAGCCGATCGGGAATCGGTGTTCGTCATTTGCAGGATCGGCAGGGAAGCCCCACGTTTCGAAGGACGCAGCGTAGAACGGAATGCTCTGAGGAATTCCCGCGATGTTCATGCGAACGCCATAGTCGGTCGCCGAGCGCACTGTCAGCGGGACGATGATCGGGACGTTGACGGTCGGCGCCACGAAGCTGAGGCGCGCGGTCTCGTCTTCCCCCTGGGGCTCGGTGTTATAGACCGGAGCTGTGCCAAGCAGGAAGTTTTCCGTCCCTTCGTATTTCGCGAAAATCGTCACAAGGCCCGCTTGCGTGGACGGTGCACATTGATTGAGGGCGAAGTCCGTCGACTGGCATTTCGGTATCGCGCCTGGATTGCCGAAAACTCCTGCGGGGAGGTTCACATCGATGTTCTTTGCGATTTCCGGGTCGCCGACACTCCCCAGCTGGAACGAAGCGGTGATGTTCGGATGAGCCCCGGCCTGGGTGCTCGTGCTGCCCAGCGTGAATGACAGGATGGGCTCGCTCGCCGCGGCGTTGCCGCAGAGTGCTAGTGCTCCCGTCAGAGCCAGGCATCCAGCCAGCACGACGAGGATGCGAGCCGCCCGACCGGCCAACCGGTTGGTCCGCTTCTGCTCCCTGGTCACTTGCCCCTCCCACTGTTCGATGCGCTGCAGGTTCGGGCCCGCCTCTCGAGCTGCCTAGCCTTCTTTTCAAGGCGCTGAGCCTTGGCGCGCAGCCTTCGTGCCCGCTGAGAGGTCGATGCCGCACCCGCCTTTTCACGGAGCTGCTTCGCTTCGCTTGAGGCTCGCTTTGCACGCTGCCGGATTGCCGCGCAGTCCCCGAGGGGCTCGCTTGATCTACCCGATCCTTTGAAGGTATTGATTGGCGATGGCGGAGGAGCCTGCGTTCCGGGCCCATGGCACTCATCTGAGGCCGCGCAGGGCTGGAGAGGTCTGGATACGAGGAAGCCTCCGCCTTCTCGCGCATCGTAGATCTTCATCAGGGATCCATTCTGGTCCTGCGGCGCGAGGGTGTCGCGAGTGAAGAAATAGATGTCCTTGCCGCTAGAGCTCGTCGTCACCAGCCCGGAATCCGCCGGACCTGTGCCCAGCGAGACGATCTGTGTGTTCCCGTTCGCAAACTCGTACACGTCATCCTTTTCATTGGTGTCGCGTAGGACGAACTGTTCTGCCGTTGTGAAGAACACCCGCCCGTCGTTCGCCAGATTGAGACCGTAGTCGGAGAGTCCAGTGTCGACCGCATTGCTCGCACCACATGACACGCATTCCAGTTCATCGCCTGCTGATTCATATCGATAGAGCTCATAGTGTCCGTGGTTGGCCGCGCCCGTCAGCGGCAACAGCGATTCGAATGCCGCGAACTCTCCACTGGGCGTTACCTGGAAATCCCCGAAGCTGTGGGTTCCCGCCTGTCGCACGCCGTGCACCACACCCTGTTGGTCGATCGGTTGGTACGGCGGAATGACGTAGCCGAACTCGGTGACCGCCTGCTTGCCGCTGGTCGCGAAGACGTGATGGTTGGACGACCTCACCGCGACGCCACTCGAGTTCGAGAGCGCACCACCGAATGTCGCAATCGGCACCCCGGTCGAATCAAAGACTTTGACAAGGGTTCCTGTATCGGCATACACGTCGCCCGTTGCTGGATCGGTTGACACAGCAGTTACTTCGCTCGCGAATGGCTCGGGCGTCGGTTCGGGCGGCGTACCCGTGGCAAATTCAGAAGCGGAGTAGGCGCCGAGAGCCCTTTCCCCTTCGATATGACCGACGTAGACGCGACCCGCGTTTGCCGCGACATCGCAGGTGCCCGAGAATGACCCGGTAGCAACCGCGCCGGAATAGTCTGCCTCCGTGATGGGACCCCCACTTGGCGTGTACCGCCAGACGTAGCCGAAGTAGTCGCCTATGTAGAGCGAGCCGGTCGTCTCGTCAACACCAACGCCACATGCGAGGCCGAATTCACCGTTGGCGTTCCCGCTTCCTGTGATGGTTGCGAGATGTTCGCCGGTGGGTGCGAAGACGTCGATCTTGCTTTCGAAGCAGCACGCGGCGCTGACCACGTAGATGTCCCCATCCGTGGCCCCTCCGGAATTGTCGACGGCAACCTGAGCCGTGCCTTCGATCACCCAGCTGAACCCGGAGAGTTCGTTCGTGCCGGCATCGGGACCCGCCGTGAAATTGTCGGGGTCGCCGTTCGGCTGGAACCGATGGACCGTTCCGCTTTCAAGCTCGGGAACGTAGACATCACCGTTAGATTGATCGACTGCGAGGCCTTCCGGGGTTTCGAAGCTGCCCCCAAAGCTCGAATTGACAACCGGGTGTTCGGGCGGCTGGGGGCCCGGCTTTACAAGGCTCGAATCGATCGTCGCTATGAAGTGGGGGGGCTGGCCCGGCTGCGCCACATAGAGATTTGGCTGCCCCACGACGCCATTGGCGGAACCGTCGAGCTTCTCTGGGCTGACGAAAAAGACGGTGCCGTTCCCTGACGCGACGCCGGCGCCGCCGGCAAAGGCAACCGTGCTGCAATCCGGGCCGCCCGAGACGACATTCCAGTTGGTGATCGGTTCGCAGGAATCGGTGTTGCCTGTCCCTTCCGTGCCGGTCGACACCCGGTGAACGGAGGCGCTGGACTGGCCGATGTCGGCCCGGAAGAGATCGGCGCTTTCGTCGGTGTCCTGATCTTCGGTAGTTACAACCGGATCCGGGGTCGTGAAGAAGACTCTTCCGCCGTCGGCCGTCATCCCGTTGTAGATGGCACCGCTGGGGCTTTCGAGCACCTTGATGGACCCTGGACTGGTGCCGACATGCATGTAGAGGTCGTAGTACCGGTTGCCGGCCGCGTCTTCGTCGACAACCTTCCCGATCAGAACGCGGCTGCCGTCCGACGACACATCCAGCTCGGCCACTTCGCCGGTGATCGGCGTGCCATTGGGAAGCGTGGAGACCAACTGGGTGGCGTCCGAGCCCAGATCGCGGTCATAGATCCACATGCTGCCGCTGTTTGCGGACGCCTCGAACTGTTGATTTGAGGCAAAAATGAAGTGGGAGCCGTCGTCCGAGAGGTGCTTCCGCACTTCACCGACGGGATTGGCCGCCGGATTCAGGGATCCGGCCATGCCCTTGACGAGGCCGCCGCCGGCCAAGCGCAGCGGGATATTGCTCGAGCCGTCTTCGAAGCAGGGATTGCAGATCTGTTTGCCTGCGAACGCGAACTCTTCGAGATCGGCGTCGGAGTCTGCCAAGGGCGAACCGTACGGTTCGGTAGAAGGAAGGCCATTCGCAGGCAGGCCGACGTACTTCGTCGTCCATCCGTCAGCACCCCTGGTGGCCACGTATGGATCGTGGCCATAGTTCGTCGGGCTCCCACCAATTGTCAGGGCGCCATAGTGGAATGAGTAGAGCAGCTTTTCCCGCGCGTCGGGACGGGCATCGAGTGGCGCCTGGCCCGGCAGGAGATCGGATTCCACGTCATAGCCGCCCTGGTCGGCTGCAGACACAAGCTCGTACGCGCGGCAATCCGGCACGAGAGCTGCACCCGTCTGCTTCCGCACCAGAGCATTGGGGCAGGGATCGGTCGCCGGGGGAGGCGGGAATGTCCTGAATGTCTGATCCGGCCCGTTCGTGGTGCCGGCGTCGTTGTGGGCGACGATTCGATAGTGATAGACGGTGTCCGCCGTGAGACCGGTCACGACCTGGGTGAAGCTTTCGGCGACATCGTTTGTTTCGAGATGCTCGTCCGGTGACGGCGTCGATGCTCCGTAGATGCCGGCTTCCGTGCCGTACTCGATGTGATAGCTGGTCATCCCGCCGTTGGGATCGACCGTGAGGCCGAACTGCACTCCGTCGGTATTCACCTTCGAGACTCCCGCTTCCACAACCACGGGGGGGCCGGAGGCGCTGAACGCGTGATCGGCGCCCTTCGAGATCACCCCGTTTGCGTTCGCCGCCGTCAGCCTGAAGTGATAGGTATTCCCCTTCGTCAACCCTTCTACGGCGACCGAGACTTCGTTGCTGCCGCTCGCTCCGCCGAAGACCTTGCCCTCGGCACATTCCTCGGTGTGACCGTAGGGCGACGAGGTCGACCCCCATTCGAACTCGCAATCGGTCGTATCGATTCCGTCTGGATCCACAACTCCATGAAGGACGGCGCTGGTCGGGCCCACATCGGGAACGCCGGTGGTGACCGTCGGGATGGTGATCGGCCCGGTCGGCGAGAAGCTGTCTATGGTCGATGGACTCCTGTTGTTCGCCGCGTAGACGGTGTGCGTATGCTCATTGACAGCAATCCCTCGCGAGTTGCTGAGCCCTGGGTATGCCGGTTCATCCGGTAGGCCGAAGGTGTCCAAGAGGCCACCAGTCGGCGTGTAGTGCTTGATGCTGTTTCCCTCGTCGACGTAAACGTCATTGTTCGATAGGTCGATCGCCACCGCAGTGGCGGGACCAGGATCGATTTCCCCCAGAAATTCGCCGGTCGGGCTGTACTTTAGGACCGCAGCCGAGTAATAGGGAGCCAGGGTGTAGAAGTTCCCCTGGGAGTCCATATCGAAGTCACAAAAGTTTCCCGGGCTGAGGTTGACAACCGTGCCGGTCGCGATTCCCATAGCGTCATACTCGATAATTCCCTGGTTGTACTTGTCGCGCCAGAAGTGCCCATTCGGCCCCACTGCCGCTCCACACACGTCACCGGTTTCTTCGATCGGGTATCCCCCACCTTCAATGGGCGCGCCGGATGGGAGGTATCCATGGATCGGGCCGTACTCGGGAAAGGCGTAGAACTGGCCCTGGCTTGCCGTTCCCGAGTTGTCGATCTCAAGATCACCGTAGTAGCCGAAGCTCTGAGGGCTGATCACCGTCTTCGGCGCCAGGGCGCTGAAGACCGTCGACGTGCCGCTTTCGTTGAACTTGTAGATCCGTTCCGGAAAAGCACTGGACGCCGCGAGAATGTCACCGCTAGATTGGTCGATGTCGATCTTTTGAAGGGAGCCGCCCTGGAAGGTTGGGGATTCGATTCCCACCGCGTCACTTCCGTCGGTCGAGCCGGTCGGGTACGTGCCGTTGTACTTCGTCAGTTCGACCGTTTCTGCAGAGGCCGGCCCCGGGAGGAGCAGCATCGAGAGAGCACAGAGAGCGGCCGCGATTGAGCCGACTCCCGTGAGCCTGCTGGCCGAACCATATGAAAGCTCTCTCGACATCGCCTTGGACTTTCTCCTCGCAGTGGCCATCGTCTACCGCACCGTTCTCGATCGGTTGGGTCGTCCGCGGTCGCGCTTTCGGGAGGCTTTCCCAGAGCATTCCGTCTGCAGATTGGTCCTCCGGGTCGTCTGCACCCCGTTTTGACCGATCAACTTGACCGCAGCGGTCCGCTCCGATTCGCAAAGGTCCTCGCTGTTGACCAGCAGCCCCTTCTTCCCGCCCTGCAGGTTCAGGACAAATTTTTCGACCGGGATATCGGGAATGGACGAGAAGGTCGAGCGGAGGCGGCCGCCCTTGACTGCATCTATGCGGCTGACCAGCTCGACATGGAACTGACCCCTCAGGTCGGCGACAAGATCGGGCAACTTGTGATCCGAGGATCGGAGGTACACGGCACCGCTCAGCGGTTCATCGAGAAGGGGAGTGAACGCCGTTGCGTAGCCGAGCAGGGACCCGGCCGGACATGCGCCTTCCGCAAACAATGCTCTGGTGCACACGGTCCCGATGTGCCCGTTGTCGAGGAGCTCGACATGAGGCATCGTCACGACCGCTCGTTGCAGATTGGCTTCCCCTTCATCGGTTCTCAGCACGGCTTGGAGGGCTGGATGGCCGGTGTGCTTGGTCGAGCCACGCAGCTTCAGGGTGAGCTTCGGACCGAATGGGAGTTCGCTGCAGTTGCCCACCTGAAAATGCGCGCTCTGACTGGATATCGCTCCCTCATCGCCCGAGATCGCAGCTTCCACCGAGAAGGGATCGCAGTTGGTCGGGTTGATCGCAAAACCAGGACGGTCGAGATCGACCTGAATCTTTCGCAGGCGAAGGGGAACCCCTTCCAGGATCTGGGGGATCGGATCGGACACGGCCGTAACCTGCGCGCTCACCGGATCCACGCTGATCGCCACCCTCACCGCCACCGCGCCGAGGTCATACGGTCCCGCGAGCGCAGGCACGACCACGACCAGGCTGAGAGGCGCGCCCTTATACGGACCCGCCAAGTAGACCCTTCCTGTGCTGTAGAGCGGGTGCGTACCAGCGCCCGCTGCCGCGACCGCGGTGCCGATCTCACTTGCGGCAGGACAGGCCGGCGTGGCCTGCTCGACAAGGCCGGAGTAGCTCGGATTGGAGAGCAGATCGAGCGCTGCCTGCGGACAGTAGGGAATACCTTTGACGGTCGCCGCAAAACCAGGGGGGGTTTTTACGAAGACCCCAGTTATGTTTTGGTCGCCGTCTTCCCGGTTCAACCGCAGGGTGAACGGGGAATGCATACCCGCAGTCGGGTTTTCGGTGCCTGCCGACACCGACGGGTTGAAGGGCCGATGCGGACCCGGACAGGGATTGCCGTTCGGGCCGGATTCGATGGTGAAGTAGCTGGTCGAATTCTGATTCGTCAGGGCTCCGTTCCAGGGAACGAATTCGCTTACCACCGGGTAGGTGCCGCACCGGGTCGGCGTCGCCAGCAGGCCCCTCTCCGATCCAAAGATGTGCATGTCGAGCTCCTGAAGTGGCTGCTGCGGAAGATCCTTGAATTCGATGACGAGCTGTCCGGTATCTGGATCAGCTTTGACCGTTCCCAGGAGCTTGACGTGGGTCCCGGCCCCGTCCGCCGCGAGGACGAGTCGATACTTTTCGCCTGGTAACGGCTGGCCTAGGTACATCCCGCCGGGGATCGGTTCGGGGAGGGAAGCGACGTCAATCGAAAGCGTGCCGATCTTCGCCGACTCCGGGCATTGGGCGGGCCCGCGCGTTCCGATCCCGGTCTGGTCATCAGCGCACGCGACCTTGCCGTCCGCGGCATTGGGGTTGATCGAGAAGCCATCGGGCAGGGTTACCAGGCTTGAACGGATCTCCGATGCAGATGGAGTGGTTGGGCTGAGCCCCTGAGGGACCGTCAGGTCGACATCCACTCCCGACGCCGTATCGGCCTGATTGGTCGTCGGGGTCGCCGAGAGACTTGGATTAAAGTTCAGCTGATCACAGCCGGTGGTCGGTGGCCAAGGCGTTTCGGCGTGGTATTCATCCCCGTTGTAATATTCGAGATCGGCGCTGAACGTGAGCGGTACTCCACAGGTGGTCGGGTTCTGGAGATATGCCGCCGGTGTGGAATTCGAGCCGATCCCAGAGACCGTTCCGTCGCCGCATGCCGCAAGGACTCCGCATTCCCCGAAACTCTGCAGCGGCGTGATGAATCTGTAGAAGTCGTTCACCGGATCTGCCGGTACGCCCCACAGTTCGAAACCGAGCCGGGGGAACATGAGAACGTGAACGATCGGTGCGCTGACGGAGTCGAGGCCATAGTCACTATCCGTTCGCCCGGAGAGATCGATCAATATCGGAAAACCAACGAGCGGGAAGATGAAGCCGACCTGTCCTGCCTGATCTGGATGTGTGACCATGTTGTAGAGCGGCATATGAAAGGTGAAGCCGGTTTCCGGTTCGCCCGCTTCGACCATTCCTACCTGTGACTCCACCGGGCAGTTGGCGACGCTGAACGCGCTCAGGTCACATTTGGGCGCTGCATGGGGGTCTCCGATGAAGCCGGTGGGAAAGTGAAATGAGACCTGTCGAGGATCGTCGCAGTAACATGGATCTCCGGGTTCGTCGAGGCGGAATTTGTAGGTGATTGAAAAGTGGGCGTTCGGGTGCCCGCCGGCCTGAGTAGTACTCGTCGACGCCGTCAGTTCATCGATACCGGTTGCGGCCGAGGCAGGAGCAGCAAATACGCCCACCGCCGCCGCCATGGCGATCAGGATTGCGCAGAGGGCAGAGGTCAGCATTGGCCTGCCTGGCCGCCGATCCGGCGCGTTCAGCTGGCTCGACTCCATGATCCCCGCCTCCCTATCACTCCTTTTGTTAGCCATGGGTCTGGCTCCCGTGACTGCGGCCATGCCGTCTTCGGTGCTGGCCCCCGCGTCGCTTCTTCTTGTGCCCCTTGCCTTGCTTGCCCTTGCTGGAAGATGGCGGCCGCGCGTTGCCGGTCGCGCCCAGTTCACCTTCCGTGCCGATACCCAGCACGGCAGGAGTCGGATTGCCGGGACCGTGGCACTCGTCGGCGGCGGCACAGGGCGCAAAGTCGGGCGCCGAATCGAAGCCGCCGCCGGTACGTGCGTCGTAGAACTTGATGAAGGCGCCATTGTGGTCCTGCGGCACCAGGCTGTCGTAGGTAGAGAAGTAGACATCAGTTCCGTCGGCGCTGACGGACTCGAGCCCGGTCCGTGCTTTCGGCAGTTCGAGAATGTTCTGAACCGCGCTGCCGCCCGTGAAATCGCGGGATCCGGTTCCGGAGCTGATCAGCTGGGGCCGGCCGTCCACGAACTCGTAGACGTCGATGATCCCTTCATCGACGTCCCTCGCAACGAGCGAGTCTTTCGTGTCGAAGAACACCCGTCCGTCGTTCGACATGAACGGCCCGCTCTCGCTGGCCGTGACGTCAGCGGTGGGCGGAAGACCATCCGGTCGGCACGAGGCGCACAGCAGGGAGCCGCTATCTGCGTCGTAGGCATACATCTCTCGATAACCGTGGCTGTCATAACCGGTCAGATTTGCAGAAGTCAGAAAGCCAGCATGGGCGCCATCCGGCGAAATCTGCATCCGATCGATCTCGGTTCCGGGATCCAGCGTCGCCACGAGATGCGCCGCGCCGTTCCGATAGAGGTAGAGATTCCGAGCATCCTCGATACCTGGTCGTTCGGGATCAAGTGATTCCGGCGAATAGAAGTACACATCGCCGGAGTTGCTCGCGATATAGTCATCTATCGCGGGAACGCTGATGAACCCGAATGGATGCCCTCGCTCGGTCGTCAGCGGAATGGCTCCACATCCCGAGCTCCCGGCCCACGAGGGGCCACACGAGGTGTCGTTGCCGACGCCGTTCCCCTGTGAGAGGCGCGTTAGCGAACCTTCTCCTTCGCCCTCTTCCCAGCGGTAGATATCCAGGCTGTGGTCGGTGTCATCGGGGGTCAGCTGGCGCGCCGAGTCGAATATCACCTTCGATCCGTCCCGGGTCATCCCGATGAACGTCGCATCTCCCTGCGTTATGTCATAGGTAATTGCATCATCGACCCGCAGGTACAGGTGCACGGGACCGTCGACCCCTTTGACCTCCATGAGAATATGAGAACCGTCCCTTGATATCGCCGGGAATTCGATGTATTCCCGCGTGGCGTTCGCGCGCTCCTGTGGGATGTCGGTCCCAGCGGGCGTTTTCGAGATGATCGTGACCGTCTTGTCGGCGATCTGGTTGTCGTAGGCCGAGCCCGGAGCACCGACCACACCGCCGGGGGCGAATGCATAGTTCAGTTTCGAGAACGCAAAATGGGTGAAATCGCCTGAGAGGGCTTCGTCGCCGAATTGGTTGCCGATTTCGTGTCCGCCGCCCGGAACGCTGTTGACGTTGGTCGGAAGAATCCCCAATCGCTGCCCCTTCCAGTTGTACAGCCCGGCCTGGGTTTCAACGGGAACCGATTCGTAGTGATAGATAGGATCGCCATCGTTGTGGTCGATGCACATATCCATCGAATCTGAACAGCGATGGCGGGCAGCCAGAAGTGCTTCTTTTCCGGTCGAGCCCGGAAGGGTGGTAACCCAGCCGGTGTTCGTGCGCGTCGCCATGTAGAGGTCGAACACGGAGTTCGTTCCGTACAGGCCTTCGATGCCTCCCCACCCGGCGTAGAAGCTGAAGCGCGCCGGGCTCGTCGCCAGGCCGGTGTTTACGGTCCACAGGTTTCCGTAGTTGACCAAGCAGCCGGTACCCGCACACCCGGAGCTGAGGGTGACTCCCCAGATCGCATCGCTCGGCTGCATCAGAATCGAGCCCGCGTTTCCCGGAGAGACGAGCTCGTAAGCGCGGCAGTCGGGCAGGTAGCTGCTTCCGGTCTGCTGGCGGACGTGGCCGTTCGGGCAGCTGGGCGGTGCGAAATCGAATGTGGTATCGGGGCTGGCCCTGGTGCCCCATTGGTTGGTCGCGACCACGCGGAAGTGATACGTAACGTCGCTCTCCAAATTCGTGACATGCTGAGACACCGCTTGCGACCCGCCGGCCGCGCCGATGTCCTCGTCCGGCTGCGGGACCACGCTCCCGTAGCTCGGTGTCGTCCCGTATTCGAACCGGTAGGTGGTGTCGTACCCCGTCGGTGCGATCCGCGCGTTCAGGGTCGCCGTTCCGTTCAGCACTTCCGTCGCCGTGACGCCCGCGACGTCGGGCGGCGAGGCCGTCCTGAATAGTTCATCCGGGCCGTACGTGGTTCCCAGTTCATTAGCGGCGACGATGCGGTAGTGGAAGGTCTTCCCTGACGGAAGCCCATCGAGGTCGACCGCCACGTCCTTGACACCCGGGGCCGAGCCGGCGTCTGCCGTCTCGGTCCGTTGGCCGTATTCCGTGTCAAGCCCGTATTCGAAGTAGTAGTGGGTGTCGCTGTTGTCCGGATCAAACGAGCCGTTCAGGGTTGCGTGGTGGGGTTCAAGGTCCGATGCGGGTTTCGTGTGCAGCCTCACGACCGCGACCGGCGTCACCGTTCTGTTGACGCCGTTGTTGCTGCCGTTCGCATTGCCCGCATGGAGCCGGTAGCTGTAGGCGGTGCCGGTGTCCAGACCGGGCAGCGTCGCGGTCACCTCCGTCGAAGAACCCGAGTAGGGAAGCGTTTCCGTGCTTGTGCACGGCACCGAGTTGCCGTATTCCTGCGAGGTGCCGTATTCGAATTCGCAGGTGGTGATTTCTGGGCCGCCGGAGCGATCGACGCGGCCGGTGACCATGGCCGAGGTATGACCGACATCGTCGATTTCCGGTCCTCTCGTGAACATGTCGGGGAGGATCTGACCTGCCGCGAATTTGACGATGTTTTCGCCCTGGCCGACATAGACTTCCCGGCTGTCGGTGATGGCAAGCGCTCGCGATGAGCCGGTGAGGGTGCCTTCCCCGAAGTTGGGTCCGTCCTTGTATGCGAGCTCTTCGGCGTCGCCATTGCTGAACACTTCGACTCGGTCGCCGCGATTGACGAGAACGTCGTCGTCGGTCGGGTCTACGTCGAAGCCGTTCACGCTGCTGCCGATGAAGGGATCTGGGAACACGTAGGGCGACGGTTCCGGGGCAAACGGAAGACCGAGTTCTTCGGCGTCTGCCTGGTGCAGCACGTTGAAGTAGGGCCCGAAAGCCGTGTGCTCGACCTTTCTCAGTTCACTCCCGGCGCCAAGGCCGAAGGTGGCGCTGGCGTACCACACCGCCCCGGTCGAGTCCGCCTTCAGGTACTCGTCGCCATTGCCAGCGGAGAAATCGTTGTAGATGCGGCCCAGCTCATGGAATCCTTCGTCGTACTCAGCGATTCGATTGCTCACTCCGACATAGATATGGCCGTTCGGGCCGACATCGACTGCACACACACATACATTGAGGTAGACAGGTAACTCCGCGTACCATTCGCCGGAAGGCCTGAAGAATGCGAGCGTCCCGCCCTGGGACTTGTCTCCCAACATGATGAGTGCGCCGTTGTTGCTTCCACCGGAGTTGTCGACGGCTATGTGGTCGACAAATCCGTAGCCGATGTCGTGGTCAAATGCTGCGGGGTTGTAGATAATCTTGTTGCCTTCCAGATATGGCTCGCTCGCGCTGAACGGAGCCTCAGTCCCGTTCAGGTGGAAGCGACGGATCACCCGTGTGCCATACCCTCCTCCGCCGCCGTAAGCCCCGCAGGCCACGTACACATAGCCGTTGGTTTCCTCGACCGCTATGTCATCTATTTCGCCTGGGGTACAGCTGGTGGCGAACTGAGACGCAAAGGGATGGGTGAGAGCAGCTGACGCCGACGAGGTCGTAAGACCCCAAGAGATGAGCAGCGTAAACGCCAGGAGGAGAGGGGCCCGCAGAAGACTCGAGCGCTCGTGGTTCATCCTCCGCTCCCCCTACAGGCCGTTGCCTGCCTATCCAGGCGCCGTGCGGTCTTTGCCAACTTCGCGGCTCGCCGGCGAAGCGCTCGGGCACGTTTGCTGTTCGTCGCCTTGGCCGCCTTCCGGCGCAGCCCTTTGGCCTTGAGGTTATTGCGCCTTGCTTCTTCAATCAGGTTGCCGCAGTCGACTCCGGGGATGGGGCTGGCGTTACTTGGAGGAGGCGGCGACGGGCTTGGACCCGGTGCTGGCGTGGGCGATGGCAGCGCCGGCGTCGTGAATGTCAGATCCGGTCCGTGTGTCGTTCCTCCGAAGTTCGCTGCAACCGCCCTGAAGTGATATGTCGTGCCGGGAGACAGGTTGCTGAGTTCTGTGTTGACCATGTGGTCGCTTTCGTCGTCGCCGATCGATTGGCTGACGGAGGTGGTGAGCCCGTAGGCGGAGCTGGTCCCGTAGTCGAACGAGTAGACGGTCGGGCCGTTCCCCGGATTGATCGCAGCCGACAGCAGCGCTGTGGTCGGGGTTTCTTCCGAGGCGGAGACTTCGCCGACCTGCGGCGGGAAGGGAGGCGCGCTGTGGAACTCGCGGTCGGGGCCATAGGTGCTTCCAGAGGTGTTGGTCACGACAAGCCGGTAGTGATATGCGGGCGATTCCGGCAGATATACGTTCAACCCCGTGATCTGCGCCGAAACGCTCGCATGCCCCGTCGGCGAGCCGGCGGGGATACCGGGAGGGGCGGCGGTTTGATTCCCGTAGGTTTCGTCCACGCCCCATTCGAAGAGGTAGGTTGCGGATTCGCCGTTGCCGCTGAAGGAGCCGTTCAGAGTCGCGCTGGTCTGAGTTACTCCCGTCGGCGCTTCGGTACTGACATCGGCGACGTTGTGCGTCGTGAACATACCGTCGACGTCCCTCGTGGTGCCGTTTGCGTTGGTCGCAGTTAATCTGTAGTGATAGGTAGTCTCCTTTTCGAGCCCTGCGAGCTCAACGGCGATGTGCTGTGGGCCGCTGTATGGAGTTCCACCCGCGTCGGGCGTACAGGGCTGTTCACTTCCGTATGTGGCCGTCGTCCCGTACTGGAGCATGCATCCGGTGACGTTGCCGACCCCTGCGGTGCCGATGTCAGCGCCGACGGTTGCGCTGGTGGGACCGGTGGACGAAACGACATTGGTGATGTCCGGCGTGATCGCGGTCCTGTAGACCTTGACTTCGTTCTTGGTTTCTCCACCGGCGCTCAGGACCGAGACGTACGCGGTGCCGGTTGCGCTGTTGACTACGACACTCGGGGATTCTTCAAAGTCGCCTTCGCCGAAGATTTCTCGGAGTTGTCCGCGTGAGTCGAATCGGGCAATGGAGTTGTTGCGATCCGAGTATGCGTCGTCGCTGGAAGTGTCGACCGAGACATAGGTGCTTCCCGTATCGATCGTTCTCGAAGGCGGTTCTTCCAATCCGAATACCGTCGAGGCGTACTTGAGCAGGTTGCCCGCACCGGTCACATACGAGTTGTTGACGTAAATCGAGTTTTCGGAGTCAACCGCGAGCTTGCACGTTTCCTGCGGTATTCCGACCATGGTCCCGGCGATCGACCACTGCTGCTCGGGGTTCGATCCGGCGAGCCACTGCCCCGGGTGGAACTTGTCGATGTACGGGCCCTGGAGAAGAGCGTTGGGATGCGAAACAAAGACGTCTCCAGTCGTGTTCGTGGCCGCTCCACAGGTCGGGCCCTGGTTGCCTTCCCCGACCGACGAATTCGTGATGCTGGCGACGAAGGAGCCGGATGGGAGGTAGACCACCGCGCTGCTGCCAAGACCAAAGCCGCTTCTGCCCAAGTAGATGACGCCGTTGTTGATGCCGCCGGAATTGTCGACCGCGATCTCCCTCGGCTGGGCAAAGGGTTCCGAGAGGTTGATCGTGTTGGAACTGAGGCCGGAGAAGTTCGACGGGTTCCCGTCGGCGTCGTATTTCGTGATGCGCGCGGGGGATTCGCTGACCACGTAGACGCTGCCGGTCGACTCATCGACCGCGATGGCCCGCGGACTGACCGGTGAGAAGACCCCGGGGGCGGATTCGTAATTCGTTTCGAAGCTCGAGTCGAGCACGTGGGTCACGGTGGCGTGTGCCCGGTCTGCCGATATCAGCAGGCACACCACCAACGCCAGGCAGGCCGCAACCAGGCCAGCCCTGCGTCCCACTACGAAGTCCGTCGCCGTCGCCGACGAAGTCCTCACGTCTTCTCTCCTCCTGCCGCCCCCCTTTTCCGTTCTCGTCCCTCTGGACGAGCCCCTAGCTGGAGGTCGGCGCTTCGTTCATTGTCCGCCTTAGGGCGAACGACTTATTTCTCTCCCGCCTTTCGGAACACGACCGCCTTGTCAACAGACAAGCGCGTTTCCTAAGGCGGCGCGTATTAGAACAGAGGCGGACCAGTTTGTCAAGAGACGCTGATGCCTACTGTAGTTGAAATTGGCACGAGCGGCTTTAGAATGCCAATTGAAGTGTGTTCATTTGATCCAAGAATGTTGCGCTTTGAGCCTATGACGTACCACCAAACTGGAGACCGCGATCGGCGCTGAGCTACACCCGCATACCCGGCTATCGTCCGCACCGATGACGCGGACGCCCTGGGGGACGCCACCGAGCTTCGGGAGCGAATGCTGCGCCCTGGGCGCGGCACTCCCCGCGAGGAGGCGGAGAAAAATCAACGTGAGCGCCTGTTTGCGGCGATGGTCGCCACCGTCGCCGACAAGGGCTATGAGGCGACCACGGTCGCCGACCTCGTAAACCTCTCCGGAGTCTCGCGCAGCGCCTTCTACCGCCACTTCGCCGACAAGGAGGAGTGCTTCCTGACCGCCGCCGAGGCGCTGATCGAACCGACTTTGGAAGCGATCAGGAGCGCCGAGGGCGCAACGCCCGGCGAGGACCGGACGAGGAAGGCGCTGGAGGCCTTCCTCACTCTGATCGCGAGCCAGCCGGGCGCCTCCAAGATGTGCTTCGTCGAGGTCTACGCGGCCGGCCCTGCCGGGGTCCAGGTGGTCGAGAAGACGCTCGACGCGTTCGAGGGTTTCGTCACCGAGCTGTTCGCCGAAATACCCGAACGCGAAGCGATGCCCCAACAGATGATCCGGGCGATGATCGGCGGCCTCCAGAAGGTGATCCACAAGCGGCTCTATCGCGACGAAGAGGACGAGCTGGCCGAGCTGGCGCCCCAGATCTGGAAATGGTGGCTCTCCTATCCCCCGCCCCCCGGCGAACTGCGGGCGCCACGCCGACGTTCGCAGAAACCGCGGCCGTTCGAGGAGCGACAGTCGGTTGCCAATCCGCCCGAGCGGGTGCTTCGGGCACTCGCCGCGACGGTGGCCGAGAAGGGCTACCCGGCGACGACCGTCGCCGAGGTCGTCGATCGCGCCGCCACCTCGCAGCGCACCTTCTACGAGCACTTCGCGAACAAAGAAGAGGCGCTGATCGCCGCGCTCGACAGCGGCTCGGCGCAGATGCTGGGCACGACGCTGCCGGCGTTCCGCCGAGCCCCCGACTGGCAGAGCGCCGTCCACCAGGCCTACGAGGCGATGTTCGCGTTCGGGGTCGAAGAGCCCGAGTACAGCCGTCTCGGCGCAGTCGAGATGTACGCCGCCGGGAAAAGGGCGCTGCAGACCAGGGACACGATCATGGAGGGCCTCGAGGCGCTGCTGGCCCCCGGCTACGAGCTGGCCCCGGATGCGCCACCGATAGCGGCCGAGGCGATCGGCGGTGCGATCTACGCGCTCGTCTACGACCAGGTGAAGGCGAAGGGGCCGGAGAGCCTCCCCGAGCTCGTCCCGATGGCGACCTACATGACGCTGGCCCCGTTCATCGGCGCCGAGGAGGCCTACGCGATCGCGACCGGCGCCGCCGAGAACGGCAAAAAGACGGGCTAGCCGCGCGGAGCCAGGAGGAGCACCAGGCGGTGCTGGATCCCCGGCCCGGTCAGCTGCGTCCGGAGGCCCTTCCGTCCGCCTTCGCGGACGGCGGCCTGGCCGGCACGAGTCAGCCTGATCGCCACCGGGCTCGCCCCCCCAGGAACGCTGAATGACGTGCGCCCCACCTGGGCCCGCTTGCCGAAGCTGCGCCCGTTGCGCTCGAGCTCGACCCTGGCGATCAACCTCACCACGCCGGTGCATCCCGCCGGGCTCGGGCAGTGGACCGTCACGAAAGCCGTCCCGCGTCGGACCCTGACGTTGCGGCCGGCGTTCGGCAGGCGGTAGATCGTGATCGAGGCGGCGGCGGGCCGGGTGTTGCCGAGGTTGTCGGCGGCGAGGATCGAGATCGGATAGGTGCCCGGGCTTCCGAAGGTGTGTTCGACGCGGCTCCCTATCGTGCCTCCCCCCCGTCACCGAAGGCCCAGGCGACCGACCGGACCGGCGACCAGTTGTCGAAGGTCGCGGCGCCGAATGTGACCGGCTGCCTCACCGTCGCCGCGGCGGGGATCGAGAGAGACGTAAGGAGCGGGCCGGCGCCGTCGAAGCCCGCCGCCTGGACGATCGTGTTGGCGCCGTTGTCCCGCGACCAGATCGACGCCCCGTCGCCGGTCGCGCCGAGGGCGACCTGCGGTTCGGTCGCGCTCGAGCCCAGCTCCGACAATTCGTCGACGCCCCCCCACGCCCCGCCCGCCGGCTCGATCCGACCCTCGATAACGGTTGGGCTCGCGCCCGATCGCGCCCAAGCGGCGACGGCGGCGCCGCTCGGGTCGATCGCCGTCTGGGGAGAGACAACGGTCTGTGTCAGGCCCGGCTGGGTGAGGTCGGCCGGCGGCTGCCAGGCCCCTCCGCCTGGCCTCTCCGCCGCGCGGATCGACGTATAGGGGCCCGCCCCGGCGAGCGTCCAGACGGCGAGCGACCGGCCGCCCCCCGAGGCGACCTGCGGTTCGGTCGCGTCTTTTCCGGCTCCGGAGATTTCGACCGCTTCGCCCCAGCTGCCGCCCGGCGCCATCTCGGCCGATTCGATCGTGCCCACCCCTCCGACGGCGCGCGACCAGACCGCCACCGCGCTGCCGCCGGTCTCGACCGCGACCTGCGGTTCCGTCGCATCGCCACCCGCTTCGGAGAGGTCGACGGCCCCCTGCCAGCCGCCCCCAACCGGCATCAGTGCGGCCTGGGCGATGGTGTCGGTTCCTTCGAGGCGCGACCAGACCGCCACCGCGTCACCGCCCGCGTCGACCGCGAGCTGCTGTTCGTTCGCATCCTCGCCTTCGGCGGAAAGGTCGATGGGTTGGGACCAGGAGGAACCGGTGCCCGGCGCGAGCGCGGCTGCTTGGACGATGTCGTCGGAGCCGTCGAACCGCGACCAGAGCGCGACCGCCCGGCCGCCGGAGTCGATCGCGACCTGCGGTTCGGTGGCGCTCCGTTCGGAGTCGGAGATATCGCGCCCGGGCGCCCACCCTCCACCGACCGAGCCTGTGGAGCCCTGGATCACCGTGTGCGCCCCGTCCGAGCGGGCCCAGACGACGACCGCGTCGCCGGCGGCATCGACCGCGACCTGCGGTTCGGTGGCGTTGCGGCCCACCGCCGAGAGGTCCGTCGGTGCCGCCCACGCCCCGCCGGGCGGGCGCGAGGTGGCCTGGATGATCGTGTGCGACCCATTCGAGCGGGCCCAGGCTGCGACCGTCCCCCCGACTCCGTCGACCGCGATCTGCGGTTCGGTCGCGTCGCGGCCGAGGTCGGAGAGGTTCGCCGGCGCCAGCCATGCCGGCGCCGCCGCGGCGGGCGCCGCCGCGGCCAGGCAGGCCAGCGCCGCGAGCGCGATCGCCGTTGCCGCGCGGGCCGTCAAGACAGCTACCCCGCGCTCATCCGCCGGCTTTGACCCGGCAGGAACGGGTCAGCGTCGCCGACAGGTCACGCCCATCCTCGAAGTCCATTTCCGCGAATACGAACGGGAAAAAGGCCTGCTTGAGGTGGCCGGGAGCCTCGCACGGGGCGGACAGGTAGGTCCGGTGCTGGCCGTGAAAGGTGTAGTTGCGGTGGAGACGGAGGCTGATGCGCTTGAGGAATCCCCAGCGAGTCAGACCGGGAGGCGAGACACCGTGAAGCACGGTGCTGTACCGGCCCTTGGTGTGGCGGATGGTGAAGACGATGACGTTCGCGTTGGGAGCCGGGTCTTCGCCGTAGACGTGGGCGAGGATGGTCTCGTGGCCGTTTTCGAAGCCGTTGAAGGCGAGGATCCGGCCGTGGGTCGGGGAACGGGTCTGTTCGGGGAAGGTGCTGCGGGCACGGTAGGCGCCGGAGCCGACGAGAGCGTCGCGGCAGGCTTCCAGCGCCTGCTGCCTCGATGCCGCGATCAGCTCCCCCTTCTTGCACTTCGGCAGGCCCCGCGTTTCCAGGTGGCCGTTGCGGTTGAGCGCGATCGTGATGCTGCTGAGCGAGGGTGGGTCGTCGCCCTTCAGGGTCCTCACCTTGCCGTCGATCCAGACGGTGATCGGCGCCAATTCGTGCCTGGGAAGGGCTGCCGGCTCGATGCCGCCGTTGAAGGTGACGAAGAGATTCCCCTTCGAGGTCAGCTCGGCGCGGGCGAACGTCGCCATCGCGCCGGCGAGCACCAGCGCGGTTCCGATCAGGGCGATGGCCCTGGCCCTGTCCCTCTTCGACAATCTCCTCATCCCCCCGCCGGATGATAGTCGCGGAGCGGGTTTGGGCTGGAATTTCGCTCAGATACCGGCCGCGTCCGCGAGCAGGTCGACCTGCCCGACGTCGGAGCTGCAGGGGAAGAAGGTCAGCTCGTCGCAGCCCGCTTCTTCGTAGGCCCGGACGTAGCTCTGCACGGTCTCTGCGTCGGTCGCGGCGGCGCCGACGATGAACCCGGCGACCTCCTCGCCGAGCCAGGCGTAGTAGTGGCCGAGGTCGCTGCGCGCGTTCTCCTCCGCCCGCTCGCCGAGCGAGTAGTAGGCGATCGCCAGAGTCAGCGGCTCGCCGTCGCGGCCGGCCCCATCCCAGGCCGCACGAACCCTCGGGGCCAGCTCGGAGAACTGCTCGACGCCCGAGGCGCCCTGGATCCAGCCGTCGCCGAAGCGCGCGACCCGCTCGAAGGCCCTCTCGACCTGGCCGCCGACGATGAGGCGCGGAGCGGCGCCGGGCGGCCCGACTCCCCCCTCCCTCCAGGTTTCGGTCAGCTCGGCGAGCAGGGAATCGAAGAGACGTCCGCGTTCTCCGGGCTCGACGCCACTCGCCTCGTAGTCGTCCTCGCGGGCGCCGAGCCCGAGCCCGAGGGTCAGGCGGCCCTCGGAGAGCGCCTGGACCGACTGCGCCTGCTTCGCCAAAAGCGGCACATTGCTGCGCAGCGGGCCGAGCAGGACCGCGGTGAGCAGGCCGATCCGCTCGGTCACGGCTGCCGCCGCGGCGAGCGCGGTCAGCGGCTCGTAGCTCTCGTAGAGGATCCGGTCGAGGGTCCCGAGGCTGGAGAAGCCACGGGCCTCGCCCCGCCTCGCCCACTCCACGATCTCGGCACCGCCCAGCGCCGGGGACCATGTTCGGGAGGCCGACGCCGATGTCCATTCCGAGGAGCCTAGCCAAGCGCCCTCGCCGGCCGCTGGGGTAGCTTTGACGCGATGGCCGGCGCGGACGGGATCGATGCCCTCACCGAGACGATCGGCCGCTACAACGATGCCTGGAACGCCCATGACGTCGACGCGATCGTCGCCATGCACGCTCCCGACATGGTCTTCGCCAATCACACCGCCGGCGAGTCGGCGAGCGGCGAGGCGGTCCGCGAGCACGTTGCCTCGATCTTCGCTGCCTGGCCCGACCTGCGGTTCGAGACGCGCCGGCTCTACGTCCGCGACGGCCTCGTCGTCCAGGAGTGGACGGCGACGGCGACCCACACCAACCCGATGCGCCGCGGCGAGATCGAGGCGGCGCCGACCGGCAATGCGGTGAGCTGGGACGGGATCGACTCGATCCCGTTCGAGGACGGCCTCGTCAAGCGCAAGGACGTCTACTCGGACTCGGTCTCGATCATGCGCCAGGTCGGCCTGCTCGACTGAGCGCCGATTGCCCCCTCCCTCCGCCGGGTAGCTCGTCCCCGAGGACTTCGACCGACAACGGAGGCGACGATGAGCACGACGGACACCCAGGAGAGGACGGCGATCCCGGCCGCGGCAATGCATCTCCTCGAGGGGAAGGCACTCGCCCACGTCGCGACCGTGATGGCGGACGGGTCGCCGCAGGTCTCCCCGGTCTGGATCGACCACGAGGAGGACATGGTCCTATTCAACACCGCCGAGGGCAGGTTGAAGCCGAAGAACCTTCGCCGCGACCCGCGGGTGGCGATCTCGATCACCGACCCGGAGGAACCCTACGAGCGGCTGTTGATCCGCGGCCGTGCGGTCGAGATCACCGACGAGGGAGCGGACGAGCACATCGACGCGCTCGCACGCCGCTATCAGGGGGTCGAGGAGTACCCGGGCCGCAAACCGGGAGAAGTCCGGCTGATCGTCAGGATCAGGCCCGAGCGGGTTGACCACAAACCCGTCTGAGCCGCGTCAGGCCAGCACCCGCTCGGCCGCCCGCCGGGCACGGCCGAAGACACGCCGGTCCCCGCTCAGTCGGTGGCGCGAGTTCGCTCCCATGACGATGGCATAGAGCTCGAAGGCGACGAGGTCAGGCTCGGCGAGCCCCGCGAGCGCCGCCTGATGCTCCAGCTCTCTGAGCCAGGTGTCGATCGCCGCGGCGATCGCATCGCGGACCGGGCCGGGGCGGTCGTCGTACTCGGCGCTCGTCGCCGCCCAGAAGCAGCCGCCCGAGTACGGAGAGGAGACGAGGTGTTCGAGGTAGGAGTCGACCATCGCCCGCAGGCGGGGCGCGCCCTCGGGAACGGCGGCGGCCGGCTCGATCACGTCGCGGCCGAACCGGAGCGCCGCGGCCCTCACCGTCGCCAGCTGCAGCTCCTGCTTCGATCCGAAGCGGGCGAACAAGCCGCTCTTGCTCATCCCCATCTCTGTCGCGAGGCGGCCGATCGTGAGGCTCTCGAGCCCGCCGGCGGAGGCGAGGTCGACAGCGCGCTCGAGGATCGCCGCCCGGGTCTCCGCGCCCCGGCCATTCTCCGCCGCCGCCACCGCCGTCGCCTCGCCTGCCTCCATCGTCATCCCAGGCTACACAAAAAGCACGAACGTTCGTGCTGTGTATAGGATCCCGCCGGAACGGCCACACCAGCGGAGGAGGAGCGATGAGCGGATATGCGGTGAAGCGGATCGACGAGATGGAGGCCGTCTACCTCGGCGCCTTCAAGCGGGCCCGGGCGGAGCTTGGGGTGGAGTCGTTCGGGATGGCGATCATCGACCTCCCGCCGAACTTCGAGGGCTACCCCGAGCACGACCACTCCGGGGACGGACAGGAGGAGGTGCTCCTCGCGCTGCGCGGATCGGGCGAGGTCGAGATCGACGGCGAGCGCTTCCCGCTCGACGCCGACCACGTCATCCGCGTCTCGCCGGGCACCGGCCGCAAGGTCTGGCCGGGCGGCGACGGCGTGCGCCTGCTCGCGATCGGCGGCGTCCCAGGCGGGCTCTACGACCCGCCCGCCAACTCGAAGCTCGGCGAACCCGACCCGATGGCGGGTTAGTCTGCGGCCGGTGCGCCGGCTCCTTCCTCTTCTTCTCGCCCTTATCGCGGCGCTCCTCGCCGCCTCCCCGGCGGCGGCGAAGGTCGACAACGGGTCACGCGACCCCGTCTTCGTGATCGTCGGCGACGTCATCATCGGCCCCGAACAGGAAGTCGAAGACGTGTACCTCGTCAACGGCCACGCGCGGATCGCCGGCCACGTCTCCGGCGACGTCGTCATCGTCGACGGTGACCTCTACCTGCGGGGGCAGATCGACGACGACCTCGTGATGGTTTCGGGGCAGGCCCACCTGCTGCCCGGCTCCAGCGTCGGCGGCAACGTGAGATATGGCGACAAGCCTCCGGTGATCGCCCCGACCGCCAGGGTCGGTGGCGACGTCCAGAAGGAGAGCTGGTCCGACCTACCCGGCGCCTACGCGATCGTCGGGGCCTTCGTCCTCTGGCTGGCGGTCGGCATCTCCGCCGCGATCCTCGGGATCCTTCTGCTGATCCTCGCCCCCCGCGCGGCCGAGGCGATCTTCGACGAGGCGCAGGACCGGTTCTGGACCGCCGTCGGGATCGGGGTCGGGATCACGATCGCGATCCCGGTCGCGATCCTCCTCGCCGCAGTGACCCTGGTCGGCCTGCCGCTCGCGATCGGGCTGGGCTTCGCCGCGCTCCCGTTTGCCGCCGTCGCCTATGTGACCTCGGCCTGGGCGCTCGGGCGGGTCGTGGTCAAACCGCCGCGCAGCCAGATACCGGCCTTCCTGGCGGGGCTGGCGATCCTGCGGCTCCTCGCGCTCCTGCCCGCCGTCGGCCTGCTCGTCGGATTGGTGGCGGTGATCGTCGGGTTCGGCCTGCTAGGCGCCGCTATCGGCGCCGCCCGCCGTCCGGACGCTGCTCATGCCCAGGGCACCTGAGGACCGGCAGCCGCGGGTAGCGGGGGTACTTCGGCTCGGTCCGCGACCGCAGGCAGAGCGAGAAGACCGAGCCCCGGGTATTGGGGACGAGCTGCTGGTGCGCGCAGGTGTCGCAGAGCCCCCGTGACACCCGTCGAAGCCTAGCCGTCAGCAGGGGCGCTTCTCGGGGGCGCCTTCCCACAGCGTCCTGCCCGAGGCGCTGATGCTCGCCATCGACTCCGGGCACCAGGGGCCGCGGACCGAGAAGGCCGCATACCGGAGGCCGCTCAGTTCGCCGGCGTGCAACTGGTCGGCGCTGAACTCGTTCGCCGGAATGGTCGCCGTCGTGCCGTCGGCGTAGGTGATCCGGACCCGGTGCACCTTCGAGGAGAAGATCATCCCGACCGCCGTCAGCTTCGGCTGCGGCCCGGTGCTCGGCACGACGCCGCTGGCGACAAGCGGCGCTTCGGTCGCTGCGAGGCTGCCGGGCGTGTCGGCGCACTGCCTGTACCGGCTCCTTCCGTAGCTGAACCGGCTGCGCATCCATTTGGTCCCGACCAGGAGGCAGGGCTGGCGCGCGTCGCTCTGGGAGCCGGCCTCGGCCGGGCCGCCGGAGCGCCTCGCCTTGACCGACCACAGGTAGTCGCCCTGGCGGCCGTGGTCGAGGACGACCCAGGCACTCGACGCTGCCGGAGCGGCGATCGCGGAGGAGACCGAGAGCGCCATTCCGACGATTGCGGTAAGCACGATTCTCTTCAGCACGCGGCTCATCGGTATCCCTAGCTCCGCAGCGCGCGCTTCGCTTCGTCCCCGCCCAGGTACGGGGTGAGGATGATCTGGACGAGAGCGGTGGTCAGCTCCGGCATCGGCCCGACTCGTTCGCTGGCGAGGCAGGAGCCGACGATCGATATCGCCGCGCCGACCGCGGCCTGCTCGGTCAGGTCGCTGGGCGAGCGTGCGTCCGGGCAGTGCCGCGAGCCGTCACGCATCAGCTCGACCAACCACTCGTTGGCCGAGATCCCGTCGCGGGCCAGCTGCGGCTCCGAGGACGGGTGGCTCGAGGCGAGGATCAGGCGGGCGTCGTCGGGGAACTCGGCGACGAAGTCGAGGCCGGCGGCGACGCCGGCGGCGACGCCGCGGGGCCACTCCTCCTCGGCCGAGCAGGCGGTGACGATCGCGGAGTGGAGCCGGTCGAATGCCCGCTGCTGGGCGGCGAGCAGGCAGTCGAATTTGTTGTCGAAGATCTCGTAGAACGTTCCGCGCGAGACGCCTGCCTGCTGGATCACGTTGGCGACTGCGAGGGCGGCGTAGCCGCGGTCGGCGAAGATCGCGGTTGCCGCGTCGAGCAACCGGTCGCGCTGGTTTTCGGTCACCAGCGCCTGCGGGATGCCGTGCCGGCCGCGCGGCAGGCGGGTCCCGTACTCGACTCCCTCGACGACGATCGTTCCCTCGTAGCTCATGGCCGTAATGAGAACACGAACGGACCCTAAAGTCAAGGGCTTTTGTGAAAATCGAGCTAAATTATGCGTGAGGAAACCGTACGAGCCTCTACCTAAGGCTCAAATACGCCTGGAACGCTCGGTCTGGCGGCGAGCGTCGGCCTGGCCCGCGTAGGGCATCAGGACCATGTAGGCGAGGTCCGGCGCCAGCTCCGGCAGGTGCTTAACCGAACCGGACACGAGGTGGCTGCGGACGATCATCACGATCGAGGCGACCATCGCCCTGTCGGCGGCGATCGGAAACAGCTTCTCGGACGGCGCCACCTCGCCGAGGAGGCTCGTGAAGTACGCGATCACGTCGTCCTGGCGGTCCACTGCGGCATCGGCGCCGCCGGCCTCGATAGTCAGCGCCCGGGCCTCGCCGGGGTGGGCGGCGGCGAACTCGAGCGCCGCCCGAACCCCGGCGATGACCCTCGCCTCCCAGGCTGACTCCCTGCCGCACGCCTCCCGTACGTCCCCCCGGAGCTGGTCGAAGCTGGTCGAGAACGGCTCTCCCTGGGCGCGGCGGCCGATCGGCGCCGGGGCGGCTTCGCGGCGGTTCGTCCTGGCCCCGTTCGGCTGTGGCCCGATCGCCGGTTGGCGCTCTCTTGTTGGTCTTGCGGTGTGCATTTCGAGCCGCTCGTTAATAAGAACATATGCGGACCCGTTCTGTCAAGGGAGCCCGAGGGTGAATTTCGCCCTGGCTTCGTACGAACTGCCGTAAATGGCTTGATTCAGCGGAAGGTGGGCGAGTCAATTCGAAAAGAAATTCGATCCTGCCGCGTACCAGTATGTCCCTTTTGGAACAATCAGCGGACGCGGCAGCTGCGCACCGACTCAGTCTCGATCTTCTCGCCGCCGGCGAAGCTGTAGGTGGCACGTGCGAACGAGAGGAAACCGGCCGAGAATCCCTTCGGGACCGGGCACGAGGCGTTGAGGTAGCTTTTCCGGCCTCCCGCGTGGTTGTAGATCCGCGAGACCCGGACCGCGAAGCTGGCGACGTGCGGCCACGGCCCGACCGAGCGCCTGATCGTCGTGACCAGAACCGTGCGATGGTTTTCGTTGCGGACCGTGAACGGGAATCACGAAGGCGCTCGGGGGATCCATGGAGTACGCATGGGCCCAAACCGCGGGGCGCCCCTCCTTTGTTCGGCCATTGAAGGTCAGCAGGTTCGCCCTGACGTGGAACGCCGGCTGATTGGGGACGAATATCTGCGCCGAGAGTTTGCCACGGCCGACCAGCGAGTCTCCGCAGGCTTTCCAGCGCCTGTTTGGTCGTCGTGCTGGTCAGCCGTTCGCGCGGGCAGACCGGCAGGCCGTGGGTGTTCATCGCGCCGCGCCAGGCGAGTTCGAGCCGGATCCAGTTGACCCTCGGGATCGGCGAGCCGTCCGAGGTCAGGACCCCGCCGGAAAGGAAGACGGTGACCGGGACCTTCTGGTCGCGCGGGAGCTTGCGCGGCTTGATCCCGCCGTTGATCATCGCGATCACGTTTTCGCGCTGGGCGCGCTCGGCGCCGGCGGTATCCGGCCAAGCGGCGACGGCGAGGAGGACGGCAAGTGTTACGAGCGAGGCCGGCGCGCTTAGCGCGCAGCAAACGGACGACCAAATTCGTTCTCGGCCTGCCGTCCGGCTCGACCATGTCCTATTTGCTCTCCTCGTACTTCCCCGTTTATGCCCGGAACATTCGGGCACCGTCAGTGACGACCATAACGCGTCTGAGAGGGACTTTGCGGTCCGCAGATGTTCCCAAACCGTAAGTGCCTGAATAGCAGGGAAAATTGTCAGCGCCTGCTTGCGCTTTGCGCCGCCCTTCTTGATGACCGCAGGCGGTTTTCGCCGTGATCTCCTGAGTCGTTTCCCTCCGCTCTGCGCGACGTAGGCGATCTCGATCTGTGGCCGGCGAGGCGCAGAGACTCCTCGTGTTGACCAGGTAGCCCTGCTTTCCCGCCGAGCAGATCGAGCCTGAAGTACCCGATCGGCGCGTCCGGGATGACCGGGACGACCGTCGTCAGCTTGCCCGCCCTTCGAGAAGGATTCAGCTTGCGGAACGAGGCGGACCTGGCCATCGAGGATGAAGGCGAGCCGCGGGAGCTTGCCGAATCCCGACACCGCGTAGGCCGGGCCCGTCAGCGGCTGGTCGAGCAGCGGCGTCCTCGTTTCACCGTTCCTATCGGCTGGCGGCCGGCGCACGATTCGGCCTCAAGCTGCGATTTCGAGCAGATGTTGCCGAGGTGCCGCTGGTCGATGGCGAAGGCCTTGGGGAGGGTCACCGCGAGCGACCTGATGTTGGCGTCGCCGCTGCGGGTGCGCAGCTCGAACCGCATGCGCGGGTTCCTGCGTCCGCCTGGTGTCCTTGCGGCCGCCGAGCTGCCGGACGGTCATGCTCGGCTTGAACGGGAGGGCGTCGCAGTTGACCGCGTTGAAGTAGCGAGGAGAAGTCGCGTGACGGTGCCCTGGTCGCCGATCCCTGGCGAGTCGACCGAGAAGGCCGAGCAGTTGGTCGGGTTGATCGTGAAGTTCGGCTTGTCGATATTGACCTGGATCGACCGCATCCGGATCGGGACGCCGCCGATGATGCTCGGGACGCGTGTCGGAGACGGCCGAGACCTGCGCGGTCAGCGGATCGACGTGGAGCGCGACCCGGACGACCACGACGCCGTAGTCGTAGGGGCCGGCGAGGGCCGGCGTGATCGCCGCGAGGCTGAGCGGCGCGCCCTTGAAGGGGCCGACGAGGTACATCTTCCCGATCGCGTGGAACGGGTGGCTGCCGGGGCCGGCGGCGACGTTGGTGGTCCCGATCTGGCGAGGACGGCGGGCAGCTCGGGCTCGCCAGCTCGGCGCGACCCGAGGTTCTGGGCGGCGGCGAGGATCGCGGCTTCCGGGCAGTAGGTGATGCCGCGCAGGTCGCCGGTGAAGCCCGGCGGCATCCTGAAGTTGAGGTCGCCGAGGAACTGGTCGCCGTCGTCGCGGTCGAGCTTGAGGTGGAAGTTCGAGAATGCGCCGGCCGCGGGATTCGAAGTGCCGGCCTCGAGGCGCGGGTTGAAACGGCCGGACCTCAGCCGGGCAGGGCGGCGCCGTGCGGGCCGCTGTCGAGGCTGAAGTTTGCGGTCGAGATCTGGTCCGGGAGAAGGTCGTTCCAGGGGAAGAAGTGGCGCGTCGACTGCGTAGATCGTGCAGTGGGTCGGCGTCGCCAGGAGCCCGCGATCCGAAGCGAAGAGGTGGATGTCGAAGTCGTCGAACGGAACCTGGGGCAGGTCTTCGAAGTACACCGTCACCTGCCCGGTCTGCGGGTCCGGCTTACGGCGACCGACGAGCTTCGCGTGCATCCCGAAGCCGTCGAAGACCATGAAGAGGCGGTACTGGTCGCCGGGCTTCGGTTCGCCGAAGTAGAGCGAGCCGGTAAGCGCGCACCGTCGAGGGTCGGGGTGCCGACGCTGAGAGTCCCGATCTTGGAGTTGTCGGGGCAGTTCGCCGGGCCCTCGGAGCCGAAGTTGGCCTGCGCGTCGGTGCAGGCCGTCTGCCCGTCAGCGGCGTCGGGGTTGATCGTCAGCCCTTCGGGCAGGGTGACGATCGCCGACCTGATCTGCGAGGGCGAGACGGCGAATCCCTCGAACTGCTGCGCGCTGCAGATTAAGGTCGAGGCCCGAGGCCGAGTCGGTCTCACTGGTCGTCAGGCTGGCGTGGAGGAGCGGTTTGAAGGTCTCCCGCTCGCAGCCCGTCGATTGCCGGGTAGCTGCTTTCGGCACGCGGAGGGGTTGCCGGGGTCCTGGTAGGTCTCGACTCAGGAGTCGGTCACCAGAGGCTGCGCCGGTGCAGGGGGTCGGATTGTCGGTAAGCGGTTTGTTGGGGATGCTTGCGCGGTCGGGCACGGGATGCAGCTCGTGTCGGCCAGCCCGGGGCAGCCGGCCGGTTCGCCCGGCGATCCCGCTTGGTGAAGCGATCGCGTTGTGGCTCGCGGTCTGCCGGGAAGCCCCAGATCGTGAGATGTCGCGCTGGCGCAGCGGAGTCAACTGAGTGATGTCCGAGACGGTGAAGCCGCAGGCCGTAGTCGCGAGCCGGTGCGAACCGTGATCGGGATCGCGATCGGGATCTCAGCGTCGGGACGACGAACTGGATCAGGGCCGTCTGGTCGGCCTGAGGAGCGAGGTCGTAGAGCGGCGCGGTGCCGAGCAGATAGTTCATGTCGCCCGAGTAGTTGGCGTAGACGGTGATCAGGCCCGATCTGAGAGTTGGAGGGCATTGGTCGAGGGCGAAGTCGGCCGGCGTGCATTGGTGATCGCGTTGATGTTCCCGAACAGCCCCTCGGGAGCGTTGAAGATGATGTTCCTCGCCGCCTCCGGGACGCCGGGTTCGTGCCAGGGTGAATGCGGTGTCAGGTCGGGATGGCCGCCGGCGCGGGAGTTCGTGGTGGTGGTCGTACGACGTGATTTCGCTCGGCGCCGCCGACCGCGGAGGGCGCGGCCGCCAGCAGCAGGACGATCAGCGATCAGGGCTCGCCATGATCGTCCTGGCGCTCATTTGCGTGCTCCCCTTGCCTCTTCTTGTGTGCTGCGGTTCTGCCTTCTTCTTGGCCTGCTTCTTCACGCACTTGCCGTGCTTCTTGACGAAGCCCTTCCCGCAGCCTGACCGCGCGGCGTTGCCCGGTTCGCCGGAGATCGTGCGGATCGCCGGCGGCGGCAGCCTTGGTTCCCGGCCCGTGGCACTCGTCCGACGCCGCGCAGAGCGGCCGGAGGGGGGACGTCGAAGAAGCCGCCGTCTTCGCGCGCGTCGTAGAGCTTCGCGACGGGCCCGTTCTGGTCCTCATGGGCGAGGTGTCGTGGGTGAAGAAGTAGGCGTCGATCCCGTCGGCGCTGACCGAGAGCAGGCCCGAGTCGAATGGGCTCGTGCCCGAGGAGATCAGGCGACACGCAGTGCCGGTGAGAAGAAGTTCGTGGTTGTCGGGGTTGCAGTTCCCGGCTCCCTGGACCTCCCACTCGTAGACGTCCTTGCGCTCGTTGCCGTCGCGCAGCACCAGGGCATCCGTCGAGTCGAAGAAGACCCGGCCGTCGTCGGTGAGGCTGAGCCCGTGCGATGCGAGGCTCGCGTCGCCGGTGGCCGGAGCGTTCGTCGGCGTGCATGAGGCGCAGTTCGAGCGCTTCATCGTCGGCCGAGTAGCGGTAGACCTCGCCGTGGCCTTCGTTGAGGAAGCCGGACTCGAGCGGTTGGCTCGTCGCGAACACAGCGTAGGCACCGGACGGGCGTGATCTGGAAGTCGCCGTAGTGGTGGGTTCCAGCCTGATCGACCGCGTGCACGATCGCGGGGTTGTCGATCGGGTGGTAGGCCCCGGGCGTGTAGCCGTACTCGAGGACTTCGGATCCGGTCGAGACGTAGACATGCTTACTCGTCGCGTCGACCGCGACACCCTGCGAGGCACTGATTTCCCCGGCCCCGAATTGACCCAGCACGCTACCCGTCGAGTCCGTCCATTCGATCCTGTCGCCCCTGTCGATATAGCGGTCGCCGTTTTCGGGGTCCGTGTAGATCCTGAAGGTGGATCCGTTGAGTTCAGTCCCCGGCACGGTGGGGTTGCCGGCTTCAAAATCGGTCGCGTTGTATTCGAGCAGCGGCCCGCCGAAGTACCCGAGCGCGAAGGCATGGCCTGAGGAATCCGCGCCGACCGGGCACGGAGAGACACCTTCCGTACTCAGCCCGGTGACGCTGTAGTCGGAGTTGCTGATCGGAGCAGTGACCGAACTCGGCTCGAAGCGCCAGATCGTCGACGGGTAGTCGCCCACGTAAACCGCGCCATTCGACTGGTCGACAGCGACGCCGCACGCCTCGTTGAAGCCGGTCAGTTCACCCAGCGGTTCGCCGGAACTCGCGAAGAGCCTGACGGCCCCGCTATTGGTGGTGACGTATAGAGCGCCCGCAAGGGGGCTGCCGGGTGAGTTGTCGACCGCGATCTCGCCTTCCCCGCCGAAGCCGAGGGACTGGCCGCTGATTTCGTTGGTTCCGGCACTGGGTCCCGCCGTGAAGTTGTCAGGGGCACCACTCGAGGCGAAGCGAAGGACCGCTTCCGCTTCCCGCTCGGCGACGTAGACGTCGCCGTTCGTCTGGTCGACGGTAAGCGATTCGGGGCCTTCCAGGCCGCTCAGGAAGGTCCCCGGCAGGCGCTTATGGCTCGCCGGCTCCGGGCCCGGCTTGCCTTCGCTGGAGTCGATGGTCGCGACGAATCGCGGGTCGGACCCGGGCTCGACCACGTAGAGGTTCGCCTGGTTCTTCGTGCCGAGCGAGCCGTCCAGCAACTCCGGGCTGAGGAAATAGAAGGTTCCGTCGCCGCTCGCGAGTCCGGCGCCGCCGGCGAAGGCGAGGGCGCTGCAGTCCGGTTCTCCCGAACCGACATTCCAACCCGGTACACCCGGCGGTTCGCAGCTGTCGTCGTTGCTGGCTGAGCTGCCGTTAGTGCTGATCAGGCGGACGCTCGCCGTGCCGGCGTTGATCGTCGCCTCGTAGATGTCGGCGCTGCCGTCGGTGTCGGCGCCCACCAGGTGGTCCCTGGTGGTGAAGAAGACCCGTGACCCGTCGCCCGTCATCCCATCGAAGAGGACGCCTTCGCTCACACCCGGGGTGAGGTCGATCGAGTCGGGGGAGCTTCCGACGTGCAGGTAGAGATGGAAATGGTCGTTCCCAGCGGCGTCCGTCGAGGTCTTCTGGCCAACGAGGATCCGGGAGCCGTCTTCGGAGATGTCGAGCTCCGCGATTCCGGCCGGGTTCGACGGTCCATGGCATTGCCCTGCGCCCTGGAGGCAGGCCAGGGGGGTGCCGGAGGGTCCGGTCGAGACGACCTGCGTCGTGCCGCTCTGGAGGTTGCGGTCGTAGATCGAGACGTCGCCGGTGCCGTTGTTCCCGGCCGGCTCGAACTGCGAGGTCGAGGCGAAGACGAAGTGGCTCCCATCGGCCGAGAAGTGCTTCCTCACCAGCCCGTCGGCGGCCGCGCCGGGCTGTGGGATCGACCCCTTCATTCCCTGGACCAGGCTTCCGTCCTCGAGGTGCACCGGGATTCCGGTTGAGCTGTCTCCGAAGCAGGGGGAGCAGATTTCGGGCCCGCCGAAGGCGAAGTTCTGAAGGGTGGGGTCGGCTTCGGCCAGAGTCGAGGAGAACGGCGACGAAGCGTTCGGGTCGTTCGCCGGAATCCCGACGTAAGAGGTGGTCCAGCCGCCGGCGCCGCGCACGGCGACGTATGGATCGACGCCGCGGTTGGTCGGGTTGCCGGCGACCCCGGGGAGGGCGCCGTTGTGGATCCCGTACAGCACCCGCGAGGGGTTCTCCGCCCGCGGGTATCCGTCGAATGGCGTCTGGCCGGGGACGAGCGTCGACTCGACGTCGTACCCGCCCGCGTGCGCGGCGGAGACGAGCTCATAACCACGGCAATCCGAGACCAGCGCCGATCCCGTCTGCTGGCGTGCCAGCACGTTGGGACAGGTGTCGACGAGTTCCGGTTCGAACGGATAGGTCGAGAAGTGCAGGTCGGGGCCGTAGGTCGTCCCGGCAGCGTTCGTGGCGATCGCCCGGTAGTAGTAGGTGGTTCCCTCATGCAGGCCGAGCAGGCGCTGGCTCCCTCTCACGAAGCTGAAGTTCGCGCCGATGTGGGTGTCGGCGAAGGCGCGCTGGCACGGGTCGGGGACTTCGGTGCAGGGTGCGGTCCCGTACTCGAAGTTGTAGACGGTGTCCGCTCCACCGGGGTCGACCTGGGCATTGAGAAGCACCTGGTCGGAGTGGACGCCGGTCACCGACTGTTTCACCTGAGGCAACAGGGCCTCGGTGCGGAAGCTGAGGTCGTCGCTGGAGCTGACCGATCCGTTGTCGGCAACGATGCGGTAGTGGTACCGCGTGACTGGATTCAGCCCCATGATCGCAATCGAGACTGCGGTGCGACCGGGCCCGGGGGGCGAGCCGGCGCTGGCGCCGGGCGGTGCCGGCAGCGGGACCTTGGTCCCGTAAGACGTGCCGGGGCCGTATTCGAACCAGTAGTTGGTCGCGGCGCTGTTGCCGACGAACGAGCCGTTCAGGGTCGCGCTCGACGCGGTCACATCGGTTGCCGGCTCGGCACGCAGCCCGATCACTTCGTGCGGCGTCAGTGTCCGCTCGGCCCCCACCCGCGTCGCGTTCGCGTTGCCGACGACGACGCGGTACCTGTATGTCGTCTCGGTGGTCAGGCCCCCGAGGTCGGCGTGGACTTCGGTCGGAACCGAGAAATGCGAGGCGCCCGGGTCCGGCGAGCAGGTGACGGGTGGCAGCGTGTATTTTTCGGCCGCCGCGACTTTGTATTCGACCTGGCAGGAGGTCATTTCGCCGCCGCCGTTGGGGTCTACGGTCGCGTTGACCGACCCCGACGTCGGGGTCGGGTTTGTGTCCGGTTGGTAGGTGATCGTCGGCTGCCGCGGCTGCGGCGCGAAGATGTCGACGACGTGGCTTTCGCCGTCGGCGACATAGGCGTAGCCCTGGGAGTTGACCGCGACCCCGTAGACCGCGTCGAAGCAGGAGAACGAGTTGCAGATAAAGCCGAACTTCCCGGCCGGGGTTCCGGCACCGGTGATGTCGCCAAGGTATTCGCCGGAGGGGGAGAATTCGCGCACCACCAGTGCGCCGCGATCGGAAACCAGAATGTTGCCGTTGGTCGGGTCGACCGCGATGCCGGTGAGGCCCGGGTAGGAGCCGAAGCCCTTGGGCCCGAGGGGTGTTTCGGTTGCCGGGATCGTCGTCGTTTCCGCAGTGATCTTCCTGATGAAGATCCCGGTCGAGTCGAACTCGTCAATCTCGCGCTTTTCTCTGTCGACCACCCAGATATTGCCTTCGGAGTCGACGGTCATCCCGGCGCTTTCCGGGTAGAACTGGCCCGTCGCATCGCCCGAGAATTCCCCCTTCGGCGTGCCGGTGATTTCATTTCCGCTGATGTAGGGGGCGGTTCCGGTGAAGTCGACAGGATCGCCGTAGCCGTCGAACTTCTGGACAACCGAGGGATATCCGCCGTTGAAGGAGTAGAGGTCGCCGTACGAGTCGCTGGCGGCATCGTTGTCCATCCCCAGCCAGATCATGCAGACGAAATTTTCTCCTTCGTGTCCCCACTTGAAGAAGAATTCACCGGAGTTGTCGAATCCGAAGAATTCGCTCTGACCGCAGGCGGAGCTGGCCCCTCCGGTGCCCGCGAAGAGGGATCCCGTCTGAGCGCTGACCACGGGGTCGCGGGGGGCGGTTTCACCGCCCGACCAGCGG
The DNA here is from genome assembly GCA_963737575.1 of uncultured Solirubrobacterales bacterium. Classification (GTDB taxonomy): domain Bacteria; phylum Actinomycetota; class Thermoleophilia; order Solirubrobacterales; family 70-9; genus VRUE01. Next base: position 178,110 of record CAVTTJ010000004.1, read on the forward strand.
CCGCCGCCGTCCTGTTCGCTCAGCCTGGTCTGCGACGGGTAGGCGCTCCACTGCGAGATCACTCCGGTGCCGGGATCGCTGACCCAGACCTGGTCGTTCGCGCCGATCGTCACCGCCTCCGGGCTCGAGAATTCGGTCATCTGCGAGTCGTATGTACGCGGTGCCGCCGGCGCCGAGGCGGCACAGGCGCCGAGCGCTCCGCAGACCAGTGCCGCCGAGATCAGCCAGCGGGTCTTCCCTGACACCGTTCGTGCCTCCTTCTTTCGCGCTCTCATCGGCCCCGGGGCTTTCGCTTCTTCTTCGAGCTCGAGGCGCAGGCGGCCTCGAGCTTCGTCTTGGTTTCCAGCAACGCGCCGGAATGTGCGGTCATCCGCGTAGTCGCCCTCTTGACGCCGCTGCAGAGGGTCTCGGTGTTCTGGAGAAGGCCCTTGGAACCGCCCTGCAGGTTCAGGACGATGCGCGAGAAGGGAACGTCCGGGATGTTTTCGAAGTTTGCCCGCAACCGGCCCTTGACGCTGTCGATCCGGGCGGCGGCTTCGAAGTCCACCTGTCCGTGGAGGTCGAGGGCCAGGTCCGGGAGCTGGTGCTGTGACGTGCGCAGATACGCGGAGCCCGTGAGCGGTTGATCGAGCAGCGGCGTGTAAACCATCGCCTGGCCGACGAGCGAGTCGGCGGGGCAGGCGTGATTGGCGAAGTCGGCCCTCGTGCAGACGGTGCCGATGTGACTGTTGTCGAGGAGCTCGCCGCTCGGCAGGGTCACGGAGACCTTCTGGACGTTGGCTTCGCCGGGGGTCGCGGTCAGCTTCGCATGGATGGCCGGATGGCCACGACGCTTCACCCCGCCGGTGAGCTTCATGCTGAGCTTCGGTTCGAAGCTCAGGTTTTCGCAGTTCGCCACCTGGAAGTGCGGCGCAACGACGGCTCCTGTCCCTTCTTCGCCGAAGATCGAGCCATTGACGCTGAACGGTTCGCAGCTGGTGGGGTTGAGGGTGAAGCCCGGACGGTTGAGATCGATCCTGACGGTCCGGAGCCGCAGTGGAATCCCTTCGAGGATCCGCGGCAGGGGGTCGGAGACAGCGGTGACGTGGGCGTCGACAGGGTCGACATGCAGCGCGGCCCTGACGACCACGTTGCCGAGGTCATATGGCCCCGACACCGCGGGTGTGATGACCGCGAGACTGAGCGGTGCTCCCTTGTATGGGCCGGCGAGGTAGACCTTTCCTTCGAGATACACCGGACGGGTGCCTGCTCCGGCGCCGGCAACCGAGGTGCCGATCTGCGATGCGGCCGGGCAGATCGGGCTGGCCAGCTCGCTGAGGCCCGTATAGCTCGCGCTCGCCGCCGCCAGAGGATGACTCGGGGCAGTACGGGACGCCTGACAGGGTCGCCGAGAAGCCGGGCGGCGTCGTGACCGTGAGCCCGCTCAGGTTCTGGTTCCCGTCATTGCGGCTCAGATCCATCGTGAATGGGCTGTGAGCGCCGGCGGTGTTGCCGGCCGAGGCCGCCGCGAAGCCCGGGCTGAATGCTCGAGGCGCCGGTGGGCACGGGGCGCCTTCGGGGCCGGAGTCGAGGACGAAGAACTGGGTCGAGCTCTGGCTCGCGAGTTCCTCGTCCCAGGGCGTGAAGGTCGATTTGACCGGATAGGTGCCGCACTGGGTGGGGGTGGCCAGGAGGCCGCGCTCGGCTCCGAAGAAGTGCATGTTGAACTCGGTGAGGGGGGATTGCGGCAAATCGGCGAACGACGCGACGACCTCGCCTGTTCCGGGGTCGGGGCGATCGATCCCGCGAGTTTGATGTGGGTGCCAAAGCCGTCGGCGGTCAGGAAGATCCGGTAGCGGTTGCCGGGCTGTGGTTCGCCGATGTAGATGCCGCCTGGGATCGGCGCCGGCAGCGCCGGGCTGTCGATCGTGTCCGTCCCCACCTTCGCGAACTCCGGACAGCGGGCCCCTTCGGTGGTGCCGAACCCGCCACGGCGTCGGGGCAGGACGTCTTGCCATCGGCGGCGTTGGGGTTCAGCGAGAACCCGACCGGGAGCGTCAGGTTCGCTGCCTTGATCTCCGACGGCGAGGGGAAGCTGGGGCTCAGCAACTGCGGGACCGTGAGGTCGATGTCGACGCCCGAGGCCGAGTCGGTCGCGGTCGTCGTCGGCTTGGCGCTGAGACTCGGGTTGAAGTTGAGCTGATCGCAGCCGGTGCTCGTCGGCCACGGAGTGGCTCGCGCTGCTGACGCTGTTGTCGTACCCGAGGACCCTGACGCTGCTCGTGAGGGGGCCCTGACAGGTGCCGGGGTTGATCAGGAACGGGATGTGCGGGCTGTTGGAGGGAGTGTTGCGGTGCCCCGTCGGCCCGAGGTTGCTCCAGCGCAGCGGCGTGTGGGAGTCATCGGCCGGGACCCCCCAGAATTCGACCTTGAATTTCTGCACGACGAACTCCCGCTCCAGCCCGTCGGTTTTCGAGTCGAGCCCGTAGTCGGTCCCCGTCCTCGCCGCGAGTTCGATGTAGAGCGGGACGGTGAAGAATTCCGGGACCAGCGCGCAGCCAGGAGCCCGGCCTGGTTCGGCCGCGGGACCATGTTGTAGAGCGGTTCGTCGACGCGTGAGGACGAGACCGCCGCCGGCATCCACAGTTGGCGAGATCGTCCCGATCTGGGAGTCCGCTGGGCACGCATTGCGCGCGTAGTCGGCGGCGGCGCACTGCGGAGTCGCATGGGGATTGCCGATGAACCCGGTGGGGAAGCTGATGTCGAGTCTTTGGGGTCGTTGCACTGGCAGGTTTTTCCGAGCTGAGGCGACTCGCGGAACTCGCCCGAGTAGTTGATCGTCACGTCGGGGTGGCCGCCGGCCTGGCCGTGGTCGGAACCGTCGCGAACGAGCGGATTTCGAGCGCGCTCGCCGAGCCGGCCCCGAGAAGCGAGCGCCGACGAGCAGCCGCCAGGCAGGACAGAAGCGACGGTGGGCTGCACGTCGTCCTTCCGCGGAGTGCCCGGTCAACCATTGTGGTGACCCCTTTCGCGTGCGCCTTCTTGGTGCTGGCTTCTTCTTGCTGTGTCTTCTCGTGTGTTTCCCGGTCCGCTGCGGGGCCTTGGATCCCGCGTTGCCGCCCAGGCTCGGCACCGGTCCCGTTGGCCGGCGGCGCCGGCGGGGAGCTGCTCGGCGCCGTGGCACTCATCGGCGGCGGCGCACGGCGGGGGCGGCGGGACGAACTGGAAGCCGCCGCCGCTGCGGGCGTCGTAGATCTTCAGCGCTTCGCCGTTTCGGTCCTGGCCGACCAGGGAGTCGTAGGTGGCGAAGAAGACATCGAGACCGTTGGCGCTGACGCCGACCAGCCCGGGCGTCGGCCTCGATCGTGGCGACCCCGAAGGTGCCGTTTGCCGGCGGCGGTCCCGCTCGAGATCAGCTGGGGGCGCCCCTCGACATACTCGTAGACGTCCCGGCTTCGTTCGTGTCCTGGGGGACGAGCGCGTCTTCGGTCTCGAAGAAGGTGCGACCGTCGTTGGTCAGAAACAGGCCGTTGTGGCTGCGCCGTCACGTCGGCGGTCGGCGGTTCGCCGTTCGGCATGCAGGAGACGCAGGTCATTTCTTCGGTCGCCGGCCGATAGAGGTACATCTCCGAGTGGCCGGCGTTGTCGTATCCGGTGACCTTGCTGCCGGTCAGGAACGCCATGTAGCTGTCGTCGGGGGTTACCTCCAGCCTCGCGACCGCGTTTTCAGAGCAGATCTGGCCGCCCTGGTCGGGGGTGCAGGCAATGCCGCTCGGATTGAGTGCGGCAACGAACTGGTTCTTCCCGTTGCGGAAGACGTATAGGTTCTCGGCGCCGCTGACGCCGTTGGCGCCGTGCAGCATCTCCGGCGAGAGGTAGTAGATGTCGCCGTTGTTGGCGGCGATGAAGCTGTCGGAGTAGGGCCTGCCGCCGGTCCCGCCCTGCGGGCTGGTGTATGACGAGTAGGAGATCGGGACGATGTCGCACTTGTTCGTCCACGAGGCGCTGCATTCGTCGGTGTTGCCGGTCGCAGGGTCATTGCCTTTCGAGATCAGCGTCAGCTGGTTCGGCGAGGCGCTTTCCTCACTCCACATGTAGAGATCGCGGCTGGTGTCGGTGTCGCTGGCGTCGGCGGTCAGGTCTTCGGTGGAGGTGAAGTAGACCTTCTTCCCGTCCGGCGTCATCCCGATGTAGTTGACCGCGTGCCCGGGGGCGATGTCATAGGTGATCGAGTCGTCGACCCGCATGTAGAGCTCCCGGGACCGCTGGTACGGTGTAGAAGCCGCCGGACTGGCGGCCGCCTCTTCGGTCATCAGGATGTGGGAGCCGTCTTCGGAGAGCTCGACCGGCACGCCGAGATCGGTTCGTCGGAGTGGTCGCGGGAGATGACTTCGATCGTCGCCGTCTGGGTGTCGTTGTCGTACATGTCGCCCGGTTCTCCACCGATCGCGAAGGGGATGTCCGAGGTGAAGACGAAGTGGCTGAGGTCGGCCGACGCCGCGGTGCGGCCCTTGAAGGATTCGCCGCCGGGGATCGCGCCGACGTTGGTCGGCCAACGGTCGAGCTGCTGTCCCGTGCCGGTGTCCCAGACATAGGGAGGGATGAGCCGACCCCTTCGCCGTTGCCGTAGCCCTGGCAGCCTTCTTTTTCATTACACGGGTAGTAGCCGTCGTTCCAATCGACGAGTTTCGAGAGGCTCTGGTTGGCGAGGACGTCGATCAGCCATCACGGGGTCGCCCTGGTACCATTGCCCGCCCCGTCATAGGTCCAGGGGGGCCCGCCCGCGTAGGCGGCGGCCGGTGCCGGAACCCCGACAAATTTGCTTTTCCAGCCGATGTTGGTCCGCGTCGCGACATAGGTGTCGCCGATGTTGTTCGCGGCCGGCCCCGTCCCGGCGATCAGTCCGAATGCCCCGCCGTAGACCAGCCGCGAGGGGGAGGTGGCCGTCGGGCTGGAGGGGAGGGTGGACGGGAAGATGATCGTGTTGCCCGCGTCTTCGGGCGAGACGAGCTCATAGGCGCGGCAGTCGGGAAGGGTGTTGGCACCGGTCTGCTGACGGACGCTGAGTTCGGGCAGACGGGGGGATAGAAGTTGAAGGTTTGATCCGCGGATTCGATTCCCCGTAGACGTTGCTGGCGACGACGCGGAAGTGGTAGACGCCTCCGTTCAACCCGGTGATGTGGATATCGACCGACTGGTTGCCGGGCCCATCGGGCAGGATGGCATCTGGAACCGGGACGTTCGTGCCGTACGGGGGTCGTCCCGTACTCGAAGTGGTATTCGACATCGGACACCATGGGTGTTGATGACGGCATGGAGATCGGCGCTCGTGGCGGTGACGTGCGACGAGGACTGCGCGGCGATGACCGGTGGGCTGAAGGTGGTGAACGTTTCGTCGGCGCCCCTGGTCGTGCCGAAGCTGTTTTCCGCGACGAGCCGGAAGTGGTAGGTGTGAAGCGGCTGCAGGCCTTCGATGCCGGTCGGTGGGATGGCGGTGGGTCCGGTCGGGGCCTGGAATTCCCCCTCTGCGGTTTTTTCGCCGTAGAGCGTGCTCGTGCCCCATTCGAAGTAGTAGTTCGTGTCGAGCCCGTCCCCAGTGAATGAGCCATTCAGGTCCGCCGTGGCGTCTTGACTTCGGTCGCGGGTTCGGTGGTGGTGTCGAAGACGGCCGGTTTCGTCGTCAGGGTCGCGTCGTTCCCTTCGCTGGTGCCTTGGAGTTCGTCGCCACCACGCTGTAGTGGTACGTGGTGCCGGGCTCGAGCACGTTCTCGAGGACCGCCGAGACCGCGGTCTGGGAATTGGTGGTCCCGGCAGTCTTCGACCGGTGTCGTGTTCCCGTAGCCGGTGGTCGTCCCCATTTGAAGTAGTAGTGCGTGTCTTCGTTCGTCCCCAGGAAGGACGCGTTCAGTCTCGCGCTCTCTCGATCGATTTCGGTCGCCGGGTCGGTGTGCAGGCCCGCGACGAAATGGGGGATGAAGGTCCGGTCGGCGCTCCTGCTCGTGCCGTTCGCGTTCGACGGCAACGAGCCGGAAGTGGTAGAGCGTCTCTCCCGTTACCAGCCCCGCCAGGTCGGCCGTGACGTCCTGCGGGCCGCTGTAGTTTGGGGGGATCGAGGGGAGCACGGGACGGTCTGGGTCGTTGGGACGGTGTATTCGGGGCTGGTCGAGAATTCGAATTTGCAGCTCGTCACTTCGCCGCCGCCGGAGGGATCGACGTGCCCGTGGAGGGTCGCGAAGGCGGTCGGTTCGCCGAGTCGTCACATCCGGCACGACGATCCCGGGGCGTTCCTGGATGAAACCGCTTGCCCCTTCGTTGAGCGAGACGAAGATCGTGTCTGTCGCTTCGTCGACTGCGACGTCGTCGGCGGTGTTCGGGGCGGTGCTGATCGTCTCGACGACCGCCCCCGTTTCCGTGTCGACCGCTCTGACGCTCTGGCCGCTGGCGATGTAGAGGCGGTGCTGGGCGCCGTTCACGGCGAGGCCGGCGTTGCCGCTGCCGGATTCGCCGAACGGGATCGCCGTTTCGTAGCCGCTGGCCGCCGTGTACTTCGTCAGGGCGCCGCCGCCATAGTTGGCGACGAAGAGGTCGTTGTTCACGGGGTCGACCGCGAGCTTGCAGGCGTTGTACCCCAGCGATTTCGCCCCGGTTGGCACACCGGCGGCGCTGAATTTGCTCACCGACGAGGAGCCGTAGTTCCCGCCCCAGACTTCCCCGGTATTCGTGACCGCGACCCCGCAGGTTTCACCGCCCGCGTCGACCGGCCAGGGGGGCGCGAGGGCTGCGCCGGTCGCGTTGTAGCCGTAGATCGAGTGGTTCGACGGCGTAAGGTAGATGTTGTTCTTCGACGAACCGTTGGTGTTGTCGACCGTCATGTCGCGGTCCCCGCATCTGCTGTACAGGCCGACGGGAACCGGAAACCCGGCAAGGGGGGATACCGAGCCCTGGGCGGTCCTGTCGAGGCCGTAGATTTTTTCGTCGGAGTACAGATAAAGTCTGTGGTTGGCGCTCTGGTATCCGATCGAGCAGCCTTCGCCGAGGCCGGTCGATTTCGGCCCTTCCTTTCCGTATTCACCGGTCACGATCGTGTGGACGTAGGCGCCGAACGCCGGGGTCGCGGCGACGGCCATCAGTAGCGCCGCTGCGAGCACGGTCCCGAGTGCCTTCGCTCCGATACTCACGTGCCGCATCTCAGCCGTGCCCCCGCTTCTTCTCGTTCTTCTTGGCCTTCGGCTTCCTGCGCACGCACTTGCCATGCTTCTTCACGAATCCCTTCTTGCATTTCTGGGGCTGGGCCGGCGGGGCCGGGGCCTGAAGCGGCGCCAGGGTTGTGAAGCTCTGGTCGGTCCCGTAGGTGGTGCCGATTGCGTTCGTGGCGACCATTCGGAAGTGGTAGGTGGCCCCTGCGGCCAGCCCCGGGAGTTGGGACGAGACGACGTGGGCGGATCTGTCGGAGCCGATCGGGGCGCCCTCCCTTGTGTTCAACCCGTAGGAGGAGGTCGGTCCGTATTCGACGTGGAATGTCGTAGCGCTGAGGCCCGGGGTTGATCGAGGCGCTCACCATCGCCGTCGCGTCGGTCACCGCCGAGGCCGACTCCCCCTCGACCACCGGTGCGCTCTGGGTCGTGAAGGTCTGGTCGGATCCGACCGTCGTCCCGGCGAGATTCGTCGCGAGGACCCGGAAGTGGTACGTGGTCCCGGAGTCGAGTTCGAACAGTTCGACACTCGCCGTGTTGTTGGGGCTGCCGGGTTCGATCGGCCCGGCGACGAGGGTCCTCGACCCGTAGTTGGTGTCTGTCCCGTAGTCGAACCGGTAGACGGTGAGGCCGGAGCCGGTGTCGATGTCGGACTCGAGCGTGGCGGTGCGGCCGGTGACTCCCGAGGAGAACGTTTTCTCGACGCTCGGCAGATCGGGCGCAACGGTGAGGAATGTCTGGTCGTCGCCTAGGGTTGTCCCGTATTTGTTGTGGGCGACCAACCGGTAGTGGTAGGTCGAATATGAGAAGAGGCCGGTAAGGGCGGCGCTGACGTCCTGAGTTCCGATCCCAGATCCCTGGTCGGAGTCAGGCGTGGTCTGGCCGTAGCTCGAAGTGGGGCCATACTCGAAGTGGTAGGAGGTGTCGACTCCGTCCCCACTGAACGAGCCGTTGATCGTCGCGCTCAGCTTGTCGATGTTCGATGCCGCCTCGGTGGTCACCCCTCCGACGGCGATCGGCGTCGTGAACGTCTGATCTTTTCCGGCATGGCTGCCATTGGCGTTTGCGGCGACGAGCCTGTAGTGGTAGGTCGTTGCCGAGGCGAGTGATTCCGGTGCCAGCTCGGAGCTTACGTCGGTCGCGACCGACGATGTCGCGGGGACGCATGGGGCGGTGGACCCGTAGCTCGTGGTGATGCCCCACTCGAAATGGCAGGACGTCACTTCCCCGCCGCCTTCGGGATCGACGTGGCCGTTGAACTGGACCGAGTCGCGGGCGAGATTCGAGACGGCGCCGGTCGTGACTCCTGGCACGTCGAGGAGGCTGAAGACCTTGACGTTGTTCGCGCCCGTGTTGGCGACGTACACCTTGTGCGATGTCGTGCTGACGGCAATCCCCTGTCCATACGACGCGAGGTCTTCAGAGCCGAAGTTCTCGGTGGCGCCGCAACCCACGAACGGGGCCGGATCGCACGTCGACCCGCCCGCCTGGATGACCTGTCGGGAGCCATTGAAGTGGAAGACGTTGACGCCATCGGACCCGCGGACCAGGAGATCTTCGTCGCCGGTGTCGTAGGCGGTGCTGGTGGCCGACCCGGTGCCGATGTTCACCTGGCCGAGATCGCTGCCCGTGGGCCCGAACTTCTCGACCGTGCTTCCATCCCCGTTGATCTTGAAGAAGTTCCCCGCGGGGTCGACCGAGAGACCGCCTTGGCTCGATCCGCGGACGGTCGTGATCGAGGTCGGGGAGCTGCCGTCCTGTGCGAACTCGAAAAGCCGCGAGGGGAAGGCGTTGGGCTTGAAGACCTCGAGGTTGCCACCAAGGTCGACCGTGATCCCGCCGAAGAAGTATTCGAATGGGCCGCCGGGCGCCGTCGAGCCATCGAGGGCGCCGGCAAACGGCGACCCGCCCCAGCTCGTCACGAGGTGGCCGGTCGGATCGAACTTCTCGACGTACGTGGCATTCCCCACGTCGGCGATCACATACACGTCGCCGGCAGACGGCCCCGAGGACGGGTCGACCGCGATGTTGGTCGGCTGGCCCACCCAGCCCGGACCGTTCCCTCCGTCCCCCACCTTGCAGATATCGGTCGGAGAGCCCGCATTGGTGCAGATGTCGGGGTCGCCGGAGCCTTCATTGACGTTCTGGCCCCACATGAGGAGGAAGTTCCCCGCGGAATCGAACTTGATGATCCGGTGATTGCCGGTGTCGGAGACGTAGATCGACCCGGCCGATGTCCCGCCCGAGTTGTCGATCGCGATCCCGCCGGGATTGTTGAGGGCGAACGAGCCGGTCCCGGCGATGGTCTGGGTGGGGACATGGATAGTGGCGGCGCTCGCCGACCCTGCGGCCGACGCGCATAGGGAGATGGCTGCCATGGACGCCGCAACCGAGAGGAGCCGGCGGCTCGCGCTGGACATCGCCGGCGATGCGATCGGGCGTCTCACTCGTCTCCTTCCCTATGTCCCTGGTCCGCCGCGCTCGGTCCCTGACTCGCTGGGCGAGTCCCCTGGCCCCGGCCGGGCGGCCCGATTTTCCTTGTCTCTCCCGCCCTCCGGGGAAAGCCACCCTTGCCGAGCGCTCTCCGTCAGGCGGGCGTAATGAGAACACAAACGGACCGGCATGTCAAGTGCAGTCTTTTGGATAGGCATACTCGCTGCCGCACGATCTGGCTTAGTAGAGCGGTTTCCGTTACATCGATCGGTGTATAATGGCGACGGAAAAGGGTATTGAACGTACCGGAAGATGAACAGTGTCGTTTCCAATGGCGGCCGGCGGCCGGCATTCGACCGCCCTCGGCCGCGGTCTTGCTCTCAACTCGCTCCAGGGGTCGAGATCCGGAGCTGGGGTCCTCATCGCTTTGGAACGCCAATGGGTCCCTTTTGGCGCAAAAGCCGTTGCGGGTACCATTTCAATAAGAACTTTGGCGGACCAATATCCGCGCGTAGCCTGCCAGGCATCTTAGAAACTAGGCAGTATCTAGGCTATTGAATTGAGTCGGTGTCGTACCGTAAAAATTGGCTCTGCAACTGGGGTTGAGTGACGTATGCGTACCCGGCTATGGTGGTGCATACATGGTGCAGACACCGTGGGGCGACTCAGTTGAGCTCCGGTCGAAGAAGATGCGGCCGGGGCGGGGCAACGTGCCGGAGGATTCCCGGCGCAGCCAGCGCGAGCGGCTGTTCGGCGCGATGGTCTCCATTAGCTCCGAAAAGGGCTACGAGGCAACGCGGATCGCCGACCTCGTGAAGATGGCCGGCGTCTCCCGCGCCGCCTTCTACGAGCACTTTGAGGACAAGAAGGAGTGCCTATTGGCGGCGGTCGACGCCCTGGTCGAGCCGACCATCGCGCTGATGGAGCGGGCGGAGGACGCCCCCACGGGAGAAGCCCGGGTCCGGCAGGCCGTCGAAGCCTTCCTCAGCCTCGTCGCGCGCCAGCCCGCCGCCTCGCGGCTGATCTTCATCGAGGTCTACGCGGCGGGCCAGGAGGGCGAAGCGGCGGTCGAACGGGTGCTGGACACGTTCGAGCGCTTCGGCGTCAGCCAGCTCAACCAGATCCCCGGCCGCGAGGGGATGCCGCCGCAGATGGTGCGGGCGATGCTCGGCGGGTTCCAGAAGGTCATCGAGAAGCGCCTCTACAGCGAGGAAGCCGACCAGCTGCCGCGGATCGCCGAGGACATCGCCAACTGGGGACTCTCCTATCCCCCTCCCCCCGGCCCGCTCGAGGCGCCGCGCCGCCGCGGGCGGAAACCGCGCTCCTTCGCCGAGCGCCAGGCCGTCGCGCACCCGCCGGAGAGGGTGCTGCGAGCGCTCGCCGCGACGGTCGCCGAGAAGGGCTACAAAGACACCACGGTGGCCGAGGTCGTCGACCGCGCGGGAACGTCGCACCGGGTCTTCTACGGTCACTTCGCGAACAAGGAAGAAGCGCTGCTGGCGGCGCTCGACAGCGGCTCGGCGCAGATGCTGGCCGCGGTCCTGCCGGCCTTTCGCCGGGCGCGCAGCTGGCAGGAGTCGGTGCGGGCCGCGTATGAGGCGATGTTCGCCTTCGGCATCGAAGAGCCGGAGTACACGCAGCTCGGCGCGGTCGAGATGTACACGGTCGGAAAGCGGGCCCTGCAGACCCGCGACACGGTGATGGAAGGCCTCGAGGCGCTGCTCGTGCCGGGCTACGAGCTCTCCCCCGACACGCCGCCGATCGCCGCCGAGGCGATCGGCGGCGCGATCTACGCCCTGATCCACGACCAGGTCAAGCGCAAAGGGCCCGAAAGCATGCCGGAACTCGCCCCGATGGCCACCTTCATGACGCTTGCGCCGTTCGTCGGCGCCGAGGAGGCCTACGAACGGGCGATCGAGGAGAGCGACAAATGGTGAGCTCTCCGGCCCTTCGCTGACGGCTGGCCCGGCCGCCGGCGGGACTTAAGCCGAACCCGCCGCCTCACTTGGCCTGGGTGACGATCGCGGTGATCTGGTCGATCCGCGACGCGCCGCCGCAGTTCCCCTCGTGTGCAACCTGGAGTGTCACGCTCTGCGCAACGCCCGGCTGCGTGTTCCCGAGCGGAAACGTCACCCCCGCCGCACTGACTCCGTTCGGGAAGGGCGATTCGGGCACGGGGATGGCGGAGGCGAGCGCCAGCAGCTCGCCGATCAGAAGAGTGTTGCCGTTCACCGCCGGGAACAGGAAGACCTCGCAGAAGAGGCCCCCTTCCTGGACAATCGTGCCGTGGGCTTCGATGCTGACGCTGAGCGGCTGACCGGCAACCGGCGTCACGCTGAGCGGCGGGTTGAGGGGAATCGGGGTGAACGCTTCTGCGGGCGGTATCGAGAGGGGCCCGGCTGAAGACGTAGCGATCACGTTCGTCCCCGCGGCGAGTTTTGCGAAGTTGACCGACCCGTCGGCGAGGTTGGCGTTCTTGACCGCGCCCTTCGCGAGCTTCGCCTCGGTCACCGAGCCCTTCGCCAGGTTCTTCGCCTTGACCGCGTTCTTGGCCAGGTTCTTGTTCTTGACCGCGCCCTTGGCGATCTGCTTGGAGGTGATCTTGTTGGCGGCCCAGACCGCGCCACCGCTCAGGGCCAGGAACAGGGCGATGGTCCCTACGACGTTGACGTAGGTCAGATGGGCGCGGATTCGGCTCATTGCTCGCATCACTTCGCCTCGGTCACGACGACGCTGACCTGGTCGACCCTCGATCCCGGGGCGCACTCTTCCGATTCGGCCAACACCGAAAGCTGGATGCTCTGGGGAACGCCGGGCTGGGTCAGCCCGACCGGGAATCTCCCGCCCGCAGCCTGGATGCCATTCTCGAACGGAGGCGTCGGCGGCGAGGTCGGCGAGGTCAGCGCCAACACCTCACCGATCAGAAGCGGGTTCCCGTTGACGATCGGGAGGACGACCGCCTCACAGCTTTCTTCGGCGTTCGTCGCCACCATCGTGCCGCGCACCTCGATGCTGACGATCAGCGGCTGGCCGGCCACCGGCGTGAGGGTCAGCGGAGGGTTGAGGGGAATGTTCACCGGGTTGTTCTGATTGGCCGCGACCGGCCCGCCGGTTGCGCTCGCGATCACGTTCGTCCCCGCGGCGAGTTTGGTGAAGTTGACCGCGCCGTCGGCGATCGCCGCGTTGTTCACCGCGCCCTTCGCGAGCTTCGCCGAGGTGACCGAGGCCTTGGCCAGGTTCTTGGCCTTGACCGCGTTCTTGGCCAGGTTCTTGTTCTTGACCGCGCCCTTGCCGATCTGCTTGGACGTGATCTTGTTGGCGGCCCAGACGGCGCCGCCGCTCAGGGCCAGGAACAGGGCCAGGGTGGCGACGACGTTCCCGTAGGTCGGCCTGGAGCGAATTGCTTTCATCGGCCGCGACTCACTTTTCCTCGGTGACGACGACGGCGACCTGATCGATCCTCGACCCCGCAGCGCACCCGCTCGAGGTGCTGAACGACAACAGGGAAACGTTCTGGGGCACTCCTGGCTGCGCAACTCCCAGCGGGAACGTCATAGCCCCGACCGGGACCCCTCCCGGGAACAGGGGAGCGCCCGTCGGGGCCGAGAGCTGTACCAACTCGCCCGAGAGGAGCGGGCTCCCATTGACGACCGGGAACACGATAATGCTGCAACTGCCGCCGCCGGATTTGATCAGGGTGCCGCGCGCTTCGACACTGACGAGCAGCGGCTGGCCCGCGACCGGCGTCACCGCGATCGGGGGGCTGATCGGGAGATTCATCGAGCCTTTCTGGTCGGCCGGGAATGGCCCGCCGGTGGCGCTCGCGACAACGTCGGTGCCCGTGGCCAGTTTGGCGAAGTTGACCGACCCGTCGGCGAGGTTGCGCGTTCTTGACCGCGCCCTTCGCCGAGCTTCGCCGAGGTGACCGAGCCCTTCGCCAGGTTCTTCGCCTTGACCGCGTTCTTGGCCAGGTTCTTGTTCTTGACCGCGCCCTTGCCGATCTGCTTGCTGGTGATCTTGTTGGCGGCCCAGACGGCGCCGCCGCTCAGGGCCAGGAACAGGGCCAGGGTGGCGACGATGTTCCCGTACGTCAGCCTCCTCACCGGGCGAGCCTATCGCCCCCGATTCAGCCGTGCGTCACTTCTGCTGGGTGACCGCCGCCGAGACCTGGACCGTCGAGCTCGCGCTGCAGGTTCCCACCGAGACGATGAACAGGCTCACGGTCTGGGGCACCCCCGGCTGAGTCAGGCCGACCGGGAAGCTGATGCCGCTGTTCGATATCCCCCCTTCTCCGAGCCCGAGCAGGGCCGCGCCCGGAGGAGAGATCAGCTCCAGCACCTCGCCGATGCCCCTCGGGCTACCGTTCACCACCGGGAACGGGACGACAGCGCACGGACTCATCCCCGTTTTTTCGAGGTTGCCATGCGCTTCCAGGTGGACCATCGTCAACTGGCCGGAGACCGCCGTAACCGTCAGCGGCGGGTTGAAGGACACCAGACCTTCCTGGCTCACCGGGACCGGCCCGCCGGTCGCGCTCGCGATCACGTTCGTCCCCGCGGCGAGTTTGGCGAAGTTGACCGCGCCGTCGGCGATCGCCGCGTTGTTCACCGCGCCCTTCGCGAGCTTCGCCGAGGTGACCGAGCCCTTCGCCAGGTTCTTCGCCTTGACCGCGTTCTTGGCCAGGTTCTTGTTCTTGACCGCGCCCTTGCCGATCTGCTTGCTGGTGATCTTGTTGGCGGCCCAGACGGCGCCGCCGCTCAGGGCCAGGAACAGGGCCAGGGTGGCGACGATGTTCGTGTATGTGAGTGCCGCGCGGGTTCTTCTCATCACCGCGGCCTCATTTCTCCTGGGTGACGACGACCGCGACCTGGTCGATCCGCGAGCCTGGCGCGCAGTCTTCTTCGTCCCCGATCACCTCGAGGCCGATGCTCTGCGGAACACCCGGCTGGGTCATCCCGACCGGGAAACTCACGCTTGAGACCGGTATCCCGTTGGGGAACGGCTGTTCCGGTGGGTTCTGGGGAGACTCGACCAGCGCCAACTCCCCGACAAGGAGTGGGCTGCCGTTGACAGTCGGCAGCGCCGCCGCCTCGCAGCTGTTTTCTTCTTTCGGGCTCAGCGTGGCGCGAGTCTCGATGTTCACCGTCAGCGTCTGCCCTGCCGTCGGGATCGGGCTCAGCGGCGGGTTGAGGGGGGCGGGGACCGGGCCGTCCTGGGTAACCGGGACCGGGCCGGCGGTGGCGCTCGCAATCACGTTCGTGCCGGCGGCGAGTTTGGCGAAGTTGACCGCGCCGTCGGCGATCGCCGCGTTGTTCACCGCGTTCTTGCCGAGCTTCGCCGAGGTGACCGAGGCCTTGGCCAGGTTCTTCGCCTTGACCGCGTTCTTGGCCAGGTTCTTGTTCTTGACCGCGCCCTTGCCGATCTGCTTGCTGGTGATCTTGTTGGCGGCCCAGACGGCGCCGCCGCTCAGGGCCAGGAACAGCGCCAGGGTGGCGACGATGTTCCCGTAGGTCAGCCTCCTTCGGGCTCTCCTCATCGAGTGCTTCCTCCTTCTGGTCGAGACACGTGGGCCGCCGGCCGCGCTCGGCGGTGACGTGCGGCGAAAGGTAGAGAGCGCATCGGCCGCCAAGTCGACGAAGAGGGCCGACGTCTGCCGCCCCCCCTGCCGCTAGCTTTGAGCGATGGACACCGCGACCCTCTTCGACGCCGACGCGGCGGCCTTCACCGGCACGGTCGAGGTGCTCGGAGTCATATTCAGCGCCGAGGACGACGGCTACGCGGTGCTCGAGGTTCAGGACCTCGAGAGCGGCGAGGGGTTCGCGCTGGTCGGCCCCGTCGCCCACCTCGGCGCGGGCGAGCGGGCGGAGGTCAGCGGCGACTGGCAGACGCACTCGCGCTACGGCCGCCAGCTCAAGGCGAGGGGCGCGCTTCCCCTCGACCCCGCCGACCGCGAGGGCCGGGTCGCGTACCTGACGACTCTGCGACACATCGGGCCGACCCGGGCCGAGCGCCTCGTCGACGAGCACGGCGAGGGGGTTCTGGGGGCGATCGCCGCCGATCCGGCCGGAGTCTTCGCCTCCCTGCGCGGCGTCAGCGCAAATCAGGCCGCGGCCGCCGCCGAGTCCTGGCACGCCTCCCGGGCCATCCGCGACCTCCACGTCGAACTGGCCCCGCACGGCCTCGCCCACCTCGCGGCCCCGATCCACCGCCGATTCGGCGAGCGGGCGATGGCGATCCTCCACGAGGACCCCTACCGGCTGACCGAGGTCGACGGCGTCGGCTTTGCCCGCGCCGACCGGATCGCGCTCGCCGGCGACGTGCCCCCGGAGTCCGACCGCCGCGCCCAGGCGGCCGCCGTATTCGCGATCGCCGAAGCCGAGCAGGAGGGGCACTCGAACCTCCCGGTCGCCGAGCTGGCGCAGCGGACCGCGAAGCTGACCGGCCTTGACCCGGACCCCGAGGTCCTGCTCGCGGCTCGCGGCCTCCTCCTCGACGCGGATCGGGCCTATCGCGAGGTGACCCACGCCACCGAGGTCGCCGTCGCGGGGACGCTCCGCACCCGCGCGACCTCCCCTTCAACCCTCGACCACGAACCGCCGGAGACGGGCGCCGAGGGGCTGACGCCGGAGCAGTGGTCCGCGGTCCGCGCCGCCTTCGCGTCGCGGATATCGGTCCTGACAGGCGGCCCCGGCGTCGGCAAGACAGTCTGCACGGCGGCGATCGTCTCCGAGGCGGGTCGGGCGAACGCCTCGATCGCGCTCTGCGCGCCGACCGGCCGTGCCGCCCGGCGTCTCGAGGACGCGACCGGCCACGAGGCCTCGACGATCCACCGGATGCTCGAGTGGATGCCCGGCCGCGAGCCGGCCTACGGGCCCGCGCGGCCGCTCCCCGCCGACCTCGTCGTCGTCGACGAGTCCTCGATGCTGAACCTGCGGATGATGGAGGTCCTGCTCGCGGGCCTCGCCGAGTCGACCCACGTCGTCTTCGTCGGCGACGCCGACCAACTGCCGCCGATCGGGGCCGGCCGGCCCTTCGATGACCTGATCGAGTCCGACATCGCCCCCGTGGTGCGCCTCAACCAGATCTTCCGCCAGGCGGCACGCTCGATGATCACGACGGCCGCCCACGAGATCAACCAGGGGAAGGCTCCCCACCTCGAGCCCGCGGAGGGCCAGGAGCGCGACTTCTTCTTCATCGACCGCCCCGACCCCGGACGGGCGCTGGACACAGTCGTCGAGGTCGTCGCCGCGAGAGCGCCCGACCGCTACGGGGTCGACCCGATCCGCGACGTCCAGGTGCTCGCCCCGATGTACAGGGGGCCGGTCGGCCTCGACGCCCTCAACGAGCGGCTCCAGGCGGAGCTCAACCCCGACGGCGCCCGTGCCCTCGACGACCGCTTCCGGATCGGGGACCGGCTGATCCAGACCCGCAATTCCCACGACCTCGGCCTGATGAACGGCTCGATTGTCTTCCTCCGCGCCGACGACCCAGAGGCCGAGGAGATAGATGTCGACACCGAGGACGGCCCGCTCACCATCCCCTATGGGGAGACGGCGACGCTGCGACTCGCCTACGCGATCTCGGTCCACAAGGCGCAGGGGTGCGAAGTGCCGATAGTGGTCGCCCTCTGCCACCGCAGCCACGCGCGGATGCTGACCCGGCCGCTCGTCTACACGGCGATCACCCGCGCCCGCCGGACCTGCGTCCTGGTAGGCGACTCGGGCGCGCTGGCGATGGCGGTACGGCGCGACGACGGCGGCGGCCGCCACTCGGGCCTGGCCGCCCGCCTGAGCGCCTAGCCGGCCGGCGAGCGCAGCGATACTGCCCGGATGGAAAGGCCGAGACCGTCGGCGGTCGCGATCGGGGTCACGCTCGGTGGGATCGCGTTGTTGGCGCTGCTGGTCTTCGCGGTCGAACCGCTGCGCGACGCCGCCGCGGCCGCGATTCGCGGCGACACGACCGAAGTCCGCGACTCCCTCGACAGCCTCGGCGTCGCCGGGCCTCTGTTGATCCTGGCCCTGGCCCTGCTCCACTCCTTCGTCTTCTACCCGGCCGAGATCATCGATGCCGCCGCCGGCTTCCTCTACGGGTTCTTCCCGGCACTGGCGCTGGCGATGGCCGGGTGGATCATCTCTGGGCTCATCTGCTTCGCGATCGGCAGATCACTCGCCCGGCCGCTGCTCGATCGCTGGTTCGGAAAGGTGCGATTCGAGCGGATCGAGGAGACGATCGAGCGCGGCGGAGCGACGTTGCTGCTGGCGATGCGACTGATTCCGATCCTGCCGTTCAGCCTCGTCTCCTACGCGGCAGGGGCCGCGCGGGTGCCGGCCTGGCGCTTCCTCTGGACGACCGCCATCGGCTATCTGCCGATCACGGCGCTGGCCGTCTACTTCGGTACCAAGCTGGAGGGCCTGAGCCTCACCGACCCGCTCGTTCTTGGGACCGCCGCCGCCCTGCTGGTGCTGCTCTTCGCCGGCCACCGGATCGCCCGGCGACCGGGGCCTACGGCCTCTCCACCCGGAAGCTGAACGCGGCCGGCGAGCTGTCGACGTTGCCGAGCGCGTCCCGCGCCTTTACCTGCACCTTGTGCTTCCCGAGCTTGAACCTGCGGACCAGCTTCGCTGCGCATTCCCGGAAGGGCGAGCCGTCGATCCGGCAGAGGAAGGTCGCTCCCGGGTCATCGGCGGCGAACCTGAAACGCACCTTGGCCCTGGCCTTGGTCGTGCGCACGACCTTCTTCGGGTGCTTGCGGATCGAGGTGGCGGGCGGGGTCGTGTCGATCGAGAAGGTTTCGGGTTCACTCGATCCCGAGCGGCCCCCGAGATCGGTGCCGCTGACCGTGATCGTGTGTTCGCCGTCTTCGAGCGGCGTCGCCGGGACGAACGGGGACGAGCACGGGATCGGGACCCCTTCGTCGATCGAGCAGAAGAAGGTGACGGGGCGGCTCGCGACGAACGCGACCCGCGGGCTCGGATTGGAGCTCAGCGCCGCCGGCCCTTCGGTGATTTCGACTTCGGGCGGAAGCGCGACGCGGCCGACCGCGTCGTCGGCGTTGACGAGCCCCGCGCCGACCACGTCCGGCACCAGGCTCCCGACCGGCATCGCGCTTGCAGCCAGGGCGGTCCGAATCTGGGTGTTCGTCAGGGTCGGGTTCGCCGAGCGCATCAACGCCGCGACCGCGGCGGCGTGGGGAGCGGCGGCGGAGGTTCCGCAGAAGCGGTTGATCCCCGGCGTCTGGGTCGGGACGAAGAAGGTCGTCAGGCCGCAGTCGGTGGCAACGAGGTCGGGCTTGGTGATTTCCCGCGGTGCGGCGAGCGGCGCCGCCGCGAGTTCCGATTGGGCCGGCGAGAAGTAGTGGGTGACCGGGCCATGCGAGGAATATGGCTCGACTTCGCCGCTGTTGTTGAACGGCACGGCGCCGACGCTGATCGCATCGGGGGTGCCGGCGTGGCCAAATATCGTCGGGCCGACGACGTCGCCTTCCGCCGATTTGGGGTACTCCGTCTCCGATACGCCGCTGCCGTTCTCGAGCAAGGCGATCTTGACGCGCGGTTTGACCGACGGGTTCGACCCCGGATTGCACGTCCCGAAGCAGCGGTTGACCGCCAGCCGCACTTCCTTCGATTCGGTTTCCGACTCGTTTTCCCAGCCGAATATCTCAACCGGCTGTTCGGTGCTTTCGACGCCGCCCGCGACGTTGTTGTCGCAGCTGCCGGTGACGAGCAGCACGCAGGTTCCGCCGGCGATCGGTTTGTCTTCTTCGTCGAGGAGGAAGACGTCGAGGTCGGCTTCGACGCCGAATCGGGGTTCCGCCCACTGCATGTCGACGGTCAGCGTTTCGTTCGGTTCGACGGTGATCCCGAAGGTCGGATCTTCGCCGCCTTCGCTCGGGTTGAAGTCGAGGCAGTTTTCGGCTTCGGTGGCGAGTTTCAATTTCACCGGGCAGGCGGCGGTTTCGCGGAATTCGGGCGTTTCCCAGGAGGCGATGTCGTTGCCTTCTTCGTCGATCAGGTTGTCGTTGCCGGCCGCCGTGAAGTAGGAGACACCTGCACCGGTCACTTCTTCGATCGCCGTCCCGACAGGGCCGTCCTGGAAGAACGGCTCTTCGAGATAGGCGATGTCGTCGACGAGGATTTCGGCTTCCGCCCCCCCGGCCTGCGGCGGCGAGGCGAGCCTCCTGATGTTTTCCGCGAAGGCGAATTCGGTCGGGTAGGCGGTCGCGAAGGCGATATCGGCGCCCGGCGCGAGGTCGTGGACGATCTGGGCCATCCCCCGCCCCTCGTCGAAGGTCGGTTCTTCGGCGTCTGTGAAGTCCTCGAGAACTTCGACCGGGTCGGTCTGGTCGCAGGGGTTGCCGGGGCCCGGGAGGTCGCCGCTGGCGACATCGTCTTCGGCGGTGGTGGTCCATTCCGGGCTGGTGTTGAACGAGTCGGAAAGGATCCCGACCGTGACCCCGTCGCCTTCGACGTTGAACGCGTTCCGCGCCGAGGCCGCGGCCAGCTGCGAGTCCCCCTCCGAGGTCACCAGGCCGCGGCAGTTGCTCGCGGCCGCGATCGGCGCCAGAGCCGGGCTGACACCTTCGACGCCGGCCAGCGCGCCGAGCTGGGGAAGGAGCCCCGGCGAGGAGAACGCGGCGACCACCTGGTATTCGACGCTGACGTGGACGACCTCGGCCCCCGCGGCGGTGAGCTCCCCCGCCCCGGCCGAGGCGTCGAAACCAGGGGCGAAGCGGACGTTGACCAGGACCCGGTTGCCGCTGCGGACCAGGCTGCCGGGCCCGCTCCGCGGCAGGCTCAGCCTTTCGTCCTGCTTGGCGTGCGGCGCGGTGCGGACAGATGGCTTGACCAGCTCGGAGAGTCGGGACGAGAGCTCGGGGTTTCCGGCAGGGCCGATCCCGGCCTCGGCAAGCGCAGGCGTAAGCCCGAAGGCGAGGAGCGCGAGACCGAGCGAGGACCGCACCACACGCCCGTGGCGCGCTTTCCCTGGCGGCGTCACAGGTCAAAGGTATCGGTTGACACCATCTGTCCATGAACCCTGAATGAATGCGTGGGATGCGCAGAGAGGCCGATCCGGCGCGCGACCATGCTACGGTCCGGCCACCAGTCCGGGTCGATACCCGGAAAAAGCCGTGCGTAGCGCTCGCGTCGTTGCTTCACCAGCATCCTCCGCGTTCGCAGCACACGAAGTGGAGGCAATGCATGCCAACCGGAACAGTCAAGTGGTTCAGCGACGACAAGGGCTACGGGTTCATCACTCCCGATGACGGCTCGAAGGACGTCTTCGTCCACCACAGCGCCATCCTCGGCGAGGGCTTCAAGTCCCTGACCGAGGGCGCGAAGGTGTCCTACGAGTCCGAGGAAGGCCCGAAGGGCCCTGCCGCGGCGAGCGTCCAGCAGACCTCGTAGACGCGCTTACCTTCTGCGCTGACGAGGCCCGCCACTGGCGGGCCTCTTCTTTTCTAGGAATTCAAATGAAGACAAGAGACGACCTGCGGAACATCGCGATCATCGCCCACGTGGACCACGGCAAGACGACGCTGGTCGATGCGATGCTGTGGCAGACCGGCGCCTTCCGCCAGGGCCAGGACGTCGCCGAGCGGGTGATGGACTCGATGGACCTCGAGCGTGAGAAGGGGATCACGATCCTCGCCAAGAACACGGCGATCGACCATGCCGGGGTGAAGCTGAACATCGTCGACACTCCCGGTCACGCCGACTTCGGCGGCGAGGTGGAGCGGGGGCTGACGATGGTCGACGGGGCGCTTTTGCTGGTCGACGCCTCCGAGGGACCGCTGCCGCAGACGCGGTTCGTCTTGCGAAAGGCGCTCGAGGCGAAGCTGCCGGTGATACTCGTCGTCAACAAGGTCGACCGTCCCGACGCCAGGATCGGCGAGGTCGTCGACGAGGTCTACGAGCTGTTCATCGAGCTCGACGCCGACTCCGACCAGATCGACTTCCCGATCGTCTACACGAACGCGAAAGCGGGCTGGGCCTCGCTCGAGGAGGGAGTCGAGGGAACCAACCTCTCTCCCCTTCTCGACCTGATGCTGGGGCAGATCCCGGCTCCCGAGTACGACCCGGACCATCCCTTTCAGGCGCACGTCACCAACCTCGACGCCGACCCCTATGTCGGCAGGCTGGCGCTGTGCCGGGTCCGCAACGGCACCGTCCGCAACGGGCAGCAGATCGCCTGGTGCCGGGCCGACGGCCGCATCGAGCGCGCCTCGATCACCGAGCTGTACGTGACCCAGGCACTCGACCGGGTCGCCGCCGAAGAAGCGGGACCGGGCGAGATCATCGCCGTCGCCGGCCTGCCGGAGGTGACTATCGGCGAGACCCTCGCCGACCCCGACGATCCCCGGCCGCTGCCGGTGATCACCGTCGACGAGCCCTCGCTCTCGATCGTCGTCGGGATCAACACCTCGCCACTCGCCGGGTCCGAGGGCGACAAGCTGACCGCGCGCCAGATCCAGTCCCGGCTCGACGCCGAGCTCGTCGGCAACGTCTCGATCCGCGTCACCGACACCGAACGCCCCGACGCCTGGGAGGTGCAGGGCCGCGGCGAGCTGCAGCTGGTCGTGCTGCTGGAGATGATGCGCCGCGAAGGCTTCGAGCTGACCGCCGGCCAGCCTCGGGTGATCACCCGCGAGATCGACGGCAGGGTCAACGAGCCCGTCGAGCGCCTGGCGATCGACGTCCCCGAGGAACACGTCGGCGTCGTGACCCAGCTCCTTGCCGGGCGCAAGGGCCGGCTCGACCACATGACCAACCACGCGACCGGTTGGGTGCGGATGGACTACCTGATCCCCGCCCGAGGGTTGATCGGCCTGCGGACCGAGTTCCTGACCGAGACCCGCGGCTCGGGAATCCTCCACCACGTCTTCGACCGCTGGGAGCCATGGGCGGGGGACCTTCGCACCCGGCCGACCGGGTCACTGGTCGCCGATCGCCGCGGCTCGAGCGCGAGCTACGCGCTCCTCAGCCTCCAGGATCGGGGCACGCTGTTCGTCGGCCCCGGGGAGGAGGTCTACGAGGGAATGATCGTCGGCGAGAACAGCCGCTCCGACGACCTCGACGTCAACGCGATCAAGGAAAAGCAGCAGACCAACATGCGGGCCGCGAGCGCCGACGTCCTGGTCCGCCTCTCGCCCCCGAAAGAGCTCTCGCTCGAAGCGGCGCTCGAGTTCCTGCGCGACGACGAGTGCCTTGAAATCACCCCGGACACGGTTCGGCTCCGCAAGCTCGAACTGGACAAAGTCAGGCGCCAGAAGGCGGCCCGCCAGGGCGCCACGGCACCGCGCTAGCGGGCCGCGCCGGTCACCTCGCGCCGCTGCTCCAACAGGCGGGCGATCCCGTCGACGACCCCCCGCGGGTCGCGCTCGAGTTGGAGGTCGGTGACCCGTTCGACCACGATCCCCGCCAGCCGCAGCTGCCCGTCACGAACGCGGTCACGCTCGAACGCAGCATGGGTGCCATGGGTGCCGAAGGTGTCGATTTCGACCGCGAGGCCCTCCTTCGGCCAGTAGAAGTCGAGCTCGTGCCCCCTCACGTTGAACCCCGTCGACGGTCGCGGCAGACCCGCTTCGCGAAGGAGGTCGAGGAAACGGCGCTCCACACCTGACCGAGTGAACGACGGTTCGCGATAGACCGCGAGGGCCCGCCTCAGCCTTCCCTGGCCTGGATGGCCGGCTGTACGGCCGAGGAGCGCCTCGACCACACCCAGGTCGAAGAGGCCGAGCTCCTCCGACCGCTCCAGACTTCGGTCCAGCTGCCGGGCCCGAACCGAGGCCGCGAGGTCGAGGAGCGTCCGCGGCACGCCGGTCAGAGGAATGCCGTCGACGATGAACCGGTCCTCGACGGTGAGGCCGCGCGCGTAGTGGACGATCAGCGCCGGTTTCGGGCGACGGGGAATCGGCGTCGTCACCTCATAAGGAGCGGGCGGGGGGCGCCAGATGCCCCAGAGCCATCCCGCCGAGCGGTGACTGAGGAGGGCGTCGGGCCCCGAGGCGAGAACAGCCGCCAGGCAGCGCCCACGATGCGTGAGGTTGGTGTGGCCGACCGCGTAGACCCCCTGGTGAAGCCTGTGCAGCAATCCCGCGGCCGCCGCGCGCGAAATCGAGGCCCTCGAGTAGCCCAGCGGCCCCAGCAACTGGCGGATCGAGACAACCCCATGCTGCTTCGCCGCGAGTTCCGCCAGCTGCCGATGCTCCCCCTTGCGTGATCGCCATTTCATCCCACACTTGGATCAATTGACGATCACCCATATCTCGCCCCCCTCACTGATCGCCATTTCATCCCACAGCCGAAAGAAATGGCGATCACGGACGGGGGGCGGGGTGGGCTTGGGCACGCGACCGGACGTCTGCCGCGGCAAGGACGGTCGTGGGAGTCCGAGGACCGCTGTGGCGCTAGGCGTCCTCGGCCTCGAGGCGGCCGGAATCGATCGCGGCCAGGAGAGCGGCGTGGTCGCGCTCGTTCTGATCGGCGTAGGAGGTCGAGAACTCGGCGATCGTCGTGTCGAACGCCTGTCCCGATCCCAGGTAGGCGCCGATCGCAACCGGGTCGCCGGAGCGGGCGTGGGCCCGCGCCAGGGTCCAGCCACAGACGCGCGCGTAGATTTCCATCGCCCCGGGAGCCATCGTTTCGATGTCGCTCGACCCCTTCTGGTCCCACAGCTGCCGCACGTAGAAATCGCGACGGCGACCGTCGGGGCCGACGTTGGAGCACCAGCCGAGGAAGATGTCGCTGGCGGCCTGCATCAGCCACTGCCCCTCCACCACCCGCCGGCCGTGGTTGCGAAAACGGCCGCCGCCGGCGTAGGGCTCGAGCACCGAGGACTGCGCTTCCTTGGCCTGGAGGAACAACGGGTCGCCTTCGTCGCGACCCGTGAGAAGGATGATCCACGCCCTGGTACCGACGCTGCCGACGCCGACGACCTTATGGGCGAGGTGGCGGAACTCATAGCCCTCCAGCAGGTGGGCTCGGTCCCCCTTAAGGGTGTCCGTGTATTCCTCCAGAACCTTGCGGATCACCGTTTCGAAGTCGTAGTCGGAGGCGCCCGGAACCTCCTCGACGGGAACGATCAGCGGCGGTTTGCTGACGATCCGAAGCTCGCCATCGACCCTGTGCGTGAGGCGGGCCTGCGCCCGGAGGCTGTCCTTGGCGCGAGCCTTCGCCGCGGCCTTCTCGACTTTTTTTACCGACTTCGGGCGCTCGGATTGGAGTGACTGCAGCACCTGTTCGGCGTCCAGACGCGCGTACCAGATCTCGAGATTGCGAAGTTTCGCGAACTCGCGGATCGCCTCGCGGTAGGTGCGAGCCACCGTCTCCACCACGGCGGTCCGGTCTTTGCGCTTGAAGCCGTTGTCGCGGGCGGCGATCTCGAAGCTGGCGGCGAGTCGCTTGAGATCCCACTCCCAGGGGCCCGGCAGCGTCTCGTCGAAGTCGTTCAGGTCAAAGACCAGCCGCCGGTCGGGGGCGGCGAAGACGCCGAAGTTGGAGAGGTGGGCGTCCCCGCACATCTGGACCCGCAGGCCCGAGGTGGGTGTCTCGGCGAGGTCCGCGGCCATCACCGCCGCAGCGCCGCGATAGAAGGTGAACGGCGATACCGCCATCCGCCCGTAGCGGATCGGCAGCAGCTCCGGAACCCTCGCCTCCGCCTGCCCTTCGAGGATCTCGACCGGGTCGGCCCGGTCCTCCGCCGCGGCCCACTTGGCGTGAGCGCCGCGAGGGACCCGGGCACGTGCCTCCTTGCCGCCGGCCGCGCGCTCTGAGACTTCCATGGCCCCCGATCCTATGCGGCAGGATCGGGGGGACAACCGCCGCCGTCTCAGACGGTGGCGGCCGCCTGCTCGGCCTGGCTTTCCTCGGACTCCTTCGCGGCCAGCGCTTCGGCCTCGGGGGTCGGCTCATCGGCCTGGCGCGGCAGCAGCACTTCTTTGGCGATCACGAGGCGCTGGATCTGGCTCGTGCCCTCATAGAGCTGCATGATCTTTGCGTCGCGCATCAGTTTCTCGACCGGGTACTCCTTGATGAACCCGTAGCCGCCGTAGACCTGGACGGCATCGACGCAGATCTCCATCGCCGAGTCGGCGGCGAAGCGCTTCGCCATCGATGAGACCTTGCTGTTGCGAAGGCCCTGGTCGAGCAGGACGGCTGAGTTCCAGACCAGGAGCCGGGCCGCCTCGACCTTGGTCGCCATGTCGGCGATCATGAACTGGATCGCCTGGTGCATCGCGATCGGAACGCCGAACTGGACCCGTTCTTTGGAGTAGTCGGTGGCGAACTCGGTCGCTGCGCGGCCGATGCCGACCGCCATCGCCGAGACGCCCGGGCGGGTGCGGTCGAGGGTCATCATCGCCAGCTTGAAGCCCTTGTTCTCCTCGCCGAGGAGGTTCTCGGCAGGGATCTCGACTTCGTCGAAGGAGATGGTCGCGGTGTTCGAGGCCCGCTGGCCCATCTTGTCCTCCTTCTTGTCGACGGTGACCCCGGGCAGGTCCCCCTCGACTACGAAGGCGCTGATCCCGCGGTGGCCGGCCTCGGGATCGGTCTTGGCGTAGACGGTGAAGTAGTCGGCGTAGGTGCCGTTGGTGATGAAGCACTTCGAGCCGGAGATGACGTACTTGTCGCCCTTCCTCACAGCGCGGGTCTTCATCCCGGAGACGTCGGAGCCGGCATCGGGCTCGGTTAGGCAGAAGGAGGCGAGTTTCGGCGACTCGCAGAGGGCGCCGAGGTATTTCTTCTTGGTCTCCTCCGATCCACCCAGCGTGATCGGCGCCGAGGCGAGGCCGTTGGCCATCAGCGATGTGCCGATCCCCGAGCAACCCCAGCCCATCTCCTCCTCGATGATGCAACCGGAGAGGTAGTCGAGGCCGGGACCACCGTAGGCCTCGGGGATGTGGGTGTTCATCAACCCGACCTCCCAGGCCTTCTCGATGATCTCCTGCGGCCAGGTGCCGTCTTTGTCGTACTCCCAGGCGACCTTGCGGATCTCTTTGTCCGCGAAATTGTGCGCGAGCTCGCGCAGGTCCTTCTGCTCGTCGGTCAGGGTGAAGTCAACCACTGCTCGAAGCTCCTTCGTCTCGATGGGAGTAGTGCCGATTGACTGGTCAGTCAACCAATGCGAAGAGTAGCGAATGGCCGCCCGATCGGTGGGATCCCTACCCTTGGCCGATGGCCGCAATCGGGATCTCGAGCGGGATGGCGATGCTCCTGATCACGATCGTCGTCCTGCCGATCGCGGCGGTCAGCTTCGCCCGCTCGGGCCGCGCCTGGCGGGGCATCGGCGGCGGCCGCTTCTCGATCGAACAGGCCCCCCCGCCACCCCGTTCGGGGGTCCCCCCCGAGGTCGATCGGGCCGAGCAGGAGATCGAGGCCCGCCAGATGCTCGAAGCGAAGGCCTACCGGCGCCGGCGCCGGGGGGAGGGCGGGGAGATCGACGTCGACGCCGAGGTCGCCCGCCTGCTCGACCTCCAGGCGGAGGGATCGGACGGAGGCCACGACGAGGAGCTGCGGGCCGAGGTCCGGGCCCTGGTCATCGCCCGCAACGAACGCCGCGCGCGGCGCGGAGAGGAGCCGCTCGACGTCGAGGCCGAGACCGATCGCCAGCTCGCAGATCTCATAGGATTGGAGGAGACATGACGGCGGCGAGGGAGAATCTCTACGAGGCGGAGGAGCTGCTGGTGCAGCCTGGGACCTATTTCAATCCCCAGACCGAGGTGATCGTGGTTGTCGACGACTCCGCATCCCTCGACCAGGAGGTCTTCAACATGGAGGACTACGAGGGGGCCGATTGGGTGCGGGTCTCCGATGACGTCCCGATCGACGAGGACCGCCGCGACGAGGCGCTGGAGCGCTTCCAGACCCACTACCACCCCGGCTCTGGCGGATCGGTCTCGGCGACGGCGCTGGAGCAGGGCGACGAGGAGCTCGACGGCGACGAGACCGGGCAAGAGCCGGGCCGCGAGGACTGAGCGGTGCTGGAGGCCGGCCAGGAGGCCCCGGACTTCACCCTGCCCGATCAGAACGGCGAGGACGTGAAGCTGTCCGACCTGCGCGGTGAGACCGTCGTCCTCTACTTCTACCCGGGGGCGGACACGCCCGGCTGCACGACCCAGGCCTGCGGCATCCGCGACCACCGCTCCGACTACGCGGCCACGGGCGCCCGGGTGATCGGCGTCTCGCCGGACGAGATCGCGGAGGTGGCGAAGTTCGCCGCGAAGTACGACCTCGACTTCACCCTGCTCGCCGACGCCGACCACTCGGTCGCCGACGCCTACGGGACCTGGGGCGAGAAGTCGATGTACGGCAAGAGGTACTGGGGCGTGCAGCGGGCGACGTTCCTGATCGACCCCGAGGGCACGATCGCGAGGGTCTTCCCAAAGGTCTCGCCGAAGACCCACGACGAGGTCGTCCTCGAAGCGCTGGCCGAGCTGCAGGCCGCCTGAGGGCGCTCAGGCCGTGAGCGCGACGGTCACGATGTAGCTGGCATATAGAGCGAACCAGGCGACGACGACCGGCAGCGAGAAGCGGTCGCGCCGGTGCAGGGTCTCGTAGGCGAGGAAGCCGCCGACGAGGCCAAGGGCGACCGAGAGCGCCGCGTCCCTGCTCAACGACCAGTCGGTGAACAGCAGGCCGATCCCGAACGGGATCGTCGACTGGAAGACCATCGCGCCGGTGATGTTGCCGAGCGCGAGCGAGTCCTTCCCCTCCCGCACCCAGAAGAAGCTGTTGACCTTCTCCGGCAGCTCGGTCGCCAGCGGCGCGAGGACGAGGGAGAGCACGACGGCCTGGATGCCGAGGCTCTCGGCGATGTTGAGCAGCTCTTCGACGAAGAGATGGGCACCTCCGACCATCGCCCCGAGCCCGACCAGGAGCTGGAGCACGCAGATCGCGACCCCCGGGTTGGTCCGGAGCTCCTCGCGGCGCTCGAAGATCAGCGGGTCGAGCGAGCCGTGCGACTGGACCTCGCCGCCGGCCCTCAGGGTGCGCCTGATGTAGACCGCGTAGGAGAGGAAGACGATCACTCCGATCGGCATCCGCACCGCGGCCGGCGCGCCCCAGGAGAGCGCCAGTGAGAGCGCGAAGAAGACGAGGAAGAAGCGAATGTCCCGCTCCAGGGTCGGCCCGTGAGCTTCGAGGGTGAGGCCCTGCTCACGGCGGTCGCGGTAGAGGTAGGCGAAGAGCCCGACAAGGCCCATCGCCAGCGTCGCGAGCAGGAACGGCGCCCCGACGATCGCCCCGATCGCGACGTCTTCGCCGCCTTCGGTGCTGCCGACCAGAGCGACGATCGCGATCAGCGTCTCCGGCATCGCCGTCCCGACCGCCGCGAGGACGCTGCCGACCGCGCCTTCACCGAGCTTCAGACGGTGGCCGAGCCACTCGACCGCGTTGGTGAACAGCAGGGCGCCGGCGAGTATGACAGCGAAGCTGACCGCCAGCAGGAAGTAGTTCACGCGGGGCTTATAGCTCTTCGACGCACTTCTGGAGGTCGGCGGCCGAGTGCGCGCCCTTCACGCATTCGGCGTAGGACAGGGCGTGTTCGGCTCCCCCAGAGCCGTTTTCGCCGCCTTCGCCGCCGCCGCTGCCGCTGCCGCTGCCGCTGCCGAAGAGGTTCGGCAGGCCGCCCGATTTCTTCCCGAACTGTTCGAGCAGAGACTGGACCCCGTTCCCCCTCTGCAGGGCGCCCGCGAGTTCCAGCGGGTTGATGCCGAGCTTTAGGAAGAGGTCGCTGAGCGGCTTGGCTCCGCTCGGCGCGGAGACTTCCTGTTCTTCGTTGACCCCGTTCAGGGTGACGTCGAGTTCGACTTCGCTGCGTTCCTTGCCGCTGCCCTTCGGTTCGACGAGGACGTCGGCGACGATCCGCCGCACGATGTGGTCTTCGCCGACGTAGAACTCGACGTGCGCCATCTTCAGCGATTCGCTCAGTTCGTCGCCCGACTTCTTCAGGTTGCCGACCGAGGGGATCTTTCCGGCGGAGCCGAGCAGGCCCTTGCAGGCCGGGTCTTCGGTCAGTTCCGAGAGCAGGTCGCTGGCCCCGGTCGGGTCGAGTTCGCCGCTGAGCTTCGTCGTGTCGGCGCCGCCGACTTCGACCGTCCCTTCGTTCTTCAGGTCTTCTCCCAGCTTCGTGAAGTCGAGGCCGCCGACCGCCTCGCGGCACCCGCTGACGCCCTGCCCTTCGCCGCCGGAGCCCTTCTGGCTGCGGTCGAGGATCGATTCGACGAAGCTGAAGGTGGTCGGGTCGACTTCGTAGTCGACCCCTTCGTACTTGACGAAGGCGCTGCTCGGGAGCAGAACCAGGCCGCCGTCGAAATCGACCTTTTCGCCCTTGTAGTCGCCCTTGGCGGTGGCTTCGATGGCCATCTGCGGCAGGTTGCTGCCTTCCTGGCTTTCGAACGGGCCGGAGACGGCGACGTCGAGGTCGCTGCCTTCCTTGCCGGTCGACTTGACCTTCAGCGAGAAGTCGAGGTTTGCGCTTTCGATCCCTTCGAGGGTCGCGTTTTCGATCACGGCCTGCGGGCTTTCTTCACTGCCGCCTCCGCCTCCACAGGCCGCGAGGCCGGCGCCGAGCGCGGCGGTGGCGACGATTGCGAGGGCGATCAGAAGTTTGCTTCTCAAGACGTGGGGCCTCCTGCAGTCGGGATCCGAGACGGAATCGTACGCCCTAGCGGGGTTCGTGGACCTCGGGCGGCGTGCTCTCGCTGAGGTTGATCGCGACCGGGAAGAGCAGCGCTCCGAGCACGATCAGGGCGATTCCGACTCCGACCAGCCATCGCGTGCTCGACATGTAGCCGAGGATCCCGACGACGAAGCCGACCAGGACCATGGTGATGTACGGGGTGCCGCTGTGCGGAAGGAGCGTCGCGACGGGCAGGGCCAGGTCGAGCATGACGGTGACTATCATCGCTTGACTCCGATGGCCGACGCGCCGACACCTGCTTCCGTGGACGAGATGAAGGAGGCGCTCGCCGCCGCCGAGTATCTCGCCGACGAGCCCGCCGCCCTCGTCTCCTTCCTCGCCCAGCGCCTCGGCAAGCCGGTTCTCGTCGAGGGCCCGGCCGGGGTCGGCAAGACCGAGCTCGCGAAGGCGCTCTCGCGCGCCAGCGGCAGGGAGCTGATCCGCCTCCAGTGCTACGAGGGCCTCGACGAGTCCAAGGCGCTCTACGAGTGGAACTACCGCAAACAACTCCTGGCAATCCAAGCCCGCTCAACCGCGGAGGACACCGGGCCGGACGGCGTTCTCGACGACATCTTCGCCGAGGACTTCCTGCTCGAGCGGCCGCTGATGCAGGCGATCGCCAGCCCCGACCCGGTCGTGCTGCTGATCGACGAGATCGACAAGACCGACCAGGAGTTCGAGGCGATGCTGCTCGAGCTCCTCTCCGACTTCCAGATTTCGATTCCCGAGCTGGGACGGATCGCGGCGACGACGATGCCAATCGTCGTCCTCACCTCGAACAACTCGCGCGAGCTGACCGAGGCGCTGAAGCGGCGCTGCCTCTACCTCTGGCTCGACTATCCCGAGATCGAGCGCGAGATGGAGATCGTCCGCCTTCACGCGCCCGAGCTGTCCGAGACGCTTGCCCGCCGCCTGGTCGAGGTCGTGCGGATGGTCCGCGGGCTCGATCTCAAGAAGCCGCCCTCGATCGCCGAGTCGATCGACTGGGCGCGGACCCTGCTGCTGATGGGCGCCGACGACATCGACCACGAGACCTTCAAGCAATCGATGTCGATCATCGTCAAGCACCGCACCGACATCGACCTGGTCGCCGAGCGGGTCGGGATGAAGATGCCCGGCGCGCCGACCCAGGCGACCGGGTGACGCCCGCCTCGGCCTCTCCCTACGGGCCCCGAGCGGACACCGGGCCCCCGGGCCTGGCGGCGAAGGTGCTCGCCTTCTGCGAGGAGCTCCGCTCGGAGGGGGTCGCGGTCGGGACCTCGGAGATCCTCGACGCCTTCGCGGCGCTGGAGCAGGTCCCGTGGACCTCGCAGGACGACTTCCGTGAGGCGCTGGCGGCTACGATCGCCAAGTCGCAGGAGGACCGGCGCCTGTTCGAGCTCCTCTTCGATCGCTGGTTCTTCCGGGCCGCAGAGGCCGAGGCCGTCTCGCGCGAGATCGCCGAGGGCGAGCAGCGCCATGACGGGGCCGAGCGCCTCGACATCGATGAGCTCCGCGACCAGATCCGCGAGGCGATCCTCGACGGCGAGGACGGCGAGATGCGCGACCTGGCGCGACTCGCGATCGCCGCCTTCGGGCGCCAGGGCGAGGGCTCGGGGGTCGTCGGCGTCGACGTCCAGAGGATCCGCCGCACCCTTGGGCTCTCGACCGGGCCGCAGGCGACCGACGAGGACGGCGAGGAGATTCCGGAGATCGACCGCGATCAGCTCAACCGTTTCGAGCGCCACCTGCGGCGCGAGCTCGAACGAGACCTGATCGAGCGCACCTCGACATTGCCGCCGTCGCGCCCGCTGGCCGAGCTCGATCGCGCTCTGCCGACCAGCCCGACCCAGGACCTCGCCGCCGTCCACCGGGCCGTCTCGCAGATGAAGCGACGGCTGGCCACCCTCGGCCACGAGCAGCGCGGCAGGCGCAAGGGCCGCTCGGTCGACGTCCGCCGCACGATGCGCTCCTCGCTGGAGACGGGCGGGGTGCCGCTACGCCTCCGCTACCGGCCGAAGCGGCCGCGCCGGCCGGAGATCTACGTCCTCTGCGACGTCTCGACCTCGGTCACCTCGGCCAGCGTCTTCTTCCTCTCGGTCCTGCACGCGCTGCACGACTCGTTCCGCAAGCTGCGCAGCTTCGTCTTCATCGAGCGGATCTCCGAGGTGACCGAGATCTTCGAGCACGAGCGCGACTTCCGCGCGATCGCGCAGCGGATCTCGAGCGAGGGCGGCGTCGCCGACGTCTCCGGCTACACCGACTACGGCAGGGTCTGGCTCGAGTTCCTGACCGAGATCTCCGACGAGCTCGACCCGCGTTCGACGGTGATCGTGCTCGGCGACGCCCGCACCAACGGCCGCGAGCCACACGCCGAGGTCTTCGCCCAGGTCTCAGAACGGGCCGGGCGGCTGTTCTGGCTCAATCCGGAGCCGAAGCTCTACTGGAACTACGGAGACTCGGTGATGGCCGCCTACGAGCGCCATTGCGACGGCGCCTTCGAGTGCTGGACAACCCGGCACCTGGAGAACTTCGTCAACGTAGTCGCCGGCGGAACGCCGCGCGACTAACGCGGGGCCCAGGCGTCGGGCTTGGCCGAGAGCTCCTCGACGACCGCCGGCATTTCACCGGAGACGAGGTCGGCGAGGGTGACGTGCTCGAGGACGGCGCGGAGGTTGGCGCGGACCGCGATCCAGACCTCCCGCAGGTGCTCGGCGTTGCCGCGGTATTCGATCGACTCGGGCGGGTCGGACTGGACGTGGGCGATCGGGCCCTCGACCGCGCGGACGAGGTCGGCGATCGTGATGTCGTCGGCCGGCCGCGCCAGCCAGTAGCCGCCCTTGGCGCCGCGACGGGCGCGGACGAGGCCGGCGTGCTTGAGCTCGAGCAGGATGTGCTCGAGGAACTGCAGCGGGATTTCCTGCGCCTCGGCGAGCCGCTCGCCCTTGACCGGGCCGTCCTCGCCCGCGGCGGCGAGCTCGGCCGCCGCCCGCACCGCGTAGTCGGCCTTCGCGGAAACGCGCATGGATCTAGTTAATCAGTCGGCGGGCCGCGATCCTCGAAGCGCTGCCGCCCGGTCAGGCTCTTGCCTGAGCGCGCGCTCGGCCCACCGCCGCCGCTTCCTCTTCCAGGCGCTGCTTCTCGCGGCGGCGGTTGAGCCAGTGGGGCGCATAGATCACCAGGCCGAGGCCGAGGCCGGCAATGCCCGCGGCGATCGGCCAGACCGAAGGGTCGCCCTTCTGGATCGTGACGATGCCGGAGCCGACGAGGACGAGGCCGAGAGCAGTGCGGATGAGGCCCTGCGGCGCCCTGTCGGAGAGGGCGGCGCCGATCACGACCCCGGGCACCGAGCCGATCAGGATGTTGGCGGCGAGGGTGAAGTCGACGTTGCCCCCGATCCAGTGGGCGATGCCGGCCGCCCAGAGCAGGATGGCGGCGTGGAAGACATCGGTGCCGACGACTTTCTTCGGCGCCAGCCGGTAGACGGCTATCAGCAGGATCGCGATCACGGTGCCGGAGCCGGCGGAGGTGACGCCGATGACGAAGCCGGTGGTTGCGCCGATCACGACCGCGGCGACCTTGTGGCGCCGCTCGACCTCGAAGCGGTCGCGCTCGTCGATCAGGTTGCGGAGGATCAGCGCCCGGGTCAGGGTGATGATGCCAACCATCAGCAGGGTGCCGCCGAGGACCGCGTAGACGAGTTCGTTCAGCCGGTCTTCGCCGACCTGGCCCTGCACATAGGAGACGAGGGCGACGCCGGCCACCGCGGCGGGGACGCTGCCGGTCGCGAGCCAGCGGACCAGCTCCATGTTCACCGTCTTCATCCGGAAGTGGCGCCAGCCGCCGACCGTCTTGGTCACGGCCGAGTAGAAGATGTCGGTGCCGATCGCCGTCGTCGGCTGGATCCCGAAGATCAGGATCAGCAGCGGCGTCATCAGCGAGCCGCCGCCCATCCCGGTCATGCCGACCAGCACGCCGATGCCGAAGCCGAAGATGATGATTGCCGGGTCCACTTACGAGCCGCGCGGATTGCTTATCGACTTTCCTGACTTCTTTGGTCAGGAGCGCGGAGTGCGCCAGGATACCAAGAGGTGGGGAACGAAACGAGGGATTTCGGCGTCGCGGTCCGAGGCCTTCGCCACGCCTACGGCGAGCTGGCGACGATCGACGGCCTCGATCTTCGGGCCCCCGCCCACCACGTCCTCGGCATCGTCGGTCCCTCCGGCTGCGGCAAGTCGACCCTGCTCGAGCTGATCGCCGGCCTCCAGGAACCGGCCGGCGGCGAGATCGAGGTCGGGGACGGCGTCGGGGGCGCCTCCCGCCTCGCCCGGTGCGCGTTCATGCCCCAGCGCGACCTGCTCCTCCCCTGGCTCTCGGCGCTCGACAACGCGGCGCTGGCGCTCCGCAACCGCGGCGCCGGCCGAAAGGCGGCGAGGCGGGAGGCAGGCAGCCTGTTCGAGCGCTTCGGCCTCGCCGGCTTCGAGCGCTATGCGCCGGCCGAGCTCTCGGGCGGGATGCGGCAGCGGGTCGCCTTCCTGCGGACGCTGGTCGCCGGCAAGCCGGTGCTCGCCCTCGATGAGCCCTTCGCCTCGCTCGACGCGATCACCCGGGCCGAGATGCAGGGCTGGCTGGCGGGGGCCATGGCGGCGGACCCGCGGACCGTCGTGCTCGTCACCCACGACGTCGAGGAGGCCCTTTACCTGTCGGACCGCATGGTCGTCCTCTCGGCCCGCCCGGCGCGTCTCCTGGCCGAGCTGAGCGCACCGACCGCGCGGGCGGCCGACCGCGACGCGGCCGTCACCGACCCAAGGTTCATCGCCGCCCGCGAGCAGGCGATGGCGGCTCTCCAGAAGGGTTCCCAATGAAGAAGTGGCTCCTTCCCCTGCTGCTGATCGCCGGCCTGATCGCTGCCTGGCAGATCGCCGCCGAGACCGGCGCGATCGCCAACGCCCTCAACCTCGAGGACTTCCTCGTCCCCTCGCCGTCCGAAATCGCCTCCTCGCTCTGGGATAACCGGGCGCTGCTGGCCGAAAACGGCTGGGTCACCCTGCAGGAGATCCTGCTCGGCATCGTCTGCGCGGTGTTCGCCGGGATCGGGTTCGCCGTCGCCATGCACCTCTCGACCACACTTCGGCTCGCCACCTACCCGCTGATCGTCGCCTCGCAGACGATCCCGATCGTCGTCATCGCCCCGATCCTCGTCGTCTGGTTCGGATTCGGGATCGGGCCGAAGCTGGCGATGGTCGCCCTGATCTGCTTCTTCCCGATCACGGTCACCACCCTCGTCGGGTTGCGCTCGGTCGACCCCGAGGCGACGAAGATGATGCGCACCCTCGACGCCTCGCGCCTGCAGATCCTCTGGCGGCTCGAGACGCCGACCGCGCTCCCCTACATGTTCAGCGGCGCCAGGATCGCGATAGTGATCGCGCCGATCGCCGCCGTCTTCGGCGAGTGGGCCGGCTCCAACTCCGGCCTCGGCCACCAGATCCTGCTCGACAACGCCCAGCTCGAGACCGCGCGGCAGTTCGCCGCGACCGCGGTCCTATCGGCGATCGCCCTCGGTCTCTTCGGCCTACTCGAGCTCGCGGAGCGCCGCATCGTCACTTGGCGATAGAAAGTAAGGGTGAGGCGCTCACGATCAGCGGCCGCCGTGGCCGTCATCGCCGTCGCGGCCATCTCCCTCGGGCTCGCGGCCTGCGGCGAGAAGAGCGAAGGCGGCGCGCCGAAGTCGGAACCGCTGAGCCTGATGCTCGACTTCTACCCCAACGCCGATCACGCAGGGATCTACATGGCGCAGAAGCTCGGCTACTTCAAGGACGCGGGACTCGACGTGACGATTCAGACCCCCTCCGACCCGGCGGCGCCGATCAAGCAGGTCGCGGCGGGCCGCACCGACCTCGCGATCTCCTATGAGCCGGAGGTGATCCTCGCTCATGAACAGGGCCTCGACGTCGTCGCCGTCGGCGCCCTCGTCAACTCGCCGCTGACCTCGATGATCTGGCTCAAGAGCTCGAAGATCGGCGGCATCGCCGACCTGCGCGGCAAGACCGTCGCCACCGCCGGGATCCCCTACCAGGACGCCTACCTGAAGACGATCCTCGGCCGCGCCGGCCTGTCGCCGTCCGACGTGAACGAAGTCAATGTCGGCTACGGCCTGCTGCCGGCGATCGTCGGTGGCCGCGCCCAGGCGATGCTCGGCGGCTTTCGCAACGTCGAGGGCGTCGACCTGCGGCTGCGCGGCAAAGAACCCGTCGTCACCCCGGTCGACAAGCTCGGCGTCCCGACCTACGACGAGCTGGTCTTCGTCGCCCAGCGCCAGCAGCTCGAAGAAGACGCCCAGCCCGTGCGGCTTTTCCTGGCCGCCCTTGTCCGCGGCACGGCCGCCGCCGCGGCCGACCCTCAGGCCGCGACCGAAGCGCTGACCGCGGCCAACCCCGACCTCGACCCCCGCCTGACCGCAGCCGAGGTGAAGGCGACGATTCCGCTTCTGAGCCCGCCGCAGCGGAAAACCGCCGGTGTCCCCGAAAAGCCCCCTTACGGCGAAATGAACCCGGAAGAGTGGGAAAGCTTCATCGCCTGGATGCGCGACCACGGCCTGATCAGCGGCCGGCCGACGCCGTCCGACGTCCTCAGCAACGAATACCTACCGGGCCGGATTCCCTAGTAGCTCGAGCTCGCCCTCGCGGACCAGCCGGGTGATGTCGGCGGCGGGAAGCGGCCTCGAGAAGAGGTGGCCCTGCCCGAAGTCGCAGCCGAGGCGGCGCAGCTCTGCGAGCTGGATCTCGCTCTCGACGCCGACGGCGATCGCGTCCAGCGAGAGGGCGCGGGCCATCCCGATGATCGCCTCGACGATCGCGGTCCGCTCCTGCTCCATCCCGAGCCCCTCGATGAAGGATCGGTCGATCTTGAGCGCGTCGAACGGGAAGCGGCTGAGGTAGGCGAGCGAGGAGTAGCCGGTGCCGAAGTCGTCGAGAACCAGGCGGACGCCGAGCTCGGCGAGCGCCTCCAAGGTCGTCGTGGCCATTGCCGACTCGTCGACCAGGATGCTCTCGTTGACCTCGAGCTGGAGATGGAGCGGGTCGAGCCCGGTTCGGGAGAGGACCTCGGCGACAGAGTCGGCGAGCTCGCGGTGTGCGACCTGGCGGGCAGAGATGTTGATCGAGACGTCGATCGGCCTGCGGTCGGGGCGCAGTTCCTGCCATTCCACGGCCTGGCGGCAGGTTGTCTCCTCGACCCAGCGGCCGATCGGCCCGATCAAGCCGCATTCCTCGGCGACCGAGACGAACTCGTCGGGCTCGAGCAGGCCGCGCCGCGGGTGCTCCCACCGCAGCAGGGCCTCCAGCGAGACGACCTCGCCGCTGCGGAGGTCGACAAGGGGCTGGTAGTGGAGCTGCAGTTCGTCGTTCGCGAGCGCCTCGCGGAGGTCGCGCTCGACCTCCAGCCGCCGCGCCGCGCGGGCCCGCATCTCGGCGTCGAACAGCTCGCACCGGGCCCGGCCCCGCTCCTTGGCCCGGTACATCGCGGCATCGGCGTCACGGATCAACGACTCGGCCCCGATCGGCTCGCTGCGGGTGGGACGGCCGACGGCGATTCCGATGCTGGCGCTGACGAAGTGCTCCACCCCGCCCATCGAGTAGGGCTCCGCGAACCCGGCCGAGACGCGATTGGCGATCGCGATCGCCTCGTCCTCGTCGGCGAGGCGGTCGATCAGGATCCCGAACTCGTCACCGCCGAAGCGGGCGACGATGTCACCGGGCCGCAGATGGGACCGCAGGCGGGGGGCGATCGCCCGCAGCAGCTCGTCGCCGCCGTGGTGGCCGATGCTGTCGTTGACGAGCTTGAAGCTGTCGAGGTCGAGGAAGAGGACCCCGACCGGGGTCCCGGCCACCGCCCCGCGCTGGAGCGCGACCTCGAGCGACTGGACGAAGCTCGGCCGGTTCGGAAGGCCGGTCAGCGAGTCGTGGAGGACCCGGTGGCGCAGCGCGCGGTCGGTCGCATGGCGCTCGACGGCGTCGGCGAGGACGTTGGCCGAGGCCTGCGCGAAATGGACGTCCTGCGGGGTGAAGGTGTTCGGCTCGAGGGAGTGGATGTCGAGGACGCCGAACGGTGTCTCGCGGCCGTCGATCGGGACCGCGAGACTGCTGCGCACCCCCATCACCCGCAGCGCCGGCGGCATCGTGAAGCGCCGCTCCGTTTCCCAGTCGTCGACGATCACGTGGAGACCGGACGCGAGCGCCGCCCCGGCGTGAGAGTTGCGTGCGGCCGAGGCACGACGGCTGCCGTCGGTGCCCGGGATCTCGGCCCCGGCCAGCATCCGCAGCCGGCGCCCGTCGCGGCCCACCTCCCAGATGCAGGAGCTGTCGACGCCGTCGATCTCGACCATCAGCGCCACCGCCTCCTCCATCAGCGCATCGGACTCCCCATGCTGGAGGGCATGGCTCGAGAGCCGGGCTACGGTCGCCTGCTGGGCGACCGCCCGGCGCAGGTCCTCCTCGGCGATCTTGCGCTCGGTGATGTCGTAGAGCACCCCATGCCAGACCGGGACGCCGTCGTGGTCGGGTTCGAGCACCGCCTCATCGAGGAGCCAGACGACGTCGCCGTCGCGGGTGATCATCCGGTAGTCGATCGGCCGCCCGTTGCGGTGGTTCGCCGCCGCCTGCTCCTGCTCCTGGGCGAGCGCCCGCTCGCGATCGTCGGGGTGGAGCTGGCGGGCCCAGAGCTCAGGGTCGGCGACCCATTCCTCCGGCGTGTAGCCGAGGATCTCCTCGATCTGGGGGCTCACGTAGCGCCAGCGGCCGCTCTCGCCGACTTCACAGGCGTAGACGATCGCGGGCAGGCGCTCGACCAGGCGGCGATAGTCCTCCCCCGCCTCGGAGATCTGATCGAGAAACTCGTTGACCCGATCGTCTGGCCACTGCTTTCCCACGGTCTCGCGCTCCATGTACTCAGTATCGGCATTTTCCGGGCACCGGCTTGATGCCGGGGCCGCGATCTCAAAGGCCGGCCATCCACGACCCCGCGAGGCCGCGGAACGGCGCGTACGGGGCGAAGAACTCCTCCACCTCCTCGACCGTCGCCCGGCGGCCCAGGCCGGCGAGCCTGCCGACCAGCTTCAGGTACATCAGGTCCCCGGCCGGGAGCGAGTCCGGTTCGCCGCGGCCGAACAGCCCGAGGCACTGGACGGTCCAGGGGCCGATCTCGGGGACCCGCAGGAAGCGGGCGTCGGCGACCCTCTCGCCGGGGTCGCAGCGACCGGCGGCGATTTCCCTGGCGGCCGTCCGCAGGGCGATCGAGCGGCCCGCGGAGAGCCCCATCGACTCCAGTTCCGCCGGCGCCCTGCCGGCGATCGCGGCCGGGCCGGGGACGTCGCGAAGGGTGCCCCGCTCACGTGGGAGTCTCCTCCCCCAGCGACCGACGATCCGGCGCTGGATCGACGCCGCGCGACCGGTCTCGATCAGCTGCTTGACGATCGCCCAGGCGAGCGCCTCCCACGGCCACGGCCGGCGGTGGGGCCGGCGGTGCGGGCGCCGCCGCAGGAGCGGCCCGAGCAGCGGATCGCGCCGGAAGCGGGCGAAGAACTCACCCAGATCCTCGTCGACGCCGAGCGCGAACCGCATCCGCTCGACCGCCAGCCTCAGCTCCGCCTCGCCGGCCGGGCGGCGCGGAAGCTGCGACCGGAGGTAGTCGGGCGCGCTCACCGCGTCGGGCGCGACCGGCTCGGCCCGGAAGACGACCCGCCTCGCCGCCGGCTGCCAGGCCCGGACGAGGACGGGGCACTCATCGACATCGAGGAGCCTCGTCGCGACACCGCCACCCACCCTCATCACCCGGTCCTCGCCCCCGAAGCGGGGCATCAGGAAGGGAGATGGAGGCGTGGCCTCGGTTTCGAACGACTCGCCCATCCGGCCTTCGGCTATCGCCCGAGCAGGTGGACGTCGACGAGGAACGAGCGGCTGGCGACGACGTTCGTCGGCCGTTGTTCCTTCCGACGCCTCAACCGGCGCTGCCCCGAGCCACGCGAGGTGACCGCGCCGACCGCCCTCACCGCCGCCACCGTCGCAGCCCCCGCGAGGACGCCGCCGGCTGCTGCGAGGGCCGCGGTGCGGACCTCGGTGCGAAGAACCGGCGTGGCCGGCTCGCGGTAGGCGTCGAGCGCCCTCACCGGCTGCTCGGGGCCCGTCGCGACATCTTCCTCGGAGAGGACCTCGCCGTGAACTTCGACCTCACTCATGCTCATCGGCCCGACCTTAGCGAGGCCGGCGGGCGAGTTCGGACGCCCCCCTCGGGAAGACCGCAAGTTGCGACTTTCGTCAGAGCGCCTTCTCGTAGATGCGGTAGCGCTTGACGATCTTCCCGCCCATCCCTTCCATCGCCCGGTTCATCGGCTCATTGGTCTCGAGGATCCAACCCGTCTCGCCGGCCGGCACGCCGTCCGGGCTCGCTGCCTCGAGGTGTTTGAGGTAGAGGCCGGCGGCGACGCCGGTGTGCCGGTAGGCCTTCTTGACGCCGAGGGCGAAAACGCGGACCCGGTCGATCCTCGGCTTGCCGCGCAGGAAGGCGAGCCACCCGAGCGGCATCAGCCGCCCCCCCATCTTCGCCAGGACCTGGTTGACATCGGGGAGGGTGAGGGCGACCCCGACCGTCTCCCCCTCGCGTTCGGCTATGAACGCCCACCTCTCGTCGATGACCTGCTTCAGCGTCTTGGCGTGGAACTCGATCTCGGCGTCGGTCGGCGGCACGAACCCCCAGTTGTCGGCCCAGGCCTCGTTGTAGACCTCGGTGAAACGGCGCATCTCATCGGCCAGGTTGCCCTTGTCGATGCTGCGGATCGTCACCCCTTCCTCGCGCAGCGCGTTTTCGGCCGCTGCGTGGATCGAGGCGTCGAACTGGTCCCCTTCCTTCAGCTCGCCGAGCTTCAGGTACCACATCAGGAGGTCCATCTCCTTGTCGTAGCCGGCGCCTTCGATCAGGTCGCGGTAGAAGCG
This sequence comes from uncultured Solirubrobacterales bacterium, assembly GCA_963737575.1. Taxonomy (GTDB): domain Bacteria; phylum Actinomycetota; class Thermoleophilia; order Solirubrobacterales; family 70-9; genus VRUE01. The sequence continues at coordinate 219,355 of CAVTTJ010000004.1, forward strand.
GGGGTGCCAGTTCTGAAGGATCATCGGCGGGATCTCATAGCCCTCGATCAGGAGCCCCACCTCGTCGTTGGTCGTGAAGTCCATCGGCCCGAGCAGGCGCTTGCGGCCCCGCTCCCGCAGCCAACCCTCGGCGGCGGCCAGCAGTCCTCCCGCCACCTCGGGGTCGTCAACCGCCTCGAAGAACCCGAACATCCCGTCCTCGCCCCCCTGGTACTCGTCCCAGCGCCGGTCGAGCTGAGCCGTGATCCTCCCCACCGGCTCGCCGTCGCGCTCGGCGAGGAAGTACTCGGCCTCGGCGTGTTCGAAGAACGGGTTCTTGCCCCGGTTGAGGAACTGCATCCGGTCGAGGATCAGCGGCGGCACCCACTGCGGGTGGTCGCGGTGCAGATGGAACGGGACCTTGATGAAGCGCTTGAGGTCGCGCACGAGATCGCACCGGTCGTATCGAGACGCCAGCCATCTCGCGGCAACCTACTACGCGTTTCCGCCAGGGGTCACTGGGTAGAGGTGCCCGACCGACTCCGATCGGAGGATCCTGATGGTCCTCGGCGTGATCTTCTGGATCCTGGGAGCGATGGGGCGTGCGGTGGGCGGTCGCCGCCACTACTACTAGCGTCGCCGGCTCCCTGCGCGGTATCTAGACTTCGGCCCATGAGCGAGACAGCCAGGGCGGCGGTCGACGTCTTCGAGAAGGCCCGCAGCCACGACCGGCTCGAGCAGCTCGAAGCCGCGAAGGAGCAGGGCCTCCTTCCGTACTTTCGCCTGCTTACCTCGGCCGCCGGCCCGGTCGTCGAGATGGAGGGCCGGGAGACGATCATGCTCGGCTCCAACAACTACCTCGGCCTGACCGGCGACGAGCGCGTCAAGCAGGGCGCCCGCGACGCCCTCGAGGCGTTCGGCACCGGCGTCACCGGGTCGCGCCTGCTCAACGGCACGACCCCTCTTCACATCGAGCTCGAGCGTGAGCTGGCCGAGTGGATGGGCGAGGACGACGCGATCGTCTACACGACCGGCTACCAGGCGAACGTGGGCTGCATCGGCGCGATCCTCGAGCCCGGCGACACCGTCATCTGCGACTCGGGCGACCATGCCTCGATCCTCGACGGGTGCAGGCTCTCGGGCGCCCGGCTGCGGCCCTTCCGCCACAACCGGATGGACAAGCTCGAGAAGATGCTGGGACGGGCCGCGGAGGACGGCGGCGGCGTCCTCGTCGTCGTCGACGGCGTCTTCTCGATGGAGGGCGACGTCTGCGACCTGCCGCGGACGGTCGAGCTCTGCAAGGCGCACGGGGCCCGGCTGCTGGTCGACGAGGCGCACGGGGCCGGCGTCCTCGGAGCCCGCGGGGCCGGAGCCTGCGAGGCGTTCGGCCTCGAGGACGAGGTCGACCTGCGGATGGGCACCTTCTCCAAGAGCCTCGCCTCCTGCGGCGGATTCATCGCCGGGCCCGCAGACGTGATCGAGTTCCTGCGGATCTCCTCGCGCTCTTTCGTCTTCAGCGCCTCGGCGGTCCCGGCCGCGGTCGGGGCGGCACTGGCGGCGCTGCGGGTGATCCGCAGCGACGGGCCGGCGCTGTTCGAGAGGCTCCTCGCCAACGCCGAGTACCTGCGCGAGGGCCTCCGCGGCCTCGGGCTTCAGGTCGTCGAGCCCGGCTCGCTAGCCGACGGCGGGATCGTCACGACGCCGGTGGTGCCGGTGATCGTCGGCGACGACTGGCAGGCGGTGCTGCTCTGGAAGGCACTGTTCGAGCGGGGCGTCTACACCAACGTCGCGATCCATCCCGCAGTCCCCCCCGGCGGCGCCCTCCTGCGGACGAGCCTGATGGCGACCCACGAGACCGACCACCTCGACGCCGCGCTGGAGATCGTCGGCCGAGTCATCGAGGACTTCCCCGATCTCCCCCGGAGCTAGGCCGCGGACCTGGTTTTACTTACCCCCGTCGGGGTAGTTTCGGCCTTGTCCGAAATCGGACAAGTTCGACGAGGCGGGAAAATTGTTGCTCTTAGCGACCGTGGAGCGGCCAGTTCGTCGACTCCGGGGTTGACGCTCACCACCGAGCGGAATAGCTTCTTCCATCTCGTCGCTGCCTTCCGGGGCAGGGAGGCGGCGGAAGACACTCGACGCGACTGGCGCTGACTTGCCTGGGCGCGGGAGGTACCCCAGTTCAGTCACCCCAGGGAAGGAGCCCTTGTGAACACTGCTGCGATAGCCCCTGCTTCGACGACCGCCACCGCTCCCCAGCACATGCAGGCGCTCGCTCGAGCCAATCGAGTCCGGCTTGCGAGAGCCGAGCTGAAGCGATCGATAGCCCGCGGCGAGGTCGACGTGGCGGGGGTGATCGAGGAGTCCCCCTGGGAGACGGAGAGCATGACCCTGGCCGAGCTCCTGACCAGCCAGCGCCGCTGGGGCCGGACCCGCGCCCGGAAGTTCCTTCAGGGCCTGGCGCTGAATGAGAACAAGCGGCTCGGGACGCTGACCACGCGCCAGCGCTCGCTCCTCGCCGGCGCGCTGCTGACGAAATCGGCGCCGCGGGACTCGCTCTTCGTCTGAGGCCCGGCCGGCTAGCCGCGCAGGCCGCCGACCTTGTAGGAGAGCCCGCCCGAAGCGCGCCGGAAGGCGGCGCGCAGGGCGAGGAAGGCGGCGACGAAGGCGACCGCGCCGGCCCCGAGGCAGATCGCCAGCTGCAGCCCGGCGAGGTAGAGGAGGCCGCCGGTGACCAGCACGAAGACGGTCCCGGCGAGCAGCGTCGAGTGCGAGCGGTAGCCGGCGAAGTGCTCGCGGACGGAGACCTCGAGGCCGCCCAGGGCGCCGAGGACAACCCCCAGTCCAAGAGCGGTCGGGTTGCCGCCGATGAACCCGATGACGAGGAGGATGATCCCGGCGAGGACGGTCAGCTCGGCGAGAGGGAACGCGCCCCATGGGGCCGGCGGACGCTCGTCACCCCGATCCCGTTTCGCGCTCAACGGCCGCAAGCCGTCCGGATAACGGGCATCCGGAGGAGACCTTGACCCGCCACCAGCCCATCAGCATCCCGATCGGGCCCAGGTGTGGGCGCGAGTGCCAGTGGCCGCAGCCGGGCTCGCCGATGTCGGCGCGGGAGATCCGGAGCCACTTGTGCTTCTCCGGAGCGGTGAGCATCCGCTCCAGCAGCTCGCGGTTGGCGGTCTCGAGCTCTTCACGCTCGCGCAGCGCCAGATGCCCGTCCGCGACCTGCGCCGCGAGGGCGTCGCGCACGGACTCGAGCTCGCCAAGGCCGAGCGCTCGCGGCTCCCGCGAGGCGGCCGGGACCGCGGCGTCGATGCGGAAGCGCGGGAAGGCCTCGGCGACGAGTGCCGAGAGCTGTCGCTCCAGGCGACCGATCTGGCGCCTCAACTCGGCGCGGGCGAGAAGCTCGTCCCCGCCGGAAAGAGGCTCGGTCCGGCTGTCTCGGTAAAGCAGATCCGGCATAACCCGAAAACGAGTGTAGATCACCGCGCGGCCCACGATGCGGTGGCTTCGTTAAGGGAGTTTTCGTCCTGTCAGGCGGCTTCGAGCGTCGCCGCGGTCATCCACAGTGCCTCGTCGACAGCGATCTGGGGCACGCCCTTCACCTGCACCGCGGCCACCACGATCCGACGCGTCACCGGGGTGACGGCGCAGGCTTCCGAGGTGGGGCCGAAGAGCAGGCCGGCGGGAGCACCGTCGCCCGCGATCACCAGCGTCCCCTGCGCCAGCTCGCCGGGCCTCCCCGCCAACTCCTCCCCCAGTGTCGAGTCGCGGATGCACAGCCTGCCGCTGATCTGGTCGGCGTCGAACAGCCGCAGGGCGACGCCGGTCTCGATCGTCGCGATCGTCACCGCGTCGGCCGGCAGCCCGCGGGCCTTGAAGGCGCCCTCTCGCAGGCGCTCGAGCGCGAGCTCCTCGACCGGGGTCCGGGTGCGATCGGGGTCGAGCCCGATCTGGCGGAAGAAGGCGCGGTAGGCCCACGGGATCGGCCGTTCTCGCATCCGGACCGCGTGGGCGCCGTAGAAGCGGTCCGAGAGGTCGCGGAGGCGGCGGCGCACGTGCTCCGGGCTCGAGGCGGGCCGGCTGTCGACGGTGACCGAGGAGATCGCCAGGCCGGGGAACTCCACGGCGATGTGCGGAGTCACCCAGCCGGGGTCGGGGGCCGGCTCCCAACCGAGGTCCGTCCCCGCGGCGTCGGCCCCCATCACAACTCCTCCCGCTTTGCTCGCTGCACGAAGAACCAGATATGCACGCTTGCTCGCTCCGCGCTCATGTCAGGCTCCTTCGGCCGCTGCCGTCGCCTTCAGAAGCGTCCTGATCCGGGCGCCGAGCTGCTCCGCGCTGAGGATGCCGATGCTCGCGTCCTGCAGCGTCCCGCCGGGGTAGACGTAGGCGAAGGTCGGGCAGCCACCCACCCTGTAGAGACTCGCGACGGCGCCGTCGCGGTCATACCCGACCGGCATCGTCCAGTCGCGTTCGCGGATCAGGTCGCGAACCGTTTCCCTGTCGTCGCGGATGTCGAGCGAGAGGAAACCCACCCGCCCACCGTAGCGCCTGTAGACCTGGTCGACCGCATCCTGCTCGGTGACGCAGTCGCCCCCCTTGCTGAACCAGAACGAGATCACGGAAGGGCCGCCGAATAGGTCGCAGACGCGGATCGAGCCAGGCACCGATACCCGGCAGGCCGGCTGCCGGCGGGCGTCCGCGGGACAGGGCAGCTGCGAGGTCGAGCAGTCGTCCTGGGCGATGTTGGCGTCGCCTTCCAGCTGGCCGGCGGCGTCTGGGACCGCGAACTCCGGCAGCGGCCAGCGCTCGGGGCGCTTGTCGAGGCCGAGGGTGCCCTCTCCCCCTTCGCCGATTTTGCTGATCACCGCGACCACGATCACGGCCAGGAAGACGATGCCGACGAGGATCGTGTACCGGTCCCTCAATCCATCGAGAGCGGTCCGGTGACGTCCGCCTTGAGGAACTGGGCGACGAAGGCGTTTTCAGAGTCGAACAGCTCTTCTTTGGGTCCGGACTCGACGATCTTGCCGTTCCAGAGGACCGCCAGGAAGTCGGCGATCCGGCGAGCGGTGTTGAGGTCGTGGCTGATCGTCAGGTAGCAGCCGCCGTTCTCGGCATGGACCTCGCGGATCAACTCGCAGAGGAGCGCCGTCCGCACCGGGTCGAGGCCGGAGTCGGGCTCGTCGAACATGACGATCGCCGGTTCGAGGACCAAGGCGCGGGCGAACCCGGCGCGCTTGCGCATCCCGCCCGAGAGCTCGTTCGGCATCTTGTACGTCGCCTCGGAGAGGCCGACCTCCTTCAGTCGCCGGTTGACGATCTCGCCGATCTCTTCCTCGCTTTTGTCGGTGTGCTGGCGGAGCGGGAAGGCGGTGTTGTCGTAGATGTTCATCGAGCCGAACAGGGCGCCGTCCTGGAACAGGAGGCCGAACTTTTTCCGCACGTCGAAGAGCTCGTCGTCGCTCATGTTCGGGATCGATTCGCCGTGGACGAGAACGTCGCCGGAGTCCGGGTAGAGAAGTCCGACGATGTGCTTGATCAGCACGCTCTTGCCGGTCCCGGACGGCCCGAGCACCATCGAGACCTGGTCTTCGGGCAGGCCGAGGTTGAGCCCGTTGAGGATCCGTGCGCGGCCGAACTGCTTGACGAGGTCGATGACCTCGATCGCGTCCTCGCCGCCGTGGTCGCGCTTGCGGCCGGTGTGGAAGCGGTAGGGGTCGGACTCGCTCGGATCGACGCCGGGAATCACGAAGTCCCGGCCCATGATCGCCCCGTCCTCGCTCACGTACGGGCCGGTGTGCTCCTCGTTGCGCGGCTCCTGGTCCTGTTCGGTCGCCATCTCTCTCGTCAGCCTCCTATCGGCGCCCTCGGGTTGGCCCCCCAGAACACCAGGGTTCCTAACATCCCGATGATGTGGACTAAGACGATGTTTAGCACCATCGACTTGGCGGTCGCCGTGCCCACTCCGACCGGCCCCCCGGAGGCCGTATAGCCGTAGTAGCAGCCGACCATCACGATCGCGGTCGCCATGAACATCCCCTTGATCAAGCTGTAGAACAGGTCGAGCGGGTTCTGGAACATCCAGAAGATCAGCAGGTACCCGCCCGATGAGACGTCGCCGATCTGTTCGACGACGGCGAGGTAGCTGGCGAAGTACATGACGCCGATCCCGACCAGGTACATGAACGGGAAGGTGATCCAGGCGGCGAGCAGGCGTGTCGCGCAGAGGAAGGTGACGGGCTGTACGCCCATTACCTCGAGCGCGTCGATCTCGTCCGAGATCCGCATCGCGCCGAGCTCGGCGACGATCCCGGTCCCGACCTTGGCCGAGAGCATGTACCCGAACGCGTAGGGCAGGACCTCGCGCAGGTCGCACCAGGCCGAGAACAGCCCGGCGTAGGCAGGCGCCCCCTGGGCGCGGAACAGGTACGCGCCCTCGATCCCGCAGGTCAGGCCGAGGACGAAGATCAGACCCCAGATGATCAGCGCCGAGCCGAGGATCAGGATCCCGGCCTGGCGCAGGCTCTCGCCGAAGAACTTGAGGACGCGGCCCGAGTAGACCAGCCCGGCGACCCGCGACCCGAAGCGGGCGATCTCGCCGAACGAGTCGAGCCAGCCGCGCGGGACTTCGAGCCAGGCGTTCACTCTCTCACCTGATCGTCTGCAGCTCGGGGTTCGTCGCGAGCAGGGTCTGGGTGAAGACGTAGTTGAACGCGAACACGCCCATGAACGAGATCACCACCGCCTGGTTGACGGCGCGGCCGACGCCGGCGGCGCCGCCCGAAGCGGTCATCCCCTTGTAGCAGCAGACCACCGAGATGATCGCCCCGAACAGGGTGCACTTGATCACCGAGCCCCAAAGGTCGGTGACCGAGGCGTTCGAGAAGAGCGTCGCGAAGAAGCCGCCGAGCGGCTGGTTGTAGAGGATCTCGGCGAGGATGCCGCCGGTGATGCCGAAGATCAGGGCGTAGATGTCGAGCAGCCCGGTGATCAGCATCAGCGCCAGGAAACGCGGCACGACCAGGTTCTTGATCGGGTCGACCCCGAGCACCTGGAGCGCGTCGAGCTCCTCACGGATCTTGCGGGCGCCGAGGTCGGCGGTGATCGCCGTACCGGCGACGCCGGCGACGACGACTGCGGTCACCGCGGGGGCGATCTCGCGGATCGCGGCGAGGACGAAGAAGCCGCCGAGCCGGTCGAGGGCGCCGAACAGGTTGAGGACGTTCGCCGCCTGCAGGCCGGGTGCGCCGAAGCAGATCGCGACCGTCGATACCAGCAGCGGGAACCAGCAGAGCTGCAACGCGAAGAGGAACTGGCCGATGAACTCCTCGCCGTACGGATACGGAGGGCGGATCGCGGAGATGATCGTCCTCCCCGTAAGGAGCATCATTTCCCCCACCTGTTCGAAGAACGACTTGGCGGGCAAGAACCTCCTGCCTATCGATGCGGCTGCTTCCATCAGCTCCTCCGGCGGTCGAGCCACTTCCACGTGACTCCGCTCAAGTGAATTGAGTGTATGGGATGGGATCGGCGCAACTGTTGAGATCGGGCTAACCCACCACGGGGGCGGGAAAACGCGGTTGAGGCCGCAAAAGAGCGTGGTATGTTCCGGCCGCTTTGGAGCTCTCGGGGGGGAACCGCCTCAGAACGCGCCGGCGTTCCCGAATCGGCGTCGCCGCCATGTTCGGTGCCGCGATCGGCGCCACGCTCCTCGCCGGCTGCGGCGGCGGCTCGAGCTCCGACGAACCCAGCGGCACCCGCGAAGTCAAGGTGGTGACCGCGAGCTTCCCGGCCGAACAGAGCCTCGGCCAGACCTCGCTGATGAAGCTCGGCGTCCGCAACGAAAGCGAAGACTCGATCCCGGCGCTGACGTACACGATCTCGATCGCCGGCAAGGAAGGCGAAGGGGCGACCCTTCCGTTCGCCGTCCGCGACCCGCAGCCGGGCCTTGCCCAGCCCGACCGCCCGGTCTGGGTCCTCGCCTATCACTATCCGAAGCTCGCCGGCTCCTCGGAACCGGGAGGGGCCGAAGGGGCCGCGCTCAAGACCTTCACCTTCGGCCCGCTGAAGCCGGGCGAGACGAGCGAAGCGGTCTGGAAGCTCTCGGCGACGCGCAAGGGCAGCTACCGCGTCGACTACTCGGTCGGCTCGACCGGCGAAGTCAAGCTCGAAACCGCGGACGGCGCCGAGCCGGGCGGCTCGTTCGGGGCGACGATCAGCCCCGAGGTCCAGAACGTGACGGTCAACGACGCCGGCGAAATCGTCGAACTGAAGGAACCGAGGAACCCCAACAAGTAGCGTCCGCAGGATGGACCGCGGGGCCCGCGCCTGCCTCATCGCCATCTCGCTCGCGCTCGTCGCCCTGCAGTCCTGCGGCGCGGGAAGCGAAACCGCGACCCAAACACGGGCCGATGCGTCGAAGGCGGGGGGCGGCATCGCCCTTGAGCAGATCGGGACCTTCGAAGACCCCGTCTACATCGACGGCGCGCCCGGGTACCCGAAGCTGCTGTTCGTCGTCGAGCAGCCCGGGCGGGTCGAGGTCCTGCGGCAGGGCCACCGCCTCGCGCACCCGTTCCTCGACATCTCCGGCCGGGTCGACTTCGGAGGCGAGCGCGGCCTGCTCTCGATCGCGTTCCCGCCCGACTACAGGCAGACGCGGAGCTTCTACGTCTACTACACGGACAACCAGGGCAACATCCGCGTCGATGAATTCAAGCGGCGCACGCCGACGGCGGCGGCGGCCGGCTCGCGCCGGAACGTGATCACGATCCCGCATCCGGGCTTCGCCAACCACAACGGGGGCCAGCTCCAGTTCCTCGGCGACCTCCTCTATTTCGGGACCGGCGACGGCGGCTCCGGCGGCGACCCTCCCAACAACGCCCAGAACAAGGACGTCCTGCTGGGCAAGCTGCTTCGCATCGACCCACGGCCCGCAAGCGGGCGGCCATACTCGATCCCACCCGGGAACCCATTCGCGGGACCGACCCCGGGGCGCGGCGAGATCTACAGCTACGGCCTTCGAAATCCGTTCCGGTTCTCCTTCGACACGGTCACAGCCGGCGCGCCGCGGATCGCGATCGGCGACGTCGGCCAGAACCGCTTCGAGGAGGTCGACTACACGACCGTGGGACGGGCGGCGGGCGCCAACTTCGGCTGGGACGCGTTCGAGGGTTACTCCGCCTACCACGACGAAAACAGCGGCACCCCCGACCCCGGCGGGACGGTGAAACCGATCTTCGCCTACCCCCATAGCCGGGACGGCAGCTGCTCGATCATCGGCGGCGTCGTCGTCCGCGACCGCAGCCTGGGAGCCCTCTACCGCCACTACGTATACGCGGACCTCTGCGAGGGCAAGCTGCGAAGCCTCGTGCCTCACCTGCACCGGGCGAGCGGAGACCATCTCCTCGGCCCGAGCGTCGCCTCGCCGACGTCCTTCGGCGAAGACACCGAGGGCAGGGTCTATGTCGCCTCGCTCGAAGGGCCGGTCTACAGGCTCGTCGCACGGTAGGCTTCCTGGCTACCTGGCCAGTTTCAACGAAGGGAGCCCCGGTGGAGAGCGGCACTGTCGAGACGACGAGCACTGGCACGAGCAGCGTGGAGAACGGCGCCAGCGGCTCCGAGCAGATCGAGGTCAGCAACCCGGCGACCGGTGGCCTGGTCGGGACGATCGACGTCACCTCCGCGGAGCAGATCGCCGAGACCGTCACCCGCGTCCGGGCCAACCAGCCCGCCTGGGAGGCGCTGGGCAACGAGGGCCGCTACCTGTGGCTCGGGAATTTGCGCGACTGGATTCTGGACAACCTCGATCGGATCTCCGACACCGTCCAGGCAGAAACCGGAAAGGTGCGCGGCGACATCTCCAGCGAACTCTTCTACGTCGCCGAGCTGATCAACTTCTACGGGCGAAACGCCGAGAAGTTCATCGGCGAGGAATCCGTCCGTCCCCAGTCGGCCCTGGTCGCCTCGAAGAAGCTCGTGATCCAGTACCGGCCGCATCCGGTGGTCGGCGTGATCAGCCCCTGGAACTTCCCCCTCTCGATGGCCCTCGGTGACTCGATCCCGGCGCTTCAGGCAGGGGCCGCGGTCGTCGTCAAGCCCTCCGAGTTCACCCCGCTGAGCCTGATCGAGGTAATCGACGCCTGGAAGAACGAGATCGGCGCCCCTGACGTCTTCGAGTGCGTGCTCGGCACCGGCGAGGTCGGTGGCCACCTCGTCGACGAGGTCGATTGCGTGCAGTTCACCGGCTCCGACCGGACCGGCCGCAAGGTGATGGCACGCGCGGCCGAGACCCTGACCCCCGTCAGCCTCGAGCTCGGCGGCAAGGACCCGATGATCGTCCTCGCCGACGCCGACATCGATCGCGCCGCCAACGCCGCCGCCTGGGGCTCGATGTTCAACTCGGGACAGGTCTGCCTCTCGGTCGAGCGGATCTACGTCGAGGAGCCCGTCTACGACGAGTTCATCGCGAAGCTGACGAAGAAGGTCGGCGGCCTGCGCCAGGGAGCCGACGGCCGCAAGCCGGAAAAGGACGTCGGCGCGATCACCTCGCCGAACCAGCGCTCTGTGATCGAAAACCACGTCGACGACGCCCTGGCCAACGGCGCCCGCGCGCTGACCGGCGGCAGGGCGGCCGAGGGCTCCGGCGACTATTACGAGCCGACCGTCCTCGTCGACGTCGACCACTCGATGAAGGTGATGCGCGACGAGACCTTCGGGCCCGTCGTCGGGGTGATGAAGGTGCGCGACAGCGAGGAGGCGGTCCGCCTCGCCAACGACAGCCGCTACGGGCTGGCCGCCTCGGTCTTCGGCGAGAAGAGCCGGGCCGAGACTGTCGCCCGCCGGATCGAGGCCGGGTCGGTCAACGTCAATGACGTGATCTCCAACATGCTGGCGGTCGGAGTGCCGATGGGCGGCTGGAAGCAGTCCGGGATCGGGTTCCGCCACGGCGAGTACGGGATCAAGAAGTACTGCCGGCCCGAGTCGATCGTCGTCACCAGGTTCGCGGGCAAGAACGAACCGACCTGGTACCCGTACACGAAGTCGCGACTGGGCCTGGTCAACCGGGTCGTCAAGGCGATCACCGCCCGCGACTGGAAACGCCGCCTGGGCAAACGCGGCTGATCTCTTTCAGCCGCGGTTTGCGAGTTCGATACCGTTCATCGACCATCTAGAGCGGTCGAGGGGCCCGGCCCGCTGACGCCGCAGCAACCGGCCGAGATCTCCGGATCGAGGTGCGGTGCTACCGCCGGATTCGATGGAGGTATTGAAAGGCTTCAGACATGGCAGATCGTGACTACCTAGCCGCAACCCACGAGCGGGTCGTCGTCTTCGACGGCGGCATGGGCGCGACCCTGGAGCAGTTCGACCTCTCCCAGGAGGACTACGGCGGCCTGCTCGGCAAATGCCACGAGGCTCTGGTGCTCAACCGTCCCGACGTGATCGAGGGCGTCCACGACTCGATGCTCGCCGCCGGCGCCGAGGTGGTCGAGACCGACACCTTCCAGGGCTCGCGGCTGAAGCTCGACGAGTGGGGGCTCGGCGAGCAGACCCTTGAGATCAACACCAAAGCGGCGCAGATCGCCCGCCGGGCGGCCGGCGAGGACCGCTTCGTCGCCGGCTCGATCGGGCCGACCGGCTTCCTGCCGGCATCCGACGACCCGACCCTCGGCGACATCTCCTTCGCGAAGCTGGTCGACGTCTTCGCCGAGCAGGCCCGCGGCCTGGTCGAAGGCGGCGCCGACCTGATCATCATCGAGACGGCGCAGGACATCCTCGAGGTCAAGGCGGCGATCTTCGGCGCCCGCGAGGCGTTCGCGGCGACCGGCCGCGGGCTGCCGATCCAGACCAGCGTCTCCCTCCTCCCCCAGGGCGGCAAGATGCTGCTCGGCACCGACATCGAGGCCGTCCTGACGACGCTGGCGGCGCTCGAGGTCGACGTGATCGGGCTCAACTGCTCGACCGGCCCGGAGGACATGCGCGACGCGATCCGCTACCTCGGCGCAAATTCGCCCCTGCCGGTCCACTGCATCCCGAACGCGGGGCTTCCGCTCCAGGGGCCCGACGGCGAGACGATCTTCCCCGAAAAGCCCGAGCCGCTCGCGGCGACCCTCGGCGAGTTCGTCGAGCGCTACTCGGTCGGGATCGTCGGCGGCTGCTGCGGGACGACCCCGGAGCACATCGCGGCGATCCGCGAGCGCGTCGCCGGTCGCGTGCCCGGCGAGCGCCCCGCCCCCGGCCCGACGCGCGTCTCCTCGATGATGACCTCGACCGCGCTCGTCCAGGAGCCGCGGCCGACCCTTGTCGGCGAGCGGGTCAACTCGCAGGGCTCCAAACGGGCCAAGGAACTGCTGCTCGCCGACGACTACGACAGCCTCGTCCAGGTCGCCGAAGACCAGGTCGAAGGCGGCGCCCACGTGCTCGACGTCTGCGTCGCTCTGACCGAGCGCTCCGACGAGGATGAGCAGATGCAGGCTGTGGTCGAGCGAATCTCGCTGACCCAGCCGGCGCCGATCCAGGTCGACTCGACCGAGCCCGAGGTGATCAGGGCCGCCCTCGAGCAGATCCCGGGGCGCGCGATCGTCAACTCGATCAATTTCGAGGCCGGGCCCGACAAGGCCAACGTCGTCGTGCCGCTGGCCCGGGCGCACGGAGCGGCCCTGATCGCGCTGACGATCGACGAGGTCGGGATGGCCAAGACTGCGGAGCGCAAGGTCGAGATCGCCCAGCGGATCCGCGACCTCGCCTGCGACGAGCACGGGCTCGACCCCGAGGCGCTGATCTTCGATGCGCTGACCTTCACCCTCACCACCGGCGACGAGGAGTGGCGGCCCTCCGCGGTCGAGACGATCGAGGGGATCCGCCGGATCAAGGCCGAGATCCCCGGTGTGAAGACGTCGCTGGGCGTCTCCAACGTCTCCTTCGGGGTCTCTCCCCCCGCCCGCGCGGTGCTCAACTCGGTCTTCCTCCACCACTGCGTCGAGGCCGGCCTCGACCTGGCGATGGTCAACCCCAACCACATCACGCCGTACTCGGAGATCTCCGAGGAGGAGCGCCACCTCACCCACGACCTCGTCTTCGACCGCCGTGAGGACGCGCTCGAGCGGTTCATCGCCCACTTCGAGTCGAAGGGGGAGGAAGCCGAGGAGCTGGCGGGCGACCCGACCGAGGGGATGGAGCCCGAGGAGGCGCTCCACTGGATGATCCTGCGCCGCAAGAAGGACGGTGTCGAGGATTGGATCGACCGCTCAGTCGAGAAGATCGGCGCGGTCCCGACCCTGAACGAGGTCCTGCTACCGGCGATGAAGGAGGTCGGCGACAAATTCGGCGCCGGCGAACTGATCCTGCCCTTCGTCCTCCAGTCGGCCGAAGTGATGAAGCGCGCCGTCGCCCAGCTCGAGAACTACCTCGACCGGATCGAGGGCCACACAAAGGGCAAGGTCGTGATCGCGACCGTCTTCGGCGACGTCCACGACATCGGCAAGTCGCTCGTCAACACGATCCTCACAAACAATGGCTACACGGTGATCGACCTCGGCAAGCAGGTCCCGGTCGACGCGATCATCGAGGCCGCGGTCGAGAACGAGGCCGACGCGATCGGCCTCTCGGCGCTGCTGGTCTCGACCTCGAAGCAGATGCCGATCTGCGTCCAGGAGCTGCACCAGCGAGAACTCCCGTTCCCGGTCCTGATCGGCGGCGCCGCGATCAACCGCGACTTCGGGCGCCGCACCCTCTACCCGCACGGCAAGGAGTCCGATGACGTCTACGAGCCCGGCGTCTTCTACTGCAAGGACGCCTTCCAGGGGCTCGACACGATGGACGCCCTGGTCGACGAGGCGGCACGGGCGGCGCTGGTCGAGCGATTCCGGGCCGAGGCGCAGCAGCTGCGCGAGAAGCCTGTCGTGGTCGACGACGGGCCGCCGACAACCGACGAGAGCGTCCGCTCGGCGGCCCGCACCGACAACTCGGTCCCGGCGCCGCCGTTCTGGGGCGCGCGCGAGATCCCGGTCGATCTCGACGAGGTCTTCCCCTACCTCGACCGCCACGTCCTCTTCAAGCTCCACTGGGGCGGCAAAGGCGTGAAGGGCGAGGCCTGGCGCGAACTCGTCGAGGGGACAGACGAAGAGGAGGGCTTCTCGCACCGCCTGGAGCGGATGTGGCGCGAGCAGGACTACCTGCACCCGAAGGCCCGGCTCGGCTACTTCCCGTGCAACGCGGACGGCAACGAGCTCGTCGTCTTCGACCCCGGGGACCCCGACCGCGAGCTTGAGCGGCTCGTCTTTCCGCGCCAGCCGAGGCACGACCGGATCTGCCTTGCCGACTTCTTCCGCCCGATCGATTCCGGCGAACGCGACGTCGTCGCCCTCCAGGGGGTGACGGTCGGCCCCGAGGTCACAGAGCTGATCGAACGGCTGGAGAGCGAAGGCGAGTTCGCCGAGCAGCTATTCGTGCACGGGATCGGCGTCCAGTCGGCCGAGGGCCTGGCCGAGTGGCTGCACTCCGAGGTTCGCGGCGAGCTCGGCATCGAGCTCGACCAGGGGCGCCGCTACTCCTGGGGCTACCCGGCCTGCCCGGACCAGTCCGAGCACGAGAAGGTCTGGCAGCTGCTAGGCCTCGAGAAGATCGGGATGACGCTCTCCGACGGCTACGCCGTCCTGCCCGAGCAATCGACGGTCGCGATCGTCGCCCACCACCCCCAGGCCGTCTACTTCGGAATGAAGTCGGGCTTCATCCCTGAGGGCAGGTCCGGCGACGAGCTGATCGCGGGCACCGATCGGGGCGGCGAGCTGCCGCCGGAGTCGGAGCCCGAGGAGGATCCGGAGGAGACGCCGGTCGAGGCCTGAATCGCCCGTCCCGGGTTGCGAGCCCTCGACCCTCGCGGAGGAGAATCGCGCCGCGGTGTGACTTTCCCTCGCATGGCGCAGGGTTCTCACACCGGAAGGCGGAACAGGGCGATCGCTCAGCTGGCGGCGCACCAGCACGGCGTGGTTTCCCGCGGGCAGCTCTCAGCCCTGCATCTCAGTGAAGACCAGATCGAGCGGTCACTCGCCCTCGGCACCCTGCACCCGGTCTTCCGGGGCGCCTATGCGGTGGGACATCTCGCGATCGGCAACCCGGGGCTGGATGCAGGCCGCGATACTCGCCTGCGGGCCGGAGACGGCCATCTCGCACGGTTCCGCCGCGGCGCTGCTCGGGTTGACCGAAAGGATTCCGACCCTCATCCATGTGATCGATCCGCGGCAACGGGGCCGTGGCATTCATGGCATTCGCTGGCATCGTGTGCCGGCGCCACGCCCCGATGAGATCACCGCCCGCGACGGCATTCCGTGCACGACGGTCTCCCGCACGCTGGTCGACCTCGCCGGGAGCGTCGGGAACAGGGCCCTTCGCGGGCTGATCGAGGAGGCGGCCGTGCAGCGATCCCTCGATATCGGTGCGGTGGATGCAATCCTCGGCCACGCCCGCCGCCGCGGAGGGCCGATGCTGCGTGCCCTGCTGGCGCCGTGGAGGACCGCCGCCGAAGACCGGCCGAACCTCCGCAGCAGACTGGAGGCGCGGCTCTACCCGCGACTGGTCGAGCGGGCCTTCCCGTCACTCGCACCAATGTGACCCTCAACCTCGAGGGGGTCAGGATCGAGGTCGACTTCCTCTGGGCCGAAGAGAGGCTCGTGATCGAAACCGACGGTGCGGCGACCCACGCGACCCCATGCGCGTTCGGGCGAGACCGGTGGCGGGACCAACTGCTGGTAGCGGCGGGCCACAGGGTGATCCGGGTCACCTGGGGCCAGTTGGCGGACGAACCCGAGGCCCTCCTGGCCAGGGTACTGCGGATTCTCGAAGCCTAGATCCGCGCGCTCTCGCGCTCGCCGGTACGGCGGGTGCGGGCCTTCGGCTCGAGGTGGACCGGCGCGGCGGAGAGGGCCTGGACGCGCAGGTCGCTCCAGGTCAGCCCCTCGCGGACGAGGGCCGGAAGGCCGAGAGCGACGGCGGTCGCGATCTCGACCGCCTGCAGGATGACGCCATAGGCGAGGGCATCCGCGGTGCTGATCCCGAAGCCGGTGTGGAGGACGCTGACCACGGCGAGCTGGAAGACGCCGATGTTGGAGGGCGTCGCCGGCACGACGGCGGTCACGTTGACGGCGAAGAGGACCGCTGCGGCCGCGCCGATGCCTGCCTGGTGGTCGAGGCCGAGGGCGGCGAACAGGCCCCAGCAGGCGGTGAGCTGGATCGCCCAGGCGGTGAGCTGGGCGGCCGCTGCGGCGATGCCGCGCCGCGGAGTGCGGAAGACGCTGAGGCCGGCCCGCACCTGGAGCAGCGCCCGGTGGGCGGCGGCGCCGAGGCGGGCGAAGCGGCCGTTGCCGTTGCGGCGCATCAGCAGCGGCGCCAGCAGAACGAGGAGCAGGACCCCGAGCGGGACGAGGCTGAAGGCGAAGATCGTCTGCGTGCTCGAGTGGAACAGGTCGGTGGTCGAGACGATGATCACCCCGAGCATCACCAACGCGATCAGGTTGAGCATCGTCTGCGACACCAGCGTCCCGAGCAGGACCGGGAACGTTTCCCGCATCCGGCCGGTCCGGCGGGCGAGGGTCATCGCGCGCGCCGGCTCGCCGAGGCGCGCCGGCAGGGTCGCCGACATCAGGACCCCGATCATCGTCGCCGAGGTGACGTCGCGGCGGCGGACCGGGCGGTTCGGCAGGGCGGCGCGGACGATCCAGTACCAGGACGCGGCGCGGAAGAAGAGGGAGAGCGACATCAGCGCGCAGGCGATCAGCACCCAGGTGATGTCGGAGCGGACGATGCTGGTGAGGACCTTGTCGACGCCGATTTTCTGCGCGGCGAGGGCGGTGAGGCCGACCCCAAGGGCGCCGGCGACCGCGAGACCGACCCGGCGCGCGATGCGGCGGCCGCGATGGCTGTCGGCGGCAAGCGGCGGGTCGGGGGACGGAAGCCTCTGTGGCGGGGACGGCGGCCGGCCGTCGGCGGGCAGCAGCCCGGCCCAGTGGGCGGCCCGCTCGGTGCGGGTGACCGGCACCGGGGCCTCGATCGCCTTCTCATAGACAGCGGTGACGCGGTCGGCGACGCGGGTCCAGGCATAGCGCTGGGCGCTCTGGCGCGCGGCGCGGCCCATCGCCGCGAGGCGCTCGGGCTCGAGATGGGCGCGCTGCAGCTCCTCGGCGAGGCGCTGGGGATCGCCCGGCGGCACCAGGACCCCGTCGACGCCATCGGTGACGACGTCGCTGTAGCCGGCGATTCCCGACGCGATCACAGGCGTTCCCGCGGCGAAGGCCTCGGTCAGGACCATGCCGAAGCTCTCGCCGGCCAGCGAGGGGGCGCAGAGGACGTCGGCATCGTGGAGCTCCTGCCAGAGGCGGTCGCCGGAGACGCGGCCGCGAACGTCGATGTGGCGCATCGTCTCGGGATCGGCGAGGTAGCGGAGAACGTCGCTCCGCTCGGCGCCGATCACGGTCAGCCGGCAGGGAGCGTGCTCGGCGAGGGCGCCGAAGGCGGTGAGCAGGATCGGCAGGCCCTTGCGCTCCTCCGGGCGGCCGACGAAGAGGATCCGGAGCTCCTCGCCCGGGGCCCTCGGGTCGTTCGGCGCGGCGTCGACGTCGACCCCGTTGGGGACGACCTCATAGTGACCGCCGAACCAGCGGCGGCCGGTCCAGGCGGCTGCCTCGGAGACGGCGATCCGCGCCGAGAGACGGTTGAACACCCTGCGCGCGCCGAGCGCCGTGGCGATGTAGTTGGGGACCGCCTTCGTCGAGTAGGCGTGGAAGGTGCCGACCGCCGGGACCTCGGCCCCGAGCGCGGCGTTCCAGCCGACCAGCGGAACCAGCGGCTCGTGGATATGGATGACGTCGAAGCGGCCCCGGCGGAGCTCCCGCCGCGGCGCCACGACCCCGCCCGCCGGGAATGCAGCGAGGTTCGACACCGCCCCGTTGGCGGAGAACCCGACGGTGCGCCCGAGCGGAACCAGGTAGTCGGGGGCGTCGACCGTTTCCGCGGGCGCACGATGAAGCACCCGGCTGAGCCGGTCAGGAGGGTCGACGGGAGCAAGAACTCGCACGTGGTGCCCGCGGCCGAGAAACTCCTCGGCAAGGGCCTCAACGTGCCTGTTCACGCCTCCCTGATAGGACCAGGAATATGGCGAGACGAGTGCGATACGCACGGGTCACAAAGCCTAGAGGATCGACCGGCCCAGTCCGGCGAGGGGCCGCCGAGGCCCGAATCGTGCCCAGGAATCAGCTCTCGGCCCAGGCGAGGCCGAGAAAGGCGGTCAGGTAGGCGGTGCCGATCTCGATCACCAGCGCCCCCGAGTCGTTCGCGAGAGCGCCGATCAGAACCGCGGCGAGGGCGCCGATCAGCCCCGCCCGCATCGTCGGCGCCCGGCGCAGCCAGTACGCGATCCGGTCGCGCCCGAGGAAAGCAAGCACCGCAACCAGGACGACCAGGGGCATGAACATGTAGACGACCGGCCGCGCGAAACTGTGCGCCGAGAGCTCGAGGCGCCGTTGGGCGACCTCCCCGACCTGGTCGAAGCCACCCGCGTCGAGCACCGAGCGCGTCAGGTGCGAGTTGGCGCCCGAGGCGAGGTCGATCAGGGCCAGGAGGCCGACCGCAACCACCGGGGCGGCGACGATCAGGAGCGCCGATCGCAGCCGCCTGGCGCCGATCGCCGCGGCCGCCACGGCGGCCCCGAACGGCAGCACGATCGCGGCGCCGACGTCGGCGCCGAAGCGCCCGGCGGCGAAGACGAAGGTGAGCGTGAGGCCGACGGCGAGGAAGCAGGCGGCGGCGCGGGCGGGCGGAAGCCGCGGCAGGAAACCGGCGAGGGCGGCGCCCGTGCCGGCGACGACCAGCACCGCGAGGAGCGCCTCGAGCTCGTTGCCGATCCCGTAGAAGCGCACCCCGAGGCCGGGATTCGGGCCGAGCAGCGAGAGCGCGGTGAGCGGCGAGCCGGCGATGACGTCGATCGCCGTCGCCCCCACGGTGGCGGCACTGGCGACGGCGAGCGCGCGATAGCCGCCCGCGAGGCGCAGGGTGAGGAGGGCGAGCAGGGGCGCGACGAGGATCGTCAGAGCGCTTTCGGCGGCCCTGCTCGGCTCGAGGGCAGCCCCGATCATGAGGACGAGCGGCAGGTAGACGACGCTCAGGCCGACGACCCTGACGGCTTCGCGGGTTGCCTCTCCCCCGCGCGCGAGCGCCGCGACGAACGCCAGCGCGAGGAGCCAACCCAACAGTGCCAGCCCGATCACCGGCCCCCGGCGTTCCGAGATCACCGCCATCCGGTCGCCGAGCGATTCGACCGCCGCGGCGTCGACCCCTCCCACCGAGCGGATCGGCTGACCCGACATCTGGTCCGGGATCGGGACGCCGAAGAAATCGAGGATCGTCGGCGCGACGTCGGTCGAGAGGACGTAGCCGTCGAGGCGCGTGCTGTCGGATGTCAGGTTGCCGTCGAATCCCGGGCCGGCGATCCCGATCGCGAGCGCCCGGTCGGTGCCGGGCGGCGGCCTCTCGATCGCGATCACAAGCTGTTTCTGTTCGCCCTGCGGGGCGAGGATCAGCGGGACGAGCTGCGTCAGCGTGGTGCTGCGGACCACGCAACGCTCGCCCGCGACGGAGAGGGTGCTCGCGAGCAGACCAGGGGCGACTTCGGCGGGCGCCGATTCCGCCCTTTCGACCACGGCCCGCGAACCCACCGGAGCGCAGACGTCATCCGAGACGGGGGCCGGAAAATCCGACGGGTCATACAGGGAGTCGAAGACCCGGTTCCCCTGGCCGATGTCGAGATATGTCTGCCCCGCCGGGACATTGCCCAGACCCGCGCTCATCAGCCCCGGCGAGAACCCGGCCCTCGCCAGCCGCTGAGGAGTCGTCCCCCGGGGCACGAAAGCGACCACCACGCGGGGACCCGGGTGCCGGGCGGGGGTCCGAGCGGCTTGTACTTTTTCGGCTGTCGAACCTCGGACGGCCGCCGCCGCCTCATCGAAAAAGTTAGGCGGAGGCCCCCACCCGACCACCGCCGACAGAACCACGATGCTCGCTATCGTGACCCCGATGGCCGATCGCACGTTCGCCAAGTTCACTTTCTTCAAGATCGACCCCGAGTGGCGCCGTCGCGACGCCGAGCTGCGCGCCGCCGACAAGCAGGAGTTCCTGGCCGCCTGCGAGGACTTCGCCCTCGACCGCTCGCTCCGCGCCTACTCAACCATAGGAACGCGCGGCGACGTCGACCTCCTGCTCCTCACCCAGAGCGCCAACCTCGACGACATCCACACCTTCCACGTCGTCCTCGGCCAGAGCGGACTCGCCAAATGGGCCACCACGCCCTACTCCTACCTCTCGATGACAAAACGCTCGCAGTACTCGGAGGAGGCGGCGCGGCCGGAGATCTGCGTCTCCGAGCGCAGGTACCTGTTCCTCTACCCGATGGTCAAGCAGCGGCGCTGGTACGGGCTGCCGGACGAGGAGCGCGGCCGGATCATGAAGAGCCACATCGAGGTCGGCCGCCGCCACCCCGAGATCACGATCAACACCACCTACTCGTTCGGCCTCGACGACCAGGAGTTCGTCGTCGCATTCGAGGGCGACGACCCGGGCGAGTTCCTCGACCTCGTCCACGAGCTCCGCCCGACCGAGTCGAGTGCTTTCACCGAGCGCGAGACCCCGATCTTCACCTGTGTCTCGATGTCGCCCCGCAGGGCGCTGGACGCCCTCGATGGGACGCCGAGCGCGGTTCCTGCGGCGACCTAGCGAACGCGCGTTCCCTATCCTTCCGCGTCCCCCATTTCGCCCATGAGCAAGGTAGGAACACCAGAGAATCCCCTCCGCGTCGCGATCGTAGGCGCCGGCCCGTCCGGCTTCTACGCGGCCGAGCACATCCTCAAGGACGACTCGACCCATGCCCAGGTCGACCTCTTCGACCGACTGCCGACCCCGTTCGGGCTCGTCCGCGGCGGCGTCGCCCCGGACCACCCGAAGATCAAGTCGGTGATCCGGGTCTACGAGAAAACCGCCGCCCGCGAGGGCTTCCGCTTCTTCGGCAACGTCAAGGTCGGACACGACATCGAGGTCGAGGACCTCGAGCGCCATTACCACGCGATCCTCTACACGGTCGGCTGCGAGACCGACCGCCGGCTCGGGGTCCCCGGCGAGGACCTGCCCGGCAGCCATGCCGCCACCGCCTTCGTCGGCTGGTACAACGCCCACCCCGACTACTGCGAGGAGGAGTTCGACCTCTCCTGCGAGCGCGCGATCGTGATCGGCAACGGCAACGTCGCGATGGACGTCGCCCGGATGCTCGCTCTCACCGATGGGGAGCTGCGCCAGACGGACACCGCCGACCACGCGATCGAGGCGCTCGACCGCAGCCGGATCCGCGAGATCGTCGTCCTCGGCCGCCGCGGCCCGGTTCAGGCCGCATTCACCAACCCCGAGATCAGGGAGCTCGGCGAGATGGCCGATGCCGATGTCGTCGTCGACCCGGCCGAGGTCGAGCTCGACCCCGCCAGCGCCGCCTTCCTCGAGTCAGACGAGGCCGACAAGACGACCCGGGTCAACGTCGAGACCCTGCGCGAGTTCTCCGAGCGCGAGCCGGAGGGCAGGGACAAGCGGATCGTCCTGCGGTTCCTCACCTCGCCGGTCGAGATCCAGGGCCAGGGCAGGGTCGAGAAGGTCGTGATCGGCCGCAACGAGCTGGTCGAGGAGGACGGCGCCCTTCGCGCCTGTGACAGCGGCGAGCGTGAGGAGCTCGAGTGCGGGCTGATCCTGCGTTCGGTCGGCTACACCGGCATCCCGATCGAGGGCGTCCCCTTCGACGAGAGCCGCGGGCTGATCCTCAACGAGGGCGGCCGGGTGCTCGATTCCCACGACGCCGGCCGCAAGGTCGGTCACTACGCGGCCGGCTGGATCAAGCGCGGCCCATCGGGGGTGATCGGGACGAACAAGAAAGATGCCCTGGAGACGGTCCAGCACCTGCTGGCCGACGTCGAGTCGGAGACGCTGCTCGCCCCCGCCGATCCTGATCCCGGGGCGATCGAGGCCCTGCTCGCCGAGCGCGGCGTCCGCTACGTCAGTTTCGAGGACTGGCAGGCGATCGACGAGGCCGAGGTCGGCCGCGGAGAGCCGCACGGCCGCCCCCGGGTCAAGTTCGTCAGGGTCGGAGAGATGCTCGACGCCCTCGGCGAGAAAGTCCCCTAGACCGGCGCCGAGGCGAGGTGGCGGTCGAGGAACTCGACCTGGTCCTCGAGGAGCCGCTCGAAGTTCGCGCTGTCGAAGGCCGCGTAGTGGCCGCCCGGGTACTCGTGCAGCTCGCCGCGCGGGGTCAGCCGAGCGGCCCGTCTGCCGAGCTCGGGCGGGTTGACGTCGTCCGCCTCGAAGACGCAGTAGAGGACGGGGCACCCGATCCTGCGGACCTTCCTGGCCAGGCTGTACGGAGGGGTGAGGGCGACGCGGGCGCAGACCTCGTTGCGCCAACTCGATCCCGACGGCGTGATCGCCGCGAAGCCGGCGACCGTGTCGGGGCTGTTGATCACCGAGAGCGAGCCGGGCTCGCCGATCGCGGGGATCCGGTAGGGGTCCGCTCGGCGCAGCGCCCTGCCCGCGTCGCGGATTCCCGCCCCAGTGAGCCTCATCACATGACGGGGGCCGCCGATGTGCAGGAGGCTGCTCCTGCCGTTGAGAAGCGGGGCGACGCAGACCAGAGCCGCGATGTCGAATCCTTCCGCGGCCAGGGCCAGGGTGTGGCCGGTTCCCAGCGAGTAGGCCCAGAGCGCGATCCGCGCCGGGTCGATTTCCTCATCCGCGGCGGCATGGGCGGCCGCGGCCCTCCAATCGGCGCGGTGGCTGCCGGCGCTCGAAAGCTGGCGCGGCTCGCCGTCGCTCACGCCCCAATGCCTGTAGTCGAAGGCGAGCGCCGCGTACCCGGCCTCGGCAAGGCGTTCGGCGAAGGCGTCGAGTCCCTGGTCGCGCACACAGGAGAAGCCCGAGCCCAGGACGACGCACGGACGCGGCTCGCCCCGGGACTCCGGCCGGTACAGGCGCCCGAAGCACATGTCCGGACCCGAGCCGAACCGAATCTCTTCCCACGCCACGGGCCGATCCTAGCCCGCCGCGCCGGCCTCGTAGAATCGCGCGGCGATGGCCGACCTGGCGGAGATCAAGTCGATGATCGAGGCGGCGCTCCCGGGAGCCGAGGTCGCGGTGATCGACGAGACCGGTGCCGGAGATCACCTGCGGGCCACGGTCGCGGCCGCCCAGTTCGAGGGACTCTCGCGGATCGACCAGCATCGCCTCGTCAAGGCCGCCGTCGTCGAGCGCTTCGAGGACGGCCAGATCCACGCCCTCTCGATCAGCACGAGCGTCCCGCCCCGCTAGTCTTCTTGCGATGTCCGATCCGCAGCTGAAGACCAGAGTCGAAGAGCTGATCGCGGGCCACCCGGTGCTGCTGTTCATGAAAGGGACCCCGGAAGCTCCCCGCTGCGGGTTCTCGATGCGCGTCGTCCAGGTCCTCGACACGATGGACGTCGACTACGGGGCGATCGACGTGCTTCCCGCCCTGCAGCC
Organism: uncultured Solirubrobacterales bacterium; assembly: GCA_963737575.1. GTDB lineage: Bacteria > Actinomycetota > Thermoleophilia > Solirubrobacterales > 70-9 > VRUE01. The sequence goes on from CAVTTJ010000004.1 coordinate 242,908, forward strand.
GTTGCGCGAGGTGACGGCGGAGATCTCCGACTGGCAGACCTTCCCGCAGCTCTACGTCAACGGCGAGCTGATCGGCGGCGCCGACATCGTCGAGGAGATGTTCGAGTCGGGCGAGCTCGCCGAGGCGCTCGGTGTCGAGCAGCCCGCGAGCGCGCTGCATGCCGCACCGCCGGCGCAATCGCCGCCGCTGCAGATCGAATAGCGCCGTCGCTCAGGACCGAACGCGCACCGGCTCGATTCGCCTGACCGGCACCGGCCTTGCCCGCGGGTGTGCGCTGACCTGAGTCACCGGGATATCGAAGGCCCGGCGCAGGCGGTCGGCGAGGCCGAGCTTGAGCCAATTCGAGAAGCCGCGGGGCAGTGTCGAGACGATCACCTCGGCGAAGCCGCCCCCGTGCAGCGCGTCGCCTGCGGCGGCGAACGGGTCCGGGTCCCCGACGATGACGCCGTCCAGTGCGATGCCGCTGGCCCGCATCCGCTGCGAGGCCACTTCGGCGCGCTTGATCGCTGCCGACCACCCGGCCTTCATGTCCGCGGCCCAGGAAAGGCCATGCGGGATGGCGGGAACCAGGAGCGTGAAGGTCCTGCCATCTTCGCCGAGCCGGCGGCGCAACGCCTCGATCAGGTCGGGGGAGTCGGCGGTCCGGTTTGCAATCACCAGCACTCTCTGTCTCGCTGCCATCGTGGTTCCTCTGGTCGTTGGGGTGTGCCGGGGGATACTCGCGGCGGGCGCCCCGGGTTCATCGAGGCTCAGTCGTCGATCGATTCGACAGCGGCCGCGCCACCGCTGGCCTGCGTGACTATCGGTGGCCGGCGAGGCGTCCCGTTGCGCACGACGGTCGTCTGGCCGGTCGGCACCGCCGTGCCGCTCGCGCCGGTGACCACGGGGCCTGACCCGGATCGGACCTGCGCCGTCTGGGATGGCACCCCCGGATTCGTCCCAAGGGCAACGCCCCCGAGAGCACCAAGGCCAAGGACCGTGGCGGCCGCTGCGAGCCTGGCTTTTCTGTTGTTCATCTTTCGCTCCTTCTTGCGGTCGGCACATTCTCTGCTCGGCCGGGGAAAGGAGCGGCAAAATCGACCCCAAGCCAGAGTCAAAATTCCTGCAGGCAGACCGCCGTACCTGCGAGAGTCGGACTCGTCCGATGATCGATTCTCCTAGCGAGGGAGCATTCATGACGAACCTCCGCGTCAGGCTGACCTACGCGAATGTCATCTCGACCCTGTGCCTCTTCCTTCTGCTCGGCGGAGGCGCGGCCTATGCCGCCTCCCAACTCGGGAAGAACAGCGTCGGGACCAAGCAGTTGAAGAAGAACTCGGTCACCACGGCAAAAATCAAGAAGGCGGCGATCTCCGGCGCCAAGGTGAAGAACGGCACGCTGACCGGGACCCAGATCAATGCCTCGACGCTCGGCACGGTGCCGAGCGCGCAGACCGCGAACTCCATCGTCCCGCCCGAAAACTGGCACATGGTCGGCGCGGCGGGTGAGCCCGGCTTCGAAAACAGTTGGGGGAACTCTCCCGCATCGCCGCCCTTCGCATTCGAAGGAGCCGGCTTCTACAAGGACCACGAAGGCACGGTCCACCTGAAGGGCCTCGTCAAAGGGGGATCCGGCGGGATCATCTTCCACCTTCCGCCGGGGTACCGGCCGGCCGCCGGAAAGGCACTCTTCAGGCTCACCCTCTGCGGGGGCGCCAGCTGCCTCCAACCACCGACCGGAGTCATAGTGATCATCGGCCCAGGGGTCGCGCCGGGCGGCGACGGCGCCATCTTGCCTCCGAGCGGAGCAGAAGTCACGAGCCTCGAAGGGATCAGCTTCCGCGCCGAATCCTGAGCTCGAGGGCGGGCGGGTCTAGACGGCGGCCTGCTCGGCAGCGTCCTCTTTCACCTGGAATGAGGAGCCGCAGCCGCAGGCGGCGACGACGTTCGGGTTGTTGACCTGGAACCCGGCGCCCTGCAGTCCTTCGACATAGTCGACCTCGGACCCGAAGACGAACTGCATGCTGGTCTTGTCGACCACGACCGAGACGCCTTCGACCTCGAAGACGTGATCGTCCTCCTTGGCCCGATCGAACGCGAGCGCGTACTGGAAGCCGGAGCAGCCACCGCCGCGGACCGCGACCCGCAGGGCCTGGCCCTCGGAGTCGTCCTGGCCGCCGAGCAGCTCGCCGATCTTCGACACGGCCCTGTCGCTGAGCGTGATCGCCTCTTTGGTGGTCTCGGTCACTTCATTAAGTGTAGCCGCCCGCTCGGGTTGCATCGATCCGTGGTGAGCTCAGGCCGACCCGCTGCGGTCTGAGAGAATCGAGCGGCCTTGAGCGAGGGACGAGAGACCGCCGTGGTCTGCGATACGACCTGCTATCTGCCGAGCGACCTGGTCGCCGAGCGGGGAATCGAGCTGATCAGCCTTTACGTCTCGATCGACGGCGACCAGAAGCCGGAGACCGAGATCGGCGACTACACCGACTTCTACGAGCGCCTCCGCGCCTCGCAGGGAGCGGCGACCACGTCGCAGCCTTCGATCGGCGACTTCGTCGAGGTCTACGAGCCGCTGCTCGACGCCGGTCGCGAAGTCGCCTCGATCCACATCTCCTCGGGAATCTCCGGCACCTTCGAGGCCGCCGGCCAGGCCCGTGAGCGGCTGATCGCCGAAGACAAGGGCGGCGAGCGGATCCACATCTACGATTCGCGCTCAGCCTGCGGCGGGATGGGGCTGTGCACGCTGGCCGCGGCGGCCGCGGCGGCGGGGGGCGCCGACGGCGAGAGCGCGGTGGCGCGCGCCCAACAGGCCCGTGAGGAGCTGAAGATGTGGTTCGCGATCGACACCCTCGAGTATCTGCGCCGCGGGGGGCGGATCGGCGGCGCCCGCGCCTGGATCGGGTCGGCGCTGAAGATCAAACCGATCCTCACGCTGGAAGACGAGATCACTCCGGTCGAGCGGGTACGGACCCGGGCGCGGTCGATCGAGCGGCTGCGCGAATACGCCCGCGAGCGTCACGAGTCGGGCGCCGACGCCTGGGTCGTCCAGTACATCCAGGACCGCGAGGCGGCCGACACCCTTGCCGACGACTGCCGCGAGATCTTCGGCTGCGAGCCGGCCTTCATCTCCGAGGTCGGGCCGGTGATCGGCGCCCACGCCGGCCCTGGCCTGCTCGGCGTCGGTAGCGTGACGACGGGTGTTCTGAGCTAGCGACGGCGCCTGAATGCGAGGAAGCCGCCGACGGCGAAGCCGACGACGGCGGCCCCGATCACCAGCTCGTTTTTGTGCTCGCGGACCTGGCGTCGCCAGTCGGTCAGCTCGGTGAACCGATGGCGCAGCTGCTCGACCGAGTGGCCCAGATCCTGGCGCTGGACGTCGATGTCGCGGCGGATCTCGGCCGCGGAGCGGCCGGGCCGGCCGGTGCCGGCGGGACGCGCCTGCTCGGGCTGGGCACTCACGGTTTCAGCTCCGCTTCCACCTTCGCCTCCGTCTTCTGCGTCTCCTCGCCTTCGAGCATCTCGCGGGTCAGTTTCGCCTCTTCGATCGCCTGCTCGGGAACGGGCGGCGCGCCGGCCTGGACCGAGCGGTAGGCGAAGTATCCGGCCCCTGCCGCGATCAGAAGGAATATCGCCGCCTCGATGAAGAACCCCGGCCAGGCCTTGCCGTCGAAGACCTCTTCGTTCAGCAGCCAGGCGAAACCCTCCATGATGAGGATCAGCGCGAGGAAGGCGAATGTCCCCGCGGCAACCCCGACCGCCGAGCCGCGCAGGATCTTGCCCAGTTTCTCGCTGATCTCCGCCTTGGCGAGCTCGACCTCCTCACGGACGAGGCTCGAGACCTTCTCGGAGACGTCGAAGATCAGCTCGCCGACGGACCTGTCGTCGCTCGGTTTCGGGGGGGTGACGCCAGGGCCTGACATCGATCGCCCTACTCGGGGGGCTCCTCGTCGAACAGGCGCTTCCAGATGACCGCGGCGAGCCGCGTGGCGGCGATGCTGGCGAGCGCGCTGGCCCCCGCCAGCACTCCACTCCAAACGAGACGTTTCACGATGTCGTTCTCCATACCCGCGAGAGCCCGACCTTACCTATCGAGGCTCGAGGCCGTCGCAGATCGTCGCGACCACAAAATCCTTTGCCTTCGCGAAGTCCGAGTCGGAGGCGGGGATCAGATCGAAAATCCAGCCGGACAGGAGCTGCTCGATCGCGCCGTAGAAGGACATCGAGGCGAATGCCGGGTCGATGTCGGCCCTGAAGGCGCCCGTCTCCTGGCCCTCGGCGACGATCCGGGCGATCGAGTCGTAGGCCCGGCGGATCTCGCGCAGGTGGGTCTGGCCGAAGGAGTTGGCGGCCCGCGTCACCTCGACGATGATCACCTTCATCAGCTCGGGGTTGTGGCGGTAGGACTCGATGATGAAGGTGGCAACTGTCCCGAGCTTTTCGCGCGGCGGGCCGTCGGCGGAATCCGCCTCGTCGATCGCGGCGAGGAGCAGCGACCAGCGCTCGGTGAAGAGCTCGTTCAGCACCTCCTCCTTCGATTTGAAGTAGTGGTAGACGAGCCCGTAGGCGACTCCGGCCTCGTCGGCGATGTCGGAGACCCTGGTCGAGTGGAAGCCCTGGCGGGCGAAGACCGTGATCGCCGCGTCGAGGATCTGGCGGCGCTTGTCGATCGGGGGCGCTTTCGAGGCCATCAGGCGTGGGCCTCCAGCAGCTGCGGCCAGCGGTATGAATCAGGCCGGCGATTGGCCAGCGATGGGAGCGAGTCGCGGACCTCGTCCTGAGCGGCGAGGTCGAGGTCGGCGGCGACGAAGCACTCCTCCTCCGGCGCGATCGCGAGGACCCTTCCCCAGGGATCGACGATCGCCGAGTGCCCGTAGGAGTCGTAGTGGGGCGGCGCCTTGCCGATCTGGTTGGGGGCGACCACGAACACCTGGTTCTCGATCGCGCGGGCCCGCAGCAGCACCTCCCAGTGGTCGCGACCGGTGGTCGCGGTGAAGGCGGAGGGAACCGAGATCAGGCGGGCGCCGCGCAGCGCCAGGATCCGGTAGAGCTCGGGGAAGCGGAGGTCGTAGCAAACGGTCAGCCCGAGGTCGCAGTCGCCGAGCGAGGCGGTGACGATCTCCTCGCCCGGGTCCTCGAACTCGGACTCGCGGTAGGCGACCCCGCCGACCAGTACGTCGAACATGTGGATCTTGCGGTAGGCGGCGAGGTCGGACCCGTCGGGGCCGATCAGGACCGAGGTGTTGTGCCCTCGCTCGCCGCCGGCGGCGGTGACGCTGCCCGCGAGCAGATGGACGCCGAGCTCGGCCGCCCAGCCCCGGGCCGCGGTCAGGCTGGGGCCGTCGAGCGGCTCGGCCTCGGCGAGCAGCCGCTCGCCGCCGGCGAGGAGGTTCCACTTCTCAGGCAGGGCGACGAATGCCGCGCCGTCGGCCGCAGCGGCGCGGACCAGGCGCTCGGCAACGGCGAGGTTCCTCGCCCTGTCGTCGCTCGAATTCAGCTGTATGGCGGCTACCCGCAAGATTTCCTCTCGGCTGACCTGTCCTTCTCGGCGCGATTGACTGACCAGTCAATCGGTCCCGGCTCAGTATAGGAGGAGACGGGGCTACGATTGCCACGAGGCATGGCCATGATCGAGACCGAACGGATCGAGCCCGATGGGGAGCGGAAGCTCGTCACGGTCCTCTTTGCCGATGTCCAGGGCTCGATGGACATGGCCGAGCAGCAGGACCCGGAGCAATGGCGGGCGATCATGCAGCGGTTCTTCTCGATCCTGTCCGAGGCCGTCCACCGCTACGAGGGGACGGTCGACAAATTCACGGGTGACGGGATCATGGCCGTGTTCGGGGCCCCGATCGCCCATGAGGACCATGCCAGCCGGGCCTGCTACGCGGCGCTGCGGATGCTCGAGGACGTCTCCGAGTACGCGGCCGAGCTGCGCCGCAAGCACGGCCTCAACTTCTCGACCCGGATCGGGGTCAACTCCGGCGAGGTGATCGCGGGGGCGATCGGCGATGGAGGCGACGGCAACTACACGGCGATCGGGCACACGGTCGGGTTGGCGCAGCGGATGGAGGCGCTGGCCGAGCCCGGCAAGGCCTACCTCACGGAGGCAGCCGCCGAGCTGGCCCGCGGCTTCCTCGACCTCGACGACCTCGGCGAGTTCGAGATCAAGGGCTCGAGCCGCCCGGTTAGGGTCCATGAGCTGATCGGCGTCGGCACGGCCCGGTCGCGACTCGACCTCTCCCGCGAACGGGGCTTCTCGCAGTTCGTCGGTCGGAAGACCGAGCTGGGCCTCCTGGAGGAAGGGCTGGCGGCGGCGCAGGCCGGCGCGGGGGCCGTGATCGGCATCGCCGCCGAAGCCGGGCTCGGGAAGAGCCGCCTCACCGCCGAGTTCGCCGAGCGCTGCCGGGCCGAGGGAATCGAGGTCTACGAAGCGCAGGCGCAGGCCCACGGACAGGAGACGCCGTTTGCGCCGGTCCTGCAGATCCTGCGCGCCTACTTCGGGCTCTCCGACTCGGACTCGGACCGGATCTCGCGCGAGAAGATCGCCGGCAGGGCACTGCTGCTCGACCCCGAGCTGATCGAGGACCTGCCGATCCTGTTCGACTTCATGGGCCTGCCGGACCCCGACCGGCCGGCGCCGCAGCTGAGCCCGGAGGCCCGCCAGCGCGCGCTGCGCGGCCTTCTCTGCAAGCTCCTGCACGCCCCTCATCGGCGCGAGGCATCGGTCAGCGTGATCGAGGACCTGCACTGGATGGACGAGGGGAGCGACGCGCTGCTCGGCGAGCTGCTCGGCTCGGTCGCGGGGACGAAGACGCTCGTCATCCTCAACTACCGCCCTGAGTACTCGCCCAGGTGGGGTGAGCTCTCGAACTACAGCCAGATTCCGCTCGAGCCGCTCGGCCCGGCCGACACCGCCAGCCTGCTGCGGGACCTGGTCGGGGAGGACCCGTCGCTGGACGGGCTCGCCGACCTGATCCACGAGCGGACCGCCGGAAACCCGTTCTTCATCGAGGAGATCGTTCGGGAGCTTTCGGAGAGCGGGTTGCTCGAGGGCGAGCGCGGCGCGCAGCGTCTCGTCGGGCCCGTCTGCGACATCAAGGTCCCCGCCAGCGTCCAGACCGTCCTCGCCGCCCGCATCGACAGGCTCGACGCCGACGCGAAGCGACTCCTGCAGGCGATGTCGGTCGCCGGCAGGGAAGTGACCCAGCCGGCGCTGATGCAGGTGTCGGGGTTCGAGGACGAGGAGGAGTGCGGAGAGGCCCTGCGGACGGCGATCGGCGCCGAGTTCCTCTATGAGGCCGAGCTCTACCCCGAGCGGGTGATCGCCTTTCGCCACCCGCTGACACTCGAGGTCGCCTACGGGTCCCAGCTCGCCGACCAGCGCTCCCGGACCCACGCCGCGGTGGCGCGGGCCACGATGGACCTCAACCCGGACCGCCACGACGAGCTCGCGGGGTTGATCGCTCACCATTTCGAGGCCGGGGGCGAGCTGCGCGAGGCCGCCCGTTGGTCGGCGCGCGGCGCCTACTGGGCGGGACACAGCCAGCCCAGCGAAGCGATGCGGATGTGGCGATCGGTCATGCGGCTGGTCCCGGATCCCGAGGAGGACGCGGAAGCCACCTCGCTCGCGATCAACTCCCGCCTGATGCTTCTCGACTACGCCTGGCGGATGGGCATCGAGAGGGACGAGGAGGCGAAGCTCGAGACCGAAGCGGAGGAGATCGCGACGCGCAGCGGCGACAGCCACTCGCTGGCGTTGCTCCGGACCGCCACCGGCGTCCGCCCCGGCAGGCTCCGCGATCCCGACGCGTGGCTGGCTGCCGCGACCGAGTCGACCCAGCTCGCCGACGAAAGCGGCGACATCCACCTGCGGGTGGCGATCCGCGCGATCGCCGCCTACCCGCACCTGATCCTCGGCGACTTCGACGGCTTCGAAGCAGTACTCGAGGAGATGATCGAGCTGATCGCCGGCGACCGGACGATCGGCGCCGGCCTCCTCGTCGGCAGCCCTCTCGCCTACGCCTACATGAGCAAGGGCATGGCCCTGCGCGAGCGCGCCCGCTTCGAGGAGGCCGAGGAGGTGTTCGAGCTGGCGCTGCAGATCGCCGAGGAGGACGGCGACCCGGAGACCGCGTGCTGGGTGAAGAGCAACCATGCCTCTCTGGTCGCGGTGCGCGGCGAAGTCGAGGAGGGGCTCTCCCTGGCTCGGCGCGCCCTCGAGTCGACCGAGCGGCTCGGCGATGTCTTCTCGAGGACGGTCTCGATGTCGGCCCTCGCCGCGATCGAACTGATGGCCGGGGACCCTGCTTCGGCGCTGGAGACGATCGAGACGGCGGAAGACACCTACAACGAGGCGATGCGCGAAGGCGGAGAGATGTGGAGCTGGCGGGCGAGCATTCGCGCCGAAGCCCTGGCCGGGACGGGCCGGGTGGATGAGGCGCTCGCCCTGGCGGAGGAATTGGTGGCGAGCACGCGCGAGCATCGCCAGAACTGGAGCGTGCCGCTCTGCCTGCGGGCGCTCGCGAGAGCCCGGGCCGCGGCCGGCATCGACGGCGCCGATGAGGCCCTCGAGGAGGCGATCTCGATTGCGACGGCCACCGGCTGCCATTCCCAGGTGATCTCGATGGAAGAGGCGCGCGCGGCCCTGTCGGCGGCGAACTGAATCCGACGCCTCAGAGGCCGGTGAAGAGCGAGACCAGGCGGTCGACGAGCCGGTCGGGCAGGAAGCGGGCCATCATCGCCTGGCCCCGCGCGTCGATGCCGACCAGATAGCGGGTCCGTGGGCGGGGAGCCGATCAGCGCCTTCTCGATCGTCGCCGCGACCTTCTCGGGAGGGATCCCCCGTGCCGCGGCGCCGCGTGCCAACTTTGCGTACCTGGCGATGTACGTGGGATAGAGCGCCTTCTCCCCCTCGGTTGCGCGGTCGAGGAGGGCGTCGGCCGCGCCGACTCCCCGCTCCCAGATCGGTGTCGCGATCGAGCCCGGCTCGATGATCGAGACCTGAATCCCCCAGGGCGCCAGCTCCTGGCGGAAGACGTCCCCCACCGCCTCGAGGCCGAACTTGGCCGCGTGGTAGGCGCCGAACATCTGGACCGCCATCAGGCCGCCGATCGAGCTGATGAAGACGACCCGGCCGCGGGCGACGCGGACCGAGGGGATCATCGCCTGGGTGACGGCAACGTGGGCGGTCAGGTTGACCTCGATCTGGCGTCGGAACTCCTCGATCGGCAGCGTCTCCAGCGGCCCCGGCACGGCGATGCCGGCGTTGTTGACAAGGCCGTCGAGGCCGTCGCCCTCGGTCTCCTCGCCAATCCGCAGGGCGGCGGCGGCGATCTGCTCGGCGCTGGTGACGTCGAGGAATAGCGGCCGCAGCCGGTCGGAGGCCGCGTCGCGAAGCGATTCCGCGTCCTCGTCCCTGCGGACGCCGGCGTAGACCTGCCATCCGTGTGAGTCGAGCCAGAGTGCGGTCGTCCGCCCGATCCCCGTCGAGGCCCCGGTGACCAGTGCGGATCTCACCGGGCGGAGGCTATAGGCGCGCCGAGCGCGCCTCCATCTCGTCTCCTAGGAGGTTGGAACCGAGCAGATCGCGTAGGCGACGACTTCGGTTTCGCCGCTCAGTTGGAGCACCTCTGCTTCCCACCCCGTGTCGGTGTCCGAAGGTTTGCTCCTGAAGACGTCATCTTCGGGATTGGGAGGTCCCCCATCGATGCCGAAGAGTTCGAACCCGCCGCCCAGGAGGACCGCTCCCTGCGGACAGTCGGCAGACGAGGTGCTCGCGTCTGGGGGGCCGGTGATGATCTGGCTCGCCGCTGGACCGGCTACGCCGGTCGGGCCGGTGGGTCCGATCGGCCCGGCTTCGCCGGTTTCGCCGATTGCGCCGGTCGCGCCGGATGGGCCGGTCCGGCCGGTCGCACCGGTCGCACCGGTGGCGCCAGTCGGTCCCTGCGGTCCCTGCGGGCCGAGTTGGCCCTGGGGACCGATTTCCCCGGGCCCACCCGGGTCGCCAGCCGGCCCCGTGCCGCCGGTCGGGCCCTGCGGGCCAGTCGGGCCCTGCGGACCGGCCGGGCCGGTCGCACCAGCCGGGCCGGTACCCCCCGTCGGACCAGTTCCACCGGTTGCGCCGGCGTCGCCAGGTGGGCCGCCCGCCGGGCCAGTCGGCCCTGTGTCTCCCTTAGGCCCGGTGTCGCCGGGCTGCCCGGTGTCGCCCGTCGGCCCGGCGTCGCCGGTCGGCCCGGGCGCGCCGGCAGGGCCGGTATCGCCGGTTGGGCCGGTCGGCCCCGCTTCGCCGGTCGTACCCGTGCCTCCGTGGGGCCCATGCGGCCAGTCGTGCCAGTCGTGGCCGTGTCGATGGTAGTGCGCGCTGGCGGGCCCGGGACTGACGAGTATCAGAGCCGCAACCGCAGCCAGCAGCGCTATCAAAACCACCCGGCTGTCGATCCTCAAAGTCATGTCCGCCCAATCCAGTTCGGATCACTGGCGGTTTGACTGAATTGACCATTCGGCCAATTTGGACGTCTGACCTAGATGAGCGCCTCCACGCCGAGCGCCCCGGCCTGAGGCCGGGGCGCTCGCCCTGAATGAATCGCTCGCTGTGGGTGTTACGGCGTGGGTTCGGAGCAGACGGCGAATGCCACGATTTCGCTTTCGGTCGCGTCGGCGAGTTGCTTGACAACGGCTTCCCAACCTGTGCCCGTTTCGTTCGGTTGACTCGACTGAACGTCGTCTTCATTTGATGGGTTGCCTGTGCCGCCTTCACCGGTGAGTTTGAACCCACCACCCAGGAGGACGGATTCCGTCGGGCATTCCGCGGTCGAGGCGGTGGTGCTGGGCGTGCCGGTCACGATTTCGCTTCCGACCAAGCCCGCCGGCCCGGTGTCGCCGGTCCGCCCCGGTTCTCCGGTGTCGCCTGTGGGCCCGGTTTCGCCGGTCGGGCCGGCATCACCGGTCGGGCCGGTGTCGCCCGTCGGGCCGCTTGGCCCCGTCGGGCCGGCTTCACCCGTCGTGCCCGCTCCGCCTGCTTCTCCGGTCGCACCGGTGGCCCCGGTTGCTCCCTCGGCTCCGGTTGGGCCTTCAGGTCCTGAGGGACCCGTGGCTCCGGTTGCGCCGGCGGGCCCGGTTTCCCCCGTCGCACCCGTCGCTCCGGATTCTCCCGTTGCGCCGGCTTCTCCCGTTGCGCCTGTGGGGCCTGTCGGGCCTCCCGCAGGACCACTGGGGCCGGTGGGCCCTGCTGGGCCGGTCACTCCAGTGGCCCCGACGACACCCGTCGCGCCGGTGGCGCCGTTCGCTCCGGGCGTCCCCGCTGCCCCGGTTGCCCCCGTTGCCCCCTGAGGACCTTCCTGGCCAGCGGACCCCGGGTCCCCTTTCGGTCCCGGAGGACCGATCGGACCCTGCGGGCCCGGTGGGCCCTGGGCCCCCTTCGGGCCCTTCTTCCCCCTCGGACCCCTCTTGCCCTTCTTGGAGGCCTTGGCCGAGCCATGGCCGGTTCCGGCCTTGGCGAGGCTCGGGCCCGCCACGAGCATCAGCACTCCCAGCGCACCCATCAATCCGATCAGGGCCAACGGGAATCCCCGCCTGTGGATGGTCAAGTTCATACCGTCCTCCCTCCGGGTGGGATCGCTCTCCGATGCACGCTACTCACAATTAATTACGTTGCCTACCAGTAAGTACGGACTGCGCCCAAGTCATTTGGACGTCTAACCGACCCGTACCCACGCTCGGTCGGGCTAACATCGGCGCCGCGTGACCTCAACGGCATTCGTAACGGGCGGGTCCGGCTTCGTCGGCGGCCGCCTTGTCGACCGCCTGGTCGGCGAGGGCACAGTCGTGCGGGCCCTCGCCCGTTCAGACGCGTCGGCGGCGGTGGTGGCCGAGCGGGGCGCGGAGCCGGTCCGCGGGGATCTATCGGACGCGGATTCCCTCGAGGCCGGTGCCGCAGGCGCCGAAGTTGCCTTTCACCTCGCTGCGCACCTCGGCGAGTGGGGGGCCTGGGAGGAGTTCGAACGCTTCAACGTCGACGGCACCGAGAACGCGCTGGCCGGATGCGCGTCGGCGGGCGTTCGCCGCTTCGTCCACTGCGGCACCGAGGCGGCGCTGATGGCCGGGGACCCCCTGGTCGGCGTCGACGAGCAGGCACCCCTTCGCCCCGATTCGCCGGCTCCCTATTCCGCGACCAAGGCGCGCGCGGAGCTGGCCGTCCGGCGCGCGAACCGGGCCGATTTCGAAACGGTCACCGTCCGGCCGCGCTTCGTCTGGGGAAGGGGCGACACGACGCTGCTCCCCGCAATGGTCGCCGCGGTCGAGCAGGGCAAATGGGCCTGGGTCGGCGGCGGCGGCAACGTCACCGACACCGCCCACGTGGACAACGTCGTCGAGGGGCTACTGCTCGCTGCGGAAAAAGGCCGTGCCGGCGAGGCCTACTTCGTCACCGATGACGAGCCGGTCGTCTTTCGCGAGTTCGTCTCGGCGATGCTCGAAACCCAGGGGGTGGAGCCGCCCGGCCGCAACCTGCCGGGCTGGACGGCGATGCCTCTGGCATGGGTCTCCGAAGCCGCCTGGAAGGCGCTGCCGCTCCGCGGCGAGCCGCCGATGACCAGGTTCAGGGCCTGGATCCTGACCCAGGAGTGCACGATCGACATCTCCAAGGCAAAGCGCGAGCTCGGCTACGCGCCGAGCGTGTCCCGCGAGCAGGGGCTGGCTGAGCTGCGAGCGGCCGACCAAGGTCGGTCAGGGACGGCGCAGAGCCGAAAAGGACCCGAGTTCTGACGCCGCACGGGCGACGAACCGCCCCCCGGAATCGAACGCTTCGACCAACATCGGTTTCGGCCCGGCAGCGTAGAAGGCGTCGTAGAAGCGAAGGCCGCGTAGAAAGGGAAAACGCGACCGGATCGAGGCGGGCGCGGCGACCGGCCTGAATTCCAGTGGCTCCCCCTCGCTCAGCTTCACCCTCAGCCTCCGGATTCCGCGCCCGACGATTCCGCTGAGGTCCGACTCGGGATACGGATCGATGTCGCTGCCGCTATTGCCGCTGAACGCGAACCCGGCGGGGACCGGCAGCGGCATCCCGCTGGAGTAACCGACGTCGGGGGGGGCCGGCGGGCCGAAATCGAAGTGGAACACAACCCCACGGCGGCCAAAGCTGTCGGTCCGCGGGCCGACGGTCGTGATTCGCCAGGGAACACCATTCGGGCTCTTGCCGTGCACCAACACGTACTGATGTGCCTGCTTGCAGATTTCGCAGGCCGAGGCCGTCGCCACGACTGGGACCAGGAGGGCGACCAGCACCGTCACCACCGCTGTGATTCGGGCTCCCACCTTGGGCAGGTTAGGGCCGGTTCGCGCGGTGGCGCTCGAGCTCGGCGACCATCGCCTTCGTGTGGAGGGCTGCGATCAGATCGTGGAGCGGCTCGGAGCCGGCTTCGAGCATCGCCACGACGCGCTCGGGGGAGACCTCGCCCGCGAGGCGCTCCATCACCATCCCGATCTCTTCGCGGACGAGCTCTTCGATCGCCCTCTTGTAGCGGAGGGTGTCGTACACGGTGAACCCGATCTGCTCGTCGTAGCCTCCGGTGCGAAAGCGGCTGATCGCCTCGATGATCCGGACGTCGGAGGGCGAGTAGCCGCGGCTGTTGGGGCTCAGAACCTCGAGCTCCTCGAGCCGATCGAGGACCTCCTTCGGCACTCCGTAGCGCTCGCGTGCCTCCGCCGCGCTGGTCCGCGAGCGCTCGCCGGCGAGGGCGCGGTCGAGGATCCGGTCCTCGAGCTCGACCAGCGCCCGCGCCCGCTCGGGCCCCTCGTCGAGGACCGACTTGATCGCCTTCAGCGGCATGTAGCGCTCCTCCTGGAGCTGCTTGATCAACCGGATCCGGTCGATGAACTCGGGCGGGTAGTAGGCCATGTTGCGGCTCGTCTTCACCGGCTCCGGCAGGAGGCCCTCGCGCAGGTAGTGCTTGATCGTCGGCACCGGCACACCCGAGGCCTCGGCGAGCTCACCGATGCGAAGCAGGGATTGCTCGGCGCTCGCGCTCATGCCCGGAAGGTCGCCGCGGAGTCTGCGCTGGGTCCCGCCGCGGCGCCGGACTCGAGCATCGCCGTGACCTCGTCCTCGGAGTAACCCGCCTCGGCAAGGACCTCCCGTGTGTGCTCGCCGAACGCCGGCGCGGGCCGCGTCGGGTCGCCGGGGGTGCGGCCCATCTTCACCGGGACCCCGAGCTGGCGGATCGTCCCGAGCCCGGGCTGCTCCATCTCGACGACCATCTCCCGAGCGCGGACGAGCTCGGAGTCGAGTGCCTCGTCGACATCGAGCACCGGCTCGACGCAGCAGTCGTGCTCGTCGTTGAACGCCCGCCACTCATCGCGGCTGCGGGAGCGGAACACCTCGGCGATCTCGCGCCAGGCATCGGAGCCGGGGGCGTCGAACTGGGACTCGATCAGGTCGGGCCGCCCGACCCCGTTGCAGAGGGCGGCCCAGAACTTCGGCTCGAGTGCGCCGCAGGTCACCCAGCCGTCGCTCGCCTCGTAGGGCAGGTAACAGATCAGCCCGCCGGCGAGCTGCTGCTCGCCGCGCCGCGGAACCTCGCCGTCGCAGAAGTAGCGGCCGGCGACCATCGCCAGCCAGGAGAGGGCGCCGTCGGCCATCGAGACGTCGACCATCTGGCCCTCGCCCGAGCGCCGGCTCTCGTGCAGCGCCGCCATCACCCCGAAGGCGGCCATCAGGGCGCCGCCGCCGAGGTCGGCGATCTGCCCGCCCGGCTGGACCGGCGGCCCGCCCCTGGCGCCGGTCAGCCCGAGCAGGCCGACGAGGCCGAGGTAGTTCATGTCGTGACCGGCGCGCTCGGTGTAGGGGCCGTCCTGGCCGTAGCCGGTGATCGCACAGAAGACGATCGCCGGGTTCGCCTCGCGCATCCGCTCGTACCCGACCCCGAGCCGGTCGAGGACGCCGGGCCGGAAGCCGTCGAGGACCACGTCGTATCGCCCCGCCAACCGCAGCAGGGCATCTCGGCCCTTCTGCTCCTTGAGGTTGAGGCGGATCGAGCGCTTGCCGCGGTTGAGCGAGAGGTAGAGGGCCGAGCGCGTCCCCAGCTCCTGATGCTCCTCGCCGCCGTAGTAGGGCGGCGCCCAGCGGACGTAGTCGCCCATCCCGGTGTCCTCGACCTTCAGCACCTCGGCGCCGAGGTCGGCGAGCAGAAGCGAGCAGAAGCCGCCCGGGAGTAGCCGGGTCAGGTCGAGGACGCGGACGTCGCTAAGCGGGAGGCCGCTCACGGCACTGTTCGCGCTTCGCTCGCTTCGCGAGAAGTCAGATTGCGACGCTCGCTCGTTCCGCGCTCACGGCGGGGCACCCCCAGCAGCTCGCGGGCCTCGGGGACGGTCGCGGCGCGCCGCCCCACGTCCTCGGCCATCTGCCGAGCCTTGGCGATCAGGTCGCCATTGGACTTCGCCATCTCTCCGTTCGGCAGGTAGAGGTTGTCCTCGACCCCGGCGCGGACGTTGCCGCCGAGCACCAGCGAGGAGCCGAGAAGTTTCCACTGGTCGCGGGAGATCCCGATCACCTGCCACTGGTTCTCACCCTCGGCGCCACCGGGAATCTGCTCCGACATGAAGGCGACGTTGCGGGCGGTCGGCCGGATCCCGCCGTTGACCCCCATCACCAGCGAGATCTGCAGGGGTGTGCGATCCAGCAGTCCCATATCGATCAGCGGGTCGAGGTTGGCGACGTGGCCGGCGTCGAAGCACTCGTGCTCGGGCTTGATCCCGAGCTCCTTCATCGCGGTCAGGAACTCGATGATCGTGTCGAAGCTGTTCTCGAAGACCGCCTTGAAGACGAAGTCCTTGCGCCGCGAGCTGTACTTGGCGTAGTTCATCGAGCTCATGTTGAGCGCGGCGACGTCGGGCCGGAGCTCGCGCAGGTACTCGATCCGCTTCTCGATCGGGATCCCGATCGCCCCGGTCGAGTAGTTGATGATCACGTCGCCTACCTCGGCCAGGATCGCGTCGGTGATCGCGCGGAAGTCCTCGACCTCATAGGAGGGCGTCCCGTCGGGCTTGCGGGCATGGATGTGGACCTGCGAGGCGCCCTCGTCGACCGCCCGCCGCGCCTCGGCCGCGTACTCCTCGGGCGTGTAGGGGATCGCCGGGCACTGGTCGCGGTTGGCGATCACGCCGCTGATCGAGCAGCTGATCACCACCGGGTCCTCGAATGAGCTCATGCTCCCCCCCTCTCATCGATCGCCTTCTGGATCTCCGCGACAAGCTGGGCGATCGCAGCCTGCTCGGAGGGGTCGGGGTCGAACGGAAGCTGAAGGTCGCCCAGCTGCAGGTCCTCGCGGCCGGAGATCGTCAGCTTCGGCGTCTTCAGCACCCCCGAGTCGAACGAGGCGGCGGCGCTCTCCATCATCGCCACCGGGATCCGGACGAAGCTCTCGAAAGAGCCGCCGATCTCGAACCCGAACGCCTCGAAGACCGTGCCGTCGAATACCAGGAGGCCGGTGAACTGCTCCTTCTCGTTCTTCAGGAGAACCTCGGTCAGACCGGCATCACCCCGTGGCGTTTGGCCGGCTTCTCGACGTGCTTCGTGCGCGCCATCCGCAGCGCCCTGACGATCGTCGGCCGCGTCTCGCGCGGGTCGATGATGTCGTCGATCACCGCGTTTCCGGCGGCGATGTAGGGGTCGATCTGCTTGCGCACCGCGTCGAGCATCGCCTCGCGCGTCGCCTCCGGGTCCTCGGAGGCCTCGATCGCCGAGCGGCCGATGATTTCGACGGCGCCCTCCGGGCCCATCACCGAGATCTCGGCCCCAGGCCAGGCGACGATCAGGTCGGGCTCGTAGGCCTTGCCGCACATCACGTAGTAGCCGGCGCCG
The DNA here is from genome assembly GCA_963737575.1 of uncultured Solirubrobacterales bacterium. Lineage (GTDB taxonomy): Bacteria > Actinomycetota > Thermoleophilia > Solirubrobacterales > 70-9 > VRUE01. The sequence goes on from CAVTTJ010000004.1 coordinate 259,743, forward strand.
TAGGCCTTGCGGACGATCACCGTCACCTTCGGCACGGTCGCCCGGCTCACCGCGTAGAGCATCTTCGCCCCGTGGCGGATGATGCCCGCGTGCTCGACCTTCGAGCCGACCATGAACCCGGGCACGTCCTGGAGAAAGACGAGCGGGATGTTGAAGGCGTCGCAGAGGTTGATGAACCGCGCAGCCTTGTCGGATGAGTCGTTGTCGAGGATCCCCGCCAGCTGCTTCGGCTGGTTGGCGACGATCCCGACCGGCTGGCCGCCGAAGCGGGCGAAGCAGGTGATCAGGCTCTTCGCGAATTTGGGCTTGATGTCGAACCACTCGCCGTCGTCGACGATCTCGGCGATCACCTCGTACATGTCGTAGGGCTGGCGCGAGGACTCGGGGACGATCTCGAGCAGCTTCTCCGAGCGACGGTCGTCGGGGTCGGAGGTCTCGACAAGCGGCGGCTTCTGCTCGCAATTGGGCGGGAAGTAGGAGAGGTAGGCCTTGACCTTCTCGATGCATTCGGGGTCGTCCTTCACCTCGAGGTCGCCGACACCGGATTTGCGGCAGTGGACCTTGGCGCCGCCGAGCTCCTCCATCGAGATCTCCTCGCCGGTCACCGCTTTCGTCAGGTGCGGGCCGGCGAGTGCCATCGCCCCCTGGCCGGAGACCATCGGGACGAAGTCCGAGAGCGCCGGGATGTAGGCGGTCCCGGCCGCGCACGGCCCCATCATCGCCGCCACCATCGGGATCACCCCCGACATTTCGACCTCCTCGCGGAAGAGGTGGCCGGAACCGGCGAAGAGCGACCCGGCCGCCTCCTGGATCCGGGCACCCGCGGAGTCGAGCAGCCAGATGAAGGGCATCCGCTTCTGCAGCGCCATCTCGCGCAACCGGGTGACCTTGAGCTCGCCGGTCATTCCCATCGAGCCCGCCATCACCGTGAAGTCGTAAGCGGCGATGCAGGTCGCCCGGCCGTCGACATCGCCCCAGCCGGTGACGACGCCGTCGGCAGGCGCCTCGACCCCGTCCATCGCCCGCTGGGCGAAGTGCGGTCGGCCGTGGATCCCGAGCTCGACGAAGGTGCCCTCGTCGACGAGAAGGTCGATCCGCTCGCGGGCGGTCAGCTTGCCGCGTTCGTGCTGTTTGGCGATCTTCTCCTCGCCGCCGCCGAGCCGGGCTCTGTTGCGCGCCTCCTGCAGCTGGTCGGTGAGCTCGTCGAGGCCCGCCGTGCCTGGAAGCTTGTGATCGGTCTCGCTCAATCTCTCTCCTCGTCGTTACCTTTGAAGTGGTGGGCGCGATCACGACAGCCCTGATGTGTCTGGCAATCTCGCCGGGCTGCGGTGGGCCGCCGGGGCCTGCGCCAACGCCGGTCCCCTCGGTCTCGAAGTTCGCGATCTCCTACGAACGAAGCGGAGGGCTCAAGGCCGACCCGCGGTCGCTGCGGATCGCACCCGGCCGGCATGCGACGGCAGAGGCGCGGTGGGAGAGCGCGCGGTTCAGGGTCGGCGTCAAGCAGGTCACGCGGCTCCGTGAATCGTTGGGAAGCTCGGGCTTCGGAACCATTCCGGAGCCGGGTCCCGGGCCGGGTAACTGCGCTGACTGCTTCGAATACGTGATCGGCTATCGCGGGCACGAGGTCGCGTTCAGCCAGGTCGACCAGCCGCCGATGCTCGCACCCGTCATCGACCGGCTCGAAGCTCTGATCGAAGCTCATCGGCCCTTCCACTGAGGCTCCCGTTTCTCGAAGAAGGCGGTGACGCCCTCGACGATGTCCTCGGTGCTGAAGGTCAGCGAAAGCTGGCTGCGCAGGAACTCGAGCGCGTCGTCGACCGCCATGTCCTGCTGGCGGTACATCGCGTCATGGCCGAGGCGCATCAGGACCGGGCTCTTGGAGGCGAGCCTGCCGGCCCACTCGGCGACCGCGTCGTCGAACCCGGCCGTCGGGACGACCTTGTTGGCGAGGCCGAACTCGACCGCCTGCTCGGCGCTCAGCCGCTCGCCCAGCAACATCATCTCGTTGACCTTCTTGCGCGGGACGTTGCGGTAGATGATCGCCATGATCATGTAGGGGAAGGCGCCGACGTTGATCTCGGGCGTGCCGAATGTCGCTCCCTCCCTGGCGATCACCAGGTCGCAGGAGAGCGCCAGCCCCATCCCGCCGGCGAGGACGTGGCCGTTGACGGCGCAGAGCGAGGGCTTGCCGAGCCGCGGCATCAGCCGGAAGAACTCGAGGAAGAGGTCCGAGGCGAAGTGTTTGGCGACGAGCGGAGCATCGGCGGCGAACCCGCCGAGGTCGGCGCCGGCGCAGAACGCCTTGTTGCCGGCTCCGGTCAGGACCACGGCCCTCGCGTCCTCGGAGTCGCGCGCGGCCCTCATCGCGTCGACGAGCTCGGCCAGCATCTTGCCGGAGAGCATGTTGCGTTTCTCCGGGTTGTTCAGGGTCACCGTGGCGACGCCGTCGGCCACCTCGTAGTTGACGAGCTCGTACTCCATCTTCAGACCAATGTCTCGCGTTTCGCTCGCTGCACGGTGAACCAGATATGGACGCTTGCTCGCTCCACGCTCGGAGCACGATAGCCGACTCCGTGGAAAGTAGGAAGTGCTACTGTCCACGGCGAGTTCGAGGGCGGCGCGCCGCTGCCCGGATCGATTGCGAAACGAGGGGAGACGCCCAGTGACGACCGCGACGACCAACGGCTCCAAGGTCATCAAGCCCGACCACGAGGCCGAGCGCAAGCACATGATCTTCACCCAGGAGCACGAAGACCTGCGCGAGTCGATGCAGTCGTGGGTCGAAAAGGAGGTCTTTCCTCATCGCAACGAGTGGGAGGAGACAACCTGGCCGAGCGAGATCCTGGAGCGCGCCGGCGAGCTCGGCTACATCGGCCTATGTTTGCCCGAGGAGTACGGCGGCCAGGGCGGCGACTACTACTACTCGCTGGTCCGCGCCGAGTGCCTCAGCCACTCCGGCTCGGGCGGCCTCAACATGGGCTTCGCGGTTCATACCGACATGGTTTTGCCACCGATCAACATGCTCGGCACCAACGACCTCAAGCAGCGCTACATGCCGGCCGCGATCGCCGGCAAGAAGATCGGCTGCCTCGGGATCACCGAGCCCGAGGCGGGCTCCGACGTCGCCGGGATCCGCACCAAGGCGATCCGCGAAGGCGACGAATTCGTCGTCAACGGCTCGAAGACGTTCATCACCAACGGCGCCCGCGCCGACTTCATCGTCCTCGTGGTCAAGACCGACCCGGAGAAGGCGCACGACGGAATCAGCCTCCTCGTCGTCGACCTTCGCGACGAGAACGGCGACACGGTCCCCGGGTTCAGCGTCTCGCGCAAGCTGGAGAAGATGGGAATGCACTCCTCCGATACCGCCGAACTCAGCTTCGAAGACGTCCGCGTTCCGGTCTCCAATCTGCTCGGCGAGGAGGGCAAGGGCTTCTACCACATCGCCTGGGAGCTCCAGAGCGAGCGGATGGTCGCCTGCGCCGGCGCCGTCGCCGGAGCGCAGAGGATGTTCGACCGCACCCTCGAGTACGCGAAGGAACGCAAGGCGTTCGGCCGGTCGATCGGAAACTTCCAGGTGATCCGCCACAAGTTCGCCGAGATGGCGACCAAGATCGAGGCCGCGAAGCAGTTCACCTACGCGACCGCCTGGCGCTACTCGAACGGGGAGTACCCGGTCCGCGAGATCTCCGAGTGCAAGCTCTACACCTCGCGGATCGCCTGCGAGGTCGCCGACGAGTGCATCCAGATCCACGGCGGCTACGGCTACATGAAGGAGTACGAGATCGAGCGCGCCTACCGCGACGTCCGCCTCAACCGGATCGGCGCCGGCACCGACGAGATCATGCTCGAGGTCATCGGCCGTAGTTACGGCCTATAAGCCGCCACCGGACGCGGGAGCGAGCGCGCGAGAAATAGTTCCGCCACCTCCTCAGCTCGGCAGCGGCCAAGAAGAATCAGATATGGATTGGCCGCTGCCTGCGCGTCCGGGGGTGGCGGGTGTCACATGAGCCATGTGGATCACATTCGGTCGTACTACGAGGCGCTGAACACCGGCGACGCGGAGGCGGTGACCGCACATTTCGTGGATGACGCCGTGCACTATTACACGCGGCTGGGGCCGCACCGGGGCGCTGAGGAGATCGGCCGCTACGCGGCGTTCGCGGTCGAGCAGATCGAAGGGCGGTGGCACCTGGAGAACGCGATCGAGCAGGGCGATCAGGTAGTGATCGAGTGGACGATGACCTGGCGCCACCCCGAGTCCGGGGAGCGGCGGCTCGACCGCGGCACCGAGTGGTTCCGGATCGAGGATGGCAGGATCGCCGAGGTCCGCGCCTACCATCACGGCGGCCGCAAGAACCCGCAGGGTGACCTGCTCGGGTTCGACCACCGCGGCCGCGGCCACACGATGCTCGAGGACTAGGCGACGCCGGCGGCGTTGGAGGCTTCGGCCTCGGCCTCGAGGTAGTGGTGCACCTGCTGGATCACGATCGAGCCCTCGCCGACCGCCGAGGCGACCCGCTTCAGCGACCCATGGCGGACGTCGCCGACGGCGAAGACCCGGCTGAGGCTGGTCTCTCCCAGCCGCGGCGAGGCGCCGTTCCCAGGTTCCAAATCCGTCCCGGTGAGGATGTAGCCCCACTCGTCGCGCTCAATCTCGGGCGGCAGCCACCCGGTCCCGGGCCTGGCTCCGATCATCACGAACAGGGCGTCGGCGTCGACCGTCGATTTCTCCCCTGACCCCTTGTTGAGAAGGGTCAGCGTCTCGAGACGATGCTCGCCGCTGCCGCCGATCGCCTCCGTCTCGTACTTCACCTCGATGTTCTCGGCCGCCTCTATCGCCCGGCGCAGGTAGGCGGACATCGTCTCCGCAAGGTTGGCCCGGCGGACCAGCATCGTCACCCGCTCCGCGTAGCGGCTGAGGTGCATCGCGGCCTGCCCGGCCGAGTTGCCGCCGCCGACGACGAACACGCACTTGCCCGGCAGCGCCTTCGCGTCGGCCGCAGAGGCCCCGTAGAAGACGCCCTCGCCCTCGAGGCAGGTGAGGGAGGGGATCTCGAGACGCCGGTAGGAGACCCCCGACGCAAGCAGGACCGCGATCGTCTCGATCTCGGCCCCGTCCGACGTCCGCAGGACGTGCCGCCTCTCCCCCGGTCGCATCTCGACCACCTCGCGCATCAACAGGAACTCGGTTCCGAACACCCAGGCCTGCTGGTAGGCGCGCTGGGCGAGGTCGGAGCCGCTGACTCCACGCGAGAAGCCGAGGTAGTTGCGGATCAGCGAGCTCGATGCGGCCTGGCCGCCGATCGCCTCGCGCTCGATCACCAGCGCCCGCATCCCCTCCGAGGACGCGTAGACCGCGGCGGCGAGACCGCCCGGCCCGGCGCCGATCACGACCACGTCGAAATCGTGCCGCTCGCCGAGCTTGGTGCGGACGCCGAAGGCGTCGGCCAGCTGGACGTTGGTCGGGTCGACGATGAACCGGCCGCCGCCCACCTTGGCCAGGGGGACCGTCGCGTCCTCGCGGCCGGCGCCCTCGAGCAGCGCCTGGCCGTCGGCCGACTCGGGCGGATGGCAGGAGTAGGGGATCCCGTTGCGGCCCAGCAGGTCGCGCAGCTCGGCGGCGCGCGGCGAGCCGAGCTCGGCGACGATCTCGATCTCACCCTGGAGCGGCGACTCGTGGCGCGCCCACTCGAACAGGAACTCGGCAACGGTGCGATGGAAGAGCTCGTCGGGGCAGCGCTGCGGTTTCAGCACGTAGTAGTCGATCTTTCCCAGCGTCATCGCGGTCGAGATCTGGTCGGCGGTGTCGGCCCTCGCCCAATCGCCCCAGCCGATCATCAGGCCGCGCTTGACCGATGGATGCAGCTCGCGGGCCTGGGCAAGCAGTTCGGCGCCGGAGGTCTCCCCCAACCGCTGGTCGGCGAGGACGAGGGCGACCGGCTCACCCTCCTCGCGCAGGCGCTCGAGAACCGCCAGCGCCCCGGCCGCCGTGCTCTCGGTCAGGACCGTGTAGTCCTGGCCATAGCGGCGCGTCAGCTCGATCTCGGTGCGCGCGAGCGCATCGGGATCCCCATCGACGGCGAGCAGAACCGGCTCTCCCATTGGAGTGATGGTATCGGCGCGCGCCGGCCCCGACCGGCCGCCGACGCGCTAGCGTCCCGGTCCGATGACGGTCGTCAAGGACACCGGGGTGAGGGCGGTGCCGCCGCCATTTCACTCCGAGCACGAGGAGCTGCGGGAGACGGTGAGGCGGTTCGTCTCGAAGGAGATCGCCCCCAACGTCGACGAGTGGGAGGCGGCGCGGGAATTCCCGCGCGAGCTCTACCGCCGCTGCGCCGAGCTCGGCTTCCTCGGCCTCAAGTTCCCCGAGACCTACGGCGGCCAGGGTGGGACCCACCTCCACGACGCGATCTGGGTCGAGGAGCTCGCCCGCTCAGGCGGCTCAGGCGGGGTCGCGGCGGGCCTCAACGCCCACGCCTCGATCGCGCTGCCCCCGATCTTCAACTTCGGCACCGAGGAGCAGAAGCAGCGCTGGCTGGTTCCCGGCATCGCCGGTGAGAAGGTCGGGGCGCTGGGGATCACCGAGCCGGGCGCGGGCTCCGACGTCGCCGGGATCACGACCTTCGCCGAGCGCACCGACGGCGGCTACGTCGTCAACGGCGCCAAGACCTTCATCACCAACGGCGTCCGCGCCGACTTCCTCGTCTGCGCCTGCAAGACGACGCAGGAGGGCGGCCACCACGGCATCTCGTTCCTCGTCCTCGAGAGCGCGATGCCCGGCTACGAGGTCGCGGCGAAGCTCGAGAAGCTCGGCTGGCACTCCTCCGACACCGGCGAGCTCTCGTTCACCGACGTCGAGGTCCCGGCCGAGAACCTGCTCGGCGCGGAGAACGAGGGATTCAGGTTGATCATGTTCAACTTCGCCTGGGAGCGGCTGCTGATGGCGATCGGGGCCGTCGGGGCGATGCAGCGCCTGATCGAGACGACGGTCTCCTACGCCCTCGAGCGGAAGGCGTTCGGGCGGCCGATCGGCAACTTCCAGGCCATCCGCCACAAGGTTGCGGAGATGGCGACCCAGGCCGAGGCCGCGCGGGCGATCACCTACAACGCGCTGCGCCTCTTCCACGAGGGGCAGGACTGCCTCAAGGAGGTGACGATGGCGAAGCTGATCACCCAGCGCGGCGTCCTCGACATCGCCGACGAGTGCCTCCAGATCCACGGCGGCTATGGCTATATGCGCGAGTACGGGATCGAGCGCGCCGTCCGCGACGCCCGCCTCGGCCCGATCGGCGGCGGCACCGACGAGATCATGAAGGAGATCCTGGGCAAACAGCTCGGCCTCTAGCCGGGTCGCGCCTGGTCCGAGGCCATTCTCGTACCAAGACTCGCTACGGTTCTACCGTGGGAGTGCCAGGCGCAAGGGACAGGGAGCAGCTGCGGGGCGGGCACGACGTGGTCATCTGCGGCGCCAGCTTCGGCGGCCTCGCTGTCGCGCGCGAGCTGGCCGGCTCGGGGGCCGACGTCCTCGTCCTCGACCGCTACGAGATCGGCGCCAGGGCGACCTCGGCCTGCGGAATCCCGACCGAGTGGCTGCGGGCGCTGGGCATGATCGACATCGAGCTCCAGCGCTTCGATGAGCTGGTCGTCAATACCCCGGGCTGGAGGACGGTCCTCGACCTTCCCTACACGTTCTCGACCTTCAACTACGACGAGATGTGCGAGGCGCTCTGGCGCCAGTGCGATGCGACCTTCGAGATCGCGGCGGTCGAGGGGCGGGCGCCAGGCGAGAATGGGGAGGTCACGGTCGAGACCGACCGCGGCCCGGTGTCGGCGCCGCTCGTCGTCGACGCCCTCGGCTGGCGGCGGATCCTCGCCGGCGACGACGGCTTCCAGCCCACGGACGCCCCCCTCACACGCGCCCTCGAGGTCCATCCCCAGGGCAACAGCGACGACCTCGAGGTCTGGGTCGATCGCCGCTACGCCCGGTCCGGCTACGGCTGGTGCTTCCCGGCCGGCGAGGAGCTGCGGATCGGCGCCTGCTCCTACTGGCCGGACGACCACGTCCGCGAGGGGACCGACGCCCTCTCAGCCGATCTCGGCGCCGACCAGGTCCGCTACCAGGGCAACTGGATCCCCCACCGCCTGCGCCCGCCGACCGAAGCCGGCGTCTTCTTCGTCGGCGACTCGGCCGGCCAGTGCCTGCCGCTGACCGCGGAGGGGATCAGGACGGCGCTCTATTACGGGATCGCGGTCGGCCGCGAGATGCGGGCGGTGGTCGACGGCCGTCGCACCCGCAGGCAGGCGGCCGCGGGCTACACCGAGCTCCACGACTCCCACAGGACCGGCTTCGGGATCCTCCTCTTCGTCCAGAAGGCCCTTCCCTGGATCCCGGTACGGCTGCTCGGCCCGGCGTTCCGCATCTACAGGACCCAGCGCCTGATCGACCTGACCTTCAACGCCTACCTCGAGCTCGCCCCGCCGAGCTTCGTCGCCGAAGGAGCGGCCGTCCGCTCGCCGGGGGACCAGGACGAGGCTCCCGAGCTGAGCGCGACCCCGACCGCGTAACCGCTCGAACAGCCGGTCGCGCTAGGTTCCAGAGAATGCTGTCCTGGCTTGGCAGGCTGATGATCTCGCGCAACATGGCGAGCTCGCGGGAGGGCGACCTCGAGCCGGCGCTGCGGATGGACGCCGATGACATCCGGTTCAAATTCCCCGGCGACAGCTCCTGGGGGACCGAGCTCGAGGGCAAGGACGAGCTGCGGAAATGGCTGCAGCGGTTCGCCGAGGCCGGCGTCCAGATCTACCCCGGCGAGGTGGTCCTGCAGGGGTTCCCCTGGCGGCAGACGGTCTGCATTCGCGGCACCGTCCATCTCGACTCCGACGCGGGCGAGCGCGTCTACGAAAACCGCTATGTCATCTGGGGACGGATCGCATGCGGAAAGCTGCGCGAATACGAGGTCTATGAGGACACCCAGAAGTCGAAGGCTCTCGACGGATACCTGGAGTCGATCGGGAAGCTCCCCCGGTGATCTACCTGTTGCGACACGGCGATGCCGAGCACGGCGACGGCGACGACTCGGCACGACGGCTGACGTCGAAGGGCGAACGCCAGGCGATCACCGCCGGGCAGGCGATGGCGGCGCTCGGGATCGAGATCGACGCCTGCCTCACGAGCCCGAAGGTGCGCGCCGCCGAGACCGCGCGGCTCGCCTGCGAGGCCCTCGCGGCGGCACCGGAGACGGCGGCCGACCTCGCGGGCCGGTTCGACACGCTCGGCCTCGCGGCGGGCCGGGGTGAGGTCCTCCTCGTCGGCCACAACCCCGACTTCAAGACCGAGGTCGGCCGCCTCACCGGCGCCAATGTCAAATTCCGCAAGGGCGGCCTGGCGATCCTCGACGACAGCACGCTGTTCGCGATGCTGCGGCCCGAGGACCTGGCCGCGATCGCCGCGGGTAGATGAGGCTCTGCCGGTTCCTCGCCGACGGGGAGGCCCGTCTCGGGCTGATCGAGGACGGTCGCCTGATCGACCTCACCGCCTCGGCACCCGAGCTGCCGACCGAACCCGCGGCGGCGGTCGACGCGGTGGGCGTCGATCGATTGGAGGAGCTGGCCGAGCTCGCGGCCGAGCCCGGCCCCGGCGAATCCCTCGAGGCGATTCGGCTGCTGAGCCCGGCCCGACCGCGCAAGTACCTCGCGATCGCCCTCAACTACGCCGACCACATCGACGAGACGGGGATGGAGGCGCCGCAGGTGCCGACCTTCTTCAACAAGCAGCCGACCTGCGTCATCGGAACCGGAGCGAATATCCACATGCCGGTCGTCTCCGACAAGCTGGACTACGAGGGAGAGCTGGCGATCGTGATCGGCAAGCGGTGCCGGCATGTCGCGCCCGAGGACGCCGCCGGCGTGATCGCCGGCTACACGATCGCCAACGACGTCTCGGTCCGCGATTGGCAGATGCGGGCGCCGACGATGACGATCGGCAAGTCCTTCGACACCCACGGTCCGCTCGGGCCCTGGCTCGTCACCGGCGGCGAGCTGGGCGACCCGCAGCGGCTCGGGATCAGAACCTTCGTCAACGGCGAGCTGCGCCAGGACGGCAATACCTCGGAGATGGTCTTCGATTGCTTCCAGCAGGTCTCGCACCTCTCCGAGGCGTTCACCCTGGAGCCGGGCGACGTGATCGCGACCGGCACCCCGGCCGGGATCGGCGCATCGGTACAGCCCTTCCCGGAGGGCCTCCTGAAGGTCGGCGACTCGGTCAGGATCGAGATCGAGGGGATCGGCGAGCTCCGCAACCAGGTGGTCGCCGAGCCCGAGGGCTTCGTCGTCGACGACGACCCACCGGCCTGAGCAATGAACGGAAGCCGGCGGCGAGCCCACCTCAACCTGATCGACAGCTCGCGACAACTGTTCGAGCTCGATTCCGGGGCGACGGTCGTCGCCGCCGACGGCTGCTTCCTCGGCGCCGGCAGCTCCGAGAATCCGGCGGTCTCCAACGCCGCCTTCCGGGTCGAGGACGCGCTCGACCCGTCCGAGCTGCTGCGGCGGGCGCGCGAGTTCTTCGGCGAGCGCGGCCGCGGGTTCAGCCTCTGGACCCGGGGAGGGGAGCCGGAGGACGACGACCTGTTCGAGGTGGCCCGCGCCGAGGGGCTGAACCCGTTCTTCGAAATGCCGGAGATGGTGATGGAGGGGCGGGCCGAGGAGAAGCCGCTGCCGGACGGCGTCGAGCTGCGCCGCCTCGCCGGCGCCGAGGAAGCCGAGGACTACTGGCGGGTCGCGCGGGAGTCCTACATCAGCATCGGGTTTCCCCCTGAGGTGTTCGAGCACTACGACAACCACGCCGGGCTGATCGCCGACAACGCCGTCGCCCTCCTCGCCTACCGGGAGGCCGAGCCGGTCGCGATCGCGATGACGATCGTCAACAACGGCGTCGCCGGCATCTACTGGGTCGGCACCACCGAGCGGGCCCGCGGCCAGGGCCTGGGCCGGGCGCTGACCGCCGCGGCCGTGAACGCCGGCCTCGACTTCGGCGCCGACATCGCCTCGCTGCAGGCATCGCCGATGGGGGAGCCGATCTACCGCGCGATGGGGTTCGAGAAGATCTTCGACTACAGGCTGCTGATCGCGACGGCGCCGGGCGAGGCGGGGCGATGAGGCAGCGGGTCACCGTGATCACCCTCGGGGCCGCCGACCTGGGCCGGGCGCGGGCCTTCTACGAGGCGCTCGGCTGGAAGACGGGGGCCGCTCCCGAGGACGACGTCGTCTTCTTCCAGTGCGGCGAGATGGTCCTCGCCCTCTGGGACCGGGCCAGGCTTTCCGAGGACAGCTGCGTCGCCGACGGGGGCGGTTGGGGCGGCGTGACGCTGGCGCTCAACCTAGGCTCGTCGGCCGAGGTCGACGCGGCGATCGAGGATGCGCGCGCCGCCGGCGCCAGGATCGGCCGCGAGCCGGCGGAGACCTTCTGGGGCGGCTACAGCGGCGTCTTCGTCGACCCCGAGGGCCACCCTTGGGAGGTCGCCCACAATCCGCACTGGACGCTCACCGAGGACGGGGGCGTCCACCTCAACTGAGCTCCGCTAAGGGCCGAGCCGGAACGGCGGGTACTGGTCGGTGATGAGCGTGAAGGCGTACCCGATCACCCTGTTGTGCCAGCGGTAGACGCCTTCGACGAAGTTGAATGCCCCGTGCGGGTAGCGGCCGGTGAAAAGGATCGCGAACCAGGCGAAGACGACGACGAAGAAGGCCCCGATGTAGAGGAAGAAGAGGACGAAGTAGTGGGGGATCGCCAGCAGCCACTTGACCAGCGGCATGCCCCTCTGCAGCTCGGTCTCGGCGTTCGGGTAGGGGAAGTCGAGGTGGACGGCCTGCTGCTCGTCGGTCGAGGGATAGGTGTCATCCATCAACGTCAGGTAGACGCCCACCCGATTGCCGAACCGCAGCAGTTCGAGGTTCCAGTCGAACCACCAGCGCGGGTATTTCTTGCGGAAGAGGATCATCAGCACCACAGGGATCGTCAGCAGCCCGACCCCACCCCCGGCAAAGGCCGCTTCGTTGCCTCCCGCCGAGTAGGAGCTTCCCCCGGCGAGCATCGCCGCGATGATCGCGATCGGGATCACCGTGAAGATCCGGAAGAACGTCGTCAACCGGTTCAACTGGCGGTCCGGGTAATCGACGGAGAACGTGACGGGGTAGTCCGATGGCTCCATGCTGGCCTCCTTGATCCCGAGGGGCTGGACGGGCCGCATGGTGGCGTACCGATCGGCGGCAACCGCCGGGCCCGGCTGACTGGCCGGTCAACCAGGATTTCGCCGTTCCATGTAGCCTCCCGCCACTCACGAACCAGGAGGGAGAGCGCAATCTGATGGGACTTCTAGACGGTAAAGCGGCGATCGTCACCGGGTCGGCCCGGGGTATCGGCCGTGCGACGGCGGAGCTCTTTGCCGCCGAGGGCGCCAAGGTGCTGATCAACGATCTCGACGCCGATATCGCCGAGCAGGCCTCGAGCGAGATCGACGGCGAGACCGCCGTCCACGCCGGCGACCTGACCAAGACCGACGCCGCCGACCAGCTGGTCGCCGCCGGCGTCGAGGCGTTCGGCGCGGTCGACATCGTCGTCAACAACGCCGGCTACACATGGGACGGCGTCGTCCACCGGATGACCGACGAGCAGTTCCAGGCGATGCTCGACATCCACACGATCGTCCCGTTCCGGATCACGAGGGCGCTCGCCCCGCACTGGCGCGAGGCAGCCAAGGCCGAGCGAGGCGAGGGCAAGGAGGTCTTTCGCAAGATCGTCAACGTCTCCTCGATCTCGGGGACGATGGGCAACGCCGGCCAGGCCAACTACTCGGCCGCCAAGGCGGGTGTCGTCGGCCTGACCAAAACTCTCGCCAAGGAGTGGGGGCAGTTCAAGGTCAACGTCAACGCCGTCGCGTTCGGCTTCGTCGAGACGCGGCTGACGGCGGCGAAGGAGGCCGGCGGCGAGATGACCTCGCCCTCGGGCGAGAAGATCGAGCTTGGCATCCCCGAGCAGATGCGCTCGATGGCCTCGGCGATCATCCCGCTCGGCCGCCCGGCGCAGCCCGAGGAGGCCGCGGGCCCGGTCCTATTCCTCTGCTCCGGGTACGCCAACTACGTGCACGGTCAGATCCTCAATGTCACCGGTGGGCAGTTCGGGGGGATGTACACCTGAGCGAGGCGGCGAAAGAGGACGGGCCCCGCTTCCGCTACCTGGATCTGGCGGATCGGACCTGGCCTGTCCTCCGCCGCCTCGCCGGCGTCCACACCCTGCTCTACCGCGTCAGCGGCGGGCGTCTCGGGCTGAGCGTGCCCGGTGGCCCGGGGCGGATGTTGCTGCTCGACCATGTCGGGGCCAGGAGCGGCACCAGACGGACCTGCCCCCTGCTCTATCTCGAGGACGGCGGCAACCTCGTCGTCATCGCATCCAAAGGGGGCTACCCGCAGAACCCGGCCTGGTACCACAACCTGATGGCCAACTCCGACACCGAGGTCCAGGTCGGCGACGAGAGGCGCGCGGTCCATGCCCGTCTCGCGACCGCGGAGGAGCGCGAGAGGCTCTGGCCGGAAGCGGTGAAGATCTGGAGCGACTACGACCGCTACCAGTCGCGAAGCAAGGGCCGCGAGATCCCGATGGTCGTCCTCGAGCCCCGGGCCTAGCCCTTCGGTCGCCGCTCCTCGGCAACCGGCTCGCCGCCCTCGCCGGCGATCGCGTCCGGAGGCCACGGCCCCGCCCAGTTGTCGCGGGCGCCGTCGATCGTGATCGTCGTCCCCGAGACGAAGTCGCCGGCAGGCGAGGCGAGGTAGGCGACGAGCCAGGCGAGCTCCTCGGCCCGGCCGGCCCGGCCGATCGGGATCGAGCGCTCGAGGTTTTCGACGACGACCCGCGGATACTTCGTCAGCAGCGTCTCGGTCGCGAACTGGCCGGCGGCGAGGGCGCAGGTCGTGATCCCGAACCGCGCCCACTCGACGGCGAGCGTCCGCATCATGTTCTCGACCGCGGCGCGCGCCGCGCCGGAGTGCACCATCCCCGGCATCCCGTGGTGGGGGGAAAGGGTGATGCTGAGGACCTTGCCTCCGCCCTGCGGGATGAAGGCCCGGGTCGCCGCGGCGTGGGTCATCAGCCATGTGCCCTGCACGTTCAGCTCGGTCACCGTGCGAAAGCCCTTCGGGCTGATCGCCTCGGCCGGGCTGAGGAACTGGCCGCCGGCGTTGTTGACGAGGACGTCGAGCCTGCCGTGGCGCCCAAGGAGGCCGTCGAAGAGCCGCCCGACCGCCTCCTCATCGCGAATGTCCATCGTCTCGTGCTCGAAGCTGCCGGGCAGCCCGTCGGCGAGGGCCTCGGTCTCCGCCAGGGGCTCCTCGCGGCGTCCGCAGCCGACCACCGTCGCGCCGAGGCGGGCCAGCTCGAGCGCCGTCTCGCGGCCGAGCCCGCTGCCCGATCCCGAGACGAGGCAGACCCGTCCCTCGAGCAGGCCGTCTCTGAATATGCGCGAGGCGCCGTCGGCCATCGGCCACAACCCTAGAGGCGGTCAGCCGAGCTTGATGTTCACCTTCCTGCCCAGGGGAAGGACCTTCTTGGGCCTGGCGCTCTGACCGATCACCCTTTTCCCATCACCCCTGACCTTGCCCAGCTTGCAGCCCGCCTTTTTCAGCTTCCTGCGGGCCGTCCCCAGGCCCCTGCCCTTCAGCTTCGGCACCAGGCAGGCCGTGTAGGTGAAGATGGCCCCCGGCGAGGCGACGGAGCGACCGGCGATGGTGACGACGGCGATGCCCACGGGCCCGGGGCTCTTCACCTTCGGCGCGATCGCCGTGATCTGGGTATCGGAGCCGCCGGGGAAGATCGACGCGGGGGTTTCACCGAACTGGACCGACGTGACACCGGTGAGGTCGGTCCCGGCGATGGTCACGCTGGTGCCGCCTGCGATCGATCCGGAAGCCGGCGAGATGGTCGTGACCGTCGGGGCCGGCTGGACGTCGGCGCTGAACGAGAACTGCGCGCCCATCGCGGTTGCGATCGGCGGAAGGGCGGCGCCTTCCGGCAGAGCCGGTTCCCAGCCCGCATAGGTCCCCTCGGAGCTCACCACAGCGCCCACCTCGTCACTGGCGTTGGAGGTGTTGAATCCGATCAGGTCGCCCCGATGGATCGGCAGATCGGTCGTGAACGTTTCCGTCCCCATTCCGGCCGGAGTCGCCGGGCCGCTCGTGCCGGCCCCCGCGAACGCTCCCGCAACCGGTCTCAGAACCCTCAGGTAGAACGGCCCGCCCGATGCGCCGGTCAACCGCCAGCGGACGACGACGCCGTCGACCGGGGAAGCGGGTGCCGTTCCCGGCCCCGCCAGGGTCAGGTTGACCAGGGTGAGCGTGCCTTTCGACCCGGCGGTGGTCGAGATCACGCCGGAGGTGTCCGTGCTGCCGAGCGTGATCGTCGAGGCCTGGCCGACCGCGGGAGCGAGCGCGGCGATCAAGACGATGATCGCGGCGAGCAGACAGCACGGGTGGGCCCGGCGCATCGAATCGACCATAGGGGCGGGCGCGGCCGGGGTCAAATGGGCAGGGGGTAATGTCCGCCGACGATGAAGGTGCAGGTCGAGGCAAAGCCGCTGCACGAGCCGCTCTCCGGGGGAACCCAGGGGGCGACGGTGACGGTCGAGCCGATCGTCACGGGCACGGTTCACTTCCCGCGCCCGCTGATGGAAAGCCCCGGCGGCCGCTTTCTCACCCCGCGGCTCGGATGGGCTCTGCTCACCGGCAGGGAAGCGACGGAGGTCCCGGTTCCCGTCTTCCTGATCCGGCATCCCAGCGCCGGCGCGATCCTCGTCGACACCGGCCTCCATCCCTCGATCGCGACCGACGCCGAAGAGAACTTCGGCCGCCTACCCGCCCGCTTCGGCAGACCTTCCGTCGAGTCCGACGGCGACGCACCGGCCCAGCTCCGCAAACGCGGCCTCGACCCCGGTGAGATCCCGATCGTGGTGATGACCCACCTCCACATCGACCACACCTCGGCGATCTCCGAGTTCCCGAGCTCGACCTTCGTCATCAGCGATGTCGAGTGGCACGAGGCGACCCAGGGGAAGGGGCCGACGATGAACGGCTACCGGCGGATCCATTTCGACTTCGCATTCGACTACCGCACCGTCGACTTCGACCGCGGCGGGATCGACTCGTACGCGACGTTCGGCCGCACCTTCGACCTCTTCGGCGACGGCTCGGTCAGGCTCGCCTACACCCCGGGGCACTCGGCCGGCCACATGTCGGTCATCGCCCGGCTCAGGGAGAGGGACTTCGTGATCGGCGGCGACGCCGCCTACATGTTCGCCCAGCTCGAGGGCGACGCGCCGCCGGCGCCGCGGCCGCACGATGCCCACAACTACCGCCGCTCGCTGCAGGAGCTGAGACTGTTCCGGCGCGAGTTCCCGGCCGCGATCGTCACCCCCGGGCACGACACGGAGTTCTACGAGAGGCTCGAGGCGCGCTACGAGTAGTTCGTCTCGCCCGGCTCGGGCGTGACTCCCTCGTGCAGGGAGCGGATCACGTTGCGCCGCCCCTGCTCGTTGAGCCGCATGTACATCGTCCCGGACCCGGTCGAAGATTTCGGTCGCCACTTCGAGCTGGCGCCCGCGGCCGGGTGAGTCCTCGACCGGAAACGTGACCGGCTCGCCGAACTGAACGGTGACCTTCGGGAACCGAAAGCGCTTCCAGCGGCGCACCTTCTCCGAGCCGTGGATCGCGACCGGCACCACCGGCGCCCCCGACTCGAGGGCCAACCTCCCGACACCCGGTTTCGGCTCGCCGAGCTCACCGCTCCGCGAGCGGCCGCCCTCGGCATAGATCAGCAGCATCCCGCCCTGGCCGAGGACGGTGTAGGCGGTCTTGAAGGCCTCCTCGTCGTGGTGGCCGCGCCGGACCGGGATCACGCCGCCGTGCTTGAAGATGTAGTTCAGGACCGGGTTGCCGAACAGCTGCGATTTCGCCATGAACCGGATCTGGCGCCGGAGATAGAGGCCGATGAAGAAGTGGTCCATCTGGCTGAAGTGATTCGGGGCGAGGATCAACGGGCCCGACCTCGGCACGTTCTCAACCCCGATCGCGCGGGTGCGGTACAGCAGCAGCGTCGGCAGCGTGACAATCGCCCGCACGAGCGGGTAGGTCCAGCCGACTCCCCGACGCGCGGCGGCGTGGAACCGGTCGAAGTACTCCGCCGGACGCTCGTCCTTGTAGACCTGTGGCTTGATGTCGGGCATGTCCAGGGCGATCTGAGCTGGCCGAAGGCGACGGCCGTCGCCTTGCCTACCCCCTGCCCTCGCGCCGGTTACGCGGCCGGTTGCGGCGCGTCCCAGCCGCGTGAGCGCTCGACCGCCCGCCCCCAATCGGCGAGCAGTGCCGAGCGCGACTCCGTGTCCATTCGCGGCTCGTAGCGGGCCGCCTCGCGCCAGGTCCGACGGACGTCCTCCTCGCTCCAGCGCCCGGTGGCGATCCCGGCCAGGTATGCGGCCCCGAGCGCTGTGGTCTCGCTGACCTCCGGAACGACGACCGGGGCGCCGAGGACGTCGGCCTGGAACTGCATCAGCCAGCCGTTGGCCACCGCGCCGCCGTCGGCCCTGAGCTCGGCCAGCCGCTCCCCCGCCGCCGCCTCCTGCGCCCGCACGGCATCGACGGTCTGGTAGGCGGTCGCCTCGAGGGCGGCGCGCGCCAGGTGGGCGCGGCCGCTTCCTCGGGTCAGCCCGACGATCGTTCCGCGCGCGTATGGGTCCCAGTGCGGCGAGCCGAGGCCGGTCAGTGCCGGGACGAAGTAGACGCCGTCGTTCCCCTCGAGCGAGGCCGCCAGCGCCTCCGTCTCGGCGGCCTCGGCGATGATCCCGAGCCCGTCGCGAAGCCACTGCACCGCGGCGCCGGTGACGAAGATCGAGGCCTCGAGCGCATATGCGGGACCGCCGCCCGTCTCGCAGGCGACGGTGGACAGCAGCCCCTCGACCGGTCCCGGGAGCTCGGCGCCCGTATGAAGGAGAACGAAGCTGCCGGTGCCGTAGGTGTTCTTCGCGGTCCCAGGGGTATGGCAGGCCTGGCCGAAGAGCGCCGCCTGCTGGTCGCCGGCGATCCCGGCGACCGGGACCTCGCCGCCGAACTCAGTGGTCGTGCCGAAGACCTGCGAGGACGGCAGCGGCTCGGGCAGCCGCTCGGGCTCGACGCCGAGCATCGAGCAGAGCTCCTCGTCCCAGGCGTGGCGGCGGATGTCGAAGAGCATGGTCCGCGATGCGTTGGTGCGGTCGGTCGCGTGGCGGCCGGTCAGCTTGAACAGCAGCCAGGAGTCGATCGTCCCGAAGACGGCCCTCCCGGCGCCCTCGGCGTTTTGCAGCAGCCACTCGATCTTCGTCCCGGAGAAGTAGGGGTCGAGGACGAGGCCGGTCCGCTCGCGGACAAGGTCGTCGCGGCCCGCTGCGCGGAGCTCCGCGCAGCGCTCGGCGGTGCGACGGTCCTGCCAGACGAGCGCCCGGTGGATCGGCTCGCCGCTGTCCGGATCCCAGGCGACGACCGTCTCGCGCTGGTTGGCTATCCCGATCCCCTCGAGATCGGCGCCGTCGATGCCGGCGTCGGCGATCGCCCTCGCAGCGACCAGCATGCTGGTCTCCCAGATCTCGGTCGCGTCGTGCTCGACCCAACCCGGCCGGGGGAAGTGCTGCTCGAACTCCGAGTACGCCCTGCCGGCGATCCGGGCCTCCTCGTCGAAGACGAGGCAGGTGGTGCCCGTCGTGCCCTGGTCGATCGCGAGGATCAAAACGTTGTTTCGCGCCGGCAGGCTATCCGGCGTCGGCCTGGGCTCCGCGGACGATCGTCAGTAGCGCCTCCGCGAGGCCGGTCGGGTCTTCTTCTCCGGTTCCGAGCCGGCGCAGCCCCAGGCCGTACATCAGCGCCACGATCGAGCGGGCCCGGGTCTTCGCCATGGGAACCTGAAGCGCCTCCAGCGCCGCCGTGGCGACTTCTTCGTAGGCGATGAAGCAGCGCAGCGACGCGGCGCGAAGCTCGGGGTCGCGCGCGGCCTGGAGGTGAAGCTCGAACTCGGCGAGCTCCCAGATCCTCCGCCCGGTTTCGCGGACCACCCGCTCGACCTCGACCGCCACCTGCTCGACGCTCGGCCGCGCCCGCCGCAGCTCGGCGGCGATCCCCTCGAGCCGTACGACCTCCTCGCCGACCATCAACATCAGGCTCTCGCGCAGCAGGTCGAGCTGGCTGTCGAAGTGATAGGTCAGCGAACCGAGCGAGACATCGGCCGCGTCGGCGACACGCCGGTTCGTCACCGCGGCGATCCCCTCGCGCCCGATCAGGTCGAGGGTGGTGCGGAGGATCCGCTCACGGGTGTCGGTTGCGGTTGCCGTTGCCATCGGGAATCCCTGTGCTCGAGCCCAGCCTACCCCCTCTTCGCCTATTGTTCGTTCGAACGAACGCGAGGGAGGGGATCCGAAATGCCGACCAAGACCAGTCCCGACCTCGGTCTCCAGGAGCAGGTGGGGATGCTGGCGACCGGGGGGATCTCCTCGCGCGAGCTGGTGGAGGAATCGCTGCGACGGACGGAGGCCGCCCAGCGGGACCTGAACGCGTTCCGAGTGATCCGTGCCGAGGAGGCGCTGGCGGAGGCGGAGGACGCCGACCGGCGGATCGCAGCGGGCAACGGCGGCCCGCTGCTCGGCGCGCCGGTCGCGATCAAGGAAGACGTCGACCTCGCCGGCCACCCGACCCTGTTCGGCTGCGGCGGGTCGTTCTCCCCCGCCGAGCAGGACTCCGAGCTCGTGCGGCGCCTGCGCGAGGCGGGCGCGATCGTGATCGGCAAGACACACGCGCCTGAGGTCGGCCAGTGGCCGTTCACCGAGGGCCCTTCTTTCGGCGCGACCCGGAACCCCTGGAGCATCGCCCACACCCCGGGCGGGTCCAGCGGGGGCGCGGCCGCGGCCGTCGCCGCCGGCCTGGTTCCCGCGGCGATCGGCTCCGACGGCGCCGGCTCGATCCGGATCCCCGCGGCCTGGACCGGCCTGGTCGGGCTGAAGCCACAGCGTGGACGGATCTCGACCTGGCCCGAGCCCGACGCCTTCAATGGCCTGACCTGCTTCGGGCCCCTAACCCGCAGTGTCGCCGATGCCGCCCTCCTCCTCGACGCGCTCCAGGGCAGTGCCCCTGGGGACAGGCACAGGCCGGCGCCGCCGCTCGAGCCGTTCGCCGAGTCGGCGGGGCGGGAGCCGCGGCCGCTGCGGGTCGCGCTCTCGTTCGCGACGCCGTTCGGGGTGGTGAACGAGCTCGACCCCGAGCACCGGGCCGCGATCGAGGCGTTTGCCGAGCAGCTCGGCGAGTTGGGGCACGACGTCGTCCCCGCCGATCCCGAATACGGCCTCGTCGGGGCGGCGATCGTCCCGCGCGGGATGGGCGGGGTCACGGCCTGGCTCGACGACAACGTCAGCGACCGATCGAACCTCGAGCCGCGGACCAGGACCCACGCGCGCCTGGGCAGGCTGCTCTGCGGCCCGCCGCTGCGGGCGGCGCGGGCGGCGGAGCCGGCGCTGCGACGCCGCATCGGCCGGATCTTCGACGGCTTCGACCTCGTCCTGACCCCGACGACCGCGAAGCCCCCGACCCGGATCTACGAGCACGACGGCCGCGGCTACTGGGCGACCAGCACCGCGATCACCGCCGCCTGCCCCTACGGGTTCGCGTGGAACGTCGTCGGCTGGCCGGGGATCAGCGTCCCCGCCGGGCGGACGGAGTCCGGCCTGCCGATCGGCGCCCAGCTCCTCGGGCCCGAAGGGGGCGAGGCGGCCCTACTGGAACTGGCGGGGTCCGTCGAGCGGGCGGCCGGAGGCTGGGAGCGGCCGCCCTACCCGCGCCGCGATGCGTAGGCGCGGGCAAAGTCGCGCAGCTGCCTCGCCCGGTGGGAAAAGCCGGCGAGATTGCGGCCGGTCGCGCGATGGGAGAGGTCGAGCTCGTACTCGCGCAGGGTGTGGCCGGCGCGCACCGCGTCGATGGTCATCCCGACCTCCATCCCGTAGCCGGCGGCGAAGGGCAGGGTGGCCCGCAGTACATCGGCCCGCATCGCGCGCTGGCCCGAGATCGGGGCGGTCGTCTCGAGCCCGCAGCGGCGGCGGATCGCCCAGCGTGCGAACCCGAGCGCAAGGCCGAAGCCTCCCCCCGCGCGGCGGCTGAAGGCGGCGACTGCGAGGTCGCATTCGCCCCGCTTCGACGGCGGCGACGAGCGGGGTCAGGGAGGCGGCGGAGGGACCCAGGTCGCCGTCGCAGAGGAGGAAGAGGTCGGGGGGCGAGGCCGAGAGCGCCGCCTCTGCGGCGGCGGTCACATTGGCGCCCTTGCCGTGCGGGCGGCCGCGGCTGACGACCCGGGCGCCGGCCGCGAGCGCGACGCCCTCGGTGTCGTCGCTGGAGGCGTCGTCGCCGACCCAGATCTCGGCACCTGGGAAGGCGCCGCGCAGCGCCCCGACGGTGTCGCCGACGCGGTCGGCCTCGTTGCGGGCCGCGACGAGGACGGCGAGGCGGTCAGGCACGGCGGATATTGTCCCGCTCCATGGCGGACATAGAGGCACACATCACCGGCAACGTATGGAAAATCGAGGTCGCCGTCGGCGACACCGTCGAGGATGGCGACACCGTCGTGATCCTCGAGTCGATGAAGATGGAGATCCCGGTCGAGGCCGAGGACGAGGGGACCGTCAAGGAGATCCGCTGCGAGGAGGGCCAGTCGGTCAGCGAAGGCGACGTCCTCGTAGTGCTGGAGTGAGTGCCGAGGAGCTCGCCGGCGGCAAGCTCGTCCTCGACTTCCCGGCCGAGGCGGTCGTCCGGATCACGATCTCCAATCCCGAGCGCCGCAACGCCCTCGACCACGAGATCCTCGACACCCTGGCGGAGACGCTGCCGCAGCTCGACGCGGGGATCGAGAACCGCTGCGTCCTGATCACCGGCGCGCCGCCCGTCTTCTCGGCCGGCTATGACATCGGGTCGATCCCCGAACAGACCTTCGAGCGCGACGCTGAGAGCCTCGTCGCCCACCCCTTCCACGCCGCGATGGAGGCCCTCGCCGCCCATCCATGGCCGACCGTTGCGATGATCAACGGCCACTGCCTCGGCGGCGGCCTCGAGCTGGCGGTCACCTGCGACATGCGGGTCTGCGCGGCCGGGGCGAAACTGGGGATGCCGCCGGCCAAACTGGGGCTGATCTACGGCCACACCGGCCTGCGCAAGTTCCTCGACACGATCGGGCTGGCGCGGACCAAGGAGCTGTTCCTGACCGGACGCAACCTCGAGGCCGCGCGGGCCGAGCAGATCGGCCTTGTCCACGAGGTCTTCCCCGACGAGGAGCTCGCGGCCGCGGGGGTCGAGCTGGCGGCGGCGATCGCCGCCAACGCGCCGCTCTCGATGCGCGGCAACAAGCAGGCGATCGAGGCGCTGAACGCCAACCCGGTGTTGAGCCCGGCGCAGGAGGCGGAGCTGGTGGCGCTGCGCGAGTCGTGCTTCGGCTCCGACGACTTCCGCGAGGGGATCCAGGCCTTCGCCGAGAAGCGCCGGCCGCGGTGGACGGGCAAGTGAGCGCGGCGGAACGGAAGGCGCTGGCGGCCACAGGGCCGGAGATGGCGGCCCTGGTCGAGCGGATCGGCGAGATCGACCTCGCGACCCGGCTGCGGCGGCGCAGCGAGGAGCGTCCCGCCGACGCCTACGGGGCGCTGCTGCGGGCGATCGTCGGCCAGCAGCTCTCGACCAAAGCGGCGCGGACGATCTACAACCGGGTCCTCGACCTCTTCGACGGGGCCACCCCATCGCCTGAGCAGCTACTGGAGGCGAGCGAAGAGGACCTGCGGGCGGCGGGCCTCTCGGGGCGCAAGGTCGAGTACATCCGCGACCTCGCCGGCCACGTGATCTCCGGCGAGCTCGAGCTCGACAGACTCAACGAACTCGACGACGAGGAGGTGATCGCGGAGATCGTCGCCGTCCGCGGCCTCGGCCAGTGGACGGCCGAGATGTTCCTCCTCTTCCACCTCGAACGGCCCGACGTCCTCTCCGGCGGCGACCTCGGGATCCGCAAGGCGGTCCAGATCGAGTACGGCCTCGACGAGATGCCGACCCCGACCGAGGTGATCGAGATCGGCGAGGCCTGGCGACCCCACCGCAGCCTCGCCTCGCTCTACCTCTGGGAGTCCCTCGCCGCCGTCCCCAACGAGTAGCGCCGCCCGAGGCGGCGCTCAGGGGGCGAGGCCCTGGCGCAGCGCGAGAACCCGGTCGGCGGACGCTTCGAATTCCTCCCGGGCCAGGGAGCCGGAGCGAAGGCCGTGGAGGAGGGCGGCATGGGCAATGCGGGCGCCGTTGGGGCTCGGGTAGAGGAGGAGGTCGGCGCCGGCGCGGACGGCGGCGAGCCCGGCGACGTCGGGGGGGCCGACCGCGCGCGCCGCGCCGGTTTCGAGCGCGTCGGTGATCGTGACCCCTTCGAAGCCGAGGCGCGAGCGGAGCTCGCGGGTGGCGACCGCCCGCGAGAAGGCGGCCGGCCTCGCGGAGTAGGCCGGATAGATCGCGGTGCTCAGCAACACCATCTCACCGCCGGCCGCGATGTAGCGGGGATACGGCGCCTCGTCGACGCGGCGCAGGGTCGCCTTCGAGAGGGCGATCCTCTGTGGGGCGTCGTCGGTGTTGGCGGTGGCGGAGCCGATCCCGGGAAAAGCCTTCGCGGTCGTGGCGACCCCGCCGCTGTGCAGCCCTTCGGCGAACGGCACCGCCGTCGCCGCAACTGCGGCCGCGGTCGAGCCGAAGCCGCGGTGCGTGTCGGCGATGTCGCTCCCCGGACGGGCGACGTCGAGGTCGGGCGCGAGGTCGACGTTGACGCCGATGTCGCGAAGGTTCCGCGCCGTACGCCGGCCCTGTTCGCGGCTGAACGCGGGGCCTCTCTCTCCCATCACCTCGGCCGAGGCGCTCGGCGCACCGCCGATCCGCTTCACAAGACCCCCCTCCTGGTCGATCATCACCAGCAGCGGGTCGCGCAGCCGCCGCGGCCGGGGGATCGCCTGGAGTTCGGCAATCAGCGCCTTCCCGGCGGCCCGGGTCGGGAGGTTGCCGGTGTAGGAATAGAGGATCACCCCGGCGACGCCCCCGGTGCGGATCATGCTCCGGACCCCGTCGGGGATGGCCGGGCCGGTGAACCCGGTGACGATCCGCTCCCCCGCAAGCTGGGATGGGTTGAGCGCCGAGGCGGCGTCATCGCGGGCGCCGGGCGCCGGAGCGGGTTCCTTGCCGTCGCCCATTGTCGCCCCGAAGGCGAATGCCGTGATCGCCAGCCCGCAGCCGATCGCGATCGCGGCCCGCCGCCGTCTGATCCTCGCCGCCACCACGCAATCATCGCGCTCACACGTCCGGCGCGGAACCTAGCCTGCTGCCCGATGAGCGCGGAGTCCCTGATCTCGTTCGAGGAAGCGCTCGCGCTCGGGCGGCTGAGCGGCGAGGAGGAGATCGGCGACCTCGTCGAGCGGGCCTGGCGGGTGCGCCAGGAGAACTTCGGCGACTCGACCGACATGTGCTCGCTGGTCAACGCCAAGTCGGGCGGCTGCGCAGAGGACTGTGGGTTCTGCGCCCAGTCCCGCTACGCGGAGGCGGACACGCCGATGCACGCGATGATGGAGCCGGAACAGATCCTCGAGCACGCGAAGGCGGCCGAGGCCGCGGGCGCGCACCGCTTCTGCATGGTCACCCAGGGCCAGGGGCTCTCCAAACGCGACTTCGAGAAGATCCTCGAGGGCGCCAGGCTCGTCGCCGAGCAGACCAACCTCAAGCGCTGCGCCTCGATCGGGCACATGTCGGCCGAACGCGCGACCCGCCTGCGCGAGGCGGGCATCCAGCGGGTCCACCACAACGTCGAGTCGGCGCGCTCCTACTACCCCGAGGTCTCGACGACGGTGCGCTACGAGGGCCGGCTGCGGACGATCGAGGCGGTCAGGGAGGCCGGCCTCGAGACCTGCGTCGGCGGCATCCTCAACCTCGGCGAGTCGCCGCGCCAGCGGGTCGAGATGGCCTTCGAGCTTTCCGAGCTGAATCCGACCTCGGTCCCGATCAACCTGCTCAACCCGCGCGACGGGACCAAGTTCGGCGACCGGGCGCTGATGGACGCGTGGGAGGTCGTCAAGTGGGTCGCGATCTTCCGCCTGATCATCCCCGGCGCCCTGTTCCGGCTTTGTGGTGGCCGGGTCGAGAACCTCGGCGACCTCCAGCCGCTGGCCGTCCGGGCCGGCCTCAACGGGGTGATGATGGGGAACTTCCTGACCACGCTCGGAGCCGAGCCGGAGGACGACCGGGCGATGTTCGAGGACCTCGGCCTGAACGTCGCCCGCCAGCCCGACAACGGCGCCAACCCGCGGCCGGACAACCGCTCCGGCTGGCTCGAGGGCGCCAGCCCGGCGGCGACACCGATGGAGGAGCTGATCGACCGCCAGGAGGAAGCCGACTTCTGGGACCCCTCGACCCAGCTTCGGGTGATCAAGACGGCGAAGAAGCCTCTCCCCTACCCGAAGCAATCGGCGGCATGACCGAGATCGCCGAGCGGTTGGAGGAGCTCCGCGGGTCGGGGCTCCACCGGCGGCTGCGTCTGGTCGAGAGCCCGCAGGGGCCCGAGGTCCTGCTCGACGGCCGCCCGGTCCTGCTGCTCTGCTCGAACAACTACCTCGGCCTCGCCGGGCACCCGCTGGTCCGCGAGGCCGCCGCCGAGGCCGCCGTGCGGTGGGGAGCCGGGGCCGGGGCCTCGCGCCTGATCTCCGGCAGCATGGAGCCCCACCGCGAGCTCGAGCGGCGGCTGGCCGCGTTCGAGGGCTACGAGGCGGCGCTGCTGTTCGGCTCCGGCTACCTGGCCAACAGCGGCGTGATCGCGGCGCTGGCCGGGCGTGGCGAGGTCGTCTTCAGCGACGAGCTCAACCACGCCAGCATCATCGACGGATGCCGGCTGGCGCGGGCCGAGACCTACGTCTACCGCCACGCCGACCTCGACCACCTGGCCTGGGGGCTGCGTTCGGCGGGCAAGCGCGCTTCGCTGATCGTCACCGACGGCCTCTTCTCGATGGACGGCGACATCGCCCCGCTCGAGCGCCTCCACGATCTGGCCCGCCGCCACCGCTGCCGGCTGATGGTCGACGAGGCCCACGCGATCGGGGCGGTCGGGCCGGGCGGTCGCGGGACTGTCGCCGCCGCCGGCCTCGGCGGCGAGGTCGACCTCCTGGTCGGGACGCTCGGCAAGTCGCTCGGCTCCTACGGCGCCTACGCCTGTGCCTCGGCCGAGACAGTCGAGTATCTGCTCAACACCGCCCGCTCGTTCATCTTCTCGACGGCGCCGCCGCCCCCCGCCGTGGCGGCGGCGGGTGAGGCCCTGACCCTGCTCGAGGCCGAGCCGGAGATGGTCCAGCGCCTCACGGTCAATGCCGAGGTCCTGCGCCAGGCGCTGGAGGCGGAGGGCCTCTCCGTCGGCCTCTCCCAGAGCCAGATCGTCCCGGTGGGGGTGGGCAGCTCCGAGCAGGCGATGCGGCTCTCGGAGGCAATGCTCGAACACGGCGTCTTCGCCCAGGGGATCCGGCCGCCGACCGTCCCGGAGGGAACCGCGCGGCTTCGCTTCACGGCGATGTCGACACACGATCCCTCGGCGCTGCGGGGCGCGGCGCGCGTGCTCGGCGCGGCCACCCGCAGCCTCGGCCTGGGCGCGCCGGTGCCGGCGGTCCAGCTCGCCGCCTAGCACTCGCATGCGCGGGGTCTTCATCACCGGCACCGGCACCGAGGTAGGCAAGACCGTCGTCGCGGCGGTGCTCGCCCGCACGCTGGCCGCTTCGGGTACCCGGGTCGCGGTCTTCAAGCCCGCCGTCACCGGCCTCGATGATCCCGGCGAGCCCGACCACGCGCTGCTGCGGCGGGCCGCCGGCTCCACACAAAGCGACGAGGAGATCGCCCCCTACCGCTACGGGCCGCCCGCGTCGCCGCATCTCGCCGCCTCGCTCGCGGGCGAGGAGATCGAGCCGGAGCGGCTGCGGGCCGCCGCCGAGGCCGCGGGGGCAAGCGCCGAGGAGATCGTCTGCGAGGGGGTCGGCGGCCTTCTCGTTCCGCTCGCCGGCGAGTACTCGGTCCGCGATCTCGCCGCCTCCCTGGGGCTGCCGGTGGTCGTCGCCGCGACGCCGGGCCTCGGCACGATCAACCACACGCTCCTCACGCTCGAGGCGGCCCGAAGCGTGGGACTCGAGGTCGCGATGGTCGTGCTCACGCCCTGGCCCGACGCCCCGAGCCAGGTCGAGGCGTCGAACCTGGAGACGATCGCCGCGCTCGGCTCGGTCAGGGTCGAGACGCTGCCGAGGCTCGACCTCGGCGACACCGGAGGCTGGCCGGCGCTCAGCCTCAACTGAGCGCGCTCAGGCGGTGCGGCCGGCAAGCAGCTCTCCGCCGGGACTCGCCTCCGCCTCGGCGACCTCGACCGGGACCCCGGCGGGTTTGCGGACGGTCCGAATCACGAGCGCCCCAACCAGGACGCCGAGCGCTGTTACCCCAGCCGAGACGCGCATCGCCGTCGACAGCGCGTCGACGAATTCCTGGGGGGTCGCAGAGGCGAAGTCGGCGCCGATGGAGGCCTGGAAGATCGCCCCGGTGACGGCGACGCCGAGGCTTCCGCCGACCATCCGGAACATCGAGAGCACGCCCGAGGCGACGCCGGCTTTTTGGACCGGGACCGCGTTCATCGCGGCACTCGTCATCGGCGACATCGTCATCGCGATCCCGATACCGAGAAGCACGAACCCGGGAAGCAGTTCGGGGTAGGTCGAGTCGACCGCGATCTGCGTGAAGCTCAGCAGCGACGCGGTCAGCAGGGTCAGCCCGCCGGCGATCAACCAGCGCGGGCCGAAGCGGTCGGCCAGGCGCCCCGAGATCGGCGCCACGGCGACGATCATCAGCGTCGAGGGCAGAAACCTCACACCGGCCTCGAGCGGCGAGTAGTGGAGGATGTTCTGCATGTAGAGGGCGAGGAAGAAGAAGACGCCCATCATCGCGAAGGTGATGATCAGGGCTACGATCGAGGCGCCCAGGTAGTTGCGATGTGAGAGCAGCTCGAACTGGACCATCGGGGCTTTGACGCGCTGCTCGACGAAGACGAAGGACACGAGGCCGACGATCGAGGCGACCAGCAGGCCGACGATCTGGGCCGAGCCCCAGCCCCAGCTGTTGCCCTCGACCAGAGCGAGGACCAGCGCGGTGAGGCCGGTGGTCAGGGTCGCGACGCCGAGGTAGTCGACGTCCTTGCCGACGCTCGTGTCGCGCGACTCGCGTACCGCGAAGAGGGTGGCCGCGACTGCGCCGATCGCGACGGGGATGTTGAGGTAGAAGATCGCCCGCCAGGAGACGTGCTCGGTCAGCAGGCCGCCCAGCACCGGGCCGATCGCGAGCGCCAGGGCGGAGACACCGGCCCAGGTGCCCATCGCCTTGCCGCGCTCGTGCGAGGGGAAGGCGTTGGTGATGATCGAGAGGGTGCCAGGCATCATCAACCCGGCTCCGATGCCCTGGACGACGCGGCTGACGACCAACGCGGTCTGGTCGGGAGCGAGGCCGGCGGTCGCCGAGGAGAAGGCGAAGATGACGACGCCGATCAGGAATACGAGCCGGCGACCGAAGATGTCGCCGAGGCGCCCGCCCGTCGCGAGCACGACGGCGAAGGAGAGCGTGTAGCCGCTGGTCGTCCACTCGAGGCCTGAGATCGAAGCCCCCAGGTCTTTCTGGATCGACGGCAGTGCGACGTTCACGACCGTGTTGTCGAGCATGATCATGAACAGCGCGAAGCACATCGCTCCGAGCGTCCACCACTTGCGGTTGTCGTCGGTGATCAGGTGCCGGTATCGGGTCATCGGTTGGAGTCCTTTCCTCTCAAGATCTCGTAGGCCGCGGCGATGTCCTCGCGATCCATCACCGAGTCGACGGCGGCGTCCAGCTTGCGTCGCTGGGCCGGGCTGAGGCTGGCGGCGAAGTTCTCCATCCCGGCCTGGCGGATGACGAGCAGGGTGTTGACGAGGTCCTTGCCCCTGCTGGTGATCGCAACCCGGCGGACGCGGCGGTCCTCGGTGTCCTCGACCCGGGTGGCGAGTCGTTTCTTGACCAGGGCGTCGACCGCGCGGCTCATCGACGGAACCGAGACGCCGAAGGTCTCGGCGAGGTCGGAGACCTGACGTGGCTCGGCCGCCTCGCCGAGGCCGCCGAGCTCGAGCAGAGCCTTGGTCTGGGTCATCGAGAGGCCGCTCTCCTCGAGGACGCTGAGCATGTTGCCGCGGTCGTAGAGGAAGACGTGGCGGAGCAGGGCGCTGAGGCGTGCGGCTGTCTCCTGCGCCTCCACATCGATCGCCCGCGGGGCCTCGACTTCCTCGACTATCGCCTTGACATCGGTCGCGTGCATTGGCGAATAGTTGCACAGGGACAACTATTTCTAGATAGCAATAGTTGCTTATGTGATGCATATCACTCCGCCGCGTTCCCGCCGGAGGCGGTTCTAACCTCAGCTCCAGTGACGTCGGTGGATCACTCGCAGCTCGACCGCGACCACCTCTGGCATCCCTTCACCCAGCAGCAGGGCTGGTGCGAGGAAGAGCCGCTCGCGATCGAGCGGGCCAAGGGCTGGCAGCTGATCGATGCTGACGGCCGCCACTACATCGACGGCGTCTCCTCCCTCTGGTGCAACGTGCACGGCCATCGGCATCCGGAAATCGACCAGGCCGTCCGTGACCAGCTCGACCGGGTCGCGCACTCGACGATGCTCGGCCTGACCCACCCCGGCGCGGCGGAGCTGGCGGCGAGACTGGTCGAGATCGCGCCGTCCGGGCTGAGCCGGGTCTTCTACTCCGACTCGGGCTCGACGGCGACCGAGATCGCGCTGAAGATGGCGTTCCAGTTCCAGCAGCAGCGCGGCGGCCAGCACTCACGCCGGACCTCGTTCGTCCACCTCCGCGATGCCTACCACGGCGACACGATCGGGTCGGTCTCGGTCGGCGGGATCGAGCTCTTCCACGCGACCTACCGGCCGCTGCTGTTCGAGGCCCACGCGGTCGAGCCGGGAGACCTCTCTGACCTCGAGCGGACCCTCGCGATGCACGAGGAAGAGATCGCTGCCGTTATCCTCGAGCCCCTCGTCCAAGGCGCCGCCGGCATGATCGTCCACCCGCCTGGATACCTGCGGGCGGCGCGCGAGCTCTGCGACCGTTTCGGCGTCCTGCTGATCTGCGACGAGGTCGCGACCGGCTTCGGCCGCACAGGGACGATGTTCGCCTGCGAGCAGGAGGACGTCTCGCCCGACCTTCTCTGCGTAGCCAAGGGCCTGACCGGCGGCTATCTGCCGCTCGCCGCGACGCTGGCGACGGAGAGGATCTACGAAGGGTTCCTGGGTGCCCCCGAGGACGGGCGCACCTTCTTCCACGGGCATACCTACACCGGCAACCCGCTCGCCTGCGCCGCCGCGCTGGCAAGCATCGACACCTTCGAGCGCGAGCACACGCTGGCCCGCCTGCAGCCGAAGATCGACCTTCTCGGCGATCTGCTCGACGACGTCGCCCGGCAGCCCGGCGTCGCCGCGGTCCGAGGCCGGGGAATGATGGTCGGGATCGACCTCGGCGAGCACGATCCCTCGCTCCGCATCGGGCACCGCGTGACCCTCGAGGCGCGCCGCCGCGGGGCGATCATCCGCCCGCTCGGAGACGTGATCGTCCTGATGCCGCCGCTGGCGATCTCCAAGGGCGACCTTCGGCGCCTGGTCGAGATCACCTCCGAGGCGATCGCCACGGTCCTCAAGCCGGCGCCGGCCCGGCCCGCACCGCGCGCCGCTTCACGAGCTCCCCCGGGCAGCCTGACCGTTACTGGCTGGGTTCGACCGAGAGCAGCTGGATCGAGTAGCTCTCCTTGTAGTCGGCGTCGATCGTGCCGCTCATATGGGCGTCGCTGCTGCTCACGCGTTTCAGCAGCAGGCCGTCGGAGCGGCGGCGCCAGTCTTCGCGCTTCGCGGTGCCGCTGACATGGCCCTCGAGCTTGACCTGGGAGGAGGTGTGGACGGCGTCGATGGGCCTGCCGCCGACGGCGACCTTTTCGATCGCATCGACGAGCGTGCTGCTGGTGGCGGTGTCGCCTTCGTCCGATTGGCAGCGTCCATGGAAGGTCTTCCCGACCTGGCGGGCCGAGCGCTTCGAGGCGGGGTCGCCGGTGCAGGCGTAGGTCGACCTGCGGCTTTCGCCGAAGAATTCGTGGTATTCGACGAGGCCGATCAGTTCGAAGAAGTCGCCGCCCTTGGTCGGGCAGGAGGTGAATTCGGACCAACGGCCGCCGAGGACCTCCCAGCGTTCGACGACCCCGCACCCTTTCGGGCTGATCGTGATCGTCGAGATCCCGTCGTAGTCGTGCGTCGAGCTGATCAGGCCGGTGTCCGCCGACTCGCTGCCGCGGGTCCGGTAGCGGTAGACCCCGGGTTCCCGTTCGAACAGCGCCCCTTCGCCACCGCCGGCGCCGCCGCCTTCGGCGCGGAACTGGCTCACCGCTTCGCCGACGCTGACCCTGGTGGTGTCGTCGCGCGGGTAAAGGCGCCAGGCCAGGAACGCGCCCACCACGACGCAGGCAGCCAGGACCAGCGCGATCGTGCGTCCCCGCGACACCGCCAAGCACTAAAACAGACCCGGTACCGATCTGTGTTACGCATGGATGAAAGGTAGGGTCGTTCCGTGACACCCAGAAAGCTCGGGCCGGCCGAGCGACCCAACCTGGGCGAGCCGTCCACCCCCCGTCCCGCGGCCTCCGTGGTGCTTCTTCGCGGCGGCGGCAGGCACTCAGATCGCGGCCTCGAGGTTCTCCTCCTCAAGCGGACCGAGGAGGCGAAGTTCATGCCGGGGGTATGGGTCTTCCCGGGGGGTGCGGTCGACCCCGAGGACGGGAACGGCGAGGACGGCCACCGCGCCTGCGCGGCCCGCGAGCTCGCCGAGGAGGCCGGGATCGAGCTGGCAGACGGCGCCGAGCTGGTGCTGTTCTCGCGCTGGGTCACGCCCGAGGTCATCTCGCGGCGCTTCGATGCCTGGTTCTTCCTCGCCCTCGCCCCCGCCCACTCGCCGCCCGAGCCCGACGGCGTCGAGACGACTGAGGCGGGCTGGTTCGCCCCGGCGGCCGCCCTCGAGGGGCAGGCCGCGGGAGAGATGGCGCTCGCCTTCCCGACGATCTCCCAGCTCCAGACACTGGCGCCGTTCGAGACCGCCTCCGGAGCGCTCGACGCCCACCGCGATCGCGGCGTCGAACCGATCCTTCCCAAGGTGATCGGCACCCAGGAGGCACACCGGGTGGTGCTTCCCGGGGACCCCGACTACCCGACCTGAGCCACCTCCGCCGGCGCCGTGGCCTCGGCGCGGGCGGGAATCCCACGACCTCCACACCAGGCCGCCCGCGAACCGTTCGGGGAACCGGAGGTCACGAGTGACCTCGACCGGCTCGCCGCCGCCTCGCCCGAGCCCCGGGCTAGCCCGCCGGGAACGGCTCGAGGCCCGCGTGCCAGGGGCCCGGCGGGTATGTGTGGATCCCGCTCTCGTCCATCTCGCTCTGGAGGCGGCGGAAGAGCTGGCCGGCATTTTTCAGCGCCTCCTTGAGCTCCGCCTCGGTGCGCTCGCGAAGCCGCCACATGAACCACAGCTGGCGGTCGTTTATCCCGAAGTCGATCTCACCGGTCATCGTCGTCGCCCAGGCGAGGAAGCCGGGGCCGAACAGCTCCCGCAGCGCGACCGGGTCGTACTCCTTGGGGACGGTTGCCAGGTAGCGCTTGTTGAAGTCGAGCGACTCGAACTCGACCTTGCGGGTGAAGCGCTGGGTGACCACCTCGTGGCCCTCGATCGACTCGACGTTGAAAGCGGGCACCACCTGCGCCAGATCGGGCATGTGGGCCTTGGCGAGGAGAGCGCCGGGCAGGACCGCCTTGCTGAACAGCCCGCCGGACTCGCGCTCGTCAGCGTCGCACGAGGAGCCCCAGAAGCCCTCTGAGAGCTGCCCAGTCAGACGATTTGTCCCCCCGACGCACAGCGCCACGGGGCCGTCCTTGGGATTGATTCCGCCGACGGGCTCGTAGGTGAGGCCGTTGCGCCCGCCATAGCGGCTGACGAGCGCCGCCCATTCCTCCGCTTCGCCCTTCGCGCTCACCGGATCGATCCTATTTCCGCCGGCCGGCTTGCCGCGGAGCGGTCAGGAAGTAGGATGGGGCCCATGCTCATCGCAATCATCGTGGTCGTCGCGATCATCGTCATCGCGGTCCTCTACTTCATCGGCAAGCGCAACTCGATCATCGCCTCGCGCAACCGGGTCGACGAGTCGTGGAGCGGGATCGACGTCCAGCTGAAACGACGGCACGACCTCGTCCCGAACCTCGTCGAGACCGTCAAAGGCTATGCCTCCCACGAGAGCGAGGTCTTCGAGAAGGCGACCAAAGCCCGGGCCGAGGCGATGTCGGCGCGCGGAGTCGGCGACACGGCCAAAGCCGAGAACCAGCTGACCGGGGCGCTGACCGACCTCCGCGCGGTGGCGGAGAACTACCCCACACTGCGGGCCACCGAGAACTTCCAGCAGCTCAGCCGCAACCTCTCCGAGCTCGAGGACGAAATCCAGGCCTCACGCCGGATCTACAACTCCAACGTGCAGTCCTACAACACCGAGATCCAGCAGTTTCCCGGCTCGATCATCGCCAACCAGAGCGGGTTCACGGCGCGCGAGTACTTCGAGATCGACGACGCCGAGCGCGAGCCGGTCTCGGTCAGCTTCGACAAAAGCTGAGTCCCGTAAGCTTTGGGCATGTCGGCGACGGCTGAAGCGACCCTCTGGATTTGCGAGAGCTGTGGGTTCATCTACGACCCCAAGCACGGCGATCCGGACGGCGGAATTCCACCCGGAACCCCCTTCGAGGACATTCCCAAGGACTGGTTCTGCCCGGTCTGCGGAGCGCGGACGAGCGAGTTCCGCCCACTGGAGCCCGACGAGGTCTAGCAGCCAGAGCACTCGCGACGGACGCGAACCATGAATCACGATGTCGATTGGCTGGTGGTCGGCTCGGGCTTCGGCGGCTCGGTCGCTGCCCTGAGGCTGGCCGAAAAGGGCTACTCGGTGACCGTGCTCGAGTGCGGCAGTCGGTTCCGCGACGAGGATTTCGCCGAGTCCAGCCTGCGTGAGCCGCGCCGCTACTTCTGGGCGCCCCGACTGGGGATGCGCGGCGTCCTCCGGCTCACCTTCTTCAAGGACGTGCTGGTCGTGTCCGGCAGCGGCGTCGGCGGCGGCAGCCTCGGCTACGCGAACACGCTCTACCGGGCACGGCCCGCCTTCTTCGAGGACCCGCAGTGGGCCGGCCTCGGGGAGTGGGAGACCGAGCTGGAGCCCCACTACGAGACCGCGGAGCGGATGCTCGGCGTCACCGAGTACGAGGGGATGGGACCGGCCGACCGCCTGCTGAAGGAATACGGGGAGGAGATCGGGGTCGGCGACACCTTCCGCAACACCCGCGTCGGCGTCTTCTTCGACGAGCCGGGGCGCCAGGTCCCCGACCCCTACTTCGAAGGCGAGGGACCGGCGCGGACCGGCTGCATGCGATGCGGCAGCTGCATGGTCGGCTGCCGCCATGGCGCGAAGAACACGCTGGTCAAGAACTACCTCTGGTTCGCCGAGAGGCTCGGGGTCGAGATCCGGCCCGAACGCCAGGTGACGGAGATCGCTCCACTCGGCGCGGTCGACGGCTCCGACGGATACCGCGTCACAAGCGAGCGCTCGGGGGCGTGGGTGCGACGAGGCCGCAGGACGATCACGGCGCGCGGCGTCGTCATCGCCGCCGGCGCCCTCGGCACAAACAACCTCCTCGCCAACTGCCGCCACTCGGGTGCCCTGCCCCGCCTCTCGGCGCGGATCGGCGACGTCGTCCGCACCAACTCCGAGTCGATCCAATCCGTGACCGCGCGCGACGACGAGCGCGACTTCAGCCGCTCGGTGGCGATCACCTCCAGCATCTACCCCGACCCCGACACCCACATCGAGGTCGTCACCTACGGTGAGGCGGGAGATGCGATGAGCGGCACCTTCACGGCGATGGCGGGGCCCGGCACCCGCCTGACGAGGCCGCTGAAGTGGGCCGCCGCGATGCTGCGACACCCGTGGCAGGCGCTGCGAATGCGGATCCCCTACCGCTGGTCGCGGCGGACCGTGATCCTGCTCGTGATGCAGACCGTCGACGCCGCCATGCACCTGCGGCCGCGGCGCAAGCTCCTCGGCCGCGGGGTCCGCCTGCAGACCGAGCAGGACCCCGACCGCCCCAACCCGATCTACCTCCCGGCGGCCGCGGCGGCGGCGCGCTGGTTCGCGGGGCGGACCGGCGGGATTGCCCAGAGCGCGATCACCGAGTCGATCCAGAACGTCCCGACGACGGCCCACATCCTCGGCGGCGCGGTGATCGGCGCCGACGCCGAGAGCGGCGTCGTCGACTCCGGCAACCGCGTCTTCGGCTACGAGAACCTGCTGGTGACCGACGGCGCCTCGATCCCCGCCAACCCCGGCGTCAACCCGAGCCTGACGATCACCGCCAAGGCCGAGCACGCGCTGTCGCTGGTGCCGGTCAAGGACGGGGCCGAGCCGCGCAGCCTGCCTGCGGCCGCGCGGCCCGCCGCCGCCGCCGCCGGCGCGACCTATTCCGCGAAGCGTTCGGCCACGTAGTCCCAGTTGACGACGTTCCAGAAGGCGTCGATGTAGTCGGGCCGTTTGTTCTGGTACTTGAGGTAGTAGGCGTGCTCCCAGACATCGCAGCCGAGCAGCGGGTTGCTGCCATCGGAGACGGGCGAGTCCTGGTTCGGGGTCGAGACCACCGCGAGGCCGGAGCCGTCCCGTACCAGCCAGGCCCAGCCGGACCCGAAGCGAGCGATGCCGGCCCCTTTGAACTCCTCCTTGAAGGAGTCGAAGGACCCGAACGTCTCGTCGATCGCCGCGGCCAGGTCGCCGCCCGGCTCGCCGCCGCCGTCGGGGCTCATCATCTGCCAGAAGAGGGTGTGGTTGAAATGGCCGCCGGCGTTGTTACGGACCGGGCCCTGCTTGTCTCCGGGGAGACTCGAGAGGTTGCGGAGGACGTCCTCGACTTCGCGATCGGCCCACTCCGTGCCCTCGAGGGCGGCATTCGCTTTGTCGACGTAGGCCTGGTGGTGTTTGTCGTGATGGACGCGCATCGTCGCCTCGTCGATGTGGGGCTCGAGGGCGTCGTAGGCGTAGGGCAAGTCGGGAACGGAGAAAGCCATCTGGAACTCCTCTTGATCGGATTTCGGGGGTTGCGCCGCAGCCTAACCTGCCCGGTTTGCCGGCGGCTCCGTACGGGTACCCGCCGATCGAGCGGGATTACTACGGTTGGGGTTACCGCTGCACGGCCGAGCGAGGCTCCAGGGCGGCGTTTGGAGCACACCCATGGCTGCACAGCACCACACAGACGATCCCGGCGCACCGGGCCCTGGGCCCGACGAGGGCCTTGCCAGCGAACGCGAGCTCTGGCGCCGCTTCGCCAACAATCGCGACCAGACGGCCCGCGAGGAGCTCGTGCGCCGCAACATGGCTTTTGCGAAACGCCTCGCGCTCCGCTACCGCGGCGCCAGCGAGTCCCTCGACGACCTCCTCCAGGTTGCCAACATCGGGCTCCTCAACGCGGTCGATCGCTTCGATCCCGATCGCGGGATTCCGTTCACGGCGTTCGCCTCCCCGACGATCCTCGGCGAGCTGAAACGCCACTTCCGCGACAGGGTCTGGACCGTGCGCGTGCCGCGCGGCCTCCACGACCGAATGGCCGACGTCGACAAAGCGATCACCGAGCTGACCAAGGAGCTGCAGCACTCGCCGTCCGTGGCCCAGATCGCCGATCGCCTGGAGCTGGACCAGAACGACGTGCTCGAGGTCCTCGAGGCCAACCACAACCGCCGGCCCCTGTCGCTCGACCGGCCCGCGGGGGGCGATGACGCAGAGGAAGCGGCGCCGTCGGAGTGGATCGGAAGCGAGGACGAGGGGTTCGAGCTGGTCGAGGGCCGAATCGCTCTCGACGCGGCCCTCCCCTACCTGGACGAGCGGGAGCGGCTGGTGCTGCGGATGCGATTCGTCGACGACATGACCCAGTCTCAGATCGCCGAGAAGATCGGCCACTCGCAGATGCACGTCTCGCGGATCCTACGCCGCGCTCTGATGCGGATCCGCGAGCAGATCAAGGAGCAGGAGCAGCCAGCAGCGAAGCTGATCAGCAGGTACTCGCCGTCGCTGCGGCCCTCGACCCTGAGCTCGTCGATCAGCGCCTCGATCGACCCGCCCATCTCCGGCAGGCGGAGGTCCTCGCGGATCTGCTCGGCGGCCCCGGCCTCCATCGGCCCGAGTCGAAGCCGGATCCCGGCCTCGACGTCGTCGAGCCCGAGCCTGACCCGGCCGCCGGTGAACCGCAACGGTGCCGCGGCGGCAATCGCGTCGGTGACAAGGACCGCATCCGACATACGGTCGACGGATAGGTCGCGGCGAGCGGCGAGCGCGCCGACGATGCTGGCGAGCACCGGGGCGAGCAGCTCGGGGCGGTCGGCGAGCACCTCGGTGCGCGGCGAGGGGACCGGCTTGATCTCGACCGAGTCGGCCACACCTTCGGTGCCGCCGCCGCGCAGCGGCACCCGCATCGAGACTTCGGTTCCGCGGTCGAGCCCGCCGGAGATCGCAAAACTGCTCGACAGTGCTGCGATCAGCGAGAGCCCCAGACGCAGGCTGGGCTGGTCGACGTCGGCCTGGGGGCGGATGCCGCGGCCCTGGTCGCGGACGATGACCGTCAGCCCTTCGGAATCGGGGTTGGCCTCGACGGTGAGCGGGCCCGGCTCCCCGGCGTAGGCGTGAGCGACGACGTTCATGCAGGCCTCGGTGACGACCGTCTTCAGATCGGCGATGCCCGCTTCGTCCATCCCGATCTCCTCGGCCAGCCCGGCGAGGGCGTGCCGGACCACAGCAACGTTCTCCGCTTTTGCCGGAAGCATCATCTGAAGCCCCCTGGGCTGTTCGCTGATAGTCGAGGTTTCGGCCATACCGCAATCCCCGCTGGGGAAACTTCCCCGGGGTGTCGAGCTTATCCGCCCGGCTCTCGCCCACGAGGTACCCACACGCCGTGCCTGGCAAACTTAAGGGCCCTTGAGCGCCGGCCTCCCTGCGCTAGGATCGGCGCGTGAATCCGGTGCCATTCGAGGTGCAGGCGGAGGAGCTGGAGGACGGGATTCGTGCGTTCACCGTGCGCGGTGAGCTCGACATGAATACCGCTCCCGAGCTCGAGGACTCCCTGGCGGGGGTCGTGACGAGCGAGGGCGCACAGGTCGTGATCGACCTGACCGAGTGCGACTTCATCGACTCGACCGGCATCGCCCTGATCGTGCGCTCATGGCAGCGGCTCGACAGCGGCGGCGCCAGCGGCGGGGGCGGCCGGCTCGTCCTCTGCTGCATCAACACCCAGGTGCTGCGCCTGCTGCGGATCACCGGGGTCGAGTCCTCGATCTCGGTCCACGAGCAGCGTGACTCCGCGCTCGCGGAGCTGCGGGGCGCCGCGCCCGCCGGCACCTAGACGATCGTCAGCTGCGCGAACCGCTCCTCGGCCGCAGAGGGGTCGGGGAAAACTTCGCCGCGGACGAAGCGGCCGTCGTGGACGCCCCAGATCCAGGCGGCGGGCATGTCGCGGATGCCGAGCTCCCTGCTGCGCACATAGACCCGGCCTCGAACAAGGAGCTGGTCGCCGTTCTGCTCCACCCGGCTCGGGGTCACCAACAGCTCTTCCCAGACCTGGGCCGCGTCGGCGAGGTATTCGCGCAGTCCCTCGCGCCCGACGTAGGGGGCCTCGCGCCCCACCGCGCCGGCAGTTTCGTAGGGAAAGAACTCCATCCCCTCGTCGCAGACCTCGACGATCCCCTCGGGGTCGCGGCGGTTGAACGCGTTGTAGAGGCGCTCAACCAGTTCCATGTGGGCATCAACCATTGGCCACCTCGAGGTTGGGGACGTCCCGCCGTTTTTTCGAGCCTACCTCGGCGTCGGGGGCGAGCACGAGCACCGCGACGTCGTCGTCCATCGTTCCCTCGGTGAACGACTGCAGCGAGCCTTCGACCCGCTGCAGGACCTGTGACGGGTCGCCCGCGCCGCGCAGCTCGGATCGCAGCCGATCCTCGCCGAAGCGCTCGCTCGGTCCCTGCGCCTCGATGACCCCGTCGGTGACGACCACCAACTGCTGGCCGGGCTCGAGCGAGCAATGGGCGACCGACCAGCGGGCATCCGCGAAGGCCCCGAGGACGGGGTCGGCGCCACAGACCTCCGCCACCCGCTCGCCGTCGATCAGCAACGGCAACGGATGGCCGGCGACGGCGAGCCGGACCGGCCGGGTGGGGTCCTCGCTCAGCGTCATGGCGACGACGCTGCAGAGCGACGAGTCGCCACGGGCGAAGAGGGTCCGGTTGAGCGTCTCCAGCGCCCTGACGGGGTCGCCGGTGAGCGAGGCGGCGGTGCGCAGGGTGTAGCGGGCGACGGCCGTAAGCGAGGCGGCACGGGCGCCGCGGCCGGTAACGTCCCCGATGGCGAGCATCCAGCCGTCGGCGACGCGGAAGACGTCGTAGAAATCGCCCCCGACCTCGTTCTCGGAGCCCGCCGGCCGGTACATCGCCGCCAGCGACCAGCCGGGGATGTCGGGCAGGGGCGGCGGCAGCAGCCCGCGTTGGAGGGTTTCGGCGATCTCCGCCCGCGCCCGCTCGGCCGCCTCAAGGTCGGCGAACAGGCCGCAGTTGTCGAGCGCCAGAGCTACCCGGCCGGAGAGGACCCAGGCGAAATGGGCGTCCTTGCGGCGGTAGCTGCGGCCGGACCAGCCGACGGCGAGCGTGAGGGCGCCGGTGACCTTTCCGCGGGCGTTGAGGGCGACGGTGATCGCCGAGCGGCTTCTGAGGCTCCGCAAGAACTCCAGATCCTCGAGCCCGTCGGCGAGGCCCTCGAGGTCGCTGTCCGTCATCCGCTCGTAGAACCGGGGCGTGAGGGAGTTGCGTCGTCACCCTCGATCATCCGCTCCGGGATCGAGGGCCGGCGAGCCGCCAGGCCCTCCGCGGCCCCGGGGGCGGCACCGGGGGATACCCGCAGCCCGGCCCGCCGGACCTCCCCGTCCTGATCGATCAGGTCGATCATGCAGAAGTCCGCGAACTCGGGGACGAGGATGTCGCAGATCGCCGCGATCGTGTCCTCGAGCGAGCCGCCGGCGTCGGAGACCGCAGCCGTTTCGCTCAGGATCCGGTAACGGCGCCGGGCCTCACGCTCACGGCTGAACAGCACCCACAGAGTCGCGACGAGCGCGACGAGCGCGAGTACCACCGCAACCGTCTCCACGATTCCCCCCAAGCTTCACGACCTCGCCTTCGGCATCGATCCTACTTAAAACACAGTATGACCGATGCCGACCAGATGTCCAGTCAGGGGACCAGGCTGCGCGGCCAGAGGCGCCGGGCGCGGACGACGTTCAGCTCGGCGCTGAGGACCGTGAGCATCGCTCCCAGATGGACCCAGGCGAGCAACCCGATGACGAGGGCGAAGGTGCCGTAAGCCGGGGTCGCGCCCTCGACCTGGTGCGAGACGAAGTAGCCGCCGACGAGCTGAAGGACCGCCCACCCGACCGCCGCGACGGCCGCCCCCGGCAGGATCACGCGGAGCGGCGAGCGCGCCGTGCTCAGGAGGTGGAAGACCGCTGCGAAGACGAGCAGGTTGAGCGCCAGCGATACCGCGACGGCCCAGGCGGCGCCGACACTGCCGCCGCCGGCCAGGCCCGAGGCGACCGTCGAGACGAGCGTCAGGGTGCCGAGCACGGCGAGCATCGCCAACGAGCGGAGCCGCGAGGAGAGAAAGCCGGAGCGCTCACCGCGCGGGACTTCCCAGATCGTGTCCAGCGCTTCGCCCGTGGCAAGCACCACGCCGAGTCCCGCCCAGAGCGATCCGACGATGCCGATCGCAAGCGCGACGCCGCTGCCTTCGAGGGTGCCGACCCGGATCTGCTCGCCGACGACGGGGAACTGGCCGAGGACCGAGTCGATCGCGTCCTTCCGCAGGCCCGGATCGCCGGCGAGGACGAAGCCAAGCACCGAGGTGAGGAGAAGGAGCAGGGGGAAGATCGAGAAGAACGCCCGGTAGGCGATCAGCGCCGTCAGGTTGCCGCCCTCGTCGTCGGCGAACTTCCTGCCGACAGCGACCGGGATCGCCAACGCTGGGTGCCGCCGCTGGAAGCGATCGAGCGCGCGGACAGCTCGCAGGGCTAGGCGATCCCCTCGATCTCGTACTCGCGCAGGAAGCCCTCGAACAGGCGGCGATGGCCCTGCTCGTCGCGGAGGATCTCGATCGCCATGTCCTGGGTGACGGGGTCGACGCCGTCGGTCTCCTCGATGATCCGGGTGTAGTGCTCGATCGCCCCGGTCTCGGCCTTGATTACCCCGCGGATCACATGGACGATGTCGGTCTGCTCCTCCGGCGGCTGCAGGAAGGGCTGCGCGGCCGCGAAGTCCTCCGAGCCGGGCACGACCCCGTAGAGCTCCTTGATCCGCTCGGCGAACCGGCGCGCGTGGCCGAGCTCCTCTTCGACGTCTTCGCGGAGGGACTCCTTGACCTCCTGCGCGCGAACCCCGTCGAGGTTGACCGAAGCCGAAATGTAGCTCATGACCGTCTCGACCTCCATCCAGTAGGCCCTGCGGAGCAGCTCGACGACGCGCTCGCGCGCCTCGAGGTTGGCGCTGTCGAAGATGCCCTTGCTGGGCGCCGAAGCCTCCATCGTTCCTCCTGGTTCGCTTGTCTACCCGTCAGGGTATGCGCTACCCGGTGGGGCTTGCGGGCAATCTCTGTTCCCAGCCGAACGGCCCGGGTTCGAACTCGGCCCGCGGCACCGTTTCCGCGTCGCCGCCCGTCCAGGAGTTGAAGCGGTACCAGGCGGGCTTCGCTTCGCGGTTGTCGGTCAGCAGGCCGGCCGAGTCGCAGAACTGGCAGGTCGGCGGTTCGGCGTCGGCCCACGAGAACCACCAGACTCCGCCGATCCGCCAGCTGTAGCGGTGGAGCGAGAGCATCGAGAAGGCAAGGCTGAGCTGGTCGGCCTGGCCGTAGAGGCCCCGCTCCCAGCGAGACTCGTAGCTGTCCGAGCCCCAACCGAGCTCGGTCACGTAGATCGGGGTCGAGGCGTCATCGTGTTCCTTCATCACCCGGCGCAGGTTTTCGATCTGGCCGCGCATCGCGGCGGCGCCGGCGACGTACGGATGGAGGCCGACGCCGTCGAACCAGCGCTTCACGTTCCGCGCCCGGTAGACCCGTGAGAGGAACTCGCCCGGCGCCATGTTGGGCGGGATCTGGAGCGGGCGCCCGAAGAGGCCGCCGAGGATCACCTTCGACCCCGGCTCGATCCGGTGCAGAACCTGGCCCGCCGCGCGGAGGATGTTGGCGAAGCCCTCCGGGTCGGCGCTTCCGAAGGTGACGATGTTGGGCTCGTTCCAGATCTCCCAGTACCTGATCGGCTCCGGCGTCAGTTGGGGATTGTCTTCCCAGAATTCCCCGCCGGGCCCGTAGCGGAGAGCTGCCTGCCGCAGAAACGAGCGCCAGGCGTGGACCTCGCGCGGCGTCACCGGTTCGACCCCGGGCACTTCTGAAAGCCATTCCGGGGTCCCCCAGACGAACGGGAAGACGCGCAGGCCATGTTCGGCGGCCAGTTCGACCCCGTGGTCGAAGTAGGACCAGTCGGGATCCCCGACGGCCGGGTCGACGGCCTCGATCTGCGACCAGGCGAGCGGCAGCCGCACGCTGGCGACATCGGCCTCCGCCATCAGCTCGTAGTCGGAGTCGGAGGGGGCCGACTGCGGTGAGATTCCGACGAAGCCCGCCGGCGCCCGGGCAGCTCCCTGGGCTGAGGAGGCGAACAGCGCCAGCGCGAGCGCCAGCGCGAGCGCGAGCGGTGCGAGCCTTGCTGTCCGGTTCATGTCTTCGAGGTAACCCCCCTGAGCTTCAAAGTAGCGACCGCGGGGTGCGCGGCGTCCCGCGGGCGCCCCCTCTGAGATAATCCGCCCCCTCTCGGGGCGTGGCGCAGCCTGGTAGCGCGCACCGTTCGGGTCGGTGAGGTCCCCGGTTCAAATCCGGGCGCCCCGATATCTGCCAGAGCCGGCTCGGTGACGGGGCCGGCCGGGGCCGCTTGACTTCACCCCGGATCGGAGGGAGATTGATCGCGATCCGACAACAGCAGTTCGATTGAGTCGGCAACCGGCGGAGGTCGAGATGGAGGTGTCGGCGTGAGCGACGGAAACGGCGACGGCAGCCCGCCGGTGAGCGCAGGGGAGGCAAGGCTCGAGGTCGTGGTCGTGCCGGTCTCCGACGTCGATCGGGCGAAGGGCTTCTATGAGGGCCTTGGATGGCGACTGGACGCCGACCTGGCGGTCGAGGACGGTTACCGGGTCGTCAAGCTGACGCCTCCGGGCTCCGGCTGCGCGATCATCTTCGGCGAGGGAGTCACCGCCGCCCCACCCGGCTCCATCGAAGGACTGCAGCTCGCGGTCCATGACATCGACGCGGCCCGCGCCGACCTCGTCGCGCGAGGCGTCGACGTCAGTGAGACGTTTCACGACAAGACCGGGGTCTTCCACCACGCCGGGACCGAGGCGCGCGAAAGCGGGCCGGCCCCGGAGCATGCCGACTACGGCTCGTTCGTCGCCTTCAGCGACCCGGATGGCAACGGGCGGATGATGCAGGAGATAAAGACACGTCCGCCGGGCCGCTGAGGGGAACCATGGCACCGGAACTCGAGCCGTTGCTGCCGAGATGAGCGGCGAATACGACGTGATCGTTCTCGGCGGCGGCTCGCCGGGCGAGCACTGCGCCGGCGCCCTGGCGGAGGGCGGGCTGCGGGTGGCGGTGGTCGAGCGCG
Source organism: uncultured Solirubrobacterales bacterium (assembly GCA_963737575.1). Lineage (GTDB taxonomy): Bacteria > Actinomycetota > Thermoleophilia > Solirubrobacterales > 70-9 > VRUE01. Next base: position 303,736 of record CAVTTJ010000004.1, read on the forward strand.
AGCTCGTCGGCGGGGAGTGCTCGTACTGGGCCTGCATCCCCTCGAAGACCCTTCTGCGCCCCGGCGAGGCGGTCAACGGGGCCCGCGAGGCCACCGCCACCGCCGAGGTCGACGTCGAGGCGGCGCTGGCGTGGCGGGACTTCATGGTCTCCGACCACACCGACGCCGGGCAGGAGCGCTGGCTCGCCGCCAACGGCATCGACCTGCTGCGCGGCAGCGGCCGGCTCGCGGGACCGGGCGCCGTCGAGGTCGACGGCGTGCGCCACACCGCCGAGCACGTGGTGCTGGCGAACGGCGCCGACCCGGTGGTGCCGCCGGTTCCCGGTCTGCGCGAACTGGACGGCATCTGGACCAACCGCGAGGTGACCGCGATGAAGGCCGTCCCACGCCGGCTGCTGATCCTCGGCGGCGGGCCGGTGGGGGTGGAGATGGCACAGGCCGTTCGCCGCCTCGGCGGCGAGGCCGTCGTCATCGACATGTCCGAGCAGGTTCTCGGGCGCGAGCCTGCGCCCCTGGGACAGGCGCTGGGCCAGGTCCTCGCCAAAGAGGGAATCGAGCTCATCCTCTCGTCGAACGCCACGGCCGCGCGGCTCGAGGGTGAGGACTTCGTCCTCGAGTTCGACGAGGGGCGGGAGCTGCGCGGCGACCGGATCCTGGTCGCCACCGGCCGCCGCCCGCGGGTCCAGGGCGTGGGCCTGGAGACCGTCGGCATCGAGCCGGACGCCAAGGGGATCCCGGTCGACGCCCACCTTCGAGCCGGAGAGAACCTCTGGGCGATCGGCGACGTCAACGGCATCTGGCCTCTGACCCATGTGGGCAAGTATCAGGGCGAGGTGGTCGCCGCGAACATCCTCGGCCGGCCCCGTACGGCGAACTACGAGGCCGTCCCGCGCGTCGTCTACACCGACCCGCAGGCCGCCTCGGTCGGGGCCTCGGCCGGCCGCTTCAGCGCGACGGTCCCGGTCTCGGAGGTGGCCAAGACCGCGACCTACACGCGAGCGTACGCCGACCACAACGGCTTCCTCACCCTGCTCAGCGACGGCGAGCGGCTGACGGGCGCGTACGCGCTCGGTCCCGAGGCGGGCGAGTGGCTGCAGCAGGCAACGCTCGCGATCCGGGCGCGCATCCCGCTCGAGGTCCTGAGCGACACGATCCAACCGTTTCCGACCTTCTCGGAGATCTACGTCGGTGCGCTGAAGGCGCTCCGCGACGAAATCGCGGCAGCTCCCGCCGCGGACGGCGCAGAGCCCCCGATGACGGCCTGATGGATGGAGACCGATGCGCTCAGACATGAAACCCGGCGCCGTCTTCCCGGACTACGAGCTGCCCGACACCGAGACGGTGCCCCGCAGGCTGAGCGAGCTGCAGGGCGATGACCCGCTGATCCTGACGCTTGCTCGAGGCCACTACTGCCCGAAGGAGCACCAGCAGCATCTCGAACTCGCCTCGTTCTATTCGAAGATCGCGGTCGCCTACACCAAGATCGCGACCATCGCCACCGACGAGCATCACACGCTGCAGGAGTTCCGCGCCTCGGTCGGCGCCCAGTGGCCGTTCCTCTCCGACCCGGAGCGCACGGTGCAGAAGGACCTCGAGATCCAGGAGTACACCGACCCTGAGAACGACCCGATGATCCCGCACACCCTCGTCCTCAAGCCGGGCCTCGTCATCCACAGCATCTACAACGGCTACTGGTTCTGGGGGCGCCCGTCGGTCGCTGAGCTCCGCCGTGACCTGCGTGCGGTTTCGAGCGAGATCCGCCCCGATTGGGACCTCAGCACCCCGGGCCTCCGTGAGGCCTGGGAGGCCGGTGACCTCTCCCCCTTCCACGGGTGGGACAAGAGCGGCACCGGCAGCCGGACCGCCGAGGAGTCGAGGGCCTATGGCGACGCGCCGAGCGGTGGATCGACGTCGTCGTAGATGCGGGCGGCGGCGAGCCTGCCGCTCTCACCCCTGTCGTAAACGGCAACGCCGGCCTGTGGCTGAAGATCGGTCTCGCCCCAGCGGGCGACGTTGTACTCGATCACGCAGGCGCGACCGTCATCGAGCATGGCGCAGTGCTCCAGGGGGATGCCGCCGCCGTTGGAGAAGAGCAGCTCGTAGAACGAGCGGAGCCCGTCGGGACCTCGGTGGACGTGCGGGCCCCCCGCGGGCTCGCGGGCATACCCATCTGGCTCGAAGGCCGCCAGGATCCGGTCGAGGTCGCCCGTCGCGAGCGCACCCTGGTACTCGCCGACGACGTCAGGTTGGCGCAACGCCGGGTCGGGCTGCAGCAGCGGCGGGCGGTTGGCATGGCGGCCGCTGAGCGCCCAGTTGCTGAAGTAGACCCGCACCTCCTCCATCCGCCCCCCGGCGCCGAGATCGGCGACGATCGCGACCGGAACCTCCACCCGATCGGCGGGGCCGTCGAGCTCGAGCACGACCTCCTCGGCGGCCCGATCCTTGGCGATCACATGGGATACCTGACGGAGGGAGGCGCGACGGTACTCGAGCCACGATCGGGTCTCGGAGGCGAACGTCTCGAAGGCTGCGGTTCCCCTGATCCGGCCGCGCACGGGGTCGTGGAGCTCGGGCGAACCGGTGAACGACCCGACGAGGGCATCGAGCTCTCCCATCATCAGGCCCTCGAAGTAGGGGACGCCGTCGGCCGCGTGCCGGTGGCGTTCTTCATATCGGGCGAGCGCCGGCGCGGAGAACAGCTCGGGAGCCCACGGCATGCGGGAAGAATCTCACATCGCATCGACCCCGATCCGGCCTCACGGGCCGCGATCGGGAAAGACCGGGGACCGTGAGCCAACCACCGGAGGAGCCGATCCGGCTGGTCCCCTACGAGCCGAGCTGGCCGGCCCGGTTCGAGAGCGAGCGGGCCCTGCTCGAGCGGGCGATCGGCGAGTGGGCGGCGGGGGGCATCCACCACGTCGGAAGCACCGCCGTCCCCGGCCTCGCGGCGAAGCCGGTGATCGACATCCTCGTCGGCGTCGACGATCTGACCTCCTCCCGCGCCTGCTTCGAGCCGCTGGCCGAGCTCGAATACCTCTACGCGCCCTACCTCCCGGACCAGATGCACTGGTTCTGCAAGCCCGACCCCCGGCGGCGGACCCATCACCTGCACCTCGTCCCGAAGATGAGCGACCGGTTCCGGGACGAGCTCGCCTTCCGCGACATCCTTCGCGCCGATCCGGCGACGGCGGCGGACTACCTGGCACTCAAGGGCCGGTTGGCGAGGGACCTCGAGCACGACCGCGAGGGGTACACCGACGCCAAGGCCGGGTTCATCGCCCGCGCCCTCAGCTGACCGCTTCGATCGCCCTTTCGACGCTGCCCAGGCTGGGCCCGTCCTGCAGCGTCCGGGTCCCGTTCGGGCCGGTCACGATCGCCCCCAGGCCGGTTCGGATCCCGAGATCGGTGCCGAGCTGCTCGTAGCCCCTGAGCTTGGCCGTGATCGCGCCGTCCGACCCGCCCTCGCTGTTGAGGTATTCGCGCCATTCTTCGATTTCGAGCTCGCCGATCGAGCCGGCAATCGATTCGAGGAAGTCCTGGTCGATGCCGAACTGTTCGGCTTCGTCCTGATTGCGGAAGAAGAGATAGGTGTACTGCCAACCGTAGCCCTGCTGCGCCGCCGCCTCGGCGCCGTAGAAGCCGAGCTCGAGTTCGTTTTCGGCGACCGAGTAGTGGCGCATCAGGAGCTTCACCTTGTCCTGGCGGGCGAAGGCTTCGGTCAGCGCCGGGACGACACCGAGGAAGTCGGCGCGGCAGGTCGAGCACTGCATGTCGGTGAAGATCTGGATCGAGACCGGCGCGTCGGAGGAGCCGAGCCTGTCGCCTTCCTGGGGCACGCCGCCGAAGATCTCCTGAGCTTCCTCGATCCCCGCGACGTGGACGACTTCGTTGCCGGCTTCCTTGGTCGCGGCCTGGACCAGGGCGTAGCCGAGCGCGAGGACCGTGATCGCCAGCGCGATGATCACGAACGGGCGCCCTCGGCGCGGGATCGGGGTCGCGGCGGCTTCCGACATCGGACCATTATCGCGGGCGGGAAAGCTCGCCCGCTCCGCGCCCGGGCCAGGCACATTCCCCGCAATTTGCGGCAGATTGGTTGACACGTCCGGGCTCCAGGGTAAGTATCTGCCTACTCGATCTTCAGCGACCTGGGAGGTCCGCCGTGGCAAATCACCTCACTCCGTCTGAGCTTGCCGACGAGATGCACATGAAGCGGCAGGAGGTGATCGGCAAATGCGTGGAGATGGGGGTCCCGATATTCCACGGCAGGATCGACAAATCACTCTTCGAGAGCTCGTTGAAGCACACCATGGCGATCGCGACGAGCAGGGAACGGCGCGCCTCGGCCGCCTAGAGACCAGCCCTCTCGCTTGAACTAGACTCCCCGTGATGGAGGAGCGGGGAACCCATTCCGCCACGATTGCGGACCTTCTTCCGCGCGCGGCGGAGATCTACGCGGAGATGCCCGCGATCCGCTTCAAGCAGGGCGAGGAGTGGGTCTCGCGCACGTTCAGGGAGGTCGAGGAGACCGTCCGGCCGCTGGCCCTGGGGCTCGCCGCCCTCGGCGTCGAGAAGGGCGACAAGGTCTCGATCCTCGGCAACACGCGGCCCGAGTGGACCTACTTCGACTTCGCCGCGCTCTCGATCGGCGCTGTCGTCGTCCCGATCTACCAGACAAACTCGCCCGAGGAGTGCCAGTACGTCCTCGAGAACTCGGACGCCAAGGTCGTCGTCGTCGAGGACGACGAACAGCTGGGGAAGATCCGCGCCATCCGCGACCGCCTGCCGAAGCTCGAGCAGGTGATTCGGATGACGGGCTCGAGCGAAGACGCGATCTCGCTCGAGGACCTGGCCGCCAGCGGCAGCGGCGACGCCGCCGAGTGGGAGAGGCGCTGGAGCGCTGTGACGAGGGCGGACGTCTGCACCTTCATCTACACCTCGGGCACGACCGGCCCACCGAAGGGGTGCGTGATCACCCATGGCAACTACCGCTCGATGCTCGACATGGTCAACGAGACCAGCGTCATCGAGGAGGAAGACATCACCTACCTCTACCTCCCCCTCGCCCACTCCTTCGCTCTGCTGATCCAGCTCGGAAGCTTCGACCTCGGGGCGACCCTCGCCTACTGGGAGCGCGATCCGCTGAAGATCCTCCCCAACCTGGCCGAGCTGAAACCGACCTACTTCCCCTCGGTGCCGAGGATCTTCGAGAAGATCTACACCGCGGCGACCAGCGGGATGGAAAAAGAGGGCGGCCTGAAAAAGGCGATCTTCGATTGGGCGATCCGGGTCGGCGGCAAGATGCGGGAAACCGAACGGGCAGGGCGCCGGCCGGGATTCCTGCTCCGCAAGCAGTACGAGTTCGCCGACAAGCGGGTCCTCTCAAAAATCCGCGGCCTGTTCGGCGGCCGGCTGCGACTCGCCGTCTCCGGCGCCGCTCCGATCAATCCCGACATCCTGCGCTTCTTCGACAGCGCCGGGGTCCTGGTCCTCGAGGGCTGGGGGATGACCGAGACCTCGACAGCGGCGACGATCTCCTCGCCAGACGACTTCAAGATCGGCACGATCGGCAAACCCTTCCCCGGCTGCGACATCCGGATCGCCGACGACGGCGAGATCCTTGTAAAGGGGCCGAACGTGTTCCAGGGCTACTACAAGAACGAGGAGGCTACGAGCGAGACGATCGTCGACGGCTGGCTCCACACCGGCGACATCGGCTCGATCGACGACGACGGGTTCATCAAGATCACCGGCCGCAAAAAGGACATCATCATCACCGCGGGCGGCAAGAACATCACCCCGGCGAACCTCGAGAACGAAATCAAGCAGCACCCGCTCGTCTCGCAATGCGTCGTCGTCGGCGACCGCCAGCCCTACCTCGTCGCCCTGGTCACGCTCGACCCCGAAGAAGCGGTCGCCTACGCCAAGGAGCACGGCCTGCCCGAGGACCCCGAGCAGCTCGCCTCGAATCCCGTGATCCGCAAATCGATCGAAGACCACGTCGACTCGATCAACGAGAAATTCGCCCGTGTCGAGCAGATCAAGAAGATCGCGATCCTCCCCCGCGACCTCTCACAGGAGGGCGGCGAGCTGACCCCGACGATGAAGGTCAAGCGCGCGGTCGTCGCCCAGAAGCACGCGCCGGAGATCGAGCAGCTCTACGCCGAGCTGAGCGTTGCGGGGAGGCGGTTGTGCCCTCTCCCGCTTCGCTGTCCCTTCGGGTAGCGCCGCTCGCGGGTAGAGGGCACAGCCACCCCAACTCGAACCGGCCCTTTCTTCGAAACAGCTGCCGAATCAAGCAGCGGACGGAGTGGAGGGGGAATATGCCTCTTCCGAGCGCGGCGCTACCGGCGCAGCCGGATAGCGCGAGGAGGAGGCATGTTCCCCCTCTCCTGAGCCCGGGCTTCTAGGAGGCCTCCTCGCCGGACTGGCGCAGCAGGGCCGAGGTCGTCTGCTCGAGGACGCGGCGCCAGGCCGAGCTCTGCTCCGGCTCCTCCTCGGCGGCCCGCTCGACCACGCGCTGGACCCGCCGGCCCGAGATCTCGAGGCCATGGCGCTCGGCGATCTCGCTGTAGCGATCGTAATCCTGGGCCAGCGTCGCGGTGACCGACTCGAAGCCGTGCTTGCCGATCTGCAGCCGCCGTGAGTAGTCCATTATCGGAGTGCCGAACATCAGCTCGTCGTTGGGCTCGGGCTCGACGAGGATGATGTCGACGCCGGGGTATTTCTCCTCCCAGCGGGCGACAGCCTCGTGCAGGCGCGCGTGGGCGATCAGGCGGAAGGTCTGGCTCGCGATCGCCGGCAGGCCCATGTCGGCGACGCGGCGGGCGCGGGTCCCGAAGACGGTCGTCAGCGACCTCTCGAAGTCGTTGACATAGGGAACGAGGGGATTGACGACAACGATGAACTTCGCGCCCTTCTGCACCGCGATGTCGACGTTGGTCGTCGAGCGGATGCCGCCGTCGAGGAGGTGGCGGCCCTTCAGCTCGACGGGCTTGTAGAGGACCGGGATCGCGGTCGAGCACTGGACAGCCTTGGAGATCGGCACGTCCGCCCAGCCGTCATCGCCGAACACGATCCTCTCGCAGGTGTCGAGGTCGGTCGCGGTGATGTAGAGCTCGTGGTCGAGCAGGCGGAAGTCGTTGCTGCGGCCGGAGTCGCCGAGGACGCCGTCGAGGTAGTCGGCGATGCCGTGGCCGGAGTAGATGCCCGTCGGGAGCGCCTCGGCGAGCCCGACGCCGATGTCCATCAACGAGAAGTCGTCCATCCGCATCAGGTTGCGAGCCAGCTCCAGCGAGCGGAGCGGCAGGGTCACGGCCTTTTCGAAGAAGCCGAGGTAGTTGGGCTTCAGCACCTTGCCGAGGTCGAGGTCATCGAGGTCGGAGGGAACCCGCTCGTTGATCACCTGCATCATTTCGTCGGGAGTGACGCCGTTGGCGAGCATCCCGGCGACGAACGATCCGGCGCTGGTGCCGACGTAGATGTCGAAGTTGTTGACGGTGCTGTTGACCGCCAGCAGGTCGAGGGCCCGCAGGGCGCCGATCTCGTAGACGCCGCCGGTCATCCCGCCGCCGCCGAGGACGAGTGCGGTCTTCGAGGGGCGTTTGCGCGCGCGCCTGCGACGCGGTCGAGACGCCTCGATATCCACAACTTTGCCCATCAACGTGGATTATCCCAGGAGATGCGGTGGACTCCCCCCCCAGTTTTCGTGCTTCTGCTCGTTCTCGGCGCCCTCCTGAGCGCCCCCGCCGCCTACGCGTGCGGAATCGTGCAGCGCGCTCCAGAGCCGCCTCGTGCGCGGCGGAGGCCAGGCAAGCGGGCTGTTCGTCCTCGACGCCGATACCGGCAAGGTGCTCTGCCGGCGGGCGCCGAACCGGCGCTTCTCGCTGGCCTCGAACATGAAGCTGTTCACGACCGCGACCGCGATCGGGCGCCTCGGGCCGGAAGCGCGGATCCCGACCAAGGTCGAGGCCGCCGGCACCCTCGAGGGTCACGGCGTCCTCGACGGCAGCCTCTACCTCGTCGGCGGCGGCGACCCCGCTCTCGGCACGCCCTCCTTCTACGACAGGTTCCTCGGCGGCGTCGGAACCGATCTCTACTCGCTCAAGGCCCAGATTCGCGCCGACGGGATCAGCACGGTCACCGGCCGCCTCTACGCCGACGACACGATCTTCGACCGCCTCCGCGGTGTCGCCGACTCCGGCTACGCGACCAGCCCCTACATCGGCCCGCTCTCGGGCCTGGCCTTCGACTCCGGCTTCTCCAGCTCGAGCGCCACCGCCTTCTCCTCCGACCCGGCCCGCCTGGCCGCGACCAAGCTCGCCGACTCGCTCGACGCCGCCGGAGTCGACGTCCGCCCCCAGGTTGCCCTCGGCAAGGCCCCGCCCGATGCGGAAACGGTCGCGGTCGTCCGCTCGCCGACGATCGCCAAGCTCGCGGCCGCGACCAATGTGCCGTCGAACAACTACTACGCCGAGACGCTGATCAAGCTCCTCGGGGCGCGGTTCGGAGGCTCGGGGAGCACCGCGGCGGGGGCGGCGGTCGTCAAGCAGTTTGCGCGCTCGGAGGGGGCCTACGTCCACGCCGTCGACGGGTCCGGCCTGACCTCCAGCGGCAAGGCCTCGACCGCGCAGGTCGCCCGCTTCCTGCAGGCGGTGCGCGCCGAACCCTACGGCGAAGACTTCGTCGACTCGCTTGCCGTCGCCGGCCGCGAAGGGACCGTCGCCGACCGCATGGGCGGAACCGCAGCGGCCGGCCGCTGCCGGGTCAAGACCGGCACCCTGACCGGCGTCAGCGCACTCTCCGGCTACTGCTTCAACCAGAGCGGGCGGACGATGATCTTCTCGATCCTGATGAACGGCGTCAGCGACCTCGGCCTCGCCCACCTCGAGCAGGACCGGATCGCGGCAGCCGTCGCGAGCTACTGAACGAGGGACCGCAGTCCCGCCTCGTCCAGCACCTCGGTCCCGAGCTCCTCGGCCTTCGCCAGCTTCGAGCCCGGGTTCTCGCCGGCGATGACGTAGTCGGTGTTCTTCGAGACCGAGTTGACGACCTTGCCGCCGGCCGCCTTGATCAGCGCCGCCGCCTCCTCGCGGGTGAGGTCCTCGAGGGTGCCGGTCAGGACCAGCGTCCGGCCCTCGAGCCGGCCGCCCTCGGCGCGCCGTTCGGAGGCGTCCTGCTCCAGCTGCAGGCCCTTCTCCCGCAGCTTCTCGACCAGCTCCCAGGTGCGCTCGTCGGCGAGCGACTCGGCGATCTGGACCGCCATGATCGGCCCCACCCCCTCAACCTCTTCGATCTCGGTCGGGTCGGCGGCGTGGAGGGAGTCGATCGATCCGAAGTGGTCGGCGAGGGCCTCGGCGGTGACGTAGCCGACCCCCGGCAGGCCGAGGGCGTAGAGGACACGTTTGAACGGGCGCTCGCGGGAGGCCTCGATCGCCGCCAGCAGGTTGCGGGCGGATATCTCGCCGAACCCCTCGAGGCCGAGGAGGGCCTTCTCGTCGAGGTCGTAGATGTCGGCGAGGTCGGCGATCAGGCCCTCTTCGAGGAGGCGCAGCGCCTGCTTCTCGCCGAGGCCGTCGATGTCCATCGCCCCCTTGCTGACGAAGTGCTTGACGTGCTGGAAGGACTGGCCCGGGCAGCCGGAGCGGTTGGGGCAGATCGTGAAGACCGAGTCCTCGGGCTTGACCGTCACCGTATTGCAGGCCGGGCAGCGCTTCGGCGGTTTGACCCGGCGGGTGCGCTTCGGCCGTTTCTGGATCAGCGGCGCCACCACCTGCGGGATCACGTCGCCGGCCCGCATCACGACGACCTCGTCGCCGACCCGGACGTCCTTGCGGGCGAGGTCCTCCTCGTTGTGGAGGGTCGCGGTCGAGACCGTGACGCCGCCGACGTGGACCGGCTCCAGCATCGCGAACGGGACCAGGTGACCGGTCCTGCCGACGTTCCAGACGACGTCAAGCAGCTTCGTCGTCGCCGTCGTCGGCGGGAACTTCCAGGCGATCGCCCAACGCGGCTCGCGGCCGACGACGCCGAGCTCACGCCACAGCGCCCGCTCGTCGACCTTGACGACGACGCCGTCGATCTCGTAGTCGAGCTCCTCACGCCGCTCCTCCCACCACTTGCAGCGTTTGACGACCGAGTCGACGCCGGGATGGTGGTCGGTGTCGGGGTTGACCTTGAAGCCGCGCTCCCGCAGCCACCCGACCTCGTCCATGTGGGTCGCCAGGTCGAGGCCGCGGACTGCGCCGATCCCGTAGCACCAGATCGAGAGCGGCCGCTCGGCGGCGAGCGCCGGGTCGAGCTGGCGGATCGCCCCGGCGGCGGAGTTGCGCGGGTTGGCGAAGGTCGGCTCGCCGGCCTCGGCCCGGCGCTCGTTCAGCGCCCGGAAATCGGCGATCGGGAGGTAGATCTCGCCGCGGACTTCGACCAGTTCGGGCGGATCCTCGATCCGCAGCGGGATCGCCCCGATCGTCCGCAGATTGCGGGTGACGTCCTCACCGACCCTGCCGTCGCCGCGGGTCGCGCCGCGGACGAGGACCCCGTCCTCATAGGTGAGCGTGATCGCCAGGCCGTCGATCTTCGGCTCGGTCGTGTAGCTGAACTCGGAGGCGGCGATGTCGAGCCGTTTGAGGTGGTTCCGCAGACGCGTCTCCCAGGCGCGCAGCTCCTCCTCGCTGCGGGCGTTGGCGAGGGAGAGCATCTGCTCGACGTGCTCGACGCGCTCGAAGCGGTCGAGCGGCGGCGCCCCGACGCGCTGAGTCGGCGAGTCGGGCGTGAGAAGCTCCGGGTACTCGGCCTCGATCGAACGAAGCTCCTCGAGCAGGGCGTCGTACTCGTCGTCGCCGATCTCCGCTTCGTCGAGGACGTAGTAGAGCCGGTTGTGCCGCTCCAGCTCCTCCTTCAGAAATTCCGCCCGCTTGCTCTGCTCTCGCTCGCTCGCGCTCATACCGTCGCCGAGGCGAGCATCGCCTCGAAGTCGATCCCCCGCAGCCGCTCGAGGCCGCCGTGGTCGGTCAGGTCGAAATGGATCGGGGTGACCGAGACCCTGCCGCGCGCGACCGCCGAGAGGTCGGTCCCCTCCTCGTCCCTGAACGAGGGCTCGAAGCCGTAGATCTCGTAGCGGAGCTTGCCGCTGTCGGCGTCCTCCCCGACCAGCCTCAGCTCGTCGTTGTAGAGGCGTTTCCCGAGCCGCGTCACCTCGATCCCGGTCGGCTCGCCGGAGGGAAGGTTGACGTTGACCAGGATCTCGGGCGGCAGCGGGCCCTCCTCGGCGAGGCGCTTCACGAGCTGCGCCGTGAACGGCCCGGCCAACCCGAAGTCGAAGCGCCCGCTGACGTAGCCCATCCCGCCGCCGGAGGACTGCTGGGAGACGGCCAGTGCCGGGATCCCGAGGACGATTCCCTCGAAGGCCGCCGCGACCGTCCCCGAGTAGGTGATGTCGTCGCCGAGGTTGGAGCCGTGGTTGATCCCCGAGACGATCAGGTCGGGACGGCCGCCGAGCAGGCCGAGCTCGGCGAAGCGGACGCAGTCGACCGGGGTGCCGTCGGTCGCGAAGCCGCGGTCGCCGTCGCCGAACTCGACCTCCTCGACGGTCAGCGGCGACCGGGTCGTGATGCTCCGCGCGGTCGCGCTGCGGTTGGAGTCGGGAGCGATCACGTCGACCTCGACGCCGTCGAGCTCGCGCAGCGCCCGCCGCGCTGCCTGCAGGCCCGGGGCGGAGATTCCGTCGTCATTGGTCAGAAGGACCCTCACCGGGCCGATTTTAGGTTGCGCTGCATACTGCTCGCGGTGGCGACGGTCAGACTCGACATCGAATACGACGGAAGCGGGTTCAGCGGCTGGGCGAGGCAGCCCGGCCTGAGGACCGTCCAGGGCGAGCTGGAGACGGCGCTGGCGACGATTCTCGGCGGCGCCGAGGTCGACCTGACGGTCGCGGGCCGCACCGACGCCGGCGTCCACGCCCTCGGCCAGGTCGCGAGCTTCACGACCGAGGCCCAGCTGCCCGACGACCTTCCCCGCGCCGTCAACTCGGCCGGGCCCGACGATGTCGCCGTCACCGCCGCGACGGTCGCTCCGGACACCTTCGACGCGCGCCGTGACGCCACCTCGCGCAGCTATCGCTACCGGGTCCTCGCGTCGAGGGCGCCGAGCCCGTTCGAGCGCGGTCGCGCCCTCTGGTGGCCGCACCCGCTCGACCGCGAGAGTCTGGACGCCTGCGCCGCGGCGCTGGCCGGGACCCACGACTTCACCGCGTTCACCCCGACCCAGACCGACCACGTCCGGTTCGAGCGCGAGGTTCTCAGGACCGGCTGGGAGTGGGATGGCGACCTCGGTTGCTTCCGAATCACCGCCGACGCGTTCATGCGCAACATGGTCCGCGTCCTCGTCGGCACGATGCTCGAGGTCGCCTCCGGCCGCCGCACCGTCGAGGACTTCATCGACCTCCTGAAGGGCGCCCCCCGCTCGGCCGCCGGCGACACCGCCCCACCCCACGGCCTCTATCTCGAGTCGGTCGCCTACGACTGAGCAACCGCACCAACCTTGAAGGTCTGGCCGGACCTCGCTTGCAGGAGGGGGAATTCCCTCTTGAACTGGCGGATACTCAAAACGCCGGCCTGATTAGGCCGGCGTTTGTCAGGGCGAGAGGGGATTCCCCCTCCTCCTAGACCAATTCCAGAAAGACCATCTCGGTCGAATCCGACTTGCGGGGACCGAGCTTCACAATGCGCGTATAGCCGCCGGGCCGATCGACGTACCGGGGCGCCACCTCGTCGAACAGCTTGTGGACGATGAACTTGTCGTTGTGGAGGGTGGCGAGGGCCTGGCGGCGGGCGTGGAGGTCGCCGCGTTTGGCGAGCGTGATCAGCTGCTCGACCTCGGGCTTGACCGCCTTTGCCTTGGCCTGGCTGGTCTTGATCCGCTCATGGTCGATCAGCTGCTTGCAGAGGTTCGAGAACAGAGCCTCGCGGTGCGAGGAGCTACGGCTCAGCTTGTTGCGTTTCTTGCGGTGCCGCATCTTTCCTCTCGCCCGCTCCCGGCTCAGTCCTGGTGGAGGTCGAGGCCGCGTGAGTGGAGCGTCTCGATCACTTCCTCGATCGATTTCGAGCCGAAGTTCGGGATCGCGTTGAGCTCTGTGCGGGTCTTCCGCACCAGGTCGCCGACCGTCTGGACCCCGGCCCGCTTGAGGCAGTTGTAGGAGCGGACGCCGAGCTCGAGCTCCTCGATCAGGATCTCGTCGAGCCCGTTGCTGGAGGCGGCGCCGTCGCCGCCGGTCGCTGTGAGGCCGTCACCGGCGGGGATCGCGACCGGTTCGCGCGCCGTCAGCTCCTCGACCCGCTCGGCATCGGTGAAGATCGCCAGGGTCTTGATCAGGATCTCGGAGGCCTCGCGCAGCGCCGCCGCCGGCTCGATCGAGCCGTCGGTTTCGAGGTCAAGGGTCAGTTTGTCGAAGTCGGTTCTCTGCCCGACCCTGGCCGAGGCGACCAGGTATGAGGCACGGCGGATCGGCGAGAAGATCGAGTCGATCGGGATCACGCCGATCGGCTGATCGTCGGACTTGTTGTCTTCGGCGGCGGAGTAGCCGCGGCCTCTGCCGATCGTCAGATAGACCTCGAGTTTGGTTTTTTTCTCAAGCGTCGCGATCGGCGCATCGGGGTTGAGGATCTCGACCCCCGAGGGGAGGTCGATGTCCTTCGCCCTGACCTCGCCGGGGCCGGTGGCGACGAGCGGCGCCTCGACTTCGTCGGCGTCGGTGTGCATGCGGACGACGAGATCCTTCAGGTTGAGGACGATGTCGGTGACGTCCTCCTTGACGCCGGGCACGCTCGAGAACTCGTGAGCCACCCCCTCGATGCGGACGCTGGTCACCGCGGCGCCGCCCAGTGAGGACAGCAGCACGCGGCGCAGGCCGTTGCCGAAGGTGTAGCCGAAGCCCTTGTCGAGCGGCTCGATGGTGAACGTGCCGCGACGGTCGTCGACCTTCTCTGAGGTGATACGAGGGACCTGGAAGTCAGTGGTCATGAGTTCCTTGCGTCTGGGGGTGTTTCGGAATCGTCCGGACTACTTGGAGTACAGCTCGACGATGAGCTGCTCCTGTACCGGCGCCGAGATCTCCGCGCGCTCTGGGTAGCGCAGGACCTTGGCGGTAAGCGAATCGTGGTCGGCCTGGAGCCAGGCCGGCACGGTTGAGACAAGCTCTGTGGCCTTGCGGATCGTGTCCGTGGCCGCCGAGTCGGCCTTGATCGAGATCACGTCCTCGGGGCGCACCTGATAGGAGGGGACGTCGACCCGGCGCCCGTTGACCATCCAGTGGCCGTGGCGGATCAGCTGGCGGGACTGGCGTCGCGAGGCGGCGAAACCGAGCCGGACCAGGACGTTGTCGAGCCGCGACTCGAGCAGGCGCAGGAGGTTCTCGCCGGTCACGCCCTCCTGGCGCGCGGCCTTTTCGTAGTAGGCGCGAAACTGTTTCTCGAGAACCTGGTAGTAGCGGCGCGTCTTCTGCTTCTCGCGCAGCTGCACGCGGTACTCCGACTGCCGCATCCGGCCGCGCCCATGCTCGCCGGGCGGATAGGAGCGGCGCTCGACGCCGCACTTGTCGGTGAAGCAGCGCTCGCCCTTGAGGAAGAGCTTCTGGCCCTCGCGCCGGCACTGCTTGCACTGGGGAGAGGTGTCGCGAGCCATCAGACCCTCCGCCGCTTCTTGGGGCGGCAGCCGTTGTGTGCCTGCGGGGAGACGTCCTTGACGGTCGTCACTTCGAGGCCTGCGGCCTGCAGCGATCGGATCGCCGTCTCGCGGCCGGAGCCGGCGCCCTTGGCGAACACCTCGACCTTTTCGAGGCCGTGTTCCATCCCTTTCTTGGCCGCGGCATCGGCCGTGACCTGGGCGGCGAACGGCGTCGACTTGCGCGAGCCTTTGAAGCCCGCCGAGCCGGCCGACTCCCAGGCGATCACATTGCCCTGGGTGTCGGTCAGGGTCACGATCGTGTTGTTGAAAGAGGTCTTGATGTGCGCCTGGCCGTAGGCGATGTTCTTTTTGACGCGGCGACGGGTGCGTCCTTTGGCCGGTTTTTTCGCGGTTGCCATCTCGGTTCCCTATTTCGCCGTCGGCGCCTTGCGCTTGCCGGCGACGCTCATCCGCCGCGGTCCCTTGCGGCCGCGCGCGTTCGTCTTGGTCCGCTGGCCGCGGACCGGCAGGCCTCGGCGGTGGCGGAGGCCGCGATAGGAGCCGATCTCCATCAGCCGTTTGACGTCCTGGGATTGCTCACGACGGAGGTCGCCCTCGACCTCGTGGTTGTCGACCGCCTCGCGGAGGCGCACGACCTCGTCCTCGGTCAGGTCCTTGACCAGGGTGTTCGGGTCGATCTTCGTCTCCTCGAGGATTTCCTGGGCCGTCGAGCGGCCGATCCCGAAGATGTAGGTGAGGCCGATCTCAGCCCGCTTGTTGACCGGGATGTTGATCCCCGCGATACGAGCCACGCGCTAACCCTGCCGCTGCTTGTGACGCGGGTTCTGACAGATCACGAGCACCGCGCCGTTGCGGCGGATGACCTTGCACTTTTCGCACATCGGCTTTACGGAAGCTCTGACCTTCATCGCTCCGGTCTCGTCTCGAATACAGGACTCCCGCCTGCCCCAGGAGTCGGGCAAGCAGGCACGACCGGCCCACTGGGCCGAATCAGAAAGATAGCAGGGGACGCTACGCGGCGA
>CAVTTJ010000005.1:0-882274 GCA_963737575.1 uncultured Solirubrobacterales bacterium
GAGCAGCATCGCGAGCGCCAGCCTGGCGAGGTCGATCGTCTTCGAGGCGCCGCGCGCTCGGGTCAAAAACGCGTAGAGCGGGCCGTCGTTACATAGTACACGGCGGGGGCGCCGGCGAGCTGGAAATCGACCCCAACGTCGATCCAGAGCCTACCGTCAGCCATTCGCGGACGTCCAAGGAGGCGGACAACTGGCGAAGTCTGACCTAGGCCGGCCGCCATAGCAGGGGCTTGCGCTGGTTCGGCATATTGACTACTATGAGATGTAAGTCAATGTCCAGTAGCGAAACTACGAAGCGGCGCTACGACATGAGCCTGCGGGCAGAGCAGTCGAACGCCACCGCGATACGGATCCGCCACGAGGCATGGAAGCAATTCTCCACCCGCCCTTATGACGAGGTGACCCTCGCTGAAGTCGGGAGCGCGGCTGGGGTCACCGTCCGAACCGTGATGACACATTTTGGGCGCAAGGAGGATCTATTCCTTGCCGCCTACAAGGCGTGGGCAAGGGAAGCTGTTGAGCAGCGCGAGCGACAGACACCTCTGAGCCGACGGCCTCGGTCCGCAACCTCCTGAGCGACTACGAGCGCGACGGCGGCGTTGGGCTACACATGCTTGCCGAGGAGGAGCGCTTTCCGGCGGTGAAAGAGATGACGGACCTCGGGCGCGCTTACCACCGATCCTGGATAAAGCGGGTCTTCCAAGCCCACCTTGCATCGCTCCCGGCAGCCGACCGGGAGCGGCGTCACGGCCAGTTGGTCATTGCAACCGACTTGCTCACCTGGAAGCTGCTGCGCAGCGATGGGGGCATGTCGCGACCGAAGGCCGAAGCGACTGTCCTCGAAATGCTGGCCACGCTGACTGGAGGAACCTGATGGCACGAGTGCTGCTGTACACGAGTCCCGGACCAGGACATGTTTATCCACCGATCGCGACTCTTCTCGCGCTGCGTGAAAGGGGCCATGACGTAGCCGCCAAGCTGCACCGGAGCGTAGAGCCCCTCGAGCGGCTTGGCCTTAAGGTTGCTGCGGTCGACCCATGTATCGAGGCGGTACAGGTCGAAGACTGGAAGACCGGCAATCCGATCGGGCAGATGAAAGCGGCTGTTCGAGGCCTTCGCCCAGCGGGCCGGAGTATGAGATCCCGGACCTACAGGCCGCGGTGCGGGCCGAGCGTCCCGATCTCATCTGGGTGGATATCAATTGCCTCGCCGCCTCGGCAGCTGCCGAAGGCCTCGGGTCTACCGTGGGCGCACTATCTCCCGTATCCGCATCCCCTGCCGGCCCGTGGAGTCCCGGCCTACGGCCCGGGCTTTGCGCCGTCCACGAGCGTCCCCGCTCGCCTAAGGGATACCGCATTAAACGGGTTCCGCCACATCGCCTTCCGTTCTGTCGCTCGTGCGCCCGTTCAACCTATGGCGCCGACGACTCGGCTTACCTGCATTTGACCACGGTGAGGACTTTTTCCTTTCCGCGCCCTTGCTGATCCAGTTCTCGGCCGAGCCCTTCGAATATCTGCGCGATGGGCCGGCGAACGTGCGCCCGCGGCCGGCTTGCCCCGCCAGCCTCGCCGGGCCGAGCCTCGGACGCTGGCCGACGAGGCCAGCGGCAAATCCTCCTGGTCAGCGCCTCAACCGAGTTCCAGGACGACGCCGAGCTGATCAAGGTCACGCTTGCGGCGCTTGCCAATCGGCCCTACGCCGTCATCGCCACTACCGCCGCACATGATCCCAACGATTTCCGGGTCCCGGCAAACGCCAAAGTCGAGCGCTTCCTCCCGCACGGTCCGATCCTGCGCCGCGCCGCCGTGGTGATCTCCCACGGTGGAATGGGTACAACCCAGAAGGCACTCGCCGCCGGCGTGCCGGTCTGCGTCGTCCCGTTCATGCGCGACCAGTTCGAGGTGGCGCGACGCGTCGAGCATTGCAGTGCCGGAACGATCCTGCCTGCCAAGCGGCTCCGTCCCGACCGCCTGCTCGCGGCCGTCGAAAAGGCGGTCGTGTGCCGTGAGGGCGCCGAGGGAGTTCGCGATGCATTCGGTAAGGCAGGCGGTGCCGAGGCCGCGGCGTCGGCGCTGGAGGCGTTGATTCCCTCCCTAGCCGGAGCACAAAAGGTGCGATCAGGTCGTGGGTGAATCTCAACACTGGGCCACCAAGGTAGAGCGGCAACGGTCCACCCGTTGGGACTCGACGACTGTCCGTGGAAGCAGACCCAGGTCTGTGGTCGGGGATTTGTGTGCGGTGCTAATCGCGAATTGTCGAATAGGATCGGGCAGAACTCCTAAAGAGCGGAGGTTTTCAATGCACCGAAAGCTTATGGTGACGGGCGCGGTGCCGGTCGCCACCCTTCTCCTCGCCAGTCTTCTTGTAGCGGGGTGTGGCAGCAGCGGCTCGTCTACCTCGACCGAAACAACGGTCGCGATCACAAAGGCCGAATTCGTGAAGCAAGGCAACGCAATCTGTGTCGCTGGCGAAAAGGCGCAGGAAGCCGAAGCCGAAGCCTTCTTCAATGCAAAGGGCCTCAAGAATAGGAATGAACAACCGACCAAGGCTCAGAAAGACGAACTCGCAGAAACGGTCTTTGTCCCCAACATTCAGAAGCAGATTGACTCCGTGAAAGCTCTCGGAGCCCCGAGCGGCGAGGAACAGCAGGTGAACTCGGCCCTGGAAGCCTCCCAACAGGCCCTGAACAAGATCAAGGCGAACCCCGAACTGTTCTTCGCCAATCAAAGCGTCTTCCACGCTGCCGGCCAACAGCTTCATGCGGTCGGTCTCACGAAGTGCGCGGAAAACACCTGAGTAGGGCCGTGCCACCCAAAGCAGGAGGGCGCCCTCCTGCTGACACCCCAGATCGTCGCTACTGACCAACCTTCACCTTGCGGAAGCTGGCCCGGGTGGAGCTCGGAATATCACGCTCCGCTCAAACCTTGACTCGGTAGGCAACCTGTCGTTCGCTCTTACCCTTGAGAGCCAGTTCGTCTCGGCTTCCGACCGGCGTCGGCAGGCCATCCGCCACTCGCTCGGAGAGCATGATCTCGCCACTGGCCGCCCCGCCCTGCAGCCGTGAGGCGGTATTGACGACATCGCCGACGGCGGTGAAGTCGTAGAGGGCCCGTTCGCCGATGTTGCCCACGAACGCCTCGCCCAGATCGATCCCGATCCCCATCTCTACGAAAGGCTTCGTGCCCGATCCGTACCCCACGGCACGAAGCAAGCTGCGAGCATGCTCAAGCATCAGGGATGGCACCTCCTCGCGCTCCATCTTCAACTGGACATCTGGCAGGTAAAGCGCCATCACCTCATCGCCAATCAGCTTGTCAATGATCGCGTCGGGGAAAAGGACATCCTCGGCACACCGATAAAAACGGCGCAGGAGGATCGAGGCCTCCTCTGGGTCCGCAGCCTCAGTCCGCGCTGTGAAACCGCGGAGGTCGGCGAAGAGCACTCCGGTCTCCATCTTCATCCCTCCTGGCGGTGAGGTCTCAACGCAGGTGGCACAGATGGTCGGGTTCTTGCGTGAGGGCCGATAGCCAAGCGGACGGACGATCCAGCGACCGGGCCCGGCAAACGGAGCGCCACATCTTCCGCAGCGGGGACTACTGGGCAACGCCAGCCAGACTCGGTGCATGGCGCGGGTCAACCATCCATTGCTGAGCTCGTATGCAGCCGCCCAGTCCTCTGAGCTCATCGGTTCATCGCCGCTACGACCCGCCGCGCGGCGAACCTCGCGAACTGCAAGCCGCTGCCAGGGGGTCAGCTTGGGCTGCTCCGAGGCGTCCGGCTGCTTCATACCAAGGATCCATCCTACGTCGGATCCTTCGATTGGGGTGACCTCGCCCAAGCGAGAGATTGGGAATCTGCCCACTTGAAACTTCTGCAGGTTCAGACGGTCAAATAACACGGCTTATCCGGTTTCGAAGGCACTCTTCTCCTCTCCCCCAACATGCTGGGGGGATAGGGCAGAGGGGTCCGGGTTTTGGCCCCTAACCCGGAGGGCCAGGTCGAGCCGGCGGGCTAGGTCCGGGCGGGTCACCGGCATGCGTGACTCACTCGGAGGCAGAGATGAGGTCAGGTGACCATCCGCTCGACTATCCGCGGGTGGTACCGAGAGACGAATCCCGCCCCCGCTATAGGAAAGGCCCCGGTTCCGGGGCCTTTCTCGTCTCAGCGTCCTCGCTCGCGGCTCATCAGAATTTGGTTTTCCCGCTCGAAGGGCCTTAGTTAGTGCGATACGTTGCGCTCGCCGTTTACCCGAGGGGGGCGTCAGCGGCCAATGGGAGGAAAACGATGGGTCGAAGAACGCTGACGCTGGCGACCGCTGCGCTCCTGGTACTAGCCATGCCCGCAGGCGCTGATGCGCTGGCGCCGGTCGGGTCGGGAGTGGTCGGGATGTGGCCGGCGGAGGGCGACGCGACCGATCCGTTCAATGCTCACGACGGCGCGCAACTGGGGGGAGTGGGCTTCGCGCCCGCCACATCCGGACAGGCGTTCTCGTTCACCGAAGCGAATCAGGCGGTCGACATCCCCGACGCTCCCTCCCTCTATCCAACCGGGTCGTTCACGATCGCCGGCTGGGTGCGGACCTCCCCCTCTACCGGCTACCAGACCCTGATGTCCCATTACGAGTGCGGGCTCTTCTGCCCGACCAACCTCGCCAATTCGGCGTTCGCCCTCTTCGTCAACCCGGAAGGGAACGCCGAAGGGTGGATTCGTGACGCCGACGCGGGCGGCCTGTCCGAAGAAAACGGCCAATTCCTGCTCGGCTCGGCGACGGTCGCCAATGGCGCCAACCACTACCTGGCGTTCGAGCGGGACAGCGCCGCGGAAGAACTTCGCCTCTACGTCGATGGAACCCTGGACGCCTCGGCTGCTGTCAAGGCAGTTGCCAGCGGCCCGCTGGAAAACCTCGATGGTGAGGCCGACGACCTATATCTAGGCGCCTTGCGCCGCTGCGGCGGTGGCGGAGAATGCGATGGCGCTCTCCTCTACCAGCTGAAAGGGCTACTCGACGACGCGATCTACTGGGAACGTGCGGTCCCGGGTGGGGAACTCGCCGCCATATCGGCCGCCGGGCCAAACGGCCTGACCACGGACTCCACCGCCCCCGCCTCCAGCGCGAGCGCGCCCGCGACCGCTTCCTCTGGGCCCCTCACGGTTGGCTTCACAGCCTCCGATCCTCCAGGCCCCTCGCCCCAAGTCCACGATCCTTCGGGGATCGCGCGGGTCGACCTGTACGTCGAGGGCCCGGGCGAATCGAGCTTCACGAAAGCGGCGACCGCGCCCGGATCGGCGGAAGGAAGCTTCACGTACACCGCCTCGGCTCCGGGGACCTATGGATTCGCGACGGTTGCGACCGACGCCGCCGGCAACGTTGAGGCGATGCTGGCGAGCCCAGACGCCACCACCCTGGTGACGGCCCCAGCGGCGTCCCGCCCCAGGGTCACCGACTTCGTTACTGCGGTCTTCGTCCCCCCCTACCTCTACCTGCGGCTCAAGTGCCCGGCCCGCTTCAAACCCGGCTGCCTCGGCAACGCTGTAGCGGTGACAAGCAAGGATCGGTGCACCGTCCACAAAGGGAAGCGCAGCTGCAGGCACGGCAAGCTGGTGAGTAGCGCGGTCTCCGCAAATCAGAAGCCGAACAATTGGAAGCTGGTCAGGCTGATCGTCAAGCCTCAATACACGGCCCGGATCGAAGAACTGGCCAATCACCCTGACCAGAAGCTCCTCGTCGTGCGCCAATCGATTCACTCGAATGGCTTCGAGCACGGCCGCCCGCAATCGGTCTTCCACGTCTACCGGGTGCAGAGGGCAACCTCGCCGTAACGGCAGGGCCACCGACCTCCCGCGCGCTCAGGTACCAGAGTGAGAGAAACTCAGCGGATCTGACTTCACCTCAGCTCGCATAGCTGAGTCGTACAGCCCAGAGATCCCCCCGTCGTGGCACCTCATAGCCTGAAGGTCGCGGGTTCGAATCCCGCCCGGTATCGGACGTGCTTCACGATCGGGCTCGCCCGACGACTACTGATGCGATCGGGCCGGTTGTTTCCCCGGCGCCGGCCGCTGATTCCCTAGTTCTCGTCCTCGAGTAGGTCGATGCTCTTCCCCTTTGTGCGCACGAGGACATCGACGGCATGGTCGGGTTGAGGGGCGCCGGGTGGGAATGTCCGCGCCCAAATCTTTCCCGAGTCGGGGTACTCGTTGACCTCGGGCGCGAGCATGGTGCTGACGATCAGTACGAATGCCGGTTGTTGGGTGCGGTTGTCGATCCGGTGGGCGCCGCCACGGCCGGCCGGCAAGGCGACCAGCTCGCCCTCGCCAAGTTGCCGCTCAACGTCCAATGTGCAAAGAGTTGGATGGCCGGAGATGACGACCAGCATCTCCTCGTTTGCATGGTGGACGTGGAGTGGAAAGCTGGAGCAGCCCGGCGCCAGTTCGTACAGCGATGCCCCGAGTTGATCCGAGCCCGCCTGACGGCCCAACCGTGCCCGCCGCCAAGAGAAGGGGGGCCGATCCTGCTGTTCGTCCCAGTCCGGCTCAAAGACGTTGGCCATGCGCGCAGTATGTATCAGGTGCTGTTGCCAATCAACAGGTACCGGGAGGTCTCACTGTCGGTGCCTGCCGACGAGCGCCGTGTTCACGTTAGGGCCGTCATGTGCTCAATGATTCGTGGGTGCTAGCGAGAGGCGAATCGGGCCGGGTATCGGTCTCGCTACCACCCCCAAAGATCCCTGCAATGAGAACTTTTTGGGATCTGGATGGGATGGAAGCGACCACGGGATCGCGCAGCGGCCCCGGGGACTGGGACGGGAATCGCTGTACACAGATCGCCGTTCGCGGGGTCTTGCGTCGGGCTCCGCGACTGGGCATCGGCAGCAATTCTTAGGCCAGCGCCGCGGCGAAGAGCTCGCCAACCTGGCTGCTGCGGCTGCTGTATGAAACGAGGCCGCGTCTCCGACAGCCGGTCATCGCGCAAGGGGGGCAGCGATCCGATGTGAGGCCACCCGCCGCCACCATTCCCTGCGTTAGCTACTCCTGTGTTTCGTTCGGATCTTGAGCTTAGCCGTCCGGGTGTTGGCGAGCGCCCCAATGGGGGTGAACGTGATCGTCGCCCTCACCCTCACCTTGTGCTTCTTGCGGAGTATCGCCCTGGCGAGCTTGCTGAGCCTCAGCGGGACCACAATCACCCCGGGCCCGCCGCTGGCGCTCGAGGGTTTCAGCAGGAGCGTGCGCTTCCTCTTCGCGGTGGAGCCCCCGAGATGCGAGGCTGGGCCGCTCACCGCGACCGTGCCCGCGGCTCGGACGCTGACAATCAGCTTCTTGCCCTTGAGGCTATAGCTGAAAGCGTTGCTGGGGCTGGAGCAGAACGAGGTTGTCAGCGGGGACGGGACGTACTCAAACGCGCCAATGTCGGGCGTTCCCGGCTGGGGCCCGGCGCAGGTAGGGATCGCGCTGATGGCGCGCGGGTTGCTGCCCAAGTCAAGGGCACCGATGTCGGCGGCGGCGAGGCCGGCGTCGATCGTCGGCGAGCTGACGAGCTCGTGGAAGTCGCCCGCCGAGGCGTCGGCGAACAGCGGCGGCGCGGTGATGTTGCCGTTGGTGCCAGGAGGGGTCGCGCTCGAGCCCATTCCGGAGACAGGCGCGCTGGCGAAATCGGAGGCGGTGAGCGTGACGCTGGCGATCGGACCCACGGTGTTATCGGTCTTCGCCAACACGTCGGAAGCCGTGCCGTGGGCGATCACGTTGACCCCCTCCACCGCGGCGGAGCTTGTGCTGTCGAAACGAATTCCACGACCGCCCGTGCCGCTGCCCACTGCCGTCACGTTGCGAAGCTTCGCCGCCACAACCCCACCGCCGTTGACGACCCCCGCGCCCTGGCTCCCGGTCGCCCAGCAGACGCTGTCGCGCACCACCGTCGACTCGGCCACTTCGCAGGCACCGCCCGTGGTCCCGCCCCCGAAGGTCGCAAAGACCCGCTCGGCACTGCCGTTCTCGAGCGAGAAGGCGGCATTACCGGTGGCTTGGTCGACGCGCAGGTCGTGGAGGCTGATACCGCCGATCTGGCCGTTGAGCCCGTTGGCCCCGGCCCCGTTGATCACCGGCACGGGCCCGCCCGCTGCACCCCCAATGTCGATCTGCTTCGAGATATTGATCTGCCCCGCGGGATTGAAGGCGCCCATGCCGCCGAGAACCACCACCCTATCCCCATTGTTCACATCCGCGGGGGCATGACCCTCAATCGCGTTGGACAGGCTGCAGGGATCGGACGACAGGCAGGGCTCGGCGCCGGTCGCGCCGCCACCCGGCGACGCGTATCGAGTCGCAGCAGCCGCGCCGGGCGCCGAGACCAGGGCCAGGATTGAGATCGTCGCGACAGCCATTGCCACCCGCGGTGCCGGAATATGGATCGTCGGGTGGTCGGAACGGACGCGGGCGAGTGCAAGGTTTGGCCCGTTCACGCTTCAAATTCCCTTTTGCGTCCCGTGACCATCAGCAGGCGTGGAGCTACGCGCAACGACGCTAACAGACGACCGTGGTTCGGTGGACAATCTACGACTGCCGGGCGGAGCGGGCGAAAAGCGGCGCTTTGCAACCTGACCGCGTCAATCGGCGAGATGACTTCGCTCGACTATCCGCGGGTGGTGGGAGACCTGCATCCTGGCGTACGGGGTGCAGACCCACATCGACAGGCGTGTGGCCGTGCACTCGCTGGCCGGCTGCTTCGTTTACGGCGCGATCGCCGCCAAGCTCCTGATCGTCCGCTCTCGGCGGTTTCCCGGCTGGGCACTGCCGCTGGCCGGCGGCACGCTGGTCGTCGTGGTCGCGATCCTCTGGTACACGAGCGCGCTCTGGTATTTCGACGATTTCAGCCTGCCGGCTCTCTAACCCGGACGGGGACCATGTGCGCCTCGGCCCAGCCAACAGAGTGAGCATCCTGCCGTCCTCGGCTGCTGGAGCCGGCCCACGTCCCCGCGTCTCTTTGCCCCGTTGAGCATCACGATTTCGGGATGGACGGACTGTCGGCTCAGGGATCGAACCGCACAGGGGCTGCGATGATTGTCGCGGTGAGCGACCCACCATGTCGCTTGCAGAATTTGCGTCGCGGCCCCAGACCCCCCCGTTCGGCCTGAACCCTGCCCAAAACGGTGGATCATGGTGTTCCGCTGCTCGGTGGGCAGGAATATGTCCAGCCCGTAGCGGTCCATCCCGATGTAGACGCCCTGCTCCAGGAGACGCTCGATGTAGTCGAGGTCGTCGGTGTCGCCGGTATGGGCGATCTGAATCTTCTCCGGCGGGACGCCCTCCTCTAGCAGGATCTCGACTTGTTGCGGGCCGGTGCTGGAAGCAGGGCGGGAGTGCGCCATGATCGGCACCCCGGTCCGTAGGCTGGCCCGGGCGGCTGCGCGGTGGACCTTCTCGACCCGCTCGTTGACACCGGCCGCGTCGGCGGCGCACTTGACGAAGGCAGCCCTGGCCTCGGTCCCCTGGATCCCCTGCTCGATGTCATGTATGAAGAGCCCGGCGATGAAGTCCTCGTCGCGGTTGAGCAGGAATTGGGGCAGGTGGTCGTAGGTGTAGATACCGGTGCAGGCGACGATCTGAAGGCCTGTCTCAGCCGCGAGCTGGATCGAGGCCCGTATGTCGCGACCCAGCAGCATGGCGGTCGGCTCGACCACGGTCTTCACTCCGTGCCGCTTCACCGACTCCGCCGATTCGACCGCTAGGCGGTGCTCGGTCCGGCGGTCGCGCACGTGCGGCCACTGTGCCGTCACAGCCTCGTCGGAGGAGAAAAAGTGCTCGTGGATCAGCGTCAGCCCGAGCTGCTCGGCCTCGATCGGTCCCTGTACGCCTTGCACGGTGGCCATCAGGGCGATCGTACTCACCCATCTTCTCAAGGGCCTAAGGAAGGCGCCTGAAGGAAGGGATCGCGACTTCGTCTAGTCAACGCGCATCACTTCGACTATCCGCTGGTGGTAGCGAGAGACGAAACGGGGCCCCCTATAGATTTCCTCCTCTTGGCTCCCGAGGGCAAACCACCCATCCTGATCGCCTATGACGGCTCGGATTTCGCGAAGGCCGCCGTTGCCGTGGCCGGCGAGCAGTTGGAAGACGGGCGCAGCGCGCTTGTCCTCACGGTGTACGAGCCGCTCGAGAAGATCCCCTTCTTCGGGGCTGCGGGGGTTCCGGTCGAGACCGAGACCATGGAAGAACTGCTCGCCAGTGCTCGGGAGGGGGCGCAGAAGATCGCCGAGGAGGGCTGCCGGCTGGCCGGCGATGCCGGCTTCGAGGCCGAGCCACTCGTCGTCGACGGGACCCCGGCATGGAATCAGATCGTCGAGCTTGGCGATGAGCGGAACGCCGATCTCATCGTGATCGGGTCACGCGGGCTCTCCGGCCTCAAGCACGTCGTCCTGGGCAGCGTCGCCGCTGCCGTCGCCCAGCACAGCAAGCGCTCGATACTGATCGTCCACGACCGCTGAGGGCCAGGCCTGGGTCTCGCGTGTGGCCTCTGGCCTCATCCCTCCGCTGCCGGGATGTTGTGGTTCAGGTGGAAGAGGTTGTCCGGGTCGTAGCGGCGCTTCAGCTCGCGGAGCCGGTCCCAGGTCGCGCCCGGGTAGGCGGCGCGAATCGTCGCCCCGTCCTCCTCGCCCAGAAAGCCGACATAGCTGCCTCTTTCGTCCTTGTCCAGCGAGTTGGCCAATCCGTGAACCCAGGCTCTATGGGTCTCCCTTTCGTCAGCGCCGGTGTACATCGCCGCGACATTCACGAACAGCCCGCTGTCGCGATGCGCGAACGCGGTGGCGTCGTTCGGGACCTGCGCCAGCGCCCCCCCGAGAACTCGCAGCTGGACGGCCCTCATCGGTGCCGTCGACCTGGGCAGCAGTTCGAGGATCTCCTCGGCGGCCGCCAGCTCGAGCGAGTCGGCGAAGAAGTTGGTGGCGGCCCCGAACCGGGCCTCCTGAACGGGGCCCTCATAGAGATCGGGATAGCGCATCGGCCGCACCATGTCGGCGAGAGGCTGGGCGAGCGCTCGGAAGGGGGCGATGACCTCCGCGGCCTGGTCGGCCGGGCCGACGTAGGCGAACAGGCCTATCACCACCGGCTTGCCGTGCGCTTCCTCGGGGAGGAACGGCACCGGCGGGGCAAGCGTCACGTTCGCGATCGTCGAGAGCTCCGCGGGGGCCGCCTGGGCGGCATCGAGGAAGCCCGTGATCACCTGCGCTGAGGCGGGCAGGATCAGCATGCCGCCGACGATCTCCGAGATCTCGGCCAAGCGCAGCTGAAAGCGGGTGGCGACACCGAAGTTTCCCTCGCCGCCGCGGATCGCCCAGAAGAGGTCCGGCTCCGAGTTCTCGCTCGTCCGAACGACTTCGCCGTCGGCGGTCACCACCTCCGCTGCGAGCAGGTTGTCGATCGTCAACCCGGTCTTTCGTGCCAGGAACCCGATCCCGCCCGCCAGCGTGATCCCGCCGATGCCGACCGAGCCGGTGTCACCGAGTCCGGTGGCGCGTCCCTTTTCGCCGGTGGCGAGCGTGTACTTGCTCGCCGTCGCGCCAGTCTCGACCCAGGCCGTTCTGCCGTCCGCGTCCATCTCCACGGCGTCCATCCGAGAGAGGTCGACGACAATGCCGCCGTCGATCGTCCCGTATCCGCCCCAGCTGTGGCCGCCGCTTCGGACGGCGAGCTCGAGGCCACCCTCACGCGCGGCGTTGACTACGGATGCAACGTCCTCGGCGCCGGTGACCCGCGCCACGGCAAGCGGTCGCCTGTCGAAGCCCTTGAAGAAGACTCGTCGCCCATGGTCATAGTCGGGATCGCCCGGGGTGATCAGCTCGCCCTCGAGCCGTGCACGAAGTTCGTCGATTTGGATGTCGTGCACTTGTTCTGATGTCGACGCCATTGCGCCTCCTTTCATCATCGGTCCGCACTTCGTCCTTCCCCCTAGACGAACGGGACGCTGCCAACGTGACAGGGCCCCTGGCATCGCGGCGCGAATTCGGGTCCCTACGATTGGCAGATGACCGTCCAGCGGATGGATCACGTCGGAATCGTCGTCGACGACCTCGCGGCCGCCACCGAGTTCTTCGTCGAGCTCGGACTCGAGCTGCATGGCCAGACGCCGGTCGAGGGTCGCTGGGTGGACCGTGTCGTCGGGCTCGAGGGGGTACGGGTGGACATCGCGATGATGCAGACTCCGGACGGCAACGGACGACTCGAGCTGGCGAAGTTCCACTCGCCGTCGAGTCAGGGCGCCGCCCGCCCACAGGCGGTGAACGCGCCGGGTATCCGCCACATCACCTTCACGGTCGAGGACATCGACGCCGTCGTTGCCCGCCTGCGGGCCCGTGGCGCCGAGCCGGTCGGCGAGCTGGAGCGCTACGAGGACAGCTATCGGCTCTGCTACGTCCGCGGCCCGGAGGGGATCATCGTCGAGCTGGCGGAAGAGATCGGCTAGCAGAGTAGGATCCCGGCGCCTTCGAGCAAACAGAGCGCCTGGCCTTGTCGGACAACATCGAGATCATCACCCGCTTCGAGCACGCGTTTCGCGCCGCCGACCAGGCGACGATCGACGAGCTCTGCGACCCGGGCCTGGTCGATCACAATCCGGCGCCCGACGCGGAGTCGACGCTGGCCGGCTTCAAGCAGAAGGTCGCCGGCTTCAAGGCGGTCTTCCCCGACCTGGAGGAGGACCTGCAGGAGATCGTCGCCGGCGGCGACACGGTCGCCACCCGCTGGGTCGTGACCGGCTCTCAGCAGCAGGAGTTCATGGGCATTCCCGCCTCCGGCCAGAAGATCAGGGTCGAGGGCATGAACTTCTACCGCCTTCGGGACGGTCGCGTGACCGACATCTGGACGCAGTTCGACGGCCTCGCCCTTATGCAACAGCTCGGCGCCATCACAACCTGACGACGGGTCTCCCGGTTCACCTCACGCTTGACGGACCTCCGGCGAGCGGGGGTCAGAGCAGCCTCGGCTATTTGGTGAGCTACGCCGCAATCGGCCGTCCGAACCAGGTCGTGAGGGCATCGGCGAGCCCCACGTCCGTGCCTTCTCCGACCCATGCGACATATCCATCGGGCCGGATCAACACGGCAGCGGGCGCGGGGACGGCGCCGATTACCGGGAGCTCCCACTCGCCCTCATAGGTCGCGTCGATCAGCGGGACCCGTTCGGCCCACGGACCGATGTCGAGGACTTCCGGCTCAGCGAGGTTGAGCAGGACCGGCCTGGCGTCGTGCAGCAGCTCGAATACGCGCAGCGGGCCGTCCGCCGTCATCAGGTCGAGGTCGGGCATGCGGCGCCCGAGCAGGGGGTGGCCCTCGCCGAGGTCGTAGTGGATGTCCAGCCCGGAGATGATTCCGGCGAGCCACTTGCGCGGCTCGTCCATCGTCGCCAGCTCCGACACGAGTTCCACCAGAGGCTTCATGCGCTCGCCCCGGCGCTGGAGCGCGCCCTGAGTCATCGTGTGCTGGAGCGCTCGGGCGGCGACCGGGTGGCGCTCGTCCTGATAGGTGTCCAGGAGCCCCTCCGAGGAGGTTCCCCTGACCACCTGAGCCAGCTTCCACCCCAGATTCACCGCATCCTGCACACCGAGGCTGAGGCCCTGACCGCCAGCCGGGTAGTGCACATGCGCCGAGTCGCCGGCCAGCAGGACCCGCCCGGCCCGATAGTCCGCCGCCTGACGGGTCATGTCGGTGAATCTGGAGATCCAGGTCGGACTGTGGACCCCGAAGTCGGTGCCGAATACCGCGATCAGCGCCTCGCTCAGATCACGCAGGGTGGGTTCGTCGCTGGGCCCGAGCTGCTGCTCGGTGACGATGACCCGAACCGTCCGCCCGTCCTCCAACCTCTGGAGCCCATGGATCCCCTTTGCGTCGTGGCGGGTGCCCTTCGGCGGCTCCTCGGTCACTTCGACCTCGGCGATCAGGTTGCTCTTCGTCGCTTCCCAACCCGGGAACTCGATCCCGGCCGCTTTGCGAACCACGCTCCGACCCCCGTCGCACCCGACCAGATAGCCGGCACGCTGCGGCTCGCCACCGGACACCTCGACGTCGACGCCGGAGTCGTCCTGCGCTAACCCCGTCACCTCGCATTCGAAGTAGATCCGAACCGGCAGCTCGGCGATCCAGGCGGCCATGATCCGCTCGATCTGGTTCTGCCAGATCCCGAGCGAGTATGGGTGACGGGTGGGAAAGTCGCTCATGTCCAGCACGCTCGTAGCCAGCATCGCGGCCTGGGCCACCTGACCCTCCGCCAGGAACCGATCGGCGACCCCGCGCTGATCCAGCACCTCGATCGTGCGCGAGTGGAATCCACCCGCCCGTGACCCGACAAGGACATGGTCCGGGCGTCGCTCGACGATCGCGACGTCGACCTCCGCCAGCGCCAACTCGGCCGCCAGCATCATCCCCGCCGGTCCTCCTCCGGCGATCACCACCTCGTGCTCGTTCACGCTCATATTCACCACTCCTCCCCTGTGGGTAGGCGTTTGCGGCCGGCGTTTATACAGGCGAGCGGGGGCTTGTTACAAGCCCCCTGCGTGGCGTAGAATTTGGGTTGGAAAGGAGCGTGAACCGCTCTTTCCATTCCGGGTTCGGGCTCGGAACCCGTCGGCTCTGGGCCGCACCCGGAGGCGGGAAGGGCTTCGGGCGTCGTGAGGCACTACGAGGATCGTGGCCAACGACTGCCCCGCGAACGCGATGGCAACTGTGGTGATCACCAGGCCGATCCGCCACCTCATCGGTCGACTCCGACAACGGTCGACCGGGGTTTGTCCGAATGAAGGCCCAAAGCCCGTTTGACTTCATTCGCAGTCTGGGGTCCCCGGAGCACCTCTGCGATTCGCCCTGCGCGGTTGAGGATGATGGTGGCGGGAAGGCCGACGACCCCATAGCTCCCCGCGAGCGTCCTGCCCGATGCCCGGAGGATCGGGAAGGTCCACCCGTACTCGTTGATGAACGCGCGGGCCGCGTGCGGCTTGTCTTTCCAGTCCACGCCGACCAGGGACGCGCGTCCCCGCAGGTCCCGGAAGAGTTGCGCGAGCCCTGGGGCCTCCTGGCGGCAGGGTCGGCACCAGCTGGCCCAGAAATCGATGGCTGCCGGTCGGCCCCGCAGCGAATCAATCGTCACCCTCGGGGGCACGAGAACCGTGGCCGGAAGCGGCGGTGCCGACTTGCCATGGGCGACGGGGCCGTCGCCGGCGAGCAGCGCGCGCGCATCCCCCCCGATGGCCGCGACCACGGCGATGGCGACGATCGCGTAGCTGAGATGACGGCGGCTCACGACTTTTTTTCAAGACAGCCGGAATAACCTTGCATCTCGAGGGTAGCCGAAGTAGGTTGCGCTCATCACAACTTCCCCAGTTGGGGGGCAACGAGCGGAGAGGGCGGATGCTGGCTTCGTTGACGTTCAGATTTGTGGTCACGGTGATTGCAGTTGCCGTGGTTGCTGCGCTGATCGCCCTCTACGTCGCCAAGCTCCTCGAGTCCCCGCCGACGGTCGAAGCCACCACGACCGGGCCGACGGCCCAGCTGACCCTGAAAACCGAGGCTGCGGTCGGGCCGCAGGGCGGCAACAAGAGCTGGGTCTCCTACTTGATCAAGAACCCCCAGGGGGAATGGGTCCACAGCACGATCTTCAAGGTCCCCGCACACTCGCTGGTCCGCGTAACCGTCTATCAGTTCGACGGCGAAAGCGGGCTCCGCAACCCGTTCCTCTCCCAGGTTCACGGGACGGTCGGCGACAAGATGCGGGTGAATGGCAAGCTGATGGCCTCGATCGACCCCGAATCGGCGTCGCACACCTTTGCGGTCCCGCAGATGGGTCTGATCGTCCCGCTCCTCGGCGTGGCGGAAGAAGAACCCAACCAGTGCGAAGAAGGCCCATGCTCGCTCGACCAGACCCATAAGACGATCACCTTCATGTTCCGCACCGGCAAGCCGGGGCACTACCGCTGGCAGTGCTTCGTCCCCTGTGCCGCCGGCTTCCTCTACGGCTTCGGCGGGCCGATGCAGACGATCGGCTATATGGACGGATTCCTCCAGGTGGTGTGAGAAGAGGCTCCAGGGTGAACGAGCCGAACCATTTCCGCCGGATCGTGATCGCCGCGGTCATCCTCAGCGCGATCGCCACGCCGATCGTCGTCGTCGTGATCGCGCCGACGCTGCCGCCCGGCAAGGCCACCGACGCAGCCTCGGGGCAGGTCTTCGACAACACGGTGCTGTTCGGCATCGTCACCCCGATCGCGGCGACGATCGTGGTCTATTTCGCCTACAGCCTGTTCGTCTTTCGCCGTCGTGAGGAGGGACAGCAGGAAGGGGTCGCGATCCAGGACGACAGCCGCGTCCAGTTCTGGTGGCTTGCGGTCACCTCGATCATCGTCGTCTTCCTTGCCGCCTTCGGCACGGTCGAGCTCGCCGACGCCGGTTCGGGTGGCGGCCAGGGACCGGATCCCGCCTTCAAGCCCTCGGGTGAGGTGCTGCCGGTGCAGGTGCTCGCCCAGCAATGGCAGTTCACCTACCGCTATCCGACCTACGGCGGGATCGAGACCGCCCACCTCGAGCTGCCGGTGGATCGACAGATTGCGCTGCACGTCACCTCCCTCGACGTGATCCATTCCTTCTGGGCGCCGAGGCTGGGTATCAAGGCCGACGCCAACCCCGGCGTCGACAACGTCGCCTACGTCAAGCCGGAAGAGGAACGCACTTTCGAAGTCAAGTGCAGCGAGCTCTGTGGCCTCTGGCACGGCTACATGTTCGACACCGGGCAGATAGTGAGCGAAGCCGCCTTCGAACGCTGGATCCACAACCAGCAGCGCGTCTTCGCGCCGGCGGCCAAGGTGCTGCCTCCGTACGAGAAACACTACTTCCCCGAACCTGAAAGAAGGGGCGGATGAGCGAAACCGCGACGCCTGCGCCGCTCTGGCGGCGCCTGATCGGCTTCAACCTCCTATCGGGCGTCGTCCTCCTGGTCGTCGGCTTCTACTTCGGTTGGTGGCTCGGTCACCAGATTCATGCCGAAAGCCTTGAATACTTCGCCGACACGAATCAGAACGACATCGCGCTGATGTTCGGCTACCTGTTCGCGGTGATCGGCTTCCTCATCGGCCTCGGCTACGCGCGCTACCCGCTGGGCAGGATGCTGGGCCGCGAGCGCACCGTCTTCGAAAACGAGGAGGGCGGGGTCGGCCGCTACTTCGGGCTCTGCACCGACCACAAGGTCGTCGGGATTCAGTACCTGTTCGGAATCGGCCTGTTCTTCTTCATCGCCGGCCTCAACGCGATGCTGATCCGGGCCGAGCTGCTGCGTCCCTCGCCGCAGATCTTCAACGCAGGCAACTACCTGACGTTGGTGGGCCTCCACGGCACGATGATGATGGGGATGATGACCTCGGGCATCCTCGGCCCGTTCGGGAACTACTTCGTGCCGCTGATGATCGGCTCGCGGCGGATGGCCTTCCCCAGGGTCGAGTCGCTCACCTTCTGGTTGCTGATGGCGGCCGGAGTGATCCTGTTCTCGACGATCTTCTTCGGCGGCTTCCCGACGGGGTGGACGGGGTATGGGCCGCTCAACGTCCAGGCCAACTACGGCTACGACTCCTACATCTTCTTCTTCGCTCTGGTCGGTATCTCGATGATGCTGCTCGGGCTCAACCTGATCACCACGATCGTGACCATGCGCGCGCCCGGGCTGACCTGGCGCCGCCTGCCGATCTTCTGCTGGGGCGCCCTCAGCACCTCGATCCTGATGGTGCTCGCCGCTCCCGTCCTGATCGCCACTCTGCTGATGGTCGCCCTCGATCGGGGGCTGCAGACCTCCTTCTTCCTCTCCAGCGCCGGCGGCAGCCCCTACCTGTTTCAGAATCTCTTCTGGTTCTTCGGCCACCCCGAGGTGTACGTCCTCGCCCTGCCGGGCATGGGAATCCTGCTCGAGATCCTGCCGGTCTTCGCCCGCAAGCCGCTATGGGGCTACAGGCTCGCCGTCGCCGGCCTGCTCGGAGTCATGCTGCTCAGCTTCTTCGTCTGGCAGCACCATCTGTTCGTCAGCGGCCTCAACTCCTCGCTGCGGCCGTTCTACATGTTCTCCACCGAGTTGATCTCGATCCCGACCGGGCTGGTCTTCCTCTGCGGCATGGCGACCCTCTGGCGGGCGCGCATCCGATACACGGTGCCGATGCTGTTCTGCCTTGCGTGGTTCTTCAATTTCTTCATCGGTGGTGTATCGGGTGTCTTCCTCTCCGACGTGCCGAGCGACGTTTCCACGCACGGAAGCTTCTTCGTCATGGCCCATTTCCACTACACGATCATGGGCGGTCTGGTCTTCACATTCTTCGCGGCGATCTACTACTGGGTGCCGAAGATGTTCGGAGTCATGCTCAACGAAACGCTTGGCAAGATCCATTTTTGGGCGATGTTCATCGCCTTCAACTCCACCTTCTTTCCCCTTTTCGCCCTCGGGCTGATGGGAATGCCGCGACGGGTGGTCACCTATCCGTCGCATCTGCAGGCACTCAACGATTGGGTCTCGATCTCGGCCTTCGTGCTCGGGGCCTCGATGCTCGTCTTCCTCTTCAACGTCGTCTATTCGCTGGCATTCGTTCGCGAGCGGGCCCCAGCCAATCCGTGGGGCTCGAAGTCGCTGGAGTGGCAGACGCCCAGCCCGGTTCCGGTGCACAACTTCGACCGGCCGCCGGTGATCGACTCCGACCCATATGAATACGGCGTGCCACCCGCGCCGACGGTTCCCAGGGAGGCGCCGGCCGGAGCCGGATAGCAATGCAGGAGTCGCTTCGACACCAGACCGAGGCCTATGTGGAGCCGCCTGAGCTGGCCGACCGCATCGACCGGGTCGGCTTCGGCCTTGCCGCCGGCGCCACCATCACTCTCTTCTTCGGCTTCGTCTTCGCCTACTTCTACCTTCGCTCGCTCGACAACAACGGCCTCTGGCGTCCCGAAGGTGTGAATCCCCCCGACGGATATGGAGTGGCGATCGCGGCCGCCTTTGTGCTCAGCGCGGCACTCTTCGCCTACGTCGCGCTCGCGGCGCGGTCCGGCCGCCGTTGGACCATCATCTCCGGCATTTCCCTGCTGCTCGGGCTTGCCGGTTGCGTAATCCAGGCGTTCGAGTACGCCCACCTGGGCTTCGGTCCGGAAGATGGGGGCTACGCCAGCGTCTTTTACGGCTGGACGGCTCTCTTCACGGTCGTTGCGCTGATCGCGCTCTACCGCATCGAGACGATCTTCGCCTCCGGCCTGCGATTTCGCGAGTCCGAGACCACAGAGCCCCCACCGGACATAACGCCCGGCGCCTACTACTGGGTGCTGTTGGCGGCGATCTCGGTGCTGGCCTGGATAGTCCTCTACCTGGTATAGCCGTGGCGGGCGCGGCGATCACGCCCCTGGACTGGACCGGCGGGCCTGCCCTGGCGTGGGTGCTGTGCGCGGCGCTTCTCTACTGGCTCGGGGGACGCGGGAGCTCAGCCCGGCCGGGGAATCGGTGGCGAACCGCCGCGTTCCTCGGCGGCCTGTTGGCGATCCTGGTCGCTGTCGACTCGCCGCTCGACGGCCTTGCCGATCGCGCCTTCTCGGCCCATATGGGCCAGCACCTCCTCCTGATCACCGTTGCGCCGCCGCTGCTTGCCCTTGCACGTCCCTGGAATCGGATGTGGCACGGCCTGCCGCTGGAGCTGCGCCGGCCTCTCGCTCAGGATCTGGTACAGGGGCGTGCGTGGGCACCTCTGCGCGGGGCGCTCCGGCTCCTCGTGAGGCCGCTGCCCTCGTGGCTTCTCTTCAACGTCACGTTCTTGGCCTGGCACATGCCCGTCCTCTACGACGCCGGGCTGGAATCGGAACCGATCCACGCCCTCCAGCACCTCACATTCTTTGCAACGGCGCTCCTCTTCTGGACCAGGGTGATCGACTCTCCTCCCTGGCGATCGCCGCTCAGCGAGCCGGGGAAGCTGGCCTACCTCGCCTCGACCCTCCTGGTCGGTTGGATTCTCGCGATCGCTCTGGCGATCGCGACCTCGCCGCTCTATGGCGCATACACCGACGTCGCAAGTCGCCCGTGGCACCTTTCGGCGCTGACCG
Organism: uncultured Solirubrobacterales bacterium; assembly: GCA_963737575.1. Lineage (GTDB taxonomy): Bacteria > Actinomycetota > Thermoleophilia > Solirubrobacterales > 70-9 > VRUE01. Next base: position 20,085 of record CAVTTJ010000005.1, read on the forward strand.
ACCAGCAGCTGGCGGCGGGGGTCATGTGGGTGCCCGGATCCCTCGCCTACACGATCGCGATCGTGCTGATCGCCTACCGTATGCTGGAGCCGCGCGGTGCTCGCGGCGAAGGCAGGTCCATAAAGCCCCTGCCGACTGGAGTTGGATGAGATGCAATTGAGTCAGCAGCTGTTCGCCACCGCCGGCTGGACGAGCTTTTCCGGCGTGTTCTCCACTGTGTTTCCGCTGCTCGTGGTGATTGCCGTGCTGAGTTGGTACTGGGTGGCCGCCAGACGGCACCCGTGAGGAGATCGACCGAAGCCGGCGGCGAGGAGACGAAGCGCCGAGGGGTCAGTCGCCGCTTCGCCCTGAGCGCCGTGGCAATCGCGGCACTCATTGGCGTGGCGTTCGGAATCGGCCTGCATCGGGCCAGCGGCGGGAGCAGCGAGCATAGGAGCGCCGACGCCCGCCTCAACGGTCAGGCGATCTGGCCCGCGGGCGCGAGGCGGGCACCCGATTTCTCGCTACCTGACCAATCGGGAGGGGTTTTCTCGCTCACATCGTCTCGAGGCCGGCCGGTGGTGCTGATGTTCATGGACTCACACTGCCGGCAGGAGTGCCCGCTCGAGGGACGGGCGCTCTCCGCGGGCTTGCGAACGGTTCCGGCTGCCCAGCTTCCCATGATCGTCGTAGTCAGCGTCAACCCATGGGAAGACACGCCTGCCTCGGCGCGCCGTGCTATCCAGCGCTTCGGCCTCGCGTCCTTTGATTGGCGTTGGTTGTTGGGCTCGAAGGAACGCCTCGAACCGGTCTGGCGCAAGTTCAGGATCGAGGTGCGCCGGACGGCGAGCGACATCGAACACTCCGATGCGCTCTACCTGATCGACTCCCGTGGATTCGAGCGAGCGGGGATGGTCTATCCGTTCCTGCCGAGTTGGGTCGGCGAGGACCTGCAGACCCTCGCCGCCGAAGGCAGCGGGTCGTAAGACCGAGGCTCCACCGAAGGCCGAATCGTGTGCCGAATACGGGCAAATTTCTCGGCTCGGTCAGCGGCGCTCAGATGGAAATGCGCTGAGCGTGCTTGCGCGCAGGCGCCGGGTCCGACGACGAAGCAACGCCCTGACCATGGCTTCGACCGCGATCCAGGCGACTACGACGAGGAGGATCAGGAGGGCGATGAAGCCGACCACTCCGATTCCCGCCGCGAGGGTGATGGCGAGCAACGCCACCAGCATCGCGATCACCAGGTCCGCGAGCAACGCCCGCCGCGCCGCCTGCCCTGGAGTGATGTCCTGCGGAAGATTCACCACGATTGGCCGGACCGCAGGTAGACGGCGAAAAAGTCCCGTTCGTCGGGGATCAAATAGCGTTCGGGGGGCCTGATCATTTCCGGCAGCAGGTTGCTCGGTTCGCCGGCGCCCGGGTGGCGATAGCTGATGAAGCTCGTCCAGTCTTCGTTGATGTCGAGCTCGAGCGCGCGGACGGCGCCGGCGCGCCGCAGGATCTTCGCCAGCGATTCGACGGTCTGGTTGTCCGCAGCCGCGTAGAGCAGGTTGCCGTGGTCGTCGATTCCGAGCCCCGAGCGCCACACGCGGACCGCGTTGTTGACGGTTTCGCCCCAGTCCGGCCCGTCGCTCAGGTTCGGGTTGAGCCGGCCTTCGTCGATGATCGGCGGCAGGTTCTGCTTCGCGAACCAGACGTTGGCCGGCGCCCTCGGCCCCTGGGACCAGCGGACGATGTCGACCCGCCCGTCTCGGTACTCGACGACGGTGGCGATCCCGTTGACCATCGCTTCCACGACCGTGCCGCGATAGATCAGGCCTGCGTTCGAGGTTTCCAGCGGGAAGCCGCCGTTGAAGGTCGCGACGACGCGCCCTCGCTTGGCTTCGGGCACCTCCGCCGGTCCGCGGTGGGATAGCGGCGGCGGCGGCTCGGCGAGGCCGGGCGCATAGGAGAGCCGGGTGCGGCTGGCGTCGATCCAGGCGACGCCGGCGACGAACTTGGGGTATTCGGGGTCGCTCCGAAAGGTCGTCAGGAGGACCGGCGGGCGCGGACCGGCGCCGGCGGCCGCCTTCTTCCAAACGCCCTCGCCGGAGAGCGCCGGGCGGATCAGCGGCTTCACGTTCGGCGGCCGGTCTGAGGCTCGGCCGCTGCCGCTCCTCCCCGCCGACGCCAGCCCCACCCGCGGCAGGGAGCGCAGCGGCGGCCCGCCCTTCTCGGGCGCGTTCAGCGTGTAGTACCAGTTCTCGATTTCTGAGACGAGCGAGTTGCCGCCGTGCTGGCGCACCCACTCCACGCTCGAGACCCCGAGGCCGACGTTGTGCTTCTGGCCCATCGCCGGCAGGTATGAGAAGGCCGCCGCGAGGAGGCAGGCGATCGAGGCGAGCAGGACGATCCTCCGCGCCCTGCGCCAGAGCGGTATCCGCGGGTGGCGACGCTGGCGTCGCGAGGAGGCCATCCCCTGAAGTGTCCCGCCGCCAGATGAAGCGCAGATGAGAGTCGGTGTCCAATCGCCCCGACGACCGCGCCGAGGTGTCAGAGTTATTTCAGGGTCTCTTCCTAGCCTCGGAGTCCCGCTTCTTCCCAAGGAGGTTTTCGTGTCAGCTCTTCGCCGCATCTCCACCCGCCGCCTACTCGCGATCTGCGCGGTCACAGTTGCCGCTGCGATCGGCGTCACCGCCGCCGCGATGGCGATGGGGGGCGGTGGACCGAAGCCGCCGCCGAAGCCGCTGGCGAGCGCCGTCCGGGACGCGCTGAGCGGCCCGACCCTGCCCGGCGTCAGCGCCCGGATCCAGTTCACCAACAATCTCGTCGATGCCTCCAGCATCCAGGGGTCCGACCCGTTGCTCGCCGGCGCCACCGGGCGGCTCTGGGCTTCGCCGGAAGAAGGGGGCAAGCTGCGCCTCGAGCTGCAGTCCGAAATGGCGGGCGGCGACACCCAGGTGCTCGTCTCCGACCACAGGTTCGAAATCTATGACGGAGGTTCGGAAACCGTCTACAAGGGCACCCTGCCCGAAGAAGGCAAGGACGGCATGGACGCCGGCACCGGGAGCGAGGTGCCGGGACTCGGTGAAATCGAAACGAAGATCACCGAAGCCGAAGAGCACGCCGTGCTGAGCGGGGCGATCCCCTCCGACGTCGCCGGCCAGCCGACATACACCCTCCATGTCGCTCCCAAGCACGACGGCGGGCTGTTGGGCGGGGCCGAGGTCGCCTGGGATGCTCGCAACGGGGCGCCGCTGCGCGCGGCGGTCTACTCGAGCTCCTCCAGCTCCCCCGTCCTGCAGCTGGAGGCGACCGATGTCTCCTTCGAAGCGGTGCCTTCCTCGGTCTTCGACGTAGCGCCGCCACCGGGCGCGAAGGTGGTCGACCTCAATCCGCAGGGCGAAGGCGGCGGCGGCCAGGAGCCGACCCAGCGGGTCGGGGCCGAAGCCGTCCAGAAGAGCCTCGACTTCCCGCTCACCGCGCCGGCGACGCTGGCGGGTCTGCCTCGGAACGAAGTCCGCAGCATCGAAGTCGACGGCAGGACCGCCGCTCTGGCGACCTACGGCAAGGGCCTTGGCGGCATCGCCGTCATCCAGTCGGCGAGCGAACCGGGCGAAGAACCGATCGGCTCGGGCGACGAAAGCGGGCTCAGCTTGCCGAAGGTCTCGATAAACGGCGCCAACGGCGAAGAGCTCGACACCGCGCTCGGGACGGTCCTCCGCTTCACTCGAGGCGGGGTCGACTACATCGTCGCCGGCTCGGTGCCGCCGGCGGCGGCCGAGGCCGCGGCGAGGGCGCTCTGAGCCTGTGAGCGAGCCGGTGCCGGTCGAGGTCCGCGGTCTCTGCAAGACCTACGGGGATCTGGTGGCCGTCGACGACGTCGACCTCACCGTCGAGGCCGGCGACGTCTTCGGCTATCTCGGCCCCAACGGCGCCGGCAAGACGACCTCGCTGCGGATGATGTTGGGGCTGATCGCCCCGACCGCCGGCACGGTGCGGCTCTTCGGCCGCGACCCGCAGGCGAGCGTCAGGGCGCTGGAGGGAGTCGCCGGGTTCGTCGAAGCGCCCTCGTTCTACCCCTACCTCAGCGGCCGCAACAACCTCGATCTGCTGGCGTCCCTTGACGGCGACGGCGCCGCGGGTCGGATCGAAGAGGCGCTGGCGATCGTCGGCCTCACCGACCGCGCCAAGGATCGCGTCGGCGCCTACTCGCACGGGATGCGCCAACGCCTCGGCATTGCCGCCGCGCTCCTGCGCCGCCCCCGCCTACTGCTGCTCGACGAGCCGGCGACCGGCCTCGACCCGGGCGGTATGCGCGACATGCGCGACCTGATCCGCGATCTCTCCGGCCGGGGGATGACGGTGCTCCTCTCGAGTCACCTGCTCGGGGAGGTCGAAGACCTCTGCAACCGGGTGGCGATCGTACGCAAGGGGGGCGTCGCCTATCAGGGCTCGCTCGCCGAGCTCCGCCGCCAGGCGGGCGGCGGCTATCTGCTGCGGACCAGCGACGACGAGCTCGCCGAGCGGGTTGCGGCCGCGCAGGCGGGCATCGACGAAGTCCGCGCCGGAGTCGAGGGCGGCATCACCTTCGCCGCCGAGAGCGAGGATGCAGTCGGGGCGCTGTCGCTGGCGCTGAGTGAGTCCGGTGCCCTGATCCGCGAGCTGAGCCCGCGCCACGCGAGCCTCGAGGACCTCTTCTTCCGCCTGACCGAGGGTGAGGCCGCCAGGGCGGCGGAGCCGGCCTCCGCGGCGGTGGAGAGCGCGGCGTGAATCCCGGCACCCTGACCGTCTACCGCTGGGAGCTGCGCAAGCTGCGCTCCCAGAAGCGCACCTTCCTCGGCCTCGGCGCCGCGGCGCTGGTGCCGATCATCTTCGTCGTCGCCCTGGTCATCCGCGGCGACAGTCCCAACGACGTCGCGTTCGGCAAATACGTCCACGACACCGGCCTGGCGATCCCGCTCGTGATCCTGCTCTTCGGCTCGATCTGGATGTTCCCGCTGATCACCGCGCTTGTCGCCGGCGACATCATTGCCACCGAGGACCGCAACCAGACCCTGAAGACGATCCTCACCCGCTCGGTCGAGCGCCAGCAGGTCTTCGCCGGCAAGACCCTGGCGACCTTCACCTACGCCGTCACCGCGATCCTCGTCACCGGTGTCGTCGCCCTCGCCGCCGGGATCCTCGCCTCCGGCTTCAACTCGATCGTCAGCCTCTCGGGCACCCGGGTCTCGGCCACCGAAGGGTTGGTCCTGGTCGGCGCCAGCCTCGCCGTCTACCTGATCCCGATTGCCGCAATCGCCTGCATCGGCCTGCTCTTCTCGACCGTCTTCCGCAACAGCGCCGCGGCGATCGTCGGCACCCTGATGTTCTCCCTGCTGGTGCAGCTGGTCGGGATCCTGCCCGGCCTGGAAGGGCTCCACCCGTACCTCCTCAGCACCCAGTACAACGCCTGGCAGGGGCTTCTGCGCTCGCCGATCGACTGGGCTCCGATCGTCCGCGCCGCCTGGGTCTGCGCTCTCTACGGAGTGCCGGCGCTGGCCGCCGCCGGCCTCGTGTTCCTGCGCCGCGACGTGGCCGGGGACTGAGCCGTGGCCGACGGGGTCCTGATCGTCGAGGACGATGCCCCGGTGCGACGGATGCTCGAGCGCAGCCTCGGCGCCGAGGGGTTCGAGGTCCGCACCGCAGCGGACGGCGGAAGGGCGCTGGCGATGGCAGAGGAAAGGGCGCCGGACCTCGTCGTCCTCGACGTGACGATGCCGGGGCTGAGCGGGATCGACGTCTGCCGGCGCCTGCGCGAGAAGGGGCTGAGCGGCGGGGTTCTGATGCTGACCGCGCGCGACGCAGTCGAAGACCGCGTCCGCGGCCTCGACGCCGGGGCCGACGACTACGTGGTGAAGCCGTTCGCGGTCGCCGAGGTCGTGGCGCGTCTGCATGCGCTGATCCGCCGCGGCAGCGACCGCAGCACCTCGGTCAGCTGCGCGGGAATCGTCCTCGACACCGATGCGAACACTGTGCAGCGCCGCGGAGAGACGATCGAGCTCACGGCGCGCGAGGCGGAGCTGCTCGAGATGCTGATGCGCAATCCGCGGACCGTCGTCTCCCGGCAGACGGCGGTGGAGCGGATCTGGGCCGGGGCCGCGGTCGAGAACGTGGTCGACCGCTATGTCGCCCGGCTGCGCCGCAAGCTCGGCGACCCCTCGCTGATCCGGACCGTCTGGGGGGTCGGCTTCATACTCGAGGCGTGAGGCGCCGCAGCCTCAACCTTCGCCTCACCCTCGCCGCGACGGCCGCCGTGCTGCTCGCGGTGTTGATCCTCGGCGTCGGGGCGCGGCTGATCGTCAGCAGCCAGCTGCACTCCTCGCTCGACAGCAGCCTGCGCCAGCGGGCGGTCGAAGTTGCCCGCCTCGCGGTCTCGGCGCCCGCCGTCCTCACCGCGCCCGGAGCGCTCGAATCGCCGATCTCCGGCCGGCAGCTGAGCGTCGAGGTGCTCGACCGCAAGCAGGCGATCGTCGCCCGCTCACTTGCCCTCGGGGCCAAGCTGCTGCCGCGCGGGCCCGAGGTGGGGGCGGCGCTGCGAGGCCGGAGCGGGTACGCCGACACCGAGCTCGACGGCGAATCGGTCCGCGTCTACGCGGCTCCGATCGCCGCCGTCGGCGGGCCGGCGGGCGGTGGGGTTGTGCTGGTCGCAGCCAGTACCGAAGACATCGAGGACACGCTGCACCAGCTCGGGCTGCTGCTCTTCCTCTGCGCCGCGGCCGCGGTGCTCGCGGGCGCTCTCGCGGCGGCGCTGCTGACCCGGCGCAGCACCAGGCCGCTGCGCGACCTCTCCACCTCGGCGACCTCGATCGAGCGCACCGGTGACGCCTCGCGCCGTCTCGCCGAGCCGGCCAGTCCGGAGGAGATCGGCGACCTGGCCCGGACCTTGAACCGGATGCTGGGGGCGCTGGAGGATTCGAGAGAGCGCGAACGCCGCTTCCTCGCCGACGCGAGCCACGAGCTGCGGACGCCGCTGACGGCGCTGATCGGCAACGTCGATTTCCTCGTCCGCCATGGCGCCGGACCGGAGGTGATCGCCGACCTGCAGAGCGACGCCCAGCGCCTGCGCCGGCTGATCGACGACCTGCTCGTGCTCGAGCGTGAGAGCGGCGCCGAGGCACCGGAGCGAGCCGTCCGGCTCGAGGAGACGCTGGCCGCGCTGGGAGCAGAGCATCCGGACGTGGCCCTTCGGGTGCAGGGGAGCGCGACGGTCGTCGGCGAGCCCGATGCGCTGGCGCGGCTCTTCGAGAACCTGGTCGAGAACGCTGCGGTCCATGGCCCCGCCGGAGGTCGGATCGAGGTCGCGATGGAGGTCGCGGACGGGACCGTCCAGGTCGTCGTCAGCGACGAGGGCTCGGGCTTTCCAGCCGGCGCCGAGGAGGTCGCATTCGAGCGCTTCTGGCGGGCCGAGGAGGCGCGGGAGCGCAGCGGCTCGGGAATCGGCCTGGCGATCGTAAAGGCGACCGCCGAGCGTCACGGCGGCAGCGTCAAGGCCCAGGGCTCGACGGTGACGGTGACGCTGCCCGTTGCTCAGTAGGAGGCGGCGGCCAGAGCAAGCAGGATCAGGCCCCCGAGCACGAATGGCCAGCCGCCGCCCGAGAAGACGCCGACGGCGACGAACAGGGTTCCGGCGGCGGTCAGCAGGCCCACCCGCCGCAGGTCGCCGCTCACCCCGTTCACTCCGCCTCCAGCGCCTCGCTGCCCGCGCCGCGAGTGCGCCGCCGCCGTTTGACGACCAGATAGACGATCCAGGCGAGTATCGCGACGATCACGAGGTAGTCGATGTAGCCGAGGTTGTGGCGCCAGTGCTCCCAGTTGCTGCCGACACTTCGGCCGATCAGGGCGAGCGCCGTCACCCAGGGAACGCAGCCGGCGACCGTCAGAAGCGTGAAGCGCCAGAACGGCATCCGGGCCACGCCGGCCGGCAGCGAGATGAAGGTGCGGACGAAGGGCACCATGCGGGAGAAGAAGACGGTGGCGCTGCCGTAGCGCTCGAACCACTCATCGGCCCGTTTCAGGTGCTTGGGGTTGACGTGGATCACCCGATTTCGGTCGAGCAGGTCTAGTCGCCCGTAGTAGCCGACCGCGTAGGCGATCCAGGAGCCGACCAGATTGCCGAGCACCCCGGCGGCGATCACGCCGATGAGCGTCAGTTCCCCTTCGGAGACGCTGAAGCCCGCGAACAGCATGATCGCCTCGCTCGGGATCGGGATGCAGGCCGACTCCAGGACCATCAGCAGGAAGACGGCGGGGAGACCGGCCGAGCCGATGAATTCGGTCGCGGCGTTGACGATCGGGTTGAGGACGAAGTCGGTGGCGGAGGCGCGCAGGGCCGGCATCCCCAGACTCTCGCGCCCCTCCCTTAAAGCGAGATGAGAGCCGCACTCGTCGCCAAGAGCTCTCATCTGGGCTTAAACGACCCCCCCGACACTGCCGCGCCATGAACTTCGCCCAGACTTCCCCAACAGCCCCGTCCCCCGCCCACTCGACCAAGTGGTGGGCGCGTCAGATGCTCAACAAGGTGCCCGAGATCACCGTCTACTTCTGGGTGATCAAGGTGCTCTGCACGACCGTCGGGGAGACGTTCGCCGACAACCTCAACGAAAACCTCGGACTCGGCCTCTCCGGCACCAGCTACCTGATGGGGACGCTGCTTCTGGTCGTTCTCTTCTTCCAGTTCCGGGCGCGGCGCTATGTGCCCGGCATCTACTGGCTCGCGGTGGTCCTGATCAGCGTCGTCGGCACCCTGGTCAGCGACAACCTGGTCGAAAACTACGGCGTCACCCTGCAGACGTCGACGATCGCCTTCGCGGCGATCCTCATCGGCGTATTCGCGACCTGGTACGCGGTCGAGCGCACGCTCTCGGTCCACACCATCTACACGACCAGGCGCGAGGGCTTCTACTGGCTGGCGATCCTCTTCACCTTCGCCCTCGGCACCTCCGCCGGCGACTACCTCTCCGAGCAGCTCGAACTCGGCTACCTGGCGGCGCTCGGGATCTTCGCCGCGGCGATCGTCGTCGTCGCCGTCCTCCACTTCGGCCTGCGGCTGAACGCGATCCTCTCCTTCTGGCTCGCCTACATCCTCACCCGGCCGCTGGGCGCCTCGATCGGCGATTACCTTGCCTCGCCGACCGAAGAAGGCGGCCTCGGCCTCGGCACCAACGTGACAAGCATCATCTTCCTGGCCACGATCCTGACCCTTGTCGTCTACCTCGCGATCTCCAAACGCGATGTGATCCGCTCAGGATCCCTGCCGGGGTCGATGGGCCTTGCCCCCGACGGCATCCCGGCGGTGCTCGTCGTCCTCAACAAGGTCGAGGCGACGGCGCCGCTGCTGGAAGCCGTGCGCCAGCGGGCGGCGCAGGGGGCCGCGAGCTTCTTCGTCCTCGTGCCCAACCCCGACCACCTGCCGTTCGACCGCATCGGCCCGGACACTCGCGACGGCGAGGCGCTGCTCGCCGAGGCGCTGCCGCAGATTCAGGGCTCGGCGGGAGGCCCCGTCGCGGGGCGGGCGGCGAACAGCCCCAACGCCTACGACGACGTGATCGAAGAGCTGCAGGCGAATCTCTATGCCGAGATCATCATCGAGACCCCACCGAGCCATATCTCGCACTGGCTCCACGTCGACCTGCCCCACCGGATCTCCGAGCTCGGCTACCCGACGGTGGCGGTGCCGGCGACGACATAGGGGGGAGGGCAGTTCTCATCTGATCTTCATCTTCGGGCGTAATCGTGTGGACATGCACGTGCTCGTCGTCGAGGATGAGGTGAAGATGGCGGCGCTCATCCGCCGCGGCCTCAGCGAGCAGGGGCTCGCCGTCGACGTCGCCGGCAGCGGCGAGGAGGCGGTGCCGATGGCGGCCGCGACCAGCTACGACGCGATCGTTCTCGACGTGATCCTGCCCGGGATCGACGGCTTTGCGACCTGCGCCCAGCTGCGGGAAGACGGGGTCTGGTCGCCGGTGCTGATGCTGACCGCCCGCGGTGCGGTCGAGGATCGGATCGCCGGGCTCGACGGCGGCGCCGACGATTACCTGACCAAGCCCTTCTCCTTCGCCGAGCTGCTGGCCCGACTGCGGGCGCTGGTCAGGCGCGGACAGGCGGAGCGCCCGACGGTCATCGAGGTCGGCGAGCTGCGCCTCGACCCGGCCACGCGCCAGGTCTGGCGCGGGGAGACCGAGATCGAGCTCTCGGCCAAGGAGTTCACCCTGCTCGAGGTCTTCATGCGCAATCCTGGCCATGTCCTCACACGCATCCAGCTGCTCGAGCAGGCCTGGGAGTACGACTACGAACATCGCTCCAACGTGATCGAGGTCTACATCCGATACCTGAGGCGCAAAATCGACCATCCGTTCGGGGTCATCTCCCTGGAGACCGTTCGCGGCGCCGGCTACAGACTGCGAAAGGACGGGGGCCGCTGAGCCGCCTCCCGCTCAGTCGCCTCTCGATTCGCCTTCGCGTCACCCTAATCTTCGCCGCGGTGATGGCGCTGGTCCTCGGCGCCACCGGAGTCTTCGTATACCTGCGGTTCAGCGCCGAGCTCGACCACACGATCAACGCCGGGCTGCGATCCCGCGCCGCCGATCTGGCGGCGCTCGTCAAGGAGGCCGATTCCGGGCTCAGCGAGGGACATCGGAACCTGGTCGGGAAAACCGAGAGCTTCGCCGAGGTGCTCAACGAAGACGGCACCGTCGCCGACTCCTCGGAGGCGGTCGGCACACAGGTGCTGCTGGAGCCAAACGAGCTGCGCGCTGCTCTGAAGGGCCCGCTGATCGTCAATCGGGGGCCGTTGCCCGGCCTCAGCGACGAGTCGCGGCTGCTCGCCGTTCCGGTCAGCGCCCGTGGCAAGGATCGGGTCGTGGTCGTCGGCACCTCGACCGAAGCCCGTGGCGAGTCCCTCTCGGACCTGCTCCAGCTGCTGCTCATCGGGGGCCCGGTGGCGCTGATCCTCGCCTCGCTCGCCGCCTACTGGGTTGCCGCCGCGGCGCTGCACCCGGTCGAGGCCATGCGCAGCCGCGCGGCGGAGATCTCGGCGGCGGAGCCCGGCCGGCGGCTGCCGGTGCCGCCGACCCATGACGAGGTTGCGCGACTCGGGAGGACGCTGAACGAGATGCTCGAGCGGCTGGGGGAGGCCCTCGAGCACGAGCGGGCCTTCGTCGCCGACGCCAGCCATGAGCTGCGCACGCCGTTGGCGATCCTGCGAACCGAGCTCGAGCTGGCCCTTGTCGCCGGGCGCTCGCCGGAGGAGCTGCGCGCGGGTCTAGCGTCGGCGGGGGAGGAGACCGACCGGCTGACCCAACTCTCCGAGGATCTGTTGATCATCGCCCAGACCGAGCGCGGCGAGCTCCCCGTGAAGCTGGCTCGCCTCGACCTTGCGGAGACCCTCGATGCGGTCGCCCGCCGCTTTTCCCGTCGGGCCGGGGAGGGAGGCCGCGAGATCGTCGTCTCGGCGGCCTCCTCGCCGGCGATCGAGGCCGACGGGTTGCGCCTTGACCAGGCGGTGGGGAGCTTGGTTGACAACGCGCTTCGCTACGGGGCGGGGACGATCGAGCTGACCGCGGTCGGCGGCCGCGACGGAACAGTCGAGATCCATGTCCTCGACCGGGGGAGGGGGTTCCGCGACGAGTTCCTCGATCGTGCCTTCGAGCGCTTCAGCCGGGGCGCCTCGAGTAACCGCGAAGGCGGCAGCGGCCTCGGGCTGGCGATCGTCCAGACCGTCGCCCGCGCCCACGGTGGCGATGCGCTGGCCGGGAACCGCGAGGGCGGCGGCGCCGACGTCTGGCTGGAGCTGCCGGTGGGCAAGCCCGCCTGATCGCGGCCGGCTCTCACTTGGGTCTCATCTATCGGCGCTAGACCTCCAAGCCCAGGCTGAAACTCGGCAAAGGAGGACGCTCGTGAGGGCGAGAATCTGGATTCCACGACTCGCTGTACTGGTCTCGATTGGGCTCTTTGTCGCCGGCTGCGGCGGCGGCTCCGGCTCGGGCTCGGGCTCGACGAGCGAAACCGGAAACGGCGGTGAGCAGATCAGCGGCGAAGCGCCGAGCGAGGCGCAGGCGGCGGCGACCGGCGACATCCCCGACAACCAGGTCTTCCTCGTCTTCAAGAACTCCGCGGCCGGCTACTCGATCCGCTACCCCGAGGGCTGGGCCCGCACCGGCGCGGGCAACGACGTCAGCTTTGAGGAAAAGGCGAACGCGATCCACATAGTCGTCAGCAAGGGCTCCCCGCGAAGCAAGCCCGGGGAAAAGGTGACCCTGCATCGCCAGAGCGCGCCGGACCCGGTCACCGGGAAGCAGCTGCCGCTGTCTGTCGACCGCTACGAATACGGCAGGGGCGGCAAGGTCGCCGTGCTCGAACTCGCGACCCCGGTCGGGGTGGACAATGTCGACGCCTACCGTTTGATCAGCGAAAGCTTCAAATGGCAGTAGAGAGCCTCTACCGCGAGCCCGAGCAGGAGCCGGCCGCGCGCCGGTGGCCGGTCCTCGAGCTGCGCGACGCTTTCAAGATCTACCGGTCGGGCGCGGTCGAGACCGTTGCCCTGCGGGGGGTCGATTTCGAAGTCGACAGGGGCCAGCTGATCGCGATCCTCGGCCCGTCGGGCTGCGGCAAGAGCACCCTGCTCGCGCTTGCAGCCGGGCTCGATCGCGCATCCGCCGGGGACGTGCGGAGCCTCGGCACGTCGCTTGTCACCCGCACCGAGGACGAGCTCGCCGCCTACCGCGCAGAGCGGGTCGGCATCGTCTTTCAGCGGGACAACCTGTGGCCGACGCTGAGCGCCGAGGAGAACGTCGTCACCGCGCTCCGCTTCGGCGGGATCGAGGAGCCGCGCCGCCGCGCCGTCGAGGCTCTGGAGGAGCTGGGCCTCGGAGAGCGCCGGGCCAACCGTGCCCGGGAGCTCTCCGGCGGCGAGCAGCAGCGGGTGGCGATCGCCGCCGCGCTCGCCCGGCAGGCGCCGCTGGTGCTGGCCGACGAGCCGACCGGCGAGCTCGACGCGGCCAACCAGCGAGTCGTGCTCAGCGCCCTGCGGCGCCTGCCGGCCGCGCACGGGTGCGCCGTGGTCGTCGTCACCCATTCGCGGGTCGTCGCCGGTGCCGCGGACCGGGTTGTCGAACTGCGCGACGGAGCCGTGGTGGGATGAGCGTGGCGAGCCCGCAGCGGGTTGCCCTCTCCGCCTGCCGCGGCGTCTCGGTGACCTACCGCAGCGGCGAGACAGAGGTTCGCGCGCTGGCCGCGGTCGACCTGGGCATCTCCGAGGGGGAATCGGTCGCACTGCAGGGCCCCTCGGGGTCGGGCAAGACGACGCTCCTGCACCTGCTCGGAGGGCTGCTCGTCCCGACCGAGGGCGAGGTGCTCTGGCGCGGGGAGCCGCTCTCCTCGCTCGACACCGCCGCCCGCGGCAGGGCCCGCGCCGGGGGGATCGCCTACGTCCTGCAGGGATCGAACCTGCTGCCCACATTCAGCTGCCATGAGAACGTCGCCTTCGCCTCCTGGGTGGCCGAGCGCGCCGGGGTCCCTCCGCGCCAGGACAGCGCCGAGCTCCTGGCGCTGGTCGGCCTCGAGGCGAAGGCGGAGGCGTTGCCGAGCGAGCTATCCGGCGGCGAGGCGCAGCGGGTCGCCCTGGCCCGGGCGCTGGCCTCCTCGCCGCAGCTGCTGCTCTGCGACGAGCCGACCGGCCACCTCGACTCCGACACCGCGTCGCGGGTGCTCGACCTGCTCGAGGCGCTGCGGGACCGGTTCGGCTTCGGCCTCGCGATCGCCACCCACGATCGTGGCGTCGCCGCCCGCTGCGAGCGCCTGGTGCGGCTCGCCGACGGCCGTGTCGTCGAATCGGAGGGATCTTGACCGCGGCGCTGAGGCTGGGGCTCGGGCGGCTGCGGCGGCGAGCCGGCCAGACCGCGACGCAGGCGCTCGTCCTAGCCCTCGCGGTGTCGCTGCTGGGGGCGATGATCCTCTTCATCGGCCACTCGCTGCGGACGATGACCGCCGCCGCGACCAACAGCGTCCCGCTCGACCTCCAGGGTCCGGTCGCGAGCTACGGCAAGGCGACGGAGCTCGCGACCGGAGTCGCCGAACAACCCGATGTCGCCCAGGCCTCGGCGGTGGCGACGGCACCCTTCGCCGGGGTCGTCCACAGCGGCCGCTCCGGGGTGACCTCCTCCGGCTCAGGGGCGATCCTCGCGGTGCCGCACGATTACCTGCGACACATCCAGACCTTTCGTTTCCTGCGCGGCCGCCTGCTGCCCGGGGAGGTCGTCCTCGACCAGCAGCTGGCGGCGACCCTGCGGGCGGGGGTCGGCGACACCGTCAGGCTCCGCCCCGGCGCGCACATCCCCCCGCGGGCCTTCACGGTCAGCGGCGTCGCGCTCGTCACCGCGGCCGACGTCGCCTTCCAGCCGCTCAACCCGGTGGTCGGCCCGGTCCCGGCCCAGCCGCCGGCGAACATCGCGATCATGCCGGCCGCCACCTTCGCCCGGACACTCGGCTCACGGCTGCCCTCGCTCGGCGCCGCCAACGCCGCCGCGGCGGCCGTGCCCGGGACGCTTGCCGGCGTCCAGTGGCAGGTCCAGGCCCAGCTCGATCGTGGCAGCCTGACCGGCACCCCCGGCGCGGCCTTCAAGCGTGCCGGGCAGATCCGCAACTCGATCGAACGCAGCTTCCCCGGCAGGATTCGATTCGTCGACAACCTCTCCGAAGCGCTCGAATCGGCGGCCGGGGACGCGCTCTATGCCGACGCGCTCTTCATCATGCTCGCCGTTCCGGGGGCGCTGCTCGCACTCGGTCTCGCCTACCTGGCGGCATTGGGCACGATTGATCGCGACCGCCGCGAACTGGCCCTTCTGCGCGCCCGGGGCGCCAGCCGCCGCCAGTTGCTTGCGATGGCGGCGGGCGAATCGGCGGTGGTCGGCCTTCTTGCCGGCCTGCTCGGTGCCGGGATCTCGTTCGCGGCGGTCACCTCGCTGGTCGAAGGCTCGGTCGGCCTCAACCCCAGCCGGGCGCTGGCGGTGCTGGCGGTCTGCATCGTTCTGGCGGTCGCCGGCGGCTTCCTGGCGCGACTCGGAACGGGGCTGCGAGCCCTCTCGGAAACCGTCGCGGCGGGCCGGGGCGGTCCGGGGAGCGAAAAGGTGCCGCTGTGGCGGCGGCTGTACCTGGACCTCGTGGCGCTGGCGATCAGCGGCCTGATCTTCTGGCTCACCGCCAGCACCGGCTTCTCGGCGGTCGTCAACCCCGACTCCAACCCGACCCTCTCGCTATCGATCTACATGTTCTTCGCCCCGGCGCTGCTCTGGGTCGGCGCGACGCTGTTCTTGGTCCGGCTGCGGGGCACGATCTTCAGCTGGGGAGCGCGGCGTTTGCGCGGTGGCGGGGCGAGCCCGACGCGGCGGACCTTCCTGCTTGCCAGCGCCTCCCGCCGCGGCGCGGCGATCAACCGCGGCCTGGTCTTCGTCGGGCTGTTGCTCGCCTTCGGCGTCAGCCTCGGCGTCTTCGCCGCCACCTACAACCAGCAGGCCGGAGTCGACGCCCAACTGACCCTCGGCGCCGACGTCACCGCAACCGCGCCACCGGGTGTCGCGGCGAAGCACGGCCTGGCGAGGAGGATCGAAGCCGTGCCCGGCGTCGCGGCGACCTCGTCGGTCGACCATTCCTACGCCTACGTCGGCCCCGATCTGCAGGACACATTCGGGATCGAACCGGCGAGCATCGGCAGGGCGACGACCCTGCGCGACTCCTACTTCATCGGCGGTGGAGCGAAGACGATGATGAGCCGACTCGAAAACACCCCCGACGGGATCCTCGTCTCCAAGGAGACGATCACCGACTACTCGCTGCGCGAAGGGGATCTGCTGCGGCTCCGGGTGCTCGACCACGCCAGCGGCAGGTTCCGCACCATCCCCTTCCACGTCGTCGGCACCGTCCAGGAGTTTCCGTCGGCACCGCGAGATTCGTTCATGGTCGCCAACCTGGCCTACCTCCGGGGAGCCGACGGGGGAGGGGGCCCGAACACGGTCTTCGCCGCCACCTCCGAAGACCCGGCCGCCGTTGCCCGCCGGGTCGGCGAAGCGACCAGGGGCTACGGCGTCACGGTCAAGGACATCCGCCGGCAGGCGGTGCAGACGGTGAGCTCGATCACCACCGTCGATCTGACCGGGATCAGCCGCCTCGAGCAGGCGTTTGCGATCGTCCTCGCGGCGGCGGCGATGTGGCTGTTCGTCAACCTTCTCGTCAGCGAGCGCCGCCACGAGTTCGCGACGATGGCGGCCCTCGGCGCGTCGCTGCGCGACGTCGGTGCCTTCGTCCGCAGCGAGGCCCTGGCCGTCCTGGGGGCAGGGCTGGCGCTCGCCGCCGTCCTCGGCTGGCTCCTGGCCCAGATGCTGGTCGCGATGCTCGAGCACGTCTTCGACCCGCCCCCCGACCACCTCGCCATCCCCTGGGGCTTCCTCGGGCTGCTCGCGCTGGGCGCGGTGCTCGGCGCCGGCCTGGCCGCCCTCGTCGCGGCGCGCTCGCTTCGCCGGCTCCCGCTGGGGGAGATTCTTCGCGAGGAGTAGCCGGTCGGGGCAGGGCCAGGATGAACTTCTCACAGCCCCGCGCCGTAACCCTTGCATCTCGGCCCAAGAGTCCGAGAAGCCCACAGCGACCCAGCCAACGAGAACTCGACAGGTCGCCCCGGCTCGATTCCGATCAGGAGGTTCGAAGTGACCAGGACGACCTACGCCTTTGCGCTGTTCGGTGCGCTGGGCGCGCTCGCGATCGCCGGTTGCGGCGGCGGTAGCGGCTACGGCAGCAGCAGCAGCAGCTCACAGACTTCCTCGAGCTCCTCGGAAGGCCGGCGGGATGACGCTTACCGGTGCCGAAGTCTCCGGCCTCGGGACGGTGCTCGTCGACTCCGAAGGGCTCACCGTGTACCAGTTCTCCAAGGACAGGGGCGCGACCTCATCGTGTTACGGCGAATGTGAAAAAGCCTGGATGCCGGTGACGACGAAGAACGCGCCACGGCCGGTGAAGGCGCGATGTCCTCGAAGATCGGGGCCACCAAGCGCAAGGACGGCACCATGCAGGTGACGTACGCCGGCCACCCGCTCTACACCTTCGTCGAGGACGAAGGCCGCGGCGAAGCGAACGGCAACGGGTTCGTGGAGTTCGGCGGCAATTGGTCCGTTCTCGATGAATCGGGCTCGCCGGTGGAAGCGGCGGCGAGCGGAGAAACGGAACCTGCCGCGGAAGAAAGCTCGAGCGGCGGCTACGGCGGGTATTGACCCGGATCTAGCCGCCGAGCGGCTCGGGGCCGAGTAGTTGAGCTCGCGAGGACGGCATCAACAGCGCCGAGAGGCAGACCATCGCGAATGCGGCGGCCTGGAGGGCGATCCCCAGCGGGCTGGGGGAGAGGGGATCACCGAAGACGATGATTCCCCCGACGATCTGGGCGGCGTTGGCGACCAGCCCCATCAGCCCGATCGTCTCGACTGCGCCGCCGCCCTGAAGAGCGGCGACCGCGGTGAACTGCGCGAGGCCGCCGCAGGCGAGCGTCAGCAGCACGAGCGACGCCGTCAGCGGCAGCGCCCCGCCGCCGGCGGTGAGCCCCTTGATCGCGACTCCGGCCAGGGCGAACAGGAGGCCGGCGAGGACTGCGAGCGGCACTCCGCCCTGGGCGACCGAGCGCGCCGATCGATGCCCGAGCGCGATCCCGGCGGCCAGGAGGACGAGGCCTCCCTCGAAGCTCCCGATCGCGACGGGCGAGTAGGCCGAATGACTGCCGTGGATCTGCGGCAGCGTGACCACGAGCAGGGCGAGTCCGGCCGCGCCGAGGATGAGCGCCAGCCACTGGCGCCGCTCGACGGGGTCTCCGAAGACCCGCTGGGAGATCACCGCGAGGGTGACGGCGCCACCGGCGAGGACAGCCTGCACCAAGGAGAGCGGCGCGAGCGACAGGGCCGCGACGTGGGCGAGCCAGGCGATGGCGGCGAGTCCCCAGCCGCCGACGAACCAGGGGGAGCCCGCGAGGCTCCGAAGGCCCACCAGCGGCCGCCCAAGCCGCACCGGGTCCGTGCTCTGGCAGCCCCGGTGCTTGAGCAGCGAGGCGATGTTCGTCAGCAGGGCCACCACGACCGCCAGGCCGATCCCGATCTCCATCGATCGCTACCCGCTGCCCCGGGTCTCGGCAGGCGACGCCGACACGGTCGACAGGCCCTCGCGGACCGTCGCGACGGCGCCGGTGGAGGTGTGGCAGGCCTGCGCGATCGCCCGGTTCGGCGCTTCCGGCATGCGGCGGATCTCGAACTCGATCAGAGCCCGGCGGCGAATCCGGACGAGATCCTCGCGGGAGCTGTCCATCGGCGCCAGATCCAGCGCCGCGTCGCCGGCCAGCGCCCGGCTGCAGGAGAGGCAGAAGGTCCTGCTTCCCCACTCGGTCCAGCCACTGGGCAGGGCGGCGCGGCGACCATCCATCCGTCCCGCCGAGACGTCGCAGCGGGCGCAATGCCATCTGATGGCGTCGGCGGGCATCACGATGAGGCCGTGGCCCTGTCGCGTCGACGGCGATTGCGCCGTCGCCTGTTGCGGCGCGGACGCGTGGGCGCGGGGCCTGCGGCGGGCCGCGACGCGGGTCCGAAATCTCCCGCCAGGTCGAGGGAAGCGGCGATCCTGCGCATCTCCTCGGCCTGGTCGGCGAGGACGAAGCTGATGCCGGTGCCGGTGCTTCCGGCCCGGCCGGTGCGGCCGACCCGGTGCACGTAGGCGTCACGATCCTCGGGGGCGTCGTAGTTGACGACGAGCTCGATGTCGGCGACGTCGATGCCGCGGGCGGCGACATCGGTCGCGACCAGGGTCATGACCTCGCCGCGCTCGAAGCGGTCCAGCGCGCGCTCGCGCTGGCGCTGGCTCTTGTCGCCGTGCATCGCGACCGCCTCGACGTCATGCCCGCGCAGGCGCTTGACGAGCCGGTCGGCGCTGCGCTTGGTGCGGACGAAGACCAGCGAGCGCCCGCCGCTGCCCTCGCCGAGGTGCTCGACCAGGCGCCCGAGCTTGGCGCTCTGCGACTCGACCGGGAAGAAGTGGTGCTCGACGTCGTCCTTCGCGCGCTCGGTCGCCTTCTGGACGTGGGAGCGGGCGTCGCGGGTGTAGGCCGCCGCGACGCGCCCCGGCGCGCCGTCGAGGGTGGCCGAGAAGAAGAGCGTCTGCCGGTCGTCCGGGGTCTTGGCGACGATCCGGTCGACCGCGGGCCGGAAGCCCATGTCGAGCATCCGGTCGGCCTCGTCGAGAACGAGGATGCGAACCCGCGCCAGCGAGACGTCGCCGCGCCCGATCAGGTCCTCGAGCCGGCCCGGCGTGGCGACGAGGATCTCGGCCCGCCGCGCGGCGGCGATCTGCGGCCCGAAGCCGACGCCGCCGTAGACCGCCGCGATTCGCAGCCGGCGGGCCTTCGCCAGAGACGCGAGTTCGTCGACGATCTGCGAGGCGAGCTCGCGCGTCGGGGCGAGGACCAGGGCCCGGGGGCCGCCCTTCCCGGGTTGGACCAGGTCGACGAGGGGCACGCCGAAGGCGAGCGTCTTGCCGGAGCCGGTCGGGGACTGGACGAGAAGGTCGCGGCCGGCGAGGGCGTCGCGGATGACCATCTCCTGGACTGGAAAGGGCTGCGAGATCGACCGCGCTCGCAGCGCGTCGACCACCTGCTTGGAGGTGCCGAGATCGGCAAAGGAAGTGATGTTGTTTGCTCCTGATTTGAACGTCTAGGGGAGATCCTGCGACCCCGAGGCGCGTCAAGCACAAGGAGGAAACGGAACCTCTCGGGCGGCGAAGGTGTGCACGACCCGACATGACCACGGTAGCAGGAGACCGCTCGAAAGCGTCCACGTTGCGGGCTTTTGGGCGATTCCAGCTCAGGCCTCGTTCAGCGCGATGGCGGCGCGGATCAGCTCCTTCAGCGCCTCCTCGTCGATCTCCTCGTCCTCGCGGATATCGATCGCGCGCCTGGTGTTGCCCTCGAGGCTGGAGTTGAAGAGGCCGGCGGGGTCCTCCAACGAGGCGCCCTTGGCGAAGGTCATCTTGACGACCTCCTTGTAGGTCTCGCCGGTGCAGATGATCCCGTCGTGGTACCAGACCGGGACCCCCCTCCATTTCCACTCCTCGACCACCGCGGGGTCGGCCTCCTTGATCAGAGCCCGGACGCGGGCCAGGGTCTCGCCCCGCCAGTCGCCGAGCTCCTCGATCCGCCCGTCGATCAACTGCGAGGGAGAGTCGCCTCCCGTTCCTTCCTGTGAGCTGCCGTTCATGTTCGCCGTCGCTTTCGAATGGTTGTCCTCACACCGAGCGAGGAGGCTAGGAGAAGTGCTGCCCGGACGGCGGCCAGCCCAAACTCGGCGCCCCGGTCCCGCCGCTCAACCTCTCTTCGACGGGTACCACTCGAAGCGCCGTGCGGCGACCGCTGTGCGATCTCTTCGCCAAAGATCGGCGCCCGGGACCGAGCCCAGGCGGTCGGCTACGCCTATCGCCACGATCTGGCCGCCGCCGAGTGACGCTGATGAGCAGGGATTTCCGGTCGAGCCGTCATTAGACTGCCCGCCGTGGCGGCCCCCGAGGAAGAGCAGCCGGCATCCGAGCCGGCATTCCACCTTCTGCTCGAGCAGGGCGAGGTCGGGGCAGTGGAGACCGCCCTCAACCTCCTCATCGCCGACGAGCGCCACGAGCCCCCGATCCGCCCGCTGGCGCGCGAGGTGCTGGCGAGTCTGGGGGCGCCCGCCGATGACTCCGGCATCGTCTCGGTGCCGATGACTCCGCCGCAGATGAAGATCACCCACACCGCCGTCAAGCTGGCATTCGACGACACCCAGCGCGAGCAGGCAGAAGAACGCGACGCCCTCCGTCGCATTCTCGAGAAGCTTCCCGACGAGCACACGATGCGGGCGATCGAGCTCGAGTAGGCGCCTCGCTTGCCAAGCAGAGCGCAAACCGCCGTCACCTGAATGCTCCGGAGATCGGAGCCATGACCGGCGCCGAGCGGATCGAGGTCGTCCGGGCCGACATCACCCGCCAGGACCTCGACGCGATCGTCAACGCCGCGAACTCGATGCTGGCACATGGCGGCGGAGTGGCCGGCGCGATCGCCGGTGCTGCCGGGCCCGAGCTTCAGCGCGCCTCCGAGCAGCTGGTCGCGGCGCGGGGCTCGCTCTCCACCGGCGAGGCGGTCGCCACCGACTCCTTCGAACTTCCGGCCCGCATGGTCATCCACGCGGTCGGCCCTGTCTATGGCCGGCACGATGGGGGGGAGGCGGCGCTGCTGGCCGCCGCGCACCGCTCGGCGATCGAGGTGGCCGCCGGCCTCGGCCTGCGGTCGGTCGCATTTCCGGCGATCTCCTGCGGCATCTACGGCTACCCGCTCGAGGAGGCCGCCCCGATCGCAATCTCGGCGACCGCCGCGGCTCTCGACGCGGCCCCCGAAATCGGCCTCGCGCGCTTCTGCCTGTTCGGCGACCGCGAGCTGTCGGCGTTCGGGCGCGCCCTCGCCGATGCCCGCGATCGGGGCTGAGAGTCGCGCCGGCCGCGTTTATTTCCCTGTCACATTTTGGCCCTAGCGTTGACCCTGTTCAAGCGACGAAGGGAGCGAGATGCAGGCCAACAGGGCGACCCCGGCGATGGCGGCACTGGCGGTGGGTGCGGCAATTCTCATCGGCGGCTGTGGGGGCGGCGACTCGACCACGAGCGGTGGTTCCGCCGCGAGCACCCCGGCGAGTCAGACCTCGAGCGGTGAGGCGATGAAGCACAAGGACACGATGAAGAAGAGTGGCTCCGCGATGCATGACGAAGGTTCCATGCACCAGCAGGGGTCGATGCACGACGAAGGGTCGATGCACGACGAAAGCTCGATGCACGACGAAGGCTCGATGCACGGGGGCTGATGGCGCTCCTGGTCCTCTTCGGCTTCGTCGCGGGCGCCGCAACGGCGCTCTCCCCATGCGTGCTGCCGGTTCTGCCCATCGCGCTCTCAGCCGGCGCCACCGGCGGCCGCAGGCGGCCGCTTGGGATCGTCACCGGCCTGGCGCTCTCGTTCACCTTCGCCACGGTCGCCCTGGTCTACGTGATCGCCGCGCTCGGGTTGCCCGACGACCTCCTGCGCAAGCTCGCGATCGTCGTCCTGATCGCATTCGGCCTGACGTTGATCGCGCCGCCGATTGCCGCCCGGGTCGAGGCCTGGATCAGCCGCTTCACGGCGAGCGGCGCCGGTCCCCGCGGCGGCAGCGGCGAAAGCTTCTGGTCGGGGTTCGTCGTCGGACTCAGCCTGGGCCTCGTCTACGCGCCCTGTGCCGGTCCGATCCTCGCCGGCGTCATAACCGTCTCGGCCTCGCAGTCCTTCAGCGCCGGCCGTCTCGCGGTGGCGCTCAGCTACGGGCTCGGCTCGGCTGCGGTCCTCTACGTGCTGATGCTCGGCGGTCGCCGCGCGATCGCGCCGCTGGCCCGCCGCGGGTCCCTGTTCCAGGTGGCGATGGGGGCGGTGATGATCCTGGTCGGCCTGGCGATGCTCGGCAACTACGACATCCGCTTCCAGAACGCGATCGCCACCGACCTGCCGAGCTTCCTCGTCAACCCGAGCAAGGGCCTGGAGGACACGGCATCGGCGCGCGCGGCCCTCACGAGCCTGCGTGGCGACCCGCACGGGATCGGCTCCAAGGCCGAAGGCGCCGCGCCGAAGGACGCCGGCGGCGGGCAGTTGCAGCTGCGGGATCTCGGCCAAGCGCCGGAATTCGTCGGCACCGAGAAGTGGTTCAACACGCCGGGCGGCCGGCCGCTGACCATGGCCGGCCTGCGCGGACGCGTGGTTCTCATCGACTTCTGGACCTACAGCTGCATCAACTGCATCCGCACGCTCCCGTACCTGAAGGCGTGGGATCAGCGCTATCGCCGCGACGGCCTCACGATCGTCGGCGTCCATACCCCGGAGTTCCCGTTCGAGCGCGAGGCCGGCAACGTCGAAGAAGCGATCGAACGCAACGACATCCGATATCCGGTCGTCCAGGACAACGAACAGCAGACGTGGAACGCCTACGGCAACCAATACTGGCCGGCCGAGTACTTCGTCGACGCGGAAGGCAACGTCCGCTTCGTCCACTTCGGCGAGGGCGAATACGGCGAGAAAGAGAAGGTGATCCGCCAGCTTCTCGCGGAAGCGGGAGATCGGGTCGGCCACGGCATGTCGGGCGCCAGGGGGATCGAACCCTCGCTCGGGGTGACGACGCCCGAGACCTACCTCGGCGCCGCCCGCGCCGAACGCTTCACCAACCCGATGCTCTCGCCCGGCACCCACGTGTTCACGGCCCCTGGCGGGCTTCCTCAGAACGAGTTCGCCTACCACGGCCGCTGGCGCATCGCCCTCGACTCGGCGACCGCGGAAGGCGGCTCGCTCGACCTCAACTTCGGGGCCCGGCGCGCGTACCTCGTCCTCGGGACCGTCGACGGCCGCCCCCGACGGGTGAGGGTCCTGCTCGACGGGAAGCCGATCGGGGCGGCCGGGGGATCCGATGTGCACGGCGGCGTCGTCGACGTCACATCACAACGCCTCTACAACCTCGTCTCGTTGCCCAGCGTCCAGCACCATGTCCTGACTCTCGAGCCCGAACCGGGGGTGATGGGCTATGCCTTCACCTTCGGGTAGCCAGGCGCTCGCAGCGGCGACAATTGGGTCGATGTCCGAGGAGAGCAACGGCACCGTCCTCGTCGTCGACGACGAGCCGACGATCGTCGAGATCGTCGGCGCCTACATCGAGCGTGCCGGATTCGAGGTCGAGCGCGCGATGGACGGCCCCGAGGCGCTGCGCTTGGCCGACCTCCGCCGCCCCGACCTAGTGGTCCTCGACGTGATGCTCCCAGGGCTCGACGGGATCGAGGTGATGCGCCGCATGCACGAGGCGCCCGGGAAGCCGGTGGCGGTGATCCTGCTGACGGCGCGCGGCGAGGAGTCCGACCGCCTGGTCGGCCTGCGGCGGGGGGCCGACGACTATGTCGTCAAGCCCTTCTCGCCGGCCGAGCTCGTCGCCCGGGTGGAGGCCGTCATGCGCAGGGTCTCCCCGCCGGGCGAGGAGGACGACGCGCCGCCTCCGATCGAGCACGGCAACCTCCGGATCGAGCCGGCGACCCGGCGGGCCCTCCTCGACGGCGAGGAGCTGGACCTGACCATGCGCGAGTTCGAGCTCCTCTCGCATCTCGTCGCCCACCCCGGTCGGGTCTTCTCGCGCGACCAACTGATGGAAGCCGTCTGGGAATACCCGTTCTTCACCGACACCAGCACCGTCACCGTTCACATCCGCCGCCTCCGCGCGAAGCTCGGCGACGATCCGGCCGAGCCCCGCTACATCGAGACGGTCTGGGGCGTCGGCTACAGGCTCAGGGCATGAGCCGCGGCCCGGTGACTCAATGAAGCGCGCGATCGCGATCGCCCTTGCCTCGTTCCTCGCCGGCGCGGCGGCGGTGGCCGTCCCGCACGGAATGGGGGCCGACCAGGTCCTGCTCGTCCTGCTCGCCGCGGCGGGGATCGCGCTCGCCGGGGCGCTTGCCGCTCGCCTGGCGATGGAGGAGCGTGCCAATCGCGAGATCGAGGAGGCCAGGCGACAGCTCGTGGCCGCCGTCTCACACGACCTGAGGACTCCGCTCGCCTCTCTCCGGCTGTTGGTCGAGTCGATCGACGACGGTGTCGCCACCGGTGAGACCAGGGTCCGCTACCTGGGCGAGATCAGGACCCACGTAGGCGTGCTCAGCGACCTGATCGACGATCTCTTTGAGCTATCGCGGATCGAGGCCGGCGACATTTCCTGGACGATGCGCCAGGTCGAGCTCGGCGAGCTCATCGATGAGGCGGTGGCGGCGATGCGGGCGCCGGCGGCAGAGCGGGGGGTCCGGATCAGCGCCGAGCTCCCGGCAGGCGGGCTGGTCGCGGAGGTCAATGCCGAGAAGGTCCAGCGGGTCCTGTTCAACCTGATCCAGAACGCGATCCGGCACACGCCGGCCGACGGCAGCGTCACGGTGCGGGCGCGGCCGCGCGGTGGCGGCGTCGAGGTCGAGGTCGACGACGAGGGCGAGGGGATCCTGCCCGCGGATGGAAGCCGCGTCTTCGATGCCTTCTACCGCGGCGATGTCTCCCGCGGCGAGGACGGAGCGGGTCTCGGCCTCGCGGTCTCGAAAGCGATAATCGAGGCCCACGGCGGCGAGATCTGGCTCGAGAACGGCGCGCCCGGCACACGTGTCCGTTTCACGCTGCGCGGCGCATAAACGCCACCTGATCAGGGCCGGCGGCTGGGGATCTCGGCCCCGACGCCGGCGATCAGCCTCGCCCCGCGGCCGCGGGTGAAGAAGCTGATCGACCACCGGATCATGACCAGGAGCCGGTTCTGGAAGCCGATCAGGTACCAGAGGTGGACGAGCAGCCAGGTGAGCCAGGCGGGGAAACCGCTGAGCCGGACGACGTGGAGGTCGGCGACGGCGGCGGCGCGGCCGATGGTCGCGAGGTTCCCCTTGTCGCGGTAGTGGAACGGCTCGACCGCCCTGCCGGCGACCCGGGCGCGGACGGCGCGCGCCGCGTGGCGGCCCTCCTGCATCGCCACCGGCGCCACTCCGGGCAGCGCCTGTGGAGCCCCGTCCTCGCCGAGGACGCGGACCATGTCCCCGAGCGCGAAGACCTCCGGGTGGCCCGGAAGAGTCAGGTCGGGCTCGACCGTGACCCTGCCGGCCCGGTCGAGCTCTGCCCCTGACTCCTCCGCGAGCCTCGCCGCGAGTGAGGACGCCGTCACGCCCGCAGCCCAGATCACGTTCCCGGCGGGGATCTCCTCCGAGCCACCGCCCGGCTCTTCGATCTTCACCGAGTGCTCGTCGATCCCGGTGACGGTGCGATCCAGAACGGGCGTCACGCCGAGGCGCTCGAGTGAGCGCGCGGCGCGCCGGGAGAGGGAGGGGGGAACGTCGAGAGCACCCTGTCGCCGGCCTCGATCAGCAGGACGCGGCCGTCCTTCGGGTCGATCGAGCGGAAGTTGCTCGGCAGCGTGCTGTTCGCGAGCTCGGCGATCTGCCCCGCCATCTCGACTCCGGTCGGCCCGGCCCCGACGACGACGAAGGTGAGGAGCGCCCGCCGCCGCTCTCGGTCGGGCTCCATCTCCGCCGCCTCGAAGGCGCTCAGCAGGCGGGCGCGAGCGCCGAGCGCGCTCTCCAGCGACTTCACCTCGGGCGCCGCCTCGCGCCACTCGTCGTGGCCGAAGTAGGAGTAGCGCGAGCCGCCGGCGACGATCAGGGTGTCGTATTCCAGCGACTCGGGACGCGGCTCTCCCGCCCCCGGGATCACGTTCACCCTGCGCCCGTCGAGGTCGAAGCCGGTCACCTCGGCGAGCATCACCGCCACGTTCTCCTGGCGCTTGAAGATCTCCCTCAGCGGATAGCAGACCTCCGCCGGCGAGAGGGCGCCCGTCGCCACCTGGTAGGTGAGCGGCTGGAAGAGGTGGAAGTTGCGGCGGTCGACCAGGGTCAGCTCGACCGCGGCGCCGGCGAGGCTCTTGGCGGCGAGCAGGCCGCCGAAGCCACCGCCGACCACGACCACACGATGCACTCGTTGACCCGGATCGACGTCCACCGTCCGGATTGTGGCGGCGCCTCGAGCGTCAGGTCCTCCGCTCGAGCTCGGCCACCTCCTCGGCCTTCTCGTCCGCCTTCCTCTGCGCCCGATCCAGCTCGTCCTTCTTCTCTCCCTTGCGTTCCTCGCGTTTGCCCTCGCGGCGCAGCGAGGCGTCGTCCGTCAGATCCCCCGCGGCCTGCTTCGCCCTGCCGGTGATCTTGTCGAGAATTCCCATTTCGCAGCCTTTCCGGGTTGAGTACCGGCATCTATTACCCCGTCGGGCCGCCGGCAATCGCCGTCTCGATCAGGTCGGCCGCGCGGCGGGTTCCCTCGAACGCCCGGAGTTCCCTCGACATCGAGGCCAGGCGAGCCGAGAGCGCCTCGTCGCCGAGCAGCCGGTCGATCGCCCCGGTCAGCTCGGCGCCGTCGTGGCCATACGTGTCGAGGCGGATGCCGAGACCGGTCTCATCCACGCGCTGGGCGTTGTCGTACTGGTCCCAGAACAGCGGCAGCACGACCATCGGCCTGCCGAAGAAGAGCGACTCGGTGACGGTGTTGTTGCCCCCGTGGGTGATGACCAGGTCCACCTGGGGCAGGATCGCGGTCTGGGGCAGGAACTCCTCGCCGACCATGTTGTCGGCGAGCTCGTACTCATCTGCCTGCGGGCCCTTCGAGACGATGACCCGGTAGGGGGCGCCGGCGAGCTCGGCGACCAGCTTCTCCATCAACGAGACGTCGGCCGAGCCGAGCGAGCCGAGGCTGAGATAGACCAGCGGCCCCTCGCGCTCGGCGAGCCGGGGTGGCAGCTCCCAATCGGGGTCGGTCGAGCGGACGCTCGCCTGGAGGTTGTGCCAGCTCGGGCCGAGCGGCTCGGCCCGCGGGTAGTCGATCTCCCCCGGGTAGAGATAGAGGTTCAGCAGCCGGCTCTCGTGGATGAAGTCGTCGGCGGGCAGCGGCGGCGCGCCGCGCTCCTGGCAGAACTCGCTGAAGGCGGCGTGCATCTCGCCGAGCGCGTCACGGTAGGCGGCCCAGAAGCCCGGCCACTCGTCCCGGTCGGCCCCGGGGAGGCCGGAGAAGGTCGGCGGCACGTTGGAGGCCTTCATCTCCGCCGGGTTGCAGGAGGCGATCCGGGCCCATGGTCTGCCGCAGGTGAGGAGGGCGGGGAAGGTGACGACGTTGTCCTCGACGACGAGGTCGGGCTCGACCTCGTCGATGATCTCGAGCAGCCGGTCGTCGACGTAGCGGGCACCATCGATCAGTGCCTGGAAGGTCGGCGCGATGAACCCCGAGAGCTGCTCGATCGTCGGCCGGCGGAAGACGGGGGCGGTTTCGCGGATGAAGTCCTTCCAGAACTGGCCCGGGACCTCCTCGACCTCGGGTGACGGGTTGAGCCGCATCAGCCGCTCCTCGAAGCCCTGCTTCTCGAGTGTGCCCTCGAAGGACTCCTCGATGATGAACAGGACCCGGTGGCCGCGGCGGCGCAGAACGTCTCCGATTCCGACGCAGTTGTTGGTCGGGCCGAAGGCTCCCTCGGGGAAGAAGACGATCGTCGCGGAGTCGCTCAGAAGAGCTCCCTCGTTGTCGCGACCGACCGGGCGAGCGCGGGACGCGTCATTGCTGGGAGAGGCTACTGGCCGACGCTATTCTCGGACCGATGTCGGATCCGAGGTTCCCCCTGACCGGCGGCTGCGCATGCGGGCTCGTCCGATTCGAGGTCAGCGCCCCGCTCGTCGCCTCGAACTACTGCCACTGCACCCGGTGCCAGCGGCGCAGCGGTACCGCTGCGTCCGCCAACGCCCGGCCCGAGCCGGGCACGTTCCGACTCCTATCGGGCGAGGACGCCCTCCATGCCTGGAGGCCGCAGGGTGGCTGGGAGAAGCTGTTCTGCTCGGAATGCGGGCCAGCGGTCCTCAGCCGGGACCCCGGGGAACACGATCGGATGAGCATCAGGATGGGGGCCTTCGACGAGGACCCGGGCATCCGCCCGAGCCTGCGCCAGTTCACCTCCTATGCGGCCGCCTGGGAGACGATCCCCGATGACGGGCTGCCTCGCCATGGCGAGAGCGCGCACGCCGACTGACCGGTCGAGACGAAGCTCTCCGCAGGTTCCGGCGGAATCGTCGGCTAAGGGGCGAGAGGTTTGATAGCCCCTCGATTGGGGGAGGGTGCCCTATCGAGAGGAAGAAATGCTCAAGCTCCGCCGATTCATCGTCCTCCTGTTCAGCGCCGCCGCACTGCTCGCGATCCTTCCGGCGTCGCCGGCCCCGGCGGCTGTTCCGACCCGGTACGTGGCCTTAGGCGACTCCTACAGCGCCGCCTCCGGCGTCCTCCCACCGGATCTACTGGCGCCGCCCCAGTGCCTGCGCTCGAGCCGCAACTACCCGCACGACATTGCGCGGGCAATCGGAGCGCAGCTGAAGGACGTCACCTGCGGGGCGGCCGAGACCGGCGACTTCTTCGAAGCCCAGTACCCGGGGGTCGCCCCGCAGCTGAATGCGCTTGGGGCGGGCACCGAACTGGTGACGATGACGATCGGCGGCAACGACAGCAGCGTCTTCATCGACACGATCCTCGACTGCGGCTCAGCCGGCGTCCTCACGCTCGGCCAGGGCAGCCCCTGCCGGGATCGCTACGGATCCTCCTTCGAAGAAACGATCAGGAATGTCACCTACCCGTCGCTGGTGCGGGCGCTCGGCGCGGTCGAGGCGAGGGCACCGGGGGCGAGGGTCGCGATCCTCGGATACCCCTGGATCATGCCGGCGACGGGAGGCTGCTTCGGCAAGATGCCGATCGCCAAGGGCGATGTCCCATACGTGCGGGGCATCGAGGCGACGCTGAACGACGCGATCAGCCGCGCCGCGGCGGCGACCGGTGCGACCTACGTCGACCTCAGCGGTGTATCCAACGGGCACGATGCCTGCCAGCCGAGCGGGGTCCGATGGATCGAGCCGGTCCTCGGTGGGACGAACCCGGTGATCGTGCACCCCAACGCGTTGGGGGAGTCCGGGATGGCCGCGCAGGCGCTCACGGTGCTCGGCCTGGTCTGAGGGCGGCGGCGGGCTTGGCGAAGAGGGCCTGGAGATCGCCGATCCGGCCCTCGCGGAAACCGGCCTCCGAGGAGCTGAGGTAGTAGTCCCAGAGCCGGCGGAAGCGCTCGTCGTAGCCGGCGGCGCGAAGTCGGACCCAGGCGGCGTTGAACCGCTCGCGCCAGGCCGCCAGCGTCGGCGGGTAGTGGGCCGTGATGTCCTCGGACCAGACCTGGCGCATGTCGGTGACCCGGGCGACGCACTCGGCGATGACGCCTCTCGACGGGAGGCACCCGCCGGGGAAGACGTGGGTGTTGGCGAAGCTCCGCGTCGCCTTCTCCGCCTCGTAGAGCCGGTCGTCGATGGTGATCGCCTGCAGCAGCATCAGGCCATCCGGCTCGAGCAGCGCCGAGCAGCGCTCGAAGAAGCGGTCGAAATGACGCCACCCGACCGCCTCGATCATCTCCACCGAGACGAGCCGGTCGTATCTACCGTCGAGGTCGCGGTAATCGCGGTCGATCACCGTCACCCGGTCGGCCAGTCCCGCCTCCTCCACCCGCGCGAGGGCGAGAGCGCGCTGCTGGCTGGAGATCGTCGTCGTCGTCACCCGACAGCCCCTCTCGCGGGCCGCGTGCAGCGCCAGGCCTCCCCACCCGGTCCCGATCTCGACCAGGTGGTTCTCAGGGCCGAGGCTGAGCCTGTCGCAGATCACCTCCAGCTTCGCGAGCTGTGCCTCCTCGATGCCGGCCGCCTCGCTTGCGAAGCGGGCGCACGAGTACATCATCCGCTCGTCGAGGAAGGCGGCGAAGAGGTCGTTGCCGAGGTCGTAGTGGGCGGAGATGTTCTGGCGGGCACCGGCCCGGGTGCCGTCGGGGACCAGATTCCGAACACGGTGGACGAAGCCCCGGAGGCGGGCGAGGAGGGCGCCCGCGTTGCCGGGCTCGCCCAGCTGACGGGCGGCGATCCGCAGCAGCGTGACGAGGTCATCGGTGTCCCAGAGCCCGTCCACGTAGGCCTCGCCGAGGCCGACGCTTCCGTGCAGGGGGGAGCGCCAGGCGGCCGGGCTGTTGATCGTGACCGTCGCCCGCAGCTCGGCGTCCGCGGGGCCGAAGGAACGCGTCCGCGCCCCCTCGACGACGTCGATCCGCCCGGCGGTCACCCGGCTCAGGGCCTGGCCGAAGGCGGCACGCGCGAGCGCGTCCCTCACGGCGAGTTGTACCTCCTCGGGCGCCGTCCGTCCCGGTGCGGGAAGTAGCGGGCGCCCTTCAGCTTCGGCCGCAGCCAGAGCACACTGGTCATTCAAGCAGCACTACCCGGCTCTATGAAGCTCAGGCGCCGGCGGTGCTCGGCCTGCGCTGGCGCCGCAGCTTCGGGAAGCGGCCGTCGCGGAGGATCCGCTTGGCGGCGTTGTGCCCGGGGGCGCCCATGACTCCGCCGCCGGGGTGGGTCCCGGCGCCGCAGAGGTAGAGGCCGTGGACCGGGGTCGCGTACCCGGACAGAAGCGGCGAGGGACGCATGAAGGCCATCTGGTCGAGGCCCTGCTCGCCCTGGAAGATCGAGCCGCCGACCATCCCGAAGATCCGCTCGATGTCCGGCGGGGCGAGGACCTCGCGCTCGAGGATCGCGTCGGGGACGTTGGGCGCGTAGCGGGCGAGGTGCTCGATGCAGGCGTCGGCGTAGCGCTCGCGGGCGCCATCGGGCCAGTCCTTCTCGTCGTGCGGCCCGTACTGGGTGAACATCGTCATCACCCAGGTGCCGTCGTCGGTGAGGCTCGAGTCGATCGCCGACGGCAGCTCGCACTCGACGTAGGGCTGCTCGGCCGGGCGGCCGCCGAGGGCGTCCTGCCAGGCGCGCTCCAGATACTCGATCGAGGGGGCGAGGTTGACGCCGGTATGGCGCAGCGTCTCCTGCATCTCGTCCGAGACGCCCTCGTAGCGCGGGGGCTCGGAGAGGACCATGTTGATCTTGACCGAGCCGCCGCGGGTCCGGTAGCGGCGCATGTCTTCGGCGACCTCGACGGGGAAGTTCTCGGCCCCGGTGAGGTCGAGGACGGTCGTCTTCGGGTGGGCGCCGGAGGCGACGATCGGCGCCCGGAGCTCCTCACCGCTCGCGAGGGTGACGCCGACGACGCGCTCGCCGCGGACGTCGATCGAGGCGACCTCTGCGTCGGTCCGGATCTCGGCGCCGGCGGCTCGGGCGGAGCCGGCGATCGCCTCGCTGATCGCGCCCATGCCGCCGATCACATGGCCCCATGCACCCTCGATCCCGTTCAGTTCGCCGAGAGCGTGGTGGAGGAGGTTGTAGGCGGTCCCCGGCGTGTTGGGCCCGGCCCAGACACCGACAACGCCGGTCGAGGCGATCGACCCCTTGAGCGCGTCGTGCTCGAAGTAGTCGTCGAGGAGGTCGGCGACCGACATCGTGAACATCCGGACCACCTCGTGGACCTCGGCCCGCGAGAGGCCCGCGGCACGGCTTGCCTCGCGGGCGAGGGAGAGGAGGTCGCGCGGGTGCTTTGAGCCGAGAGCCGGCGGTTCGCGCAGCATCATCGGCCGCAGGAACTCGGCGACGCGGAAGAGGCGGTCCTCGAACGGGGCGAAGTTGTCGGCGTCGCCGGGGGCGATCGAGCGGATCGAGTCGGCGGTCTGGCGGGCGTCGTCGTAGAAGACGATCGGCCCGTCCGGGGTCATCGCCGCGTAGGCGGGATCGAGCGGGACGGCGCGGTAGCCGAAGTCGTGGAGGCGTAGGTCGGAGACGATCTGCGGCTGAAGCATCGAGACGACGTAGGAGGCGCGGGAGACGCGCTTGCCCGGCCAGAGTTCCTCGGTCACGCAGGCGCCGCCGAGGATCGGCCGGCGCTCGAGGACGATGACGCGCATCCCGGAGCGTGCGAGATATGCGGCGGTCGTCAGGCCGTTGTGGCCGCCGCCGACGACGATCGCGTCGTATGTTCGCGGGAACCCGGTTGCCGCTGCCGGCGGGCGGGTGCTCGTTACGGCCTCCATCGGCGGCATCCTAGCATGAGATAGTGAAATTGACTACAAGGTAAACTGAACCCATGGCAACCGCCCGAAACCCCGACGCCGACCGCCTCCAGAGCCTCGCGAAGCGTCACCTGATGCTCCATTTCTCCGACATGTCCGGCTACGCGGACGCGGACATCCCGATCATCGAGCGCGGCGAGGGATGCCACGTCTACGACATCGAGGGGCGCCGCTACATCGACGGCCTCTCCGGCCTCTACTGCGTCAACCTCGGCCACTCCCACGGCGACCGGATCGGCGACGCGGCCGCGGCCCAGATGCGCCGCCTGCCCTTCACCAGCAACTGGACCGTCGCCCACCCTCCGGGCATCGAGCTCGCGACGCGCCTCGCCGAGCTCTCACCGCCCGGCCTCGACCGGGCCTTCTTCACCTCCGGCGGGGCGGAGTCGGTCGAGTCGGCGTGGAAGCTCGCCGTCCAGTGGCACGCGGCCAACGGCGAGCCCGGCCGGCGGAAGGTGATCGCCCGCCAGGACGCCTACCACGGCGTCACCACGGGGGCGCTGGCGATGACCGGGATCGAGGAATGCCGGGCACCCTTCGAGCCGCTCGGGGTGCCGGTGGTCCACGTCAGGAACACCAGCGCCTACCGCCACCCCGAGGGCGACGACGAGGACCGATTCAGGGCCGCGCTCCTGGCCGAAATCGAGGACACGATCGAGTCCGAGGGGGCCGGGACGATCGCGATGCTGATCGCCGAGCCGGTCCAGAACGCCGGCGGCTCGATCGTCCCCCCGGCGGGCTACTGGCAGGGCCTGCGGCAGATCTGCGACCGCCACGGCATCCTCCTCTGCGCCGACGAGGTGATCTGCGCCTTCGGCCGTATCGGCCACTGGTTCGGGATCGAGCGCTTCGAGTGCATACCCGACATGGCCACCTTCGCCAAGGGCCTGACCGGGGCCCACTTCGCGATGGGCGGGCTGCTGATCTCCGACCGGGTCGCGGCTCCGTTCCTCGACGGGCGCAGCAACTACCTGCATGGATACACGTTCGGCGGCCACCCGGTGGGGGCAGCGGTGGCGCTGGCCGCGATCGAGACGATCGAGTCCGAGGGTGTGATCGAGAACGTCCGCGCCAACGAGGCGGTTGCCGGGGCCGCGCTGGAGGCGCTGCGCGACATCCCGATCGTCGGCGACGTCAGGGGGGCGGGGCACTTCTGGGCGGTCGAGCTCGTCCGCGACCAGGAGAGCCGCACGAGCTTCGACGGCCCGGCGGCCGAGTGGCTGCTCAAGGACGTCCTCTCCGAGGAGCTCTGGAGCCGCGGCCTGATCTGCCGGCTCGACGACCGCGCCGAACCCGTGGTCCAGATCGCTCCCCCTCTCGTCGCCTCGGCCGAGCTGATCGAGGAGATCGCGGCGATTCTCCGCGCCGGCCTCGAGACGGCGGCCGAACGTATGCGCGAGCGACCCGAGCTCGCCGGCGTCGCATAGCCTCCCGCGCAGCTTTCATCCACCGAACGGGTTGTTCGTGAGGGGCGCCGCGCGCCCGAAAGGACCAGGATCGAGTTGACCCAAATTCCACGGCTCGTCGCAGCGCTGGTCGCCGCCCTGGCGCTGTCGTGCGCCGCGGCGGCGCAGAGCGGGTACGCGATGCCCACCGCAAAGGACTCGATCGTCCGCGGCAGGCCGGCGACGATCGCCGCGTTCCCGTGGCTTGCGCACGTCGACTACAACGGCTCGGTCGACAAGTTCGAGTGCACCGGCACCGTGGTTGCGCCGCGGCTCGTGATGACCGCCGCCCATTGCGCGCTGACCGGCACCGGCCACGTCGCCGTCGCCGCCAACTACACGATCACGACCGGGGTCGCCGACCTTCGCGATGCACACGGGGCCAATCGCTCCGATGTCACGCAGGTCGTCGTCTTCCCCAAATTTCAGCCATCCCGAGTCTCGTTCGACTCCGCGCTACTCGTCCTCAAGGCGCCGGTCGCCGCTCCCGCCCTGCCTCTTGCCGGCCCCGACGACGCGGGGCTCCGCGCGGCGGGCGTGCCGGTCTCGATCGCCGGCTGGGGGCTGACCAGCGCCGAACCGCCGCGGGAGACGACCCTCCTGCACGAGGCGGACTCGGTCGTCCAGAGCGACGATTTCTGCAAGCAGCAGCTGCGCCAGATCCTCCCGTTCTTCTCTCCGGCGAGCCAGCTCTGCATCAAGTCGCTCCCGGGCCCGTTCTTCGCCAGCCTCTGCCACGGCGACAGCGGCGGACCCGCGATTGCGCACCGCGCCGACGGGACCCCGGTGCAGATCGGGATCATCAGCCTCGGCTCCTCCAACTGCGGCGCCCGACACCCGCAGGTCCTGGCCCGGGTCGACCAGGTCTCCTCGTGGGCGCGGGAATGGATCGATGCGATCGAACTCGGGGCGCCCCGGCCGCGGGTCGTGGCGCCCGCGGTCAAGCTCCCCTCGCTCTCGCGCGGGGTCGCCGAATACGTGGCCTGGCTGGGGCTCTCGATCGAATTCGGCCCGAAATTCAGCCGCGGCAAGGAACAGACGATCGAGTGCGCGAGGCGCAGCCGCACCCGTCTCAAGTGCCAGGTCGAATGGGTCCGGGGCGGCGAGTACTACCGCGGTGGGGTCACCGTCTACACGGCGGTCCCCCGCGAAGGCTCGATCTACAACCTCCGGTTCCAGGTTCGGCGGTACACCCGCCGCTGCTGGGAGCGGCGAACCCCCTCGGGAGGCCGCTGCCCCGCGAAGCTGTTCAAGGGCAAACTGCCCTAGTCGCGGGTGCTAGGCCCGGCGCCGGGCGAGGGCGTCGACGGCGACGCAGCCCCGCCGGCCCAGCAGGGCGGGGTTGACCTCGATCAGGTCGAGCTCCTGCTCGAGCAGGAGCCGGCCGAGCCGCGAGGCGAAGCGGGCGGCGGCGGCGACGTCCAGCGGCTCAGTGCCGCGGCCGCGCAAGAGCGCCGCTCCGCGCAGCGCGCCGAGCGCCCCTTCGACGCGCGCCGGGCTCGCCGGCAACGGCACGATCGCGACGTCGTCGAGAGCCTCGGTCCAGAGGCCGCCGAGGCCGACGACCAGGGCGGGGACGACGCCGTCGCGCCGGGCGGCGAGGAACAACTCGGCCCCGCCGGCCGCCATCGGCTCGACGAGGAGATCGGCGCCGTCCGCCTCGGGGAGGGCGAGGAGCCGCTCGGCGGCGTCGCGGACCTCCGCCGCGCTCCCGAGCCCGAGGGCAACGGCCCCGGCCTCGCTCTTGTGCCGCAGGCCCGGCCCCGAGAGCTTGACGGCGACGGGGCCGTCGACCTCGGAGGCCAGGGCGGCCGCGGCGTCGGCGCCGGCGGCGACGCCGAACCGAGGCACCGGGAGGCCGGCGTCGGCCAGCAGCCGCTTGGCTTCCGCCTCTCCGAGCCAGCCCCCGTCTCCGCCCCCCTCGCCGGCTTCCGCCGCGGCGGCGATCTCCTCCAACCGCCCGGGTGAGGGCGGGGGCGTTCGGAGCGCGATGGCGCAGCGGATCGCCTCGCGCAGCCCGGCGGCGGCGGCGATCCCGCGCTCGGCGAGCTCGAGCGCGCTCTGCTCGGGCAGGAGGTCGGGCACCGTCGAGGCGAGCATCGGCTCGGCGCCGGCGCGCTCGGCGCCGGCCAGCAGCGCCCCGCGGACGGCGTCCCAACCGGCCTTCGCGGTGTCGGAGAGCCCGTCCGGCTCATCGAAGAGCAGCAGCAGCTGGTCGATGCCGGGGTCCGACCCGACCGCCTCGACCACGCTCTCGAGCACCTCGGTCTCGTCCCAGAGCAACGTCGTGTAGTCGAGCGGGTTTCCGACGGTCGCGGCACCGGGGAGCAGCTCGTCGAGGCGCCTCCGAGTCTCCGGCGCAAGCTCGGGCAGGGGCAGGCCCTCGGTCTCGGCGAGGTCGGCAGCCAGCCCCGAGTCCCCACCCGAGCAGGTCAGCACGGCGGCGCCGCTGCGGCCGCCGGGGCGCCCGCGCCGCGAGTGGGCGAGACAGCGGGCGAGCTCGAGCAGCTCCTGGGGGTCGCGGGCCTCGGCGGCGCCGGCCTCGGCGAGCAGGGCGGAGAAGACCCGCTGGTCGCCGGCGATGGCGCCGGTGTGGGCGCCGGCGGCGCGCGCGCCCGCCTCCGAGGCCCCGACCTTCAGCACCGCGACGCCGATCTCGCGCTCGGCGCAGCGGGCCAGCGCCCGGGCGAGGCGGGCGCCGTCGCCGTCCTCCTCGAGGAAGAGCGCGATCGAGCGCACCCCGTCGAGCCCGGCGACCGCCTCGATCCACTCGCCGGCGGCGAGGACCGCCTGGTTGCCGGTCGAGACGATGGTGTGGAAGCCGATCCCGCGCCGCACCCCGAGCGCGTTGACGGCGATGTTGCCGCTCTGGCTGATCAGGGCGACGCCTCCCCTCCGCAGCTGCTCGACCGAGTCCCCCCAGAGCGCCGCCCGCGAGGAGACCGAGACGATCCCGTCGCAATTCGGACCGCAGACCGGCAGCCCGCCGGCCAGCGCGACCTCGGCCAGCTCGCGCTCCATGGCGGCGCCCGCCTCGATCTCGCCGAAGCCCGCCGAGATCACGATCGCGCCGCCGCACCCGCGCTCGATCGCTTCGGCGAGGACGGCGGAGACGCCCGGGGCCGGAATTGCGACGACGACCGCGTCGACCGGCTCGGGCAGCTCGGCGACGCTCGCGACGCAGGGACGGCCGTGGACCTCCTCGCGACCCGGGTTGACTCCCCAGACGCCGCCCTCGAAGCGGGCGGCTGCGAGGTTGCGCAGCACGGTGTCGCCATAGGCGCCAGGGCGCTCGGTTGCGCCGACGATCGCGACCGAGCGCGGGATGAGGAGCGGCGTCGGGTCCGGTGCGGTTCGTCGCGCGGCCAGGGCGCCGGTCATCTCAGCACCTCAGTGGATGACCGGGCCGACTCCCCGGCGCTCCATCGAGCGGGCGACGATCAGCCTTTGGATCTCGCTCGTCCCCTCCCAGATCCTGTCGACCCGCAGCTCGCGCAGGAACCGCTCGGCGACGTTCGAGCGCATGTAGCCGCGCCCGCCGAAGACCTGGACGCAGCGGTCGGCGCAGCGCCAGGCAGCCTCGGAGACGAAGAGCTTCGCCATCGAGGCCTTGGCGTGGACCAGTTTCGGGTCGGCGCCCTCGTCGGCAAGGCGGGCGACCTCCATCGTCATCAGCCGCGCCGCGGTGGCGTCGGCGGCGGAGTCGGCAAGCGGGAAGCTGACGCCCTGGTAATCGTAGATCCGGCTGCCCCCCTGCTCGCGCTCGAGCGCCCACCCGACCGTCTCCTCGAGCAGCCGCCACATCGCGCCGATCCCGTGCGCGGCGATCCCCAGCCGCTCCTCGGTGAACCAGAGGCGCTGCAGCTCTTCGCCCTTGCCGACGCCGCCGATCACGGCCTCCTCGGCGACCTCGACCGAGTCGAGGCGGATCGTCGGGTGGCCGTCGGGATAGCTGTGGGTGAAGCGCGGTTCGTCGATCGTCTCGACGCCGTCGGCGCCGGTCTCGACGAGGAAGAGGGTCGGCAGGCGGCGGTCGCCGTCGACGACGTTCGCCATCACGATCAGCACCGAGGCGACGTCACCGGAGGTGACGAACCACTTCTCGCCGTTGAGGACGTAGCCGGCGGAGGTCGTCTCGGCGGTCGAGGCGATCCGCGTCGGGTCCGAGCCGGCGTCGCGCTCGGTGACGGCATACGCGTCGCGGAGCTCGCCGCGCAGGGCAGGGCGGAGGTAGCGCTCGGCCTGCTCGGGGCTGGCGTGGAACCAGACGTTGTAGGCGTTCGGCACGTGCCAGTGGATCGCATTGGTGCTGCGTCCGAACTGCTCGGCGACCAGGGCCCACTCCGGCAGCGACCACCCCTGGCCACCGTACTCTGGCGAGTGCAGGCCGCCGGTCAGGCGCGCCGCGAGCGCCTCCCGCTTGACCTCCTCGATCGCCTCCTCGGGAAGGCGCCCGTCGTTTCGCTCGGCCTCCTGCTCGAGTGGGATCAGGACGTCGTCGGTGAAGCGCCGGGCGCGCTCCTGGAGCTCGGCTGCCCCCGGGTCGAGGTTCTGGCCGGCCATCGACGGGCAAGGTATCATGCTATTGACTACAAGGTCAACGAGGCGTCGGTCGTGCCTGGACGACGCCCGGGGCGAAAGGAGCCGGACATGGCGCTGCAACTTGATCGGGAGGACCTGGAGGCGACGCTGCAGCCCGTCGAGCGGGCCTCGATGCTTCCCCCCACCGCGTTCACCGATCCGGCCGTGCTGCGGTGGGAGCTGGAGAGCATCTTCGGCGACGGCTGGATCTGCGCCGGCCACGTCTCCGCCGTCGCCGAGCCGGGCTCCTATGTCACTCGTGAGATCGGGGCCGAGAGCGTGCTGGTGATCGGCGGCGAGGACGGCCGCCCGCGCGCCTTCCACAACGTCTGCCGCCATCGCGGCTCGCGGCTGCTCGAGGAGGAGGAGGGCGCGGTCCGCAAGCGGCTGCGCTGTCCCTACCACGCCTGGTCCTACGACCTCGAGGGCAACCTCCGCGCGGCGCCCCACATGGACGACGTCGAGGACTTCGAGCCCTCCTGCTTCGGCCTCCGCGAGATCCGGAGCGCCGTCGTCGGCGGCCTGGTGATGATCGACCTCGGCGGTGGAGCTGCTCCGGTCGAGGACCACATCGGCGAGCTGCTGCCGAGGCTCGAGCGCTACAGCGTCGAGCGCCTCCGCCGCGGCGGGCTCCTGACCTACGAGGTCAGGGCGAACTGGAAGGGGATCGCCGAGAACTACAACGAGTGCCTTCACTGCCCCGGCGTCCACCCCGAGCTCAACGCCCTCAGCGACTACATGAGCGGCGACAGCGCCTATGGCGCCGGCGCCTGGTGCGGGGGGTCGATGACCCTCGTCGAGGAGGCCGAGACGATGGGAACCGG
This sequence comes from uncultured Solirubrobacterales bacterium, assembly GCA_963737575.1. Lineage (GTDB taxonomy): Bacteria > Actinomycetota > Thermoleophilia > Solirubrobacterales > 70-9 > VRUE01. The sequence continues at coordinate 59,583 of CAVTTJ010000005.1, forward strand.
CGACGGTCACGCCGGCCACCGCCCGCCGATCGCGACCCTCGAGCAATCCGACCTGCGCCTGATCCACTACTTCGCCCTGTTCCCCAACGCGCTCGTCTCGCTGCACCCCGACTACGTGATGCTGCACACCCTCTGGCCGCGCGAGCCGGGACTGACCGACGTCCTCTGCGAGTTCTTCTTCGAGCCGGAGACGATCGCCGCGCCAGGCTTCGACCCCGGCGACGCCGTCGGCTTCTGGAACAAGGTCAACGGCGAGGACTGGCATGTCTGCGAACTGAGCCAGAGGGGGGTGGCCTCGCGCGGCTACAGCTCCGGCCGCTACTCGGCCGAGGAACACGACGTCCACGCCTTCGACGCGATGGTCGCCGCCCGCTACATGGACGGCCTTCGCGAGGAGGTGACGGCATGAGCGGGGAGATCGCTACCCAGCTCGGCGAGGTAGGGCTGCCGGAGCCGCTGCGCGACCTCGCCGGCCGCGAGTGGGACGTCATCGTCGTCGGCGGCGGCCACAACGGGCTGACCGCGGCCGCCTACCTGGCGCGCGCCGGTCGCAGCGTCCTCGTCCTCGAGCGCCGCGATCGGCTCGGCGGCGCCTGCACTCTGGAACGGCCGTTCGCCGACGACCGCTTCGTCGTCAGCCCCTGCGCCTACGTCGTCGGCCTGCTCGACGAGGTGGTGATGCGCGAGCTCGACCTCCGCCGCCGGGGTCTGCGGTTCTTCGTCGCCGACCCGAACCTCTGGGTCCCGTTCGAGGATGGCACCTCCTTCGGCCAGTGGCTCGACGACTCCCACACCCAGGCCGACCTCGAGGCGATGGGCCTCTCGAAGCGCGACATCGAGGGCTACTGGGCCTACGAGGAGCTCTTCGACGATGTCCGCCGCAAGCTTCGAACGGGGGCCCGCGACTCCTGGATCGGGGACTCCCCCGGGCGGGCGGAGCTGGAAGAGATGCTGGGCGGCGAGCAGGAGATGATCGACCTCCTCTTCGAGGCATCGATCGCCGACGTCCTCGACGAATACCTCTCGGACCAGCGGCTGAAGGACGCACTCTTCGGCCAGGGTGTGATCGGGACCTGGGGCGGCCCCCGGGACCCCGGCACGGCCTCGATCAAACTCATGCACTACCAGGGGGACCTGGAAGGGCAGGGCCCGGTCTGGGGCTACGTCGAGGGCGGGATGGGGATGATCAGCTTCGCGATCGCCGACGCCGCCCGCGAGGCCGGCGCGGTCCTGGCCTGCGGGGTGCCGATCTCCGAGATCCTTCCCGGCGAGGGGGTGCGGACCGAGGACGGGACGACGATCCACGCCCCGACCGTGCTCTGCAACGCCGACCCGAAGGTCGCCCTCGACCTCCTCGGCGACGCCGAGATCGAGCCGGCCTTCCGCGAGCGGCTCGAGGCCTGGAAGGTCCGCAGCCCGGTCGTCAAGTTCAATGGCTCGCTCTCGCGGCTGCCCAACTGGACGGCGGCCCCCGGAAAGGAGTGGCCGGCGCGGGCGACGATCGACGTCACCGGCGGGATCGAGGAGGCTCAGCGGGCCTTCGAAGAATGCGACGCCGGCGAGCCGGCGGTCGGGTTCGGCGAGATCTACGTCCAGACCGGGTACGATCCGACGCCGGCGCCGGCCGGAACCCATTTGATGAGCGTCTTCGGCCAGTACGCGCCGTATGAGCTCTCGAAGGGGGACTGGGACTCGCGCCGAGGCGACGTCGAGCGCCAGTTCGTCGAGCTGATCGGCCGCTTCGCCCCTGACTTCGCCGACTGCCTCGTCGAGTGCGAGGTGCTCGGCCCGCCCGATATCGAGAGCCGGATCGGGCTCACCGGCGGCAACATCTTCCAGGGCGAGGTGACGCCGGACCAGATGTGGGAGGGGAGGCTCCCCGCGCGCACGCCGGTCCCGGGCCTCTACCTCTGCGGCGCCGCAACCCACCCCGCCGGCAGCGTCATCGCGCTCAACGGCCGCAACGCCGCCGCGGCGCTCCTCGCCGACCAGGGCGAGCCCGTCGGTTTAGTGTCACACCGTGGCTGAGGGAACACGGGAGCGGATCCTCGAGGCCGCCTGCGACCTGATCGCGGCCGAGGGGATCGACGAAGTCCGGATCGCCCGGGTGGCGATGCGCGCCGGCGCCTCGACCGCCCTCGTCCATCATTACTTCTCGACCAGGGAGGAGCTGCTCGAGCAGGCGCTGCTCCACTCCTTCGAGCTGGTCGGCGAGGAGCGCTTCGCGGTCGGGGATGACGAGGGCGGCTCGGCGACGGCCAAGCTCGCCGCCGCGATCGAGGAGTGCCTGCCGCAGGAGGGCCGGCTGGAGCGCGACTGGGTCCTCTGGGTCGAGCTCTGGCTGCGCGCCGCCCGCGACCCCGACCTGCGCCCGGTCGCGGCCGAGCTCTACGCGCGCTACCGGGAGTGGCTCTCGGGGGTGATCGAGGCCGGTGTGAAGAGCGGCGAGTTCCGGCAGCCGGCCGACCTCGCCGATCTCGTCGACCGAGCGATGGCGCTGCTCGACGGGGCCGGGCTGCGGGCCCTGCTGCGCGACCCGGAGATGGACCTGGCGCGGGCGCGGCGGCTGGCGGCCGAGCTGCTCGGTGCCGAGCTCGGCCTCGACCCGGAGGAGCTGATTGCGCCGAAGGGCGCCCTGGGCTAATCTGAATCGAGGTTCAGGAAACCGCCGCGGGAAGGGAGGAAGCACGAGCCCTCGGCCACAGATCGATCACATAAGGCGTCCGCAGATTCTCGCGGCCGCCGCCGAGGTGATCGCCGAGCGCGGCGTCGCCGGGACCAGGCTGGCCGACGTCGCCGAGCGGATCGGGGTCAGCCCGCCCGCCGTCCTCTACTGGTTCGACTCGAAAGAGCAGCTTCTCGCCGAGGCCCTCGTCGCCGACGAGGACCGCTTCTACAACGCGCTCGGAGTTCGCCTCGAGCAGCTCCCCGATCCGGCCGACCGCCTCGCCCTCCTGATCGCCTCCGCCGCGGGATCCGCCGGCGAATTCGCCCTCTGGCTTGAGCTATGGGCATGGTCGTTGCGCGACGCCGGGCTGAGCGAGGCCCGCGAGCGGCTCGACCACCGCTGGCGCTGTGAGATCGAGAAGGTGATCCGCGACGGCCAGATCGCCGGCGTCTTCGGCGCGGTCGACACCGGCGAGGCCGCGCTCGCGGTGGCCTCCCTGCTCGACGGCCTGACCGTCCAGGTGCGCCTCGACGAGACGATCACCCCCGAGCGGATGGTCGACGCCGCGGCGCTGGTCGCGGAGCGGCTGCTCGATTGCGAGCTTCCACGGCCGCCGTTGATGAGCGTCGAGGAGATGCTGGCCGGAGTCGAGGCATGAGCGAGCATGGGGTCGATGGGGCATGGCCCTGGGAGGAGGCGATCTCGCGCCGGCGGCTGTTGAAGGCGGGCCTCGCCGCCGGGGTCGGCCTCTCGGCGAGCTCGTTCCTCGCCGCCTGCTCGGACACGACCGTGCCCGGCGGGCAGTCGCCGAACAAAGCCCCCGGCGGCCTGCCGCTGGCGAGGCCGAACAACCCGGTGACGCTGCCGATCTACGCCGACAACAAGGCGATCGCGTCCGGAATGCAGCCCGAGAGCGGACCGCTGAAGCTCTACAACTGGGCCGAATACATCAACCCGCCGGTGATCAAGTCGTTCGAAAAGCGATACGGGGTCGAAGTCGAACTGAGCACCTTCTCGACGATCGACGAGGCCGTCGCGAAGCTCGCCAGCGGCGCCGTCGGGTTCGATGTCTTCGTTCCCACCCAGCCCTTCATCTCGATGCTCGTCTCGGGGCGGATCCTGCAGCCGCTGAACCTTTCCTACATCCCGAACCTGCACAGGAACGTCTGGCCGTCGCTGGTCGACCCCTGGTATGACCGCGGCTCCCGCTACACGGTCCCCTACACGATCTACACGACGGGGATCTCCTGGCGCAACGACTTCCTCCCCGACTACGACCCCTCGAAGCTGCGCAACCCCTACGAGAGCTTCTGGCAGGCAACCGACATCGCCGGCCGGGTCGGCCTCCTCGACGACCAGCGCGAAGGCCTGGCGATGGGGCTGCTGCGCAATGGCGTCACCGACGTCAACACCGAAGACCCGAAGCAGCTCGACGCGGCCAGCGAAGCGCTGCGGGAACTGACCGGCAAGGTCAACCTGCGCTTCTACACCAACGAGTACCAGCACCTCGCCGATGGGTCGATGTGGCTGCACCAGGCCTGGTCGGGTGACATCGCCGCGATCGCCTACTACATGCCGAAGGGGACCGAACCGAGCCAGGTCAGCTACTGGTGGCCCGAAGACGGCCGTGGCCTGATCGGCAACGACACCTTCGCCGTGCTCAAGGACGCGCCGCACCCGGTCCTCGCCCACCTCTTCCTCGACCACATGCTCGACCTCGAAGAAGCCTTCGTCAATTTCGAATACATCTGCTACCAGCAGCCTCTGACCGGGATGACGCCGGAGCAGATCGTCGAAGAAGAACTCGTCCCGCCGAACCTCAACACGACGATCCTGCGCGAGGAGCAGTTCAAGCGGGGCTTCGTGCAGGGACCGCTCAGCGCCGAAGCGCTCGGCCTCTGGGAGACGGCCTGGTCGCAGGTGAAGTCGACATGAGCGCCGAACGCGGCCTCTGGCGCACGCTCGCCTCGCCCGGGGTGCTGTGGCTCGTCCTCTTCGTCGTCGTCCCCGCCTACGCGGTGCTCGCGGTGGCGATGGGCCAGATCGACACCCTCCTGCAGCCGGTCCCGACCTGGAATCCGTTCGAATGGAACGTCGGATTCGTCAAGGAGGCGTACTCGAGCGTCGTCCCGGGGGGCGCCTACTGGCCGGCGGCGCGCAACACGTTCGTCTACGTCGCGGCGACGATCGCCCTCTGCTTTGCGATCGGATACCCGGTCGCCTATTACATCGCCCGCCACGCGAAGAAGAGCAAGGGCCTGCTGCTGCTTCTGATCTTCGTCCCGTTCTGGATCAGCTACCTGATGCGGATGCTCGCGTGGATCGGGCTCCTCGCCCCGGACGGGTACGTCAATCAGTTCCTCGGCGACTTTGGGATCGCGACCCCGCCGGAATGGCTCAACGGCAACCCGTTCTCGGTGATAGCGGCGCTCACCTACGGCTACATCCCCTACTTCATCCTCCCGGTCTACGCCGGCCTCGACCGCATCGACGGCAGCCTGCTCGAGGGTGCCCGCGACCTCGGCGCCTCCGCCTGGCGCACCTTCCTCCGCGTCACCCTGCCGCTGAGCTGGCCCAGCATCCTCGCCGGGACGATCCTGATCATGCTGCCGATGTTCGGCGACTACTACACGAACGACCTGATCTCTGGCTCGCCGAGCACCAACATGCTCGGCAACAGCGTCAACCTCCTCGTCCAGGGCGGCCCCCAGAAGAACCTCGGCGCAGCGATGGTCCTGGTGCTGATGACGCTGCTCGCGGTCGGGATGCTCTATTACCTCTGGGAAATCGGCCGCCAGGAGAGGAAGCGAGCTTGAGCGCGGGGGCGACGGCCGCCAGGGCGGAGGAGCGCCGGCCGGCGATCCGGCCCAGCCGGCTGCCGGACTGGCTGGCGAACCCGTGGGGGCGCCCCCGGTTCCTCGCCATGACCACCTGGCTCTACATCGTCTGGGCGCTTGTGCCGGTGCTGTTCGCGATCGCCTTCTCCTTCAACGACGGCCGCTCGCGCAGCGTCTGGCAGGGCTTCTCGACCAGGTGGTGGTGGGGGGACCCGACCTTCTCGGTCTTCCACGACCCGACCTACATCAACGCCCTCGAGCAGAGCCTGAAGCTGGCGGTCCTCGACATGGCGATCGCGACCCCGCTCGGCATCCTGCTCGCGATCGGCCTCTCGCGCTGGCGGGGGCCGGGGTCGAGGGCCGCGAACTTCCTGATGCTGATCCCGCTGACGACGCCCGAGCTGGCGATGGCGGTCTCGCTGCTGCTGGTATTCACCCAGCTCTCGCTGATCCCGTTCAGCGCGGTCCACCTCGGGACCACCGCCCAGGTGATCGGCCAGGTGACGTTCTCGGTCTCCTACGTGGTGGTGATCGTGCGCAGCCGGCTGGCGGCGATCGGCCCGCACTACGAGCAGGCGGCGCGCGACCTCGGGGCCTCGCCGCGCCAGGCGCTCCAGCACGTGCTCCTGCCCCTGCTCACCCCCGCGATCCTGGCCAGCATGCTGATCGTGTTCGCGCTGTCGATCGACGACTTCGTCGTCACCCAGTACATGTCCTCGAGCGGCAGCACGACGACGATCCCGATGCTGCTGTACTCGAACGCTCGCGGCGGGGCGACGACGCCGGCGCTGAATGCGGTGGCGACGATCATGGTCGTCACCACGCTGATCGGGGTCGGCGGCGCCTATATCGCGCTGAGATGGTTCGGCCACCGCACGGAATCCGACTCCGGCGGCTCGGCGATGCGGGACCTGGCGGCGGTCGAAAACTGAGATGGCGACTCGCGAGACAGAGCCGATCGTCTCCGGTGCCCCCGAGGCCGGCGGCGCGATCTCGCTCCGCGGCCTGACCAAGGCCTTCGAGGAGGTGACGGCCGTCGACGCGATCGACCTCGACGTCGCCGCCGGCGAGTTCTTCTCGCTGCTCGGCCCGTCGGGTTGCGGGAAGACGACCACGCTGCGGCTGATCGCCGGTTTCGAGCGCCCGACCGCCGGTGAGGTCCTGCTCGACGGCACCGATCTCTCGGCGGTGCCACCCGAGCGGCGCAACGTCAACACCGTCTTCCAGAGCTACGCCCTCTTCCCCCATCTCACCGTCAGCGACAACGTCGCCTTCGGCCTCCGCTACCAGAAGGTCGACCGCCGCGACCGCGACCGGCGGGTCGGCGAGGCGCTCGAGCTGGTCGAGCTGGGCGAGCTGGCCAAGCGCCGCCCGCACCAGCTCTCCGGCGGCCAGCAGCAGCGCGTCGCGCTGGCGCGGGCGCTGATCCTGCGCCCGGCCCTGCTCCTGCTCGACGAGCCGCTCGGGGCGCTCGACGCGAAAATCCGCCGCCAGCTCCGGCTCGAGCTGAAGGCACTCCAGGAGGAGGTCGGGATCACCTTCATCTTCGTCACCCACGACCAGGAGGAGGCGCTCAGCATGAGCGACCGGATCGCGGTGATGAACCGCGGTCGGATCGACCAGATCGGGACGCCGCGCGAGGTCTACGAGAGCCCGCAGACCCTCTTCGTCGCCGACTTCCTCGGCGTCGCCAACACGATGAGCGTCGAGGCCCTCGACGCCGCGGGCGGCGGCTGCCGGGTTCGCGCCGGCGAGTTCGTGCTTGAGGCCGGTTGCGGCGACCTCGAGGCCCGCGGCGAGGTCACCGTGGTCGTCCGCCCCGAGCGCCTCGAGGTCACCGACCACGATCCCGCCGCCGGCCCCAACTGCGTGCCCGGCATGGTCGATCGCACGGTCTTCGTCGGCTCCAACCTCCAGGTGATGGTCCGCCTCGCCACCGGCGCGATGCTGCAGGCCTCGGTCCCCAACGAAGGCGAGGGCCTCGACCGCTACCGTCAGGGGAGCCCGGTCACGATCCGGATCCCCCCCGATGCGCTGCGGGTCCTCTCCGGCACCTAGCCGCGGCCCCGCATCGCCGCTTGCGAAGGCCGATCGTGCGGGTCTTGGTAAGCGGGTCGCCCCCGGTCGGCGTGTAGGTCACCCGGGCCACGACCTTCGCCGCGCCGCTCCTGTTCAGCGCCGCCCGCCGCCGCCCCGCGGCGGCGATCGCAAGCCTCGCCACCCCGGCCCCGCCGAGGACGACGGCCGCTCCCGGCCCCCGGCGGGCGAGGATGCCCTTACCGCCGAGGACGACGACGCCGGGGCCGGGGACCCTGATCGGAAGGCTCGCGGTTCCGCGTCCCCTGTTGAAGATCACCTTGCCGAAGCTGAACCGGTTCGTCGGTCTGGCGGGTTCCAGGGCCGCCGGCGCCGCGCCGCCGGAAGGCGGGGGAGAGGGTACGCCGGTTCCGGAGATCGCGACCGTCGCCGCCGATTCGGGCCCGTCGCTGGGGACCGCGAGTGTCGCCGACTTCGCCCCGGAGGAGGTTGGCGCGAAGACGACCCCGACGTCACATTTTTCCCCTGGGCCGAGGCCGGCCGAGCTGCAGGCGTCGGCGGCGATCTGGAACTGGCCCGCATCGCTCCCGGAGAGGGCGACGGCCCCGATCGTGGCCCCGCTCGAGCCGGCGTTTTCGACCGCGAACGTCTGCGGCGGGGATTTCGAGCCGGGAACGACGCTGCCGAAGTCGAACGGGAACGGGGCGATCGAGAGCTCGGGCGCGGTCCCTTCGCCCTGGAGCGGCACCTGGACCGTCGGGTTCGTGGCGTCGCTTGCGACCACGAGTGTCGCCTGCTTGGCCCCGGGGCTCGTCGGGCGGAAGGCGACGGTGATCATGCAGCTCTGGGTGGCTTCGAGCACGGCGCCTGCGCAGTCGGACCCTCCGGCCTCGATTTCGAACTGATCCGCGTCGGATTCTTCGAGGGTCGCCGTCACCAGCATCGTGTTCGTGCCTTCGTTGGTGAAGATGACCGATTCTTCGCCACCGGTCCCGATGGGGGCCGGGCCGAATTCGAGGCCGGCCGGGTTGGGGCTGAGGGTCCCGGCGGCGGCGGTCGCCGGCATCAGCAGGTACGCGGCGCAGCACAGCGCCGCCAGGCAGACCGGCGTGTACCCACGCTTCGACATCGCCGCCATGATCCCATTGCGGCCAGCCGGAGCCATATCAGGAGGCACTCGATGATCAAACACGTAGCATCGCCCTATGGAGATCCTGGTCGTCGAGGATGAGGCGGGGATCGCCGACTTCCTTGCCCGGGGGCTCGAGTCCGAGGGCTACGGGGTGACGCTCGCCGCCGACGGGGTGGCGGGAGAGCGGCTGGCGCTCGACGCCTCGGTGGACCTCGTCGTCCTCGATCGGATGCTTCCCGGCCGGGACGGCCTCGAGGTGCTCGGCGCGATCCGCCGCGCAAAGCCGGCGCTTCCGGTGATCGTGCTGACCGCGAGGGCGGCGGTGGCTGATCGGGTCGAGGGCCTCGATCTCGGCGCCACCGACTACCTCACGAAGCCCTTCGCCTTCGACGAGCTGCTGGCCCGGATCCGCGCCCGCCTGCGCGATTCGGGGGGGCAGCCCGAGACGACGATCGAAGCCGGTGGGATCAGCCTCGATCTGCTCGGCCGCGAGGCGACCCGCGGAGACTCGGCGGTTCGGCTGCCACAGCGCGAGGCCGATCTGCTCGCCTACCTGATCAGGCACGCGGGCAGGGTCTGCACGTACGAGGAGATCCTCGCCGCGGTCTGGGGATACGACCACGACCCGGGGACCAACGTCGTCCAGGTCTACGTCGGGTATCTCCGCCGCAAGCTCGACCGGCCCGGGTCGGAAGCGCCGATCGAGACTGTGCGCTCGGTCGGCTACCGGCTCGGCGGGGCGCGATGAGCCGCGCCTCGGGGCTCGGGCTGCGGGGCAGGCTCGCGCTCTCGATCGGGGCGATCGTGACGATCGCCTTCGCGGTCATCTTCGTCGCCGTCAAGGCCCAGATGGACCAGGAGTCGAGTGTGATCAAGCGCGAGGAGGCGAAGGAGACGCGCGCCGAACCCGGGGAGACGGGCGGGCACTCCTCGATCTCGCCGATAGAGGACGCTCGCTCCGACGTCGAAAAGACGTTTCTGCTGATCGGAGGGGCGACGCTCGTCGCCGCGCTCTTCGCCGGCTACCTGGTCGCCGCGCGGACCGCCGCACCGCTGCGCCGTTTTTCGGAAACCGCGGCGGAGATCGACGCCGGTGATTTGACCCCGCGGCTCGACGCCGGCCCGTCCGACGCGGCCGAGCTCCGGACCCTCGCCGAAGCCTTCAACCACATGCTCGACCGCCTCGACGACGCCTTCGCCCGTCAGCGGGAGTTCGTCTCCGACGCCTCGCACGAGCTCCGTAGTCCGCTGACCGCGATCCGGGGCCAGCTCGAGGTCCTCGCCCGCGAGGAGAGCCCGAGCACCGAGGAGGTGCGGCGGGTCGAGCGGGTGGCGATCACCGAGATCGGGCGGGTCGAGCGGCTCGTCGAGGACCTGCTCACGCTCGCCCGCTTCGACGAGGGCGTCGGGCCCGCGCTCGAGGAGATCGAGGCCGGCCCGTTCCTGCGGGGCCTGCGCGACGCCGGCGGCGGGCCTGTCGAGGCCGGCGGGCTGGCCGAGGGAGCGCTCCGCGCAGACCCCGACCTGATCGCCCAGGTCGTCAGGAACCTGCTCGGCAACGCGAGGCGCCACGCCGGTCCCGGCGGCCAGGTCACGCTCACCTCGCGGGCCGAGGCGAGCGAGCTGATCGTCGCGGTCGATGACGACGGCCCGGGCATCCCCGCCGCGGAGCGGGAGCGGGTCTTCGATCGCTTCCATCGCAGCCAGCCAGGGCGCGACAGAGGATCCGGCGGCAGCGGCCTCGGCCTCGGGATCTCGCGCTCGATCGTCGAGGCCCACGGCGGCCGGATCTGGGTCGAGGGCTCGCGGCTGGGCGGCGCGCGGGTCGCCTTCGCCCTGCCCGGATTCGTGCCGACGATGAGAGATCTCTCAGGGAACCCTTAGCCGCGACAAAGCATCGGCCACCACCCTCGCTGCCCGTGTACCGGCAAGATCAGACCTGGGTTACCCGCGACGGGGTCGCGGCCAACGCCCGCCTGACCGCCGCGGTCGCCGCGGCCCTGCTGTTGCTGCTGGCGGCTGAGGGGGCGACGATCCCCTTCATCGGCTCGCTCCTCGGGCCGCACATCTTCATCGGCATGCTGTTGATCCCGCCGGTCGCGCTGAAGCTGGTCAGCACCGGGTACCGGTTTGCCCGCTACTACACGGGCAGCCCACCCTATGTGAGGAAGGGGCCTCCTCATCCTGCCCTCCGGCTGCTGGCGCCAGGGGTCGTGCTCACGACCCTTGCCCTGTTCGGTACCGGCGTCGCGCTGTTGATGGCCGGGCCGCCCGGCGAAACTCTGATCTTCGCCCACAAGGTGAGCTTCATCGCCTGGGTGGTCCTGATGACCGTGCACGTGCTCGGCCATCTGCTCGAGGTGCCCGCCCTCGCGATCCCGGACTGGAGGCGGGCCGGCACGGGCGGGGCACGGCTGGCGGGGTCGGGGTTGCGGGTGATCGCGCTCGGCACGACCCTCCTCGCCGGCGTGGCGCTCGCCGGGCTGACCATCTCGGCCGCTGGACCATGGCTCTGAGAGAATTCTCATGGCTCTTTTAGCGGGGCTTTGCGTGCTCACGCGAAGGTTTCGCTGATGGACCGCTCCGAAGCTCAGGCACGGGGTCGGCAGGCGCGCCATCGCCTGCGGGCGCACCAACGTCGCGCGGGCGAACTGCGGGCCCGCGCCGTCGCGATTTCGGTCGCGGCCTTCGTTCTTCTCTGGGGGGTCGTCTTCGTGCAGATGGCCACCGGGAACGATCCCGTGCTCGGGAATGGACCAAAGGTCGCCGCCAACGGCCGGAGGGGAGCCCCCTCAGATGGCATCTCCGACGGCGGCGAAGCTGCCGGCGCGCGCGCCGCGGCGGCCGAAACGGTGGAAACGACCGAGCCCGAAGAAGTCGAACCCGAATACGTCGAACCGGAACCCGAATACGTCGAACCGGAACCCGAATACGTCGAACCGGAACCCGAATACGTCGAACCGGAACCGGCCCCCGTCGTCACCGGCCAATCGTGAGCGCGGAAGCCCAGCGGCGATTTGCCTGCTTCGGGGGGATCGTGACGGTGCACGTCCGCGGAACGGCGGAGGGGCGGGACGCCGAGGATGCTGCCGGTGAGGCCGAGGAGCGGCTGCTGGAGGCTCACGATCGCCTCTCCCGCTTCCTTCCTGACAGCGAGCTGTGCCGACTCAATGCCGATGCCCGTGAGACCGTGCCGGTGACCCCACTCCTGCTCGAGGTGGCAGACGCGGCCCAGCGGGCCGGCCTGCTCAGCCAGGGGCTGGTCGACGCGACGCTGGTCGGCGATATCGAGCGCGCGGGCTACCGCGAGTCGCTCGTCGAGGACCGCGACCGGCCGCCGCCGGGCAGGCTCCCGGCGAGCGATTCGCGGCAGCCCGCATCCGCCGGACCGGATTGCGGCTGGAGCCGGATCGCCGTGGACCGGGAGAGCTGCTCGGTGACCCGACCCCCGGGCGTCGAAATCGACAGTGGCGGGATCGCCAAGGGGCTGCTCGCCGATCTGGTCGGTGAGACCCTGAGCGAGTACCAGGACTACGCGGTCGACTGCTGCGGCGACGTCCGGGTCGGCGGCACGAGCGGCCGCCCGCGTCGCGCCCTCGTCGCGGACCCGGCGGGAGGCGAGCCCCTGCACGAGCTGTCGGTTCTCGATGGCGGCGTCGCGACAAGCGGGATCGCGCGGCGCTCCTGGATCGGCGAGGACGGGGTCCGGGCCCACCACCTGCTCGACCCCGCCACCGGCCGGCCCGCGTACACCGGTGTCGTGCAGGCCACCGCGCTCGCTCCGACCGCCTTCCTGGCGGAGGTCTACTCGAAGTACGCGCTGCTCTGCGGGCCTGAGCACGCCGGCGAGCACCTGCCTCACGGCGGCGTCCTCGTCTTCGAGGACGGCGGCGTCGCCGTAGCGCCCGGGAAGGTCGAGGCCCTGGCTCCGTGAACGTCGGGGCCCACCTCTTCTGGATCACCAGCCGGGCAGCCGGCGGCGCGGCGTTGCTCTCCTCCAGCGCCAGCGTCGCCCTCGGGCTGATGATGTCCTCCAAGCGCGCCGGCTCCAGCAAGCGCGACTACCGCGCGCTCCATGAGGCGCTCTCGCTCACCGCTCTGGCGATGGTCGCCCTCCACGGACTCTCCCTACTCGGCGACTCCTTCATGGCACCGGGGCTGACTGGGATAGCCGTCCCCTTCGCCGGCGCCTACCGGCCGCTCTGGACCGGTCTCGGGATCGTCGCCGGCTACGGCCTGGCCGCGCTCGGCCTCAGTTACTACTGGCGCAATCGGATCGGCGCTGCGCGGTGGCGCCGGATCCACCGCCTGACCGGTCTCTTCTGGGTGCTCGCGATCGTCCACACGATCGGCGCCGGCAGCGACGCCGCCCAGCTCTGGTTCCTGATCGTCAGCGGCGCCCTCGTCGTCCCGGCGGCGCTGCAGCTGACGCTGCGCTGGCTGGAGCGGCTCGACGGAGACGTTCAGGATCCGCGCATGCCGGTGACCTCACCCACCAGCGCGCGGGCTCGGTCCTTGGAGCCCTTCGGCACCCAGCGGGAGAGCGCGGAGCGGTTCTCGGCGACCCAGCGGTAGCCGCGCGCGGTGGCGCGGGGAAACCGGGCGAAGACGGCCGCCGGGAGCCCGCCGGCCGGCAGCAGCCTGAGCAGCGGCGCGATCGCCGCGCCTCCCGAGCTGCGACCGCCGTCGGGGTCGATCAGGTGCCAGGAGGCCATCCGCTCGGCCGGGTCGAGATCCGCGAGAAGCTCCCCGGCCTCGGGGCCCTGAAGTGGGGCCGGCCGCAGTCGCCCGCCGCGGTCCCAGCGGAGCAGGACGGCGAGCAGCCACATGCAGAAGCCGCAGTCGGAGTCGTAGAGGACTACCCGGCGTTGCGAAACTGGGCCAGGCGCACCGGCCATTCCCGCTCGACCTCCCGGATGATCGCTGGGTAGACGATCAGGTGCCGGAAGGGAGCGATCGCGCTCATATAGGCGGCTCCGAAGAGCCCGTTCCGCTTGACCAGCACCGCCATCTGGCCACGGTAGCCGCCGCCGGGCGCCGGGACCCAGCCGAGGTGCATGACCCCGTGCACCGTCCGGTTCGCGATCTCCGCAACGTACTCGTCCTCGAGCAGGTAGAGGGACTTGAAGGGAGGCGAGGAGCCCAGCGGGGGCGCCGTCCCGCGCAGCTCCGCCGGCAGCCGGTCGCTCACGGTCGGCACCCTTGCGCCATCGCCGTCGTCGTCCCAGCCGAAGACCTCGCCGAGCTTCCAGCGAAGCGCGAACAGCGCGCGCACCGCCGTGGAGCGGCTTTCGGAGGGCTCGAGCGCGGTCGCGCCCCGCACCAAGGCCGGGAAGTCGCCCTTCTCCCCCGGCGTCGGCAGGGCCCAGACATCCTCGACGTGGAAGTCCGGGGTGAGCTCGTGGATGCGCCAGGGCCTCGAGGTGTGGGCGCTGCTGGGCAATCGCCGTTCCGCCATATCCATACGGTAGCGTATGGACGACGATGGCGCTGACACGTACGCCACCCGACAGATGGATCGAGGAGGGATTGCGCGCACTGGCCGCCGGCGGCCCGGATTCGGTGCGGATCGAGCCTCTCGCGCAGACACTGGGGGTCTCGAAGGGGGGCTTCTACTGGCAGTTCGACGACCGCCGGGCGCTGCTGGAGGGCATGCTCGACAGCTGGGAGCGGGCGGGCGTCGACGATGTGATCGAGCGGGTCGAGGGCGGCGGCGGCGACGCCCGCGAGAAGCTGCGGCGGCTGTTCGCGATCGCCGGTCGCGAGCCCCTGCGGATCGAGCTCGCGATCCGCGACTGGTCGCGCCGCGACAGGACGGTCGCCGCGCGGCTGCGCCGCGTCGACAACCGCCGGATGGACTACATGCGATCGCTGTTCGGCGAGTTCTGCACCGACGAGGACGAGGTCGAGTCCCGCTGCATGCTCTCCTCATCGCTCTGGATCGGCAACCACTTCATCGCCGCCGATCACGGCAGTCGCACCCGGGGAGAGGTCCTCAGGCGCGCCCTCGACGGGCTGATCGCCTAGCCGCGGCGGCCCATCACGGCCCGAGCCAGGTCATCGAGACCTCGGGGCTGGTCTCGGAGCCGCCGCTGCCGACGCCGAGATTGAGCGCCGCTCCGGTGGTCTGCTCGACTTTCGCCTCGGCGAAGTCGCCCGCGTTCATCAGGTAGACGGTGGTGACCGAGAGCGGCACTTCGGAGGTCGCTGAGGTGGCCGCCTGACCGACGAACGCGACGAAAGCGCCGTTGACCGCGATCCCGAGGTCGCGGGCGCCGGTCGTGTTGTCCGCCCAGAAGACGTTGGCGGTGATCAGGTAGACGCCGCCGATCGGCGCCGTCAGGCGAGTGTTGTTGGTCGCGGTCGAGTGGAGGCCCTGGTGGTCGTAGGTCTCGCTGGTCAGCTGGATCGCGGTGAAGCCGCCGCTGGGGATCGACTGGGTCGCGGTGCGCCGCACCCTTGCCGAGGGGATCTGCGCGAGGTTCGCGGGGCCGACGGTGCCGGCCGCGAGGTCGGCGCCGGTGAGGCTGCCGTTGGCGACGTCTTCTCCGGTCAGGCTCTCGCTCTGGACGTCGGCGCCGGTCAGGCTGCCCTCCTGGATGTCGTTTCCGGTCAGGCCCTGGTCGAGGACGTCGGCCCCGGTCAGCGTTCCGTTGAGGATGTTCGTCCCGAGCAGGCTCTCGGCCTTCACGTCGGCCCCGGTCAGGCTTCCGTTGAGGACACTCTCCCCGGTCAGGCTTTCCGGCTTCAGGTCGGCCGGGGTGAGGCTGCCGTCGGCGACGTTGACACCGGTCAGCGAGCCTTTCTGCACGTCCGCACCGGCAAGGCTCCCGTCCGCGACGTCGGCGCCGGTCAGGCCGCCGTCGAGAACGTCGGCGCCGGTCACCGCCCCGTCCTTGATGTGACGGCTCCGGATCGCGTTCTTGCGGATCCCGTTCGGGCCTATCTTGCCGGTGGCGAGGGCGGTGCCCCCCAGCGCGATGAACAGGGCGAGGATCGCGAGATGGTTCCGGCGGGCGTACCTGCCCGCCTTCCCCAACGTTTTCCCCAACATGCGCCGACGCTATCCCGCACCTTGTCCCCGGTCAAGGCGCCGGCCCGCCGAGTCCTGAGATTCTCCCGATATCGATGAGAGTGAGGGATGTCGAAAAACGAGCGGACTGCGAGGTGCAGTAGCGGCCGGCGGCCGGTAGTTTCGGCGCGGTGACGAGCGCCGATTTCGATCGCCTTGCCGCGGCCCTCGAGGAGGATGTCGCGGGTGTCCCACGCGAGGACGGGGCATTCCCCTACGTCCTCCTCGACGTCTTCACCCACACCCCCCTGGAGGGAAACCAGCTGGCGGTGTTCACCGATGGCCGCCGTCTTGACGACGACAGAATGCAGCGGCTCGCCCGCGAGATGAACCTCTCGGAGACCGTCTTCGTCCTCCCGGCAGAGGGCGAGGGCGACGCCCGGATCCGGATCTTCACGCCGCTCAGCGAGCTCTCCTTCGCCGGACACCCGACACTCGGGACCGCGTTCGCCGTCGGCACGGCGCTCGGCCTCCCGACCGTCCGGCTCGAGACCGGCGTCGGGCTCGTCCCGGTCGAGCTCGAGCGGGACGGGGACAGGGTCGTCTTCGGGCGGATGCGGCAGGCGATCCCGAGCTGGGCCCCTTTCGAGCGTGAGGCCGAGCTGCTCGCCGCGCTCGGCGTCGAGCGCTCGGGGCTGCCGGTCGAGGCCTACGAGAACGGCCCGCTCCACGTCTATGTCGAGCTCGAGAGCGAGGAGGCGGTTGCGGCGCTGCGGCCCGACATGGCGGCGCTGACTGAAATCGGCGCCCCGATAGGCGCCAACTGCTTCGCCGGCTCGGGGCTGCGCTGGAAGACCCGGATGTTCGCGCCGGCCGACGGCGTCCCCGAGGATCCGGCGACCGGCTCAGCAGCCGGCCCGCTCGCGATTCACCTCTGCCGGCACGGGCGGGTGGCGTTCGGCGAGGAGATCCAGATCCGCCAGGGCGAGGAGCTCGGCCGGCCCTCGGTCCTCCACGCCCGCGCCGACGGGAGTGGCGAGCGGGTCGAGCGGGTCGAGGTCGCCGGCGCCGCGGTCATCGTCGCGGGCGGACGCTTCCATCCGCGGCCGGGTGTCGCGTAGGCACCGGTGCCTCCCGAGCTCGCGACCCGCGCGGCCCGGCGATCTAGCGGCGGCCGCGGTGGACGACGCGGAAGCGGAAAACCGTTGGCGTCTGGTCGATTCCGCCCGGGTCGAGCGCCTTGACCCTGAACGCATGCCGTCCCGGCCCGACGCGATAGCTCCTTGGGCTGTGGCAGCGGGAAAAGGTGCCGCCGCCGAGCTTGCAGAGGAAGCCGTGGGCCTGGCCGATCGCCCTGAAGAGGAACCGAACCCGTGTCGTCTGGCCGGAGATCTTCAGCACTCGCCGCGGGTGTCGGGTGATCTTCACCGTGTGGCGGCGATGATGCTTGCCCGCCTTCAGGTTGGCCGCTTTCGTGCTTTCGAAGGGGTTGGTCGAGGTGAGGATCTGGCCGTGGGCGCCGGCCGCGGAGCAGAATGTTGTCGTCGGGCAGGAAATGCCGAACATCCCGTTGGGCGGGATCGGGATCGCGCTGGTGAAGGACCAGGCCCCGGCGCCGCCGGTCGGGTCAGTGGAGGTGATGATGTCGGCGTTGTTGTTGACGGCGGCGCAGGCTTCGTCGGTGGGGCAGGAGAAGGCGGTCGTCTGCAGCGGAGTCACGCCCGGCGTCGCTAGCCAGGCTGAGGCGGGCCCGGTCGGGATTGTGCTGACGAGGAGGTCGGATTCGTTGCCGGTGACGCAGAGGGCAGATGAGGAGCAGGAGACTCCGAGGAGGGGCCCGAAGCCTCCGGGCGGAGCCGCCGCCACCCAGGTCGGAGCGCCGCCGGCCGGGTCGGTGCTGCTGACGATGCTGCCGTCGCTGCTGACCGCGAGGCAGAGGCTTTCGCTCGGGCAGGAGACCCCGGTCAGTTCGAGCGGCAGGCCGAGCTTGGTCACGCTCCAGACGGTCGGCCCGGCGGGGTTGGTCGAGGTGATGATCGTCCCCCCGCCGGCGACGCCGACGCAGAGGGAGATCGAGGGGCAGGAGATTGCGTAGGCATGGACCCGCGGTTTGTGTTCGCCCTGCAGCGCTATCGCCGACCAGGCCGGGGCGCCGCCACCCGGGTTGGTCGAGGCATAGATGTAGCCCTGGCGGCTCATCGCGGCGCAGAATTCGGTCGTCGGGCAGGAGACGCCGCGCACCTGGGCGCCGGCGAAGGTGGCGTTGGGGTTGCTCGGCTGGACTTCTTCGGCGCCGTTGAAATGGGTCACCTGCCAGGTCGGGGTCCCTCCGGTCGGATTATTTGAGCTCGCCAGGGTGCCGTTGCTGCCGACGACGACGCAGACTGACGGGGAGGGGCAGGAGGCGCCATAGAGTGTCGTCGATTCTTCCGAGAGCCGGGTTACGTTCCACTGCACCGCCGAGGCGGGGGGCGCGAGGAAGGCGAGCGCGCAGGTGCTCAGCGCTGCAAGGATAGATACCTGGATTCTCATCGAGGCGATCGTCCCCTCCTTCGATCGACGTCGACAATCGGCCTCCGATTCTCGAAAACCGCGCTCCTGGAAAGAGTTTCGGCCGGGCTAGGCGAGCCACCCCTCGGCCACGGCCTCGGCGCTCTGGTGGTGCGCTTGTGGCCGGTCACGGCCTCGATGAAGTCGTCGCGCTCGAGGGCGAGCAGGCGCCCCTGTCCCATACCGGGTCATTCTGGTCGACCGGCGACGGTCGCGCCGCCGACCTCGGCCCCGCCGTACTCGCCGGCAAGTGTCAGGACGGAGCGGGCGGCGCGCCCGACCAGCGTTCCGGGGACGGACGCCGGCAGCTCGACGACGAACGCGGTGCTTCGGGGCATCGTCTGGTTCTGCCAGGTCGAGGCGCTTCCTGGGTAGCGCCGGAGGCCGACCAGCGGCAGCCGCACCAGCTGCGCGTAGCGGCGCTCGATCGCGGAATCGCCGCCCGAGCGGTCGACGAGGCCGAACGGCTGGTGAAACCAGATCGTGATGTCGGGCCTCGTGCGCCGGATCAGGTCGCGCGCGGCCCGCGACTCAGGCTCGGAGAGGGGGTGGGGGCCGGAGTATTCAAGCCCTTCAAGAGGTCTCCACCAGAACCGGAAGTTGCGGTTGAGGTCGACGCCGTGCGCGTTGCCGCGGGTGTCGGCGGCGACCCCGTCGGGGTTCAGGGTGGGGATCACCTGGAGCTCGGTGTGGGCCGGAGCGGGGGCGGCGATCAGCCGCCGGGCGATCCGCATCCCGGCGGTCTCATTGCCGTGGATGCACCCGATCACCAGCACCCGGAGCCGCGCTTCCGGCGCCCGGTCGAGCTCCGCGACGATCGGCCTTCCCTGCACCGAGTGGCCGACCACGGTTCGCTGATCCGCAGCGGCCCTGCCGGGGCCGATCAGCAGGCACCACCCCACCAGGGCGAGAGCTGCCGGCGCCAGGCTTCGGCGAGCTAGTGCCGTTTGCCCTTCTTCTTCTTGTGGCGCTTGCGGACCAGCATCGCCTTGCGGGTGAGGGTCACTGCCGAGTTGCCGATCGGCGAGTAGGTGACGCTGATCCCAACCTTCCGCTTCCCGCGGCGCTTCAGCGCCTTCCTCACCGCTCCCTGTCCGACGACCGCGAATGCGATCGTCGCCGTGTCGGCAACCGGGCTCGATTGGGATTTGAGGCCCTTCCCGGAAAGGATCACCGTGCCGTTGCCGGGGACCGGGACCGTGACGGTCAGCGTCGCCGTTCCCCGCTTCCGGTTGCGCTGCAGCGTGCCGAGCGAGAGGCCGCTGACCGGCTGCAGCTCGAAGGCGCCGATGTCGGAGCCGTCCCCGCCCGGCGCCGCCGAGTTCGGGATCTGCGGAAACTCGATCGGGCGCCCGACGCCGCGCTGGTCGGCCGACTGGCCGGAGCTTGAGCCGCGGTCGACGGCAGGGCTTGTGGGGGCCAGGGCGATCGTCGCTGTGCGGCCACCGTTGTCCTGGAGCGGCCCCAGCTTGGGGTCGGCGTTGACCTGATCCGCCGCGGCGCCGAAACCGCACTGGTCGCTGCTCTCGAGATTGAACCCGAGAGAGTTGGCCTTTTCCGAGCAGTTCTCGGTGCCCGCCGGCCCCGCACCACCGCTGACGATCGTGTTGCGGAAGGTCGGCGTGACTTTGCCCTGCCAGGACACGTTTCCACCGCTGCCGATGCCCTGGTCGGCGGAATTTCCGGAAATCGTCGCGCTCGTCACCGTCAGAGCCCCGACGGGGGAAGAGCCTTCGAAATAGAGCCCACCGCCGCTAGCCTGTCCGCCCGGGCCCCGAGCCTGGTTGGCGGCGATCGTGACGCCGGTCAGGCTCAGCTCGGCCGAGCTCTCGAGGACGAGGATTCCACCGCCCTGCGGGATTCCGGCGAATCCACCGGGGCCTTCGGAGGAGTCGACCAGGTTTCCGGAAATCGTCGTCGCGCTGACGCTCGACGCGGTGTTGCTGGTGTTGGCATAGAGACCGCCTCCGACCGCGATGCCGCCGAACTGTTCGGCGTTCGATGGCCCCTGGCCGCCGCGGGAGTTGGCGATGTTGCCGGCGATCGTCGAGCCGGTGATCGTGAAGGGCCCTTCGCTCGCGACGCCGCCGCCCTCACTGATGCCGCCGAATTTCCCGCTGCCGCCGACCGCGGTCGCCCTGTTCCCGCTGACGACGCTGTCGATGAGATGCAGGGTCCCCGATTGGTTGTAGATGCCGCCGCCGGTCGCGAGCCCGCCGAATTGGCCCGCTTCGCCGTCGGCGTCGGCGACGTTGCCGGTGACCACCACTTCGCGCAGCGTCAGCGCCGCTTCTCCCCCGACCAGGACTCCGGCTCCGCTCGGGACCCCGTTCCCGTCGCGGATCGTGACTCCGCTGATTGCGGCGTCGGTGTTCGGGCCGCTGACGTCGAAGACGCGGTTCGGCATCCCCGCCCGGACGATCGTGTCGCCGGCCCCGTGGCCGGAGATGGTCACCGACTTGCTCAGCGAGAGCGTGAAGGGAAGGGTGTAGAGCCCGGCGGGGAGGACGATCACTTCCCCCGGCGCCGCGTCTTCGATCGCCTGATACAACGAACCGGGGCCTTCGGGGTTGGTGTTTCCGACCGTGATCGCGGCCCCCGAGGGCCCCGGCAGCGCCAGGCCCAGCACCAGCACCGGGGCCAGGGTCAGGGCGACTCGAGCGGACGAACGCACCCGACCGTTCTACCAGGCCGGCGACCTAGACTGCAGGTGTGCCCCTGCTCGAGCGTCTCGGCGTCGAATACCCGATCGTCCAGGCAGGGATGGGGGGCGGGATCAGCCGCCACGAGCTGGCCGGGGCGGTCTCGGAGGCCGGCGGGCTGGGGACGATCGCGGTCAACGGCGCCGGCGCGATCCGACGTGAGCTGGCCGCGGTCAGGGACCTGACCTCGCGGCCGGTCGCGGTCAACCTGCTGCTCCCCTTCGCCCGCCGCGACTGGTTCGACGCTGCGGCCGGCGCCGACGCGGTGGTCACCTTCTGGGGCCGGCCCCGCCGGCGCACGCTCGGCGTCTGGATCCATCAGTGCGGCTCGGTCGAGGAGGCACGGGCCTCCGAGGCGAGGGGGGCCGACGCCGTCATCGTCCAGGGTGTCGAGGCCGGTGGCCACGTGCGAGGGAAGGTGGCTGCGCTCGAGCTTCTCGAGAGAGTCCGGGCGGCGCTGCCTGCGGAGTACCCGCTGCTCCTGGCGGGGGGGATCGCCGATCGCGACGACGTCGGCCGGGCGCTGGGGGCGGGGGCCGCCGGCGCGGTCGCCGGAACCCGCTTCCTCCTCTCCGAGGAGAGCCGCGCTCACCCCGGCTATCGCGACCGCCTGCTCGCCGCCGAGGAGACGATTCTCACCGAGCTGTTCGGGGCCGGGTGGCCGGCGCCCCACCGGGTGGTCGGGAACGCGGCGACCGAGCGATGGCTGCGGGACGATCGGCGCGGCCCGGCGCTGAACCGGGCGATCAACCGCCTGCTCTCGCCCGGGGCCCGCTACACCCCGGAATCGGTCGTGGCCAGGATGGCCCGCGCCCAGCGCCCCGGGAGCCGGGTCCTCTCGCCCGCCGGCCCGACCGACGACGGCCCGGAGACGCTGCTCGAGGCCGGAGCGCTCTACGCGGGGGAGACCGTGGCCCGCATCCACGACGTCAGGCCGGCGGCCGACCTGGTCCGGGAGATGGTCCCAGGATGAGCGCAAAGATCGTCTGGCGCGGCCTGCTGGTGCTGGTTCTCGACGCTGCGGCCCTGATCCTGCTCGCGGCGGTGCTGCCGGGCTTCACCCTCGACGACGGCTGGGCCGCGCTCGCGGCGGCAGCGGTGATCGGCATCCTCAACGCCCTGGTCTGGCCGGTGCTGGCCCGGATCGCGCTGCCGCTCACCGTCCTCACCCTCGGCGGCGTCGCCCTGCTGCTCAACGGGCTCCTGGTCACCTTCGCGATCAACCTGATTCCCGGCGCCCACGTCAACGGCGTCCTCGACGGGATCGTGATCACGATCGGGATCAGCGCCGTGACCTCGATCTTCTACGCGCTGCTGGCGATCGACGAGGACGACACCTGGTACCGCAACGTCGTCGCCCGCCAGGTGAGGCGACGGCGGGCGACGACCGGCACCGAGGTCCCGGGGATCGCCTTTCTCGAGATCGACGGCCTCGCCCACGAGGTCCTGCGCCGGGCGGTGATCGACGGCAATGCCCCCCACATCGGGCGCTGGCTGCGGAGCGGGTCGCACCGGCTCGAGTGTTGGGAGACCGACTGGTCCTCGCAGACCGGCGCCTGCCAGGCCGGTCTCCTGCACGGCGACAATGACGACATGCCCGCCTTCCGCTGGTGGGAGAAGGATCGCGACACGGCGATCGTCACCAACCATCCCCGCGACGCCGAGGAGCTCGAGCGGCGCCACTCCGACGGCCGCGGTCTGCTCCACGCAGACGGCGCCAGCCGAGCCAACATCCTCTCCGGCGACGCGCCGCACTCGATGCTGACGATGAGCACCGCGCTGACCCGCCGGCGCCCGATCGGGCGCGACTACTCTTCCTACTTCGCCCGCCCCTACGCGGTCGCCCGCACGCTCGCGCTCGCGATCGCCGACATCGCCCGCGAGCGCCGGGCGGCTCGGAGCCAGGTGGGGGACGACGTCCGCCCCAGGATCTCGAGGCCGCGTACCTACTCACTGATCAGAGCCTGGGCGACGGTCGTCCAGCGCGACCTCCAGGTCGCGACGGTGGTCGGAGACCTCCTCGCCGGCCGCCCCGTCATCTACACGACGTTTCTCGCCTACGACGAGGTTGCCCACCACTCGGGGATCGAACGCCACGACGCTCTCGCGGTCCTCCGCGACCTCGACCGTCAGATAGCGAGGATCGAGGCCGCGGCCCGCGATGCCCCCCGCCCGTACCGGCTCGTGGTTCTCTCCGACCACGGCCAGTCGCAGGGGGAAACGTTCCTCGATCGCTACGGCGAGACGCTCGAGGACCTGGTCCGCGGCGCCTGCGATGCCGAGAGCATGATCGCCGCCACCGAAGGCGGCGACGACGCCCTCGGCTACATGAGCGCCGGCCTGACCGAGTTCGCGCGCGACGACACCATGGCCGGTCGGACGGTGCGGACCGTGACCCGAGGCCGCGTCGCCGACGGCGCGGTCGCGCTCGACGCCGACGTCCGCCAGGACATCGAGGAGACGCATGGAGGGGAGGTCCCGGAGCTCTCGGTGATGGCCTCGGGCTGTCTCGGGCTGATCAGCTTCCCGCGGGTCCCGGGGCGGGTCACGCTCGAGCAGGTCGAGCAGCTGCACCCGCGCCTGCTGCCGGCGCTCCGCGACCACCAGGGCATCGGGTTCGTCCTCGTGCGCTCCGAGCGCCGCGGGGCGATGGCGATCGGTGCCGGCGGCGTCAACTTCCTCGACGAGGGCGGCGTCGAGGGCGAGGACCCGCTCTTGCCCTTCGGCCCCAATGCCGCCGACCACGTCCTCCGCACCGACGGGTTCCCGCACTGTCCCGACCTGGTCGTCAACAGCACCTTCTGGGAGGACTTCGAGGAGGTCGCCGCGTTCGAGGAGCTGGTCGGCTCGCACGGCGGGATGGGGGGGACCCAGAGCCACCCGATGGTCGTCCACCCGGCCGACCTGCCCTGGCCCGAGGAGGAGGTCATCGGCGCCGAGAGCGTCCACCGGATCTTCCGCGGCTGGCTCGCCCGCCTCGGCCACGATGCCTACGACGACAGCGAAGTCGTCTCGCCGGGGTCGAGCACGCGGACCTCGACCTGAGGGGCGAGCTCGCCGCAGCGCCGCTCGAACTCGCGCGGCGGGGCGATCAGGTGGCGGCGGCCGATCCGGGAGAGCCCGACCGGGAACAGCGTTCCCCAGTGGATCGGGACCGCGATTCGGGGCGAGAGCAGCGCCGCCGCGCGTGCGGCCCGCTCGGGGTCGAGATGGCCGGCGCCGAGGGTCGGCCCCCAGCCCCAGACCGGCAGCAGCGCAAGGTCGAGGTCTCCGGCCAGCTCGGCCATCGCGTCGAAGAGATCGGTGTCGCCGGCGAAGTAGGCGCGCCGCGTGCCGGAGATGACGAACCCGATCGCCTCCGACCCGACCGAGCGCCAGGCCCTGCCGCCGGGATGCTCGGCCTCGACCGCGGTGATCTCGACGCCATCGATCGAGTGGGACTCTCCCGGCGCCAGCTCGGTGACCGACGAGAACCCGCGGCGGCGAAGGAAGTTGGCGGATCCGGGCGGTGCGAGCATCGGCGTCTCGCGACCGAGGCCGCGCAGCGAAGGAACGTCGACGTGGTCGTGGTGAAGGTGGGAGATCAGGACGGCGTCGAGATCTGCGGCCGAGCCCGCGTCATGGGCGGCGACCTGGCGGCGCAGGTGAACCAGCCGCGAGCGCAGCACCGGGTCGGTCAGCAGGCGCACGCCGTCGAGCTCGAGCAGCACCGTCGCGTGCCCGACGTAGGTGACCCGCTCGATGTCCGATCCGGTCCGCACCGATCCCATGTTCCAACCTCTTGAAGACCGCTGCGCGGATGAGAGCCAGCGCGACTACACAGCCGAAGAGGTTCGACCCGGGCTTGTCGCCCTCCTCCACGCCCACGGCAACGCTCGCCAAGCCGCCCGAGAATTGACGATCAGTACCAGGAGATCGGGCAGCAAGCGGCAAAGGCTGCGTTACGTACAAGGTGCGTGAGCGGATGGCACGGCCCCATTCTGTTCGCAATGGCCCTATCTCCTTTGCTTCGAGGGGAGGTGGCAAGGGATTTTTGCCGACCCAGGCGATGCGCTCAGTCGGGGCAGGGAAGTGGGCGAAACGGGTCGGCTCGTACATCTCGTGGAACGCCGCTTCCTCCGACCCATGAAGCTGCTGGCAGTCTTCCCGGAGAGCCCGGCTCCAGCGTCGGTCCCTCCGACCGTCCCCAACGGGCCTTCCCGAACTTCGACCAGCTGACTTTTCCCTTTGCTCACCATGAGTGTCGGGATGTTCCGCGCTTATCTTGTCTTCGGCTTGCTCTGGAGCGGCCTCGGGATCGCTGCGCTTGTTCGAGGCGGACTGGGCCTCTTCGGCTTGACCTACGTTGCCTTCGGCATTACTTGATTTGTGAGCGCCTTCCTAGACGAAAGGCATCTTGCCTATCGTCCGCCGTAAGGGAGCCGCCGATGCCGAGCCCTTACTCAGATTTGCCCGACTGACGCGCTCCAAGGTTGACTCGGCCTCGAACCGAGGCATAGAGTCGATTCGTCTCGTTCAGAGATCGCTGGCTAACGGGAGGAGACACATGCGTTCGAAATTGTCCTTCGCCAACGCGGTATCCGTCCTCGCCCTGTTTGTCGCCCTTGGAGGAAGCGCCTACGCATTCCATCTAGGCAAGAACTCGGTTGGCAGTAAGCAGCTGAAGAAGAACGCTGTAATCGCTGCGAAAATCAAGAGCGGAGCCGTCACTGGCCCGAAGATCGCAGGCGGGGCGGTCACTGGCGCTCAGGTCAAGGAGGGGTCGCTGACCGGGACGCAGATCAATGCCGCGACCCTGGGAACTGTTCCCAACGCATCACACGCCGACAGCATTTCGGCGGCGGAACCGTCACACAAAGTAGGCGCTCCAGGCGAGCCGCCGTTTCTTGGTGGAAGTGAAAACAGACCTCCACTTGGGCCAATCCGACTCCAATCGGTTGGCTTCTACAAGGACCACGAGGGAATCGTCCACCTGGAAGGCTTCGCAAAACCCGGCAACACCGGCACCCAGCCCGGCGAAATCTTCGTGCTACCGCGTGGGTTCCGACCAACTAGTGGAACCGCGCTGCTGTTCGAACAGATCCAAGAATCCCCGATCGAGGTTTTCGGGTCAAATTTCACGGTAGGGCCGGTAGTTTTCGATGGCAAAGTAGTAGGTGCCCCGGGGAAAAACGGGAGCCTCGAAGGGATCACCTTTCGCGCCGAATCCTGAGAAGATGCTCGATGCATCTCAAGTAAAATCGGCGCTTAGCGAAAGGGGAGCCAAGGCTGCGTGCAGTTCATGCGGGTCTGACGATTGGGCCGATCCGCAATTCGTCAACTTGGCGAATACGTCGGCCTATTTGCTGATTTGTAATCAATGCGGCCTTGTTCGACTCCACTCATCCAAGGTCATAACGTCCTAGGGAGCTGACATCGGCCTCTTTAGGATCAGGTTGAGAATCCTCTTCTCTGCAGTCCGGTTCTACCCCAGTAGAACTACCCTGAGAACTTCATTCAGATTTCGCCGGGCTTCCGTAGCGAGACTCGGCGGTACCTTGGACATCTAGGCGCTTCGCGCTCTGATGCCGATTGCGGCGTCGACGTCAACCACGCGTCAACGGGAAGCCCGTGAAGGCCCCGATTCTCAGCGACGCGGAGGCGACCGAGCTCCTCGGCGAGCCAACGCTCAGCTCCGAGCAGGTCGCCCGGTTCCTGGGCGTGAGCGTCCGCTATGTCTGGCGCCTCGCTCGCGAGGGGGAGCTGCCGTCCTACAAGCTCAGGAAGTACACGCGCTTCCGGCCCGACGACGTCGCGGCCTACCTCGAGGCGCGCCGCGTCGGTCCTCGAGCCCGCCGCGCCCACGTCGAAGCGCCACGGGAGCGGCTGGGAGGCAAGCAGGCGCGGTCGACGGCGGCCAGGAGGCGGTTTTGACCTCGAATCCTCGCGGGCAACCCCATTGCTGTACACGCTGCCGGCGCCTGGTCCCGAATTCGCCGCCCATCCGCAAGTGGGTGCTCAACGAGGACAACACGTGGACCTGCATCGACTGTCTCCGACCCGAGGAGCTGCGCGAGCGGGCCGAACGGTGGGTCGAGAACCTCGAGGCCGCGCTAGCTCGGTGCCACGACCCCCTTGAACGGCAGATCACCGAAGAAAACCTCGCCCATTGCCGAGCAGAGTTGGAGCGAGCGGTTCGGAATGAAGCGGCGGTGGCTGCGCTCGAAGAGGAGGCTGGCTGATGACCGCCCGGGCCCCGCGCACGCGTGCGAGGTCGCGGAAGTCGCGGCACCCCTGGACCTGCGCCTACTTTCGCCCTCCGGGTGTCCTATCTGCCGGGTTTCGGCCCCGCCGACGATCACCCGACCGGCTGGCAGCAGGTCGACGGGAGCTGGTGGTGCCTTGGCTGCATTCGAGAACGGCTCCGGTCCGAACCCGGGGGAGAGGTCGCCCTGGTCGACCTCGAACTGCGCCGCGATCCGAAGCGGCCGAACGGGGCCATCGCCGCCGCCGCCGGCTCGAAAGGAAAGCTCGTCGCCCTGCGCCGGCGGCTCCTGCACGACGAGGAGAAGCCCCCGATCCCGAAACCGAAACCCGAAAAGCGGCAGCGCCGCAAATACGCAACGCGGGCCGGGAAGCTCGCCGAGGACGCATTGCGGGAGAACCCGGCGCGGTTGAACCGGGAGATAGCCGAGGCGGTCGGTGTAAGCGAGAACGCCGTGAAGCGGGCCCGGCACCGGCTCGAGGCCGTCGGGGAGATTCCTCGCCTGAGGGGGAACCGAGGCGGCTCGATGCGGCCTGAGAGCAAGCCGCGGGAGACCACGGCTCGGAGGCGGTTCTAGGTGACGGTCCCCCTACGGTTGCTCACGACGCTGCTTCCGAGGTGGCAAGCGGCCGACCCTGTTGCCGGCCGCCTGCGCCTCAGCTCAGCCCCCTGCCCGGAACGTGATGCCACTCAGCAGGACCGCGGGGGTGCCTCCCTCGTCCACAACGGCGCCGGCCCCAACGCCTTCCACGCCCGATCCAAGAATGAGCACGATGCTTTCTTTTGGCTGTTCAAAGATCTGAACCGTGCCGCTTGCCGGGCGATAGCCAGAAGGAAGGGTGAAGATGACCCCGGAGCTGCCTTTTTTCACAGACCCTTCCAGGTGGACGATCCCGAAGGCGTCCTTGTAGAAGCCGGTCGGCTGAAAGTTCAGTCCAGGTTCCCCGGGGATATTTGTGGCGCCGTTTTCGAACCCGGGCTGCCCAGGCGCTCCGATCAGTCGGATCGGTTCGGCCGGTGGAATCGAATCGGCGCTGGCGGCGTGAGTCGCGCTAGGCACGGTCCCCAGCTTGCTGAGGTTGATCTGCGTGCCTGTCAATGTGCCTTTCTTGACCTTGGCGGCCGTGATCGCTTCCTTCTTCACTTTCGCAGTGGTGACCGCGTTCTTCTTCAATTGCTTGGGGCCGACGCTGTTCTTCCCGAGCTGAGAGGCGGCATAGGCCGCGCCTCCGCTCAGCACCACGAACGCCAGAATCGTGACCATCACGTTCGCGTAGGTGAGCTTGGGGCGCAGGTTCTTCACAGGGACTCCCTCTCGAGGAGAATCAGATCAACGGACGACTCCGACTCTCGCAGGTCGGGAACAGATGAGCCTCGAGCGTCCGCGATCGCCTGCATGAGTAGCGGTCCAACATCTGTCCCTCGTACTTGCGGCCCGGAAACGAGCTGGCCTAGCGTTTTCTTTGATCGGGGAAGGACTCAACTCGCAAGCCTCCCTCCGATCCGGCCCCCGGACTCGAATGGTCTGCTTAGTCGCGGGGGCCGCGTCTTGCCAGGGCAAGACCCGACGCCATCCGAATCAGGATTCGGCGCGGAACGTGATCCCGTCGAGGAATACATTGTCAGTTTCTGCCGGCGAGACGACCGCGCCGTCGCCAAATGTGTGCGGAAGGTTCGAGCCATCGATAAGCACGCTACCCACTTCGTTGGGGCAACCGGCACCGCCAAAGCACGCCACAGGCTCCTGGAGGAAGCGACCGCTGGCTGGACGGTAGCCGGGGGGCAGCGCGAAGATGGCTGTGCGTTCTTTCCCCCCGCTGACCTCGCCCCTCAGGTGGACGACCCCCGCATGATCCTTGTAAAAGGCCACGGGTTCCGGGTGGCCGCCGACCAGAGGCATCGAGTTTCGCCACCCATTATGGAATTCGGTGACTTCGTGCCAGCCTTCGGAAGGGGCAAGGGTGTCAGCTATCTGTGCGGATTGGGCGCTGGGCACGGTGCCGAGAGTCGAGGCATTGATCTGGGTCCCGGTCAGCGTGCCGCTCTTCACTTTTGCAGCGGTGATCGCCTGCTTCTTGATTTTTGCTGTGGTCACGGAGTTCTTCTTCAGCTGCTTGGTCCCGACGCTGTTCTTGGGCAGCTGGGTGGCGGCGTAGGAAGCGCCGCCGAGGGCGATGAACAGGGCCAAACAGGAGGTCACGTTGGCAAACGTGAGCCGGGTCCGCAGAGTCTTCATGTGTCCTCCG
This sequence comes from uncultured Solirubrobacterales bacterium, assembly GCA_963737575.1. GTDB lineage: Bacteria > Actinomycetota > Thermoleophilia > Solirubrobacterales > 70-9 > VRUE01. The sequence continues at coordinate 89,011 of CAVTTJ010000005.1, forward strand.
TTTCGACGAGGGCAAAAGGGCGAGATCGATCGACAGTCTCACCCTTTTTTCGCGGTGCCAAGAGGTTCACCTTGCCGCATGAGGTTCAACAGGCCCGTTTCGCCGTCGACACCCTCTCGGCAGTCCTGGAACCGCTGCAGCGCCCAGATCGCCGCCGCGGCTCAGCTTCCGCCCCGGTAGGTGATGCCGCTGAGCAGAACCTCTTCTTTCAAGGCCAGCACAGAGCCGGCCTGGAATGGTCCATCCGCCGCTCCGAGAATGAACACGCCGCCTTCGGTGGCCTGTTCAAAGACCTGAACCGTGCCGCTCGCGGGACGATAGCCGGGGGGAAGGGTGAAGACGAGGGGGTTGCTGCCTCTTTTCACAAGCCCTTCCAGGTGGACCACCCCGAAGGCGTCCTTGTAGAAGCCGGTCTGCGGAAAGCTCACCGGGCCCCCGGTGGCATTTGTGGCGCCGTTTTCGAACCCGGGCTGCCCAGGCGCTCCGATCAGTCGGATCGGTTCGGCCGGCGGAATCGAATCGGCGCTGGCGGCGTGAGTCGCGCTCGGCACCGTGCCGAGCTTCGCCAGGTTGATCTGCTTGCCGGTCAACGTGCCTTTCTTGACCTTGGCCGCCGTGATCGCTTCTTTCTTCACTTTCGCGGTGGTGACCGCATTCTTATTGAGCTGCTTGGCACCGACACTGTTCTTGGGCAGCTGGGTGGCCGCGTAGGAAGCGCCGCCGAGGGCGACGAACAGGGCCAAACAGGAGGTCACGTTGGCAAACGTGAGCCGGGTCCGCAGGGTCTTCATGTGTTCTCCATTTCGGCGAGGGCAACAAGACGAGGCCGATCGACTATCTCACTCGGGTTTCGCGGTGCCGAGAGGATTACCTTGCCGCACAAGGTTCAACAGCCCGGTTTCGCCGTCGAAGCCCTCCCGGGCCTCTCGGAACCGCTGAAGCACCCAGACGGCTCGGTCGATCGTCAGTCCCCGCTCCTCAATGAACCGGACGAGGCACCGGAGGGCAAGGGCGTCGAAATGGTCGGGGTCCTTGGCGGCGGCGAGGACCGTCAGGCGGATGGCGTCAGCCAGGTCAACGCGTGGGAGATCGAGGGCGATGTTGCGGGCGAGGCCGTAACTACCAGTGTTGAGCGCGGTCCTGAAGCGGCCATAGTCGGTGCCGGCGTTGCTCACGAACGTATGTTCGCATCAGGGTCAAGTTGCGCCGGGTCGGTCGTCAATGTCTCCTACCCATGGATGGAGAAGAGATCAGGAAGAGGCTGGCGGAGCTCGAGACGGCGCCGCAGGACCGACACCGGGAGACCATCGCCATCTACTTCTCCGTCGTCGAGGAAGCCGGCATCGCCCTCGATGACGCCTCTGCCTGGGTCGAAGAAAACGGGGGATTCGATCGCGAAGTCCAGATCCGCACCCCCACTCGCCTGCAGGCAGGGAAACTCGTCGCCCCTCCGCCACCCGACCCCGAACGCTTCTTCGTCATCCCGATCGAGGCATTGGCGGCGCCGAAGTAGGCGCCCCGCAAGCCACCAGAGGCGTAGCATGAATCTCGATGTGTGCAGCCTGCGCATTGGCGGCGATGGCCGGTGCTTCCGGGACCCGGACCTGGCTACAGGCGAACCATCCGGCCTGGCTAACGGACCAACGGTTGAAACGCGCAACGGTCGGCGTCTTCGTCGTGGCGACCATCGCCGGTACGACTCGGATGAGTGGCTCGACCACCGCGATACCCCAGCACCAGGGAACCGCGGTCCAGCACACAGCGCCCCGCTAAACGTCCTGGAGCGGAGACTGGCCAACGTCGGCGCGGCGACGTATGATTCGGGCATACATAAATGGGGCCCGCGACGTGCTAGCGCCCGGGCCCCCGGCGACGGGCTCAGTTGGAACCAGGCCCGCCGCAGGGCCCACGGTACTGCCCCGCAAGGCCCCTCGAATCCGAGGAGGAATAGGCATGTCCAAGATTGAACATGGGTTCGCGTCCGAAGGGGCGAGCACCTGATGGCGGCCCGAGGAAGCATCCAGCTCCGCCACCAGAAGCACTGTGGGGCGAAAGGGAAGAAGAGCAGCCGCACCTGCAAGTGCGGCCCGACTGTCTACGCAGTCCTGATGGGCGAGTGGTCGAAGATCGGCCATCTGGCCGAGGGCTGGCACCGCGAGAATCTCCACGAGTTCGAGGATCAGCTCGCGGATATGCGCCGGAAGCTGACCCTCGGCGAACCGTACAAGCCCGTCGAGCCGAAGTTGCTCCGCGAGTGGGCAGACGAGTGGTTCGAGGAGCTGTACAACGTCGCCAAGGCCGGCGGCATCTCGAGGTTGACGTACAACCACTACGAGGGCGACTGGCGCAACCATCTCGAGCCCGCGTTCGGTGACAAGCAGATCGGGGCGATCACGTAAGGACGTGCGTCGCTATATCCACGAGAAGATCGCGGCGGGCCTTTCACCACAGACCGCCAACTCGACGATCACGCCGCTGTCAGCGATGCTGACTGACGCCCGCGAAGACGGGCTGATCGCCTCGAATCCCTGCCAGCAGCCGCGGCGGGCGCGCCACGGCGGATCAAAGCGCAAGGCCCTGCTCGCCGAGGTCAACACCGAGGGGCCCAAGCACCTCGAGCCGACCCAGGCCCGGGCACTGCTCGCGGCCACGCCCGAGCCGCACCGCGACCTCGTCCTCGCGGCGCTCTCGATAGGGTTCCGCCGCGGCGAGCTGCTCGGCCTCAAATGGGAGGACATCCGCTAGGCGGATGATCGGATCGACCTCAAGCGCCAGCTCCAACGGCGCAAGCCGGTCAAGCCGAAGTGCGACTCATTCCGCGAGGTCCCGCTGTACTCGGGCCTGCGGGCGGTGCTGGCGAAGCGCCGGGAGGCCGAGGGCTACCTGTTCCTGGCGCCCTCGGGCAAACCCTGGGAAGACGCGGAGCCCGGCCGCGCCTTTCTCTCGGCGGCGTATAAGGCGGCTGGGCTGAGGCGCCCGGGTGTGCTGTGGCATTCGCTCCGCCACAGCTACGCCAGCATCCTCGCGGCGGGCGGCATCCGCGAGGACGTCGTCGCCGTCCTGATGGGCCACAAGCGCCGCGGCACCACCTCGATCTACACGCATCTGTTCGCCGATGCGTTCGATGGCGTCGAGGAGGCGCTCGACCAGGTGCTCGGCGGCGTCAATGAGACGTCAATGGCGTGCAGTGTGCACTACGGAGCACAACGGCAACGGGCGGTCAGGCGACAATCGCCGCGAGCCCGCTCCGGTGCTGGGGATTTAGCGTGTCCTGGTCGCGTCCGGTAGTTGCGCTTAGTGACACGGGATGCGACGTTTCACATGTGAGCACGCCCGAGTTCGCAGAGGTCCGGATCGAGCCCGCAGCTGGTCTCCGGCTCCCGCGCTGGGCGATCGTCCGCCGCTGCGCCCTGGCGCTCTACCTCGTCGCCATGGTGGTGTGGAGCGCAACGTACGGGATCCCGGTCCAGCGCGAGCTCGTCATCGCCTGGGTCTGCGGTGCGCTGGTCTGCGTCTCGATCGGCCGCCATCCGCGCCAGATCCTGCAGCTGGTCCTCGACTGGGCCCCGATCGCCGCCGTGCTCCTCATCTATGACTTCAGCCGCGGGGCGGCGGACTCGGTCGGGATCGGCGCCCATGTCCACCCCATGATCGACTTCGACCGCTCCGTCTTCTTCGGCCAGACGCCGACCGAATGGCTGCAGGCGCGCCTCCACCATCCCGGCGTCGTCGGCCCCTGGGACGTCGCCTTCACCCTCGTCTATACCTCCTACTTCATTGTCCCCTTCGTCCTCGCCGGCTACCTCTGGGTGCGCGAGCGCCTCGCCTTCCTCGCCTTCGCCAGGCGGCTGGTGACCCTCGCCCTCGCCGGCCTCGCCACCTACGTCCTCTTCCCGGCGGCGCCGCCCTGGATGGCCGCCGAAATGGGCCTGCTCGAAGGGGTCCACCGGACGACCGCCGAAGGCTGGCAGGTGCTCGGCGTCGGGACAGCGGGCCTCTTCTCGGAGGGCCAGGCGAGCGTCAACCTCGTCGCCGCGGTCCCCTCGCTCCACTCAGCCTTCACCGCGCTGGTCGCGATGTTCCTCTGGCGGCGGGTCCGCCCCCCGCTGCGGCCGCTGCTCGTCCTCTACCCGCTGGCAATGGGCCTGACGCTGATCGCGACCGGCGAGCACTACTTCTTCGACGTCCTGCTCGGGTGGCTCTACGCCGGGGCCGTAATGGCAGCCTGGGGTTGGTGGGAAGCGCGCCGGGGAGCGGCCTACTCGGCCCCGTACTCGCTGTAGGGGTACCACCATTCCTTGCGCTCGATCCGCGTCTCCATGTGGACGTGCTTGGTCTCCTGGAAGGCCTCGAGGCCCTCGCGGCCCAGCTCGCGCCCAAGCCCGGACTGCTTGAAGCCCCCGAACGGGCCGGCGTCGTTGTCGGTCAGCGGGTCGTTGATCCAGACCGTCCCCGCCCGCAGCTCGCGCATGCAGCGGACGGCGCTCTGGAGGTCGCCGGTGTAGACGTTTGCGCCGAGCCCGAACTCGGTGCCGTTGGCCCGCTCGATCGCCTCGTCGAGCGAGCCGACGCTGACGATCGGCGCCACCGGGCCGAAGGTCTCCTCGCGTAGAAGGGCCGAGTCGGTGTCCGCCCCGACGACCACGGCGGGGGAGAGGAAATGGCCGCGCTCCTGGCCGCCGTCGTCGCCGCCGACGAGGATCTCGGCGCCGGCCGCGGTCGCCGCCTCGAGCTGGGCCAGCACCTTCGACCGCTGCGGGTCGGAGACCATCGGCCCGATGTCGGTGGCGACCTCGAAGGGGTCGCCGAGGACGAGGCCGCGGGTGTGCTCGACGAAGGCCTCGACGTACTCGTCGAAGACCTCCTCGGAGACGTAGAAGCGCTCGGCGGAGGTGCAGACCTGACCGGCGTTGAGGAACGCCGCCCAGGCGCCGCCGCGGGCCGCGATCTCGAGCTTGGGGGCGACGTCGGCGCAGACGATGAAGGCGTCCTTGCCGCCCATCTCGAGGTTCATCCGCGCCATCCGCGCGCTGCACGCGGCGGCGACCTTCTTGCCGGTCGCGACCGATCCGGTGAAGGCGATGCAGTCGACGTCGGGGTGCTCGGCGAGGTGGGCGCCGACGTCGGCGGCGCCGGCGATCAGGTTGACGACCCCGGGAGGCAGGTGCTCGAAGGCGCCCGCCAGCATCAGGGTCGAGAGCGGGGTCAGCTCCGAGGGCTTGCAGACGACGCAGTTGCCGGCCGCCAATGCCGGGGCGACCTTCCAGGCGAGGAGCAGCAGCGGGTAGTTCCAGGGGACGATGCAACCGACGACGCCGAGCGGGTCCTTGACGACCAGCGCCAGTTGCGTCGCCTCGATCGGGGGGATCACCCGGCCGGCATGGTCGCGGCCGATCTCGGCGTAGTAGTCGAAGGCCGCCGCGGTCCAGTCGAGCTCGTCGCGGTTCTCGACAAGCGGCTTGCCGCCCTCGGCGGTCATCGTCCGCGCCAGGTCCTCAGCGCTCTGGCGCAGCCGCCTGGCGACCTCGTGCAGGAGATCGCAGCGCTCGCCGGCGCTCGTCCGCGCCCATTCCGGCCAGGCCGCCCGCGCCGCTGTCACCGCCGCGTCGACCTGCTCAATCGAGGCGAACCGCATCTCGACGATCTCCTCGGTCGTGAACGGGTTCTCGATCGCGGCCGCCTCCCCGTCGCCGTCGACAGCCGCGCCGCCGATCAGAAGTTGCGTCGGGTGGGAGACCTCGGCGGGCATCGGCAGGCAGGCTAACGCCACGGGTGGGTCGGTGGGTTCAATTGAGGCAGGCTGAAAGCCGATCCCTATGTGATGAGAATGGCCCGCTGGATATCAATGGCCGTGATGATGGGGATCCTGCTGGCGCTCCCGGGCCCCGGCGCCGCGAGTGATGGGTACCCATGGCTGACGAGCGGGTTCAGCGCGGGAAGCTCGGCGTGGTCGCCGAGCGGAGAGACGTTCGCCTCACCGGCCCTGAAGGCGATCGAACTGCGGCGGGCCGACGGGACGCGTGGGCGACCGATCAGAGGTCGGGGGATCGGCTATTTCGGATGGCCTTGCGAATGCCCGCTGGGATGGTCGAGTGATCAGCAGATCCTCTTTCTGTCAAGGAGGGAAGAAGTGGAAGGAAGCGCGACCGTCGGCCAGGTCGACGCCACCGGGGAAGATCTGAGGACCAGATCCCTCGGCGTACCCGTCGGGGCGGCTTCCTGGAGCCCCGATGGCTGGCCCCTGATCTTCATCCCCAACTCCCGAGCAATCCGAATCGGGAAGGGACCGATTGGGCCAAAGCCGAATATCTGGCGGCTTGACGGCCTCGATGCTCGGCCGAGGAGAATCCTCTCCAGGCCGGGCGAGGAGGACGAACCGGTCGTTTCACCCACTGGAGATCGCATCCTGTATTTCCGTATTGAGCGATCCTCGAGCAGCCTCTGGGTGACGACCATCGACGGTTCAGGGACCCAGCGCCTTGTCGGGGACCTGCTCGGGCCGTCGTCCGCAGCCTGGTCGCCGTCCGGCGACCAGATCGCCCTGTCCACCTTCTCGAAGCACGATCGGCGACGGCACATCTACGTGGTGACGGTCAGCAGGGGGGCACCGCGGCAAATCGTTCGCGAAGAGGTCGAGAGCTTCCGGGCGGCCTGGACGCCCGACGGCGAATGGATCACATTTGCCAATTGGGATGGGGAGATTCGCGCCACCCGACCCAATGGCACCGGTCTGTACACGCTGGCACGCCTTCCAGGCGAAGAAATAGATGGGCTTGGGTGGTCACCCGACGGACAGTTCCTCGGCTACGTATCGGAACCCGTGTTCCACGACGACTGAGGGTGGCTCCCGCTAGTGGCTGACCTCCTGCGCGTCCGCGCCCGGGGTGGGGACGCCGCGCTTGACGAGCTCGCAGCTCGGGTTGACCTTGTCCTCGTCATCGGCGTAGACGACGTCCTTGCCGGGCCCGCAGAGGACTTCGTCCGCCTCGCCGTCGCGGACGCGGACGACGTCGTTGCCGCGGCCTGCCTTGACGACGTCTCCGCCCGGGAGCTGGACGTCGACCGCGGCGAGGGCGCTGATGTGGTCGTTGCCCGGACCGCCGAAGATGACGTCGGCCCCGGCGCCGCCCCAGAGAAAGTCGTTGTCAGCGGCGCCGCGGAGGTTGTCGTTGCCTTCGCCGCCCCACATCTTGTCGTCGCCTTCCTGGCCGAGCAGGGTGTCATTGCCGGCCTGGCCCATCAGGCCGTCGCCGTTGATCCCCCCGATGAGTACGTCGTTGCCTTCGCCTCCGGTCAGGCCGTCGAACCCGATGCCGCTTTCGATCCTGTCGTCGCCGGGGCCGCCGTCGACGTTGTTGTCGCCGTCGCCGGCGTTGACGACGTCGTTGCCTTCGCCACCGCCGATCGTGTCATTGCCCCCCGCGGCGGTGATCGAGTCGTTGCCAGGGCCGCCTTCGACGGTGTTGTCGCCGTCTCCGGCATCGACCCGGTCGTTACCGGTGCCGGCGTTGACGGTGTCGTTTCCGCCCAGCGCATCGACGGTGTCGTCGCCGCCCTTGGCTTCCATGAGGTCGTCGCCGGGTGTCCCGGTGAGGGTCTCGAAGGTTTCGTCGCCGATGATCGTCGCCGCGTTTGCCGCGGTCACGCTGAACCCCGCCGCGAGTACCGCCGTCGCCAGCACCGTCGTTATCTGCTTGCCTCTCAATTTTCCTCCCGGTCAGGTCCAGTCGCGTGGGCGATTCATCAAAAGGAGGGCAGCGTTATACCTAATACTTCTCACGCGGTCCATACCCTTCAACCGGGTTGCAACGCGTCTGTCAGGCCGCCCTGGCCCTGCGAGAACGCGAGATGGCGCCGCCGATCGCGCCGAGGACGGCGCCGATGATCGCGTCGATCAGGATCAGCAGGGGCGGGAAGCCGCCGAGTGAGACCTTCGCGTCGGTGCCGGCGATCGCATGGGCCAGCAGGATCCCGAGGCCGAACAGCGCGCCGCCGACGAAAACGCGCTTGGCGCCGTCGCCGGGATCCGGGTGCTCGAGCCCGGCGAGGATGCCGCCGATCGCGGCCAGCACCGCGAGCACCGTGTAGACAGCCGCCGAGATTCCGACGAAGACTCCGGCCACGGCTCCGAAGACGAGGGGGACGAGGATCGCGAGGACGATCCGCGCCTCCCGGGTCCGATCTTCGAACAGCGGCGGCATCGTGGTTAGTGTCTCAGTGATGGCGAGCGAGGGCCACTCGATCCGGCGGGCGGAGCGCGGCGACGGCGCCGAGTTGCTGGCGATGATCAGGGAGCTGGCGACCTACGAGCGGCTCGCCGACGAGGTGGTCGGCGACACCGATCGGCTCGAGCGGTCGCTGTTCGAGCTCGGTGCCGCCGAGGCCCTGATCGCCGAGGTCGAGGGGGAGGCTGTCGGTTACGCGATCTACTTCACGACCTTCTCGACCTTTCTCTGCTGGCCGGGCCTCTGGTGCGAGGACATCTTCGTCCGGCCGCGGTGGCGCGGCGAGGGGATCGGGCGCGCCCTCTTCACCGCCGTGGCCGGGGTCGCCGCGGAGCGCGGCCACGAGCGCCTCGACTGGGTCGTCCTGCGGTGGAACCAGCCGGCGATCGACTTCTATGAAGGCCTCGGCGCCACCCCGATGAGCGACTGGCAGACGATGAGGCTCGACGGCGAGCGGCTGGCGCGGGTGGCCGCGGAGGCGCCGCCTATTTCTTCACCTTGACCTTCTCGCAGCCCTTCGGCTTCGGGTCGATCCGGTCGATCACGGCGACGTCGTGTTTGCCCGGGCCGCAGTCGATCAGGTTGTCCCTGTCGTGGGCGTCGGCGATCAGCAGGTCGTCGCCTGCCCCGCCCGAGAGGGTGTCGTCGGGCAGTTTCGGCGAGTACCCGGTCTCGTCGGTCCCCGGCGGCCCGCCGATCAGGACATCATCGCCGCCGCCGCCGCTGAGGAAGTCGCCCCCTTTGTTACCGATCAGGAGGTCGTTGCCCTGCTGCCCGATCAGGTCGTCCCCGAAGTAGTCCGTCGTCGGCGGCGACCCGAACCCGGGGCTCTTTGCCGGTACGTCGCTTCCCCGCAGCACGTCGTCGCCGTCGCCGCCTTTGACTTCGAACATGCCGATCGACTCGGTGGCGGTGAAGGTGTCGTTGCCGCCGCCGAGCCTGGCGACGATGTCGTCCCCCGTTCCGGGTTCGCCGACCGAGGTGCCGTCGGGGCAGAAGGCGTGGGTCGCGTCTTCCGTGATGCAGGCGAAGCCCTCGGGGTTGGTGATGTTGTGGAGCCCGGCCGTGTCGGAGAGGTAGTTGCCCCACATCGGTTTTTCGCTGTGGTCTTCTTTCGGCGGCCCGTAGGTGACGACGATGTTGTTGACGGTCGCGTCGTTGGACGCTCTGAGGCTGACGAAGAAGCCCTGGTCGAGCGTCGTCGGGGCGGCGGCTGCGCCGGCGGCTCCGAGCAGGAAGGCGAACATCACCACTGCAGCGGAGTGAACCAATCGCCTCACGGGATGAAGGTACCGCCCTGTCGGTTCCTCCGCAACGGCAGGGGGTAGCCTCCTGCCGATGGCCGAGAAGACAGTCCTCGTCACGGGAGGCTCGGGGTTCCTCGGCAGCTGGTGCGTGATCGAGCTGCTTCGGCGCGGCCACCGGGTCCGCACGACCGTCCGCGACCTCGACCGCGAGCCGCGGGTCCGCGCCGCGATCGCCCCCGAGGTCGCCCCCGGCGACCGGCTCTCGTTCTTCGCCGCCGACCTGCTCCGCGACGACGGCTGGGCGGCGGCCGTCGACGGTTGCGACCACGTCCTCCACGTCGCCTCGCCGTTCCCGCCGGCCCAGCCCAAGGACCCCGACGAGCTGATCGTCCCCGCCCGCGACGGGACTCTGCGCGTCCTGCGCGCGAGCCTCGCCGGCGGCGTCGAGCGGATCGTCGTCACCTCGTCGGTCGCGGCGGTCGCCGGCAGCGGCAAACCGCTCGCGGAGAGGCGGACCGAGGAGGACTGGACCGACCTGGCCAAAGACGCCATATCGCCCTACGTGCAATCGAAGACGGTCGCCGAGCGCGCGGCGTGGGACCTCGTCCGCGAGGAGGGGGCGGAGGGCCGGCTCGCGGTGGTCAACCCCGGCGCGATCTCCGGCCCCGTCCTCAGCGAGGACCGCTCGTTCTCGCTGCAGGCGATCGAACGGCTCCTCAACGGGATGCCGGGGATTCCGCGGATCGGGTGGAGCTTCGTCGACGTCCGCGACGTCGCCGACCTCGAGATCAGGGCGATGATCGCCCCCGAGGCGGGCGGCGAGCGGTTCATCGCCACCGACGAGTTCATGTGGATGGCCGAAGTCGCCGCGGCGCTCCGCGAGGAGCTCGGCGACGACGCCTCGAGGGTCCCGACCCGCTCGGTGCCGAGCCTGGCGGTGAAGGCGATGGCGCTGTTCGACCCCGCGATCCGCGGCGTCGTCGGCCAGCTCGGGCGCAAGCTCCAGTACTCGAGCGAGAAGGCCCGCACCGTCCTCGGCTGGTCGCCGCGATCGAGCCGCGAGTCGGTCATCGATACGGCGCGCAGCATCGTCGCCGCCGGGTGAGGGCGCTGGTCGCGCTCCTCCTCGCCGCGGCCGCGATCGCCGCCCTCATCGCCGGCTGCCGCGGCGGCGACGCCACGACCGAACCGAGTGCGCCCACGGCACGGACGCCGGGGGCGCGTGGGGTCGCCGCGGCCCGCGAAAGGGTCGAGCCCTCGAGCTGCCCGTCCGGCGTCCCCGAATGCCGCTCGGCCCAGGGCCGGATCGCCTACATCGAGCGGGTCGATCCCGACGGTGACGGCGACGCCCACTTCGTCGTCGTCGACGCCCAGGGCATCACCCTCCCCGGATTGACGGCGATCGACGTCCGCCGCGGCCTTCGGCCGCACCCGCTGCCGGGGCCGGGGGAACTGATCAGCGCCGCCGGCCCGGTCCAGACCGGGTCATACGGGCAGAGCCAGATCCACGCGATCGAGCGCCACGTTGCGGGGCGCGATGGCTGAGGCGGAGCAGCTGCCGACTCCGCGCTCGATCGAACGGGCATACCTGACCCTGATGCTGGGGAACACCCTGGCCGCGTCGTTGATCTGGGGGATCAACACGATCTTCCTCCTCGATGCCGGGCTGTCGAACCTCGAGGCGTTCGCCGCGAACGCGTTCTTCACCGCCGGGATGGTCCTGTTCGAGGTCCCGACCGGGATCGTCGCCGACACCGTCGGGCGGCGGGAGTCGTATCTGCTCGGCACCGTCACCCTGACGCTCTCGACGTTCCTCTACGTGCTGCTCTGGCAGATGCACGCTCCGTTCTGGGAGTGGGCGATCGCCTCGATGCTGCTCGGCCTCGGCTTCACCTTCTTCTCCGGAGCGGTCGAAGCCTGGCTCGTCGACGCGCTGACCGCGACCGGCTACGAAGGGCAGATGGAGACCGTCTTCGGGCGCGGCCAGATCGTCACCGGCGCCGGGATGCTGGCCGGCTCGGTCGCCGGGGGCCTGATCGCCCAGCAGACCAGCCTCGGGGTCCCGTTCGTGCTCCGCGGCATCGTCCTGATCGTGATGTTCGGGGTCGCGTACAGGGTCATGCACGACATCGGCTTCACCCCGGAGAAGGGCGGCCGGCCGCTGGCCGAGATGCGCCGGATCGCGTCGGACTCGATCGAGTACGGCTGGCGGATCCCGGCGGTGAAGTGGCTGATGGTCGAGGCCCTGTTGACGGGCGGCGTCGGCATCTATGCCTTCTACGCCCTGCAGCCCTACCTGCTCGAACTCTACGGCGACCCCCACGCCTACCAGATCGCCGGGCTCGTGGCCGCGATCGTCGCCGGCGCCCAGATCGTCGGTGGAATCGCGGCGCCGCGGATCCGCCGCCGCTTTTCCCGCCGCACCTCGGCGCTGATCGCGACCGCCTCGCTCGGCGTCCTCGTCCTCGGCCTGATCGGGGTCGCGAACAGCTTCTGGGCGGTGCTCGGGCTGATCGTGGTCTGGGGGCTGCTGTTCGCCGCGACGATGCCGATCAGGCAGTCCTACATCAACGGCATGATCCCGTCGCGCCAGCGGGCGACGATCCTCTCCTTCGACTCGATGATGTCCTCGACCGGGGGCGTCTGGGCCCAACCGGTGCTCGGCCGCGCCGCCGACGCCTGGGGCTACGGCCCGTCCTACCTGCTCGCCGCCGCGATCTCGATCCTCGCGGTCCCCTGTCTGGCCCTCTCACGTCGCGAGCAGGCTCCTGCCGACACGCTCGAGGCGCCGCCCGGCGCCGTCACCCAGGGCGGCTGAGTCGCGGGATGGGCGACCGGCCGCTCCGCTCGGTCAGCGCCGTTTGCTTCAATCGCAGGACCAGAGAAAGGAGGTGGTCCTAAGTTGAGTCACATGCTTTGCGGGACACTGGAGGTGCAGGGCCGCTAGGCGCCGCACAGGTACGGGCGCCCGCGGAATCCACCCCGGGCACCGGCGGGCAAGAGGGAGGCCGGGCATGTCCCTCCCGGTCGCGGTTCCCGCGTCCGCTCCACGCACCTGATCAGGGCCGCCTCCGGGCGGCCCTGATTCATTCAGGCGGCGACCCACTCCTTCGCCTCGTCGAGTGCATCGGCGCCGAACAGCTTCAGCTCTCCCGGGCTCATCCACCCGAAAAGCGCCGTCGCATGGCGGACCCACTCGATGTCGGTGACGAGTGCCAGCCGGTGCCATGAGGAGATATGGCCGAATCCGTACTTCGCCCCGGTCTTCACGTCCTCCCAGACGGCACCTGCCTCGTAGCCCTCGAACTCGGGCCCGAGCAGGCAGAGGCAGCGGATCTTCTGCTCGTTCTCGATCGCCTCGCGGATCGGCGGGATCAGCGTCTCCTCGTAGTCCGCGCGGGTCACCTCGCCGGACAGCGTGAATCCGAACGTGCCCTCCGGCATACCGGCGATCCGCTCGATCATTCGGGAGAGGCCCCTCCGCCTCCGCACCGCCAGCGGCCGAGGCCGTTGACCGGCGCTTTCAGAGTCTGCCGGTCCATCACGATCCGGATCTCCCGGTTGCAGCGGTACTTGCCCTGGGCGTCGGTCTGGCGTTCGTCGAAGATCCGGCAGTGGACGACGAGGTCCCCCTTGCGATCGCAGCTCAGGACCCCCGAGCGAACGCAGCTTTCGTCCTGCTTGCAGGTGCTCTCGGCGAAGTTGCCGGCCCTCGCGGTCGCCCGCGGGATCGTCAGCTTCGCCTCACCCGCTGCGGCGGGGCCGGCGAACGCGCAGAGCAGACCGCACAGGCCAAGCGCGAGCGCCAGCGCGCGCGCAACGGTCGACGACATCGATCTCCCAGTCTCCCCCGGCATGACGGGGGAGGTTTGCAGCGGCCCGAGCCGATGTCAATTATGTTCCCGCGACCATGGGGAGGGCACGAGGAGAACTTCGAACGATCCTCGCGGCTCTCGCGGTCGACTTCAGCAATCGGGACCTCGGACTCCTCGGCCTCTCCAAGGCGGGGAACTCGTTCGCCAGCTGGTCCTTCGCGATCTCTCTCGGCGTCTACGGGTTCGATCACGGCGGGGCGACTGCGGTCGGGATCGTCGCCCTGGTCAGACTTGCGCCGGGCGCTCTTGCCTCACCATTCGCCGGCCTGCTGAGCGATCGGTTCTCGCGTCGGGCGGTCCTTCTGTGGAGCTCGGTCGCGGTCGCCGTCGTCCTCGCCGCCGCAGCGAACGTCGCCGCATTCAGCGGTCCCTCGTGGCTGATCCTCGCCCTCGCGGGCCTCTTCACCGTCGCGGTCAGCGGCTACGCCCCGGCCGAGTCGGCGATGCTGCCGCTGCTGGCGAAGACCCCCCAGGAGCTATCGGCGGCCAATGTCACCCACAGCACGATGGAGAACGTCGGCTTCCTGCTCGCCGCGCTCGTCACCGGCGTGATCCTGGTCTTCGCCTCTCCCGCCGTCGTGTTCGCAACCGGCGCCCTGGTCGCCGTCGGTACGGTCGCGCTGATCCTCGGGATCAGCCCGGATCGCCGGCCGGAGTACGTCCCCCTCGAGGGAGAGATCTCAGGCCTCGCCCAGGACACCACCCTCGGCTTCAGGATCCTCCTCAGACACTCGGCACTGCGCCTCTGCGCGGCGACGATCACGATGCTGGTCTTCTTTGAGGGGCTCGCCGATGTCCTCGTCGTCATCCTCGCGCTCGAGCTCCTGCACCTCGACCCCGGCAGCGTCGGATTCCTCAAGGCGGCCTGGGGCGTGGGGGCCCTGGTCGGCGCCGGCGGGCTTGCGGCGCTCCTCAACCGGGGAAAGCTGGTGGTCGCCCTCGTCGGCGGCAGCCTCGTCCTCGGGTTCGGCGCGGCGCTGCCCGGCGCCTGGACGATTCCGGCGGCGGCCTACGCCGGCTGGGTCGCGGTCGGCGTCGGCTACACCTTCGTCAAAGTCACCTCCAAAATCCTGCTCCAGCGGCTCGGCTCCGACGAGACCCTCGGCCGGGTCGTCGGCGCCCTGTGGTCGGCGCGGCTGGCGGCGATGGCCATCGGGTCGATCTGCGCATCGGGGATCGTCGCCCTGGTCGGGATCGAGGAGTCGCTGTTCCTGCTCGCGGCGCTGATGCCCGCCTTCATCCTGCTCGTCTGGACCCAGCTCCGGGTCTACGACGTCGGCGCCCCCGTCGCCCAGGAGCACTTCGGGCTGCTGCGGGCCAACTCGATCTTCTCGCCGCTGCCGATCGCGACCCTCGAGCGCCTCAGCCGCGACCTGGTGCCGGTCACGGCAGAGGCCGGCGAGGAGGTGATCACCCAGGGCGATCAGGGCGACAGCTTCTACCTGATCGAGGCGGGCGAGGTCGAGGTCTTCGAAAACGGTGTCTTCCGGCGCAACGAGGGCCCGGGCGAATCGTTCGGCGAGATCGCCCTGCTGCGCGACGTGCCGCGCACCGCCACCGTCAGGACGACCGAGCAGACTCGGCTGCTGCGGCTCGAGCGCGACCAGTTCATCGGCGCCGTCACCGGCCACCGCCGGAGCCAGCAACAGGCCAGCACCGTCGTCGACTCCCGCTGGCAGACGCCGGAGTCAGGGGCCGATCGGACGGGCTTCTAGGCTCCCCGGCTCAGACGGTCGTCAGCAGCGCGAGCGCGAAGAGGGCGATGAAGTGCGCCGACTGGTCGACCGCCAGCCGCAGCCCGGGCGGCGGGTTCTCGCCGACGTTCTTGACCTTCGACATGTAGGCGTCGAGGACGCGGCCGTCGTCCTGCAGCCAGTGCGGGATCGCGACCAGGGCTCCGACTCCGACCGCCCACCCGGCGCCGATTTCGGCTCCGATCCAGATCAGCGCCGGGATGAACGCGGCGGTGTAGGTGAGGGTGTGCGCGAGAAGCGCCCGGCGCGACTCGGGATCGGGGCCGAGGCCGCCGATCTTGTGTGTCGCCTGCCAGTTGGTCTGCAGCAGGAAGTCGCCCACCAGGTGGCAGACGACGAAGACGGCGAAGACTTCGACCCAGAGCACGATCGGTGACCGTATCGCCTAGTGCCCGGCCGCCGCCGGCTTTCCGTTGCGCAGCGACCAGACCTGCAGCGGCATCTCGCGGCCGCGGACCTCGAGCTCGCCGACGCTGACCAGCTCTGGCTCCGGGCTCACCCGCGCCTCCTTCGTCGAGTCGGCGATGAAGACCGAGTGCTCGGTCCCTTTCGTCATCCCCTCGAGCCGCGAGGCGGTGTTCGTCGTGTCGCCGATCGTCGTGTATTCACGCCGCCGCTCGGAGCCGACCTGCCCCGACATCACCTCGCCGCTGTTGAGCCCGATCCCCATCTGGAAGCCCTCGCCGTGGCCCGAGCTCTGCATCCACTTGCAGAACGCGGGCAGCCGCACCTCGAGCATCTCCTGCGCGGCGGCGATCGCGCGGTCGGCATGGTCCGGCTGTTCGAGCGGGGCGCCGAACACCGCCATGATCCCGTCGCCGATGTAGGAGACGAGGGTGCCGCCGTGATCCATGATCGCGTCGGTCATCTCGCCGAGGTAGACGTTCAGCACCTCGACCACCTCGCCCGGCTCGCGCGACTCGGAGTAGCTGGTGAAGCCGCGCAGGTCGCTGAACAGGACCGTCGATTCACGCCGCACGCCGCCGAGCTGGAGGTCGCCTTCGCCCTCGGAGAGGACCTGGTCGACGACGTCCTCGGGGACGAAGCGGGAGAAGGTGAAGCGGACCCGCTGGCGTTCGAAGGCGGCGAGGAGGTAGTGGACGGCGAGGGTGCCGACGGCGCCGATGACCAGCGCGAGCAGCGGGATGACGATGGCGACGATCAGGCCGGAGTTGAAGGCGAGCTGGCAGGCCGAGACGAAGATCAGCGCCGCGCCGATCGAGACGATGAACGCCATCACCGGCCGCATGAAGAACCCGGCGAGCGGGCCGATCGCGGCCAGCAGCAGGATCAGGAGGATGTTGACCCAGCCCGGCGCCGAGCGCAGCGGGATGCCGTCGAGGACGGTGGCGATGGCGTTCGCCTGAACCTCCGCGCCCGGCATCAGTTCGCCCCCGTAGGGGGTCTGCTTGACGTCCTGGAGCACCGGCGAGGTCGCCCCGACGACGACGATCTTGCCCTTCAGCAGGTCAGGGTTGACCCTGCCGTAGAGGACGTCCACGAACGAGTAGGTCGGGATCGTCTTCGGCGGGCCGGCGTAGTCGATCCAGGCGCCGCCTTCGGCGTCGAACCCGTCGTCTTCGATGAATTCGCCCTTCGCAGTTTCGGCGGCCGCGACGGCGAAGCTTTCGAGGTTCTGGAGGGCGTAGGGGAAGCGCCTGACGGTGCCGTCGGAGTCGGGGATGTAGACGGTGTTGCCGGCCCGGGCGCCGATCCGGCGCAGCACCGAGGGGCCGCCGAAGACCGCGTACTTGCCCTGCGGGCTGACTTCGCTGGTCGCGAGGACGACGTTGCCGGCGCGGTCGACAGCTTCGATCAGTTCGTTGTCTTCGCGCGGGACCGTCTGCTCGGTGAACTGGATGTCGTAGGCGATCACCTTGGCGCCGTCTTCGACGAGGCGGTCGATCAGCTTGGCGTGAAACCGCCGTGGAAACGGCCACTGAAGCTGCAGTTCGCTGAACGTGTTGTCGTCGATCCCGACGACCGCGACTTCGGGCGGCGCCTTCTGGTCGCCGCGGACCGAGAAGCGGGTGTCGACGCTCCCCAGTTCCAGCCCGTGCAGAAGCCCCGCCGCGTAACAGCCGATGCCGATCGCGGCCGCGACGACCGCGACGATGGCAAAGGCGAAGACCCCCCGCCTGGACCCCATTGATTAGCGCAGACGGAGGAAGGGCGCTTTGGCGACGTAGCGTTTGCCGGGCGTGATGTTCAGCGCGATTCCCTTGACGAAGTCACGGACCCTGACCTTACCTTCCTCCACTTCGAAGACCGAGGAGAGGTCGCAGCGATCGATGACGAGCCACGTCGTCCCGAGCACGCTCGCCGAGCCGTAGTTGCCGACCGTCTTGAAGTTGCCGTCTCCCGCTCCCCACAGCTTGCGGCCGCCGCCCCGGCCCCTGAGGTAGCTGCGGCTCGCGCTCGCCCGCTTCGGCTTGCCGGCGCCGCGCCTCTCGCATCGCAGGCGCCCGGCCAGCGTCGCGACGGCGTCCTGTTCGTCGCCGGGGCTCTGGTCGATCTCGAAGACCCCGCCCCAGAAGTAGGCCGACTCGGTGACGCCGCTGCCGCCTCGCGAGGCGGTCAGGGCGACGGTTCCGTCGTTGGTGTCGACCTGGCACCCGACCGGAATCTGTTTGGCGGACACCAGCGTGTTGAAGCCTTCGTCCCCGGGGCATTTCACTTTGACGACGCCGTCGGCGGTGTCGACATTGACGCTTTCGCCGGCAACCGGCGGCGGGATGCCGGGGCCCGGCTGGGTCTTCAGCCCGAGGACCGAGCTGTGGACCCCTTCGGGGGCGAGTTCGTTGGTCGCGGTGACGCGGAATGCGTACTGGGTGTCGGGCGTGAGGCCGGCGATGTCGGCGCTGATGCCTTTCGGGGTGACGTCGGCGGCGATCGTCCTCGCCGGGGTGTGGGTCCCGCTCTGGGGCGTGGCGGCCGGCCAGTATTCGAACCAGGCCTCTGCCGGCAGGTTCCGCGGGTTCACCTTGGCGCTGAGGACGGCCGAGGTCGAGGTCACGCCCTGGGCGGCGTCGGCGCCGACCACCGGCGCCCCGACGACTTCGAGCGACGCTTCCTGCGAGAGGTCCCCGGTGAGGCCGTTGCTCGCCGTCACCGTGAATTCGAACTCGCCGGCGGTGGTCGGGGAGCCCGTCAGGTCGCCTTGGCTGCTCAGATGCAGGCCGCCGGGGAGGTGCCCGGCGGTGACCTCGAACCGCGGCCCGGGCGATTGGCCGGTGGTCTCGAAGCTGTAGGAGTATTCCTCGCCGATCACGCCCCGGGGCAAATCGGCGGCCGGCATCTGCGGTTGCGACTGCCCGAAGGAGTTGTCGCCCCAGCAGACGACCTCGCCGGTCATCCGCACGGCGCAGGTGTGCTCGCCGCCGGCCGAGACCGCGGCAAATTCGCCTTCGGGGACTTCGTCGAGCTGGCCGTGCGAGTCATCGCCCCAGCAGGCGAGGGTGCCGTCGACTCGGATCGCGCAGGTGTGCTCGCCGCCGGCCGAGACCTCGCTGAATTCTCCTTCGGGGACTTCGTCGAGCTGGCCGTGCGAGTCATCGCCCCAGCAGACAAGGGTGCCGTCGGCGCGGATCGCGCAGGAATGGGCGCCGCCGGAGGCTACGGCCAGGTACTTGATCCAGTGCCGGTGCAGGTGCCAGTGGCCCCAGTGCCAGTACCAGCTGACGGTGTAGCGCGGGGCGTCGCTGACCTGTCCCGAGGAGTCCTCGCCCCAGCATTTGAGCGTCCCGGTGGTCCTCAGCGCGCAGGTGTGCCCGCCGCCCGCCGCCAGCGACTGGAACGCGCCCCAAGTGGTGTCGGGGACTTCGTCGAGCTGGCCGCGCGAGTCATCGCCCCAGCAGGCGAGCGTGCCGTCCTCGCGGATCGCGCAGGTGTGCTCGCCGCCGGCCGAGACCGCGCTGAATTCGCCTTCGGGGACTTCGTCGAGCTGGCCGTGGGAGTCATCGCCCCAGCAGGCGAGGGTGTTGTCGGCGGCGATCGCGCAGGTGTGGCTGCCGCCGGCCGAGACCGAGAGGAACTGGCCGCTCGGGACCCCGTCGAGCTGGCCGGCGGAGTCGTCGCCCCAGCAGGCGAGCGCGGCGCCGCCGTCGATCGCGCAGGTGTGGGTTCCACCTGCGGATACGGTCGGCAGCGACAGCTCGGCCGGAGCGCTGGAGGAAAACGGCAACGCGACGGTCAGCGCGGTCGAGAGCACCAATAGCAGGGAAAAACGGCGGGCAGAGCCGCTCAATACTTCGTTCCAGCGCGGTCACTCCGCTCCATCGGGCGACCTTACCAATCATTGGAACAGGGCTTTTCATCAATTTTGGGGGAGCTTGGGGGCTTGACCCTTCTGATTAGATACGAACATACGTTCGTATGATGATCGCCTGCGTCTGCATCCCCCGCTTCTCGCTCAGGGTCGCCTGCCCGGGGGGGCTCGACGGGACCGTGGCCATCGCCCCCGCGGCCGGTGGCCGGCAGGAGGTGGGGGAGGTGTCCGCCGCCGCCGAGGCCGACGGCGTCGAGGCCGGGATGCCGCTCGGGGAGGCGCTGGCCCGCTGCCCCTCGCTGCGGCTGGTCCCGGCCGACCCCGTCGGCGTCGCCGAGCGCTGGGACCGGGTCGTGGAGCGGCTCGAGGGGATCGGCGCCGCGGTCGAGTCCGAGCGCCCCGGCGAGGCCTTCTTCGAGGTCGAGGGGCTGCTCGGGATCCACGGCGGCACCCTCGAGGGTGTGATCGAGGCGGCGCGGGAGGCGGTGCGGGGACCGGCGCGGATCGCCGTCGCCCCTAACCGCTTCGCCGCCCTCGTCGCGGCCGGCCGCGAGGCGGTCGTCCCCCGCCGCGCCCTCGGCGGTTTCCTGGAGCCGCTGCCGGTGGCGACGCTCGCGGCGGGGCTCGGCCCGCCCGAGCCGGAGGCGAGGGAGCTGGTCGGCGCGCTGCGCCGGCTCGGCCTCGGCACCCTCGGCCGGCTGGCGAGGCTCACTCCCGACCAGGTGGCCGATCGCTTCGGGCCCCTCGGGTTGCGGGCGCTGCGCCTCGCCCGCGGCGAGGACACGCCGCTCCGCCCGCGCGAGCCGCGCGAGGAGTTGGTCGCGGAGATCGAGCTGCCGGAGGGGGCGGCGGGGTCGCAGCTCGGCCGCGCCGTGGAGCTGCTGGTCGACCGGCTCCTCGCCTCCCGCGGCCGGCGCGAGCGGACCCTTCTGGCGCTGCGGCTGTCGGCCCGGCTCGACAGCGGCGGCAGCTGGAGCGTCGAGCAGGGCCTGGGCCGGCCGACGGCCTCGGCGCGGGCGATCGGCGCGCTCCTCGTCCCCCGCCTCGAGGATCTGCCCGAGCCGGCGAGTGCGCTGCGGCTTCGGGCGCTGGCCATCGGGCCGCGGGCCGCGGACCAGCTCGAGCTCGCGATCGAGGGCCGCGAGCCGCGGCGCGCCCGCCTCGCGGCGGCAGTGCGGGAGGTGCGGGCGGCGGCTGGGGCCGAGGCGCTGCTGAAGACGATCGACGTCGACCCCGGCTCCCGCGTTCCCGAGCGGCGCGTCCTGCTGACCCCGTTTCCTGAACCGTGAGCGCGGGCAGGGCGCGGCGGGTCTACGCTCCGCGGAGGGCCGCGGTCGAGGCGGGCGAGGACGGCGTGCCGCGGGGGTTGGAGGAGACGGCCGTCGAGGCGATCCGCGAGGAGTGGGTCGTCGAGGACCGCTGGTGGACGGGCGAGCCCCTGCACCGCCACTACTACGAGCTCGCCCTCGCCGACGGCCGCAGCGCGACCGTCTTCCGCGACGTGCGGACCGGGCGCTGGTATTGCCAGAGGGGCTGAGGGATGGAGGGGGCCACCTACGTCGAGCTCCACGCTCACTCCGCCTTCTCCTTCCTCGACGGCGCATCGACCCCGACCGAGCTCGCCGCCGCCGCCGCCGCGCACGGCTATCCCGCGATCGCCCTCACCGACCACGACGGCCTCTGGGGGTCGATGGAGTTCGCCCACGCCTGCGACGGGCTGGGGGTGCGACCGATCACCGGCGCCGAGCTCACCGTCGCGCTCGGCGATTCCACCGACGGGCCCGAGCTCGCCCACCTGACCCTGCTGGTCGAGACGGCAGCCGGCTACCGCAACCTCTGCCGCCTCCTCACCTCCGCCCACTCCCACACCCGCAACGGCCCCCAGCGCCGGGCGGGACAGCCGTGGGTGGGGCTCGAGCGGGTGAGGGAGCACGCCGAGGGCCTCGTCTGCCTCACCGGCTGCGCCCGCGACGGCGTCCTCGCCGGCCGCTGGGAGCGCGGCGAACGGCCGCGGGCAGCGGCGCTCGGCGGCGAGCTGCTCGAGGCCTTCGGTTCCGAGCACCTGCGGGTCGAGCTGCAGCGCCCCTACGAGCGGGGAGACCGCGCCCGCAACCGCTGGCTGGCGGGGCTGGCGGGCCGGTTGGGGGTGCCCTGCACGGCGACCGGGGACGTCCACTGCCACCGCCGCTCCCGCGCCCGCCTGCAGGACGCGTTCGTCGCCGTCCGCAACGGGGCCGGGCTCGACGAGACCGAGCCGCTGCGGCGCGGCAATGCGAGCGCCGCCCTCGCCTCGCCCGGCGGGATGGCGCGCCGCTTCGCCGAGCACCCCGAGGCGGTGGCGGAGACGCTGCGGCTGGCGGAGCGGCTGCGCTTCGACCTCACCGCCGAGCTCGGCTACCGCTACCCCGGCTCCGAGGACGCCGGCGCCGACCGCAGCCTGGCCGAGGCCTGCCGCGCGCGCCTCGCCGAGCGCTACGCGGGGTCGTCCCGCCGCCGCGAGGCAGAGGGCCGGCTCGAACAGGAGCTGGGGGTGATCCGCCATCTCGGCCTCTCCGGCTTCTTCCTCCTGCACCGCGACCTGCTCGAGCTGGCGCGCGAGGTCGCGGTCCGGGTCCGGGGGCCGGGCTCGGCCCGGGCGGTGCTGCCGCCGGGGCGGGGGAGGGGGTCGAGCGTCAGCTCGATCGTCTGCTACCTGACCGGGCTCTCCCACGTCGACCCGGTCGAGGCCGACCTCTTCGTCGCCCGCTTCCTCAACGAGGAGGTGTCGGCGATGCCCGACATCGACCTCGACTTCCCCCGCGACATCCGCGAGGTCCTGATCCCCGAGGTCCACCGCCGCTACGGCGCCGACCGCTCGGCGCTGGTCGCCGCCTTCCCGACCTACCGACCGCGCGGCGCGGTCCGGGACCTCGGCAAGGCGCTGGGGCTGCCGCCGGGGGAGATCGAGCGGGTGGCGCGGATGGTCGGCTTCCATGGCGAGGCGGGGGAGGTCGAGGCCCACGTGCGGGCCGCGGTCGGGGCCGAGCGCGCCTCCTCTCCCCGCTGGCGGGCGCTGGCGGCGCTCTGCGCCGAGGCGATGGGCCTGCCCCGCCATCCCTCCCAGCACCCTGGCGGGATGGTGATCTCGACCCGGCCGCTGGTCGACGTCTGCCCGGTGGTTCCGGCCGCGATGGAGGGCCGCCAGACCGTCCAGTGGGACAAGGACTCCTGCGCCGACGCCGGCTTCCTCAAGATCGACCTGCTCGGGCTCGGGATGCTCTCGGCGGTCGAGCGCTGCGTCGTCGAGATCGAGCGGGTGCGGGGCAAGCGGGTCGACCTCTCGCGGATCCCCCACGACGACGCCGAGACCTTCGAATCGATCCGCGCGGCGGAGACGACCGGCGTCTTCCAGATCGAGAGCAGGGCGCAGATGCAGATGCTCCCCCGCACCCGGCCGGCCGACCTCGACGATCTCACCATCCAGGTCGCCCTCGTCCGCCCCGGCCCGATCCAGGGCGGCGCGATCCACCCCTATATAGAGCGCCGCAAGCGCCTGCGGGAGGACCCCTCGTTCGAGGTCCCCTTCGAACATCCGCTGCTGGAGCCCGTTCTGGCGGAGACGCTGGGGACGATCGTCTTCCAGGAGCAGGTGATCGAGGTCGCGATGGAGCTGGCGGGCTTCTCCTCCTCGGAGGCCGAGGGGCTGCGCCGGGCGATGAGCCGCAAGCGCTCCGAGGAGGCGATCCGCGCCCACCACGAGCGCTTCGTCGCCGGCGCGGGGAAGCGGGGGGTGCCGGCCGAGGTCGCCGAGCGCGTCTGGCTCCAGATCCAGGGCTTCTCCGGCTTCGGGTTCCCGAAGGCCCACTCGGCGGCCTTCGGCCTGCTCGCCTACCAGTCGGCCTGGCTGCGGGTCCACTATGGCCCCGAGTTCCTCTGCGCGCTGCTGAACGAGCAGCCGATGGGCTTCTACCCGCCGGACTCGCTCGTCCACGAGGCGCAGCGGCGGGGGGTGCGGGTGGTGCCGCCCGACGCCGCCCGCAGCGACGTCCTCTGCCGGGTCGAGCGCGAGCGCGGCGGCCTCGTCGTCCGCATCGGCCTCGGCTACGTCAAGGGGGTGCGCGAGGAGGAGATGGAGGCGCTCGTCGCCGAGCGCGAGCGCGGCGGCCCCTATGCCGGCATCGCCGACCTCGCCACCCGCTCGGGCGCCGGCCGCGACGGGCTCGAGCGGCTGGCCTGGGCCGGCGCCCTCGACGAGCTTCCCCGCCGCGAGGGCTTCTGGCGGCTGGGGATCGCGGGGGTGCCGCAGGCGGCGGCCGAGGGCCGGCAGCTGCCGCTGCCGCTCGAGCCGCCGACCGCGCCCGAGCTCGAGCCGCTCGACGAGTGGCAGACGGCGATCGAGAACTACCGCGCGACCGGCGTCAACCTCGGCGAGCACCCCCTCGGGCTGCTGCGCGCCGGGCTAGGCGAGGAGGTCGTCCGCAGCTCCGAGCTCAGACGGGTCGAGGACGGCTCGACGGTCGAGGTCGCCGGGATGGTCGTCGCCCGCCAGCGCCCCGAGACCGCGAAGGGGATCACCTTCATGCTGCTCGAAGACGAGCGCGGGACGATCAACCTGATCGTCCCGTCGCGGGTCTACGAGCGCAGCCGCGAGCTCGTCCGCGCGGCGCCGCTGCTGCGCGCCCGGGGCCGCCTCGAGCGCCGCGAGGGGGCGACCAACGTGATCGTCTCCGAGCTGGCCCCGCTCGAGCGCCGCGACCCTCCAGCCCGGGCGCTCCCCACGGCGCCCGAGCGGGCCGCGCCCGACCCGGCCCGCCGCCGCTCCCGCGAGCGCGCGGTCGCCGAGCTCCGCGCCGTCGTCCCCGCCGGCCACAGCTTCGGCCGCCGCGGCCGCTAGGCGGCCTGGCCGCCGCCGAGCTCGGGCGGAAGGGCCTTGGGGCCCTCCGGGTACATCGCCCGCAGCGTCTCCTCGGACATCTCGAGAGTGTTGGCCGCCTCGTTCGGGGTGCCGAAGATCAGCCAGAGCTGGTCGGCGCCGGTGTCGTTGAAAGGCTGGCGGACGGTCTCCGGCTCGACCAGGACCGCGCTGAGCGGCTCGAGCGTGAGGACGTCGTCGTCGACGTGGAGGCGGCCGATTCCCTCGAGGAGGACGTAGAGCTCGACCGTCTCGAAGTGGCGGTGGCGGGTCGAGGCCTGGCCGGGACGCAGCCGCCACAGCCGCGCGCCGAGGGTCTCGGCCCCGAGCTGGCGCCCGAGGTCTGTGTTGAGGACGCCCATCTGGTTCGAGGGGCGCCAGAAGGCGTCGGCGGCGGGGAGGACGCTGTAGGCCATCGCCGATTGAGCCTAGCCCTGCGGCGCCGCCGCCAGCCAGCGCCGCTCCTTGGCGAGCATCACCGGCGTCGCCAGGACGCTGCCGAGACGCCGCCGGGCACCGCGGGCCCAGGAGCCGTCGGCCGCCGGCAGCAGCTTCGACAGCTGCCGGTACTCGCGTGAGATCCGATTGGCGCGGAACGCCTCCGCGACCGCCGCCAGCAGCTCGGCCGGCTCGGAGACCGTGGCTCTCGCCAGCTCCCGGCCCTCGAGGGCGATCCGCAGCTCGGCGGGATAGGTGCGGGGCGGGGGCGGCTCAGGCGTTCCGGCGAGGGCGGCCGAGACCGCCGAGGCGAGCTCCCCGCGGACCGCGGCCACCTCGCCGCCGCGGGCCCTTCCCCGTCCCAGTCCCTCCTTGGTCGCGACGAGGCGGGCGCCGCCGAGCTCGCCCTCGCCGAACGTCTCGAGCATCCGGCTGTCGCCGCTCGCGACCAGCGCCGGGATCCCCTCGGCCGCGAGGCCCTGCGCGTAGACCTGCGTCTCGCACAGCGACTCGCCGTCGAGCTCCACCTCCATGCCCCAGACGAACGTGTGCGAGCAGAACCCGAGCGGGGTCGGTGTGCTCGCGTGATGGCCGATCAGCGCGACCGCGTCGAGCCGCCCGCCGCCGGCCGCCTTCGTCAGCGAGGGCTCGGCCTCGTTCAGCGCCAGGTCGGCGATCGGCAGCACCCCGACCTCGGGCGGCATCCGTTCGCGTTCGATGTTGGTGCCGACCATGTGCCAGTCGCCGACCGTTATCCGCTCGGCGCCGCCCTCCCGCAGCGCGCCGACCACCGCCAGGACCTCGTCGGTCATCAGACGCCGGCCCCTCGCGTACGCGGTGGGGTGCGAGGGGAGGCAGTCGCGGTAATCGTCGATCCCCGCGATCCCCTCCATATCCGTGGCGACCAGGACGTGCACGGAGGCGCCAGCCTATTCAACGTGAGAGCATCCGGGCGCCGGTGATCGACTTCCTCGTCAAGCGCGACGACTTTCGACAGACTCGGATCGCCGAGTCCGAGACGCCCGACCCCGGCCCCGGCCAGGCGCTGCTCCGGGTCGACAGCTTCGGCCTGACCGCGAACAACGTCACCTACGCCGTCTTCGGCGACGGGATGAACTACTGGGACTTCTTCCCCGCCGCCGAGGGCTGGGGCCGGGTCCCGATGTGGGGGTTCGCCGAGGTCGAGCGCAGCGAGGCCGAGGGAGTCGAGGCGGGCACCCGCCTGTTCGGGTACCTGCCGCCTTCCTCGCACCTGATCGTCGCCCCGGCTTCGGTCGAGGGCGGCGGGTTCGTCGACGGCTCGCCGCACCGCGAGGCCCTGCCCTCGGCCTACCACCGCTACCTGGCGACCGGGTCGGACCCGTTCTACCGGCCGGACACCGAGGACGTCCAGATGCTGCTGCGCCCGCTCTTCTT
This sequence comes from uncultured Solirubrobacterales bacterium, assembly GCA_963737575.1. Lineage (GTDB taxonomy): Bacteria > Actinomycetota > Thermoleophilia > Solirubrobacterales > 70-9 > VRUE01. The sequence goes on from CAVTTJ010000005.1 coordinate 115,124, forward strand.
CACCTCGTTCCTGATCGACGACCAGCTCGCCGACGAGGGCCTGCTCGAGCGCGGCCCGATCGTGATCTCGAGCGCCTCGAGCAAGACCGCGCTGGCCGCCGCCTTCCTCCTCAGCCGGCGCAACGGCGTCGACCTCGTCGGCCTCACCTCCTCCCGCAGTGCCGCGTTCGTCGAGGACCGCGGCATCTACGACCGCGTCGTCACCTACGACGCGATCCCCACCCTCGGCCCGGGGCCGGCCACGTTCGTCGACATCGCCGGCGACGGCGACGTGCGGATGGCGGTCCACTCCCACTACGGCGACGAGCTCGTCCGCAGCATCGCGGTCGGCGTCACCCACTGGGAGGAGCTCGGGGCCGGCAGCGGGCGGCGACCTGCCCGGTCCGACGCCGGCATTCTTCTTCGCCCCGGACCGCGTCACCAAGCGCTCGGCGGACTGGGGCCGCGAGGGCCTCGAGCGCAACGTCGCCGGCGCCTGGCACCCGTTCTGCGAGTGGACCGCCGCCTGGCTCGAGGTGATCCCGGGAACTGGTTTCGACGCCGTCCAGAGCGCCTTTCTGGAAGTTCTCGAGGGCCGCGTCGACGCCAAGCACGCCCACGTGCTGGCCCTCGGTTAGGGGAATCTCCTTTTCCCGGCTCCCCGGGGCCTATAGTTCAGATTGTTCGTTCGACCGGACAGGGAGGTTCCGGGGTGAGAAAGTGGGCACGCGCGGTTGCGTTGATGGGGGTCGTCGCCGTGCTCGCGGCGCTCGCCGCGACCGCGCTCGGTTCGGGCCAGACCGTGAAGGCCGGCAACCTCGTCGTCTTCGTCGATGGGGGATTCAGCCCGCAGAAGCTGCCGCGCAAGACGCCTGCGCCGATCTCGCTGCACGCTGAAACGACGCTGAAAACGGCCGACGGAACGCATCCCCCGGCGGCCAAAGTCCTGACCCTCGAATTCGACAAGCACGCCGGCATCAACACGACCGGGCTGCCGACCTGCAGCGTCGGGCGCCTGCAGAACACTCTCACCACCCAGGCCGAAGCGATCTGCGGCAAGGCCCTCGTCGGCAAGGGGGAAGCGGGCGCCGAGATCGCCTTCCCCGAACAGCCGCCGTTCTTCGCCAAGGGCAAGATGCTGGTCTTCAACGGCCGCCCGAAAGGCGGCCACAAGGTTCTGATCTTCCACGTCTATGCCCGGGTGCCGGCGCCGACCACGTTCGTGACGACGGCCGTGATCACCAAGGCGAGCGGCATCTACGGGACCCGCACCGAAATCACGATCCCGACGATCGTCGCCGGCCAGGGCTCGCTCACCTTCGCGAAACTGGAAATCAAGAAAGATTGGACCTACAAGGGCAAGAAGGAGCACCTGCTCCTCGCCACCTGCCCGACCGGGCGCTTCTTCACCCGCGGCGATCTCAAGTTCGCCGACGGGACCGAGATGCGGGGCAAAGTTCTCCGCAGCTGCAGCCCGATCGGGTAGCCCTCTGTGAGCCAAATCCGATCCGGGTCGGGATCGGCTGGCAAAATGCCCGTCGTGAAGACCGCTGAGACCGACCGCGAGCATCTCGACGTCCTCATCATCGGCGCCGGCATCTCCGGCATCGCCGCCGCCAGGCACCTGACCCGCAGGTGCCCCGGGAAGAGCTACGCGATCCTCGAGTCGCGCGGCGTCAGCGGCGGAACCTGGGACCTCTACCGCTACCCCGGGGTCCGCAGCGACTCCGACATCCACACGCTGGGCTTCGGGTTCAAGCCGTGGAAGGGCGAGAGGTCACTCGCCGACGGAGACTCGATTCTCGCCTACGTCCGCGAGGCCGCCGCCGAGGCCGGGGTCGACCGCAGGATCCGCTTCGACCACCGCGTCACCCGGGTCGAGTGGTCGCCCGCCGACTCCCACTGGGAGGTCGAGGCCGAGCGCTCCGATACGGGCGAGACCGTGCGGTTGACCTGCGGGTTCGTCTGGAGCTGCAGCGGCTACTTCGCCTATGACGAGGGCTACCTGCCGGAGTTCGAGGGAATCGAGCGCTTCGCCGGCCGCATCGCCCACCCGCATCGCTGGCCGGAGGACCTCGAGTACGCGGGGAAGCGGGTCGTCGTGATCGGCAGCGGCGCGACGGCGGTCTCGCTGGTTCCGGCCCTGGCCGAGAAGGCCGAGCACGTGACGATGCTGCAGCGCTCCCCGAGCTACCTCTTCCCGCTCCCCGGGGTCGACCCTCTCGCCGCCAGACTGCGACGCGTCCTGCCGCCCAAGGCCGCCTATTCGGTGATGCGGTGGAAGGACATCCTCGCCGGCTCCATCACCTTCTGGTTCTGCCGGCGCTTCCCCGGAGCCGCGAAGCGGCTCTTCCGCAAGGCGGCCGAGCGCTCGCTGCCCGCCGGCTTCGACATCGACAGGCACCTGACCCCCAGCTACAACCCGTGGGAGCAGCGGCCCTGCGCGCTCCGCGACGGCGACCTCTACGCGGCGATCGGCGACGGCCGCGTCGAGATCGTCACCGACCGGATCGAGACCTTCACCGAGTCCGGCCTTCGGCTCGAGTCGGGTGCCGAGCTCGAGGCCGACGTGATCGTCACCGCGACCGGGTTCAACCTCCAGTTCCTCGGCGGGATGGAGGTCGTCGTCGACGGCGAGGATGTCGATATCGGCAGCGTCCTCACCTACAAGGGGATGATGGCGAGCGGCGTCCCGAACCTCGCCTTCACGGTCGGCTACACAAACGCCTCCTGGACCCTCAAGGTCGAACTCACCTGCGAGTTCGTCTGCCGCCTCCTCAACCACATGGACGCTCACGGCCTCGCCGCCTCCGTCCCGGAGGTCAACGACCCCTCGATCCGCGAGGAGCCGATCATCGACTTCAGCTCGGGCTACGTGCGGCGCTCGATCGAGCAGCTGCCGAAGCAGGGCTCGCGCGAGCCGTGGCGGCTGAAGCAGAACTACCTGCTCGACTCGCGCATGATCAGGCGCGCCCCGCTCGACGACGGCTCGCTGCGCTTCTCCGCCGCCGGGCGCGAGCAGCCGCTCGAGGCGTTCTTCACCTGACCCTCGCCGGCTGAGCACTCATCCCACTCGTCCCTGGCGGGGGTGCCTGCCACTTCGCCACCCATGGGGTGGTCGAGTGGGGGGACGTCGGGTCGCTTCGCCGATGCGGCGGCCGCTCGAGGCCCTGCCGGCTGATCCTCGCCATCGCCCGCCGCCGCGGATAGGTTGAGCGGGAGCGATGGGGTTCCTGACGCCGACAGATCCGCCGTTCGAGATCGCGGAGTGGCGGCGGCTCCCGCACCTCGAGCGGATCAAGCCCCTCGCCCAAGACTGGGCGGTCAACGGGTTCGGGACGCCGATCGCCGTCTACCTCCTCTACATCGTCAAGCTCGTCCTCTACGCCGGCGGCGGCCTGCTGCTGATCTCGGCGACGACGCCGGGCCTCGGCCTCAGCCACCTCTCTAGTTGGTGGACCGAACCGATCGTCTTCGAGAAGGCGGTCGTCTGGACGATGCTCTGGGAGGTCCTCGGCCTCGGCGCCGGGTCGCTGCCGCTGACCCTGCGCTTCTCGCCGATGATCGGCGGCGTCCTCTACTGGCTGCGGCCCGGGACGGTGCGGCTGCCGCCCTGGCCCGACCGGGTGCCGCTGACCCGCGGCAACCGGCGCACGCTGTTCGACGTCGCGCTCTACGCCGGCCTGCTCGCGTCGCTGCTCTTCCTGCTGATCGCGGGGGAGACCGGAGGGGCGGTGACGCCTCCGGCCGAAACCAACGGATCCGGCCTCTTGAACTTCGTCAATCTCGCCCCCGTGATCGGCTACCCGGGCGGCCACCTCGACCCGGTCGCGGTCGGGGTCGCGCTCGCGTTCCTCGTCGCCGTCGGTCTCCGCGACAAGGTCCCGTTCCTCGCGGCCCGGGCCGAGGTCTACGGCAACCTGATGATCGTCTTTCTCTTCCCGCTGTCGAACATGGTCGTCGCCTGCCAGCTGATCTTCATCGCCATATGGTGGGGGGCGGCGTCATCGAAGCTCAACCACCACTTCCCGTTCGTCGTCACGGTGATGATCAGCAACACGCCGTGGAACAGATCGCGAAAGGCGAAGCGGCAGCTCTACCGCGACCACCCTCGGGACCTGCTGCCCTCTTCGCTCGGCGCTCTCGCCGCCCACCTCGGGACCGTGATCGAGTTCACCCTGCCGGCGATCCTGCTGGTCACGGCGGGCGGGACGATCGGGACGATCGCCGTCGCCGGGATGATCGTCTTCCACCTCCACATCCTCTCGACGTTCCCGCTCGCGGTGCCGCTCGAGTGGAACATCTTCATGATCTTCGGGCTCCTGTTCCTGTTCGGGCACCTCGGCTACGTCCCGTTCTCGACCCTCGACGAACCCCTCCTGATCGCGATCCTCGCGGTGACCTGCGTCGGCTTCCCGGTTCTCGGCAACCTCCGGCCGGACCTCGTCTCGTTCCTGCCCTCGATGCGCTATTACGCCGGCAACTGGGCGACCAGCCAGTGGTTGTTCCGACACGGGTCCGAGGACCGCCTCGACGAGGCGCTGGTCAAGTCGGCGCCGACCGTCCGCAAACAGCTCGAGAAGTTCTACGACGAGGATCTGATCGACGTCCTCCTCTACAAAGGTCTGGCGTTCCGCTCGATGCACTCGCACGGCCGGGCGCTGAACGGGCTCAGCGCCCGTGCCGTCGACGACATCGAGCAGTACGACGTCCGCGAGGGCGAGCTCGTCGCCGGCGTCGTCCTCGGCTACAACTTCGGCGACGGGCATTTCCACGATGAGCGCCTCCTGGCCGCGGTCCAGGAGCGATGCGAGTTCGCGCCCGGGGAGCTGCGGGTGGTGACCCTCGAGTCCCAGCCGGCGAGCCTTAGCGCGATGCGCCGCGCCGGCACCGCGAACCGGACTGACGCCGGCCGCCAGCACTACCGGATCTTCGACGCCGCGACCGGGCTCGTCGAGGAGGGCCACGTCCGCGTCGCCGACATGATCGTCCGCCAGCCCTGGCTCGACGGGCGCCCGTTCCCGGTCAATGAGTGAGGCGGTGGTCGTAGGCGCCGGGCCGAACGGGCTCGCATGCGCCGCGACCCTCGCCCGGACCGGTGTCGGGGTGACGGTGATCGAGGCCGCCGAGACGATCGGCGGCGGCACCCGCAGCAGCGAGCTGACGGTCCCTGGGGTGATCCACGACGAGTGCTCGGCGACGCACCCGCTGGTAGTCGAGTCCCCGGCCTACGCGGGCCTCGACCTCGGGCGCCATGGCCTCGAGTGGGCCTGGACCGATGTCGACCTCGCCCACCCCCTCGATGACGGCTCGGCGCCGCGCATGGTCCGCTCGATCGAGGAGACGGCCGCGGGACTCGGCGAGGCCGGGCGGGCCTGGGAGCGCGCCTTCGGCCCATCGTCGGCGTCCTTCGACGAGCTGAGCGAGGACATCCTGCGGCCGTTCCTCCACCTGCCCCGGCACCCGATGTGGCTCGCCCGCTTCGGGGCCCGGGCCGCGATGCCCGCGACACTGCTGGCGCGGACCCTCGACAGCGAGGAGGCACGAGCGCTGTTCGGCGGCGTCGCCGCCCACTCGTTCAGCCCCCAGACCGGCCTCTTCAGCGCGGCGGTCGGGATGGCGCTGATCTCAGCCTGCCACCGCTACGGCTGGCCGGTCGCGCGGGGCGGGTCGCAGGCGATCGCCGACGCGCTGGCGGCGGTCGTGCGCGAGAGCGGCGGCACGATCGAGACCGGGCGCCCGGTGCGGGCGCTCGCCGATCTTCCCGACGCCGACGCGATCGTCCTCGACCTCGCCCCGGCGGCGGTCGCCGACCTCGCCGGGAGCCGGATCTCGGCCCGGGCCGCCCGCGGCCTGCGCCACTACCGCCACGGCCCGGGCGCGTTCAAGGTCGACCTCGCGGTCGAGGGCGGGGTGCCGTGGACGGCCGAGGCCCCGCGCCGCGCCGGGACCGTCCACGCGATCGGCTCCTACGCGGAGATCGTCGCCGCCGAGCACGAGGTGAACCGCGGCCGGATGCCGGAGCGGCCGTTCGTCCTCGTCGGCCAGCAGTACCTCGCCGACCCGAGCCGCTCCGCCGGCGACGTCCACCCGGTCTGGTCCTACTGCCACGTCCCCAGCGGTTACCCGGGCGACGCGACCGAGGCGATCCTCGATCAGATCGAACGCTTCGCCCCGGGCCTGCGCGAGCGGGTCGTCGGCCGCCACGTTCGCTCCGCGGCCGGCCTCGAGGCCCACAACGCCAACTACGTCGGCGGCGACATCATCACCGGCGCGACGAACGGCGTTCAGGCGCTGCTGCGTCCGCGGCTCGCCCTCGACCCCTACTCGGCCGGCGGCCCCGGCCTCTACATCTGCTCCGCGGCGACCCCGCCCGGCGCCGGCGCCCACGGGATGTGCGGGTACAACGCCGCGCGCTCAGTGCTCCGCGACCTGGGCGTCTAGCGCCTCGCCGAGCAGGCGCACTCCGTGCTCGATCGCCGGCTCGGGCAGGTTGCCGAACCCGAGCACAAGCGCCGGGCGCCCGCCGCCGGTGAACCGGTGCAGCGAGACCCCCTCGACGCCGACCCCGCGCTCGGCGGCGGCGGCGACCAGGCTCGACTCCTCGATGCCGTCGGGGAGCTCGACCATCTCGTAGAGCCCGGCGGCGCCCTCGCCCGGCGCGCAGGCCGGTGCCCAGCGGGCGAGCGCCGCGATCATCGCCTCGCGCCGTTCCTCGTAGCGCAGCCGCATCCGCCGCAGGTGGCGGTCGAGCTCGCCCCGGGCGAGGAAGTCATGCAGCGCGAGCTGGCCGACCGCCTCCGAACCGGAGTCCTCGACCGTCTTCGCCGCGATCAGGGTCCAGGCGAGCCATGAGGGGGCGAGCATCCACCCGAGCCGCATCGCCGGAGCCAGCCGCTTGCTCGCCGACCCGATCAGGACGACCCTCTCCGGAGCAAGGCCCTGCAGGGCACCGACGCCGCCGCGGTCGTAGCGGAACTCGGCGTCGAAGTCGTCCTCGACGATCAGGCCATCTCCGGTCTCGGCCCACTCGATCAGCGCTGCCCGCCGCTCGCTGCTCATCACGCACCCGGTCGGGAACTGGTGGGCGGGGGTGACGATCACCGTCGTCGCGCCGCTCGCCTGGAGCAGGTCGACCCGCAGCCCCTCCTCGTCGACCGGAACCGGGACGACCTCGAGGCCCGCCTGTTCGACGGTCAGCCGGTGGGGGTGCCAGCCCGGATCCTCGAGCGCGACCCGCTCGACTTCCTGCGCGGCGAGCCAGCGACAGAGCAGCGAGAGGCCCTGGGTGAACCCGGTGCAGATCAGGGTGTGCTCCGGGTCGGTGGCGGCGCCGCGGACCCGCCCCAGGTACTCCGCGAGCGCCTCGCGCAGCTCTGGCACGCCGCGCGGGTCGGCGTACCCGATCGCCCCGATCGGAGCCTGCCGCCAGGCTGCCCGCAGCGAGCGCAGCCAGCGGTCCCGCGGGAACCCGGCGAGGTCTGGTAGGCCAGGGTGGAAGTGGTAGGCGAAGCTCGGCAGCAGCGAGCGCGCCGGCGCCCGTGGCGCCGAGGCGCGGACGGCGCTGGCGACGCGGACCGGCGCCCCCTGGCGGGTGTGGAGATAGCCCTCGGCCGTGAGCTGACCGTAGGCCTCGGTGACGACCCCGCGCGAGACTCCGAGCTCACCTGCAAGCGCCCGGCTAGAGGGAAGCCGCGAGCCGGCCGCGAGTCGGCCGGCGCGGATGTCGTCGCGGATCGAGCGCTCGATCTGCTCGTGAAGGGCGAGCGGATCGTCGCGGTCGAGCCTCAGCAGCAGTTCCGGGCCCGCGCCAACTGGCCCATTGGACGACTCCATTACTGGAACTGTATATCGGACCAGTCAGGCCCTAACTTTCGTCCCACAAGCACCCGAGGAGGTCGCACGATGGGCGGTATCACGATTGTCGGAGGCGGTATCGCAGGGTTGGTCGCGGCGATCACCTGCGCGGAGTCCGAGGCCGAGGTCACGCTGCTCGAGGCCCATTACGAGCTTGGCGGGCGCGCCCGCAGCGCCGAGCGCCCCTACCGGGCAAACCTCGGCCCCCACGTTCTCTACAAGGACGGCCCGTTCTGCCGCTGGCTGCGCGAGCGCGATCTGATGCCGCGGACCCGCGGGGTGCCGCTGGCCCCGATCCGCTTCCGCTGGGAGGGCGAGCTGCGCCGGACGCCGCCGCTCGCCACCGCCCCCGCCGTCCTGCGGCTGCGCGGCCGCCAGGCGCCCTCCGACCGCGACTTCCGCAGCTGGGCGACCGAGCTCACCGACGCGCCGACCGCCCAGATCCTCTCGGCGGCGGCCGGCGTCTACACCTTCCACCACGACCCGGGGGAGCTCTCGGCCGAGTTCATCTGGGGTCGCACCGTGCGGGCGCTCCTCAATGCGCCGCCGCCGGCCCGCTACGTGATCGGCGGCTGGAGCTCCCTGGTCGAGCTGCTCGAGGGCCGCGCCCGCCGCCTCGGTGTCCGGATCGAGACCGGCAATTGCGTCACGTCGATCCCCGACCGCCCGGCGATCGTCGCGACCGAGCTCTGCCAGGCGCGCGACCTGCTCGGCGACGACTCGCTCGCGTGGCTCAGCGGCCGCACGGTCTGCCTCGACCTCGGGGTCGAACACCGCCGCGGCGACCCGTTCGTCGTCTCCGACCTCGACGAGGCGGGCTGGTTCGAGCGCTACAGCGCCGCCGACTCGAGTCTCTCGCCGCAGGGCAAGGAGCTGGTCCAGGCGCAGATGCCGATCCGCCCCGACGAGAGCCCCGACCAGGCGTGCATGCGGCTCGAGAAGCTGATCGACCTTGCGCTGCCCGGTTGGCGCGAGCGCGAGACCTGGCGGCGGCGGACGGTGATGGACGGGCGCAGCGGCGCCCTCGACCTGCCGGGCACGACCTGGAGCGACCGGCCCGCCGTCGATCGCGGCGACGGCGTCTTCGTCGCCGGCGACATGATGGCCTCGCCGGGCCTGCTCTCCGAAGTCGCCTGGGGGAGCGGCGTCGAGGCCGCGCGCGGCGCGGTCGCGGCCCTCGCCCCGAGCCGCACGACGCTCCGGGCCGCCTGAGTCGCTCGCAAGGCGCTTTCCCGAAGCATGGCTTAGGAAAAGCGCCTAGGCCTCGAAGCTCTCGAGCCGCTCGGCGAGGCGGTTCATCCCCCGCTCGCGGGCGGCGGCCGCGGCGCCCTCCCAATCGGTCGGGCGATCCGGTGGACGCTCGACCCCGGCGTCGCGCAGGGTCGCGATGTCCTTGAACGCGAGCAGCTCCTCACGGGAGTCGAGCAGAGCGCCGCGCAGCTTCGGGCGCGACTCGCGGATCGCGTTGTCGAGGACCGTCTCGAGCGATCCGTGGCGGCGAAGCAGCTCCGCGGCGGTCTTCTCACCGACGCCCTTCGCGCCCGGGATGCCGTCGGAGGGGTCGCCGCGGAGGGCGATGAAGTCGGGTACCTGGGCCGGGTCGATCCCGTAGCGCTCCCGCACGCCCTCCGGTGTCACCTCTTCGGCGCCTTTGCCGCCGGTGCGGACGTAGAGGACGGTGACCCGCTCTCCGGCGCACTGGTACATGTCGCGGTCGCCGGTCAGCAGCAGGGCCCGGCCGCCCGCCTCGGCCTCGAGCCGGGCGTAGGTCCCGAGCAGGTCGTCGGCCTCGAGCGACTCGCTGGCCGCGACGGTCCACCCGAACGCCTCGAAGAACTCCCGGCAGTCGGCCCACTGCGGCGCGAGCTCGTCGGGCACCTCCTCGCGATCGGCGTGGTAGGCGGGGAAGAGCTCGGTCCGGTAGGAGGCGGCGTCGGGCCCGAAGCAGAGGACCATTGCGCGCGGGCGGTGGGCTTCGACCTCACGGAGGATCAGGTTGGCGGCGCCGAGCAGGGCGTTGACCGGGTTGCCGTCGGGGCCGACGATCGTTTTCGGCAGCGCGTAGAAGGCTCGGAACAGCATCGAGGGGGTGTCGACCGCGAGCAATGGCCGCGTCTTCGCAGAGCCTCGTCCCATCGGACGAAGACTAGGGGCCGCGGCTCAGTCGCCCCACCAGCCGTTGAGGAGCTCGAAGTCCCCGTCCTCGGCCCGGACCCCCGTCGCGATGTACTCGAGCCCGTCCGGCCCCGCCTCGAAGGCGCGGGTGACGCCGGGGCCGATCCGTACGGCGTCGAGCGCCTCGACCTCGACGATCTCACCATTGACGTTGACCCGGCCGGCGCCCGAGAGGACGACGTAGATCTCCTCAACCTTCTCGTGCCGGTGGCCGAACGCCTGGCGCTTTTCGGGGGCGAGCCGGTGGTAGCTGAGGCCGGCCTGCTCGACCTCGAGGTCCGTGTTCGCGAAACGAGCCTGCTGGAACTCGCCGAGGCCGAACCTGGGGGCCGAGTCCTCGACCTCGGTGAGTCTCTTTTTCGTAAACGGAGGGGCCATGCGAGATACGGTCCCCGCGATGGGCGGAGACCAAACTCCCCGGATCGGGCCCGGATCCCGCCGCCAGATCGGCCTCCTCAATGCCTGGATCGCGAGGCTTTTCGGGCTCGCGGCGGGCGGCCGGCCGCCACCGGGGATCTTCACCACGCTCGCCCGCCACCGGCGCCTGTTCCGGCGCTGGCTCTGGTTCGCGGGGGCGCTGATGCCGCGCGGCAGGCTGCCGCGGGAGGACACCGAGCTGGTGATCCTGCGCGTCGCCGACAACACCGGCTGCGAGTACGAGTGGAGCCACCACGTCCGGATCGGCAGCAGGGCGGGCCTCAGCCGTGAGCAGATCGCCCGGGTCCGCGAGGGCGCCGGCGCCGCGGGCTGGTCGGAGCGGCAGTCCATGCTGCTGGCCGCCGCCGACGAGCTCCACGCAGACGGCGCGATCGGCGATGAGCTCTGGGCCCGTCTTGCGGCGGAGCTCGACGAGGTCGAGCTGATCGAGCTCTGCATGCTCGTCGGTCACTACGAGATGCTGGCGATGACGCTGAACACTCTCCGCGTCGCCTCCGACTTCCCGCCGGAGGAGGCCGGCGCTTGAGGGAGCTGCGCGACCGCCGCTGCCTGATCACCGGCGCAGCCAGCGGGATCGGACGCGCGACCGCGCTGGCCGCGGCGGAGCGCGGGGCGGTTCTCCACCTGACCGACATCCAGCCGCTCGAGGAGGTGGTCGCCGCGGTCGAGCGGGGCGGGGGCCGGGTCGGGAGCGCGACTGTGGCCGACATCGCCGACCACGGCGCGGTGGTCGCCCTCGCCGAGGAGGTCCACGCGGCCGGCGGCAGCGTCGACGTGGTGATGAACATCGCCGGCGTCTCGACCTGGGGCTCGATCGAGCGCCTCCGCCACAGCGACTGGCAGAAGATGATCGACGTCAACCTGATGGGGCCGATCAGCGTCCTCGAGTGCTTCGTGCCGCCGATGATCGAGGCCGGGCGCGGCGGCCACGTCGTCAACGTCTCCTCGGCCGCCGGCCTCTTCGGCCTGCCCTGGCACGCCGCCTACAGCGCCAGCAAGTTTGGCCTCCGAGGCGTCTCTGAGGTGCTGCGATTCGACCTGCGAAGGCACGGGATCGGGGTCAGCCTGGTCTGTCCGGGCGCGGTGAGGACGCCGCTGGTCGACTCGGTCGAGATCGTCGGCGTCGACCGATCGAACCCACGGATCCGGAAGGCCATCTCCCGCTTCGAGCGGCACGCGGTCAGCCCCGAGCGGGTCGCCGAGCGGATCTTCGAGGGCATCGAGAAGGACCGCTACTTGGTCTTCACCTCGCCCGACACCAGGATCGGCCACTGGGTCCAGCGCAAGTTCGCCCTGCCCTACGAGGTGGCGATGCGCAAGCTCAACGACCGCATGGTCGCCCTCGCCGAACGACCCTGAGCGCGGAGCGAGCAAGCGTCGCAACCTGATTCTTCGCGCCGCGAGCAAGCGCGATGACCTGTATTGAGCGAGCCGGGCGCGCTCGTCCTCTAGGTTTGAACGTTCTGAGCGAGCCCGCCCTCGACATCGAGAATCTGGTCAAGACCTACCCGACGGGGGTCGAGGCGCTGCGCTCGGTCTCGCTTCAGATCCAGCCCGGCGAGTTCTTCGGCCTGCTCGGCCCGAACGGGGCAGGAAAGTCGACGCTGATCCATTGCACGACCGGTCTCGCCCAGGTCACGTCGGGCTCGATCCGGACCTTCGGCCATGACGCGATCAGCGACTACGAGGCCTCGCGCCAGTCGGTCGGCCTCGCCCCGCAGGAGCCGAACCTCGACTGGTTCCTGACGGTCGAGGAGACGCTCGACTACCACGCCGGCTACTTCGGAGTCCCGAAGCGCGAGCGGCGCGAGCGGGCCAAGGAGCTGCTCGAGACCTTCTCGCTGACCGAGAAGCGCGACGAACGAACCCGGACCCTCTCCGGGGGCATGAAGCGCCGGCTGATCCTGGCGCGGGCGATGATGCACCGCCCGCGACTGCTGATCCTCGACGAGCCGACCGCCGGCGTCGACGTCGAGCTGCGGCTCGAGCTCTGGCACTACGTCCAGCTGATCAATCAGCAGGGGACGACGATCCTGCTCACCACCCACTACCTCGAGGAGGCCGAGCAGCTCTGCGACCGGATCGCCTTCATCAACCACGGCGAAATCGTCGCCGAGGGGACCAGCGAGCACCTCGCCTCGAGCTTCGACGTCGTCAACCTCGAGGACGCATACCTGGCGCTGGTCGGCCGCAAGGAGCTCTCGCGCTCTCACATCGAGGTCGAGGAGGAGGTGGAGGCGTGACCGAGACCGCGAGGATCCGCTTCTACACGCTCTGGCGGCGCGAGGTCAACCGCTTCATGAAGATCAAAAAACAGACGCTAGGCGCGCCGCTGCTCGAAACCTTCCTCTACATCTCGGTCTTCGGGGCCGCGCTCGGGAGCCGGATCGACAAGCTGCACGGAATCGATTACGTCGTCTTCGTGATCCCTGGGCTGATCATGATGTCGTTCTCGATCAACTCCTTCGCCAACAACTCGTCCTCGATCCTGCAGCAGAAATTCCAGGGGGCGATCCAGGACCAGCTCTCATCTCCGGCATCGCCGATGGAGCTGCTTCTGGCGTTCTCCTTCGGCGGCTTCATGCGCGGCCTGATCGTCGCGACGCTGACCTTCATCGCCGCCTCGATCCTGGTCGACCTCCCGGTCGACCACATCCTGATCCTGATCCCGGCGCTGTTCCTGGTCGGCTTCTTCTTCTCACAGCTCGGGGTGCTGATCGGCGTCCGCGCCGAACAGTTCGACGACGTCGCCTTCGCCCAGACCTTCATCCTGCAGCCGCTGATCTTCCTCGGCGGGGTCTTCTACTCGGCGACCCTCCTGCCGCAGCCGTTCGAGACCCTGACCCACTTCAACCCGATCTTCTACATGATCAATCTGGTGCGCTACGGGTTCATCGGCTACACCGAAGTCAGCGTCGCGCTCTCGCTGCTCGCCCTGGCGGGGGCGACGGCGGCGCTCTTCGCCGTCAACCTCCGTCTCTTCTCGAGCGGTTACCGCCTCCGCGCCTAGCCATTCCTGTCGATTTGGGATCTGCCCGTTCGTCGTTAGGGTGAAGGCGGCCATCCGGTGCCGCCGCGAAAAAGGAGGCTGACGATGCAATACCTGCTCGGATTGATCGGAGAGGAGCCCAACTTCGAGGAGATCTCGCCCGATGAAATGCAGGCGACGCTCGACCTGATGGACCGCTTCAACAAGGAAATGAAGGATGCCGGGGCGATGGTCTACGGCGCCGGCCTGCGGGAGCGGGCGACCGCGACGGTGGTCAGCTTCCCTCTCGAGGAGGGCGGCGCCCAGCCCACGGTCACCGACGGGCCGTACGCCGAGACCAAGGAGCAGCTGATGGGCTTCTGGATCATCGAGGCGGCGAATCTCGACGAGGCGCTGGAGTGGACGAAGAAGGCGCCGCTGCAGGGTGTCTCGGTCGAAGTGAGGCCACTGGTCGAGGAGGCCGGCGAGGACGAGATCTCGGGGGCTGAACTGCTCGAGCGCTTGAGCGAGAAGTACTAGCCCCGCTTGGACTCGGAGCACCGCGACAGCGTCGTCGACCGCACGTTCCGGCACGAGTCGGGGCGGGCGGTCGCGACGCTGATCCGCGTCCTCGGCGATTTCGATGCCGCCGAAGAGGCGGTCCAGGAGGCATTCGTCGTTGCGCTCGAGCGCTGGCCCCGCGACGGCGTTCCCTCAAACCCTGGCGCCTGGATCACACAGGTCGCCCGCAACAGCGCGATCGACCGCCTGCGCCGCGAGAGCAACCTGCGCGAGAAGACCGCGATCCTCGAGGGCCTCGAGGCGCTCCGCCCGCCAGAGCTGACCCCCGCCGACGCGGTCGCGGCCGCCGGCGGGATCGAGGACGACCGACTGCGGCTGATCTTCACCTGCTGCCATCCGGCGCTGGCCATCGAGGCTCGGATCGCCCTCACCCTTCGCACGCTCGGCGGCCTGACGACGGCCGAGATCGGCCGCGCCTTCCTCGTCGCCGAGGGCACGATGGCCCAGCGCCTGGTCCGCGCCAAGCGCAAGATCGGTCAGGCGGGCATTCCCTACGACGTCCCCGATGCTGAGCGGATGCCGGAGCGCCTGCCTGGAGTTCTCGCGACCCTCTACCTGATCTTCAACGAGGGCTATCTGGCCTCCGACGCCGATTCCCTGGTGAGAACCGAGCTCAGCGCCGAGGCGATCCGCCTCGCCCGCGTCCTCGCCGCGATGCTCCCCCGCGAGCCGGAGGTGGCCGGGCTGCTGGCGCTGATGCTGCTGACCGACTCGCGCCGGCCCGCCCGCGTCGACGCCGGCGGCGAAGCGGTCCCGCTCGATCAGCAGGACCGAGCGCTCTGGGACGCCGAGCAGATCGCAGAGGGGCTGGCGCTCTCGGAGCGGGCCGCCGCCCACGGCCCGGTCGGGCCGTACACGATCCAGGCCCGGATCGCCGCCGCCCACGCGGAGGCCAGGGCGCCCGAGCAGACCGACTGGGCGCGGATCGTCCGCCTCTACGAATGGCTGGCCCGCGTCTCCCCAGGCCCGGTCGTCGAGCTCAACCGGGCAGCGGCGGTGGCGATGAGCGAGGGACCGGAGCGGGGCCTCGGCCTGATCGACGAGATCGAGGGCCTCGACGAGTACCAGCAGCTCCACTCCGCGCGGGCCGAGCTGCTCCGGCGCCTCGACCGCGACGCCGAGGCGGCTTCGGCCTATGCGCGGGCGATCGAGCTGACCTCGAACCAGGTCGAGCGGCGCTACCTCGAGCGGCGGCTGGCGGAGGTGCGGGCGGGGACGACGATCGCCCCCGAATAATCGATTTTTCCACACCGATCCGCCGCCGCCGGGTCCTATCCTCGGCAGATGCCGGGGATCGGATATCCGGGGAAAGCGGCGCTCACGGCGAGTTTCGCGGCGCTGGTGCTACTGGCGTTCGCCGCGCCGGCGCCGGCGTTCATCTACTGGGGGAACTTCGCCCAGGGAACAATCGGCCGCGCCGAGACCGATGGCAGCGGCGTCAACCCCGCGTTCATCACTGGAGCCGGCGGCGCGGCGTCCGTCGCCGTCGACGAAAACCACATCTACTGGGCGAATGAAACCGGCGGCGCGATCGGGCGGGCCAATATCGACGGCAGCGGGGTTGACCCGAATTTCATCCCCGGGATCGACGGCCCGAACGGGGTTGCGGTGACGTCGACGTCGATCTACTGGACCGCGGTCACCGGCGGCTCGATCGGCAAGGCCAATCTCGACGGAACGAACCCGCTGCTCGAATTCATCCCGGGGCTTGCGGTTCCCTGTGGAGTCGCGACCGACGCGGGACACGTTTACTGGGGCGAAGGTCTGTCCGGTAGCCCCGCATATATCGGGCGGGCCGACCTCAGCGGCTCCGACGTCAACCCCGAATTCATCGAAATCCCGGGCACGAGCGTGCCGTGCGGGGTCGCCGTCGACTCGGCGAACGTGTTCTGGACCGAGCCCGGTTTCTTCTTCCTGAACGGAACCCGGATCGGCCGCGCCAACAAGACGACCGGCGCCGGCGCGGATCCGAGCTTCATCGGCGAAGCCTCGGGGCCGTGCGGCATCGCCCGCGACGGCTCTCGCCTGTACTGGACGAACTCGGGCAGTGGGGCGATCGCCCGCGCCAACTCCGACGGCACCGCGATCGAACAGAGCTTCATTCCCGGCATCGCGGTCTCCGAACAGGCCTGCGGCATCGCGGTCGACGGGCTGAGCTCACCGCCGACGCCGCCGGCCGGCCCGCCCGCGCCCGACACGAGGGCGCCGGTTGCGAAGATCTCGAAGGGGCCCGGCAAGAAGCTCGACAAGGGAACCGCGAAGTTCAGCTTCAAGGCCGACGAGGCCGGCTCGACCTTCAGCTGCAAGCTCGACGGCAAGAAGCCGGCGAAGTGCAGGTCGCCGAAGACCTACAGGGGCCTGAAGCCCGGCCATCACACCTTCAAGGTCTGGGCGACCGACGCGGCCGGGAACAGGTCGAAGCCCGCGAAGCGCGGCTTCAAGGTCCCGGCCTAGTCGGCGCCGACGTTCTCGCTGACCCAGGCGAGATAGCCCGCGCTGCCGTCGAGGATCGGCGTGGCGAGGATCTCGGGCTCATCGTAGGAGTGCGCCTGCCGGATCGCGGCCTCGACCTCGCTGTAGATGCCAGCCTCGGTCTTCGCCAGGCACTGCCACTCGCGCGCGTGCTCGATCTCGCCGTGCCAGCGATAGCGGCTCTCGATCGGCCCGACGATCTGGACGCAGGCGGCGAGGCGGCCGTGGAGGAGCACGTCGGCGATCTGCCTCGCCTCCTCCTCGGAGGAGACCGTGGTCAGGACCTGGACGTACCGCACTCGTCCCGCCGGGACATCAGCCGGCGGCCTCGCTCAGGCGCCGCACCTGCGGCAGGTGGATCTCCTGCAGGTAGACGTCCCAATCGATCGCCGCGGTGTCGAAGGACAGCTCGTCGCGATCGGCCTCCGGTAGGAGCTCTGCGAGGTGGCAGGCGTTGGCGTCGTCGAAGACGCAGTCGAGCTCGGTGTACGCGCCGTAGATCTTGACCATCCGCGTCACCCGTTCGGAGAGGGAGCGGGCCGAGCGCAGCATCCGCTCCTGCGGCAGGTGGACGGGCGAGGCCATCGCTGCGCGCGCGGCCGCCGCCGCGATCCGCTCGCGGCCGATCGTCCGGCGCAGCGCGACCCTGCGATCGACGAATTTGAGGTGGCCGATCTTGATCGGCGAGCCGTTGCGCCCGGTGAGGGGGTTGGCGAGGAAGTACTCGCGGATCTCCTCGGCGAGTCGCCCGATCGAGAGCGGGTTGCGAGCGCTGCTGGCGACCGCGACCGTCCGCACCCCCTGCTCGGGCGGATGGGCGGCGGCGACGACGCACGCGTTGGCGACGAGGTCGACCGGGACGATGTCGATCACGTTGTCCTCGTGGCCGGGGAGGTGGGTGAGCCCGCGCGAGGCGTAGGCGAGGATCAGCGGGTCGGCGACCTTGATCCCCTCGAGCCAGCCTGGGCTCGGCATCCGCAGCGCGGACTCGATGATCGTCGGCCGGATCACAGTCGTCGGGGCGGAGCGCTCGGCGACGAGGCGCTCGCCCAGCGCCTTCGAGAGGGCGTAGGTGTCGGGCCAGCCGAGCTCGATCGCGTGCCTGCGGCTCCGGCGCGAGAGCCTCTCGCCCACCCAGCGACGGCGGAGCTCCTCGGCCCGCTCGGAGGCGATCATCCGCTCGCGCCTCGCCGCGTCGCGCTCGGCGGCCTTCTCGAAGGCCTCGCGCCGCGGCTTCTCGATCGAATCGCGCTCGACCTCTTCCCGCCACCGCCGCCCGGTCGCGAAGAGCTCCTCGGGATCGAGCTCGGCGAGACCGTGATGGGGGGCGCCGTCCTCGAGCACCCTTCCCGACTGGCGGTCGGCGACGTATGCGGTCGAGACGTGAACCAGCTCGGGGTCCGAGCCGCTGTCGCGCAGCCGCCGCAGGAGCCGGACCGGCCCGAAGGTGTTGAGCGCGAGGGCGTCGTCGAGCGCCTCCTCGAAGGAGACCGTCGCGGCGCAGTGGATCACGGTGTCGATCCCGGCCAGCGCCTCGGCCGGCTGCTCGCCGAGGCCGTCGATCTCGAGGTCACCCCGCAGAGCCCGGATCCGGCCCGACTTGAGCCTGGCCCGGATCATCTCCCGCGCCGGCCCGTCGAAGCAGTCGGCGGCGAGGACACCGTCGAGGCGCTCGGCCGCGGTCGAGCCACCGGGCGCCCTCAGCATGACGACGAGCTGGTGGATTTCCGGAGCGCTGCGAAGGAGCGTCCCCAGCACCGCCTTGCCGAGGAAGCCCGAGGCGCCGGTGAGGAGGATCTTCCGTCCCGCCAGCCGGTCGCGCACCGTCTCTCCGGTCGCGGTCGCGGTGGTGATCTCCCTGCTCACCGGGCCGATTCTAGGACAGGGGTACTGGCCGTACGGCCAGTCAGCCTGGGTCCGCCCGTGCTCAGCGGCAGAGGCGTTCGCTCGCGATCCAGTCCGACCCCGGCGGCAGCCGGCGGACCGGGCTCGACCTGCCGGCGCACTCCTCGGCCCGCAGGCCTCCTGGGACACCGGGCGCGCTCGACGCGACGGCCGAGAGCAGAAGCGGCACCGGGTCGATCGGCGTGTCGTAGTGGCGGACCTCGAAGTGCAGGTGGGGGCCGGTCGCGTCGCCGGTCGCGCCGACGTACCCGATCAGGGTTCCGCCGACCACGTCCTCGCCGACGTAGCCGGTGATTCTCGACATGTGCCCATACCAGCTCGTGTACCCGAGCCGGTGCTGGATCACGACGAGGTTGCCGTAGCCGCCGTAGTTGTAGGCGGCGTAGATGACCGTGCCGACGCCGGCGGCCCGGATCGGGGTTCCGTATGGGACTGGGAAGTCGACCCCGGTGTGGGTGTGACCGGGGCGCGGGGCGCCGAACGGCGACCCGATCGGTCCCGGGACCGGCCGCAGGAAGCGGACCGGGCCGCTCGGTGCCCCTTCGCCGTTGTCGCCGCCGCCTCCGACCCGCAGCGCCCGGATCGTCTGCGGGCCGGCGAGGCCGTCGACCGAGATCCCCGTCCCTTCCTGGGCGCGCAGGACGGCGGCCCTCGTGAGCGGCCCGAACAGGCCGTCGGCGCGGCCCGGCCCGTCGCCGGCGCGTTGGAGCAGGAACTGGAGCGCGGCGACGTCCCAGCCCCGGTCGCCGGCTCGCAGCACCCTGCTGCCGAGCCCGGGCCTGCCCCGCCAGCCGAGCGCCCGCCGGGTCCTCGGCCCTGCGAGCCCGTCGACATGGAGCCCGCGGCGGCGCTGGAAGGCGACGATCCCGCGGCGGGTCAGCGGCCCCCTGATCCCGTCGACGAACCCGCTGTAGAGGTGCAGCGACCTGAGCGCCGACTGCAGCGCGGCGACGCGGGCCGGGATGCTCGCCTGCGCGGGCGCGGCGCTCGCCGCGAGGGCGATGGTGATCAGGGCCGCGGCGCCGATTGCTCGGATCGGGCGCATCCCGAATACTGGGTAACAGCTTCGGGCTCAGCGCCCGCAACATCGGTTGCACCCGCGGCCCGGGGTTGACCCAGGCCGCGGTGCCTCGAAGGTCAGTTCCGGAACGCCTCTGCCTGGCGGTTGATCACCTCGGGCTCGCGGTGGATCACCCGCGGATCCCGGTGTTCGAGCTCATCTGCGTCGAATACGGCCCACCCGACTCGCTCCACCAGCTGGGTGGAGAAGTGATCGGACTCGAGGTCGCTGAGCGCGATCCGCTCTCGATAAACGACCTCGCTCTGGGGGGCCTCAGGCGTGTCTGCTACTACGAGTATCTGCGGCATAACTCCTCCTGGTTCGAGTTCGCAAAGATTCCCGGCCCCGGCTTTCCCGGGGATCAACTTCCCGTAAAGATCCGGTCAAAACTCGGGGAACGACCTAGACTGTCGGCGATGCTGCTCCGCCGGATCGTGATCGCGGCCCTCGCACTGGCCACCGCCGCCCTCTTCGGCACGAGCGCATCCGCCCTCGCGGCGCCCGAAATCGACGGCCAGTTCCCGCTCGCGTCGCCGGTCGAAACCAACACCAAGATCGCCGCCGGCCCCGACGGGAACATCTGGGTCGTGGTGCACGGGGTGGACGACGACGTCGCTCGCGTCACCCCGGCCGGGGGGATCGAAGAATTCGAACTCGAAGGGATCGAACAACTCTCGGGGATCTCCGCGGGGCCGGAAGGCAAGATGTGGGTCACGGCGACGAACAAGGTCGCCTCCTTCTCACCGTCCGACCCGAAAGGCTCGACCGAAGTTTTCACGATCAACGACGTCACCTCCAACGACCCGATCGTCGCCGGGCCCGACGGGCAGATGTGGGTCGGCGCGAGCAACAATGTCGTCCATTTCCTGCCCTCGGCCCCTGAAGAAGCGAAATCGGTGCCGGTCGCCGGATTGAGCCCGAGAGACATCGATGTCGCCGGCTCGCTGATCGTCGTCGCCGATGCCGGCAAAGCACGGATCGTGACCCTGACCACGGCCGGCGTCGTCCAGCCGGACTTCGAAATCGGCCACGAAGGGGCGGGCGCATCGCAGGGCGTCGCGGGAAGTCCGACGGGCCAGATCGCGTTCTCGGACCCGGGAGCCAGCCCCGAGAGCATCGGCCTGATCACACCGCCGAACCCGGCCCAGGAGTTCGAACGCGACGGTGACCCATTCGGCGTCGCCTACGGCTCGGACGGCGCGTTCTGGGTACCCCTCTTTGGGGCCGCTCCCACCGTGCCGCCAGGGGTCGAGAGGCTGACGAGCACCGGCGAGCGCACCTTCTTCGGCGGCCTCAAACCGGGCTTCGGTGCCCGGCAGATCACCGCCGGCCCGAACAACACGATGTGGATGACCGCGGAAAACAACACCGAAAACGAATACGAGGTCGTGCGGATCAGCGGCCTCGAACCGCCTGCCGCGGTCCCGATCAGCGGCACGAAACCGAAAACTCCCGAGACCATCATCGGCAAGGGGCCGAAGAAGACGGTGAAGACCAAGGGCAAAAAGGCCAAGGTCACCTTCAGATTCAGCTCATCCGACGCGGCCGCGAAGTTCGAATGCGCCCTGGTGACGATCAAGAAAGGCAAGAAAGCGCCGACGCCCAAGTTCAAGGGCTGCAAATCGCCGAAGAAGTACAGCCTGAAGCCGGGCAAGTATCGCTTCAACGTCCGAGCCGTCCTCGCCGGCGTCGCCGACCCCTCGCCGGCGACCAAGGCCTTCAAGGTCGTCCACGTCAAGGGCTGAGCCGCGCTCGTCCGGCCAGACACCGAGTCTCGCCCGTGCGAGATCGGTGCTCGGGACTGGTGGCGCGACATGTGGTCCGAGCGCTGCTGCCCAGCCCTACTCGCCGACTAACTCAAATCTGTACCCGCCCGTGTCGCGGCACCGGATCGAACCCTATTCCCGTCGAACAGAGGCCATTGACCCTTTGCCGCCGTGACCGTTGCAGGGCCGATCAAGAGGACGACCCAGAGCCCGATCCCGTAGGCGATGGCTACTCCCGTAGAAACAGCGAGTAGCCGCACGGGGACCTATTCGGTCGCGGTTGCGCCGGGTTGCGCCGTATCGAGCCTGCGTGCGCGCGAGCTTATCCGGGCCGTAGCGGTGTCGAGTCCACCAGGACTCGGGTCGCGCCAGCCTCATCGCGGCAATCCACCAAACCAATCCCACTGTGAGCCAGCCGGCCGCGAACAGGAGCCATTGGCCCTTCAGGGCGGTGATCGTCGCTGGTGCGACGATCAGTACGACCCAGAGCCCGATCCCGTAGGCGATGGCTACTCCCGTAGAAACAGCGAGTAGCCGCTCCACAGCTCGGCTCAGTTCCCAATTAGCTCACAACGGTACCCATCCGGATCCCTGACGAAGCAGATCAGGGGGCCCTCGGTCCGGCCGCCGGGGCGGTATGGGGGCTTTTCGGGCTCGACGCCCTTCTCCGCAAGGGCGGTGAGGGTCGCCTCGAGGTCGTCGACCCAGAGGGCGATGTGGTTGTACCCGGTGCCGTGCTCGTAGGAGTCGACGCCGTGGTTGTAGGTCAGCTCGAGGACGTCGGCCTCGCCCGGCAGGCCCATGAAGACGTTGATCGCCTCGTCGCCGATCGGCATCCGGCGGCGCTCCTCGAACCCGAGCTTCTCGTAGAAGGCGACCGAGCGGTCGATGTCGCCGATCCGGTAGCAGGTGTGGAGGAAGGTCGCGATGGCCTCAGGCTAACCGAGGGGCGGCGTCTGGGGAATACTGTTCTGGAATGGAAGCACCGGAGATGAGCTCGGTCCGCATCCACGGTCGCTCGGTCGCCTACGTCGCGGCCGGCGACGGTCCCGTCCTGCTGCTGATCCACGGGATGGCGGGGACCTGCGAGAGCTGGCGCGAGGTGATCGAGCCGCTGGCCCGCGACCACACCGTCATCGCCCCCGACCTTCCCGGCCACGGCGCCTCCGAGCCCGGCGGCGGCGACTACTCGATCGGCGCCCTCGCGGCCGGCCTGCGCGACCTGCTGCTGGCCCTCGGCCACGACCGCGCGACGGTCGTAGGGCATTCGCTCGGCGGTGGGGTGGGGATGCAGTTCGCCTACCAATACCCGGAGATGATCGAGCGGCTGGCGCTCGTCTCCAGCGGCGGCCTCGGCCCGGAGGTCAGCCCGGTGCTCCGCGCGGCGACGCTTCCCGGCGCCGACCTCTTCATCGCCGCCACCGCCGGGCCCGGTTCGGTGGTGGGATCGGCGCTGGGGAAGGGGCTGGCGGCGCTCGGCCTTCGCCCGGACCCCGACGTCGCCGAGGTGGCACGGAGCTATGCGTCCCTCAACGACTCCGACCGCCGCGCGGCCTTCCTCGCCACCGTCCGCGCTGTGATCGGGACCGGCGGCCAGCGGATCGACGCCGCCGACCGCCTCTACCTGGCCGAGGCGGTCCCGGTTCTGATCGTCTGGGGCGCCGAGGACTCGATCATCCCCGTGCGCCACGGTGAGCGCGCGCACGAGGCGATTCCCGCCAGCAGGCTCGAGATCTTCGAGGGGGTCGGCCACGTGCCGCAGCTCGAGGCGCCCGGCCGCTTCACGATCGCCCTCGAACGGTTCCTGCGCGATACCGAGCCGGCACGCTTCGACTCCGAGGAGTGGCGGGCCCGGCTGCGCGTCGCCTGAGCGATGGCGGCGGGCGCCAGGTGAACGGCGACAGAGCGCTTGTCGCCAGGTTCCGGGCGGCGCGGCGCGACCGCGGCGTGGCCGTTCTCGAGGGGTTTCACGCCCTCAAGCACGCGCTGCGCTTCGGGGCCGATATCGAGGAGGTCCTCGCCGCCGACGCCGGCGAGCTCGAGGAGCTGGCGAGTGAGCTGGCGCCCGACCTGCGCGGCTCCCTCGCCGACCGGGCGGCGCCGGTCAGCCCCGAGCTGCTCGCCGAGCTGGTGCCGCAGGCGCCGCGAACCGGTGTCGTCGCGATCGCCCGCCGTCCCGAGGTCGACGTCGGCGCGGTGCTCGCCGAACCGCGCGAGGGGCCGATCGTCTTCCTCGAGGACCCGCGGACCATGGGCAACATGGGCGCCTGCGTCAGGGTCGCCGCGGCGGCGGACGCAGCCGCGGTTCTCAGCACCGGCGACAACGACCCCTGGCATCCCGACGCCCTCCGCGGCGCCGCCGGTCTCCACTTCGCTCTGCCGGTCGCGGGGGTCCCGCAGCTCCCCGACACCGAGCGGCCGCTGATCGCGATCGACCCCGGGGGAGACGACCTCCGCCCGGCCGACCTCCCGGCCGGCGCGATCCTCGCCTTCGGCACCGAGCGCCACGGTCTCTCGGCGGAGCTGCTCGATCGCGCCGACGCCCGCCTCGGGATCCCGATGCGCCCCGGCGTCTCCAGTCTCAACCTCGCGACCGCGGTCGCCGCCGTCCTGTTTGCCCAGCGGCTCTAGAGCGGTCTAGTATCCAATTACTCCGTCCCCTTTGAAAGGACCCACCACTTGCTGGCCCTCGCAGATGTCACCTTCGGCGAACTGCTCCTGATCGTCCTCGAGATCTTCTTCTTCGTGATCTGGATCTGGATCCTGTTCACGATCATCACCGACCTCTTCCGCGACCACGAGATGTCGGGCTGGGGGAAGGCGGTCTGGGTCTTCTTCCTGATCTTCCTGCCGTTCATCACGGCGTTGATCTACCTGATCGCGCGCGGCAGCGGAATGCGGGACCGGACGGTCAAAGCCCAGGCCGACGCAAAAAAGCATTTCGACGAATACGTCCGCGAGACTGCCCACACGTCGCCGGCCGACGAACTGCACAAACTCCAGGAGCTGAAGGAAAAGGGAGCCCTCACCGACGAGGAGTTCCAGCAGGCGAAGTCGAAACTGCTCGCCTGACCCAGGCGTCGACGCGGCGCAGGTTTTTCCTCCAAACGGCCGGTTTCTGCAACAGGAGTTGCAAGTTATTAGCAACTCCTAACATCCGGAGCCGCGTTTCGTTAGCCTGCGCCGCCGATGTTCGATTCGTCCTCTCGCCACCGGAGGCGCTGGCTGCTGCTCGCAGTCGTGCTGCTTGGACTCCTCTGCCTGTGGGCGGCCGGCGGCGCCTCGGCTCCGGCCCAGACGCTGCAGGAAAAGTTCGACTCCACCCAGGGCAAGCTCGACCAGGTCCGCAAGAGCGAACGCTCGCTTAGCGCGACGATCGCCGAAGAGAACGCGGCGATCGACTCGATGTTGGGGGAAGTCTCGGTCCTGCGCCGCGAACAGGCCGCGATCGAAGCCGAACTCTCGGCCAAGCAGTCCGAGCTCGAACGCGCGAGCGCGAAGCTCGAGGCCGATAAGGAACGGCTGGCGCGGATCCGGGCGCGGCTGAAGCGGGCGCTCGGGGTCCTGAAACGGCGGCTCGTCGCGATATACGAGGCCGGATCGCCCGACATGGTGAGCGTCGTCCTCGACTCGGCGACCTGGTCGCAGGTCAACACCCGCGCCGACTATGTGAGCCAGATCGAGAATCACGACGACGCCGTCGCCAACCGGGTCAAAGGGCTGCGCGACGAGGCCAAGGCCGCGGTCAAGCGGATGGCCGCGGTACGGCTGCAGATCAAGGAAGCGCGCGACGTGATCGCCGCCAAGGAGCGCGAAGCGGCCGCTGCGCGGGCCGAGGCCGAGAAGCGCTTCGGAGAACTGAAGGCGGCCCAGGCCGAACGCCGCGAAACCCTCGACGGCCTCGAGTCGCGCTCGCAGGCGCTGAGCGACAACCTCGGCAACATCTCCGAACAGATCGCGAGCGCCGGCCAGGCGCCGCCGGCCAGCGCTCCCGCCCCGCTCACCCCGGGCGAGACCGCCGGCTTCATCTCCGAAAGCGAGGCGAGCGTCCCCTCTGCGGCCCCGCCGGCGATCCAGGGCGCGATCGAAGCGGCGAACTCGATCGCCACGACCCCGTACATCTGGGGCGGCGGCCACGGGTCCTTCTCCTCGCCCGGCTACGACTGCTCGGGCGCGGTCAGCTTTGCCCTGAACGGCGGCGGCTTCCTCTCCAGCCCGCTCGACTCGACCGGCCTGGAGACCTGGGGCGAACCGGGACCAGGCCAGTGGATCACCGTCTACGCAAACGCCGAGCACGCCTGGATGATCATCGCCGGCCTCGCCTTCGACACCGTCGGCGGCCCCGGGCCGCGCTGGCACTCCTCGCCGGTCGACTCGCCCGAAGGCTTCATCGCCCGCCACCCGGCCGGCTACTGACACCCGCCCGGGATCTTGCAGATCCCTCCATCCCTCGGAGGGAAGTGCGACATCAGGTGGGGGCCGGGGTCTCCGCCGCCTGCAGCGGATGGCCCAGCTCGCCCCACGTCGGGACGCCACCGCTGGCGACGTGGGCGATCTGCTCGAACCCCTCGCGCTGAAGGATCGAGGCCGCGAGGCCGCTGCGTTTGCCCGCCTTGCAGATCGTCGCCACGGCGCGGTCGCGGGGAAGCTCCCCGGCGCGCTCCGCGAGCTCGGCGTAGGGGATGTGGATCGAGCCCGGGATGTGCCCGGCCTCGAACTCGCCGGCATTGCGGACGTCGATCACAAGCGGCGGGTCGGCGCCGTCGACCCGCGCCGCAAGTCCGGCGACGTCGATCGCCTCGATCCGGCTCACCGGTCGCTCCTCTGCCCGCCAGGCGCTCATCCCGCCGCCGAGGAAGCCGCTGACGCTGAGCCCGACCGCGGCGAGCAGCTCGGCGGCCTCGAGCTCGTTGCCGTCGGAGGCGGCGACGATCACGACCTGGGCCTCGTGCGGGATGACCTGGGCGACCTTCGTCGCGAAGCCGGTGTCGTAGGCCGAGGCGCTGATCGCGCCGGGGATGTGGGCCTCGTCGAACTGCTCGTTGGTCCGCGAGTCGACCGCCACCGCGCCGGCGGCGATCGCCGCATCGACGCCGCTCGGCGAGAGCCGGGCGGGGGCGCCGATCGACTCGACCAGGGGCCCGCGGTTGAGGCCGACGATGTGCTCGACGTTCGGCGGGCGCGCACCGATGCCCGCAACCGCGTCCTCGATGAAATCCGCCTCGTCGGCGATCCCCAGGGAGCGGTTGTGGCGGCGCTCGAACCCGATCGTCGATGAGGTCTTGAGGTCGATGCCCGAGCTGCCGCAGAGCGAGCCGCCGAGGTGGCCGGGCCAAACCTCGACCTCGTCGGGCAGCGCCATCAGCCGCTCGTGCAGCGAGCGGAAGATGTCGGCCGCTCCCTCGCGCGGCTCGACCGCGAGGTCGGGGCGGGCGACGCCGCCGACGAAAAGCGAGTCGCCGGTCAGGACTGCCACCGGGTCGCCCCCGCGGGCAGGGTCGCGCAGCAGGAAGGACGTGTGCTCGGGCCGGTGCCCTGGAGTGTGGATCGCTTCGATCGATGCCCCCTCGCCCAGCTGGAGGACCCAGCCGTCGGCGAACGGATCGTGCTCGTACTCGGCGCCGGCGAGCTCGCTGACGTGGATCGTCGCCCCCGTCGCCCGCGCCAGCCGGCCGTGCCCGGAGACGTGGTCGGCGTGGTTGTGGGTCTCCAGCACGTGCTCGATCCGCACGCCGTGGAGTCGGGCCAGGTCGAGGTAGGGCTCGGTGTCCCACTGCGGGTCGATGACCGCGGCGACGCCGCTGGCGGTGTCGCCGACCAGATAGGAGGCGCAGCCCAGATCCTCGTGGATGACTTGCCTGAAGAACATTTCGAGGCGATCCAATCTACAGACGGGCGAATGCGGTCCGCAGGTGTACCCATCCCCGATTTCGGGTAGTTACAGCCGCAAGCAGAGCAGTTCCACAAACACATCGCCCGCTCCCGGAAGTGCTTCCGCTTGCGGACGGAAAGGGGGATGTCATGGAGTCGACCACGATCAGGGCTTCCGAGCGGACGATTGAGCGCCGCGGGGGCCAGTCGGTCGGCGCAGTCGAGGTGAGGGAGGGGTGGAAACCGGCGGACCCGGCGCCACTCGGACTCGCCGCATTCGCGCTCACGACCTTCGTCCTCAGCATGTTCAACGCCGGTCTCGTCAACAGCGCCGGGGAGCCGGTGGTGCTGGGCCTCGCGCTCGGCTACGGCGGTATCGCCCAGGTGTTGGCGGGGATGTGGGAGTTCCGCACCGGCAATACGTTCGGGGCGGTGGCGTTCACCTCATTCGGGGCCTTCTGGCTCTCGTTCTGGGCGTTCGTCACCTTCTTCTCAGGCGAGATTCCGGCCGCCCACGTCGGCGACGCTGTCGGCCTCTACCTGATCGCCTGGGGCATCTTCACCACCTACATGTTCGTCGCCTCGCTGCGGACCACGGCCGCCGTCGCGGTGGTGTTCTTCCTTTTGGCGATCACCTTCTTCCTGCTCGGCATCGGCAACTCCGGCGGAAACGAAGGCCTTGTCGAAGCGGGTGGATGGTTCGGGCTGGCGACCGCCGTCGCCGCCTGGTATGCATCGTTTGCGGCGGTGACCAACGCGACGTTCGGACGCACGGTCCTGCCGGTCCGTTCACTCGGTCACTGAGAGGAGGAGGAGCTAGATGGCATCGACGAGCCAACTGTCCGGCCTCGAGCAGGAGCTGAACGCCCTGCTCGACGTCGAGCGCTTCGAGCCCGCCGCCGAGTTCAAGGAGGCGGCGCTCTGGAACGACCCGGCCGTCTACGAGGAGGCCGCCGCCGATCCCCAGGCGTGGT
Organism: uncultured Solirubrobacterales bacterium; assembly: GCA_963737575.1. Lineage (GTDB taxonomy): Bacteria > Actinomycetota > Thermoleophilia > Solirubrobacterales > 70-9 > VRUE01. The sequence goes on from CAVTTJ010000005.1 coordinate 143,171, forward strand.
GGCTGCGGCAGGCCAACGAGCTCCTCGATTGGGCGGAGCCGCCGAGCGAGTCGCTCGACGACTCCGACCCGCCCTTCTACAAATGGTTCGCCGACGGCAGGCTGAACGCGTCGGCGAACTGCCTCGACCGCCACGTCGAGGCGGGGCTCGGCCACCGCGTCGCCTACTTCTGGCGCGGCGAGGAGGGTGAGGAGCGGGCGATCACCTATGCCGACCTCCTCGCCGACGTCCAGCGCTTCGCCAACGCGCTGCGCGACCGCGGCATCGGCAAGGGGGACGTCGTCGGTATCTACCTGCCGATGATCCCCGAGGTCGTCGTCGCGATGCTCGCCTGCGCGCGGATCGGCGCCCCCCACAACGTCGTCTTCGGCGGCTTCGCCGCGGAGGCCGTGCGCGAGCGGATGGAGTTCTCGGAGGCGAAGGCATTGGTCACCGTCGACGGTGCCCGCCGCAAGGGCCAGACCGCTCCGGTCAAGGCCCGCGTCGACGAGGCGATCGGCGAGGTCGGCTCGATCGAGACGATCTTCGTCGTCCGACACACCGGCGCCGAGTGCGAGATGCGGGAGGGTCGCGACGTCTGGGTCGACGAGGCGATGGCCGCGGCCGACCCCGAGTGCCCCGCCGAGCCGATGGAGGCCGAGCACCCGCTCTACATCCTCTACACGTCAGGCTCGACCGCGAAGCCGAAGGGGATCCTGCACACCACCGGCGGCCACATGACCGGAGTCGCCTACACCCACCGCTACGTCTTCGACCTCAAGCCCGAGCACGACATCTACTGGTGCGCGGCCGACGTCGGCTGGGTCACCGGCCACTCCTACATCGTCTACGGGCCGCTCGCCAACGGCACCACCAGCGTGATGTACGAGGGCGCCCCCGACTACCCGGACAAGGACGTCTGGTGGGACATCGTCGAGAGCCAGGGGGTGACGATCTTCTACACCGCCCCGACCGCGATCCGGGCCTGCATGAAATGGGGGCCCGAGTACCCCGAGCGACACGACCTCTCGTCCCTGCGGATGCTGGGCACGGTCGGCGAGCCGATCAACCCCAAGGCCTGGCTCTGGTACCACAAGGTGATCGGCGCCGAGCGCTGCCCGATCGTCGACACCTGGTGGCAGACCGAGACCGGCCACATCATGATCTCGCCGCTGCCGGGGATCACCGCGACCAAGCCGGGCTCGGCGACGGTGCCGCTGCCGGGGATCGAGGCCGACGTCGTCGATGACGAGGGCAACCCGATCGAGGACGACGGCGAGGGGCTGTTGGTCCTGCGCCGGCCCTGGCCGGGGATGCTGCGCACGCTCTATCGCGAGGAGGAGCGCTTCATCGAGACCTACTTCTCGCGATTCGGGCGCGAGACCTACCTGGTCGGGGACGCGGCCCGACGCGACGAGGACGGCTATCTCTGGATCCTCGGTCGGGTCGACGACGTGATCAACGTATCCGGCCACAGGCTCTCCACCGCCGAGGTCGAGTCGGCGATCGTCTCCCACCCCAAGGTTGCGGAGGCGGCGGTGATCGGCCAGAGCGACGAGGACACGGGACAGGCGATCTGCGCCTTCGTCACCCTCGAAGGCGATCTCGACGGCGACGACGGGATGGTTGCCGCGATCCGCGACCACGTCGCCGAGCGGATCGGCAAACTCGCCCGCCCGAAGCGGGTGATCTGGTCCGGCGACCTGCCGAAGACGCGCTCGGGGAAGATCATGCGGCGGCTCCTGCGCGACATCGCCGAGGGCCGCGAGCTCGGCGACGTGACGACCCTCCGCGACCCGGCGGTGATGGAGGAGCTGGAGCAGAAGGTCGCGGAGCGCCGCGACGCGGAAGGCTAGGGCGAGGACGCGCGCTCGTCGACCAGCCGCTCGACCGCGACCTCGAGCGCGGCGAGTTGTTCCCTGATGCTCCGCAGTTCGCGCTGGGCGATCTCCTCCGCCGAGGCGGCCTCGGCCTCGAGCTCGCGCTCGACGTCGGTCAGTTCGGGGCCGAAGAAGCGCTGGGCGATGGCGCCGGTCACAAGCGCGATGAACCCGAGGCCGACCAGGACGAGGACGGTGGCGACGATCTGGCCGCCGGTGTCGGTCGGCTGGATGCTCGACCCCAGGGTCGTCATCGTCGTCAGCGCCCAGTAGATCCCGTCCCAGGTGCTGAGATGTTCCTGCTTGCCCTCGAGCGCGTCGAACAGCGCGCCCCCGCCGACCACCGTCAGCAACGCCAGCAGCGTCGCGTAGTGGAGGCCGCGGAGGGTGAAGATGTTGCGAGAGATGCTGTCGAGCTGGAGCAGCCGCAGGACGCGAAGCAGCCGCAGGACCCGCAATCCCTGCAGGCCGGCGGGAAGGATCGGCGGGGTGAAGACGACGAGGAAGAGGTCGAGCGGATTGTGCCGCAGCCAGGCGCCGCGGTCCGGCACGACCGCGAGCATCACGACGAGCTCGAAGACGAAGGCGAGCCAGGTCCCCCAGTTGAGGATGTTGGCGGTGACCTCCAGCGCGCCGCCGGGGTGGGACTCGCTGATCGCCACCATCGGCACCGTCAGCGCCGCCGCGATCAGCATCGGTACTTCCAGCCTTCGCCGGACGCTCGTGCTCAGCTCGTTCATGCCGGGCGGGTAGACCGTCGGCCCTTTCGGGTTCGGTGAGCCCATCCGCGTCTAGTTCGACGCGCCCGTGACTTGGCCTTTTCAGGATAGTTCGCTATACTAATTACCTAAGCTAATCAAATGACTTCCACGACACAGGACACGAGGCTCACCGAGGCGGCGGCGCGGCTGCGGCTGGCGATCGTGCGGACCGCCAGGCGTCTGCGTCAGGAGGCGGCCGGGGCGGGGGAGGCCGAGCTCACCCCGACGGCCGCCGCGGCGCTGGCGACGGTCGAGCGCCACGGCCCGCTGACACCGAGTGAGCTCGCCGAGATCGAGCGGATCAAACGGCCGACCGGGACCCGGACGCTGCGCCAGCTCGAGGAGGCCGGCCTCCTCGATCGGACCCGCGACCCGGCAGACGGCCGCAGCGCTCTGGTCAGCATCAACGCCGTCGGCCGCGAGCGGCTTCGTCGCCTCCGCGGCCGCAAGAACGCCTATCTGGCGCGGCGGATGCGGGATCTTCCCGGAGAGGAGGTCGAGACGCTCGAGCGCGCAGCCGGGATCCTCGAGAGACTGCTCGAGCAGCCGCCGCGCCGGCGGCCCGAGGTTCATCCATGACCGCCGCGCTGCGGCGGAGCGTCGACTCCCTCTCGGTCCCCAACTACCGCCGCTACTTCGTCGGGCAGGTCGTCTCGCTGTCCGGCAACTGGATGCAGATGGTCGCCGAGATCTGGCTCGTCCTCTCACTGACCGGAAGCGGCCTCGCGGTCGGGATGACGACCGCGCTCCAGTTCCTCCCGATCCTCCTCTTCGGCGCCTGGGGCGGCCTGCTCGCCGACCGCTTCTCGAAGCGGCGCCTGCTGATGCTGACCCAGGCCCTGATGGCGATCCCCGCCCTCTGCCTGCTCACCGTCACCGCGGCCGGGATCGTCGCCCCATGGATGGTGCTGGCGCTCGTCTTCGTCCGCGGCAGCGTCAACGCGGTCGACAACCCCACGCGGCAGAGCTTCGCGATCGAGATGGTCGGCGCCGACCGGGTCGTCAATGCGGTCAGCCTCAACAGCGTCCTGATCCAATCCGCGCGGCTGGTCGGGCCGGCGCTGGCCGGCCTGCTGATCGTCTCGGTCGGGGTCGAGCCCTGCTTCGCCCTGAACGCCCTCTCCTTCGGGGTGATGATCCTTGCCCTCTGGCGGATGGAGCCCGAGCAGCTCAACTCGGCTCCCCGCGCCGAGCGTGAGCGGGGAGCGATCCGCGCTGCCCTGCGCTACGTCCGCGCTACGCCCGAGCTCGCGGTGCCGCTTTCGCTGATGGCGCTGGTCGGGACCTTCGGCCTCAACTTCCAGGTGATCCTGCCGCTGCTCGCCCGGTTCAGCTTCGACGGAGGGCCGACCGCATACGCGGTCCTCGTCGCCGCGATGGGAGCCGGCTCCGTCGTCGGCGCCCTCGCGACCGGTGCCCACGGCCGCACCGACCCGCGGTTGATCGCCGGCGCGGCGCTCTCTTTCGGGGTCCTCGCCGGCCTTGCCGCGGCGATGCCGAGCCTCGCGCTCGAGGTGCCGACGGTGGCGCTGCTCGGCGCGGCCGCGGTCACCTTCGCCGCCACGATCAACTCGTCGCTGCAGCTCACGGTCGAGCCGGACATGCGGGGGCGCGTGATGGCCCTCTACTCGGTCGTCTTCCTCGGCTCGACGGCGATCGGCGGCCCGCTCGCCGGCTGGCTCTCGCAGGCCTATGACGCGCGGGCGGCGCTGCTGCTGGCCGCCGCGGCGGGGATCGCGGCCGCCTGGGCCGCCCGGGTCTGCTTCGCCAGGATGCGGGCGAGGCCGCAGGGGCCCCGCCCGCTCGAGGCTTTCGAAGCCGGCTAGCCCGTATAGCCTTCTTCTTCGAGGTACTCCGTCGCCACCTGCTTCGGCGTTTCTTTTTCGAGTTCGACCCGCGCGTCGAGCTCCTGCACGACGCTCAGGGTCAGGCCTTCCTGGACCTGGAGGATCGTCTTTTCGTAGTCGGGCCCGGCTTCTTCGGCGACCGACTTCTTGGTCACGAAGATGACGTTCCCGGCCGGGAAGACGTGCTTGTCGTCTTCGAGGATCACGAACTTGGGATCTTTCCCTGCCAGCTGGGGATCGGTCGTGAACAGGATCGAGAGGTCGGCCTGGTTGTTTTCCAGGACCGTGTAGCGGAGGCCGATGTCAACCGGCTTGAATTCCTTGAACTTGAGCCCGTAGAGCTGTTCGAGGCCGGCCAGGCAGTCGATCCGCTGGCGGCACTCTGGCGAGCCGTAGAGCGAGAGTTCTTCGGAGATCCCTTCGAGGTCGGAGACCGTTTCGAGGCCAAGGTCTTCGGCCTTTTCCTTCGTCGTCCCGACAGCGTTGGCGCTCGCGAACGGGGTCGGTTCGAAGGCGGTCAGGCCTTCCTTTTCGAATTCTTCATTGGCCTTTTCCCACGCTTCGGTGGCGTCGGAGGGGACTTCTTCCGGTTCGAGGCCGAAGAACGAGGTCAGCGCCGTGCTGGCGTACTCGGGGTAGCCCGAGATCTGGCCGGCCTTCAGCGTTTTCAGCGCCACCGTTTCCGAGCCGAGGTTGAGATCGGACTTCGCCTTGTAGCCGGCCGCGGAAAGCGCCTGGGCGTAGATTTCGCCGAGAATTTCCTGTTCTGGGAAGTTCTTCGAGCCGACCGTCAGCGAGACGCCTCCGTTTTCGGGATTGGAGACGATCGCCTTGCCGCCGCCGCCTTCTTCTTCACCCCCCGATGCCGTCGTCCCTTCGTTGCTTCCGCCGCAGGCGGCGAAAGCCAGGCTGAGGATCAGAGCGAGCACGATCGCCACCGCAGCCCGCCCCCCGTTGGTCATGGTTCTCACTCGTGTTCCTCTCTACTCGTTGTGCACTGTCGTTGGACTGGTCGAACTGGTCAGGCAGTACTCAGCTTCAAGCCTTTCGAAGTGATCAGACGTTGCAGGCCGGCAAGAGCGAACTCGAGAGTCAGCGCCATCAGCGCGACGCAGATCGCCCCCGCGACGACCCCGTTCTCGCCGTAGACGTTTTCGTTGATGATGTAGTCGCCGAGGGTCAGGACGCCGGCGAGGGGAGCGATCGTCGCCGTCGCCACGATCGCGACCGTCGCCCCGCGGACCCCAGCCATCAGGGTCGGGACCGCGAGCGGCATCTCGACCTGGGTGAGGATCTCGAGCTCGGTCAGCCCGACGCCGCGAGCGGCGTCGACCGAGGCGCGGTCCGCCTGGCGGATTCCGGTGAAGGAGTTGGTCAGGATCGGCGGGATGCCGAGGATCGAGAGGGCGATCGTCACGTTGAGGACGCCGACACCGATCACCGCCGCCATCAGCGCGATCAGTGCCAGCTCCGGGATCCCCCGGCCGGCGTTGCCAATCGCAACCGCGAGGAAACCGCCGGTGCCGCGGTGGCCGAGCCAGAGGCCGATCGGCATTGCGACCACGAGCGCCAGCGCCAGCGCCAGGACGGTCACCTCGAGCTGGGTCATCGCGAGTTCGACTGTCTGCGAGAAGCCGCCGACCAGCTTTCCGCCGGTCACGTTCGAGGGCTGCGGCTCGAAGATGAATTCGATCGCGCCGCCGATCGAGGCCGCCGTGATCACGCCCGCGCCCCCCGTGTCCATGGCGTCGCCATCCGCTGGATCAGGAAAAGGCAGGCGTCGAAGACGATCGCCATCAGGATCGCGATCCCGCCGCCGAGGATGATCCCGGTTGGGAAATTGAGGCTCTTGTAGATCTCCTCGCCGAGGCCCCAGCCGCTGACGAACACGGCCAGCGTCGCGATCGCGATCGTGCTCACGGTGGCGATCCGCAGCCCGGCGATGATCTCCGGCGTCGCCAGCGGCACCTCCACTCGCCAGAGAAGCTGACGGTCGGTCAGGCCCATCCCCCGGGCTGCATCCTTGACCGGGGCCGGGACGTTGTCGAGCCCGATCAGGGTGTTGCGGTAGATGATCTGGAGGTTGAACGCGGTCAGGGCGATGATCGCGGTGTCGACCCCACGCCCGGTGAGCGGCAGCAGCAGGAAGAAGAAGGCGACGCTGGGGATCGTGTAGAGGACGCCGGTCGCGGCCAAGAGCGGCGGCCGCAGCCAGCGGCGGCGGTGGGCGAGGAGCGCCAGCGTGAACGCGATCGCGAATCCGAGTAGGACCGCGGCCAGGACCAGCTGCAGGTGCTGAACGGTCGGCGTCTCGTACCGATCGAGGTTGTGGCGTGCCCAGTCGAAGCAGAAGAGCGCCTTCGGGTTTTCCTCGCAGGCGCCACCGCGTTCGCGGATTTCGACCGCCGCCAGCAGCGCCTCTCCGTTCACCAGCACACCTTTCGCGCTTCACTCACTCGCGCTCACCGTCCCCGGAGATCTCGCTCGCTCGTTCCGCGCTCATGTCGGCCTCTCGGTCGCGCTGTGCTCATCGTGCTCGGCGGCGGGCGAGCCGAGGAACTCGGAGATGATCTCGACCGAAAGGACGCCGTCGATCCTTCTTCGCGAGTCGACCACCGCCGCGTACTGCGCCTGGCCTTGGAGCAGATCGGCCAGGGCGTCACGCATGATGTCGTCCCGGTCGAGGACCGGTCCGAGCGGCGAGTCGGGCCGTTCTGGGACGAACTCGAGCTCGAGGTCGCGCTGGGAGAGCCACCCAATCGGGCGCCGCTCCTCGTCGACCAGGAGCGGGTATGGAACTTCGGCGTCGGCGAGCTTCGCCCTCACCTCGGCGCTCGCCTGGCCGACGAAGGCGAGCGGCGCCTCCCAGAGGTCGATGTCGGCGACGCGCATCAGCGCCAGCCGCTTCAGCGCCCGATCGGCGCCGACGAAATCCTCGACGAACTCGTCGGCGGGCGACATCAGCAGCTCGGCCGGGGTCGCAAATTGGGCCACCTTGCCGCCCTCTCGCATGATCGCGATCCTGTCGCCCATCTTGATCGCCTCGTCGATGTCATGGGTGACGAAGAGGACGGTCTTCTTCACCTCCGCCTGGAGGCGGAGGAACTCGTTCTGGAGGCGCTCGCGGTTGATCGGGTCGATCGCGCCAAACGGCTCGTCCATCAGCATCACGTGTGGATCCGCTGCGAGCGCGCGGGCGACGCCGACCCGCTGCTGCTGGCCGCCGGAGAGCTGTCCCGGGTAGCGATCGCCGAGCGCCGGATCGAGCCCGATCAACTCGAGCAGCTCGGCGGTGCGGGCCGCCACCCGCTTGCGGTCCCAACCGAGGAGCTGCGGGACGGTGCCGATGTTCTGGGCGATCGTCCGGTGCGGGAACAGGCCGGTCTCCTGGATCACGTAGCCGATCTGTCGACGCAGATGAGCGGGCTCGATCTCGCGAACGGAGCGCTCGCCGACGAGGATGTCGCCGCCGGTCAGCTCGACGGTGCGGTTGACGAGGCGCATCGCGGTCGTCTTGCCACACCCGGAGGGCCCGACCAGCACGCAGATGTCGCCGGCGGGGACGGTCAGCGAGAGGTCGTCGACCGCGGAAGAGTCCGAGCCGGGGTAACGCTTGCTGGCGTTCTCGTACCGCACCTCCGAGGCGCCGGCGGGTGACCCTGCGTCCGTGACCTCTTCAGTCGACACCTGCGATTTGAGCCTATACCCAGGGCGGCGCCGAGATCCACGTTGCCTCGTCGAGCCCGTCCGGATCAGGCGATTCCGAGCCGCGCCGCGCGCTCGGAGGCGCGTGCGATCGTCTCCTCGGCGCCCTCGACCCGCCCGCCCCGCATCAACGGCCTGCCGGCGACCACGGTGGTGTCGACGACGGACCCGCCCGCCGCGTAGACGAGGTCGGAGGCGAGGTCGCCGAGACCGATCTCGTACGCGTCGCGGCGCAGGAGCAGGAAGTCGGCGGGAGCGCCGACCGATAGCGGCTCGCCGGCGCCGAGGATCGGGGCGCGGGCCCCGGTCGCGACCTCGAGCGCCTCCGGCGCCGGCAGCACCGTCGGGTCCGCCGCCGCGTGGCGCTGCATCAGCGCGAAGGTCTTCAGGTCGCTGAAGAGGTCGAGGGAGTCGTTCGAGCCGGCGCCGTCGGTCCCCAGGGCGACGGCGACCCCCGCCTTGCGCGCGGCGGGGTAGGGGAACGGGCCTCCGGAGGCCAGCTTCAGGTTCGCGACCGGGTTGGTCACGACCGTCGCTCCGCGCTCGGCGATCAGCTCGAGCTCGGAGCGGTCGAGCCAGACGCCGTGGGCCAGCATCGTCCCCTTGCCCAACAGGCCCACTCGGTCGAGGTAGTGGGCCGGGCGCTCGCCATGCGCCGCGATGCAGTCCTCGACCTCCTGCTCGGTCTCCGAAAGGTGGATCTGGACGGGGACGCCGTGTTCGGCCGCGACCTCGGCCGTCCAGCGAAGGAGGCCTTCGCTGACCGTATAGATCGAGTGCGGCGCCAGCGCCCGGCCGATCTGCGGCTCCTCGAGATCGCCGAGCTCCCGCAGAGCGGCCAGCGCGGTGTCCTTCATCTCCTCGGTCCTGCCGTCGGCGTCGAACAGCGGCCCGCCGATCGTCGCCCGCAGGCCGCTGTCGGCGACGGCGCGGGCGGTGGCCGCCGGCTGCCAGTACATGTCCCAGAACCGGGCCGTCCCGGTCCGGATCATCTCGAGGCAGGCGAGCCGGGCGCCCCAGTAGACGTCCTCGGCGTCGAGCTTTGCCTCCACCGGCCAGACCTTCTCCTGCAGCCAGCGCATCAGCGGCAGGTCGCCGCCGTAGCCGCGGAACAGGGTCATCGCAGCGTGGGTATGTCCGTTGACCAGGGCCGGCACCAGCGGCGCGCCGCCGGCCTCGATCGTCTCGTCGCCGGCCTCGGGCCCGACGTCGGGCCCGATCGCCTCGATCGCGCCGTCGGCGCAGCGGACACCGACCGTCGCCCCGTCGAGCGTCATCGCGCCGGTCACCGTCAGCGCGTTCACGCTCCGAGCTCCGGCAGCAGCTTTGCGAGGGCGTCGCGGAGGGTGATCGCGTTGCGCTCCCGCTGGGCATCGAGCTCCTCGGCCAGGATCGGGTTGCCGTCGACCCCGTTCGCGAGGTTGTCGACGAGGCAGACCGCGGCGTAGGAGATCCCCAGCTCGTTGGCGACCACGCACTCAGAGGCGAGGGTCATCCCGACGAGGTGGGCGTGGGCGGCCATCAGCCTGATCTCGGCCGGGGTCTCGAAACGCGGGCCCGTCGCCTGCCAGTAGACGCCGCCGTCCTCGATCGCTCCGGCCCCGCTCGACTCCCAGCCGTCGAGGACTTCGCCGCGCCAGCGGGAGTCGAAGCCGGGCGCGATGTGGCCGCGGGCGTCGTCGAAGGTCGTCAGCGAGAGCTGGAGGGCGATGAAGTCGTCGGGGCAGACGATGCTGCCGACGCCGAGCTCGGCGCGCAGCGACCCGACCGAGCCGATCGCGAGGACGCGGTCGCAGCCGGCCTCGGCGAGCCGGTGGAGGTTGGCGGCATGGTCGATCAGGTGGGGAGGGGTGTAGGCGCCGGTGCCGTGACGCTGGACGACGGCCTCCGCGTTCTCCTCGCTGACGGCGACGATCTCGGCGCCGGACGCCCCGATCGCGTTGCTGCCGAGAATCGTGCCGACGCGCGACATCGCCTGATCCTAAGGCGAGCCTCAACTATCGTGAGTGCGTGACCGAGCGGCCGTCGGGCAGGGACGAGACCGAGGCCGAGCGTCTCGACCGCAATCTCGGCGAGCTGCTCCAGGAGTTGCGGATCGCCCTTCCCGGCGTCCAGGTGCTCTTCGCCTTCCTTCTCGCCGTGCCCTTCCAGCAGCGCTTCTCCGAAATCACGCCGTTTCAGGAAAAGGCCTACTTCCTGACGCTCCTGTTCACGGCGATCTCGGCGGCGTTGCTGATCGCTCCGTCGGCCCACCACCGGATCGCGTTCCGGCTTCAGCGCAAGGAGGAGCTCGTCCGCCTCGCCAACCGCTTCGCGATCGCCGGCCTCGGGTTCCTGGCGCTGGCGATGATCTGCGCGATCGTGCTCGTCACCGACGTTCTCTTCGGGGCGCTGATGACGGCGCTGACCGGCGTCTTCGCCGCGGCGATGTTCTTCGTCCTCTGGTACCTGCTGCCGGCCCGCCGAGGCAGGCGGATCAGCGAGTAGAGGGAGCCGCGGCGCCGGCCGGCACTTCGTTCGGGCCGGGCCCGCCCGCCGCCAGGTCATACTCGGCGCCCTCGACACCTAGCTCGAGCAAGGCCGGGTCGCCGCCGCGCCGCGCCCACTGCTCGCGCGCTTCGGCCTCGAGCAGGTCGAGGCGTTCGTCGGAGTGTCCCGGGTCGTGATGGAAGAGGATCGTCCGCTCGGCCCTGGAGCGGCCGGCGAAGGAGAGGGCATGGGATAGAGCCGAGTGACCCCAACCGACGTGGTTGGGGTACTCGGAGTCCGCGTACTGGCCGTCGTGGATCAGCATCGACGCGTCGCGGGCCAGCGAGAAGCCGGAGATCCAGTCCTCCTCGAGCGAGTCGAGGTCGGCGCCGAGCGCGGGCTCGTGGTCGGGGATGTAGGCGAGCGAGTGGTCGCCGTCGTCGATCCGGTAGCCGAGCGTCGGCCCGCGGTGGGCGACCGAGGCCGCTCGGATCCGGGCCGGCCCGATCTCCCAGTCGATCTCCGGGCAGTGCCGGAAGGAGACGTCGCAGGGCAGCTCCTTGACCTCGACCGGGGAGAGCGGGGCGGAGATGTAGCGGGCGATCCGCTCGCGCAGCGATGCGTCGGGCGCGGCCGGGCCCCAGATCACGATCTCGGTCTGGGGCTGGAAGGCGGGGGCGAAGAAGACGAGGCCCTGGATGTGGTCGAGGTGGAGGTGGGTGAGGAGGATGTGGAGGCGCGCCGGCTCGGATGCGAGCGCGAGCCCGAGGCTGCGGATGCCGGTGCCTGCGTCGAGGGCCAGGAGCGAGCCGTCGGAGAGGGTGACGCCGACGCAGGAGGTGTTGCCGCCGTAGCGGATCGTGTCCGGCCCCGGGGAGGGGATCGAGCCGCGCGTGCCCCAGAGCTTGAGCTTCATCTCAGTGCCCGGCCCCGTTCGAGGTGACGGGCCAGAAGACGGCGATCGCCCCGTGGGTGCCGTGGGGCGTGAGGATCGGGAAGGCGGAGGCCTCGACGGTGTGGAGCTGGCCGCCGGTCGAGCGGATCTCGAAGGTCGCGTGGGCGGGCCGGCCGTTGCGGACCGAGACGACGAGCGGCAGCTCGTCGTAGGGAATCGGGTTGCCGTCGGTGTCGAACGGCCCGAACATCGACCCCCACTCTTCGGGCCCGACGACGCCGAGCTCCTCGAACCCTTTGCCGAGGAGCGTGCCGGCGGCCTCGTTGTAGAAGACCAGCAGCCCGCCCTCATCGACCAGGAAGGCCGGCGTCGAGAGCGCCGACATCAGGTTGCGGGCGAGAATCAGCTCGAGGGCTTTCTGCGGCGCGGGCTCTTTCGATGGATTTGACACGAGATCTGGATCGGCTGTTGCCGCGGACGGACCGGATCCGCGCCTACCCCTAACCCTGAACATTCAATCGCAGGGCGGGCACCGTACGTGACTTTCGTCACCTTTGTAGTCTGCCCGCCCTCCACGCCGCGGGCCGGGGGCCGCGTCTCAGCTCTGCTGGGCTCCGCCGACGTTTTCGACGAAGGTCCGGTCCCCGACCCTGATCCCGATCGCCTTGGTCCGAGCCAGGTCGAGCCCGGAGCTGAGGGTGGCCTGGGTGTCGTCGCCCCAGCGGTACCTGAACGAGCCGGCCGAGAGCCGTTCCCCGTTCTTGGCCTTGAGGAAGACCCGGCAGAGTTCGCCCGAGCGGACGCCGCTGACGTAGACGTGGACCTCGGTGCCGAATGGCCGCGGTTCGAGCCGGGCCCCGATCTTCATCTTCGCCGGCAGCGAGGCGAAGGTGACGTGCTGGGCGGGGCCCTCCCCGCCGCCGCCGGAGAGGACGAAGATCGCCAGCACCGCAGCCGCCGCGGCGGCGGTGGCGCCGCTGAGCGCGAAGCCGAGCCGGAACCGGCGCCGCTTCGACCTCCGGCGCTCGCCGGAGATCGAAGCCATCACCCGGTCGCCGAGCCCGCGCGGGAGCGAGGGGGCGGTCCCGAGCTGCTCGGGGTCGGCGAGCGGCAGCAGCCGGACGACCGGGGCAAGCGATTCGAGCTCGGCGCGGCAGTCGGGGCAGCCCTCGAGATGGGCCTCGATCCCGGCGCGCTCATCCTCGGAGAGATGGCCGAGCGCGTAGGCGCCCAGCGACTCCCGCCATTCTCTGCTGTGGTCAGCCGTCATATCCGGTCTCCTCGAGTGCGACCCGAAGGGCTCTCAGGCCGTAGTAGACGCGGCTCTTCACCGTTCCCTCGGGTACCCCCAATTCCTCTGCGATCTCCGCGTAGGGCCGGCCGCGGTAGAAGGTCTCGACGATCACCCGCCGGTGGTCCTCGCCGATCCGCCGCAGCGCCTCCTCGACCTGCCAGGACAGCAGGACCTCGCCGAACGGCTCGACCGAGGGCTCGATCCCGCCCTCGGCGACGCCGGGGCGCGAGGCGCGGGCGCGGCCGAGGTCGATCACGACGTTTCGCAGGATCGCGAACAACCAGGTCCGCAGCGACCCGATCTGCGGGTCGAACCTCTCGCCGGCCCGCCAGGCCCGCACGAACGTCTCCTGGACCGCCTCTTCGGCGAGGCCGGAATCACCGAGCGAGCGGACCGCGAAGCCGTAGAGCTCGGAGCCGTGGGCCGAATACGCCTCGCGGACGTCCTGCTCGCGGGTCAGAGCGCCGGAAGCCATCTGGGGAGATATCTGGTGGATTCAACTGCCACGGCACTTTGGAGATACGGGCAGCCTGATACCGGGGTTCAGCCCGGCGCTCTGGACTTGGCGACGCCCCCGACGGCGCCGCCCCGCCCGCTTAGAGTTTGCCGATCTTGAAGATTTTGGTGCCGCAGTCGGGGCACACACCCTGGATCGCCGGACGACCGTTTTTCATGGTCACCTGTTTGGGATCCTTGATCTCGACCTTCTTGCGCTCTTTGACGCAGTAGCCCTCGGGCATCTGGGGGCCTCCTTTCATTGCCGATCTCGGCAAGCTCGCGTTGTGCGCGAGGTGGATTGCGGGCGACTGTAGCCGAGTGAGGGGACGAGAACGCCCTACATCGTGCGAATCAGCACAAAGATGCCTACGGTTTCGCGCTTTGCGGGGTTTTTTGTTTTTCCCCTGAAGAGCCGCTCGAGCCCGAGGATTCGAGTTTCTCGACCTGGCTGCGGAGCGCTTCGAGTTCGGATTTGAGCGCCGCGGTTTCGGCGCCGCCGCCGCTGCTGTGGATTTCTTCCTGGAGTTCCTTCTGCAGGTTCTGGACGTCGCCTTCGCTGACCGACTTTTCGCGGGTGTCGATCGCGAGGTAGATCCCGGCGCCGGCGATCGCGATCGCGATCACGGCGAGCGCCAGCATCACTTTCGTCCGGATGCCGAGCTTGCGCTCGACCTCTCCTATCCAGGCGCGCAGCCCATCGAGGCCCATCGGCTGAAACTTAGTCGAGAAGCGAGGCGGGAGTTTCGTCAACTACCCTGCGCACGAACCGAACCACCCCGAACCCGGAAGCCAAGGAGAACACCGAATGCCCGATGCAGTGATCGTCGATACCGTCCGCACGCCGATCGGCCGTGCCTTCAAGGGCTCGCTCGCCGGCCTGCGCCCCGACGAGATGGGCGCCTACGTCGTCGACCGGTTGCTCGAGCGCAATCCTGAGGTCGACCCGGCCTCGGTCGAAGACCTCTTCTGCGGCTGCGGCATGCCGCAGGGCCTGCAGGCCTTCAACATCGGCCGGATCGTCTCGCTGCTCTCCGAGAAGCTGCCCGAGACGGCAAACGGCGTCACGATCTCCCGCTACTGCTCCTCGAGCCTCGACGCGATCCGCCACGCCGGCAACGCGATCAAGGCCGGCGAGGGCGACGTCTACATCGCCGCCGGGATCGAGTGGGTCAGCCGCTACAACGAGCGGACCGAGCCCGCCGGCGCCGACGACCAGAACCCGAATCTCCAGGGCAACGACGGCCAGCCGAACGCCTACATCGAGATGGGGCTGACGGCCGTCAACGTCGCCGAGAAATACGAGGTCAGCCGCGCCGACATGGACAAGTTCGCGCAGCGCTCGCAGGAACTCGCCGTCAGGTCCCAGGAGGATGGCTTCTTCGACCGCGAGATCGTTCCCGTGTCGCTGCCGGACGGCACCGAGGTCGCGAAGGACGACGGGCCTCGCGCCTCCTCGACCCTCGAGAAGCTCTCCGAACTTCCCGAGGCCTTCGGCGGCGGCGGCGTCACCGCCGGCAACTCCTGCCCGCTCAACGACGGCGCCGCGGCGGTGCTCTTGATGAGCGACACGAAGGCAAAGGAGCTGGGACTGACCCCGCGGGCGCGGATCGTCACCGCGGCGACCTGGGGCAACGAGCCCGAGTACATGGGCGTCGCCCCGATCGGCGCGATCAAGAAGGCCCTCGACCGGGCCGGGATGACGATCGACGACGTCGGCGCGGTCGAGCTCAACGAGGCATTCGCGGCCCAGGTGATCCCGATCATGGACGAGTGCGACATCCCGCTCGAGAAACTCAACACCCACGGCGGCGCGATCGCCCTCGGCCACCCGTTCGGAATGACCGGCGCCAGGATCATGGGCACCCTGCTGAACGTGATGGAGACCGACGACCACCAGGTCGGCCTCGAGACGATGTGCGTCGCCGGCGGGCAGGGCAAGGCGATGTTGGTAGAGCGAGTCTGAGGGCCCGGCCCGGCCCGTGGAGACGCTGACCTACGAGTCCGATGGCCGGGCCGCGCGGATCACGCTGAACCGGCCCGAGCGGGGGAACGGGATCACGGCGCGGATGCCGGCCGAGATAGCGGCCTGCGTCGAGCGCGCCAACCTCGACCCCGAGGTGCACGCGATCGCGCTGGCCGGCAACGGGACCGGGTTCTGCGGCGGCTACGACCTCGTCGCCTCGGCCGAGGGAGATATGACCGGCCTCGATGGGATCGAGGCCCCGCCCGGCTCACCGCTCGACCCGGCGGCGATCGCCGCCAACCACGCCCCCGACTCGAACTGGGACCCGGTCACCGACTTCCAGTTCATGTGGCGGAACGTTCGCGGGTTCATGAGCCTGTTCCATTCCGAGAAGCCGGTCCTCTGCAGGGTCCACGGCTACTGCGTCGCCGGCGGCACCGACATGGCGCTCTGCTCGGACCTGCTTGTGATCGCCGACGACGCCAAGATCGGCTACCCGCCGGCGAGAGTCTGGGGGTCGCCGACGACCGCGCTCTGGTCGGCCCGGATCGGCCCGATGCGCGCCAAGCGACTGCTGCTGACCGGCGACTCGCTGACCGGCGCCCAGGCGGCGGAGTGGGGGCTGGCGACGGAGGCCGCACCGCCGGACGAGCTGGAGGAGCGCTTCGAGAGCCTGCTCGAGCGGGTCGCGAGGCTGCCGATCAACCAGCTGGTGATGATGAAGGCCCTCGTCAACCAGTCGCTGTATGCCCAGGGCCTGCATCAGACCCAGCTTCTGGGGACCTTCTTCGACGGCATCGCCCGCCATACCGAGGAGGGGCACGGCTTCGTCCGCCGCGCCGCCGAGGACGGCTTCAGGGAGGCCGTCCGCGAGCGGGACGAGCCGTTCGGCGACCACGGTCTGGAGGGGTTCGGCGTTGACTAGGGTCCCGCCACGATGAGAGCTTCGCACCCGCATCCCAGCTCCCTGATCACACCGGACAGCGTCCGCGCCTTCCTGCCGGGCAGCTTCCCAGGCGACCTGGGAATCGAGCCGATCGAGATCGAGGACGACCTCGCGCGGGGACACATCGTCGTCGACAAGCGGCATCTCCATCCAGGCGGCTTCGTCCACGGCGGCGTCTGGACCGCGCTCGGCGACACGGTCGCCGCCTGGTCGACCTTCCGCAACATCCCCGCCGGCCACAACTTCACGACGATCGAGCTGAAGCTGAACGTCTTTGCGGCGGGAGTGCTCGGCGACGAGATCGTCGCCACCGGCGAGCCGCTCCACGTCGGCCGCAGCACCGTCGTGATCGAGGTCAGGATCGAGCGCCGCCGCGAGGGTCGCGAGCCGCGGATCGCCGCCAACCTGATCGTCACCCAGTTCGTGCTGCCCCCCGACGGGGCCGCCGCCTAGACCCCCGCGTCGGCGGCTTCGACACTCGGCGAAACCGCTCCCGGTCCTTCCATTGCCTCGAGCTGGGGCAGGCGCCAGATCAGGCTCGCGATCGTCAGGCCGATCGCGGCGGAGAACAGCGAGAGGAACCACTGGCTCGAGCTGAGCAGGGTCATTTCGAAGAATTCGCGGAGCGGGGCGATCGCGAGGATCCCGGCATAGGCGGCGCCCAGTCCGATCACCATGACCAGCATGTAGCCCTGGACGGCGATGTGTTCGCGGCCGGGTCCGCGCTCGAGCAGGAGGACGAAGGCGAGGCCGAGCACGATCAGTGTCGTCGTCGCCGCCGTCCTGCCGGCCTCGAGCGATCCGCCGAAGACGGTGTCGACGAGGAAGAAGGAGAGAATCGAGCCGAGCGCGATCCCGATTCCCGCGGGGACCGCGAAGACGGCCAATGCCCGCATCAGGTGGCCGCGGTAGAGCGGCCCGTCGGAGGGCGCCAGGGCGAGGACGAAGGACGGGACCCCGATCGTCAGGAAGGCGGCGAGCGTGAGGTGGCGGGGCAGGAATGGGAAGGCGAACCCGGGGATAGCGACGAGCAGGATCAACGCCGCGGCGTAGACGGTCTTGGTCAGGTAGAGGCGCCCGAGCCGGTGGATGTTGCGGGCGATCCGCCTGCCCTCGGCGACGGCTTCCGGCAGCCGCGAGAACTCGTCCTCGAGCAGGACGACGTCGGCGATCCCCTTCGTCACCTGCGCGCCCGAGCCCATCCCGACCGCGAGCCTCGCCTGCTTCAGCGCCGGGACGTCATTGACCCCGTCGCCGATCATCGCCGTGTAGCGGCCGGACTCGCGCAGCGCCGCGACCAGGGCCCGCTTCTGCTCGGGGGCGATCCGGCAGAAGATCGAGTTCCGCTGCGCCACCTCGGCCAGCGCGGCGGGGTCGTCCGGCAGATCGGGGCCGTCGACGATGCCGGCCTCCCGCGGCACCCCGACCGAGTATGCGACCGCCGTCACCGTCGCCCGCGCATCGCCGGAGATCAGCTTCAGGTCGATGTTTTCCTCGTGGATGAATGCGACGGTCTCGGCGGCGTCGGGCCGGAGCGTCTCCTCGAGGATGATCAGCGCCACCGCCTTCAGCTGCGGCGGCGGCGCTGCGCTCGGGTCGTCCGGCAGCGCCTCGGCCGACTCGCCGAAGGCGACGACGCGCCTGCCCGCTTCGGTTTCCTGCTCGAGCTTTCTCTGCAGCCCGGGGGTCAGGGCCAGCGCCCCGGACTGGGCGAGGATGTCGGGGGCGCCGAGCACGTAGCTGGTCGCGCCGAAGCGCAGGCCGCTCCACTTCCAGACCGAGGAGAACGGGACCTCGCCGCTGACTCGCCCGGCCTCAACCGGGAAGTTGGCCGCGATCTCTTCGAGGGTGCGGTTGCGCTCGCCGGCGCTCGAGGCGAATCTTCCGAGCGCTTTCTGGGCGACCTCCGGCTCGACCGACTCGGCGATCTCGACACCGAGCAGCTTCAGGTTGCCGTCGGTCAGCGTCCCGGTCTTGTCGACGCAGATCGTGTCGACCGCGGCGAGGCTCTCGGTCGCGCTCATCTGCTGGACGAGGGTGTCGCGGCCGGCGAGGCGGACGGCCGCGACGGCGAAGGTGACGCTCATCAGCAGGACCAGGCCCTCGGGGACCAGGGTCACGAGACCGGCGGTCGCCGTCTGCGCCGCTTCGACCAGGTCGGCGCTCCGCAGCTGGAAGGTCAGCAGCAGGAGGATCGCGAGCGGGATCATCACGTAGGTGCAGACGACGATCACCCGGTTGACCTCGCCCTGCAGCGGCGAGGGCGGGTGGCGGAAGGCGCGCGCCTCTCCCGCCAGCTTCCCCGCGTAGCTCTCCTCACGCACCGCGTCGACCCGGTAGCTGCCCGATCCCGAGAGGCAGAAGGAGCCTGAGAGGGCACGGTCGCCGAGGCCCTTGCGGACCCCGTCGGCCTCGCCGGTGAGCAGGGCCTCGTCGACCGTCAGCCCGCGACTCGAGACGACGTCGCCGTCGGCGACGAGCTGGTCGCCGGGCTCGACGGTGATGAGATCGCCGGGCACGACCTCGTCGGCGAGGAGCTCGGTGACGCTGCCGTCGCGGGCGACCTTCGCCTTCGGGGCGACGAGCACCGCGAGCTCGTCGAGGGTCCGCTTCGCCTTCAGCTCCTGCCGGATCCCGATGTAGGAGTTGATGATCGCGATCACGCCGAAGATCGCGTCGGCGAACAGGCCGAGCAGCAGCATCAGCACGAAGAAGACGCCGATGATCGCGTTGAAAAGCGTGAAGACGTTGCCGGCGACGATCGTCGAGACCGAGCGCGAGGACGTCTCCGGCGGCGGCCCGAGGTCGTGGAGCCGCTTCGCCGCCTCCTTGCTCGAGAGGCCCCTTGGGCTTTCAGGCTCCGCGCTCATCCACCTCTATTCAATAGGGTGAGGGCCGGATGGCGTTGAAGCTTGGACTGAACCTCGGCTACTGGGGAATCGGGCCCGCCGGTGAGGAGGCGGTCGAGGTGGTGCAGGCCGCCGAGCGCGCGGGGTTCGAGTCGGTCTGGGCCGCCGAGTCCTACGGCTCCGATGTCGTCAGCGTTCTCGCCTGGCTGGCGCCGCAGACGACGACGATCAACCTCGGCGCCGCGATCCTCCAGGTCCCGGCGCGGCCGCCGGCGGCCGCGGCGATGGCCGGGGCGACGATCGACAAGCTCTCCGGTGGGCGCTTCATGTTCGGCTTCGGCCCCTCCGGCCCGCAGGTCTCCGAAGGCTGGTACGGGGTGCCCTACGCGAAGCCCTGGGGTCGCACCCGCGAGTACATCGAGGTCGTCCGCGAGATCATCGCCCGCGAGGGGCCGGTCGATCACCAGGGCGACCACTACCAGCTGCCGCTCCCGGGCGGGGAGGGGAAGGCACTGAAGCTGAACTTCCACCCGCTGCGGAACGAGATCCCGGTCTTCGTCGGGGCGATCGGCCGCAAATCGGTCGAAATGGCGGCCGAGATCTGCGACGGCTGGATCCCGATCTTCTTCAGCGTCGACGCTTTCGAGGCGACCTGGGGCGAGCATCTCGAGGCGGGGTTCGCCAAGGGGCGTCGCGAGCGCTCCGACCTCGAGGTCTCGCCGTCGCTGCAGGTTGCGATCGACGGCGACCTCGAGGCGGCGAAGAGCGTCGTCAAGGCCGGCCTCGTCCTCTATTTCGGCGGGATGGGGAGCCGCAAGACCAACTTCTACGTCGACCTCGCCCACCGCTTCGGGTTCGGCGGCGTCGCCGACGAGGTCCAGCGCCGCTACCAGGACGGCGACCGCGCCGGCGCCTACGAGGCGATGCCGGACGAGCTCGTCGAGGCGAGCTCGCTGGTCGGGACCGAGGAGGAGGTGGCGGAGCGCGTCGAGCGGTTCCGCGGCGCCGGGGTCGATCGCCTGATCGTCTCGCCGGTGCACGTCGAGCGCGACCAGCAGCTGCACACGCTGGAGCGCCTGGCGGCGATCACCGGTGTCCAGACCGCCGCCTGAATGTCGGAATCGCATAGTCTCTCGCGCCGCACCGGGCCGCACCGGGCCGATGTGTTTCGACCATGAGGATCGGAGTTCCAAAAGAGACCGCTGATGGGGAGCGTCGGGTGGCGCTCGTCCCGGACGTGGTCGCCTCTCTGCGGAAGAACGAGAAGATCGAGGTCGTCGTAGAGGCCGGCGCCGGCGATCGTGCCGGCCATCCCGACTCCCAGTACGCCGATGCGGGAGCGGAGATCGGGGACGGCGACGCCGCCTGGGGCGCCGACGTGGTCCTCCGTGTCGCGACTCCGAGCGAGGCCGAGATCGGCCGCCTGAAGTCGGGCCAGGTCCTGATCGGGCATCTCGCTCCCTGGACGAGCTCCGAGACCAACAGGGCGCTGGCCGGCGCCGGGGTCACGAGCATCGCGATGGAGGCGATTCCGCGGACCACGCGGGCGCAGGCGATGGACGCCCTCTCCTCGCAGGCGGCCGCCGCCGGCTACGCGGCGATGTTGATCGCCGCCCGTGAGTCGGGCCGCTTCTTCGGGATGATGACCACCGCCGCGGGCACCGTCCCGCCGGCGAAAGTGCTCGTCCTCGGCGCCGGGGTCGCCGGTCTGCAGGCCGTCGCCACCGCCAAACGGCTCGGCGCGGTCGTCACCGGCTTCGACATCCGGCGGGTGGCCTGGGAGCAGATCGCCTCGCTCGGGGGGCGGCCGCTCGAACTCGATTTCATCCCCGACGCCGAAGGCGAGGGCGGCTACGCCCGGCCGCTGACCGATGAGGAGAACGAGCAGGTCAGGGTCGCGCTCGGCGAGAACGCGGCAAAACAGGACATCATCGTCACCACCGCCGCGATCCCGGGGCGACCGGCACCGCTGCTGATCACCGCCGACGCCGTGCGGGGGATGGCCCCGGGCTCGGTGATCGTCGACCTCGCCGCCGAGACTGGAGGCAACTGCGAGCTGACCGAGGCCGGTCGGACCGTCGAAGATGGGGGAGTGAGGGTGATCGGCCCGCGCAACCTGCCGAGCGAGATGCCGAGGCCCGCCTCGCAGCTCTATGCCAAGAACCTCGAGAACCTGCTCGGATTGCTGGTCAGCGAGGAGGGCGATCTCAGGATCGACTTCGAGGACGACATCGTCGACGCCGCCACGATCACCCACGGCGGCGAGATCCGAGGGGAGAGGACTGCGAAATGAGCGCGGCAGCGACCGAGCGTGCATATCTGATTCTTCGCGAGGGAGCGAAGCGCGAAAGGTGATCTGAATGAGCCTGATGACCGAGATAACGATCTTCGTCCTCGCCGCCTTCGTCGGCTTCGAGGTGATCTCGAAGGTGCCGACGACGCTGCACACGCCGCTGATGTCGCAGACGAACGCGATCCACGGGATCGTGATGCTCGGCGGGCTGATCGTCGTCGGCTTCGCCAACGACGGCCTCGAGTACGTGATCGGCACGATCGCGATCGCGTTCGGCACGATCAACGTCGTCGGCGGCTTCATGGTCACCGACCGGATGCTCGGCATGTTCTCGCGCAAGCCGAAATCAGCCGCCGCCTCCTCTGCTCCCGGTCAGGCGGAAAAATCAGATATGGATTCGCCCGACCCTCCGCGTCCGGGGGCGGCGGACGACAAGTGAGCCTCGCGGTCCTACAGCCCGGCGGCGACGGCGCGACCGCGCTCTACATAGTCGCCTTCTCGCTCTTCATCATCGGCGTCAAACAGGGCACCCACCCGACCTCGGCCAAACGCGGCAACCTGATCGCCGCCTTCGGCATGGCCGTCGCCATCGTCACCACCCTGCTGCTCGACGGGATCGGCAACTGGGGGCTGATCGCCGCCGGCCTCGGGATCGGCGCCGCTGTCGGCATGATCGCCTCGACCCGGGTCCAGATGACCGAGATGCCGCAGATGGTCGCGCTCTACAACGGGGTCGGCGGCGGCGCGGTCGCGCTGATCGCCTGGTCGGAGATCCGCCACGGGATCTCGCTCGGAGGCGAGATCCCGCTCGACGAGCTGATACCGGTCCTGTTCGCGGCGGTCGTCGGCTCGGTCTCCTTCTGGGGATCGAATATCGCCTTCGCCAAGCTCCAGGACCTGATCCCGACCCGGCCGCTGTCGGTCCCCGGGCAGCAGGTGATCAACGCGGTCCTGCTGATCGGCATCGTCGCCGCCTGCGTCAACATCGCGATCAACAACGACGATCCCTCGCAGGCGATCTTCATCGCGATCCTGATCGCCGCCGCCCTGCTCGGCAACCTCGTCGTCCTCCCGATCGGCGGCGCCGACATGCCGGTCGTGATCTCGCTGCTCAATGCCTTCACCGGCCTCTCGGCCGCCGCGGCCGGCTTCGCCCTCGACAACGTCGCCCTGATCGTCGCCGGGACCCTGGTCGGGTCCTCGGGAACGATCCTGACGATGGAGATGGCGACGGCGATGAACCGCTCGGTCGGCAACATCCTTTTCGCCGGGTTCGGCGGCGCGCCGGCCGGAGGGGCGGCCTCGACGGAGGAGCGGCCGCACACCTCGATCGGCGCCCAGGACGCCGCGATCAAGCTCGCCTACGCCGACTCGGTCGTCTTCGTCCCCGGCTACGGCCTCGCCGTCGCCCAGGCCCAGCACGCGCTGAAGGAGGTCGCCGACGAGCTCGAGAAGCGGGGAATCGAAGTCAATTACGCGATCCATCCTGTCGCCGGGCGGATGCCGGGGCACATGAACGTGCTGCTGGCCGAGGCCGACGTCCCCTACGAGCAGCTGAAGGAGATGGACGAGATCAACCCGGAGATGCCGCGGACCGACGTCGCGGTGGTCGTCGGCGCCAATGACGTCACCAACCCCGCCGCGAAAAACGACCCGGACAGCCCGATCGCCGGGATGCCGATCATCGAGGTCTCCCAGGCCCAGCAGGTGGTTGTGATCAAGCGCTCGCTCAGCCCCGGCTTCGCCGGCATCGACAACGACCTCTTCTACGAGCCGAACACCTCGATGCTGTTCTCCGACGCCAAACAGGCCGCGGCGGACATCGCCGCCGAGATCCAGAAGCTCTAGGCCCGGCCGCATCCTGTCCCTGCGGCATCCCGTCTCGGCCGCAACCGGTCCCTGCCGAGCCGTTCTCGGCTGAGGCGATGACGTGCCTGTAGTTGACCACCCATACGGTGGTCAACTACAGGCACGTCATGTGATCGGGGGGTGAGCTCCGCCCTCAGTTCCCTTCCTTCGTCATGCATCGGGAGGCGCGAATCGCCGAGTTGGCGACTCGGCAGCACGGCGTGGTCGCGCGGCGGCAGCTGTTCGAGCATGGCCTGACGCCGCGGATGATCGACCGGCGCCTGGAGAGCGGTCGCCTTCTGACCCTCCATCGCGGCGTCTACGCCCTCGGCCACCTGCGGCTGTCGCGGCGCGGACGATGGCTGGCGGCGGTCCTTGCATGCGGGCCGACGGCGGTCCTCAGCCATGCCAGCGCCGCGGCGCTCTGGGGCCTCGCCGGCTCGAGGCGGGGCCCCGTCGACGTCATCGTTCCCAGCGGCAGGGGCAGGTCAGGTCACGCCGGAATCTTCATGCACGCAGGGCGGCCTCGGGCGACGGAAAGAGGCCTGGTCGACGCGATCCCGGTGACCACCGTGCCCCGCACGCTGCTCGACCTCGCCGAGACCGTCGACCAGGAGGCGCTACGGCGCGCCTTCGAGGAGGCCGACCGCCTCCGGCTGCTCGAGATGCGGCCACTGGAAGCGCTCTGTGAGATGAGCAGGGGCCGGCGCGGATTGCGCGCCCTGGCGCCGCTGATCGCGGCGGCAAGGCGGCCGACGACAACCGCGTCTCCTCTCGAGGACCGGTTCGCGGAGTTCTGCGAGGAGCAGGGCCTGCCTCCGCCGGCGACCAACGTGCTGCTGCTCGGGTACGAGGTCGATGCGCTTTGGGCCCGGCAGCGGCTCGTGATCGAGATGGACAGCTTCGCGTTCCACCGCCATCGGGCGGCCTTCGAGCGCGACCGTGCCCGCGACGCTGAGCTGGTCGCCGCCGGCTACAGGGTCGTGCGCCTCACCGATCGACGGCTCCGCGATGACCCGGATGCCGTGGCCGGGCAGTTGCGGCACCTGCTCGCGGAGGGCGGAGGAGGGGAGGGTCCGTCCTCCTAGCATCCACCCCCACACGAGTAGCGACCGCCGAGCGGGGGCAGGCGACGGTCGAGTGGGTCGGGCTGGTGCTCCTCACCGCGCTGCTCTTCCTTGGCCTGTTCGCTGCCGGAGTCGCGGTTCCGGGCGCGAGCCTTGCACGCGCCCTGGCATCGCGGATCCTCTGCGCGGCGGCGATCGCCGACTCGTGCGGCGTCGACGAGCCGGCCCTGTTCGCGGCCTACGGAAGCGACGTCGGCGCGATCGTCCGCGACGAGATGCCCTCGCTGGTGTTCGAGCACGGCTCACGGGCGCTGCCGGTCGACTTCCGGAGCTGTCGCGAGACAAGCTGCGGCGACGGGCCCGAGAGCGGCCTCGTCGCTCGTACCGACGCCGGCCGGCCGGTGACCGCCTTCGTCCATGTGATCGATTGCCGCGAGGGCGGCCTGCGACCCGCGGGGGCCGACTGCTCGGGCGACCGCGACGGCAACCTCTACGTCCAGTACTGGACCTACTACGCCGACTCGGCGACCCTGCGCGGCGTCCCGATCGCCGGCAGTCGCGGCTACCACCGAGACGACTGGGAGTCGGTGCAGGTCCGGATCGGCCCCGACGGCGACGTCTCCCAGCGCGCCTCCTCCCACCATGGCTACAACTACGCGAAGGGATGGGCCAATGCAGGCTCCGACGCCGGCATCGGCCTGCTTCGGGATCTCGCGGAGGATGTCGGCGCCCGACCGCGAGGAGGCTGGGGCCCGTCGAGCGGCCTCCTCTTCGTCTCCGGGGGGAGCCACGCCGGCAACGTCGAGGAGTCCCCGTCGATCGACCGGATGACGCCGGGCTCCCGCGTCCACCTCGTCCCGCTCGAGCCGATCGCCGCCGAATCGAGCGCGACGTTCGCGATCAGCCCGCCGTGGCGCAAGGCGGTCTGGCTCGATCCCGAGGCCGAGGGGACCGATTGAGCGACGCTGAGCGCGAGCGCTAGGTCAGGGCGACGGCCCGGCCGAGGAATCGGAGGGCAGGGTGCCGATGAACGAGACGAGGAACCGCTTGAGGCCGAGGCGCTCGTAGAACCGCACAGCATCGGCATTCGATGCGATGACGCTGACCGTGAGATGCAGCACTCCCAACCGTCGAAGCTCGAGAAAGACACGCTCGACGAGCGACCTGCCGATGCCGCGGCCCCGAAACTCAGGAAGGACCGTCAGGGTTTCGAGCTCGGCCACCCGGCCCGTGGCCCAGGTCTCCTCCGGGCCCCGCATGTGGAGGACGGCGTAGCCGACCGGGCGGCCGGCAACCGCCGCGATCAGGGAAAAGGCGTCGGGCTCGGCCAGCCAATCCCGGTATAGGGAGCGGCGAATCGCCCAGGAATCCGCGGCGGAGCGGACGGCCCCGATCGCCTTCAGATCGGGCGCGACCGAAGCGTGGTGCCCGTGCAGCGATTGCCAGAGGGGACGCAGCTCCTCGAGTCGCTCCAAACCGGCCTTCTCGATGTCGAATCGGTCCACGGCCCGCCTACTTCGCGACCGTGCTGACGTAGTAGAGGCCGAGCAGGAAGCGCTCGGTCTCGACCTCGCCGTAGGCGCGAAGGTCGTCCCAGGGTTCGGAGTAGGCGTCGCCCGGCGCCAGCTTCTCCAGCAGCCACCCGATCGGCGCGAGGAGTCGATGGAAGCGGCTTCCGGTCAGCCCCAGGTCCATGACCACGACCCGACCGCCGGGACGCAGCCTTTCCCACCCCAGCGCCAGCGCCGGCCGCGGTTCGGGGAGGACCGAGTAGCTGAGGCTGAAGAGGACGCCGTCGAGATCCCGGTCGAGCTCGAGCAGGGTGGCGTCGCGGTGGATCAGCTCGACGTTCTCCCAACCCTCGCGCCGGACCAGCTTCGCCGCCTCCGCCAGCATGCCCGAGGAGGCGTCGACCGCGATCACGGCGCCCTCGGTCCCCACCGCTCCGATCAGGTAGGGCAGGTTCCGCCCCGACCCGGCGCCGATCTCCAGCACCGTGTCCCCGGGCTTCACCCGAAGCGCGCGGACCGCCTTGCGCCGCGCCCGCGGGAAGATCAGATAGAGCGGCTCGAGCGTCGAGTAGAGGCGGGCGACCCGGTCGTATCCGCGGACGATCTCCTCCAGAGGGCGGCGCGAACGCGGCTCGCCACCCCGGCTCAACCCGGACGCTCCCTGCCGAGCTTGTAGGTCACGAGGCCGGTCGCGACGAGGTCCCCGCCCGCCGGCCGCACGGCGACCTCGCAGAAGCAGAGGCTCGACCCGCGGCGCAGAACCACCGCCTCGGCGAGCAGCTCGGTGCCGCGGCCGGCGGAGAGGAAATCGACGGTGAGGCCGACGGTCGTCCCCACCGGCGGCTCGTCCCCGAACTCGATCGCCGACCAGGCCGCCGCCATCGCCGCGGTGTCGAGGAGGGTCGAGATCGCTCCGCCATGGACGACGTCGCCGATCGTCACCACCTCGTCGCGAAACGGGAGGGCGAGGACGACCCTGTCGTCCTCGATCTCGCGCAGCTCTGTCCCCAGGTGGCGGACGAACGGCGAGTGCTTGAGGAACTCGGTTATCAGCTCGGAGCCGCGCACCGGCGCAACGTATCGCGCCCTTCACAGGCCGACCATCAGGCCTCGATAGGGTTGCGCCATCGCCACCGAGGTGACGGCAGACTCCAAGGCAGCGATCGCGGACCGGCTCGCGGAGGCGCGTCGCCGCACACTCGACCTCGTCGATCAGCTCGACGACGATCAGCTCAACAGGGTCCACTCGCCGCTGCTCAGCCCGCTCGCCTGGGACCTCGGCCACATCGCCAACTTCGAGGAGCTCTGGCTGGTGCAGACGATCGGCGATCGCGAGCCCCTGCGCGGCGAGCTTGGCCTCTTCTACGACGCGATCGAGAACCCGCGGAAGACCCGCGGCGAGCTGCCGATCCTCCGCGACGACGAGCTCCGCGCCTACCTCGGCGACGTCCGCGCCCGCACGCTCGAAGTCCTCGACGAGGTCGAGATCGGCGCCGACGCCGAGAACCCGCTGCTGCGCGAGGGATTCGTCTACGAGATGCTGCTCGCCCACGAGCTCCAGCACAACGAGACGATGCTGCAGCTGCTGATGCTGGTCGACGGCTACGAGCTGCCCGCCTCGATCGCACCCCCCGCTCCCCTCGCCGGTGAGGGCCCGGAGACGATCGCGGTCGAGGCCGGGGAGTACGAGGTCGGTGCCTCGGGTACGGGGTTCGCCTATGACAACGAGCGCCCGCGCCACCCGGTCCAGCTTGCCCCCTTCGAGATCGACCGCAACCCCGTCTCCAACGGCTCCTACATCGCCTTCATCGAGGAGACGGGCGCCGAGCCGCCGATGTACTGGGAGGCCGGCGGCGAGGGCGGTTGGGTGACCGTGACCGTGGGCCGGCGCACCCCCGTCGACCCGGCACTCCCGGTCATCCACATCTCCTGGGAGGAGGCGGACGCATTCGCCCGCTGGGCCGGCAAACGGCTGCCGACCGAGTTCGAGTGGGAGGCCGCCCGCCCCGAGCTCGACGGCCTCGGCGCGGCCTGGGAATGGACCAGCTCGCACTTCCTCGGTTACCCGGGCTTCGAGGCGTTCCCCTATCGCGAGTACTCCGAGGTCTTTTTCGACGACGAGCACCGGGTCCTGCGGGGGGCCTCCTGGGCGACCCACGGCTCCGTGGCCCGGCCGAGTTTCCGCAACTGGGACCTGCCGCGGCGGCGCCAGATCTTCTCCGGCCTGCGATGCGCGAGGGACGCCGGGCGATGAAACCGACCGCGACAGCCGACAGGATCGAGATCGAGGTCCACTACAACGGGGCCCAGGGCGCCGAGATGGCGCACGAGGTCCGCACCGGGCTGACCGCAAGGCCGAAGGAGCTTGCGCCGAAGTACTTCTATGACGAGCGCGGCTCGCAGCTGTTCGAGCGGATAACCGAGCTCTCCGAGTACTACCCGACCCGGGCCGAGCGCGAGATCCTCTCGAGCCGCAGCGACGAGATCCTCGCCGCCGCGGGCTGCCCGGGAACGCTGGTCGAGCTGGGGTCGGGCTCGGCGGCGAAGACGCGCCACATGCTGAGCGCGATGGAGGACGCCGGCTGCCTCGAGGTCTTCGTCCCGGTCGACATATCCGAGGAGATCACCCACCAGACGGCGGCGAGCCTGGTCGAGGAGTACGCCGGCCTCCGGGTCAGCGGCCTCGTCTGCGATTTCGAGCAGGACCTCGAGCTGATCCCCGAGGCCGAGGGCGGCCGTCTGATCGCCTTCCTCGGCGGGACGATCGGCAACCTCTACCCGGCGCCGCGGGGCGAGTTCCTCTCCCGGATCGCGGCGCTGCTCGGGCCCGACGACCGGCTGCTGCTGGGGACGGACCTGGTCAAGGACACCGCTCGCCTCGAGGCCGCCTACAACGACCCGGCCGGCGTCACCGCGGAATTCAACAAGAACGTCCTCGCCGTCCTCAACCGCGAGCTCGGGGCCGACTTCGACCTCGCCGCCTTCGAGCACCTCGCCCGATTCGACGAGACCGAGGCCTGGATGGACATCGGGCTGCGCTCCACCGTCGAGCAGACGGTGCGGGTGGACGGGCTCGACCTGACGGTTCGATTCGCCGCCGGCGAGCGAATGAGGACCGAGATCTCGGCCAAGTTCACCCGCGAGCGACTCGAGGCCATCTACGGCGACGCCGGCCTCGCGATGAGCGGCTGGTTCACCGACCCGGCCGGCGACTACGCCCTCAGCCTGGCCGAGGCCTGTTAAAGGAGGCCGTCCGGGGAGCCGATCCGCGGTGCATGAAGGCGTGGGACAGGCCGCCGATGTCGAGACGGAAGTGGATGGCCGAGGGGGCCGCGATCGTCTCGATCTGGGTGGTCGTCTGCCTCGGAGCGGCGGTTGCCGTCCTCGAGCTGGCCGACGGAACGACCCAGGCCGTCGGGCTGGCGGCCGTCGCCTTCCTCGCCGCGCCCCTCTTCGAGGCTCCGGCGATCTTCACCGAGCGCGGCTACGAGGAATACCGCGAACAGTGGACCAGCGAACACTGGCCGGCCGCAGAGGCCGAGCGTTTTACGCGGCTCGGCTAGGGCGCCAGAGCCTCGATCAGGTCCCCCGCCTGATCGGGGGTGGTGATCAGCATCAGGATCGGCAGGGTGACGCCGCCGGCGACGAAGGCGCCGAGCTTCTCCTTCATCTCGGCCGGCTCGCCGAAGATGAACGTCTCCTCGATCACGTCCCAGGGCGCTGCCTCCGCCGCCGCCTGGCGGTCGCCGGCCTCCCAGGCGGCGACCATCGGGTCGATCTTGTCGCCGTAGCCGAGCCAGCGGAAGAAGTTGGCGTAGACCGGAACGGTGGCGTAGGAGGCGAACATGAACCGCGCCAGAGGCTCAACCGCCTCGCGGTCACCGGGCAGGCAGAAGAAGCGGCAGAGCAGCTCGAAGCCCTCGGGGGCGTCGGCGACCTGCTTCGTCACCTGGGGAAGGCCACCCAGCGGGAGGAAGTTCGAGAACGCCCCGCTCGCGCGTTCCACGGCTAGATCGAGCATCTTGCCGCGCAGCGCCGCCAGCACGATCGGGACCTCGTTGCTCGGCTTCATTTCGAACTTGAACCCACCGGGCGCCCGCTCACCCGCCAGGGCTGCCTCGAGGAAGTCGACGGTTTCGCGGACTCGGCTCAGCGGCTTCTCGAACGGGATCCCATTCCAGCCTTCGACGATGCGATCCGAGGAGGAGCCGATCCCAAGGACGAAGCGGCCGTTGGAGGCATCGGCGAGCGCAGAGGCCTCCTGGGCGAGCAGCGCCGGCCCCCGCTGGAAGACCCCGACGACGCCGGTTCCGAGCCGCATCCCCTCGGTCCAGGCGGCGCTCAGCGCGAGCGGCGTGAAGCCGTCGGGCCCGTTCGTCTCGCCGGTCCAGAGATCCGTGTATCCCGAAGCCTCGGCTCGCTTGACCAACACCTCGTGATCGTGGAGCGGAGTCCCCGGCAGCGGCAGCGTCAGTCCCCAGCGATTCATCTGCGGGACCCTAACCCTCGAAGTCCCGATTAGCGAGCCTCACAGTCTGATTCCGGCGAGCGGCGTTGATGTGGCTGAGTGGCACGGCCTCCGGAGGCGAAGCGGAGGAGGCCGTGCAGTTGCCTGGGGGGGTGGCGGAATGATTATGGTCCCCGGGATGGAGGGGAGCGCCCAGCAGAAGCCCGACCGCAACCTGGCGCTGGAGCTGGTCCGCGTCACCGAGGCGGCGGCGCTGGCCTCGGCGCGCTGGGTCGGGCGCGGCGACAAGATCGCCGCCGACCAGGCGGCCGTCGACGCGATGCGGTTCGTCCTCGACTCGGTCTCGATGGACGGCATCGTCGTCATCGGCGAGGGCGAGAAGGACGAGGCGCCGATGCTCTACAACGGCGAGAGCATCGGCGACGGCAGCTCGCCGGTCGTCGACATCGCCGTCGACCCGCTCGAGGGGACCCGCCTCTGCGCCCTCGGGATGCCGAGCGCGCTCGCGGTCATCGCCCTTGCGGAGCGGGGTGCCATGTTCGACCCGGGGCCCTGCGTCTACATGGAAAAGATGGCGGGGGCACCGGAGATCGCCGACCTCCTCGACCTCGACCGCCCGCTCCCCGAGACCCTGAGGCTGATCGCCGATCGCAAGGGGGCGGGAATAGGCGACGTCACCGTCGTCATGCTCGACCGCCCCCGCCACGAGGACGCGATGAGGGAGGTGCGCGAGGCGGGCGCCCGGATCCGGCTGATCACCGACGGCGACGTCTCGGCGGCGCTGCTCGCCGTCAGCGACCGCTCGCCGGTCGACCTCCTCTGGGGAATCGGCGGGACCCCCGAGGGCGTCCTCTCTGCGGCGGCCCTGAAGTCGATGGGCGGCCAGCTGCTGGGGCGGCTCTGGCCGCGCGACGACGGCGAGCGCCAGGCCGCGATCGACGCCGGCTACGACCTCGAGAGGGTGCTGACCGGCGATGATCTCTGCTCGGGCGAGGACGTCTTCTTCTCCGCCTCCGGAGTCACCGACGGCGACGTCCTCCAGGGCGTCCGCTACCGCGGGGCCGGCGCGACCACCGAGTCGCTGGTGATGCGCTCGCGCTCGGGGACGGTCCGCCGGATCCAGGCGACGCACGACCGCTCGAAGCTGCGGGCGATCATCGGCGAGCGCTACGGCTAGGCCCGACCCGCCTCAGTCGCACTCCCCGCATCCCCCGACCTGCTCGGTTTTCGCGGTCTCGCCCTCGCGGGCGTAGGGCATTTCGCCGGTGTCGTGGAGCTCATGGCGGAGGCTGTTGATCACCGCCCCGGCGAGGAGCGCCAGGCTCAGGGCGTAGAACCAGAACAGGGTGATGAGGGCGAAGCCCAGGGTCGAGCCGAGCTTCGAGATGCTCGAGACGTTGGAGAGGTAGAACGGGAACGCCCAGTTCGCGATGCCGGTGGTGAGGGTGACGAACAGCGCGCCGGGCCAGACATCGCGCCACGGCATGTGCCCTTTCGGGACCGCCCAGAAGATCACGCAGAGGATCGCGAAGGTGACCAGCAGCGCCGCGATCAGCAGCAGGATCGTGTCGATCGCCTTGATGTCGGACAGGCCGAGCGGCAGGCGGTCGGTGCTCGAGACGAGCGTCGCCTCCACCGTCGGCAGGACGATCGAGGCGGCGATGAAGAGGAGGACGACGAGCAGCATCGCGAACGAGAATCGCTTCTGCTCGACCCAGCCCCGGCACTCGACGTGGTAGATCCGGCAGAAGGCGGTGTCCATCGCCCCCCAGAACGAGGCGCCGATCCAGACCGAGCCGAGCAGCGCTGCGATCCCGATCGTCGTCGCGTTGTCCTGGATCCTGGTCAGGATGTCGGTCAGCGTCGTCTGCTCGGTATTGGGGAAGAGGCGCTCCAGGTCGTTGAGAACGCTGGTTTCGACGCCGCCGATCTTCAGCACCTGGCCGAAGAAGAAGAGGACCAGAAGGGCAAATGGGAAGACCGCCAGCATCAGGTTGTAGGCGACCATCGCCGAGAGTCCGGTGACGTTCTCGCGGTAGGCGCGCTGCCAGAAGCCGTTCAGCCAGGGGCGTGGATGTCGAACGGCCCTGAGCATTTGACTTCAGAAACTGAAGCGCCTATCATGCGAACAGACGTTTGACTGGGCACGAGCGCCCGCATGGAGCCATCGCAGCGAATTGCATGCAGCACGGACCGAGTTATCGGTC
The DNA here is from genome assembly GCA_963737575.1 of uncultured Solirubrobacterales bacterium. Taxonomy (GTDB): domain Bacteria; phylum Actinomycetota; class Thermoleophilia; order Solirubrobacterales; family 70-9; genus VRUE01. Next base: position 175,651 of record CAVTTJ010000005.1, read on the forward strand.
CGTTTTTTCGAGACTTTTCGCTGTAGACGGCCTTTCATGAGCAGGACTAAACCACCTAGGACTAAACCACCTAGCTGAAGAGAAACGAGTGCAGACAGGATGCTGGTAGCAGAGCTTCAGGAGCTTGAGGAGGTAAAAGGGCTGATCACGCGTGGTCAGCAGCTCGGCGTGCTGACCTTCGGCGACATCGCCTCGGCGGTCTCGGAGGTCGACCTCGACGAGTCCGACGTCGAGGATCTCTACGGACACCTCGAGAAGTCGGGGATCGAGCTTGTCGAGGACATGGACCCGGCCCAGAAAGCGGCCGCGGACGCGATGCCCGAGCCGTCCGGCAAAAAAGGCCGGCGCCGCCAGAAACAGGCGCTCGACCTGAAACCGGACATGACGACGGACAGCCTCCAGCTGTTCCTCAAGGACATCGGGAAAGTTCGTCTGCTCACCGCTCAGGAGGAGGTCGAACTCGCCAAACGGATTGAGCGCGGCGACCTCGACGCGAAGCAGAAAATGGTCGAGTCGAACCTCCGGCTCGTCGTCTCGATCGCCAAGAACTACCGCAACCAGGGGCTGCCGTTCCTCGACCTGATCCAGGAGGGGACGCTCGGCCTCGTCCGCGCGGCGGAGAAGTTCGACTACCGCAAGGGGTTCAAGTTCTCTACCTACGCGACCTGGTGGATCCGCCAGGCGATCGCCCGTGCTCTCGCCGACAAGGCGCGCACGATCCGGATCCCGGTCCACGTCGTCGAGAAGCTGAACAAGATCGGGCGGGCGGAGCGCAAGCTCGTCACCGAGCTCGGCCGCGAGCCGACGCCGGAGGAGATCGCCGAGGTCACCGGGATCGATCCCGAGGAGGTCGACTCGATCAAGCGCTCGGCGCAGGCCCCGGTCTCGCTCGAGAAGCCGGTCGGCGACGAGGAGGAGTCCGAGTTCGGCCAGTTCATCGCCGACGAGAAGGCCGAGTCCCCGTTCGACCGGGCGGCCGACCTGCTCACCAAAGAGGCGCTGAAGGAAGCCCTCGAGAACCTCTCCTACCGCGAGCGCCGCGTGCTCGAGCTCCGCTACGGGCTCGGCGGCGAGCACCCGAGGACCCTGGACGAGGTCGGGCGGACGTTCAACGTCACCCGCGAGCGGATCCGCCAGATCGAGAACCAGAGCCTGAAGAAGCTCCAGCAGCTGGGCGAAGCGCAGAAACTGCGCGAAGTCACCTGAGTCCAGCGGGGCGCGGCTAAGGGGTTCGGGCATCGCGGCCGATATCAGCCGCGATGTTCGAGATCGACGCTGCCCTGCAGAAACTGATCCAGCGCGAAGGCTCCGACCTTCACATCAAAGTCGGCGCTCCGCCGATCATCCGCCTGCACGGCGAGCTGATGCCGCTCGAGGGCTACGAGCGGCTCGAGGAAGCGGACACCGAAAAAGCGTTCCACGACATCGCCGAGGTACGGTCGCTGACCGAGTTCGAGGCCGTCGGCGAGGCCGACTTCTCCTACGCGATCCCCGGGCTCTCCCGCTTCCGCGTCAACACCTTCAAACAGCGCGGCTCGATCTCGATCGTCTGTCGCGCTATCCCGTTCGAGATCCGTTCGGTCGAGGATCTGGGCCTGCCGCCGGTGGTGACGAAACTCGCCGAAGAGCAGCGCGGGATCATCCTCGTCACCGGAACCACCGGCTCGGGCAAGAGCACGACGCTGGCGGCGATGATCGACCACATCAACCGCACCCGCCACCACCACATCGTCACGCTCGAGGACCCGATCGAGTACCTGCACCAGGACAAAGCCTCGATCGTCAACCAGCGCGAGGTCGGGGCCGACACCGAGAGCTTCGCGCGGGCGATGAAGCGCGTCCTCCGCCAGGACCCCGACGTGATCCTGATCGGCGAGATGCGAGACGAGGAGACGGTGAGGACCGCGCTCTCCGCGGCCGAGACCGGGCACCTAGTCCTCTCGACCGTCCATACCCTGGACGCGACCGAGACGATCAACCGGATCATCGACTTCTTCCCGCCACACCTCCAGCACCAGGCCAGGGTGATGCTGGCGGCGACCCTGAAGGGGGCGATCGCACAGCGCCTCGTTCCCGACATCACCGGCGAGGGCCGCGTGCCGGCGTCGGAGGTGATGGTCGTCACCGGCCGGGTGGAGGACCTGATCCTCAACCCTGAAGAAACAGGCAAGATCACCGAAGTGATCTCCGAAGGCGGGTACTACGGAATGCGCACCTTCGACCAGGCCCTGCTCGAATACGTGATGGAGGGGAAGATCACCGAGCGGATCGCGCTCGACTATGCGTCGAGCCCGCACGACTTCAAACTGATGCTCTCCGCCGGTGGCCAGCGCGCCAGCGGGATCGAGCAGCTCGCAAGCACCCCCGCCGAGTAGCCGTCCGAATTCCTTCTTTCGGATTCAAGCTCGCGGCTTTTCCTGCCGAGAGTAAGCGAACATATGAGAGAGAAACTCAACAGTAATCCGCTCGCTCAGCTCGCACTTATCGGTGTCCTTCTGGTGGTCGCCGGAGTCTTCCTGATGTCGACGATGGGCAAGGGGGGCGAAGAAGAAGCCGCCTCCACCGCGACCGAAACGAGCGTGACCGCGGCGCCCGAAGAAGCGGGCACGGCAGCCGTCTCCGCAGCGCCGGAAGCCGGCGGCGTCGCCGCCCTTCCCCCGTCGGCCGCCGCGGACGCACCGCCGCCCCCGAAGCAGGTCCTCGCCGCCTACCACGACAACAAGACCCTGGTCCTCCTCTTCGTCCGCAACGGCGGGATCGACGACCGGATGGTCGAGAAGGCGACGACCCGCCTCCATTCCATGCCCCACGTCGAGACCATCGTCGTCCCCGCCAGCCAGATTGCGCGCTACGCCTCGATCGCCGAGGGGGTCTCGCTCGATCGGGTGCCGGCGCTCGTCGTCGTCCGTCCCAAGAATCTCAAGGGCGACCTCCCGGTCGCTTCAATCAACTACGGCTTCGCGAGCCCCGAGAGCATCGTTCAGGCGGTAGTCGACGCTGAATACGAAGGACACACTCTCGACTATCACCCATAGGCAGATGGAGCAGCGGGACTACTTGCCCCATCTGCGACCGGTCCCGGACACGAGCGACGCCGCCGGTCCGGAGGAGGTCGAGTCGCCCCCCGAGGGAGTCGAGTCGCCCCCCGCGGCCGAGGAGATCGGGGTAGAGGACAGGTCGCTCGCCAGGACTCCGGCCGAGGAGGTCGGAGGCGACGAGGCGGAGGGAGTCGCCGCCGCGACCGAGCCGCCGCTCGAGCCGCCGGACTCCAAGCCGGACTTCTCCCCGATCGAGGAGGAGGAGGTCGAGGAGGTCGATCGGACGCTCGGGATCACCGAGCCGAAAACCCGGGTCCACTCCGCCGCGTTCGTCACCGACGTCCTCGTCGAACTCGGCTACGTCGGTGACGAGGTGGTCAAGCAGGCGATCGAAGCCGCCCGGACCGCCGGCAGGCCCCCGGAGCAGCTCCTGCTCGAGCAGGGGGCGATCAACCCCGAGCAGCTCTCGCGCGCCGTCGCCGAGCGCTACGGGCTCGATCACGTCGACCTCTCGGCCTACAAGGTCGACATGGCCGCGGCCAATCTGATCTCGGTCACCACCGCCCGTCGCTACAACGCGATCCCGGTGGGCTTCGTCGACAACGAGACGCTCCTGGTCGCGATGGCCGACCCGACGAACCTGCTCGCCGTCGACGACATCAAGATCGCGACCGGCCTGGACTGCCGCGCGGCGGTTGCCTCGGCCGAAGACATCGAGGCCCTGATGGGCCGGCTCAACACCCTCCAGAGCGCGGTCAGCGAGGCGATAGTCGAGGGCGAGGAGGAGGCTGCCGAAGACGCCGACCTCCTCGAAGGGGAAGGGGACTCCGAAATCGGCGCCGACGACGCGCCGGTCGTCAAGCTCGTCTACAGCATCCTGGGCCAGGCGGTGGGGGAAGGCGCCTCCGACGTCCACTTCGAAGCCGACGAAGGGGAAATGAGGGTCAGGTTCCGGGTCGACGGAGTCCTCCGCGAGGCGGCCCACGTCCCGAAGCGGATGATCACCGCGGTGATCTCGCGGGTGAAGATCATGAGCGACCTCAACATCGCCGAGAAGCGCGTGCCGCAGGACGGCCGGGTCAGCGTCACGGTCGACGACCACAAGGTCGATCTCCGCGTCACCACCCTTCCGACCCAGAAGGGCGAGGGGGCGACGATCCGCATCCTCGACAAAGAAAACGCCAACCGCACCCTCGACGACCTCGGGATGGACGGGACCGCCCTGGAGCGGTTCCAGGAGGCTTTCAGCCAGGCCTACGGGGCCGTTCTCGTCACCGGCCCGACCGGCTCGGGGAAGAGCACCACGCTCTATGCGGCGCTCAAACAGCTGAACCAGGTCGAGAAAAACATCATCACGATCGAGGACCCGGTCGAGTATCAGGTGCAGGGCATCAGCCAGATCAACGTCAACCGCAAAGCCGGCCTCGACTTCGCCACCGGGCTGCGGTCGATGCTCCGCGCCGACCCGGACATCGTGATGGTCGGCGAGATCCGCGACGGCGAGACCGCGCGGATCGCGGTCGAGGCCTCGCTCACGGGTCACATGCTGCTCAGCACCCTGCACACCAACGACGCCCCCGGCGCGATCACGCGGCTGACGAAGATGGGGATCGAGGCCTTCCTGATCTCCTCGGCGGTCGATTGCGTCGTCGCCCAGCGCCTGGCGCGCAAGCTCTGCAGCCACTGCAAGAAACGGGTGATGATCCCGCCGGAAGCGATGGCCGAAGCCGGGATTCGCGTCGGCGTCGAGGTCGAGGCCTACGAGCCCGTCGGCTGCCCGCGCTGTAGCCACAACGGCTACAAAGGGCGGGTCGGCCTCTACTCGGTGATGGTCCTGAGCGAGCGGATCAAGGAAATGGTCGTCTCCGGCGCCTCCGAGGCCGAAATCGCCAACGTCGCCCGCGAGGAGGGGATGAGGACCCTCCGCGAGGACGGCTTCACCAAGGTTCGCGCGGGGCAGACGAGCCTCGAGGAGGTGATCCGGGTCACCACCTGACCCGGATTACCTGTTTTCGAGTATCGAGGTTCTGGCCGAGCGGTCGATCAAGGTAGCCATGGACTTCGATTTCGCAGAGGTGCTGCGGCGGATGGTCGAGGCGAGGGCCTCCGACGTGCACATCACACCGGGAGTTCCGCCGGCGATCCGCGAAAAGGGGAAGATCGCCCACATGGAGGGCTTCCCCGTGCTCTCCAGCCAGCAGACCCGCGAGGTCGTCTACGGGATCCTCAACGAGGACCAGCGGAAAAGGTTCGAGAACAACAAACAGCTCGACTTCGCCTACGCGATCCCCGGCGTCGCCCGCTTCCGCGTCAACTGCTTCTTCCAGCGCGGCTCGGTCAGCGCCGCCTTCAGGCTCGTTCCACAGGAGATCCCCGACCTCGACTCGCTCGGCGTCCCGCAGGTCCTCCGCGAGCTGACCCAGAAACCGCGCGGGTTCGTCCTCGTCACCGGCCCGACCGGCTCCGGCAAGAGCACGACGCTGGCGGCGATGATCGACGTCATCAACTCCGGCCGGCCGGACCACATCCTCACGATCGAGGACCCGATCGAGTTCCTGCACGACCACAAAAGGTCGATCGTCAACCAGCGCGAGGTCGGCTCCGACGCCCCGGACTTCGCGCTCGGGCTCCGCGCTGCCCTTCGAGAGGACCCCGACGTGATCCTCGTCGGCGAGATGCGCGACCTCGAGACGATGGCGACGGCGCTGACCGCCGCCGAGACTGGGCACCTCGTGTTCGCGACCCTGCACACCCAGTCGACGGCGCAGACGGTCGACCGGATCATCGACGTCTTCCCGCCCCAGCAGCAGGGCCAGGTCCGCTCGCAGCTCTCGATCGCTCTGCAGGGGATCGTCACCCAGCAGCTGCTGCCGACGATCGACGGGATGGGGCGCACGGTCGCCTGCGAGGTCCTGGTGCCGACGCCCGCCGTCCGCAACCTGATCCGCGAGGGCAAGACCCACCAGATCTACGCCGCGCTGCAGACCTCGGGCGCGGTCGGGATGCAGACGATGGACGCGGACCTCGTCCGCCTCGTCCGCGAAGGCAAAATCTCGCGCTCGCTCGCCGAGCAGCGCTCCGCGGTCCCGGAGGAGCTCAAACGACTGCTCGGCGCCACGCCGGCGGTGACGCCCGGCGCCGACTCCGCCGAGAAGCCAAAGGGCGTGGGGGCGCCGCCTCCCCCGCCCGCACGCTCGGCCCCGCCTCCGACCGCCTCCAACGGCGCCCCGCCTCCGCCTCCCCCCGCGGCGAGTTCGCCGCCGCCGCCCGCGCCGAACGAGGAGGAGAACTCGACGCCCCCGCCTGCGCCGCAACAGGAGAAGGTCCCGCTGTCACCCGAGCCAGAAGGCTCGGCGCCCCCGCCTGCACCCGCACCGGATGCGGTTTCGGTCGCCTCTCCTCCTCCGCCTCCCACCGTCGAGGCCCAGGAGGAGGTCGAAGTCGAGGTTGAGGACCTCGAGCCCGCGGCCGAGGAGTCGGAACCGATCGCCGAGGACCTCGAGCCACTGGCCGAAGAGGCGCCCGAGCAGCCCGCCTCGGTTACGCCGCCACCCGTGCCCCCCGTCGCCGCGCCTCCGGCCCAACCGGCGGCTCCGGCGCCACCGGTGCCTCCGGCCTCGCCGCTGCCGCCGATCAACTCCGAGCCGCCCTCGATTGCGCCCCCGGCCGAGCCAGCGGTGCCTGCGTTCCAACAGACCTCGGTGCCTCCTCCGTCTCCGCCGCCCGCGCCGGAGCAGTAGCGCATGGCCGCCGCCGCCACGACATTCGCCTTCCGCGCGATGGACGTCGCGGGGCTCGCCTCTTCGGGCGAGCTCCAGGCGGAAACCAAGGCACAGGTCACCGAGCAGCTCCGCTCGCGCGGCCTGATCGTCATCGACGTCGCCGAGAAAAAGTCCCCGATCGCGGTCGAGGACTACTTCAAGCGGTTCAAGAAGGTCGACACCCGCGAGCTCGCGGTCTTCTCGCGCCAGTTTGCGACCCTCGTGGCGTCGGGGATGCCGATGCTCCGCACCCTGGCGACGCTCGAAGAACAGACGCAGGATGACAAGATCCGCGAGGCGGCCGCGGGCCTCCGCGCCGACGTCGAGGCCGGCAGCACCCTCGAGCAGGGGATGGCCCGCCACCCCGATGTATTCGACAAGCTCTACCGGGCGATGGTCCGCTCCGGCGAGCAGTCGGGGCGGCTCGAAACGGTTCTCGACCAGATCGCGAACCAGGTCGAGAAAGCCGACGCCCTCAAGCGCCAGGTCAAATCGGCGCTGATGTACCCATCGTTCGTCTTCGCCGTCGCGACCGTGGTGCTGCTGGCCGTCGTCGCCTTCATCATCCCGGTCTTCGCGACGATCTTCAAAGAACTCGCCGAAGAAAACAACGAAGCCAGCTCGGCGCTGCCGCTGCCGACCCAGATCTCGGTCACGGCCTCCGAAGTGATCACCGGCTACTGGTTCATCCTCCTCCCGGCGATCATCCTCCTCGCCGTCGGGTTCTTCCGCTTCAAGCGGACCGAAACCGGCAAAGCGATGTGGGACCGGTTCAAACTCCGCATCCCGTTCAAGATCGGCGACGTGATCCAGAAGGTCGCGCTGGCGCGCTGGTCGCGGACCTTTGCCGGCTCGGTCTCGGCCGGCGTGCCGATGCTGCAATCGATCAAACTGACCGGGGAAACCGCCGGCAACGTCGTCATCGAACAGTCGATGGAGGAGGTCTACGCGACCGCCAAGCGCGGCGGCTCGCTCGCCGGCCCGATCGAGCGCAACCCGATCTTCCCGCCGATGGTCGGCCACATGGTCGCCGTCGGCGAGGAAACCGGGCAGCTCGAGACGATGCTGAGCAAAGTCGCCGACTTCTACGAGACCGAGGTCGACGCCAAGGTGAAGGCGCTGACCGCGCTGATCGAGCCGATCATGATCGCCTTCGTCGGCGCCGTGGTCGGCTTCATCGTGATCTCGATGTACCTGCCGATGTTCAGCATCTACGACAAGATCGGCAACTAGCACACCTCCGCTGGCCGTTGGTACTAGGACCTTCTCGCCGGGGGCGATCCGCATTACCCGGCAGCCTTCGCACCGGTCCAGTTTTCGGCTGACGTAAGCCTAATTTCGAGGATTTAGGAATCCCGGAGCGGTACCGATGACGGCCCTGTCAAGCAACTGCCAGCGCCTACCAGTGGCTACCACGAGGCAACGGCGAAACCAAGTACAGGAACCATAGGAGGTACCTGATGTTTCTCCAGAATCTCCGGGCCAAGGTTGGCGCCCGGCTCAGTGGCGACAGCGAGTCAGGGTTCACCCTGATCGAGCTTCTGGTCGTCATGCTCATCCTCGGCATCCTCGCCGCCATTGCCATTCCGGCGTTCTTCAGCCAGAAAGACAAGGCGAACGACGCTGGTGCCAAGGCGATGGCTCGTTCCGCCGAGACGGCGGCCGAGACCCTCTCGACCGACGACGGTGGTTCGTACGCTGAAGTCAGCCCCGCGAACCTGAAAGGGGTCGAGGACACGATCGCGACCACCGAAGCGGAAAGCTCGACCTACCTGAGCGAAGCCGCGCCGAGCGGTGGTGGCACCGGATACGCGGTGACCGCCACGTCGGCGAAGACGGCAACACGTTCACGATCACTCGTAACGCGAATGGCGACGTCTCGTACACCTGCGAAGACGGGTGGAGAAGGCGGCTGCCCGACCGGTGGAGTCTGGAGCGACTAGCTCCTGACCCCTTGCTCCTGCATGAAGGAGCGACCAGCACTGGCGACGGGCGGGCCCTCGGGCCCGCCCGTCGCAGTTCGGTTACCGCACACTCGTCCACCCACCCGTCCAGTACCGAATTCTGGCTTTAGGCGGGCGGACGGACCGCCGATAGACGTTCGACCCGAACTCGTCCTCACCAGTTAGATGAAAAGTAAGTACCTGCCAAACCAAGTGCGCAGAGTGCCGGCTTCCGGTGAGGACGGCAACGTCCTGATCGAAGTGATGGTCAGCGCGATGATGATCACGATCGCGGCGATCGGCGTCTTCACCGCGTTCACCGCTGCCGAGCACTCCACTGCCCAGGAGCGCCACCAGGCTCAGGCCCACGGGCTCGCCCAGGCCGATATCGCGCGGATGAGGACGATGAGGATCTCCCAGCTCTCGCCGACCCTGAGCGAAACGAAAGCCGTAGCGCTCGAAGGGACCAACTACACGGTCAATTCGGACGCCCAGTTCATCAACGCCAAAACCGGGACCGACACCTGCGACGAGAAAGAAGCCTCCGCCGACTACATCCGGATCCGCTCGACGGTGACCTGGCCCGGGATCGGGACACGTCCCCCTGTGCAGGAGACCAGCCTCGTCGCGCCGCCGAACAGCACCGCCAGAGCCGAAGCCGGCGCCCTGATCGTTCAGGTGCAGAACGCGAAAGAAGAATTGATTCCCAGGAATCCCGATCTCCGGCACCGGCCCCACCCCGTTCAGCCGCGAAACCGGCGAAAACGGGTGCGCTGTCTTCGGCAACCTGCACGAGGGTGAATACGAAGTGAGTGCGACGGTTCCGGCAGGGATGGTCGACCCAGACGGCGTCGAAGGGGGGACGGTTACGAAGTTGGTGAACGTCGTCCCCGAGGCAACAACCCCACTGATCCTGGAATACGACGAACCGGGCAAGCTGTTCGCGAAATTCGTCGCTCGGTTCGAAAGCCCCACCGCGGAACAGAAAGAAGCCGGCGCGAAGGCGATCACCCTCTTCAACACCAAGATGACCGAAACCCGGGCATTCAAAACGGTCACTGAACTGCCGACCTATGGCGGGACGGCCCCGAATTTGTCCCCCTTGCCGCAGCCGTGGTTCCCCAAAATCGAAGCGACGAGCCTGTTCCCGTTCCACGACGGATACACGGTCTACGCCGGAGCCTGCGAAGACAACAATCCCGATCCTGAAGGCAAAACTCCCTCGGCGGCCGTTTCCCAGGTCGAAGTCCTGCCTCACGGAGAACCGACGGTCACCCTGGAATTGCCAGTGCTGAGGTTGACGGTCTACCGCGGCAGCACGACCTCCTCGGAAAAAGCCTCAGGGGCTGAAGTCGTCATCCACGACACGAACTGCCCGTCGGCCGGGCTCCCGGCGCTGAAGGGAACGACTGGCACGACGGGCGCGGCTCTTGGCGTCCTCAACATCGCTCTTCCGTTCAGCCAGGACGACACGTCGAGTTCGACCGTCAACGGATACACCGTCTGCGCTTTCGGAAAAGCCGCCAACAACAACAACCGCCGCAGCAAGGAAGAAGCCAAAGTCAACGTTCCAAAAAATGTAACCGACATCCCCGGCGGGCAGTCTCTCAACCTCTTCCTCGAAGGCAGCGGAACCAGCGGGAGCTCGAAATGCGCACCTTGATCAGAGACGAGAAGGGTTTCACGTTGGTCGAGATGCTGGTCGGGATGATGACCTCGCTGATCGTCCTCGGGTCGATCCTGATGCTGGTCCAGGTCGCCGTCAAGAACCAGGACCGGACCGCCGAACGGGTCGCCGCCGACCAGCGCGGACGGCCGGCGATGAACAAGATCCTCGACCGACTTCACGCCTCATGCGTCGCCCCGCTGATGACCCCCGTCAGGGAAGGCAGCGATGACAACACGCTCATCCTCCTTTCCAAAGCCGGCTCGGCGGCGATCATGACGCCGAACCGTTACGTGATCGGCCTCAGCGGCACGGCGCTCACCGAAACGGTCTACGCGCCGACCGGTGGTGAACCGCCGGAATGGACCTTTGCCTCGACCCCCAGTGGGACGACGAAGATCCTCGAAGGCGTCGGCCCGGCGGCGGTGGGAGAACCGCCGCAGGTCGTGCCGGTCTTTCGTTACTACGCGTATGAAGACGCGAACAAAGACGGGGTGATCGAAACGGTTCAGCTGACAACGCCGTTGAGCAAAACCGACGCCAGCCGTACGGTCAGGGTCGACGTCGCCTTCACGATCGATCCTCCGGAAAGCGGCCCCAGCGCGCCGGAATCGCGGGTCGCCCTGACCGACTCGGCGACGTTGCGGATCGAACCCGCCACCGAGGACACCGCACAGGTGAACATGCCATGCGTCTGATCGCCTGCCATATCCGGGCGCGACTGCGCCGCCTCAAGAACGGCGAGGACGGCTACACGATGATCGCCGCGATCGGCGCCGTCGCGCTGCTCTCGGTCCTCTCCGCGGCAGCGCTCGCCGCGACCAGGGGCGACATCAACCTGACCCAGCGCGACCTCAACCGCAAGCAGGCCTTTGCCGCCGCCCAGGCGGGGATCGCCGACTTCTCGTTCCACCTCAACAACGACAACAGCTACTGGGCCAAGTGCACCAACGTCCCGACCCCCAACGCGATGAACCCGGTCGGGGTGACGACGAATCGGCGAGCGCTCTCGGGCGGCGGCGAATACGCGATCGAATCGCTGCCGGCGGCAGGGTACGCCAAATGTGACCCGAACAACTCCGAATCGATGATCGAGAAAGCTGACGGGGTGGTGGGGACGTTCAGAATCCGCTCGACGGGCTTCGTCGGCCAAGAGGAAGTATCGCTGGTCGCCTCCTACAAGCGGGCCAGCCTCCTCGACTTCATCTACATGACGAACTACGAGACCGCCGACCCGCTGACCTACGGGTCCGCTGCGGAAGTGACCGAAGCGAACGCGAAATGCAAAAAATACCGCCGCCAGGGCCGCAGCGATTCCATCTGCAGCCCGATCGTATTTAGGACCGGCGACGAAATTCGCGGCCCGCTCCACACCAACGATGAACTCGCGATCTGCGGGACGCCGAAATTCGGCCGCGGACCGACCGACACGATCGAGGTCAGCGCCAAAGACCCCGGCTGGTGGGACGGGAAATGCGAAGGCTTCGGCACCGCCAAACCGAACTTCGTCGGGCCGCTGAAGACCACCGCCGACACCCTCGAACCGCCGCCGACCAACGGCCAGCTGAAAACCATTGCCGGGCCCTCCTACACCTTTACCTGCGTCTCCTCGATCGTCCTCAGCGGGACGAACATGACGGTCACGTCGTACAACTTCACCGGGACCAAAACGTTCCCGGCCAGTGGTGTGGTCTATGTTGCCAATGGCACCCCGAGTGACTGCACCAAACCAGGAAAAGAATGGTCCGCGTGCCCGTCGCTCTCGTCGCCGTTCAAGGCGACCTACTCAAAAGAAGTGAAGTGCGGCAACGTCTACGTCAGCGGCAATTACAGCGGCAGGCTGACGATCGCGGCCGACAACGACATCATCGTCAACGGCAACATCATTCGCGAAGGGTCGGGGATGTTGGGCCTGATTGCGAACAACTTCATCCGCATCTGGCACCCTTATCCGACCGAGACCGCGCGCGGCAGCTGCGGAACGGGGGCCGGCGTCGAAGGGACCACGAACCTGCGGATCGACGCCTCGCTGCTGGCCATCGCCCACTCCTTCATCGTTGACCACTACGACTGCGGCGCCAGCCTCGGCACGCTGACCGTCAACGGCTCGATCTCGCAGGAGTTCCGCGGCCCGGTCGGGACGGTGGGAAGCCCCGGGACGGGATACTTGAAGAACTACACCTACGACGACCGCCTCCGCTACATGGAGCCGCCGAACTTCCTCGAACCGGTGAAATCTTCGTGGCGGATCCAGCGCGAGACGCTCGACTACAACTTCGAATGATTCATTGAGAGATGGTGGGAACTCTCACAGGCACGGTCTTCGCCTTCCTCGGGGGCGCCATGTCGGGCAGCTTCCTCAGCGTCGTCGCCCACAGGGTTCCGCGCGGGGAATCGATCGTCGCGCCCCGCTCGCGCTGCTCGAGCTGCGGGACGACGATCGCCGCCTACGACAACATCCCGATCGTCTCCTGGCTGCTGCTGCGCGGGCGCTGTCGCAGCTGCGGGGTCCGGATTCCCGCCCGCTATCCGCTGATCGAGATCACGACGGGGTTGGCGTTCGCGGCGACGGCGCTGGTCCTGCACGACGAACCGGCTGAGCTCGTCCTCGGCCTGGCGCTGGTCGCGACCCTGGCCGCCGTCACCCTCACCGACCTCGAGCTGCGGCTGATCCCGAACCGGATCCTGCTCGTCTCGGCGATCGGCGGGGTCGCCCTCGCCGCCGCGCTCGACCCGGGCAGCCTGCCCGAACGAGCGATCGCCGCGACCGCCGCGGGAGGGCTGCTGTTCGCGGTGGCCCTCGCCTACCCGAAGGGGATGGGCCTCGGCGACGTCAAGCTGGCGGCGGTGATGGGTCTCTATCTGGGGCGCTGCATCGCGCCGGCACTGCTGACGGCCTTCCTGGTCGGCTCGGTGGTCGGCCTGGTGCTGATCGCCCGTCAGGGGTCGGCTGCGCGCAAGATGGCGATCCCGTTCGGCCCCTTCCTCGCGATCGGCGGCCTCGTCGGGTTGCTCGCCGGCGAACAGATCGTCAACTGGTATCTGACGGCGTTCTGAGCCCCCTTCGGGTCAGGTTCTCCTAAAAATCGGTACTTGCAGGGCGAAAGGTACGCGGCCTTTCTGTCGATTCAGGGAGGGCTCCCGCCCAACCGGCGCCGAGAGATCCTCCCGATGCAATTCCAGCTGACCAGAAATAAGAAGAACGCCCCAGTCGTCGGCCTCGACATCGAGGCGGGCAGCATCGCCGCCACCGAGGTGAGGGTGAACGGCGCGACCGAGGTCGTCGGCTCGGCGATCGGGCCGCTCGAGCCGGGCGCCTTCCAGGAAGGGGAGGTCCTCGACGCAGACCTGCTCGCCGACGCGCTCAAGTCCCTCTTCGCCGAGAACAAGCTCTCGAAGCAGGTCCGGCTCGGGATCGGCAATCAGCGGCTCGTCGTGCGGACGCTGAGGCTGCCGGCGATCGAGGACCCGAAGGAGATGGACGCGGCGATCCAGTTCCAGGCCCAGGAGCAGATGCCGATGCCGCTCGACCAGGCGGTGCTCGAGCACCAGGTGGTCGGCGGGGTCCCGGCCGAGGAGGGGGCCGCCCCCCAGGTCGACGTCGTCGTCGCCGCGGCCCGCCGCGACATGATCTCCACCTTCGTCACGCCGCTTCGCAGGGCCGGGCTCGAACCGATCGGGATCGACCTCTCGGTCTTCGCGATGATCCGCGCCCTCTCCGGAGTCGCCATCGCCCCCGCCGGTGAGCCGGCCCAGGCCCAGTTCGAGACGGTCCTCTACTGCAACCTCGGCGACATCACGAACCTCGCCGTCGCCCACGGCAGGGCCTGCCTCTTCGCCCGCGTCTCGCCGGTAGGCCTCGAGGCGGTCAGCTCGAGGTTCGGGACCACCCACGGCCTCAGCCCCGAGCACGCGACGCAGTGGCTCAACCACGTCGGCCTCGAGCAGCCGGTCGAGCAGGTCGAGGGCGACGTCCAGATCGTCGCCGACGCCCGCCGCCACCTCGAAGAAGGGGTCACGGCACTCGCCGACGAGCTCCGCCTCTCGCTCGACTACTACGGGTCGCAGGAAGGCGTGCTCCCGGTCCAGCGGATCGTCGTCTGCGGCCCCGGGGCCGCGATTCCGGGCCTGATCGCTCGGATGGAAGCCGGACTTCCCTACCCGATCGCCGTCGGCCGGCCGGCCCCGCTCGAAGGCTTCGACCCGGCGGCGGCCGCGAGGCTGACCCTACCCCTCGGCCTCGCCCTGGAGCAGTAGAGATGCGACCGATCAACCTCATCCCACCCGATGAACGCCGAGGCTCTCAGGCGCCGCTGCGGTCGGGCCCGCTCGCCTACATCCTGGTCGGCGCGCTGGTGCTGGTCCTCGCCGGCGTTACCGCCCTGGTCCTGACCGGCAACAAGGTCTCCGAACGGGAAGGCGAAGTCGCGACGCTCACCAGCGAAGACACGACCGCCGCCGCCGAAGCGGAAAAGCTGACCTCCTACGTCACCTTCCAGACGACCAGCGAACAGAGGGTCGAAACGGTCGAAAGCCTCGCCAACAGCCGCTTCGACTGGGAACGGGTGATGCGCGAACTCTCCCTGATCCTTCCCTCCGACGTCTGGCTGGTCGAACTCAGCGCCAGCGCGACCGGGGAAACGAACACCGGCGGCGGCGGCGGGACCCTGCGTGGATCGATCCCCGGCCCTGCGCTCGAACTCGAAGGCTGCGCGACGAGCCAGGACGCAGTCGCGGGCTTCGTCAGAGCGCTGAAGGACATCGACGGCGTCACCCGTGTCGGCCTCGAATCCTCCGAACTCGGCGATGAGGAAAAAAAGACGAGCGAAGAAGTCACCAGCGAAAGCACCTCGAACGCAAGCACCGCCGACTGCCGGACCAAATCCTTCATCGCCAAATTCGAAATCACGGTCGCCTTCGATGCCGCCCCGGTCGCCCAGACCGCCGAAGCCGAAGTCGAAGCTGCGCCGGCCCCGACCACGTCTCCTCCGGCGAGCGGCGAATCCGAATCGACCGAATCTTCTGGCACCAGCCAGACGACCTCGACCGAATCGGGCGGGAGCGGCGAATGAAACTCGCAATGACAGGGACGAACCGGGCGATCGCAGTCGGTGTGCTGATCGCCGTCGCCGCCGTCGCGTTCTGGGTGATGGTCCTCAGCCCGAAGCGCGAAGAAGCGTCGAAGCTCGGCACCGAAGTCGAAAACCTCCAGGCCTCGCTATCCCAGCATGAATCCGAAGTCCAGGCGGGCGAAGAAGCGAAGGAAGGCTTTGCCGACGACTACAAGCAGCTCGTCGTTCTTGGCAAGGCGACCCCCGGTGACGACGAAACCGCCTCCCTGATGGTGCAGCTGAACGCGATCGCCGAACGCTCGAAGGTCCGGTTCTCGAACCTGAAACTGGAAAGCACCGGCGGGGCAGCCGGGATCGAAGTCGAACCCGAAGCCGCCGCCACAACGGTCGCGGGAGAAGAACCGCTGACGCCGACCGAGGCCGCGGCCTCGCTGATGCCGCTCGGCGCCGAAATCGGCCCCGCCGGCCTCGCGGTGATGCCATACAGCCTCACGTTCAACGGGACCTTCTTCCAGATCGCCGACTTCATCCACGGCATCGACCAGCTGGTCGAAACCCACAACCAGGCGGTGACCGTCGATGGTCGCCTGCTGACGGTCAACGGGTTCACGCTGAAAGGCGACACGAACAGGGAATTCCCGGTGCTCGAAGGCGAATTCTCCGTCACGACGTTCCTGACGCCGCCTGGCGCAGAAGCCTCCGCCGAAGGCGCCCCTGAAGTTGCTGGCGGCTCGACCGAAGTCGCGCCTGTGTCGACGACGACGGGAGGGCCCGCGCAATGAACTGGCTGAAGAAGGGTCCTGAACTGAAGCTCCCGTCGTTCCGCCGGTCAAAGGGCGAGAGCGAGGGCGGTGGCGGTGGCCTCGGCGCGAAGGCCCCGGACTTCATCGCCGATCTCTACTACGACCTGCGCGAGCGCCGGCTGCTGCCGCTGATTGCCCTCGTCGTCGTCGCGATCGCGGCGGTGCCGCTGCTGCTCGGCGACTCCGAAGAAGTCGTCCCACCGCCGAGCGAACCGGGCGCGACCGCCGGCGCCTCCAACGCCCCTGGCTCGACGCTCGCCGTGGTCGAGGCCAACCCCGGCCTGCGGGTCCCGAAGAAACGGCTCAAAGGCACTCCGACCGACCCGTTCAAGCAGAAATTCACCGGTTCAAGCTCGAGCAGCTCTGAAGGAGAAGGCGGAAGCGGCTCTGAAGCGACCTCGACGACCAGCACCGCCGCTCCGGAAGAATCCTCCGCACCGTCCAGCTTCGAAGTCGAAAACGAAGGAGGACGGACGGTCACCGTGCGTCCCACGCCCGAATCCGGATCCCCGCCCGGGACCTCGGGTCCGGTCAACCCCGAAAATCCCAACCTCCGCTTCTTCGGGTTCCGGCCGAACATCCGCTTCGGGCTCGCCGGCTCCGAACAGCTGAAGGCCTACGAAGAACTCGAGATCGGGACGAGGCTGCCGGAGAAGAAGCCGGTCGCCGTCTTCCTCGGCGTCTCCGACGACGGCAAGCTGGCGACCTTCGCGCTTTCCTCCGAAGTGGTCCTGGTCCAGGGCGAAGGCCAGTGCATCGGCGGCGCCCAGAGCTGCGGCCTGCTCAGCCTCAAGGCCGGCGACGCCGTCTCCCTCCTCACCGGCAACCCCGAACGCACCTTCCGCCTCAACGTGACGAAGATCCAGTGGGTCGAAGTCGACCCGCCGAAACCGCAGAAGGCGTCGAAGTCGTCGCGCAAGCCGTACCTGGACGTGTCCCAAAGCTTCAGTAAGTGAAGCGTTGGCGCTAAACTCGCTGGAGCGAGGCGTTTTCGACTTCCACGCCTCCGCCTCAGATGAGTGCCGAAAGCAACTCCCAATGCCCCGTCTGCCGCACCGCCGACATCGTCTGCGGCAAGTGGACGCTCCTCATCATCCGTGACCTCGCCGGTGGCACCAGCCGCTTCTGCGAGCTCGAGCGCTCGCTGGAGGGGATCAGCCCGCGGACGCTCTCGCTGCGCCTGCGGGCGCTCGAAGAGGAGGGGGTCGTCGTCCGCAGGACCTTCCCCGAGGTCCCGCCGCGGGTCGAGTACGCGCTGACCGAGAAAGGCGAGGCCCTGGCGCCGCTGATCGAGGACATGCGGCGCTACGGGCGGCGCTGGCTGATGGACGAGGCCGAGGCGCCGGTCGCCGCACCCGCCTAGGGCCCGCGTTTTCTGCAAGCGGTCGTGCAGGCGCAGGAGCGCCTGTGGGGGAGGGGAAGCGTGAACCGTGCGCGACCCTGTCCTCAACCAGGCGATCAAGCAGCTCGCCGCCGAAGCCGCGACCCGATACGCGACGCTGGTCGCCGGCGGCGACCAGATCCCATTCGACGTCGACGAGCAGGCCGGCCCCGAGTCGCCGTTCCACAGCTACCGCCCACTGACCTCCGAGTACGTGCTCCAGCGCGAGGACGAGCTCCGCTCGCTGCCCGGGTTCGAGGCCGCCCTCGACGCGGTCACGGTCGCCGACGTCGCCGCTCCGTACCTGGAGGGGGAGGGGGCGGCGGTCCCGGTCGACGCGGCCGAGCGGGCGGCACGGATGCTCGTGACCTTCTTCGCCTCGCTCTGGGACGGCTGTACCGAGTTCTCGCTCGACCGCGCCCGGCTCGACGGCGCCCTGGCGCTGCTCGACGCCGAGCTCTGCGACGTCGATGAGACCGAATTCCTGATCGCGCCGATCGTCGGCCTGCAGATGGCGCTTCCCCGTCTCCACCTCCCGCACGGGATGCAGGCGGTCCGGGCGGACGCGATCGAGGCTCCGACCGAGGCGATGCGGAGCGAGGGAATGGGCCGGCTGGCGTGGGAGCCTCAGTTCCTTGCGATCGCGGCGCTCGGCGAGGGCGCCGAGAGCGCGACCGATGCGATGCGCCAGCTGCACGAGCTGATCACCGTCATGCGGCTCTTCAAGACGGGCGGCGTCGGCCTCGGGCCGCACGCGTTCGCCCAGACCGGGAGCGGAGCCTGGAAGCGGGTCGCGACCGGCGCCGGCGCGGTCCGTCCCGGCGGCTACCGGCTGACCAAGAGCGAGGCCGAGAGCCTCGCCGAGTTCGCCTGTGCGCTCGAGGTCAGGCCCGACCCCGAGGGGTCGCTGGCCTGGTCCGTCGAGCGATTCGAGATGGGCTGCGGCCGCGAGTCGGCGATGAGCGGCCTGAGCGACCACCTGCTGGCGCTTCGCTCGCTGCTGGGGGGCGAGGGCCCTGTCGGCGCCTCGCTGCCGAAACGGGCCGCGGCGCTGATCGAGGACGACCCCGTCGCGAGGGGGGTCTGCCACGAGCGGATCGAGGCGGCGATCGAGCTCGAGCGCTCGCTGATGCGCGGCGGGCCGGCGGCCGGGACCCCAGAGCTCGCCGCCTGGATCGAGGAGGGCGTCCGCGGGATCCTCCGCGAGGCGGCGCTGGGCGAGATCAACCCCGATCTCGGCACCGCCGCCGACGAGTCCCTGATCGCCCTCGGCCTGGCCGAGGGCGACGCCGAGATCACCGTCTCCGTCTCCACACCCAAGGCTCCGAAGCTCCCAGACATATCGGAGGTTCCGCATGTGCCCGCAGCCGAAGGCGAGGCCGAGGGCCCTGCCGACCAGCCCGAGTCGCACCCAGAGGAGGAAGTAATGAGCTACGACGACGACACCCGCATCATGGAGCCGATTCCCGTCGACGACGAGATTCGGATCACCGCCACCAACTGGCTCGAGGAGGTCGAGGTCGACGAGGGCAGCACGCTCGAGTGGCACGGCGCCAGCCGCGCCCAGGGCCGCGAGCCGATCGACACGCCGACCGTCCGCCACCTCTTCCCGGTGCCCGACGACGCCGACTGGCAGGTCAGCGAGCTCGAGTACGACCACTACCGCCGCGACGCAAGCTAGGCGCGGCCGGCGGCGATCGCGACCCGCTCCTCGCCGGTCGCGAACAGGTAGCGGTCGACCTCGGCCAGCCCGCCGAGGTCGTGGACGTCCTCGTCGAGATAGGGGACGCGGATCACCGCGCTCGTCCGCAGCTCCTTGGTCAGGCGCTCGATGTTGCGGGCGTCGCGCTCGGCCAGCGCCTGGTAGTCGGCGAAGTTCTCGGCGACCCGGTGGGCCAGGTCCTCGTCGCCCAGCCTCGCCGCCAGCGAGCTCTCGACGTCGGTCGCTTCCCCGCGCAGGCGCTCGGCCGGGTAGTGGACCTTGTTGACGATCACCCCGCCGAACGGCAGCTTTGCCTCGACAAGCTTGCGGTGGAAATAGACGGCTTCGTCGACGGGCTCGCCCTGCGGACCGCAGATGACGAGGAAGCAGGTCCGCGAGTCGGCGAGCAGGCTGTTGACCCTCCGGGCCCGTGCCTGGAAGCCGTCGACCATGCCGCTGAAGGCGTTGAAGAACTCGGCCAGGTCGGCGATCAGGTCGAAGCCGACGATCCGCTTCAGGACCGAGAGCGCGGCGGAGGCCCCGCGGCCGGCGACCCGGGCCGCGAGCCCGGTCGGGCGCATGAAGACCCGCAGCGAACGACCTTCGATGAACTGGGTCAGCCGTTTCGGGGCGTCGAGGAAGTCGAGGGCGTTGCGGGTCGGGGGCGTGTCGAGCACGAGCAGATCGAAGCGACCCTCGGTGTGGAGCTCGAACAGCTTCTCCATCGCCATGTACTCCTGGGAGCCGGCGAGGGCGTTGGAGATCTGTTGGTAGATCCGGTTTTCCAGCACCCGATCGCGGGACTCCTCGTCGGGCGCCTGGCGGGCGACGAGCTCGTCGAAGGTCGCCTTCGCGTCGAGCATCATCGCCCACAGCTCGCCCTTCACCTCGACCCCCTGGCGCTCGAGCAGCTTCGAGTCGACGCGCTCGGCCTCGTTGCCGAGCTCCTTCATCCCGAGCGAGTCGGCGAGGCGCTTCGCGGGATCGATCGTCAGCACGCAGACCCGCAGCCCCCGCGCCGCCATCCCGAGGGCGATCGCCGCCGAGGTCGTCGTCTTGCCGACCCCGCCGGAGCCGGCGCAGATGCAGATGTCCTTTCCCTCGAGGATCTCGTCGACGGCGGGCATCAGCCCAGCCTCCGCGAGAGCTGCCGGGCGGCCTCGACGTCGAGGTCGGGCTCAAACAGAAACGGCAGAGTCCTTACCGGAGTCTCGACCCGGCGGCGCAGCCGCGCAAGCTGGGCCCGCTGCGAGCGAGCACGGTCGTGCTCGGAGAGGGCCGCGCGGGCGGCGGCGCGCTCGATCCCCTCGCAGTCCCCGGCGAGCGCGGTGAGCCGCTCGGCCTCCTCCTTCGAGAAGCGCTCGGGGTAGAGGCCGTTGAGATAGATCCGGTCGACCGCGACCCCCACCTCGCCGCGCAGGTCCTGCTCGAGCGCCGCCGACTCGTTGACCGGCATCTCCTCGGGCAGGGCGACGATCGCCGTGCCGGTGTGGTCCTGGTCGGTGATCAGGCGGTTCAGCTGCTGGGCCTGGGAGTGGATCGGCCCGACCCTGGCGATCGCGGCGAAGGTGCGGGGCGTCTGCAGGAATCCGATCCCGTGGCCGGTGGCGGGGGCATCGACGATCACCAGGTCGTACTTGCGCCCGCTCTTCACCTTGCGGTCGAGTTGGGTCAGCTCCCAGATCTTGCCGATCGTCACCAGCTCCTTCAGCCCCGGCGTCGCCGCCGCGAGGTAGTTGAAGACGCGGCTGCGGAAGAGGAGGTCCCGCATCGCGCGGACCTTGAGCTGGAGCAGCACGTACTCGCGCATCGACTCGTCGGGGTCGATCGAGATCGCCCAAAGGTTCTCCTCCATCCTGACCTCGTGGAAGCCGACCTCGGTGTGATCGAAGAATCGCGACGCGTTCTCCTGCGCGGCCACCTCGCAGACGATCGTCCGCTTGCCCTCCGCCGCCGCGCGCAGGCCGAGGGCCACCGCCACGGTGGTCTTGCCGACGCCCCCCTTGCCGGTCACGAAGACCAACCGCTTGTCGAGGAGTTCAGGGATCGGGCAATTCCTAGCAATTTCGCAGTGTGGGAGGAAAAACGGGTGGCCATGCGAATAGGGCCGCAATGGGATT
Organism: uncultured Solirubrobacterales bacterium; assembly: GCA_963737575.1. Lineage (GTDB taxonomy): Bacteria > Actinomycetota > Thermoleophilia > Solirubrobacterales > 70-9 > VRUE01. The sequence continues at coordinate 197,137 of CAVTTJ010000005.1, forward strand.
CCTCAGCAGAAAGTCCAAGCAGACCGAGACCACCGTCGTCGAGGAGCACCCGATCGATCAGGAGCTTCAGGAGATCGAAGAGGCCGTGCCCGAGAGGCCCCGGCCGGCGGGTCCTGTCGCGGACGGGGACACCTCGTCCTCGCAGGCTGCGGGCGACGAGCCCCCGTCCACACCACCCGCCGGAGAAACCCCTCAGGCGGACCCATCCGCGCCAACCGCGGAAGAGGCGGAAGAGACAAACGCGGAGGAGCCCCCCGACGAGCCCACACGCTTGATGCCGCGTGACCTGATTGCGCCGAGTAGGCACGAGGCCGTGGCCGTGGCCGATGAGCCTGAGGTGGGTGTCAAGCATGCGGAGGTGATTGCGTTCGCGAACCAGAAGGGCGGGGTCGCGAAGACGACGACGACGCTGAACCTCGCCGTCGCCTTTGCCGAGACCGGCTACCGGGTCCTCTGCATCGACCTCGACCCGCAGGGCAACCTGACGATGAGCCAGGGGATCGACCCCGACAAGGTCGAGAAGAGCCTCTACGACGTGCTGGTCAACGACATGCCGATCAGCGAGATCATCCAGCACCGGGAGATCGACATCGCCGTCGCCTCGATCGACCTCGCCGGGGCGGAGATCGCGATGAGCACCAAGATCGGCCGCGAGCGCTCGCTCGAAAAAGCGCTGAAGGAGGTCTCGGCCGACTACGACTTCGTCTGCATCGACACGCCGCCGAGCCTCGGGCTGCTGACGATCAACGCACTGACCGCGGCGACCAAGGTGATCGTCCCCGTCCAGTGCGAGTATCTCTCGATGCGCGGGCTGGTCCAGCTCCAGAACACGCTGAAGATGATCCAGGAGAACCTGAATCCGGAGGTGAGGATCGAGGGCATCCTGCCGACGATGCTCGACGTGCGGACCGTCCACGCCAAGGAGGCGGTCGAAATCCTCGAAGAGAACTTCGGCGACCTCGTTTTCAAGTCCCGAATCCGCAAGGCGATCAAGTTCGCCGAGGCGCCCGTGAAGGGAGCCAGCGTCCTCAAGTACGATCCCGAGGGCAACGCGGCCAGCTACTACCGGGAGCTTGCTAAGGAGGTCTTGGCCAATGAGTCGGCGTAAGCGGGCGAGCATGCGCGAGGGTCCCCTCGCCGATCTCTTCCGCTCGACTGCCGATGACGCTCCGGTTGATCCTCCTGAGGCACCAGCGCCCAGGCCCGCGGGTCCTGTCGCCGATGAGGACACCTCGTCCTCGCGGGACGACGCTGCGGGCAAGGTGCCCTCATCCGCGCCACCCGCGGGAGGGGCGCCCGCCGCCCCCGGACGCGAAGCGGAGGAGGCGGCGGTTGGTTCGCCCGCGGCCGACGACGATCGCAATCTGATGCATTCGGAGGAGGACGCGGGCAGGCGTGAGACCTACGGCGAGACTTCGACGGAAACGCCGCCGCAGCGCTTGAAGCGGGTCTTCTCCGAGGAACCGCCCTCGCGCGAGGAGCAGATGCTCGACGCGCCCCGCTACGGGCGCGAGGAACCCGAATACGAGCCGCTCGGCAGCGGCCAGCCCCACCAGCCGGTGATCCGGGTCGTCGGCGTCGGCGGCGCCGGCGTCAACGCCGTCAACCGGATGGTCGAGGCGCGCGTCCCCGGGGTCGAGTTCATGGCCGTCAACACAGATCTTCAGTCGCTGCAGCTCTGCGTCGCCGACGTCACGGTCCACATCGGCGAGTCGCAGACGCGCGGCCTCGGCGCGGGCGCCGACCCTGAGCTCGGCCATCGCTCGGCCTTCGACGAGCAGGACCGTCTCAAGCGGCTGCTCAAGGGGTCGGACATGGTCTTCGTCGCCGCCGGCGCCGGTGGTGGCACGGGAACCGGCGCGGCGCCGGTGATCGCCCGCCTCGCGCGCGAGGTCGGCGCGCTGACCGTCGGGATCGTCACCAAGCCGTTCAGCTTCGAGGGCAGCAGGCGCGGCAACCAGGCCGGCAAGGGGATCGAGGCGCTCGCGGCCGAGGTCGACACCCTGATCGTCGTCCCCAACGACCGGCTGCTGGAGGTCCTCGACCAGCAGACCTCGATGGTCGAGGCGTTCCAGGTCGCCGACGACGTCCTCCGCCAGGGCGTCCAGGGCATCTCCGACCTCGTCACCCTGCCGGCGCTGATCAACCTCGACTTCGCCGACGTGCGGACGATCATGTCCGAGGCCGGCCGGGCGCTGCTCGGGATCGGGATGGGCAGCGGCGAGGGCCGGGCGATGCTGGCGGCTGAAAAAGCGATCTCCTCGCCCCTGCTCGAGACCTCGATGGAGGGCGCGCGCTCGATCCTGCTCTCGATCACCGGCGGCAGCGACCTCTCGCTGGTCGAGGTGAGCGAGGCGGCGAAGCTGGTCGGCGACGCCGCCCACCCCGACGCCAACATCATCTTCGGCGCCAACGTCGACGAGGCGCTCAGCGACCAGGTCTGGGTGACCGTGGTCGCGACCCGGTTCGACGGTCGCGCGGCGCCGCCGCGACGCACCGGCGAGCCGACGATCCGACGCACCAAGGACGAGGGCCGCGGGCGCGGACGGGCTTCGGGCCGCGAGGAGCTCGGCACCCTCGACGTACCAGAGTTCCTGCCCGGGTAGCCGAGCCCCGTGAACGGGGTAGTCGCCGCGGGCCATCCACTGACCGCCGAGGCGGGCGCCGGTGTGCTGCGCGCCGGCGGCAACGCCGTCGACGCAGCCATCGCCTCGGTCCTCGCCTCATTCGCGGTCGAGAGCCCCCTGACCGGCTTCGGCGCCGGCGGCTTCATGATGGTTCACGGAGCCAAGGCCCACCCGACCTCCTCCGACCGCGGGAGCGACCGAACGTCGAAATCTGATTCTCGCGAGGGAGCGGAAGCCGAGGAGGGGGTCGGAACCTATTTGATCGATTTCTTCGTCGCGGCCCCTGGCCTCGACGGGGTCGAGCGGGGGGCCGAGCTGGTGCCGGTGCCTGTCCACTTCGACGCCGAGACGGTGCAGACGTTCTACGTCGGGCCGGCCTCGTGCGGGGTCCCGGGCACCCCGGCCGGTCTGGCGCTGGCGATCGAGCGATTCGGATCGATGCCGCTCGCCGAGCTCACCGCGGCGGGGATCCGGCTCGCGCGCGAGGGGGCGCCGGTCAACGCCGAGCAGGCCTACATCCTCGACATCCTCGCCCCGATCCACGCCCGCCTCGAGGGCACGCGCGAGCTCTACGCACCGGGGGGAAACCCGCTGCGCGAGGGGGACCTGTTCCGCTTTCCGGAGCTGGCCGAGGAGCTCGAACGGTTCGGCGCCGAGGGGGCGGGTCCCTTCTACGGCGGCGAGGTCGCGAGCGCGATCGCCGGCCACGTCTCCGAGCGGGGCGGGACGCTCGGCGCCGGCGACCTCGCCTCCTACGAGGCGATCGAGCGCGAGCCGATCCGGGCTCCGTTCCGCGGCACCGAGGTCCTCACCAACCCACCGCCCTCCTCCGGCGGGATCCTGATCGCCTACTGCCTCGGCCTGCTCGAGCGCCTCGGCGAGCGCAGCGGGCCCGAGCAATTGGTGGCCGCGATGGGGGCCGCCAACAGAGCGCGCGACGAGGAGTTCGCCGCGGACCTCTACGGGCCGGGACTCGGCGAGCGGCTGCTCGACCCGGCGGCGCTCGACCTGGCGGCCGGTGGCCTGCTCGGCTCGACCACACACATCTCGGTCCTCGACGGCGACGGGACCTGCGCCTGCGTCACCTGCTCGAACGGCTCCGGCTCCGGCGTCCTCGTCCCCGGGACCGGGGTGATCCTCAACAACATGCTCGGCGAGGAGGATCTCAACCCGCTCGGCTTCCACGCGATCGCCCCCGGGCGCCGCGTCCCTTCGATGATGGCCCCGAGCGTCGTTCTGCGGGACGGGGAGATCGAGCTCGGCCTCGGCAGCGCCGGCTCGAACCGGATCCGGTCGGCGATCCTGCAGACGATCGTCCGCGCGGTCGAGGAGGGAATGGCCGCCGGCGAGGCGGTGCGGGCGCCGCGGCTGCACTTCGAGGCGGGCGTCGTCCAGGCCGAGCCGGGGATCGACGAGCGGGCGCTGGAGCGGATCGAGGCGGGCGGGACGCCGGTTCTGCGGCGGCCGCGGATCAACCTCTTCTTCGGCGGCTGCCAGGCGGTCGCGCGCGACCCGGTCACGGGTGCGTTGAGCGGCGGCGGCGACCCGCGCCGGGGCGGTAGCGTTGCCGTCTGCATGAGCGCGGAGCGGGCGGGCACCGAGATCGATTTCGAGGCAGAGGGGCTGCTCGAGGGGGTCGAGGGCGAGGCCCGCGAGGCGCGCTTGGAGCTGCTCGAGCGTCTGCACTCCGAAGGGGTGGAGCTGGAGGATCTGCGCGAGGCGGTCGCCGCCGCGCGCCTGACCCTGCTCCCGGTCGAGCGGGCTCTTGCCGGCGACGGCCCCCGCTACTCGGCGCGTGAGATCGCCGAGCTCTCGAATGTCGACCTCGACCTGCTGCAGCGCGCGACCGCCGCCCTCGGGATCCCCTACCCCGACCCCGATGAGCGCTCGCTGACCGGGGCCGAGCTCGAGACCGCCCACCACGTCCGCGCCTTCCTCGACGCCGGCCTGCCCGAGGACGGGATCATCCAGGTCGCGCGGACGATCGGGACCGGGACGGCGCGGATCGCCGCCGCCAACCGCGAGCTGACGGTGCGGACGATGATGCAGCCCGGCGACACCGAGCGCGACCTCGCGCTTCGCTTCGCGGCCGCCGCCGAGCACCTGATGCCGCTGATCGAGCCGACCCTCGTCTACGCGCTCCGCGCCCACACCCTCGAGCAGGTGCGGCGCGACGTGATCGGCGCCGCCGACCTCGAATCGGGGGAGATCCGGGGCACCGCCGACCTCGCCGTCTGCTTCGCCGACCTGGTCGAGTTCACCCGTCTCGGCGAGGAGATCGCCCCCGAGGAGCTCGGGTCGGTGGCCGGCAAGTTCGAGGAGATGGCGATCGAGGTCGCGACGCCCCCGGTGCGGCTGGTGAAGATGATCGGCGACGCGGCGATGATGGTCTCGAACGAGCCGGCGCCGCTGCTCGACGCCGCGGTGCGGCTGATCGAAGCCGCCGCCGGCGAAGGCGACGAATTCCCGTTCCTGCGTGCTGGAATCGCGTTCGGCCCGGCGCTGGCGCAGTCGGGGGACTACTACGGCAGCTCCGTCAACAAGGCGAGCCGGATCAGCGGCGTCGCCAGGCCCGGCAGCGTCCTCGTCGACGAGGCGACGAAAGCGGCGGTGGGGGAGGGCTATGACTATTCCTACGCGGGAGAGCGCCGTCTCAAGGGCTTCGACTCACGTTTCAAGCTGTTCCGCGCCCGCCGTGCCGGCGCGCCCCGCGATAGGCTCGCCGCGCCATGAAGCGCGAGGCAATGCGTTGAGCCTGGTCTCCTATTCGCTCGATGACGGCGTCGCGTCCATCGTCCTCGACGACGGCAAGGTCAACGCCCTCTCGCCGGCGATGCTGGGGGAGATCGCGGCAGCACTCGACAAGGCTGAGAACGACGATGCCATCGTCCTTCTCACCGGGCGCGGGCAGGTCCTCTCCGCCGGCTTCGATCTGAAATCGCTGCCCGAGCATCCCCAGGAGATGCTCCGGGCCGGAGGCCGGCTCACCGAGCGGCTGCTCTCCTTCCCCTCGCCGGTGATCGCCGCCTGCAACGGGAACGCGATCGCGATGGCAGCCTTCATCCTGCTCAGCTGCGACCTCCGGATCGGCGTCGCCGGCGACTTCAGGATCGGCCTCAACGAGGTCGCGATCGGCCTCACCGTCCCATGGTTCGGGATCGCTGCCGCCCGCCACCGGCTGGCGCGTCCCTACTTCGACCGCTGCACGGTGACCGGGACGTTGCTCGACCCGGAGGAGGCCGTGAGGGCCGGGTTCCTCGACCGCCTGGTCGCCGCAGAGGAGCTGATGCCGGCGGCACTCGAGGCCGCGGCCGAGCTCAAGAAGCTGAACCGGGACGCCCACCGCGCGACCAAGCTTCGGATTCGCGAGCAGGCGCTCGCGGGGGTCCGCGACGGGATCGAGCGGATCGAAAGCTCCGACCGCGAGTGGTGACTCAGGCCGGGCGGCGGCCGGAGGCGAGCAGGTTGTAGAAGAGCTCGGCGGGGAGGCGGGGCTCGAGCAGCTGCGTGTCGACCTTCTGCAGCGCGATGTAGCTGTTGAAGGCGAATCGCCGCCAGCTCCAGGAGACGGATTCGGGCTCCGCCGTCGACTCCAGCGTCCGCAGGCCCCAGCCCCAGGCGTTGGCGAGGAGCTCCTCGCCGCAGACCCGCCGTTGCTCGAAGCCGCCATCGCGCAGGAGACGGCGGAGGTCGGCCGGGGCGAAGGCGTGGACGTCGACCTCGCCCTCGAGCGAGTGGTCGTGGGAGATCTCGCCCTCGGGGACGTCGCGGGAGCGGGCGCCGACGAACGCCCGCCAGGCCGGGGCGGCGAGCATCCCGGCCCGCTTCGGGACCTCGGCCAGCCGGTCGCCGTAGCGCGACGGCTCGCCGGCGAAGACGATCGCGCCGCCTGGCCGCAGCACCCGGCGGAACTCGGAGAAGGCGCGCTCGACATCGGGGATGTGGTGGAGGACCGCGTGTCCGAAGACGATGTCGAAGCTCGCGTCCTCGAACGGGAGCTCCTCCGCATCCGTCGCCACCGTCGTCGCCTCGACTCCGAGCATCTCCGCCGTCCCCGCCAGGCGCTCCAGCATCCCCGGGGAGATGTCGGTCGCGGTGAGGCGCTCGACGATCCCGAGCTGGAGGAGGTTGAGCGAGAAGTACCCGGTCCCCGAGCCGATCTCGAGCCCGTCGCCGAAGCACTCGCCGCCTAGGCCGGCGAGCGCCTTCGAGAGCTTCAGCTTCACCTGGCGCTGGCCGGTGGCGCCGAAGTCGATTCCCCACTTGGCGTCGTATTCGTCGGCGGCGGCGTCGTGGTAGCGGGCGTTGACGTCCCTGATGTGCTCCGGCGTTGCCGACGGCGAGGCTGGCATGGCGCGCCACTCTAGCTGCGCGCAGCGCGACGCCGGCGCAACGCACCCGACGCGGGACCGCAATAGCGTCCACTCGGTTGGAGCGCGAATACGTCCAGCTCAACCAACCCGAGGGGGTTCCGCCGCTGCCGCTGACCGGCGAGCGGACGCTGCCGGACGTCCCGGAGGAGAACTACTGGTACCGGCGCCACCTGGTCGTCTATGAGTGGATCGCCGGGCGTGTCTCCGGGAAGCGAGTCGTCGACATGGCCTGCGGCGAGGGATACGGATCCGATCTCCTCGCCGGCTCGGCGGCGAGCGTGGTCGGCGTCGACGCCAACCCCGAGGCCCATGAGCACGCGCGGCTGCGTTACATGCGCGAGAACCTGCGCTTCGAGCGCGACCTGGTCGAGGGCTTCGCCGAGCCCTGCGACGCTGTCGTCTTCCTGCAGACGATCGAGCACGTGCGTGACCCCGGCGCGATCCTCGAGCACTTCAAGTCGATGTTGGGAAAGGGGGGCGTTGCCTTCGTCTCGACCCCGAACCTGCTGACCCTGGCGCCTCCGGGGGCGGAGAAGTCCGAGAACCCGTGGCACGTGAAGGAGTACCGCGCCGAGGAGTTCTGCGAGCTCTGCGAGGCGCACTTCGACCGCGTCGAGCTCATCGGCCTATTTCACGCCCGCAAGTTGCGCGCACACGAGCTGGCGATCAGGCTCGGCTGGGACCCGGTTCACAAGGCCCTTCGCCTGACCAAGCCCTTCTATCACCGCTTCACCCCGGCGATCGCCACCTCTGACTTTGCCCTCCGCGACGGCGACCTCGACCGGGCGCTGGACTTCGTAGCCGTCTGCTCGGCATGACCAGGCCGGTGGCATGAGCCGGGGCGAGAGCGCCGGCGACCTGGCGATCGTCCTCCACTCGCACATGCCCTACGTCGAGGGCTTCGGGACCTACCCGTTCGGCGAGGAGTGGCTGTTCGACGCGGTCGTCCGCTCCTACCTGCCGCTGCTGGAGCTGGCCGAGCGGCTGACGATGACGGTGACCCCGGTCCTCGCCGACCAGCTCGAGGACGCAGGCGCACAGGAGCGGCTGCGGGAGTTCCTCGTCAATCTCAGGGTGGGGGCGGCGGAAGCCGACCTCGACCAGGTGCCCCCCGATTGCCGCGAGGCCTGCACGGCCGAGCTCGATCGCTACCGGCACGCGCTCGAGCTGCTGGACGCGGTCGGCGGCGACCCGCTGCGGGCGTTCCGCGAAGCGGGGGATTCGGGCCGGGTCGAGCTCGCGGCCTCCGCCGCCACCCACGCGGTGCTGCCGATGCTCGCCACGCGGGCGGCGCTGCGGCTCCAGCTCGACTCCGGGGTCCGTTCGCACCGGCGGCGCTTCGGCTGGAGCGGCGGCTTCTGGCTGCCGGAGTGCGGCTACGCGCCGGGACTCGAGGAGCGGCTTGCCGAGCAGGCTGTGCGCTGGTTCTGCGTCGACCAGAGCGCCCACCGGGAGCCGCTCGACGCGCTGGCGCCGGTGCGGACCGCCGCAGGGCCGGTGGCGCTGCCGATCGACTGGGAGGCGGTGAGCTGGCTGTGGTCGCTCGACGGCTACCCGTCCGACCCCGCCTATGCCCAGTTCGCGGGGAAATCGCTGCGCGGGATCCGGATCTGGAAGGTCGCCGGGGGCGCGTATGAGCCGGAGGCCGCCCGCGAGGCGACCCGGCGCCAGGCGGGCGAGTTCCTCGCCGCCGCCGCCGAGCGGCTGCGCGAGTACTCGGCGGCGCGCCGGCGGCGGGGCCTGCTGGTCTTCGCGATCGACACCGAGCTGCTCGGCCACTGGTGGTCGGAGGGGGCCGCCTGGCTGGGCGCGGTGATCGAGCGCGCCGACGACGCCGGGGTCAGGCTCCTCACCGCGAGCGAGGCCCTCGCCGAGCACGAGCCGGTCGAGACGGCCCTGGAGGCGTCGACCTGGGGCGAGGGAAAGGGCCTGCGCACATGGGACTCGCCCCCGGTCGCCGATCTGGCCTGGGGCGCAAGGCGGCTCGAGCTGCGGCTGCTGCGGGCGCTCTCGGGCGGCCTTCGAGGGCCGGCGGCCATGCGCGCCGCCCGCGAGCTGCTCGCCGTCCAGTCCAGCGACTGGGCTTTCCTGGACCAACGCGGCGAGGCCGGCGACTACGCCTACCAGCGGGCGACGCGCCATGCCGAGGCGGCGTTGGAGGCCATAGACTCCCTCTCTGTAACGGACCCGCAAATGCGCTCTCTAGCCCCGGACCTGAGCATCTCACCGCTCCTTCAGCCCTGACCCGAGTCCGATGACCCGAGTCCTGATCCTCTCCTGGGAGTACCCACCGCTGATCGAGGGCGGGCTCGCCCGCCACGTCCGCAAGCTCTCCGAGGCACTGGTCGAGCGCGACGTCGAGGTTCACGTGCTGACCCGCGGGGGAGAGGAGTCGCCGGCCGAAGAGCGGATGAACGGCGTCTTCGTCCACCGCATCCGCGAGCCGCAGCGCCCGACCGACCTCGGCGAGTTCGTCGCCTGGGTCGAGCGAATGAACTCCGACATGCTGGCGAGCGGGGTCGAGCTCGGGGACCGCTTCGAGTTCGACCTCGTCCACGGCCACGACTGGCTCGTCGCCAACGCCTGCGACCACCTCGCGAAGCGCTTCGAGGCACCGCTGGTGACGACGATCCACGCGACCGAGCACGGGCGCCACCAGGGCTGGGTCGAAAAGCACCCGCAGCGATACATCCACGAGGTCGAGCGCTGGATCGCAAACCGCGCCGAGCGGGTGATCGCCTGCTCGCAGTACATGCGCGAACAGATCGCCGACATCTTCGGCGTCGAGGAGGAGCGCGTCAGCGTGATCCCGAACGGGATCGATCCCGACGACCTGCCGCCGCAGGACCCGGCGGAGCTGACAAGGCTGCGCTCGGAGTTCGCGGCCCCCGAGGAGAAGCTCGTCCTGCTGATCGGACGGCTCGTCTACGAGAAGGGCTTCCAACTGGCGCTGGAGGCGATGCCGCGCCTGATCGAGGAGGCGCCTGGGACCCGCTTCCTGGTCGCCGGCTCCGGCACCCACGAGGACGAGCTGCACCGCCAGGCGGAGGAGCTGGGGCTGATGGAGCACGGGTCCTTTCTCGGCTGGATCGGCGACGACGTCCTGCACTCGCTCTACCGGATCTCCGACCTCACGGTCGTCCCCTCGATCTACGAGCCGTTCGGGCTGGTCGCGCTGGAGGCGATGGCGTCGGGCTGCCCGTGCATCGTCGCCGACACCGGCGGGCTGCGCGAGGTGGTCCCGCACGAGGAGGCGGGCCTCCGGTTCCGGGCCCGCGACCCCGAAGCGCTGGCCGAGGTCGCGGTCCGCGTCCTCTGTGACGACGAGCTCGGGCGGCGGCTGGTCGCCGAAGCCTATGACCACCTGCGCCGCTTCGACTGGGGCGACGTCGCCGAGCGGACCGCGGCCGTCTATTCGGAGCTCGCCGGGTTGTCGGCGGGACCGCCTGACGGAGTCGCTAGGGGCCGACGGTGACCTTCACCTTTGCGCTCGGCGGCAGGATTGCGCCCGGTTTCGGGCTCTGCTTGACCACCTTGGCGGAGGACCCGGTGGCGCCCTTGCGCCGCTTCACCCTGCCCGTCCTGCAGTCTGCTTTCTTCAGCTTCTTCCTCGAGGACTTCAGCTTCTTGCCCTTCAGCTTCGGGACGCTGCAGCCCAGGTAGGCGAAGGTCTGCGCGGAGCTGGCCGTGCCGGCCACCGTCGTGACCGCGATCGGCACCGCGGAGATCGTCCTGCTCGCCGGCGCGGTCGCCGTGATCTGCCCTTCCGAGCCGACCGAGAAGCCGGCCGCCGGGGTCGCGCCGAAGGCGACGCCCTTGACCTGGGCGAAGTTCGAGCCGGCGATCGTTACGGCGGCGCCGCCGGTGACCGAGCCCTCCGCCGGGCTCAGCCCGGAGATCGTCGGCGGCGGCAGGATCGTCGCGGACACGTTGAGCAGGGCTTCGAAGTCTTCTTCGCCGTCGAATGCCGTCGGGACCCCGATCGGCGCCGACCCGAACTTGTAGAAATGGTGATTGTTCTCGTCCGTATGGAACTCGCAGTTGTTTTCGGGGGATTCTTTGTTGCTCGGGATGTGGAGCCCGATCAGGTCGCCCGTCTGGACCGGGATGTTGACGGGGAAGGTGTTCGTCGACATCGGGGTGAGGTTGTGGTCATCCTCGGCCAGCGCCGTGAAGGTGTTGGAGCCTTCGGGGCGGAAGACCTTCAGCCCGAGCGTCTGTTTCGGTTTCGAGAGCCAGGAGGTCGTCGTCCACGACGTGATCACGCCGCCTGGGGGCGGCACCGCGTAGGAGGGCCCCGCGGCGACCGCGGTGACGATTTCGTCCTCCGCGACGGCGTAGCCGCAAACGCCGAAGTCTTCTTTCGTCGCGACCTGGCCGATCGTGACCTGGGCGGCGGCCGGCGCCGCGATCGCGAGCGTGGCGAGGACGATCGCGGCCGGGATCGCGGGGCGCATTTTCACGCCGCCACTTTAACTGCGCCTAGGACGGACCCGGAAGCGTCGTCTCGGCCGCCGGGTCGGGCTCGACCGGGTGCGGCCAGCGCAGGTCCCGCGGGGCGTCGCGCATCCTGATCACGCGGGCAGGGATCCCGGCGACGACCGCGTTCGCCGGGACGTCCCTTGTCACCACCGAGTTGGTGCCGACGATCGCGTTGTCGCCGACGCGGACGCCGCGCAGGACGCAGGCCCCGTAGCCGATCCAGACGTTCGAGCCGACCTCGACGTCGCGCATGTAGATCCCCTGCTTGCGAATCGGCCGCTCGACCTCGACGACGCCGTGGTCGAAGTCGATGAACATCGCGCGGTCGGCGATCACGCACTGCTCCCCGATCCGCACCCGCCGGTAGGCGGAGATCGTGCACTCCTGGCCGATCACGGTCTTCGACCCGATCTCGACGACGCCCTCGTGACAGCGGATCTTGCTGCCGTGGCCGACCCAGACGAAGCGCCCGAACTCGACCCGGCCGCGGGGGGCGATCTGCAGTTCGAGCCCGCTGCCGAAGAAGACGGGGCCGTCCGTGCGCCAGCGCCACCCGGCTCCGGTGAGGAAGCGCCGCCAGAGGTAGCGCCAGACGAGCAGCGCGTATTTCGGCGTCAGCATCCGGTTGCGCGCGTAGAAGCGGATCGAGCGGATCACGGCGGCGGGAACTCTAGACTGGCGAAACAGTGGCTGACGTCGCCAAGACCGCCCCTCTCGCCGAGCGCCTCGTCGCCGGCGACAAGCGGGCGCTGGCGCGGGCGATAACCCTGATCGAGTCCGATGACCCGGCGGGCTGGGAGCTGGTCCGCGAGGTCTACCCGCGGACAGGGAGGGCCAGGATCGTCGGCTTCACCGGCCCGCCAGGGGTCGGCAAGAGCACCCTGATCGGGGCGCTGACCACCGAGCTCCGGAAGGCCGAGCGGGACGTCGCGGTCCTCTCGATCGACCCCTCGAGCCCGTTCACGCGCGGCGCCCTGCTGGGCGACCGGATCCGGCTCTCGGACCACTTCCTCGATCCCGGTGTCTTCATCCGCTCGATGGCATCGCGGGGCGCGCTCGGCGGCCTCTCGGAGGCGGCGCTGCAGGTGGCGCTGGTGATGGACGCCGCCGGCAAGGACGACGTCCTGATCGAGACGGTCGGCGTCGGCCAGGCCGAGATCGACATCGTCGACCACGCCGACACGATCGTCCTCGCCCTGATGCCCGGCTCCGGCGACTCGATCCAGGCGCTGAAGGCGGGGGTGATGGAGATCCCCGACGTGATCGTCGTCAACAAGGCCGACCACCCGATGACCGACACGATGGTGCGCGAGGTTCGGAGCGTCCTCGCGCTCTCGCACGATCCCGAGGGCTGGAACGTCCCGATCCTCCGCACCGAGGCGGCGGGAGGGGAGGGGGTGGCCGAGCTGGCGGAGAAGATCGACGAGCACCGCGCCTTCATCGAGGCCGGCGGCGTGCTCGAGGAGCGGCGCGCCCGCAACCTTCGTAACGAGGTGCTGGGCATCGCCTCCTCCCGGATGCGGCGGCGGCTCGAGGCGATCGCCGCCGAGGACCCCGAGACGGCGGCGCTGCTCGATCGCGTCGTCAGGCGCGAGCTCGACCCCGCCAGCGCCGCCTCGGAGCTGCTCGAGAGGCAGGACGATGGCTGACGTCACCGAGTCGATCCCCGAGGTCGGGCCGCCCTCGCAGGAGGAGGCGCGCTCCTGGGTCGGGTGGCAGCTCGACGAGGCCGGGGGCTCCACCGTCGGGCGGGTCCAAACCGTCTACATCGACAGCGAGAGCGGCGCTCCCGCCTGGCTGATCGCGGCCCTCGAGCAGGGCGGCGGGCTGCTGGGCCGACGCCGCCTGATCCTCGTCCCGGTGCCGCTTCGCGACTGCGCCGGCGCCGCCGGCCGGGTCTGGACCGGGCACGGGCGCGAGCCGATGCACGACGCCCCGACCGTCGACCCGACGCGGCCGCTGCTTCGCGAGCATGAGCTCGCGATCTGCGGGCACTACGGGATCGGCGCGAGGGCGGGGCGCGCCGCCGAGGTCGCCCCCCGGACGTTTGGCTCGGTGACCGCTCAGCCGGTCGCCATGTAGTCGATCTCGACCAGGTAGAGGCGCGCTTTGCCCGTCAGTGTGTCGGCGGGGTCGTTGCCGTCGCGTTCGATGCTGACCCCGAGCAGCTGTCCATCCTGGATCGTGCCGGCGGGGATTTCGAAGTTGACTCCGGTGAGGACCTCGTCGGTGCCGTTCGAAACCTGCTGCGCGATCGGGGTGGCGGTTTCGTTGACCCTGTCTCCCAGGCCGTCGACGCCGTAGGTCATGTTCCAGGCGACGGCGCCCGTGCCGATCGAGCTCCAGAGGACGTGCACGGTCATCCTGGTGCCCTCGACCCTGCTGCCGGGGACGTCGGTGGCGAGTGCCGCGAACCCTGGTTCATCCGGGTAGTCGAGGACCGGGAAGGTTCCCGCGGCGGTCAGTTCGGGGGCGCCCGTGCCACCAGGGTCGAGCGCCGCGGGGGTGAAGACGAGGCGCCGCTGGCGGTCGGCGAGCTCGGTCGGGCCGATCGAGGAGGGCGCCGGCCTGATGTTGAGCGTCGACTCGTCGATGTCTTCGCCCGTGAGCGAGTTGTCGATCACCCGCAGCCCGTCGACCGAGCGGGGCGCGATCTTTGCCGCGGTCACCGCCCGTGGCGCGATGTCGGAGGTGCGGACCGCGTTCTTCTTGATGTCGCCGGTGTCGACCTTGTTCCTGCCGGGCAGTGCAATCGCGGTGCCGCCGAGCACGAAGCAGAACAGCGCGATGTATCCGACCACATTGTGGCGGAGATGGTCCCTGAATGCCCCTGGCAGAAAACGCACGACTCCCAGGGAATGGTAGCGGCGCTCAGCAGCCTAGTTGGCGGGCGATCACCATTTGTTGGACCTCGTCGGTCCCCTCGCCGATCGTGAGGATCTTAGCGTCGCGGTAGAAGCGGCAGACCGGGTACTCCTCGATGTATCCGTAGCCGCCGTGGATCTGGACCGCCTCCTCCGTCGCCCGCACCGCGAGCCGCCCGGTCAGGAGCTTCGCCTGGGCGGCGGTCAGCGTGAACGACTCGCCGGCGTCCTTCTCGAGCGCCGCCCGCCAGGTCAGGAGCCGGGCGGCCTCGATCTGGGCCGAGAGGTCGGCGATCTTCGCCTGGATCGCCTGGTATTTCGAGATCGGCTGGCCGAAGGCGACCCGCTCCTTCGCGTAGGAGAGGGCCTCGTCGAGGGCGCCCTGCGCGAGCCCGACGCCCATCGCCGCGACCCCGATCCGGCCGCCGTCGAGGATGTGGAGGAAGTTCTTGAAGCCGTCGCCGCGGCGCCCGAGCAGGCTCGACTCCGGAACCCGGCAGTCCTCGAAGGTCAGCGGCCGGGTGTCGGAGGCGTTCCAGCCCATCTTGCGATAGGCCTCGCCAACCTCGTATCCGGGGGTGCCGGTGGGGACGACAAGGTTCGAGATCTCGCGCCGCCCGTCGGCCCCGCCGGTCACCGCCGTGATCGAGACGCAGCCGGAGATCTCGGTCCCCGAATTGGTGATGAACTGCTTGGCGCCGTTGATCACCCATTCGCCCTCCTCGAGTTTCGCCGTGGTGCGGACGTTGCCCGCGTCGGAGCCCGCCTCGGGCTCGGTCAGCCCGAAGGAGGCCAGGCGCCTGCCGCTGCAGAGCTGCGGCAACCACTCGCGGCGCTGCTCGTCGGTTCCCCAGAGGTGGATCGGCATCGTCCCGAGGGAGGTGTGGGCGGCCATCGTGATGCAGACGGAGGAGTCGACCCGGGCGAGCTCTTCGACCGCCAGCGCATAGGTGAGGGTGTCGGCGCCGCCGCCGCCGTACTCCTGCGGGAATGGGATCCCCATCAGCCCGAGCGCGCCCATCTTCTCGACGATCTCGTACGGGAACCGCTTCTCGCGGTCGAGCACCTCGGCGACCGGCGCGACCTCCTGGCGGGCGAAGTCGCGGACGGTTTCGCGCAGCAGCCGCTGCTCGTCGCTCAGCTCGAAGTTCACCCGCGGCAGCCTAGTGCCGGCTCGAGCGGTGGGGGAGGTGGGGGTGTCCGCCCGAAGGGCGGCGTCCTGTTTCTCGCCCCACTCACTCGGTCGGTAGTCACAGACATAACTGGCGAGAAACCCAGCGCGAGGCGGACACCCCCCACCTCCCACCTACAGCTGGAGGGACTTCACCTGCAGCAGCTCCTCGATTGCGTAGCGGCCGTTCTCGCGGCCGTGGCCCGACTGCTTGTAGCCGCCGAAGGGGGCGATCGGGTTGTAGGCGCCGCCGTTGATCTCGATCTGGCCGGTACGGATGCGGCGGGCGACGGCGATCGCGTGGTCCTGGTCGGCCGACCAGACGCCGCCGGCGAGACCATAGGTGGAGTCGTTGGCGATCCGGATCGCGTCGTCCTCGTCCTCGTAGGGCTGGATCGCGAGGACCGGGCCGAAGATCTCCTCCTGGGCGATCGTCATCTCCGGCGCGACGTCGGAGAAGACCGTGGGGCGGACGAAGTAGCCACGGTCGAGCCCCTCGGGCGGCTCGACGCCGCCGGTGAGGAGCTTCGCCCCTTCGCCCTGGCCCTTCTCGATGTAGCCGCGGACCCGCTCGCGCTGGGTCTCGGATACGAGCGGGCCGAGCCGTGTCGACTCCTCGAACGGATCGCCCGGGGTGAAGGCCTCGGCGGCGGCGACGGCGATCTGCTCGGCTTCGGCGAGCTTCCCGCTCGGCACCAGCATCCGGGTCAGGGCGCTGCAGGTCTGGCCCGAGTTCAGGTAGCACTTGCCGACCCCGTCGGGGATCGCGCGCTCGAGCTCGGCGTCGTCGAGGATCACGTTCGGGGACTTGCCGCCGAGCTCCATCGCGACCGGCTTCACCGTCGCCGAGGCCAGCTCGGAGACGCGGCGGCCGGCGCGGGTCGAGCCGGTGAACGAAACCATGTCGACCCCGGGGTGGCCGGCGATCGCCTCGCCGACGACGGGACCGGTGCCGGTGACGAGGTTGAAGACCCCGGCGGGAAGTCCGGCGGCCTCGATCACCTCGGCGAGGATGAAGGCGTTGAGGGGGACGACCTCGCTCGGCTTGAGGACGACCGTGCAGCCCGCCGCCAGCGCCGGGGCGACCTTGGCGGCGATCTGGTTCAGGGGGTAGTTCCAGGGCGTGATCGCGCCGAGGACCCCGGCCGGCTCGCGCAGGACCCGCGAGTTGCCGATCTCCTCCTCCCAGCGGACTTCCTCCATCAGGCTCGGCATCGCCGCGAACTGCGCGGTCGGCAGGCCCGCCTGGATGATCTCGCTCAGTTTGAGCGGCATCCCGAGCTCCTGGGAGATCGTCGCCGCGATCTCCTCCGAGCGCTCGCCGAGACCGGCGGCGATCGCGCCGAGGTAGCCGGCGCGCTCCTCGCGCGAGGTCTGCGACCAGGAGTCGAAGGCATCGCGGGCGGCGCGCACGGCACGGTCGGCGTCTCCGGTGCCGCAGGCGGGGATCGAGCCCATGACCTCCTCGGTGGTCGAGTTGATCACCTCGATCGTCTCCGACCCCTCCGGCTCCACCCACTCGCCGCCGATGAAGATCCGGTCCCGGACCTGGACCTCAGCCGTCGTCGCCATATCTCGCCCTCCTAGTGGTCGCTGACCCGTCCCGCCAAAGCTACCGCTCCGACGCCGGGGCCGGGTAGCGCCTTCGCATCGCGCGCCTGGAGGGTCTCGCCGCAGCGGGCGCAGACGCCGCGGTCGCTGACCGGGCCACCGCACTCCTTGTGGACGATCAGCATCGGCCGGCCCTCGGGGTAGTCGGTGTGCCGGTCGCCCCAGCCGAGCAGGGAGATCAGCGCCGGCCAGAGATCGAGGCCCTTCTCGGTCAGGAAGTATTCGTAGCGCTCGGGGCCCTCCTGGTATGGGCGGCGCTCGAGGATGTCCTCGTCGACCAGCCGCTGGAGCCGCGCCGAGAGGACGTTGCGGGCGACGCCGAGGCTCTTCTGGAGCTCGTCGAAGCGGCGGTGCCCGAGCATCACATCGCGGACGATCAGCAGCGTCCAGCGCTCGCCGACCACCTCCAGCGCCTTGGCGATCGAGCAGGTCTGGCCGGGATAGTCGTGGCGGAGCACGACTGTGATCTTGGCACATTAGGTTGCTTCAAGCAACTCACTGGTCTATGTTCCGGGTTGCATTACGAAACCCAGCCGATGACACGCGAGAACACGAGTCCGAGCTGACAGGAGGCCGGCCATGAAGCTGATATCGCGCACCCACAGACACCGACACCCAACGAAGGCTCCGAGGATCTCGATCAGCCAGGCCGAGATCACCGCCGACCTCCACTACCCGGCAGCACGTCGCGGGGCCGACGCAGCCGCGATCCGCACGCTGCGACCGCGCTGATGGCGCAGACAGACGCAGGGACGGCCGCCGAGGCGGCCGCGGCGTTCGCGGAAGCGGACCCGACCTCGAGCCGCAGCCGCACGATCGTCTGGCAGGACCCGGTGCCGACCGCGGCTGCGGGGGCGACGATGAGCGGCCTCGAGTACATGACCGCGGTCATCGAGGCGACGGTCCCGCCGCCGCCGATCGCCGTCCTGATGAGGCTGCGCCCGATCGAGATCGAGGAGGGCCGCGTCGTCTTCGAGGGCGAGCCCGGCGAGGAGCACTACAACCCGATCGGCGTCGTCCACGGCGGCTACGCCGCGACGCTGCTCGACTCGGCGCTCGGCTGCGCGGTCCACACGACCCTGCCGGCCGGGGTCGCCTACACCTCGCTCGGCCTCGAGACCAAGTACCTGCGGCCGATCACGCGCGACACGGGCCGCGTCCTCTGCGAGGCGAAAGTCGTCCATCGCGGCCGGCGCCAGGCGACCGCCGAGGCCACGCTGACCTCCGCCGAGAGCGGCAAGGTCCTCGCCTCGGGCACCTCGACCTGCATGGTGCTGGGCGAAATATAGCGTTTGCGCAATAAGCACATATTCGCTATATTTAGCTCGTGAAGAGCCCGGGACAGCTGCTGAAAGAGGCCAGGCGCCGGCACGGCGTGAGCCAGAAGCGCCTCGCGATGCGCGCCGGAACCACCCAGTCGGCAATCTCACGGATCGAGCGCGACCGGGTGTCGCCCTCGGTCGACACGCTGCACGAGCTGCTCTACCTGCTCGGGGAGGACCTGACCCTCGGGGCGGAGGAGCGGGACTTTGGGATCGATCGGACGCTGAATGCCGAGAACCTCGCAATCTCACCTTCCCGGCGGGTGCAGAAGGGGCTGGCGTTCGCCGATTTCGTGCGCCGCAACCGCCCGACTCGTCCAAATCCCACGGCGGCATAGATGGACGAGCCGAGCGGCATCGACGTCCCGCTCGACGCCGACGCCCTGCTGCGCCCCCTGAGACGGAACGGAGTCGATTTCGTACTCATAGGCGGCATCGCGGGTCTGATTCACGGCTCGGCCTATCCAACTTATGACCTCGACATCGCCTACTCACGCGATGGCGCCAATCTGGCGAGGCTGGCCTCGGCGCTGGAGGAAATCGGAGTGACGTTGCGCGGTGCACCCTCAAACCTGCCGTTCACGCCCGACGCCGCGACCTTGGAGGCCGGCGCAAATTTCACGTTCGTCACAGCCCACGGCAGCTTCGACATCCTCGGATATGTCCCTGGCATCTCCGACTACGACGACCTGCGGCGCGAGGCCAATGTCCAGGAGATCGATGGGATCGATGTCCGCGTCGCTTCGATCGACCACTTGATCGCGATGAAGCGCGCCGCGAACCGGACCAAGGACAGGCTGATGGTCGAGGAGTACATCGTGATCGCCGACGAGCAGCGGCGCCTCGCCGAGGCGGCTGACGACTGAGTCAGCCGCCGAGTCGGCGCGCCAACTCGACCAGCAGGCGGACTCCGTAGCCGCTGGCGGCATCGCCGGTGTAGGGGCGGCCGACGTCCCAGGCGGTGCCGGCGATGTCGACGTGGGCCCAGGGGGTCCCGTCGACGAACTCCTCGAGGAACGAGCCGGCGTAGATCGTCCCCGCCTTGCGCTTCTCCGAGGCGTTGGTCAGGTCGGCGACCCGGCCGGTCGTGATCTCCTTGTACTCGGGGTGGAGGGGGAGGCGCCAGACCAGCTCGCCGGTGGTGCCGCCGGCGCCGTCGACCTCGGCGGCGAGGTCGTCGTCGTTGGAGATCAGCGCCGCGTAGGTCGAGCCGAGCGCGATCAGGACGGCGCCGGTGAGCGTCGCCAGGTCGACGATCCGCTCGGCGCCGAGCTCGACCGCGTAGGCGAGGGCGTCGGCGAGGATCAGGCGGCCCTCGGCGTCGGTGTTGTTGACCTCGACCGTCTTGCCGTTGTACTGGGTGATGATGTCGCCGGGCTTCGTCGCCGTCCCCGAGGGCATGTTCTCGGTCGACGGTATGACCGCGATGACGTCGATCGGGAGCTCGAGCTCGGCGATCGCGGCGACCGCCTGCAGCACCGCGGCGGCGCCCGACATGTCCATTTTCATGTCCTGCATACCGGCCGAGGGCTTGAGCGAGATCCCGCCGGTGTCGAAGGTGACGCCCTTTCCGACCAGGCCCAGCGTCGGCCCCGAGCCGCCTCCCTCGTAGCGCAGGACGATCAGCTGCGGCTCCTCCTCCGACCCCTGGCTTACCGCGACCAGGCCGCCCATCTTCTTCTCGATCATCTGCTCGCGGCCGAGCACGTCGGCGCTCACCGTCGGGTGGGCGGAGGCGATCTCGCGGGCGCGGCGGCCGAGGTAGGAGGGGGTCGCGACGTTCGAGGGCAGGCCCTGGAGGTCGCGGGCCCGGTTCTGGGCCTCGGCGCAGATGCGCGCCGCCTCGGCGGCGTCGCCGATGTCGGCGCTCCCGACCAGGGTCAGCGAATCGATCTCGGGCGGGGCCGGGTCGTCGGGGTCGGGGGTCCGGAACTGGTCGAAGCGGTAGGAGCCGAGGATCGTGCCGGTCACCAGGCCCTCGGCGGTTGCGGCGTCGTCGTCGGAGGCCGGCAGGAGCCAGGCGATCGACCTCGCCTCCAGCCGGAGTGCCTCCTTGGCGGCGAGGGCAGCCGCGACCCGGGCCCGCTCGGCGTCCATCTCCTCGTGCTTTCCGAGGCCGACGACCAGCGCGCGGGCGGGCTTCTCCGGGTGGAACAGGGCGAGCTTCCGGTAGCCGCCCCTCGCGTCGGCGGCACCCGGGGCGTCGGCCAGCGCCGCCGGTAGCTCCCCGTCCTCGTGCAGCCCGAGCACGAGTAGGTCGGCCTCGACCTCGGCCGGCTCCGCCTGTCTCGATTCCACCTGCACCGCGCCCGAGTCTATGCGGTTGCGCACGCAGCCCGGCGCGTCCTCGCGCTATCTTTCCCGGGAGTGGGCCAGGCGGCCCTTACCCGAGCCGAGACCCGGCACAACCACGTAAGAAAGGCAGCCAGATATGCCCAGCACAGTCATCCTCGGTACCGCGCGCACCCCGTTCGGCAAGATGGGCGGGACGCTCTCCTCCCTCGACGCCACCGACCTCGGCGGCCACGCGATCACGGCGGCGCTGGAGCGCTCCGCGGTCGACCCGGAGCAGGTCGACGAGGTCGTGTTCGGCCAGGTCCTCCAGGCCGGCCAGGGCCAGATCCCATCGCGCCAGGCGCAGATCAAGGGCGGGATCCCGAAGGAGGTCCCCTCGGAGACGATCAACAAGGTCTGCGCCTCGGGCATGCGCTCGATCGGCATCGCCGACATGGCGATCCGCGCCGGTGACACCGAGGTCGTCGTCACCGGCGGCATGGAGTCGATGAGCCAGGCCCCGCACCTCCTGCCCGGCGCCCGCTTCGGGTACCGGATGGGCCACGTCGAGATGATCGACTCGATGGTCCACGACGGGCTCACAAACCCCTTCACCGAAAAGCAGATGATCAACGAGGCGAGCGACGTCTCGAACGAGCTCGAGATCACCCGCGCCGACATGGACCGCTTCGCCGAGCGCTCGCACCGGCTCGCGGCCGACGCCACCGACGCAGGCCGGCTCGCCGATGAGATCACCGGCGTCACCGTCAAGTCCCGCAAGGGCGAGAACACGATCGAGGCCGACGAGGCGATCCGGCCGGAGACCACGGTCGAGACGCTCGCCGGGCTGCGCGCGATCGGCGGCGAGGACGCGACCCACACCGCCGGCAACGCGCCCGGCGTCAACGACGGAGCGGGCGCCGTGATAGTCGCATCCTCGGAGTGGGCCGAGCGCGAGGGCAAGACGCCGCTGGCGACGGTCCTCTCATACGGGACGGTCGCCGACGACTTCCCCTACCTCGCGAAGACGCCGGCCAACGCCTCCATGCAGGCGCTGGAGAAGATCGGCAAGACGCCGGAGGACGTCGACCTCTGGGAGATCAACGAGGCCTTCGCCTCCGTCGCCCTCAACTCGATGCGCATGTTGCGGCTCGACGAGGACCGGGTCAACGTCAACGGCGGCGCGATCGCCCTAGGCCACCCGATCGGCGCCTCGGGCGCCCGCATCGTCGGCAGCCTTGTGCACGAGCTCGGCCGCCGGGGCGGAGGCCTCGGCGTCGCCGCGATCTGCAGCGGCGGCGGCCAGGGCGACGCGATCGTGATCGAGGTCGCCGGCTCCTAGCCTGGGACTGATGTCCCGCGCGGCCGCCTTCTTCGATCTCGACAAGACCCTGATGGCGGGGTCGAGCGGGATGCAGTTCGCGAGGGTCGCCACCCGGCACGGGATCGTCGGGCGCAGGCAGCTGATGAGCTGGGCCGTGGAGCATCTGCGCTACCGGCTGCGGGGGACGACGGACGCGCGAACTAAAGAGGTGCTGCGTGTCGCCCGCGAGGTGATCGCGGGCGTCCCGGTGCGGTCGATCGAACGGATGAACCCCGAGGTGCTGGCGGCGATCCTGCCGCGCGTCTATCCGCAGATGCTCGAGGAGGTCTACGGCCACCAGGACGCCGGGCGGGCGACCTTCATAGTCAGCGCCGCCGGCAACGGGGTCGTCGAGCCCCTCGCCCGTGTGCTCGGGATGGACGGCGGAATCGGGACCCGCTACGAGGTCGACGGAGACGGCGCCTTCACCGGACGCTTCGATGGGCCCTTCGTCTACGGGCCGGGCAAGGTCGAGGCGATGGAGGCCTTCTCGGCCGAGCACGAGATCGATCTCGAGCGGTCCTACGCCTACTCGGACTCGCTCTCCGACCTGCCGATGCTGCGCGCCGTCGGGCACCCGGTCGCCGTCAACCCCGACCCGGCGCTGGCCGAGATCGCGGGCGAAGAGGGCTGGGAGCTGATGCGCTTCGAGCGTCTCGGCCGGCGGCTGGTGGCGGTCGTCGTCACAGCGCTCGCGACGGTCGCCGGCTTCGGCGCGTCGCGGATCGCGGCCCGCCGCAAGGCGCCGCCGCGCCGCTTTCCGCCCCGCCGCTAGGAATCTGCGGCCGCCGGGGCCGGGACCTCGCCGAAGGCGTTGCGCCCGCTCGGGTGAGCCGCGAAGAATGCGTTCCCGGCCTCCTGCCCTGACCGGAATAGGAAGTCGCGCTCCTCGGCGGAGAGATTGAAGTCGAGAGTTTCGACGTCGCCGGTCGGGATCGAGACGACCCGATCACCGAAGCCGAGGACGTCACGGGTGTCGAACGCGTTCATCGCAGTGTCGAGGATCGCCCTCGCCATCTCGACCGGCCAATCGATGCCGCCGATCTCGCGGTGGGAGGGCTGCTCGACGCCCATCCCCGCGTGCAGCCTGAAGCCCCAGGTGGGCCGGCGCGGCGCTGGGCGATCGAAGAGGAAGACCGGAAAGGCGCTGGCGACGCCGCCGTCGACCAGGACCGCATCGTGCTTCGTCACCCGGTCTCGAAGGGCAAGGGGTGGGAAGAAAAACGGATAGCCGGAGCTGACCCGGACCGCCTCGGCGATCGGGAAGTCCTCGGGACGCATGGGCCGGCCGCTCTCGTCCTCGTAGAGGACGACGTCCTCGGGAAACACGACGAGGCGCGAGTGCGCGAGGTCGCAGCCGACGACCTGGAGCCTGCCGTCGAGCTCGCCGAAGGTCCGCGCCGGCGCCGGCGCGTCCTGCAGCAAACCCTCGATCCACTCGGTCAGGCCGGTCCCGCGGGTGAGACCGCGGCGCCTGACCAAGTTGATGACCCTCCTGACCAGGTTCGGGGATTCGCCGATCAGGCTGTAATCGGTCGCCTCCAGCGCCGCCCGCATCCCGGCCGCGTCGTAGCCGACGGCGAGCGCCATCGCCGCGATCGCCCCGGCAGAGGTTCCTGCGAGACGCTTCCACTCGGTGTAGCCGGCCTTTTCCGCGGCCGCGATCGCCCCGGCGAAGGCGATTCCCTTCACTCCACCGCCGGAGAACACGGCATCTGCCTGCACGAGTCAAGGCTAACCGGCCTCCTACACTGTCAATCCCATGGCGACCGAGCCGCGCCAGAAGCCCTCACTCGAGGAGCGTGAGACCGAGTTCTCGACGCTCTCCGGGCACCCGATCGAGCCTCTCTACGAGGACGCTCCGGCCAGCCCCGAGACGACGATCGGCCGCCCCGGCGAGTTCCCGTTCACCCGCGGCCCCTACCCCTCGATGTACCGGGGACGGCTGTGGACGATGCGCCAGTTCGCCGGCTTCGGCACCGTCGAGGAGACCAACGAGCGCTTCCACTACCTGCTCGACCACGGCCAGACCGGCCTCTCGACCGCGTTCGACATGCCGACCCTGATGGGCTACGACTCCGATCACGGCCGCAGCCTCGGCGAGGTCGGCCGCGAGGGGGTCGCGGTCGACACCCTCGACGACATGGAACAGCTCTTCGAGGGGATCCCGCTCGGCGGCGTCAGCACCTCGATGACGATCAACGCCCCGGCTGCGATCCTGCTCGCCTTCTACGTGCTCGTCGGCGAGAAGCAGGGCGTGGCGCCGGAGAAGCTCGCCGGCACGATCCAGACCGACATCCTCAAGGAGTACATCGCCCAGAAGGAGTGGTGCTTCCCGATCGAGCCGGCGCTGCGGATCGTCACCGACATGATCGAGTGGTGCTCGCAGCGGATGCCGCGCTGGCACCCGGTCTCGATCTCCGGCTACCACATCCGCGAGGCGGGGTCGACCGCCCAGCAGGAGCTCGCGTTCACGCTGAAGGACGGCTTCACCTACGTCGAGCGGGCGATCGAGCGCGGCCTCGATGTCGACGACTTCGCCCCCCGCCTCTCGTTCTTCTTCAACGCCCACATCGACTTCTTCGAGGAGATCGCCAAGTACCGGGCGGCGCGGCGGATCTGGGCGCGCGAGATGCGCGACACCTACGGCGCCAAGCGCGAGGAGTCGATGCGGCTCCGCTTCCACGCCCAGACGGCGGGCGTCTCGCTGACCGCCCAGCAGCCGCTCAACAACGTCGTCCGCACCTCGATCGAGGCCCTCGCTGCGGTCCTCGGCGGCACCCAGTCCCTGCACACGAACTCCTTCGACGAGGCGCTGGCGCTGCCGACCGAGGAGGCCGTGCGGGTCGCGCTGCGCACCCAGCAGATCATCGCCTTCGAGTCCGGCGCGCCGAACACTCCCGACCCGCTCGGCGGCTCCTGGTTCGTCGAGAAGCTGACCGACGAGATGGAGGCCGCCGCCTACGGTTACTTCGCCAGGATCGACGAGGTCGGGGGGATGGTCGAGGCGATTCGCCAGAACTTCCCCCAGCGCGAGATCGCCGACGCCGCCTTCGCGCACCAGCGCGAACTGGACGAGCGCAGGCGGATCGTCGTCGGGGTCAATGACTTCGCCGCCGAGGACGAAGCCGAGACCCCGATCCTCCGGATCGACCCGGCGCTCGAACGCAAGCAGGTGGACCGGCTCGCCGCGACCCGCGCCGGCCGTGACGCGGCCGCGGTCGAGACCGCGCTGGCGGACCTGCGGCGCGCGCCGCCGCCGGCGAGGAGAACCTGATGCCGCCGATCATCGCGGCGTCGCGCGCCCGCGCGACCGAGGGGGAGATGATCGCGGCACTGCAGGAGGTCTTCGGCACCTATAGGGAGACTCCAGTCTTCTAGCGCGTCTCCTGCAAACCGGCGCATCTCGGGGTCTTCAGTCGGACTCCTCGGGTCACGCACGAACAGGTGCGCTCCCTCGTCGCCCTTCCTGCAATCCCCCGACCTGCTTGGTTTTCGGAGCCGTTCATTGTTCGACTAACCTTGCGGCCCGGATGGAGGCAGCCACAGCCCGCAAGATCAGAGTCGTCGTCGCCAAGCCGGGCCTCGACGGGCACGATCGCGGCGCCAAGATCATCGCCAGGGCGCTGCGCGACGCCGGGATGGAGGTGATCTACACCGGGCTGCACCAGACCCCGGAGCAGATCGCCGAGACAGTGATCCAGGAGGACGCCGACGCGGTCGGGCTCTCGATCCTCTCCGGCGCCCACATGACCCTGGTCCCGCGGGTCGTCGAGCTGCTCGCCGAGCAGGGCGTCGACGACGTCCTCGTCACCGTCGGCGGCACGATCCCCGCCGAGGACATCCCGGAGCTGAAGAAGCTCGGCGTCGCCGCCGTATTCACCCCCGGAGCGGGAACCGACGAGATCGTCGAGTTCATCCGCGCCGGCGCCGGCGAGCGCCACGAAGCGGCGGAAGAGTGACGGTCGACACCCTCGTCGCCTGATCTATGGATAGACTGACTGACCAGTCAGTCAACAATCCCAAGGAGTCCGATCTTGAAGATTTGCGTCCTGGTCAAGGAGGTACCGGACGCCGCCGTCCAGAAGCGCATCGACCCCGGAACGATGCGGCTGGATCGCAGCGGTGAGAAAAACCTCAACCCCTTCGATACCCACGCGATCGAGGCCGCCATGCAGATCAAGGAGGGCGGCGCGATCCCGGTCGAGGAGGTCATCGCGGTGACGATGGGGCCCGATTCCGCGGTCCGCGCGCTGCACAAGGCGGTGGCGCTCGGCGCCGACCGCTCGGTCCACCTCTCCGACGCCGCCCTCTCCGGATCCGACGTCTGCGCCACCGGCTACGCGCTGGCGAAGGTGCTCGAGTCCGAGAGCCCCGACCTGGTGCTGCTCGGCCAGCAGTCGGACGACGGCGAGTGCTACACGATCGGCGCGGTCGTCGCCGACCATCTGCAGATGCCATCGCTGACCCAGGTGATCAAGATCGACGTCGCCGACGGCAAGCTCCGCTGCGAGCGCCAGGCCGAGTACGGCTACGACACCGTCGAGGTCGAGCTCCCGGCCGTGATCAGCGTCGGCGACGCGATCAACGAGCCGCGCTACCCGAGCCTGAAAGCGATCATGGGCGCGAAAAAAAAGCAGCTCGACGCGAAGGCGAACGGCGACGTCGGGATCGACGGCGGCATGGTCGGCGAGGGTGGCTCGAAGACCGCGGTCCTCGCGCTCAACCCGCCGCCGGCGAAGGAGGCGGGCGAGATCATCGAGGACGAGGACACCAACGAGACGGTCGAGAAGATCGTCGCCTGGCTCGACGAGAGGAAGCTGATCTGATGGGTGGGATTCTGGTCTACGCCCTCCACGACGACGAGGGCAACTTCAACAAAAACTCGCAGGGGGCGATCTCCGAGGCCGCGAGGCTCGCCGGCGCACTCGGTAGCGGCGACGCCGCCGCGCTGGTGGTCGGCGACGTCGCCGACGACGCCTGCGCGGGCCTCGGCAAGTACGGAGCCGCCAAGGTCTACCGCGCCAAGGGCGTTCCCGAGGGCCTCGCCCAGCCGATCGTCGACGCGATGGCGAAGGTGATGCAGGACGAGGGCTTCAGCTACGCGCTGTTCGGAGGCGGCCTGCTCGGCTTCGAGATCGGCGCCGGCCTCACCGCCCGCCTCAACGCCGGGGTGACGATGGAGGTAACCAAGGTGAAGGTCGCCGACGGCAAGCTCGTCGCCGAGCGCCCGATCCTGCAGGACTCCCAGGTCGCCGACGTCGGCTATGTCGCCGAGCCGGGGATCATCATCGGCCGCCTCAACGCGTTCGACGCAAGTGAGGGCGACGGCAGCGCCGAGGTTGTCGACGTCGACGTCGAGCTCTCCGCCTGGTCGAGCAAGGCCAGGATGGTGCAGCGCGGCGAGCAGCGCGGCGCAGACGTGAACATCGAGGACGCCGAGATCCTCGTCGGCGGGGGCCGCGGCCTCGGTGCGGCCGAGGGCTTCGAGCTCGCCGAGGAACTCGCCGAGTCGATGGGCGGCGCCGTCGCCGCGACCCGCGCGGTTGTCGATGCCGGCTGGTACCCCTACGCCGCCCAGATCGGCCAGACCGGGAAGACGGTCGCGCCGAAGCTGTATCTCGCGGCCGGCATCTCCGGCGCGATCCAGCACAAGGTCGGGATGCAGAACTCGGAGAACATCCTCGCGATCAACAAGGACCAGAACGCGCCGATCTTCGAGTTCTCGGACCTCGGCGTGGTCGGCGATCTTCACAAGATCCTGCCGAAGCTGACAGAGGCGATCAAAGCCAAGAAGGGGGGTTGAGCGGAGCCGATGCCGGCCGTTTCCCCCGCTGAGTTCCCGCCGCCGTTCGACAGCGCCGATGTGATCGGGCCGCCGACCGATCCCGCCGACGAGCGGATCGAGGTCGGCGTTGCGATCGTCGGCGGCGGGCCCGCCGGGCTCGCCTGCGCGGTCAAGCTGATGCAGCTGCTCGAGGACGAGCCGGAGCTGACCGAGAAGCTGGGCGAAGTCCCGGTCGCGGTGATCGAGAAGGGGAAAGTCGCGGGCGCGCACCTGCTCTCCGGCGCCAACGTCGACCCCTCGGCGCTGACCCGGCTGTTCCCGGACCTCGACCCGGGCGAGTGGCCCTCCGTTTACCAGGAGGTCACCGAGGACGCGACGTACTTCCTGACCCCGAAGAAAGCGTTCCCGGTGAAGGTGGGGATAGTCGCCGGGCCGCCACCTCCGAATTTCCGCAAAGAGGGCACCTACACGATGTCGGTCTCGAAAATGGGCCGCTTCCTCGCCGAGAAAGCCGAAGAGGCGGGCGTCTACATCCTCTCCGAGACCGCGGCCACGAAGCTCCTGGTAGAGGACCGGATCGTCCGCGGCGTCCGCTCCGGCGACCGCGGCCGCGGCAAGGACGGGGAAGAGCTCGGCAACTTCGAGCCCGGCTCCGACGTCGTCGCCAAGGCCACGGTGCTCGCCGAGGGGACGATCGGCCACCTCACCTACGCCGCCTATGACTACTTCGGCATGCGCGAGGGCTCGGATCCGCAGGCGTGGGAGCTCGGGGTGAAGGAGATCTGGGAGGTTCCGAAGCCCCTCGACCGCGTCATCCATACTCTCGGCTGGCCACTGCGTTGGGGCGGTAGGTACAAGGAGGCGGGAGGCAGCTTCATCTACCCGATGGGCGAGGACAAGGTCTGCTTCGGCCTCGTCGTCGGCCTCGACACCACCGACGCCACCTTCAGCGTCCACGACGAGTTGCAGCGCTTCAAGCAGCATCCGTTCATCGCCAAGATCATCGAGGGCGGCAAGCGGGTCGGCTGGGGCGCGAAGACGATCCCCTCGGGCGGCTACTGGTCGCTGCCCAAGCGCTTCTCGGTGCCCGGCATGCTTGTCGCCGGCGACAACGCCGGGATGGTCAATATCGCCGAGCTCGCCGGCGTCCACTACGCGATGCACGCGGGCATGTACGCGGCGGAAGCGATCGTCGATTCGCTCAAGAACGACATCGACTCGGTCAACTTCGAAAGCTACGACGCAATGATCCGCGGCTCGGAGATCGAGAAGGACCTCTACGAGTCCCGCAACATGAAGCAGCCGTTGACGAAGGGGCTGATCGTCGGCGGGATCGTCGCCAACGCCCTGGTCATGACCAAAGGAAGCTTCCCTCCGGGGCACTGGAAGGTCGAGGCCAACGCCGAGCCGGAGGTCTTCATCGGCAACGCTTCCGAGCGGTACCCGAAGCCCGACAACGAGGTCACCTTCAACAAGCTGGACTCGGTCTTCCTCTCGGGCAACGCGACCCGCGACGACGCGCCGAACCACGTCCGGATCCAGACCCGGGTCCCGCGCGAGGTCGCCCAGACCTGGGTCTCGATGTGCCCGGCCCAGGTCTACGAGATCCCCGACGAGCAGCTCGAGAACGGGGCGGCCGAGGTCGACGTCCACGTCACCGCCTCCAACTGCGTCCAGTGCGGCGCGATCACCGCCAAGGGCGGCAGGCTGACCCTGCCCGAGGGCGGCGACGGCCCCCTCTACCAGGAGACCTGAGCCCGACCCGCCGGGCGGGGGCGCAGTAGGGTCGCCGGCGTGTTGGCGCTCGGGATCGTCGCTGCAGTCGCGTCCTCGCTTCTCTACAACACCTCGATCGCGCTGCAGACGCTCGAGGCGCGCAAGGTGCCCGACGAGCACTCGCTGCGGCCCTCGCTGCTGGGACGACTGCTGCGGAACGGCCGCTGGCTGGGGGCGACCGCGATCGGGTTCCTCGGGTGGCCGCTCGAGATCGCCGCGCTGCTGCTGGCGCCGCTGACGGTGGTCCAGCCCTGCATCGCGAGCGGGCTGGTCCTGCTGCTGTGGCTCGGCGTGCGGAGGCTCGGCGAGACTCCGGGGCCGCGCGAGCTGGCCTCGGTCGCGGCGATCGTCGCCGGCGTCACCGGGGTCGCGTTGTGCGCGCCGGAGCGCTCGACCGAGCACGCCGGAGGCGCCGCGATCGCGATCTCCCTCGCCCTGCTCGCGATCCCGATCGCCCTTCCCTACCTGGTCCGCGACAGGCGCGCCGCGGTCACCCTCGCGGTGTTCAGCGCCGGCTGCGGCTATGCCTGGACGGCGATCGCAAGCAAGCTCCTGACCGACCAGCTGGCGGCCGGCGCGATTCTCGCCGGCGCCGGCTGGTTGATCACCGCGGCGGCGTCGGAGGGCCTCGCCCTGCTGAGCGAGATGAGCGCCCTCCAGCAGCGCCCGGCGACCCGGGTCGCGCCGGTCATGTTCGCGGTCCAGGTGCTCGTCCCGGTCGCCCTCGCGCCGTTGCTGTTCAACGAGTCCTGGCGCGACACGCCGCTCGGCGGGTTGGCGCTGGCGGCCTCCGTCGCCGTCGCCGTCGCCGGCACCGTCCTCCTCGCCGGCTCGAGGGCCGTCGGAGCCGTGATGGAGTCCGCGCACAGGGAGAGTTGACCGGTGGGGACGGGCTGCGCTGCTAGCCTTGCGGCGCCTCAGTGGTCCCCGTCGACAACACCCGGTCTGACGCGACCAGGTTCGCGATCGGGTTCGATCACCGCGACCGCGGTCGCCTCTTCGAACTCTGGACCGAGGTCCTGGACTCCGAGCAATGGTCGGAGGGCGAGAAGCTCGAGGCCTTCGAGCGCCGCTGGGCCGATTGGAACGGGCTCGCCAGCCTCGGCCTCTCGAGCTGGGCCGGCGGGGCCCTTGCCGCGCTCGAGTTCGCCGGCGTCCGCGGCGAGACCGTGCTCTGCCCGTCGAACACGTTCATGGCGTCGCCGCTGGCGGCCGTCGGGGCCGGCGCCGAGGTCGAGTTCGTCGACTGCAACCGGGAGGACCTCTGCATGTCCTTTGCCGACTTCGAGCGCCGGGCGGAGCGGCACCGGCCTCGGGCGGCGATCCTCGTCCACATCGGCGGCCACATCGCGTTCGACGCGGAGCCGATAGCCGAGTACTGCGCCGCCAACGACATCTTCCTGCTCGAGGACTGCGCCCATGCCCACGGCGCCGAGTGGAGCGGCCGCCGCCCGGGGACGTACGGCGACGCCGGGGTCTACTCGCTCTACGCGACGAAGACGATCTCGAGCGGCGAGGGCGGGGTCCTCGTCTCGTCCAATCCCGACCTGATCGAGTTCGCCCGCGCCTTTCGCAACTACGGCAAGTTCGAGCACCGGGTCGACGGGCTGAACTTCCGCATGAGCGAGTTCACGGCGGCGCTGGCACTGGTCCAGACCGAGCGGATGGAGGAGATCGTCGCCTGGAAGAACGAGTACGCCCGGACGCACCTCGACCCCCTTCACCCGAACCGGGTCGAACTACCCGAGGGGATGACCTCCGGCCTGTACAAGTACATCGTCTTCGAGGAGATCGAGAAGAGCACCGGGCGCGTCTATGAGGAACCGTGCCACCGGATCATGGGCCGCGGCGGCGAATTCCCCAACACCGAGTGGGCGGCGCAGAGCCATTGGTGCGTTCCGCTGTACTACCGCCCCTCGAGCCGCGACAATGGGGCTCCTGTATGAGAGTCCTGGTCACAGGTGGCGGCGGCTTCATCGGGTCCCATGTGGTCGACCGCCTCCTCGGCGAAGGCATCACCCCCCGGATCTTCGATCTCAGCCCCTCGGCCTACCACTCGCCCTCGGAGGTCGAGACCTTCACCGGGAGCATCACGGACCCCCCGAACCTCGACCTCTCGATGCGCGACTGCGACGCCGTGATCCACCTCGCGGCGGTCGCCGACGTCGGCCACGTACACGCCGACCCCGCCCTGGCCGAGGAGATCAACACGAGGGGCACCCGGAACGTCCTCGAGGCGGCCTGCCGCGCCAAGGTGGGCCGGGTGGTCTACGGCTCGACGACCTGGGTCTACAGCGACTGCATCGAGCAGGATGTCGACGAGGAGACGCCGATCCCGGCCCCCCGCCACCTCTACACGGCGACCAAGCTCGCCGGCGAGAACTACTGCGCCGGCTACGCCGAGCTCTTCGACCTCGAGTCGACGGTGCTGCGATTCGGCATCCCCTACGGTCCTCGCGCCCGCGCCGCCGGCGTCGTCGCCAAGTTCACCGACCTCGCCCTCGAAGGCAGGTCGCTGACGATCGCCGGCGACGGCAGCCAGAGCCGCAGCTTCGTCTACGTCGAGGATCTCGCCGAGGGGATCGTTGCCGGGTTGCGCCCGGAGGCCGCCGGGCGGACATACAACCTCTCCGGCGACGAGGTGGTGACGATCCTCGAAATCGCCGAGCGTGTCCAGGAGAACACCGAGGGCTGCGAGATCGTCCACACCCCGCCGCGGCCGGGCGACTTCCCGGGCAAGGTGATCTCGAGCCGCCGCGCCCTCGATGAGCTGGGCTGGAAGGCGAAGACGACCTTTGCCGACGGCGTCCGCAGCTACGTCGAGTGGGTCCGGTGCAGCACGCGGCCGCCCGACCCGGTTCCGGGCAAGCGGCCGTCCCTCAACGGCAACGAGAACACCGAGGGCGTCCGGGCCGACGCCGACCGATTCGCGGATCGCCCGCCGCGGGCGCTGATCCTGACCGCCGACATCGGCGAGGGTCACGATCTGCCGGCGCGGATGATCAAGGCCGACATCGAAGAGGTCTCCCCCGAGGCGGAGGTCGAGGTCGCCAACGGCCTCGAGGCGATGGGGCGGCTCTGCAGCTCCGTCGCCCGCGGCGGCTCATGGGTCAGCTTCCGCTGGATGCCGTGGCTGTTCGACGCCCAGTACTGGCTGATCACGAAGTTCGCGCCGACCCGGTGGCTCTTCCACCACATCTCCTACTGGCTTGGCGCCCGCGGGCTGCTGCGGCTGATCAAGGCGCGCGAGCCAGACGTCATCGTCTCGACCTATCCGGGCGTCACGGCGGTGCTCGGGATGCTGCGCGAGAACCGGCGGCTGCCGGTCCCGGTCCAGTCCGCGATCACCGACCTCGCCGGCCTGCGCTACTGGGCGCATCCCGGAGTCGACCTCCATTTCGTCACCCACCCCGAGTCGATAGCCGAAGTCGAGCGGCTGGTCGGCCCCGGCAGCGTCGAGTGGATGCGGCCGCCGATCGCGCCCGAGTTCCTGATGCCGAGGACCCGCGGCGACGCCCGCGCCGCCCTCGGCATTCCCGCCCACGCGCGGCTCGTCCTGGTCTCCGGCGGCGGCTGGGGGATCGGCGACCTCGAGGGGGCGATCGAGGCGGCGGCGTCCGATGGCGAGACCCTGGTCGTCTGCATCGCGGGCCGCAACGAGTCGGCGCGCGAGAAGCTCGAGCAGCGGTTCGAAGATCAGAGCCAGGTCCGGATCATCGGCTTCACGGACCAGATGAGCGATTGGATG
The DNA here is from genome assembly GCA_963737575.1 of uncultured Solirubrobacterales bacterium. Taxonomy (GTDB): domain Bacteria; phylum Actinomycetota; class Thermoleophilia; order Solirubrobacterales; family 70-9; genus VRUE01. The sequence goes on from CAVTTJ010000005.1 coordinate 230,536, forward strand.
GCGGCGGCCGACGCGATGGTCCACTCGACCGCCGGCCTGACTGTGCTCGAGGCCCACATCCGCGGCTGCCCGGTCGTCTCCTACGGCTTCTCCGCCGGCCACCTGCGCGCCAACAATGCCGCGTTCGAGCACTTCGGCCTGGCCGAGGTCGCCCGGTCGGGGCACGAGCTGGAGTCGATCCTCCGTCACCTCACCCGCGAGCGGCGCCCACCGGACTCCTCCTTCGCCTCGCTGCCGCCGATCTCGGCGCGGGTCCTGGAAGCACGGCGGCGGGTCCGCCAGCAGCCGCGATGGAGGGTGCGGGCCGAGCGCACCGCGACCGCTGTGGGGATGACCGCGGTGGCGGTCGTGCTGGTCATCGCGATCGCCCTCGCCCTCGACTGGGAAACCCCCTACCGGGCCGCGGCGAAGGCCGCGAAGCCGATCGAGAGCCGCGTCCACTTCGGCAAGGACGAAGACCCGCGAAACTCTCAGCAGGCGCCCGCCCCCGCGCAGGCCCCGGCGGCCGTGCAGGCCAGGAAGCCCGCCGCGCACCAGGCCCCTTGATCGGGAGGCTCGCGGGAAGCGCCACGCTCCTGGCCGGCGCCTCGCTCCACGCGGGACCGGCGCTGGCCCCGGTGGTGCCCCCGCTGGGCAGAGCGCTCGGGATCCGTCTGCGTCAGGACGATCCCGACGGCGTCGCTCTCACCTTCGACGATGGCCCCCACCCGCAGGGGACGCCGGCGGTGCTCGAGGCGCTGCGCGAGGCCGGCGCGCCGGCGACTTTCTTCCTGGCCGGCGAGCAGGTGGTCCCGCGGCCGTCGCTGGCGGCGGAGATCGTCGCCGCCGGCCACCGGGTCGAGCTGCACTGCTTCCGCCACCGCAACCAGCTGCGGCTGACCCCTCGACAGCTGATCGACGACGCCGAACGGTGCCGGGCGGCGATCGAGGAGGCGACCGGCCAGGCGGTCCAGGACTATCGGCCGCCCTACGGGATCTTCAGCGGCGCCGGGCTGCGGGCCGTCCGCGGCCGCGGCTGGCGGCCCGTCCTCTGGTCGCTGTGGGGGAGGGATTGGGATCGCGGTGCCAGCGCCGAGTCGATCGCGCGCCGCTCGACGGCTGGAGCGAGGGCCGGGGACGTGCTTCTCCTCCACGACTCCGACTTCTACAGCGCGCCGGGCTCCTGGGCCCGAACGGCCACGGCGCTGCCGCGGATCATCGACGTGCTCCGCCGCCGCGGGCTGCGCGCGGTCGCGCTCCGTCGCTGAGGCTTCTCAGGCTGCGCGCTGCTCGGGGGGCCGCGCAGCGGCGGCGCGGTCGATCATCTGCGAGCGACCGGCGAGCCAGGGCGCCAGGTCAGGTTCGGTGCGTCGCCGCGAGGGTGGGGCAGCGGTCCACTCCTCGCACCCGGCGAACGCTTCGTCGAGGCGTCTGGCCATCGTGCTGCGGGGGCGCTCCTGGTCGAAGATCTCTTCCGACATGGCTCTCCGTCCTTTGAGTGGCGGGCGTCACAAAGGATGCATCCTCGGTCAGACGAAAAAAACGGCGTGCCGCGGAAGACCCCGCAGCTTGCGTTTTCTTTGCTATGCGGGGGCGGCAAAGGCCGCTATCTCCTCCGCGACCCGAACCGGCTGGTCGACGGGCACGAACGCCTTCGCGTCGGGGATCTCGACGATCCGGGCGTTCGGGGCGTCGCCGGCAAGCCGTTCGGCGCCGGCGATCGGGAACAGCCAGTCCTCCTTCGCCCAGGCAAGCAGGATCGGGATCTCGGCGCTGCGCAGCTTCTCCGCCGCCTCGAGCGTGTATCGCTTGTCCATCCCGATCGTGACCTTGCGGACGTCGTCCTTGATCCCGGGGTTGTCGAGCCCCGGGCGCATCCAGGACTCGATCAGCTCGGCCGGCAGCGGATCCCGGGTGAACGGCCTGAAGGCGGCCCGGGCGAGGGCGCCGATCCGGAACGGCGCCGAGAGCATCGTCATCCCGCCCGGCAGCGCCGCGACCTTCGGCATCGCCTTGAAGATCCCCGGCGGGAAGTTCTCGTAGGTGTCGCAGTTGGTGAGCACCAGGCGGGCGATCCGCTCGGGATGTCGGGTGACCAGCACCTGCGACATCGCGCCGCCCGAGTCGTTGCCGACGATCGTGACGTCGCGGAGGTCGAGGGCCTCGAGGAAGCTCGCGATCAGGTCCGCGATCCCGTATGGGCTGAGGTCGGCCTCGGGCCTCATCGGGATCTGCTGGGCGCCGATCGGCCAGTCGGGCGCGAAACAGCGGTGGGTGGCGGAGAGGCGGTCGACGACGCCGTCCCAGAGTCTGCCGTCGACGAGGAAGCCGTGGACGAAGACCACCGGGCTTCCCTCGCCCGCCTCCCGGTACCTGATCCTCCCGGCGGGCAGATCGATCTCGCGGCGCTGATCGGAATCGGGCACGGTCCTACCTCCTCGACGGGATGGCCTTGTCGATCGGAGATTAGGCGGTCGCGGCCGGCGACATCGCTCCCGGCCCGGCCGCGGGGCCGGTGACGGTGATCGACGCACGGCGGGCGACCTTGGCCGCGTACATCCGGACATCGGCGAGCTCGAGGGCCTCGTCGGGGGTCATCGCCTCCCTCGGGATCTCGACCGAGCCCCAGGAGGCGGTGACCTCGTAGCCGTCCCCGCTCGCGCTGAGCGACCTGACCGCCGCTCGCGCGATCTCGTCGAAGCGCTCCGGCCGCCCCGTGAGGAGCAGGCAGAACTCGTCGCCGCCGAAGCGGTAGGCGGTCCCATCCGCTCCGACGGCGGCGCGCAGGGCCACCCCCAGCCGCATCAGCAGGGTGTCGCCGGCCGGGTGACCGAAGCTGTCGTTGTACTGCTTGAAGCCATTGAGGTCGAGAAGGACGAGGGAGACCGGCGCCTCCGAGGTCGCGTCCGCGAACCGGATCGGGAGGTCGACTTGGACCCGCCCGCGGCTGCCGAGCCCGGTCAGCGAGTCGGTCCGCACCTGCTCAAGAAGGCTCCTGTTCTCACGGTCGCTCATCCCGAGGCGAGCGATGACGGCGGCCACCGTTGCTGCGCGGAGGATCGTCGAGAGACCCCCGGTTGGGTTGAAGTACTGCATCACGATCATCCCGATCATCACGCCGGCGAATATGGCGGGGGTGACAAGGTCGCGACGGCGGGTCCCTTCGGTCGGGGGGGAAATCCTCGCCGCTTCCGCCGGTTGCCACACGACCGCCCCCAGGCAGGCCGCGGCGATCAGGTAGATCGGGTCGATCCAGCCGCCGAGGGGCAGCGATTCCCGGGTCGTCTGCAGCGTGTAGGCGATGTCGGCGACCACCAGCGCGGTCAGCCCGGCGAGCAGCAGCGCCCAGGTGCGGCCGGGGCGCCAGCCGGTCAGGGCGACGACACCGACGACGATCGCGACCATCAGGATGTCTCCCAGCGGGTAGGCGAGAGTTGTCGCCACCTGCAGGGTCGTGCCTTCGGCCGAGGAGGCGACGAAGTCGAAGACGAAGGCGGTGCCGAGCGCGGCGGTGCCGAGGGCGGCGATCGCGCCGTCCATCCACAGCCGCCAGTTGAGCTGATGGGCCCTGGCCCGGACCAGGACCGCGAGCCCGGCGTAGGCGAGCGGGTAGAAGGCGAGGTAGCCGATGTCGGCGGGCGAGGGGTAGGGGGCGGCGGCGTTGCCGTCGATCGCCGCGGTCCAGTAGACCTCGGCGGCGCCCCAGGAGAGGATCGCGAGCCCGATCAGGGTCCAGGCGGCGCGTTCGCGCCCGTAGCTCGACGCCCGCACAAGGCAGGCGACGCCGGCGCCGAGGACAATCGCGTCGTAGAGGACGCCGCCGACCGCGAACTGCAGCCCGGCGTCGATGCCGAGCCAGCGGTAGGCCGCGACGACGACGGTTCCGCCCAGCAGCAGCAGGGCGAGGCTTCCGCGCAGCACTCGCACGGGCATGCTGCGGGCGGTGATCGCGTCGCGCGTCATCTCTCAGGTATCGGCACACCGCGCGAATCCGACAGCGGTGAATCGAGCCGCTCCCGCCGTCATCTAGACTTGGGTGGCGATGAAGACAGATATCCATCCCGAGTACACCCTTGCCAACGTCCACTGCTCGTGCGGCAACCAGTTCTACACCCGCTCGACCAAGTCGGACCTCCACGTCGAGCTCTGCTCGGAGTGCCACCCCTTCTACACCGGCAAGCAGAAGCTGGTCGACACCGGCGGCCGGGTCGAGCGCTTCCAGCGCCGCGCCGCGAAGCACGCCAAGGCCAGGCGGTAGGTAGTTGAGCCCGGACGGGGGCTCTCCGACGGCAGAGGCGGTCGCGTCCAACGGCGGCGACCCGCTGCGCATGCCCGACGGCGCGCTCGTCGCGAAGCGCGACGCTCCGGTCGGGGGCCAGGCGGTCCTCGAGGGAGTGATGATGCGCGGGATCACGACCTGGGCGGTCGCGGTCCGAAACCCGGAGAGCCAGATCGAGCTGACCTCGGAGCCGCTGGTCCCCTGGGCGGAGAGGCACCGGATCTGGCGGCTGCCGGTGATCCGGGGCGTCGTCGCGCTCGGCGAGTCGCTGAAGATCGGGTTCCGGGCGCTGGCGATCTCCGCCAATGCCCAGCTCGAGGACGACGAGGAGGGCGAGCCGGAGGAGATCGGCGGTTGGGTCTGGGGGCTGACGATCGCGCTCTCGCTGGCGCTCGCCGTCGGCCTCTTCTTCGTCGTGCCGGTCGGGCTGACGAGCCTGATCAAGGACCAGCTCGGCTCGGCCTTCCTCTTCTGGCTGATCGAGGGGCTGCTGAGGACCTCGATCTTCATCGCCTACATCGTCGCCATCAGCCGCCTGCCGGACCTGCGGCGCGTGTTCGAGTACCACGGCGCCGAGCACAAGACGATCTCCTGCTATGAGGCCGAAGACGAGCTCGTCCCCGCGCGGGCGAAGCTCTACTCGCGCCTGCATCCCCGCTGCGGCACCAGCTTCCTGCTGATCGTGATGGTGCTCGCGATCTTCGTCTTCGCGCCGATCGGGCTTCCCGCCTGGTACTGGCTGCTCGCCTCCCGGATCCTCGGGATCCCGCTGATCGCCGGGCTCTCCTACGAGGTGATCAAGTGGGCGGGGAAGAACAGGCGCAAAGCATGGGTCAGGGGGCTGATGTGGCCCGGCCTGATGCTGCAGAACCTGACGACCCGCGAGCCCGACCTGGACCAGCTCGCGGTGGCGATCGCCGCCCTCGAGAAGGTGCTCGAGGAAGAGGACGACGAGCGAATCAGGGGCGATTCGCCGATCGAGATCGTCGCCTAGCGCGCAGGCGGGCGGGTCCTGTCAGATGGGGAGGGGCCTGCGGGCGAGGTGTACGTTCTCGACCCCTCCCCATCTGCCACCCGCCCGACTACGCCTAAGGTGTGAGGACGATGATCGAATCGCTTGTTGAGCAGATACGACAGCGTTTCTCCGAGCTGGAGCGGGAAATGGCCGACCCGGCGGTGATCGGGGACCGGGAGCGCTACGCCGAGGTCGGGCGCGAGTACCGCGACCTCCAACCGGCGCAGGCGCTCGCGGCCGAGTACCTGACGCTGAAGGACGACCTCGAGGGCGCCCGTGAGCTGCTCGAGGAGGGCGAGGACCCCGAGCTCCAGCGGGTCGTCGAGGAGGCACCGGAAAGGCTCGAGAGCCTCGAAGAGGAGATCCGACTGGCGATGGTCGAGCGCGACCCCAACGACGACAAGAACGTGATCGTCGAGATCCGCGCCGGGACCGGCGGCGACGAGGCGGCCCTGTTCGCGGGCGACCTCTACAAGATGCTCGTCCGCTACGCCGAGGAGCGCGGGTTCTCGACCGAGGTCCTCTCGCAGTCGGGGGCCGAGGTCGGCGGCTTCAAGGAGGTGACGTTCTCGGTCAAAGGCGACGGCGCCTACTCGATCTTCAAGTACGAGGGGGGGACCCACCGGGTCCAGCGGGTGCCGGAGACCGAGTCCCAGGGCCGGATCCACACCTCGACCGCGACGGTGGCGGTGCTGCCCGAGGTCGAGGAGGTGGAGGTCAGCATCGAGGGGGCCGACCTCCAGATAGACGTCTACCGCTCCTCGGGGCCGGGCGGCCAATCGGTCAACACGACCGACTCGGCGGTCCGGATAACGCACAAACCGACCGGGATCGTCGTCTCGATGCAGGACGAGAAGTCCCAGCTCCAGAACAAGGAGCGGGCGATGCGGGTCCTGCGGGCGCGCCTGTATGAGCGCGAGCTCGCCGAACAGCAGGCGCAGATCGCCTCCGAGCGCAAGGCCCAGGTCGGGAGTGGTGAGCGCTCGGAGAAGATCCGCACCTACAACTTTCCGCAGGGCAGGGTCACCGACCACCGGGTCAAGGTCACCTCCCACAACCTCGACGCGGTGCTCGCCGGCGAGCTCTCGGAGTTCACCGAGGCGCTGGCCGCCGAGGAGAAGCGGCAGCGACTCGAGGCCGCGACCTCGACCGCCTGATGGCGACCGCCGGGACCGCGGGCGGGGTGGGGGAGGCGCTCGAGGCCGCCGCCGATGCCCTCGCCGCCGCCGGCGTCGATTCCCCGAGGCTCGATGCGGAGCTGCTGCTTGCGGAGGCCACCGGGTGGGACCGGGCGATGATCGCGGCGGACCCCGGCCGCGGGATCCCGGCCGACTCGGCGCGGGCGTTCGCCGAGATGGTGCGGCGCAGATTGCGCCGCGAGCCGGTCGCCTACGTCCTCGGTCGGCGCGGATTCCGCTCGATCGAGCTCGCGGTCGATCCCCGTGTGCTGGTGCCACGGCCCGAGACCGAGCTCCTGGTCGAGCTGGCGCTCGAGCTGAAGCCCGCGACGGTGCTCGACGTCGGGACCGGCTCTGGGGCGGTGGCGCTGGCGATCGCCGACGAGCTGGGCGGCTGCGAGGTGACCGCGACCGATACCTCGGCCGCGGCGCTGGAGGTCGCGCGCGCCAACGCCGATGCCCTCGGCCTCGCGTCCAGGGTCAGGTTCCTCCCGGGCACGGTCCCGGAGGGCGTGGATTTCGACCTGGTCGTCGCCAACCTCCCCTACGTGCCCGAGGACGATTGGGGCTCTCTGCAGCCGGAGATAACGGAGTGGGAGCCGCCCAAGGCGCTGCTCGCCGGCCGCGACGGCCTCGACGCGATCCGTGGCCTCCTCACCCAGATCGCGGACAGTGAACGCAGTTCGTCCCGCTATGCGGGCACAACTGCGTTCGCTGCGCTCGCGCTGGAGGTCGGGGCCGGTCAGGCGGACGCCGTCGCCGGCCTGCTGGCCGATGCCGGCTTCGGCGCGATCGAGCGCCGCACCGACCTGGCCGGGATCGAGCGGATCGTCTGGGGAGCCGGAGAACCTTGAAGGTGGTCTCGATCGCGCGCGACGGGGCGCCGGCTGCGCGCTCCGCGCTCGAGCGCTGCCTGGGCGGGGGCGGCGTGGCGATCTATCCCGCCGACGGCCTCTACGGGATCGCTTCGGACCCCGTCGACCCGGCGCCGATCGACCGCATCTACAGGCTCAAGGGCCGCGACGACGGCAAGCCCTCGGCGGTGCTCTACTTCTCGCCGCTGGCGATGCGCGAGATCGTCTCCGACCTCGGCCCGCGCGCCCGCGACGCGGTCGGGGCCCTGCTCCCGGGCTCGGTCACCCTCGTCCTCGACAACCCCCGGCACCGCTATCCGCTCGCCTGCCGCGAAGACCCCGCCCGCCTCGGCGTCCGCCTGCTCGACGGCCCGCTTGCCGGCGTGATGCACCCGATGTTCCAGACCTCGGCCAACATCAGCGGCGAGCCGGCGCCGTCACGGTTCGAGGACCTGCCGAAATCGATCCTTGCCGGGGTCGATCTCGCGATCGACGGCGGCGCGCTGACCGGCTATCCCTCGACTGTCGTCGATATCGCCTCGATCGACGTCGACGGCTCCTGGGCGATCCTCCGCGATGGGGGCCTTGCCGGCGAGCGGGTCGAGGCGGCGCTCGGGTGATCCGCTCTCAGCAGTGCTGGGGACCGGGGTGGAACGGCAGGCGGACGATTCGGAGCGAGCGGTTGTCGTGCTCGTTTTCCTCATAGAGGAGGTTCTGGGGATCGACCCGCATCACGAACGCGAAGCACCCCCGCAGGCCGCTGACATTGACCCACTGGCGGTCGTATTCGGACGGGTAGATGTCGGACCACCCGACCGAGGTGCCGAGGCGGACCCGCTCGCGGGCCGGGTTCTGATTGCAGCCCGGGTAGACCCGGTGAGGGGGCGAGCGACGCATCGGCTTGGTCCGCTCGAGGTCGCGCAGGCAGTAGAAGACCTTGGGCCCCTTGCGGACCCGCTGCAGCGGCCTGCCGTGTTCGTCGAGCGACCAGATCTCCATGCTGAGCGGGTCGTGGACCTTCCAGTAGGAACCGCCCCAGTAGGCGCCGACGTCGTAGAAGTGGAGCTGGGCGTCGGTGCGGAAGACCTCGACCCCGCCACCGGCCCTGTAGATCGCCTGGTTCGCGTGCATCCAGCCGCGCTTGTACCGCCGCCCGCGCAGCTCCATCGGGCCGCGTCCGCGGGAGCGGATGTCGCTGGTTGCGTGCAGGAGCGCTCCTCCGCCATGGCCGTAGGCCCCCCCGCTGTGCTCGAGGTAGAGGTCGGAGGGCCTCCCGACCCGAAGGTCGGGGCAGAGCAGGTGGCCGGAGCCGGGCCCTTCGCAGGGATTGCCCACCCCCGCGCCGCCGCTCGTCGCGCCGCCGCTCGAGGCGCTGAGCGCCAGCATCGCGGCGGCGCCGACGGCAACCTGGAGTCCGATGCGGAATGCCACCCCCGGCAGGCTATCCCGACCCGTTGCTAAGGTCGGCCGAGGACCATGAGCGAGCTTCCTGAGAACTTCCAGAGCGCCCCCCTCTCCGAGGTCGACCCCGAGATCTCGGCCGTGCTCGACGCCGAGCTCCGCCGCCAGCAGGGGACGCTGGAGATGATCGCCTCGGAGAACTTCGTCCCGCAGGCGGTGCTGGAAGCGGTCGGATCCGTGCTGACCAACAAGTACGCCGAGGGCTACCCGGGACGCCGCTACTACGGCGGCTGCGAGGAGGTCGACGTCGCCGAGCAGCTGGCGATCGACCGCGCCAAGGAGCTGTTCGCGGCCGAGCACGCGAACGTCCAGGCCCATGCGGGCGCCCAGGCCAACAACGCCGCCTATATGGCGCTGATCGAACCGGGCGACACGATCATGGGGATGGCCCTCGACCACGGCGGCCACCTGACCCATGGGATGAAACTGAACGTCTCCGGCAAGCTCTACGAGGTCGTCGCCTACCACGTCAGCCGCGACGACCTGCGGGTCGACATGGCCGAGGTCGAGCAGCTCGCCGAGCAGCACCGGCCGAAGGTGATCGTCGCCGGCTGGTCGGCCTACCCGCGCCAGCTCGATTTCGCCGCCTTCCGTGCGATAGCCGACAAGGTCGGGGCGAAGTTGATGGTCGACATGGCCCACTTCGCGGGGCTGGTCGCCGCCGGCGAGCATCCCAGCCCGGTTCCTCACGCCGACGTCGTCACGACGACGATCCACAAGACGCTGTGCGGGCCTCGCAGCGGGATGATCCTCTGCCGCGAGGAACACGCAGCGGCGATCGACAAAGCGATCTTCCCGGGACAGCAGGGCGGGCCGCTGATGCACACGATCGCCGCCAAGGCCGTCGCCCTGCGGATCGCGGCGACCGAGCCGTTCCGCGCCCGCCAGCGGCAGACAATCGCCAATGCGAGGGCGCTGGCGGCCGGGCTCGAGGAGGCCGGGGTGCCGGTCCTCACCGGCGGCACCGACGTCCACCTGATCCTGGTCGACCTGACGCCCTCCGGCCTCGACGGCAAGACCGCCGAGAGCCGGCTCGAGGAGGTCGGGATCACCGTCAACCGCAACGCGATCCCGTTCGACGAGCGTCCGCCGATGAACCCCTCCGGCCTCCGGATCGGGACGCCGGCCCTGACCACCCGCGGCCTGCTCGAGGACGACATGCGGGAGATCGCCGCCGTCATCGCCACCGCCCTCACGGACGACTTCGAGTCCGAGAAGGCCTCCCTCAACGAGCGAACCCGCGCCCTGATGGACCGCTACCCGCTGTACTCGAACCTCACTCCGGCCGCGGCTTGAGTCAGACTCCGGCCCGGGTGAATTCCTGTGAACCCTGCGATTCGCGAGCCTCACGGTCTGGCTCTCCGCGAGCGGCTATGGAGCGATCCGGTCTGAGGTGACCACCTCCGTCCCTCCAATGAGCGAGCATCGAAATCTGATTCTCTGCGAGCGGCTACGGAGGGACGCATTGCCGCCGCCCCCGGACGCGCAGCGGAGGAGGCGGCGGTAAATGCGCATCTGGGTCGACATGTCCGCCCCCGCGCACGTCCTCGTGCTGCGGCCGATCATCGACCGCCTGCGCGCCCAGGGGCACACTGTCGAGATCACCTCGCGTGACTACGCGCAGACCCAGGCCCTGCTCGACCTGCACGGGATGCGGCACACGGCGATCGGGCGGCACGGCGGCGCCTCGCGGGTGCGCAAGGCGTACCGGCTCGGGGCGCGCACGGCGGGGATGATCGGGTTCGGCCGGGGCCGGGGCTTCGACCTCGCCCTCGCCCACGGCTCAAACGACCTCGCGATCGCGGCGCGCGCCCTCGGCATCCCCGAGGCCAACATGCACGACTACGAGTACGCGGTCACCCAGCACCACATCGGGTGCCGGCTGGCGAAGCGGGTGATGTTCCCCGAGTCGGTCCCCCCCGAGCGGTTGCGGCGGTTCGGAGTCGGGCCGGAGAAGCTGTTCGCCTACCCGGGGATCAAGGAGGAGTACTACCTGTTCGACTTCGAGCCCGACCCGGGCGCGATGGAGCGGCTCTCGGTCGACACCTCGCGGGTCGTGGTCGTCGTCCGCCCGCCCCCCGACGTCTCGCTCTATCACCGCAAATCGAACCCGCTCTTCCCGAAAGTCCTGACCAGGCTCGGCCGCGACGAGGATGTCCACGCGATCGTCCTGCCCCGCACCGAGACCCAGCGGGAGTTCATCGAGACGATGCAGCTGCCGTCGCTGATCGTCCCGCCCGGCGCCGTCGAGGCCCAGAGCCTGATCGCCCAGGCGGACCTCGTCGTCTCCGCAGGGGGGACGATGAACCGCGAGGGGGCGGCGCTCGGAACACCCGTCTACACCACCTACGGCGGGCGGCTCGGCGGCGTCGACGAAGAGCTGATCCGGACCGGGCGGATGCGGCCGCTGACCGACCCCCGCGCGCTGCAGCTGGAAAAGCGCTCCGCAGGAGCGACTCCGACGAAGAGGGATCCCGCCTTCCTCGTCGAGAGGATCCTCGGCACCGTCGGAGGCTCGCCATCGCACGGAGAGCGACACCGCGCCCTGACCTCCTAGCCGAGTCCGAGGACACCCGCGCCAGGCTGCAGCACTTCATCGACCTGGCGGGGGACGGCGAGTCGCGTCCGATCGACACGGTCCTGCGGGCGCTCGACGTCCTGATCTCATCGGCGATCCTGCTCGTCCTCTCGCCGCTCCTGGCGCTGACCCTTGTCGCGATCTTCGTCTCCTCCGGCCGCCCGGTCCTCTACCGCGGCGCCCGCATAGGCCGCGCCGGGCAGCTCTTCTGGATGTACAAGTTCCGCACCCTCGCCCCCGACGCCGAAGCGCGCCTCGGGCCCTACCTCGGCGAGGAGCTCTCGCGCCGGACCGAGGAAGAGGTGACGAGGATCGGGCGGACGCTGCGGGCGATCCACCTCGACGAGGTCCCGCAGCTCTGGAACGTCCTCCGCGGCGACATGGCGGTCGTCGGCCCGCGCCCGATCCGGCCCGCGTTCTTCACCGAGCTATGCGAGGAGATCCCCCAGTACTGGCAGCGGCTGGTGGTCAGGCCGGGGGTGACGGGCTTCGCCCAGACCCGCGTCACCCGCGAGGAGTCGTGGGCGAACAAGCTCGCCCACGACATGGAGTACATCGCCGACCGCTCGGTCGGCCTCTACTTCAGCGTTCTGGTCGCGACCGTGCCCAAGGTCGCCGGCCGCGGCCCGGCCGCTCCGGTCTGACCGCGGGCGCGACTGACAGACTGCCGCTGCATGTGCGGGATCTGCGGCGTCGTAACAGCGGGCGGAGACCGCCCCGACCTCGACGTGGTCAGGAGGATGAGCGAGCGCCTCGTCCACCGCGGTCCCGACAGCGACGGCCTGCACGCCGACGGCCCGGTCGCGCTGGCGGCGCGGCGCCTCTCGATCATCGACCTCGAGGGGGGCACGCAGCCGATCGCGAATGAGGACGGCAGCGTCGTCGTCGTCCAGAACGGCGAGATCTACAACTATCGCGAGCTGCGCCGCGAGCTCGAGCGCTCCGGGCACCGGTTCGCGACCGCCTCCGACACCGAGGTCCTCGTCCACGCATACGAGGAGCACGGCGACGGGTTCGTCGAGCGGCTGCGGGGGATGTTCGCGATCGCGGTCTGGGACGCGCGCTCCACGCGCCTGCTGCTGGCCCGCGACCGGTTCGGGATCAAGCCGCTCTTCTACCGCTACGCCGGCGCCTCCCTCTCGTTCGCCTCCGAGCTGAAGGCGATGCTCGAGCAGCCGCAGCTCTCTCGCGCGATCGACCCCCGGGCCCTCTCCGCGTTCCTCGCCTTCAACTCGGTGCCCGCGCCGATGACGATCTTCGCCGAGGCCCGGAAGCTGCCCGCCGGGTGCACGCTCGCCTGGCAGGACGGCGAGATCGTCGAGCGCCGCTACGCGCGCCCGCGTCCGGTCGAGTCCGGACAGGCGCGGAGCGGGCCGGCCGGCGAGCTCGCCGAGGAGCTGCGTGAGACGCTGCGCGACTCGGTTCGGGCCCATCTCGTCGCCGACGTCCCGGTCGGCGTCCTCCTCTCCGGCGGGGTCGACTCCGCCGGCCTGACCGCGCTGGCGGCGGCCGAGTCCCCGGAGCCGGTCCGGACCTTCTCGATCGGGTTCGAGGAGGCGAGCTTCGACGAGCTCGAGCGGGCGAGGCTGGTCGCCCGCCGCTATGGCACCGACCATCACGAGCTCGTCCTCCGCCCCGACGCCGCCGAGCTCCTCCCGAGCCTGATCGAGGCCTTCGACGAGCCGTTCGGCGACTCCTCGGCGGTCCCTACCTATCTCGTCTCGCGGCTGGCCGCGGGGGAGGTCAAGGTCGCGCTCTCGGGCGAGGGCGGAGACGAGCTCTTCGGCGGCTACTACACCTATGTGGCCGACCTCCTTGCGCCGCGGGTGGCGCCGCTCGCCGCGCTGGCGGCGCCGCTGGTCGAGGCGCTGCCGAGCTCCAACGCGAAGGTCAGCCTCGAGTACAAAGCGAAGCGGTTCGTCCGCGGCGCGCGGCTTCCGGCACTCGAGCGCCACCACTCCTGGAAGGAGATCTTCCCGGCGTCGACCCGCGCCTCGCTGCTCGGCGAGCGCGAAACGGGGTGGGACCCGGTCGACCTGCTCCGCGACCGGTATGCGGAAACGGAGGGCGCCGAGCGGCTGGCGCGCCTTCAGGACCTCGATCTCGGCGTCTACCTGGTCGACGACCTCCTGGTCAAGACCGACCGATCGAGCATGGCCCACTCGCTCGAGCTGCGGGTCCCGTTCCTCGACCAGCGGGTGGCCGAGTTCGCGTTCGGGCTGGCGACCCCGCTCAAGGTCCGCGGCTTCTCGAAGAAGCGGCTGCTGCGGCGGGCGCTGGCGCCGCTGCTGCCGAAGGAGATCGTCCGCGGCCCGAAGCAGGGCTTCTCGATCCCGCTCGCCGCCTGGTTGCGGGGCCCGCTCGAGCCGTTCGCCCGCGAGACGCTCTCGACGGCGACCCTCGAGAGACAGGCCTGCCTCGACCCCGGCGTCGTCACCTCGATCCTCGATCGTCACTGCTCCGGCGAGGAGGACCTCAGCCGGCAGCTGTGGGGCCTGATGTCGTTCACACTCTGGTTCGATCGCTATGCCCGCTAGCCTCGACGCGCTCTTCGCCTTCCTGCTCGCGGGCGTCCTGGCCCTGCTCCTGGTCCCGCTGACCGACCGGCTCGCGGGGCGGGTCGGGGCGATCGACCATCCCAATGAACGCTCCCTGCACGTGGCGCCGACGCCGAAGCTCGGCGGCCTCGCGATATTCGTCGCCGTCCTCGTCACAGGCCTGATCTGGCTGCCCTGGGACGGTGAGACGCGCGCGATCCTCGTCGGCGCGCTGATGATCACCGCGGTCGGCTTCCTCGATGACATCTACGACCTCAACGCGGCGGTGAAGCTGGCGGGGCAGACGGCCTCAGTGATAGTCCCGGTCGCCGCCGGGGTCACCGTAGAGAGCTTCACCTTCCCGTTTCTCGGCGCCCTCGATCCCGGCTCGGTCGACCTGATCGGGCTGCCCGGCCCGGGCGCGATCGACCTCGGCGACGTCGGCACCGTGGTCGGGATCGTCGCCGTGATCAACGTCATCAACCTGATCGACGGCGTCGACGGCCTCGCCGCCGGCGTCTGCACGATCTCTGGTGTGACCCTGGCCGTTATCGCGCTCTCGCTCGAGCGCAACGCGGCGGGAGTGCTGGCGGCGCTGACGGCGGGGGCCTCGCTCGGGTTCCTCCGCCACGGCTTCCCCCCGGCGACGACCTTCATGGGCGACACCGGCTCGAACCTGCTCGGCTTCCTGCTCGGGGTCGTGGCGGTCCAGGGAGCTCTGAAGACGAATGCCGTGATCGCGCTGTTCCTGCCGCTGATCATCCTCGCCGTGCCGATCCTCGACACCGGCTTCGTCGTCGCCAAGCGGCTCAAATACCGGCGGCCGATCTACCGGGCGGATCGCTGGCACTTCCATCACCGGATGGCCGACATCGGCTTCTCGCAGCGGCGCACGCTCGCCTATCTCTACGGCTGGACCGTGGTGATGGCCCTGCTGGCACTGGCGCTGCGCTTCGTCCCCTACAGCGACAACCACGGCCACTTCGACTTCTTCTGGAGCGCCGTGATGGCGTTCCTCGGCCTGCTGGCGCTGGCGGCGAGCGTCTACCTCGTCGAGGTCCTCGAGATCCTCAAGCTGCGCCAGGCGCGGTTGCGGCAGCTCGTCGGCCTCCGTCGCGACGCCGGCAGGCCGGTTCCCGGCGAAGCGGCGGTCGATCGCGCGGTGGAACGCGAGCTGGAGACCGGGAGCTTCCCGGCGATCGATCCCGAGACGGGCGAGTTCGAGGCCCTCGACCCGGACCCGACCCCAGGTCCCGGACGGTAGTGGCAACCGTCACGAAACTGGCTCTAGAAAGCGGATAACGGCCCCTTTCGGATATAGTCGCCATTCCGCCCGCTCGTCCTGAGCCGGGCGGATTTTATGTCTCCTCCCAAGCACGTCGACCTGATGGTCCTGGCAGCCGCGCTCGCGGTTTTCCTGCTTGCCGGTTGGCCGATCGTCGGCTACGCCGTCGCCGCCGCAGCCTGGCTCGCCCAGCGCGGGATCCAGGTCCTCGCCGGCCGCCGTATCGCCGAAGCGATCGCCAACGGAAACCGCCAGAAGGCGATGGGGACGCTGGCGGCCTCGACCCTCGGCCGGGTCTGGCTGATGGCCACCGCGGCACTTCTCGCCGGCATCGCCGATCGCGAATCCGGCCTCGCGGCGGCGCTGCTCCTGCTCGTCCTCTTCACCGTCTCCTTCGCCGCCCAGGGGATCGCCTACCTGCTCGAGCCCGAGGGGGAGGTCCTGCCATGAGCGCCGGGGCAGCGGCGGTCGGGCAAAGCTCCGACCGAGAAGTCCGGCGGCCTCTCGACCAAAGCCAAGGTCCTGATCGGCATCGGTGTCTATCTTGGGATCGCGATCCTGCTGGGGCTGATCTTCGGCAGCGCCGGCAAGAACGAAGCGTTCCAGCCGCAGAACGAGTTCAAGCTCGAACCATGGGTCTCGATCGAACTCGGTGGCATCGACCTCAGCATCAACAAGGCGGTCTTCTATCTGCTCCTGGCCAGCGCGCTGACGATCGCGGCGATGACCTGGATCGCGAAACGGATGGCGCAGAAGCCGAACCGGGTCCAGACCGCGGTCGAGGTCGCCTACGACCTGACGAAAAACAACATCACCGGCGGCAACCTCGATTCGGAGACCGCGATCCGGTGGTTCCCATTCCTCGGCGCCCTTTTCTTCTTCATCTGGTTCTCGAACATGATCGGGTTCCTGCCGCTGCCGACAAACACCGAGCACACCGTCGACATCTTCGGCGTCGCGGTCCCGAGCTTCGCGCTGTACGCGGCGACCGCGAACCTCTCGATCCCGCTCGTCCTCACCCTCGTCGTCTGGGTCTCCTACCACGTCGAAGGGATCCGGGCCAAGGGCTTCGTCAAGTACCTGGCGAGCTGGCTGCCTCCCGGCCTCGAGGACATGAACCCGGCCGCCAAGGCCTTCATCTTCGTGATCGAGGCGATCTCCCACTTCGCCCGCCTGATCTCGCTCTCGGTGCGGCTCTTCGCCAATATCCTCGCCGGCCACCTGCTGCTGCTGTTCATGGGCGGCGGGTTGGCGGTGCTGCTGGGAATCGCCGCGCTCGGCGCCCTCACGTTCCCGCTGGCGTTCTTCTTCTTCATCCTCGAGGTCGGCCTTATCGCCACCCTCCAGGCTTTTATCTTCTCGACCCTGACCGCGATCTACATCGGCGGAGCCGTCTCCGCCAGCCACTAGAAAAAGGAGAGCTGTTCAATGGATCTGTCCCCAATTGCCGCCGCGATCTCCGACGAAGGGATCGAAAAGGCCGGCAAGGCGATCGCCCTCGGCGTCGGCGCCGGGCTCGGCTCGATCGGCGCCGGAATCGGCATCGGCTTCATCTTCGGCAAGGAGATCGAGTCTGTCGCCCGCCAGCCCGAGATGAAAGACGAGCTTCAGGCAATCCGCTGGCTCGGCTTCGCGCTGACCGAGGCGGTCGCCTTCTACACCTTCATCTTCGGCCTCATCGCCTTCTTCCTCTAGGCCGATCACGTGGAGCTGATCGTCGGGGAAATAGCGGGCATCCTCAGCCTCGCCGCCGAGTCGGGGAAGGAAGAAGGCGGCAGCTTCCTGGTCTCGCCAGGGCTCGGCCTGATGATCTGGACCCTGGTCCTGTTCCTGTTCACGATGTGGGTGCTGAGCAAGCTCGCGTTCCCGAAAATCCAGGAGGCGCTCGACAAGCGGGCGAAGACGATCGCCGAGTCGATCGAGGCGGCCGAACGCCAGCGCAAGGAGTCCGACGAGCTGCTCGAGGAGTACCGCGCTCGCCTCGCCGAGGCCCGCGAGCAGGCCGACGACATCATGGTCCGGGCGCGCAAAGCGGCCGATACCGCCGAATCCGAGGCGGCGGCGGCCGGCAAGGAGAGACGCGAGGAGCTGGTCGACCAGGCCAAGCGCGACATCGAGGCCGAGACGCGGCGCTCGCTGCAGCAGATCCGCAAGGAGGTCGCCGACCTCACCGTCCTCGCGACCGAGAAGGTGACCCGCAAGTCGCTCGACGCCGACGACCAGCGGCGCCTGGTCGAGGAGGCGCTGAGCGAGGTCGATTTCACCAGCCTCTCGGGGTCTGAGAGCAACTGATGGCGCAGGAGGCCGCCCGCGTATACGCCGAGGCCATGTTCGACGTGGCCAAGGAGAAGGGGAAGCTCGACGCGATCGGCGAGGAGCTCGCCCAGTTCGCCGACGCGGTCTCGGCCGAGCGCGAACTACAGGTCTTCCTCTTCAGTCCCTACTTCTCCTCGCAGGAGAAGATCGAGGGACTGCACCGGGCCGTCACCGGCGCCGACGAGGAGCTGGTGAACTTCCTCGAGCTGCTGGTCGAAAAGCACCGGATGCCGGAGGTATTCCGCATCCGCGCCCGATTCGACCAGCTCTGGAAGCAGGAGAACAAGCGCCTCGACGTGACCGTGACGAGCGCGGTCGAGCTCGACCCGGCGGTGGTCGAGGAGGTCGGCGCCGAGGTCGAGCGCCAGACCGGCCAGAAGGTCGAGCTGGTGAGCCGGGTCGACGACGGGATCCTCGGTGGCCTGGTGCTGCAGGTCGGCAACATGGTCCTCGACGCGAGCATCCGCAGTCGCCTCGAGAAACTTCGAAAGAGCGTCGCGCAGGCGGCGTAAGGAAGGGATAAGAGCACCCAATGGAGATCAAGCCGGACGAGATCGCATCGATTCTCAGGGAAAGGATCGAGGGCATGGACACGGCGAGCGCCGACCTCACCGAGGTCGGCACGGTGCTGTCGGTCGCCGACGGCATCGCCCGCATCCACGGCCTCGACAACTGCATGGCGCTGGAGATGCTGGAGCTGCCGCACGGCGTGACCGGGCTGGCGCTCAACCTCGAGGCCGACAACGTCGGCTCCGTCCTCTTCGGCGAGTGGGACAAGATCGTCGAGGGAGACACGGTCAAACGCACCGGCCACCTGCTCGAGATCCCGGTCGGCGACGAGCTCCTCGGCCGCCTGGTCGACCCGCTCGGGCGCCCGCTCGATGACAAGGGCGACCTCAACACGACCAAGACCCGCCCGGCCGAGTTCAAAGCCCCCGGCGTCGTCCAGCGCCAGCCGGTCGAGGAGCCGGTCCAGACCGGCCTGATGTCGATCGACGGGATGATCCCGATCGGCCGCGGCCAGCGAGAGCTGATCATCGGCGACCGCCAGACCGGAAAGACGGCGATCGCGATCGACACGATCATCAACAACAAGGACAAGGACCTGATCTGTATCTACGTCGCGATCGGGCAGCGGATGTCGACCGTGGTCCAGCTGAAGGAGATCCTCGAGGAGAACGGGGCGATGGAGAACACGATCATCGTCGCCGCCCCCGCCGACGAGGCGGCCCCGATCAAGTACATCGCGCCCTACGCCGGCTGCGCGATGGGCGAGCACTTCCTCTACGACGGGAAAGCCGCCCTCTGCGTCTACGACGACCTCACCAAACACGCCTACGCATATCGCCAGATGTCACTCTTGCTGCGGCGGCCGCCGGGGCGCGAGGCCTACCCGGGCGACGTCTTCTACCTTCACTCGCGCCTGCTCGAGCGGGCGGTCAAACTCAACGACGAGCTCGGCGGCGGCTCGCTGACGGCGCTGCCGATCATCGAGACCCAGGCCTCCGATGTCTCCGCCTACATCCCGACCAACGTGATCTCGATCACCGACGGCCAGATCTTCCTCGAGTCCGACCTCTTCAACTCGGGCGTGCGGCCGGCGATCAACGTCGGGATCTCGGTCTCGCGGGTCGGCGGCAACGCGCAGACCAAGGCGATGAAGAAAGTGGCCGGCAAACTGCGCCTCGACCTCTCCCAGTACCGCGACCTCGAGGCCTTCGCCCAGTTCGGCTCCGAGCTCGACCCCGAGACCCAGAAATCGCTCAACCGCGGCGAGCGGCTGGTCGAGGTCCTGAAACAGAAAGAGCGGGACCCGCTCTCCGTCGGCGATCAGGTCGCCTCGATCTATTCCGGGACCGGCGGCTACCTCGATCGAATCAAGGTCGACCGGGTGGGCGAGTTCCTCGCCGACCTGCGGGTCCGGCTTCACTCCGAACACGCCGATCTGCTGAACCGGATCGAAGAGACCGGGAAGCTCGAGGACGACGACGAGGAGGCGCTCGGAAAGGCGATCGCCGAGTTCGTCGACGATTTCGGGCCCGACTTCGACGAGCACGGCGACCCGGTCGAGGCCGGCGAGTCCGACCGCGTCCACTCCGCCGAGGAGCGCGAGAAGGGCGCTGACGCGTCCGAGGAGGACGAGGGCAGCGAGAGCGCAAAGGAGGAGGAGGCGGCCGCCGCCTGATCGCTCATGGCTACCCAGAAGGAGGTCAAGAATCGCATCGCGTCGGTCAAGAACATCAACAAGATCACGCGGGCGATGGAGATGGTGGCCGCGGCGCGGCTGCGTCGTGCCGAACAGCGGATCGAAGCGCTGCGCCCCTACGCCGAGGGGATGAGGAGGCTGACCCGCCGCGCGGCCGAGAACTCGGGCGGCGTTCCCCGCGTCCCCGTCCTCGAAGAGCACGATTCCGAAAAGCGGGTCGGCGTGCTGCTGATCACCGGCGACCGCGGTCTCGCCGGCGCCTTCAACACGAACATCATCCGCGACGGCATGCGCCTCGGCGCCGAGCTCCGCGAGCGGAGGGTCGAGCCCGACTACTCCGTCGTCGGCCGCAAGGGGGTCTCGGCCCTGACCTTCCGCAAACAGGAGCTGAGCGGCACCTACATCGGGTTCACCGACCGTCCCGCCTTCGCCGACGCGCGCGAGATCGGCGAGGAGCTGACCGCGCGCTACGTCGACGGCGACGTGGACCGCGTCGAGCTGGTCTACAACCGCTATGTCTCGCCGCTCACCCAGCACGTCTGGCGCCAGACCCTGCTGCCGATGCAGCAGGCGGAGGTGATCGGCGAGGGGGTCGACGAGGAGGAGTCCGAGAGCGAGCCGACCGAGGCGGAGCGTGCCCACGAGGCGGCGCTCTGGGAGTACGAGCCGGAGGCGGAGATCCTGCTCGCGAGGCTGATTCCCGAGTACGTGAACATCTCGGTCTACCGGGCCCTGCTCGAGTCCGCCGCCTCCGAGCTGGGGGCGCGGATGACCGCGATGCGGAACGCGGCGGAGAACGCCGAGACGATGATCGACGACCTGACGCTGGAGATGAACAGGGTCAGGCAGTCCGAGATCACCCAGGAGATCCTCGAGGTTGTCGCCGGCGCCGAGGCGCTCGGCTAACGAGTTTCAGAACGATCAAGCAAAGGAAGCGATGTCTGAGAGCAATGGAGCGAACGTAGGGCGTGTCGAGCAGGTGACCGGCGTAGTCGTCGACGCCTACTTCCCCGAGCAGCTGCCGGAGATCTACTCGGCGCTGCGAATCGAGATGGGCGGGGACGGTGACGGCGAACCGACCGATCTCGTCTGCGAGGTGCAGCAGCACCTCGGCGACGACCGCGTCCGCGCCGTCGCGATGGACGCCACCGACGGCCTCAAGCGCGGCGACCGGGTGATCGACACCGGCGACCCGATCACGGTCCCGGTCGGAGACGTGACCCTCGGCCGCATCTTCAACCTGCTCGGCGAGCCGATCGACGAAGGCGCCGAGGTGGCGGACAGCGAGCGCTGGCCGATTCACCGCCCGGCCCCGTCCGCCTCGGACCTGGCGCCGACCCAGGAGATCCTCGAGACCGGCATCAAGGTCATCGACCTCCTGGCCCCGTATGCGAAAGGCGGCAAGGTCGGCCTCTTCGGCGGCGCCGGCGTCGGCAAGACGGTGCTGATCCAGGAGCTGATCCGCAACATCGCCGAGGAGCACTCCGGCCTCTCCGCGTTCGTCGGGGTCGGCGAGCGCTCGCGCGAGGGCAATGACCTCTGGCTCGAGATGAAAGAGTCGGGCGTGATCGACAAAACCATGCTCGTCTTCGGCCAGATGAACGAGCCCCCGGGCGCCCGCCTCCGGGTCGCCCTCTCCGGATTGACGATGGCCGAGTACTACCGCGAGCAGGGCGGCCAGGACGTGCTGCTCTTCATCGACAACATCTTCCGCTTCGTCCAGGCGGGCTCCGAGGTTTCGGCCCTGCTCGGCCGGATGCCCTCGGCGGTCGGGTACCAGCCGACGCTGGAGACCGAGATGGGCGGGCTGCAGGAGCGGATCACCTCGACCGAGCGCGGCTCGGTCACCTCGATCCAGGCCGTCTATGTGCCCGCCGACGACTACACCGACCCGGCTCCGGCCTCGGTGTTCGCCCATCTCAACGCCACCACGGCGCTGTCGCGGGCGATCTCCGAGAAAGGGATCTACCCGGCGGTCGACCCGCTCGACTCGAGCTCGACGATCCTCAAGCCGGACATCCTCGGCGAAGAGCACTACAACACCGCGACCGAGGTGCAGCAGGTCCTGCAGCGCTACAAGGAGCTGCAGGACATCATCGCGATCCTCGGCATCGACGAGCTCTCCGACGAGGACAAGCAGACGGTCTCCCGCGCGCGCAAGATCGAGCGATTTCTCAGTCAGCCGTTCTTCGTCGCCGAGCAGTTCACCGGCCGCACCGGCGAGTACGTGCCGGTCGCCGAGACGGTCCGCGGCTTCCGCGAGATCCTCGACGGCGAGCACGACGACCTGTCCGAGGGCGCCTTCTACATGCAGGGCTCGATCGACCAGGTGACGGAGAACGCGAGCAAGGCGACCAGGCCTAGGGGCCGGCCGGGGCAGAGTCCGAAATTCGAGGTCGAGGTCCTCACCCCGGAGGGCGAGGTCTTCAACGGCGAGGTGCGCCAGGTCTCGACCAGGACCGCCGGTGGGGAAATCGGGATCCTCGCCAACCACGCGCCGCTGCTGGCCGAGCTGCGGCCGACCGAGCTGCGCCTCCACACCAGCGACTCCGAGACGCTGCGCTACGCCCAGGCCCACGGCTGGCTCCAGGTCTTCGGCAACCACGCCCGGCTGTTGATCGAGGAGGCGATCGCCCCCGAGGACCTCGATGCCTCGACGCTGAAAGAGCAGCTCTCCGATGCCGAGCGTCGGCTGGCCGAGTCCGAGGAGGGAACCGCCGCTCAGGCGAGGGCGCAGAAGGATCAAGATCGGACCGAAGCGTTTCTCGCCATCGCGGGGGGATGAGGGGCATGGCGACGTCCACGCCCCTTCGGCGGAATTGAGGTCGCTCGGCCTGCGGCCGTCGCTCCCGAGGGTTTGAGCGCGGGCTGCGCCCGCGCAGAGGACAGATTGCATGTCGCCGCTTCGCGACATTCCGGCGAACATCTCTGGCCGCACCGCCTCGGGTCTCGGCGCCCCCCGTCCGCCGGCGCCGCCTCGGATTGCTCGGCTCTGCACCTCGCAGCGCGGTTGGGGAGGTCCGGTCATCCTCCGCCGGAATGTCGCGAAGCGGCGAAATGCAATCCGATTGCAGCGCGCCGAAGGCGCGCTCCTCTCCTGGGAGCGAGGGCGGGGCCCGAGCGACCTCAATTCCGCCGGAGGATGACCGGACCTCCCTCTGCGGCTCTGGGGGGATTCGATGACCGAGGAGTTGGTGGCTCTTGCGGAGCGGTTGATCTCCTACGACACCTCCGAGCCGGAGGCGGTGCTGGAAGCCGCGGGATTCGTCAAGGGCTGGCTCGAGGCCAGGGGGATCGAGGCCGCGCACGAAGAGGTCCGCGGCCTGCCGGTGCTGAGGGCCGAGGTCGGCGCCGGCGAGGGGCCGACGGTGGTCCTCCACGGCCACCTCGACGTCGTTCCGGGGCGCCCGGGCCAGTTCGATCCACGGGTCGACGGCGACCGGCTCTCCGGCCGCGGCAGCTATGACATGAAGGGGGCGCTGGCGGCGATGCTGGTGACGACGGCGTCGATGCGCGATCAGGACCAGGTCCAAGTCAGGCTCGGGATCGTCGGCGACGAGGAGTCCGAGGAGGAGGCCGAACGCGGCAGCGACCGTCTGGTCGACGGCGGCTTCATCGGCGACTTCGCGATCACCGGCGAGCCGACCGATCTGCAGATCGGAGTCGAGGCGAAGGGGGTGCTGGCGCTGCGCCTCGAGGTGGCCGGCGTCGCCGCCCATGGAGCCACGCCTTGGCTCGGCGACAACGCGGTGCTGCGGGCGGTCGACGTTTTCCGCAGTATCGAGTCGCTACCTTTTGCTCGACAGAGCTCAGAGCTGTTCGACCGCCCCTCGATCAACCTCGGCCGGATCCTGGGCGGCGACGCGCTCAACAAGGTGCCAGACCGATGCGCGATCGACGTCGATATCCGCTACCTGCCCGACCAGGACCCCGCCATGATCCTCGATCAGGTTCGAGGGCTGCCCGGTGCCGCCCAGGTTGCGCAGCTGTTCACGCGGCCGCCGGCGGTCGTCGACCGCAACCTGCCCTATGTGCGGGCGCTGCGCGACGCCACGGCCGCACACCACGAGGGGGAGCCCATGAGCGTGGGAAGGGATGGCGCATCGGACGCGGTCTCCTTCCTGCGGGTCGGCGTCCCGGCGGTCGAGTTCGGCCCGGTGGGGGACGGGCACCACGGTCCCGGGGAGTGGGTCTCGGTCTCCTCGCTGCTGACCTACCGGCAGACGCTCGAGTCGTTCCTGCGGGCGTTGCCCGAGCGCCTGGCCGATGATTGAGCAGCCGTTCAAGAAGCCGCCGCCCTCGGGCGACTTCCAGCCGCCGCCGAAGCCCAAGCGCTACTGGTGGCGGTTTCTGGTCGCCGCGGTCGTGATAGTCGTCGCCTGCGGCAGCGCGACCGCGGTCAGCGCCCTTCTCTACGTGAACAGCATCGCCAACGCGCTGTCGCACAACAACGTTCTCCAGGGCAAGGTCCAGAAATTCCTCGCCCAGACCAACGGCGGCGAACCGGAGAACATCCTCATCATCGGCTCCGACAAACGCGCCAGCGAACCCGAAGACCCGGGCCGCTCGGACACGACGATCCTGCTGCGGCTCGACCCGGACAAGGGCGTGATCTCGCTGATGTCGATCCCGCGCGACCTGAAGACCGAAATACCGGGGGTCGGGACCAACAAGTTCAACGCGGCCTACACCTACGGCGGTCCGAAGCTCACCCTCCAGGTGGTCAAGGAAATGACCGGCCTGCCGATCAACCACGTCGTCAACGTCGATTACCTCGGCTTTGTCAGGGCCGTCGACGCGATCGGGTGTGTGTACGTCGACATAGACCGCCGCTACTACCACTCCAACGCCGGCCTACCGGTCTCCGAACAGTATTCGGAAATCAACATCCAGCCCGGCTACCAGAAGCTCTGCGGGAAAAAAGCGCTCCAGTACGTGCGCTACCGCCACACCGACACCGACCTGGTCCGCGCCGGGCGCCAGCAGGACTTCCTCAGCGACGCCCGCCAGCGGGTCCCGATCGCCGACCTCGTCCTCGACAAGCACCAGCTGATCGACATCTTCACCGAATACACGACCTCCGACATCAGCGACGCCGAGACGATGCTGCAGGTCCTGAAACTGTTCATCGCCTCGCGCAACTCGACGATCAACGAGGTCAACTTCCCGGCCGAACTGGGGCCGAGCTATGTCTACTCCTCGCCCGAAATGATCGAAGAAGCGGTCGAAAAGTTCCTCGGCAGCGAAGCGAGCGGGGGCCCGCGCGGCTCGCTCGACAGCGAACCGGGCGGCTCCGGCGGCGCAAAGTCCGGCGGCAACAGGAACGACAAGAAGGGCAAGAAGGCACGCGAAGTCGAAGCTGAAGGCGAAGCCGCCGGGGAGCGACGGGCTCGTCCCGGCAAGGGAAGCGGGCGAAGCCGAGGCCGCCGCCGTCACCCGCAAGGTCAGCGCCGGATTCCCCGTCTTCTACCCGACCAGGCTGCCGTCGGGGGCCGCCTTCGAGGAAACCGACCCCTACGAACATGTCGTCGATCCGCGCGTCTACCACCTCAAGGACACAGACGGCAATCGCCACGGCGCCTACCGGATGGTCGCCGACCCTCGAACTCCCCGACGGGGTCCACTACTTCGGGCTGCAGGGAATCCAGGGGTGGAGCGACCCGCCGATCCTCAGCAACCCGAGCCTGACCGAAATTATCCACGGCCGCGAATACGACATATTTCTCGATGGCGATCGGATAAAGATCATCGCCTGGCACCGGGGCAACAACACCTACTGGGTGTCGAACAGCCTGCTGCGGGTGCTGACGAACGCTCAGATGGTCGGGATCGCCCGCTCGGCAGATGTGAAGATCCCGGACCAGAAGCGAAAGAGGAAGACGAAGGCGAACGGGTGAGCACGGAGCGAGAGCCGATAGGGGTGATCGGAGTCGGCTGGGTCGGCCTGGTGACGGCCGCCTGCTTCGCCGAGCTCGGCCATGACGTCACCGCGCGCGACATCGTCCCCGAGAAGGTCGAGGCGCTCTCCCGCGGCGCCCAATTGCCGATCCACGAGCCCGGGCTCGACGAGCTCGTCCGCAAGAACGCCGATCGCCTCACCTTCACCACCGATATGAGCGCCGTCCTCGAGACGGCGAGGCTGCTGTTCGTCTGCGTCGACACCCCGCCGACGCACTCGGGCGACGCCGACCTCAGCCGCGTGCGCTCCGTCGTCGAGGAGCTCGACGCCGACGCCGAGCACGCGCTGGTGATGAAGAGCACGGTCCCGGCCGGCACCGGCAACGCGATCCGCCGCGACCTTCCGGGGCTCGCCTACGTGTCCTGCCCCGAGTTCCTCAAGGAGGGCAGCGCCGTCGCCGACTTCCTCGATCCCGACCGGGTCGTGATCGGCGCCGATCCCGGCGACGAGGAGGCGGGGGACATGGTCGCCGGCCTATACGAGCCGCTCGGCGGCGATCTCGTCCGGACCGACGTGACCAGTGCCGAGATGATCAAGCTCGCCTCGAACGCCTTCCTGGCGACCAAGATCTCCTTCATCAACGAGATCGCCAACGTCTGCGAGGAGGTCGGGGCCGACGTCGGCGAGGTCTCCCGCGGGATGGGCCTCGACGAGCGGATCGGCCCGCGGTTCCTCAACGCCGGCATCGGCTGGGGGGGCAGCTGCTTCGGCAAGGACACGATCGCGCTCAAGAAGCTGGCCGGGAACAGCGGCTACCACTTCCAGCTCCTGAGCGCGGTGATCGAGGTGAACGAGCTCCAGAAGCGGCGCGTGGTCGGCAAGCTGAAGAAGCACCTCGGCTCGCTGGCCGGAAAGCGGATCGCGCTGCTCGGCCTCGCCTTCAAGCCGGACACCGACGACATGCGCGACGCGTCGAGCCTCGTGCTCGCGGCGCGGCTCGAGGGAGAGGGCGCCGAGGCGGTCGCCTACGACCCGATCGCCGCGGATAGGGCCCGTCTGCTTCTGCCGACGGTCGAGCTCGCGCCCTCCGCCCTCGAGGCGCTCGAGGGCGCCGAGGCGGCGGTGCTGGTCACCGAGTGGCCCGAGTTCGCCGATCTCGACTGGGGCCAGGCCGCGTCGGCGATGGCCCGGCCGCTGCTGGTCGACGGCCGCAACTTCCTCGACCCCGATGCGCTGCGCGCGGCAGGCTTCGAGTACGAGGGAATCGGCAGGGCGCAGGCCGGCGGGCCCGCTCGGTCGAGGGCCGACTGAGCTTGCCCCCCCGCAAATCCCTCACCCCCTCTCCCGGGCCTCTGATGCAGGCGATCGTCCTCGTAGGCGGGGAAGGCACGCGGCTCCGGCCGCTGACCGAGACCGTCCCGAAGCCGGCCCTGACCCTGGTCGACCGGCCGCTGCTCGCCTTCACGATCGAGTGGCTGGCCGGGCACGGGGTCACCGAGGTCATCCTCGCCTGCGGGTTCCTGCCCGACGTCCTCCGCGAGGCGCTGGCCGGCGAGCAGGAGCGGGTCGGGGCCCGGATCCGGTACCTCGCCGAGCCGGAGCCGTTGGGGACAGCCGGCGCGATCCGATTCGCCGCCGAGGAGCTCGGCGATTCCCTCGGCGAGCGCTTCTTGGCCCTGAACGGCGACGTCCTCGCCGACCTCGACCTGACCGCTCTCGTGCGCTTCCACGTGGAGCTCGGGGCGCGGGCGACCATCGGCCTGCGCCGGGTCGAGGACGCGGCGACCTACGGCCGCGTCACGACCGGCCCCGGAGGCGAGGTGACCGAGTTCGCCGAAAAGAGCGGCGAGCATCTGCCGGGGGAGATCAACGCCGGCGCCTATGTCCTCGAGCGCTCGGTGCTCGAGGAGATTCCGCCGGGCGACGGCGTCTCGATCGAGCTCGACACCTTTCCCCGGCTGATCGGCGACGGGCTCTGCGCGAGCCTCCTCGATGGCTACTGGATGGACGTGGGGACGCCGGAGCGCTACCTGCAGGCGAGCTGGGACGTCCTCGAGGGCAGGGTGAGGACCGGCGTGCGACCGAGCGCCCCGGGGGTCTTGATCGATCCATCGGCGGATGTCGCGGCCGACGCCGTGGTCGGCCCGCGCGCGGTCGTCGCGGCCGATTGCCGGGTCGGGCCCCGGGCCGAGGTTCGCGAATCGGTCCTGCTCGAGCGCTCCGCGGTCGGTGCCGGGGCGCGGGTCGGCGGCTCGATCCTCGCGCCCGGCGCCGAGGTCGGGCCGGGGATCGTCGTCGAGGGGACGGTCGCCGGGCCCCGCGAGAAGGTCGGGGGCTAGCGATGCTGGAGCAGGTCCTCGCGATCCCCGAGCACCTGCGCGACGCGCTGTGGCGGGTCGAGTCGGCGCGGATCGCCCCCGCCCAGTCCGAGGGGCTCCTGGTCTGCGGGATGGGGGGCTCGGCGATCGGCGGCGATCTCGCCGCCGCCGTGCTCGGTGAGCGCCTGGAGCGGCCGCTGCAGACGGTCCGCGACTACGGGCTGCCGGGCTGGGCAGGCTCCGGGTGGACCGTCCTCTGCTCGAGCTACTCGGGCGAGACCGAGGAGACGATCTCCTGCTTTGAGGCCGCCGGGGAGCGCGGCTCGGGCAGGATCGTCGCCAGCACGGGCGGCCGGCTGGTCGAGGCGGCCCGGGGCGCGGAAGTGCCGGTGATCGGCCTGCCGGGGCTGATCCCATCGCCACGATTCGGCGTCGCCTACATGCTCGTCTGCGCTGCCGAGGTCGCTGCGCTGGCGGGCGTTGCGCCGCGGATCGCGGTCGAGATCGAGGCCGCGGCGACGTTTCTCGAGTCGAGCGGGGGGGAGCTCCGCTCGCGCGCGGCGGAGGTCGCGGCGGCGCTTGAGGGGAGGCTTCCGGTCATCTACGGGGCGGGCCTGACCGCCCCGGTCGCGGAGCGATGGAAGACCCAGGTCAACGAGAACGCGAAGCTGCCCGCGTTCTTCGCCGAGCTGCCGGAGGCCGACCACAACGACATCTGCGGCTGGGCGGGGGTCCCTGAGACTGGGGCGAGGGTCGTCGCGGTGATGCTCGAGGACGAGGGCCAGCACCCGCGCGTGAGGCGCCGGTTCGAGCTGACCGCGTCCGCGATCGAGGCGGCGGGAACGCCCACGGTCCGGGTCGAGGCGCTCGGCGAGAGTCGCTCGGAACGCCTCCTCTGGACGCTGATGCTCTGCGACCTGGCCAGCCTCGAGCTGGCCGAGGCCCGCGGCGTGGACCCGCTCCCGATCGATGCGATCGAGACCCTCAAGGACGCCCTCGGGCCTCCCTGACACGGGAGCCCGGGCCGGCCGCATCTCCTATCCTTCGCGCCACAACTGACGAAAGGAATCGATGGCAACCGCCACCTCAAACTACAAAGTCGCCGACATCGATCTTGCCGAGTTCGGGCGCAAGGAGATCGGCCTCGCCGAGGTGGAGATGCCCGGCCTGATGCAGACCCGCGAGGAGTTCGCGGCCGAGCAGCCGCTGAAGGGGGCGCGGATCACCGGCTCGCTCCACATGACGGTTCAGACCGCGGTGCTGATCGAGACTCTCCTCGCACTCGGCGCCGAGGTCCGCTGGGCCAGCTGCAACATCTTCTCGACGCAGGACCACGCCGCCGCCGCGATCGCCGCCGCCGGGATCCCGGTCTTCGCCTGGAAAGGCGAGACCCTGGAGGAGTACTGGTGGTGCACCGAGCAGGCGCTGCTCTGGCCCGATGGCGAGGGCCCGAACATGATCCTCGACGACGGCGGCGACGCGACCCTGCTCGTCCACAAGGGCGTCGAGTTCGAGAAGGCGGGCGCGGTGCCCGACCCCGACTCGGCCGAGTCGGAGGAGTTCCGCGTCGTCCTCGGGACACTGCAGCGCTCGCTCGAGTCCGACCCGCAGCGCTGGACCCAGATCGCCGAGGGGATCAAGGGGGTCACCGAGGAGACGACCACCGGCGTCCACCGGCTCTACCAGCTGGCCGAGACCGGCGATCTTCTGTTCCCCGCGATCAACGTCAACGACTCCGTCACCAAGTCGAAGTTCGACAACCTCTACGGCTGTCGTCACTCGCTGATCGACGGGATCAACCGCGCCACCGACGTGATGATCGGTGGCAAGGCCGCCGTGATCTGCGGTTACGGCGACGTCGGCAAGGGCTGCGCCGAGAGCCTTCGCGGCCAGGGCGCCCGGGTGATCGTCACCGAGATCGATCCGATCTGCGCCCTGCAGGCGGCGATGGAGGGCTACGAGGTGCGGACGCTCGACGACGTCGTCGGGACGGCCGACATCTTCATCACCGCCACCGGCAACCGGGACATCATCACCGCCGGCCACATGGCGCGGATGAAGCACAACGCGATCGTCGGCAACATCGGTCACTTCGACAATGAGATCGACGTCGCCGGGCTCGAGGCCTCGCCGGCGGAGCGGGTCAACATCAAGCCGCAGGTCGACGAGTGGCGCTTCCCCGACGGCCACTCGATCATCCTTCTCTCCGAGGGCCGGCTGCTCAATCTCGGGAACGCGACAGGACACCCGAGTTTCGTGATGTCGAACTCGTTCACCAACCAGGTGATCGCGCAGATCGAGCTCTACGGCCAGCCCGACGGGTTCACGGCCAAGGAGGTCACCGTGCTGCCCAAGCACCTCGACGAGAAGGTCGCGCGGCTGCACCTGGCGGCGCTCGGCGTCAGCCTGACCGAGCTCTCCGAGGATCAGGCCGCCTACCTCGGAATCCCGGTCGAGGGTCCCTACAAGCCCGACCACTACCGCTATTGAGGATCGGCCGGCAGCTGCTCTGCTCTCGCTCGGCCAGAAAGAGTCAGATATGGATCTGGCCTCGCTTCCGCGTCCGCGCTGCCGGGTGACGGGCCGGCGTCACGAACTCATCCCATAGGTTTTCAGCGATGCAAGCGATGATCCTTGCCGCGGGGTTGGGGACTCGGCTGAGGCCGATCACCCACGCGATGCCGAAGCCGATGGTGCCGGTTCTCAACCGGCCGGTGATGGAGCACATCGTCCGCCTGCTCGCGGGCAACGGATTCACCGAGGCGATTGCCAACCTGCACTGGTTCCCGGAGACGATCGAGGGCCACTTCGGCGACGGCTCCGAATTCGGCATCGACCTCTCCTACAGCCGCGAGGAGCAGCTCCTCGGGACGTCCGGCGGCGTCCGCAACGCGGCCGGGTTCCTGGGCGACTCGTTCCTGGTGATCTCGGGCGACGCCCTCACCGACATCGACCTGCGGGCGATGGCCGAGTTCCACTCCTCCCACGATGGGATCGCCACCCTGGCCACGAAGCATGTCTCCGACACGAGCCAGTTCGGGGTCGCGATCACCGGCGAGGACGGCCGGATCCAGGGGTTCCAGGAGAAGCCGCCCGCGGCCGAGGCGCTCTCCGACCTCGCCAACTGCGGGATCTACATGTTCCGCTCGGCGATCTTCGACTTCTTCCCCGAGCCGGGGACGAGCAAGGTCGCGTCCGAGGCGGATCCGCCGGGTTTCGCGGACTGGGCGATGGATGTATTCCCGGCCCTGCTCGCGGGTGACGTGCCCTTCTACTCACACGAGATCGATCGCTACTGGAACGACATCGGCAACCTCGACGAGCTGCGCCAGAGCAATATCGACGCACTGCTCGGCGAGGTCACGGTGGAGCGGGGCGCCCCCGAGGTGGGGGACGGCATCTGGTCCGCTGCCCCGCTCGAGGGCGCGGACGTCGACGGCCCGGCCCTGATCGGGGCGGGGGTCGAGCTCGGCGAGGGCGCCCGCGTCGACGGCCCCGCAGTCATCGGCGACGGGTGCCGGATCGGCGCCGGCGCCGTCGTACGCGACGCGATCCTGCTCGAGGGCACGGAGGTCCCCGCCGCGGGGATGCTGGCCGGCGGGATCGCCGCCCGGATCGCGCCCGCCTGAGCCGATTCGTCGCAATCCGCGCGCCATCAGCGCGCCGCCGGCCCTCACTCTCGGAGCGTGAGGCTGATCGACGCGGTCGCGAAGGCTCTGGTGCCGACACTATGCGTGGCCTGCGGGCGACCGGCCGAGCGACTGCTCTGCCGGTCGTGTGAGCGCCGCCTCGGCGAGGCGGCTCCCCTCCGCGGCGCCGGGCCGGCCGGGATCGACGCGGCCTTCTCGGCGGCGCCGCACGAGGGCGTCGCCCGCGATCTGGTCGTCGCGCTCAAGTTCCGCGCCCTCCTCCCCGCCGCAGCGCTGATGGCTGAGCAGATCGCGCAGCAGGCTCCCGGGCACATCCTCAGCGGCGACGTAGTCCCGGTCCCGACCGCGCGTGGGCGCTCGATTCGGCGAGGTTTCGACCCCGCGGTCGAGATCGGAGCCGCCCTCGCCGCCAGGGCCGATCTGCCGCTGCGCCCCTGTCTCTCCCGGCGGGGGGCGGGCAGGCAGGTGGGGAGGCGCCGCGCCGAGCGCCTCGGCCGCCCGCCGAGGATCGAGGCCACCGGCGAGGCGCCGCGCAGCGCAGTCCTCGTCGACGACGTCCTCACGACCGGCTCGACGCTCTCGGCCGCCGCCCGGGCGCTACGTCAGGCCGGGGCGCTGCGAGTCGTCGCGGTCACGTTCGCGCGCCGGCTCTAGCGCTAGCGGCCGACCGAGGACATGTCGGCGTAACGGTCGCCGGCGGCCGGTCCGATCGAGCTCAGGCGCTCGAGCTGGGCGGCGCTCAGCTCCAGCGTGTCGGCGGCGGCGTTCTCCTCCAGCCTCGCGACCCGCTTGGTTCCCGGAATCGGGGCGATGTCGTTGCCCTGGGCGAGCACCCATGCGAGCGCGACCTGGGCGGGTGTCGCCTCGAGCTCGCCGGCGACCGCCTCGACCTCGTCGAGGATCCGCAGGTTCTGCTCGAAGTTGCCCTCGGTGAAGCGCGGGTTGGAGGCGCGGAAATCGGCCTCGGCCTCGAGCGCGGCGCGGTCGCGGAAGCGGCCGGCGAGGAAGCCGCGGCCGAGCGGCGAGTAGGCGACGAACCCGATCCCGAGCTCGCGGAGCAGCGGCAGGATCTCCTCCTCCGGGTCGCGGGTCCAGAGGGAGTACTCGGACTGCAGGGCCGTGATCGGGTGGGTCGCGTGGGCGCGACGGATCGTCTCTGGCGCCGCCTCGGACAGCCCTATGTGGCGGACCTTCCCCTCCTCGACGAGCTCGCCGAGGGCGCCGACGGTCTCCTCGATCGGCGTGGCGGGGTCGATGCGGTGCTGGTAGTAGAGGTCGACGTGGTCGGTGTCGAGCCGCCGCAGCGTGCCCTCGATCGCCATCCGGAGGTTCTCGGGCGAGCCGTCGATTCGCCGTTCGCCGCCATGGCGATGGGAGAGGATCCCGAACTTCGAGGCGATCACGAACTCCTCGCGGCGCCCGGCGGTCGCCCGCCCGACCAGCTCCTCGTTCTCGAACGGGCCGTACATCTCGGCCGTGTCGATGAAGTCGATGCCGAGCTCACGGGCCCGATGGATCGTGCGGACCGACTCGTCGTCGTCGCTGCCGGCTCCGGCGTAGAAGGCGGACATCCCCATGCAGCCGAGGCCGAGCCGGCTCACCTCGAGACAGCCGATTGAGATTCGCCTCACCGAGCCAACATAGCGAGCCGCTAGCATCGGGTCAGAGCAAAGGAGGCTGGGATGCGAATCGAGATACGCGGTCGCAACCTCGAGGTCGACGACGAGCTGCGCACGCACGTGACGAAACGCTTCAGCCGGGTCGGCAGGCAGGTCTCGGAGCTTGCGACCCTCGAGGTCGAGATCTCCGAAGAGCGGAATCCGTCGATCTCCGACAACCAGGTGGCGGAGGCGACGCTGCGCCTGAAGGGCGTGACCCTGCACGCGCGCGAGGCCTCCCCCGACATGGCCCACACGGTCCACGAGCTGGCCGAGGACATCCGCCGCCAGGTCAAGAA
Source organism: uncultured Solirubrobacterales bacterium (assembly GCA_963737575.1). GTDB lineage: Bacteria > Actinomycetota > Thermoleophilia > Solirubrobacterales > 70-9 > VRUE01. The sequence goes on from CAVTTJ010000005.1 coordinate 264,048, forward strand.
ACATCGCGAGAAGCGCCGCAAGCGCAGCCAGACCCGTCGTCTCGTCAACCGGATGCGGGGCCGCGCCGCCGAGTCCTGACCCGGGCGAAAGGCTACCCTTGAGGCAATGAGCGCGGAGCGAGCAAGCGTCCATCTCTGCTTCTTCGCGAAGCGAGCAGAGCGCGAGGAGTTGTAGTGGCCAATGCTCGGGACATGGTCACTCGCGCGCTGCGCGTCGGCGAGGGACGGAAATTCAAGACCTATGAGAGGCGCGCGCACGCGATCAACGAGATCGAGCCCGAGATGGAGCTGCTCGGAGACGAGGACCTGCGCGCCGAGGCCGACTCCCTCCGCGAGCGGGCGCGCGACGGAGAGTCTCTCGACGACCTCCTGCCGGAGGCCTTTGCGCTGACCCGCGAGGCGGGCCGGCGGACGATCGGCCAGCGCCACTTCGACGTCCAGTTGATCGGCGGGATGGTCCTCCACGACGGCGCGATCGCGGAGATGAAAACCGGCGAGGGGAAGACGCTGACGGCGACGCTCGCCGTTTTCCTCAACACGCTCGCGGGCGACAGCGTCCACGTCGTCACGGTCAACGACTACCTCGCCCGCCGCGACGCCGAATGGATGACGCCGATCTACGAGGCCCTCGGGGTCACCGTGTCCGCGATCCAGGACAACGACGACCACGCGGCGCGGCAGGTCAAATACGCCTGCGACGTCACCTACGGGACCAACTCGGAGTTCGGCTTCGACTACCTGCGCGACAACATGGCCGCGAACCTCGAGAACTGTGTCCAGCGCGACCACAAGTTCGCGATCGTCGACGAGGTCGACAACATCCTGATCGACGAGGCGCGGACGCCGCTGATCATCTCCGGCGCCCCCGAGGAGGCGGCCCAGACCTACTACCAGTTCGCCCGTCTCGCCCGCCAGATGGATGGCGTGCCGGCGAAAGACCGGCTGCGATCCATGGGCGAGTCGAAGGACACCTCCGACGCCGACTACGACTACGAATTCGACGAGAAGCACAAGACCGTCTCGCCGACCGAGCGCGGGGTGAAACGGGCCGAGGAGTTCATCGGCGTCGACAACCTCTACCTCTCCGAGCACGGGAGCCTCGTCAACCACCTGGTCCAGGCGCTCAAGGCCGAGTCGCTCTACGGACGCGACAAGGACTACGCGGTGGTCGACGGCGAGGTGATGATCATCGACGAGTTCACGGGCCGGATCCTCGAGGGCCGGCGCTGGTCGGAGGGCCTGCACCAGGCGGTCGAGGCGAAGGAGAACGTCGCGATCGGCGAGGAGAACCAGACCCTGGCGACGATCACCCTCCAGAACTACTTCCGCCTCTACGACAAGCTCTCAGGGATGACCGGAACGGCGTTGACCGAGGCGACCGAGTTCATGAAAATCTACGAGGTCCCGGTGGTCGAGATCCCGACCAACCAGCCGATGGTCCGGCTCGACCACAACGACCAGATCTTCAAAACCAAAGACGGCAAGTGGAAGGCCGTGCTCGAGGAGATCATCGCCCGCCACGAACACGGCCAGCCGATCCTGGTCGGGACGGTCTCGGTCGAGGTCTCGGAGATGATCTCGGGCGAACTGAAACGGCGTGGCATCGAGCACGCGGTCCTCAACGCCAAGCCCGAGCACGCCGAACGAGAGGGTGAGCTGATCGCTCAGGCCGGCCGCCGCGGCGCGGTGATGATCGCGACCAACATGGCCGGCCGCGGGGTCGACATCAAGCTCGGCGGCGACCCCGAGCACCTGGCGATCAAAGAGCTGAAAAAGCACGGGATCGGGCCCGAGGACGAGCGCTACGAGGCGGCGCTGACCGAGAAGACCGCCGAGGTGGCGCCGAGCTGCAAGGCAGAGGCCGAGGAGGTCCGCGAGCTCGGCGGCCTCTACATCTGCGGCACCGAGCGCCACGAATCGCGCCGGATCGACAATCAGCTCCGCGGCCGCTCCGGCCGCCAGGGCGATCCAGGCGAGACGCGATTCTTCCTCTCTGCCGAAGACGACGTGATCCGCCTATTCGCCGGCGACCGCATCTACAAAATCCTCGACCGCCTCGGCCCCGTCGACGAGGAGGGAGAGGAGATGCCGCTCGAGGCGAAAATGCTGACGAAAACGGTCGAGGGCGCGCAGAAGAAGGTCGAGGAGCAGAACTTCCTGATCCGCAAACGCGTCCTCGAGTACGACGACGTGATGAACGAGCAGCGCCGCGTCGTCTACAAATACCGCCGCGAGATCCTCGAGGGGCGCGACATGTCCGACGTCGCCCGCGACGAGCTCGAGGGCGTGATCGACCGCCTCGTCGACGAGTACACGCCGGGCGACGACCTGACGGAGTGGGACATGCCTGAGCTCGAGCAGCAGCTGCGCCAGATCTGGCCGGTGAGCATCGACGTCGCCGAGATGGCACCGGAGACCGTCGATCGCGAAAAGCTGAAAGACGAGCTCGAGGACGACGCGATGGAAGCCTACGACCGCCGCGAACAGGAGCTCGGCGAGGAGCTGATGCGCTACCTCGAGCGCTCGATCCTGCTCGACGTGATCGACAACCGGTGGCGCGAGCACCTCTTCGACATGGACTACCTGCGGGAAGGGATCCACCTCCGCGGCTTCGCCCAGATCGACCCCCTCGTGGCCTACAAAAACGAGGGCTTCTCGATGTTCGAGGAGCTGATGCACTCGGTCTGGGAAGAGTTCAGCAAGCTGGTCTTCCACGCCCAGATCGAAATCGACCCCTCGCAGCTCCAGGGCACCTTCGCGGGCAATGGCGGCGGCGGCGGGATCGCGCTCGACTACTCGGGCGGCACGCCGGAAGGGCAGCCCTCGGCCCTGCAGGAAGTCGCCGCCGGGGGCGGCGGGGCCTCGCTCAGCGTCGGCGCCACGGCCGCCGGGCCGAACGGCGAGGGCGTGGCCTCGGCTCCGGAGGTCGTCGAGACCGTGGTCAAGGACGAGAAGGTCAAAGACATCGGCCGCAATGACCCGTGCTGGTGCGGGTCGGGCAAAAAGTACAAGAAGTGCCACGGGGCGTAGACCCCGTCCGGGAGTTCATCCGCGCCTTCAACGAGCGGGACCTCGACGCCTTCGTCGATGTCCTCGATCCTGAGGTCGAGCTGCACGCGATGCGGGGACTCCGCCGCGGCCGCGAGGCCGCCCGGCTCTGGGCGACCCGACCCCCCGGCGGGGTGCAGCAGACGATCGTCCTCGAGCAGCTCTACGAGGACGGCACCGAGTCGGGCGGCGGCTCTGCGGTGGCGCTGATCCGGCGCGAGTGGGTCTGGGACGAGGACGGCTCCGCCGCCGGCGAGGACGCAATGGCCTGGATGTTCGAGCTGCGCGACCACCGGGTCCTCAGCTGGCGGCCGTTCGACGACCGTGCCGATGCGCTCCACGCGGCCGGGTTCGACCGCGGCGTCGGATCGGCGTAGGATTTTCGATCAATGGTTTCGGTTGCGGAGAACAACGCCGAGGCGGCGGAAGCCTGGAGCGGCTCGCTCTTCGAGACCTTCCTCAGGTTCCGGGAGCTCGCGACGCGCGGCCTCGGCGCCCACGGCGAGGCTGCGATGAGGGCTCATCCCCCGGCGGAGGGCGAGCGGGTGATCGACCTCGGCTGCGGCTTCGGCGACACGACCCGGAAGCTGGCGTCGCTGGTCGGTCCCGGCGGCAGCGCCCTAGGCGTCGACGTCTCGGAGCCGTTCATCGCGCTTGCACGCAAGGAGGCGGAGGAGGCCGGCGTCGGGAACGTCCGCTTCGAGACCGCCGACGTCCAGGTCGCCGACCTCGGCGAGACCTTCGACTTCGCCTTCTCGCGGATGGGGATCATGTTCTTCGCCAACCCGGTCCAGGCGCTGCGGAACGTCCGCACATCGCTGGCGCCGGGAGGGAGGCTGTGCGCGGTCGTCTGGCGGCGCAAGCTCGACAACGATTGGGTCAGCCGTGCCGAGGAGGTGGTCGACGGCTACCTCGATCATCCCGAGGAGACCGACGAGCCGACCTGCGGCCCGGGCCCGTTCTCGATGGCCGGCGCCGACACGGTCAGCGACCAGCTCAAGCTCGCCGGGTTCGAGGAGATCACCCTGCGGCGCTGCGACCTGCCGATCAAGATCGGCAACGATCTCGACCAGGCGGTCGAATTCAACATGGCGCTGGGACCGGCGGGGGAGGTGCTGCGCCTGTGGGAAGACCGGATCGACGAGATCCGACCGAAGATCGCGGCCGACCTGCGCGAGGCGCTGGCCGAGTTCGAGGGCTCTGACGGTGTGATCGCCCCGGCCTCGACCTGGATCATCGGCGCCAGGGCCCCGCTCCAATAGTCTCTTCGTATGGCTGACGCGGCGACTGAGTCGGTACCGGCGCGCCTGGCCGCGATCCGCGGGCAGTTGAAGCTGCTTGCGGATTATCTTTGACCCCGCCTCGCTCGAAGCCGAGGTCGAGGGGCTCGAGGCCGAGATGCAGCGGCCGGGCTTCTGGGACGACCAGGACGCGGCCGCCCGCACCAGCGCGGCCCATGCGAGCGCCGGACGCAGGCTGAAGGGGTTCCGCGAGCTCGAGGCCGACATCGGCGACATCGACGAGCTCTCGGAGATGGCGTCCGACGACGAGGGGCTGGCGGAGGAACTCTCCTCTCAGCTCGCCTCGATCGAGGAGCGCCTCGCCGAGCTCGAAGAGGCGAGGCTGTTCAGCGGCGAGTACGACGCCGGAGACGCGGTGGTCACGGTCCACGCCGGGGCCGGCGGCACCGACTCCCAGGACTGGGCCGAGATCCTGCTGCGGATGTACCTGCGCTGGGCCGAGCGCCGCGGGTTCGAGGTCGAGATGAAGGAGGCGTCCCCCGGCGAGGAGGCGGGGCTGAAGTCGGCCACCTTCGTCGCCCGCGGCGAGAACGCCTATGGCCTTTTCGCCGCCGAGCGCGGCGTCCACCGCCTGGTCCGGATCTCCCCCTTCGACTCCTCCGCCCGCCGCCACACGAGCTTCGCCCAGGTCGACGTCGGGCCGATGGTCGACGAGGACGTCGCGGTCGAGGTCGACGACGCCGACCTGCGGGTCGACACCTACCGGGCCTCCGGGGCGGGCGGGCAGCACGTCAACAAGACCGATTCGGCGGTCCGGATAACCCACCTCCCCAGCGGGATCGTCGTCCAGTGCCAGAACGAGCGCTCCCAGACCCAGAACAAGGCGGCGGCGATGCAGCTCCTGCGCTCGAAGCTGCTCGAGCTCGAAGAGCGCAAACGCGCCGAACGGCTGGCGAAGGAGCGGGGCGAGGTCAAAGAAGTCGCCTGGGGGTCGCAGATCCGCAGCTACTTCCTCCATCCCGACCAACGGGTGAAGGACCACCGGACCGGCCACGAGGCCGGCGACGCCGAACGCGTCCTCGATGGCGACATCGACGATTTCATCCGCGACTACCTCAACAAGACGGCATCATGAACCGCCGCCTCCTCCGCTTCGCGTCCGGGGGCGGCGGCACCGTGGCAAATCGGCGTCGCCCGCAGAGAATCAGATCGTGATGCTCGCCAATCGGCCCTCCGAGGGAGACCCTGAGGGGTTGCTGGTGCTGCATCACGGCCGCGGCACCGACGCGCCGGACCTGCTCGGCCTGGCCGATCTCCTCGACCCGGAGCGCAGGCTCCACGTCGCGGCGCCGCGGGCGCCGCTGGCCCTGCCCGGCTCGCCCGGCTTCCACTGGTATGTCGTGCCGCGGGTCGGATACCCCGACCACGACACCTTCCACGCCGCCCGCGCCGCGCTCGCGGAATTCCACGACCGGCTCTGGGAGCAGACCGGGATCGGGCCGGGGGCGACGGTCCTCGGCGGGTTCTCGATGGGAACGGTGATGAGCTACGCGATGGGCCTCGGCGCCGATCGCCCCGCCGTCGCCGGCGTGCTGGCATTCAGCGGCTTCGTCCCGGTCGTCGACGGCTGGGAGCCCGACTTCGAGGGACGCGATGCGACGCGCGTCTTCATCGCCCACGGCGAGAACGATCCCGTCATCGGGGTCGAGTTCGGCCGCAGCGCCCGGGAGCTGATCGAGGGGGCGGGACTCGAGGTCTCCTACCACGAGTCCCGGGTCGGCCACCAGATCGACCCCGCGTACATCCCGCTCGCGTCCGAGTGGCTGGGCGAGACGATCCCGGCGGCTGCCTGAGCGGCGGCTACGGGGTGGGAGCGGAGGCCCGGGTCGACTGCGACCAGGCGGTCTGACCGTGAGCGGTCCGCTTCAGGTCCAGGTGACGGGTGAGGTACTGGCGGCAGTAGCCCGGCGCCGAGGGGATGTCGAGGGTGAAGAGGAAGTCGCTGGCCTCGCGGGCCCGCTCCATCTCATTGGCTCCGAGGGTCTCGTGGAGGCGCAGAACGCCGCTGCGGCCGAGGTGGCGCCGGACGACGCCGAGGTCGAGCGAGCCGCCGCCGCCCCGCAGGGCGAAGTCCAGGTAGGCCCTGGTCGGGGCCGAGGTCGTGTAGCGGACCACGAGGCGCAGCCGGTTTTGCGAGGAGGCTGAGACGACCCGGGCCTGCGCGGTTCGCAGGACGCACTCTTCGGGCGGGAGCGGGCCGGCTTCCGCTTCTTCGGATTCGCATTCGATTTCGCCTTCTTCCCATTCGATGCATTCCTCTTCGGTCGCCGCTTCGGCGACCGGTTCCGGAGTGGGCGCCGCGGCCGCCGGAGCGGCCGCGGCCTTGGCGGCGCCGAGGAGGGCGATCAGGAGGATCGGGGTGGCGATCGAGACGAGCCAGGCGAGACGGGTCAGGTTCATCTCGCGGCCGGGATTGGTGGGTCGCTGCGTCACTGCCCACCCATCGACCCCTGGGGCCGCCCGCTTAAGTCAAGTTTTGGTCAAGCGCTCCCTCGAGCTCGAGTAGGGCCTGCTTCATCGGCAGGCCGCCGCCGTAGCCGCCGAGCCCGCCGCCGGTGCGGAGCACGCGGTGGCAGGGGACGACGATCGGGATCGGGTTCGAGCCGCAGGCCGACCCCGCGGCGCGGACCGCGCGCTCGTTGCCGGCGCTGGCGGCCACCTGCATGTAGCTGCGCGTCTGGCCGTAGGGAATGCGGTTGATCGCCCGCAGCACACGACGCCGGAAGTCATGGCTGAATCGCCAGTCGAGCGGCAGGTCGAACTCGGTCAGGTGCCCGTCGAAGTAGAGCTCGAGCTCGCGCCTCGCATCGTCTAGCTGGGCGGAGGACTCGAGGACCCGGGGCGAGACCCGCGCGGCGAGGTCTTCGAGGAGCTCGTCCGCCCCCTGCTCGGGCAAGCCGACCCGGACCAGGCCCCGTCGGGTGCTCGCCAGAAGCAGCTCGCCGAATGGCGAGTCCGTGGTGGTGTAGGCGACGTCGAGCAGCCCCTCCTCCGAGGCTCTCTCGGTCAGTCTCCTCAACTCTGCCCTCATGCCAGCTCCTTTCTCAGTCTCTTGATCCCCTCGTGAAGGCTGCGCCGCGCCGCCTCGGGCGAGCACCCGAGCGCGGCGGCGATCTCGGAGTGGGGGAGATCGGCCCCGAAGCGGAGGGCGACGGCGGCCCGCTGCTTCGGCGGCAGCGCCCCGACCATCTCCCAGATCCCCTCGCCCGGCTCGGGATCGAACGTCGTGGCCTCCACCGGCTCGGCGATCGGCAGCGGCCGGCGCCCGTTGGCCCGGTGATGGTCGATCGCCTTGCGGTGGGCGATCGTCAGCAGCCAGCCGCGCAGATTGCCGGCGTCGCGGAGCCTGGGGTAGGCGCGGAGCGCCGCCAGGAAGGTCTCCTGGAAGCAGTCCTCGGCCTCGGCGCGGCCGACGGCTCCGCGCAGCGTCGCCATCACGACCCTCGCGTGCTCGTCGATCAGTGCCTGGAACGGTGGAAGCTTGGTCACTCAACCGATTAAACGCTGCCGCGGCCGCGAACGTGAGGAGCGAACGCACTTTGTCCCGGTATGCGGGACAAACTGCGTTCGCTGTTACGAACTAGGCTGCGGGCGATGGTGGGTGAGGACGCAGACGAGCTCTCGGCCGCGGTCGCCCGGGCGCTCGCCGAGGACCTGGGCCCCGGCGACGTGACGACCGAGGCGACCGTCGCCGACGGCGCCCGTGGCAGGGCGAGGATCGTCCAGAAGCAGCCCGGGGTGGTCTTCGGGCTCGCCGCCGTCGCCGAGACGATGCGCCAGTGCGCGATCGAATCGGTCGACAACCTCCTCGTCGAGGGCCGGTGGCGGGACGGCGTCCCTGTCGACGTCCTGCTGGCGGCCGGGCCGGCCGCCGGCCTCCTCGCCGCTGAGCGGACAGCCCTCAACTTCCTCGGGCACCTCTCGGGCGTCGCGACGCTCACCGCCCGCTTCGTCGAGGCGGTGGCCGGGACCGGAGCGCGGATCCTCGACACCCGCAAGACGACCCCGGGCATGCGCCGCCTCGAGCGGGAAGCGGTCGCGGCGGGGGGCGGGGTCAACCACCGCTTCGGGCTCTTCGACGCGATCCTGATCAAGGAGAACCACGTGGCACTCGCCGGCGGGCTCGCCGAGGCGGTGGGCGCCGCCCGAGCCGCCAGGCCCGACCTCGCGGTCGAGGTCGAGTGCCGCGACCTCGATGAGGTGACGGCTGCCCTTGGCGCCGGGGCCGACCGTCTGCTGCTCGACAACATGGGCCCCGATGGCCTGCGCAGCGCGGTCGCCGCACGCGGCGACACCGGGGCTCAGCTCGAGGCCTCCGGCGGCGTCGACCTTCAGAACGTGCGCGAGATCGCCGAGACCGGTGTGGACCTGATCTCGGTCGGCGCCCTGACGCACTCGGCGCCACGGCTCGACCTCAGCATGCTGATCGAGCCGCTCTAGGGCTCAGCGCTGGACGACGATCGTCAGCTTCATTTCCTTCGGGTGGACGGTGCAGATCAGCTTGTAGACACCGGCCTTGCTGAAGGTCTTGGCGAAGTTGACGCCGTTGCTCTTGGTCGTGTCGGAGTGGAACCCGCCGCCCGGCCCCGACTTCTTGAAGACGTTGTGCTTCTTCTTGCCGGTCCAGTCGAACCTGACCTTGGTCCCCGACGCCGACCGTCTTGCTAGAGGGAGAGAAGAAGTTGTCGCCGATCGTGATCGTCGCGGCCGACGCCGAGCTTGCCAGCGCGGGGATCGCCAGCAGAGCCGCGATCGCTATCAGGGGGACGATTGTGAGCTTGCGCATCCAGGCCTCCTCCGGGTCGGTTGCGGGTAGTACGCGGCTTCCGCGTCGAAGGTTCATCTCCTACTTCAGCAACCGCGAGAGACGCCGGTCCTTGAGGATCCGGCCGCCGGTCTGCTCGGTCGGACAGTAGTTGGTCTGGTGCTCGGAGAAGAAGACCGCCTCGATCGTCGTCCCGCAGCGCGGGCAGGGCTCGCCCTCGCGCCTGTGGACCTTCAGCGGCATCGGCAGCTTGTCGGGCAGCTCAGGGCCTATCGTCTCCTCATAGTGGTCGATTGCGGCGCCGAGGACGCCGAGCGCCTCGTGTAGGCGGCCGACCTCCTCGGCGTCGAGCTCGGCGCCCTGCTTGAACGGCGAGAGCCGCGCCTCCCAGAGGATCTCGTCGACCCACGAGCGCCCGATCCCGGCGATATCGCGCTGGTGGCGAAGCAGCGGGTGGAGGTGGCGGGGCTGGTCGATCAGCGCCGAGAGCTGCTCGAGCGGGGGGCGCGGCCACGCTTCGGGGCCGAGAGTCGCGACCGCCTCGTCCTCCTCGACCGCATCGGCCGCCAGCAGCTTCGCCCAGGCGCGCTGCCTGGTGCCGAACTCGCGCAATCGCAGCTCGCGCCCATCGGCGAGCCTGATCAGGATCCGCGCGGCGCGGTCTTTCATCGACGCCCGCTTCCCGGACACCCGCAGGCGGCCGGCAGACATCAGGTGGATCAGGAGCGCGAGGTCGCCGAACTCGACTACCGGCATCTTGCCCACGCGGCGCACGGCGGTGACGCTCCGCCCGGCCAGCTCCTCGAGCGGCGGCTCGAACGTCTTCATAACGTTCATCCCCGGCGCAAGCACGGACTCGACCTCGGCTCCGGCGACGGCGGCGTCGAGTCGCCTCGCGGTTATCTCCACCTCGGGCAGCTCAGGCATGTCCCAAGTCTGGCGGGTGGATAGACTTTGGGCAGTTCATTCGACTGGACTCAGGCTTCCAGGCCATGCCAGCGAACATAAGACCAGCCGGCCCCATCGGGGTCGATCGGAGGCAACCGCCCGTGAGAGAGCTACCGACGATCAACGAACCGGTACCGATGCTCGACCTCGCGCCCGAGGAGATCGAGCTGCTGTCGGCGGAGGTCCGCGCCCTGGCCGAGGAGCGCGACGCCGTCATCCTCGCCCACAACTACCAGGTGCCCGAGATCCAGGATGTCGCCCACTTCACCGGCGACTCGCTCGGGCTCTCGCGCCGCGCCGCCGCCGACGGGGCGTCGACGATCGCCTTCTGCGGCGTCCACTTCATGGCCGAGACGGCCTCGATCCTCTCGCCGCGCAAGACGGTCCTGATCCCCGACCCCGATGCCGGGTGCTCGCTCGCCGACTCGATCACCGCCGAGGAGCTGCGCGAGTGGAAGGGCAAGCACGGGCCCGATGCGGTGGTCGTGATGTACGTGAACACGTCGGCCGAGGTCAAGGCCGAGACCGACTACTGCTGCACCTCCTCCAATGCGGTCAAGGTCGTCGAGCACATACTTCGCGAGCACGGCCCGGAGACCGAGATCCTGTTCGGCCCCGACATGTGGCTCGGCGCCTACGTCGAGCGTGAGGTCGGCCGCTCGATGCACGTCTGGCCCGGCGAGTGCCACGTCCACGCCGGGATCCGGCCCGACGACATCGCCGAGCGCCGCGCCGCGCATCCCGGCGCCGAGTTCCTCGTCCATCCCGAGTGTGGATGCGTCACCCAGGTGATGGAGTACGTCGCCGCCGGCGAAGTCGAGGAGGAAGGGGTTCACATGCTCTCGACCGGGCAGATGCTCGACTACGTCGAGCGCCACCCGGAAGGCGAGTTCATCGTCGCCACCGAGAACGGGATGCTCCACGCGCTGCGGCAGGCGGCGCCCAACGTCAGCCTCGTCGAGGCCAACAGGATGGCCTACTGCAAGTACATGAAGATGATCACCCTGCCGAAGCTGCGCGACGCGCTGCTGGAGATGAAGTTCGAGGTCAGCGTGCCCGAGGAAATCGCCGAGCGTGCGCGGATTCCGATCGAGCGCATGGTCGCGATCGGGTAGTGGTGAATAGAGTCAGCCCCGGCCCGCGCGCAGGAAGAAACCCGATTCCTTGGACCAGATAACCCCCGAGCAGAGGACGAGCCCCGAGCAGCTCCACGAGCTGGCGCAGCAGCTCCGGGTCGACTCGGTCCGCGCCGCCGCCGCCGCGGGCTCCGGCCACCCGACGTCCTCGATGTCGGCCGCCGACCTGATGGCGGTCCTGCTCGCCGGCCACCTCCGCTACGACTTCGACGCGCCGGAGAGCCGCGCCAACGACCACCTCGTCTTCTCCAAGGGCCACGCCTCGCCCCTGCTCTACTCGATGTACAAGATGGCGGGGGCGATCGACGACGAGGAGCTGCTCACCTTCCGTGAGTTCGGCTCGCGGCTCCAGGGCCACCCGACGCCGGAGATCCCGTGGGTCGACGTGGCGACCGGCTCGCTCGGCCAGGGCCTGCCGATATCGGTCGGGATCGCCCTCGCCGGCGCCCGCCTCGAGCGCGCCGACTACCGGGTCTGGACCCTCTGCGGCGACTCGGAGCTCGCCGAGGGCTCGATGTGGGAGGCCTTCGAGCACGCCGGGCACGAGCGGCTCGACAACCTGATCGCGATCGTCGACGTCAACCGCCTCGGCCAGCGCGGCCCGACGATGCACGAGTGGGACACCTCCTCCTGGGCGGCCCGGGCGGCGGCCTGCGGCTGGGACGTGCAGGAGATCGACGGGCATGATCTCGACGCGATCGAGGCCGCCTACTCGGCCGCCGAGGCAGCCGACCGCCCGGCGGCGATCTTCGCCAGGACCAAGAAGGGCGCCGGCGTCGCCGCTGTCGAGGACAAGGAGGGCTGGCACGGAAAGCCGCTCGAGGACCCCGACGCGGCGGTTGAGGAGCTCGGCGGCGTCCGCTCCCTGCGGATCGAGGTGCGCGCGCCCGGGGAGGCGCCGTCCTACGAGATCTCCCGCGGGGCGGTCGAGCGGCCCGCATATGAGGTCGGCGAGAAGGTCGCGACGCGTGGGGCATACGGCGACGCCCTCGCCTGGCTCGGCTCGATCGACGAGCGGGTGGTCGCCCTCGACGGCGAGGTCGGCAACTCGACCTACGCCGAACGGTTCGCGGCCAAGCATCCCGACCGCTTCTTCGAGATGTACATCGCCGAGCAGCAGATGGTCGCCGCCGCGGTCGGCCTGCAGACCCGCGGATGGAGGCCGTTCGCCTCCTCCTTCGGCGCCTTCCTCAGCCGCGCCTACGACTTCGTCCGCATGGCCGCAATCTCAGACGCCGACCTCAAGCTCTGCGGCTCCCACGTCGGCGTCTCGATCGGGCCCGACGGGCCCTCGCAGATGGCGCTCGAAGACATCGCCTCGCTGCGGGCGGTGTTCGGCAGCGTCGTCCTCTACCCGTCCGACCCCAACCAGACCGTGCAACTGCTCGACGCGATGCGCGAGCACCGCGGGATCAGCTACATGCGGACCACGCGCGGCGCGACCCCGGCGATCTACGGCCCCGAGGAGCGCTTCGGGATCGGCGGCAGCCACACGGTCCGTTCCGGCGAGGACGACGAGATCACGCTGATCGGCGCCGGCATCACCCTGCACGAATGCCTCGCCGCCGCCGACCAGATGGGCGAGAAGGGGGTCGCCGCCAGGGTGGTCGACCTCTACTCCGTGAAGCCGGTCGACGCCGAGACGATCCTCAGGGCGGCCGGCGAGACGCGGGCGTTGATCACCGTCGAGGACCACTGGCCGGAGGGGGGGATCGGCGAGACCGTCGCCGGCGTCCTCGCCGCCGCGGGCTCCTCGAAGCCGCTTGAGGAGCCTCGCGGTCCAGGGGCGCCCCGGAAGCGGGCCGCCCGACGAGCTGCTTGCCGCGGCCGGGATCGACGCGGCGGCCATCGTCGCCGCCGCATCTGCTGTATAAGCGTTTGCTCATCATTCGCTAAGCTCTCGCCAACCTTGATCTGGGCGGGGAGTTGCGTGGCCGGCGCCGCGCAGGAGTCAACCTCTATCCGGAGAAGGGACCGCGGCAATGGCCAGAGCGAGAAAACGTGGGCATGATCGAAGCGGTGGCGAGAGCCACGGCTCGCGTCGCGGCGGCAAGCCGATCGTCGAGATGCGCGACGTGACCAAGGTCTATCCCGGCGGCCACATGGCGCTCGACCGGGTCTCGCTGGCGATCGGCCGCGGCGAGTTCGTCTTCCTCGTCGGCCCGACCGGCTGCGGCAAGTCGACCCTGATCAAGCTCCTGATCCGGGAGCTCGAGGCGAGTGAGGGCAGCGTCCGGATCGCGGGCCGCGACATCGGCGCGCTCTCGGAGAAGAGGATCCCGCAGCTGCGGCGCAACATCGGCACCGTCTTCCAGGACTTCAAGCTGCTGCCGGACCGCACCGTCTACGACAACGTCGCCTACGCGCTGCAGGTGATCGGCGCGAGCCGCGCGACGATCCGCACCCAGGTCCCGGAGATCATCCGCCTCGTCGGGCTCTCGACCAAACTCCACAACTTCCCGGACCAGCTCTCGGGCGGCGAGCAGCAGCGCGTCTCGATCGCCCGCGCCTTCGTCAACCACCCGCCGCTGCTGCTGGCCGACGAGCCGAGCGGGAACCTCGACCCGGTCACCTCGATCGGGGTGATGCAGCTGCTCTACCGGATCAACAAGACCGGGACGACGGTGCTGGTCGTCACCCACGACCGTGAGATGGTCGACAACATGCGGCGGCGGGTGATCGAGCTCTACGAGGGCCGCGTCGTCCGCGACGAGGTCAGCGGCGGCTACACCGAGGAGTCGACCACCGAGTTCGGGCTGCGGATGCGGGCCGAGATGGGGGTCGCGCCCGAGGGCCAGACCAACGGCCACGACACCCTGTTCTGATGAGCGCGGAGCGAGCAAGCGTGCATCTCTGGTTCTCCGCGCCGCGAGCGAAGCGCGAGGGATTCTGATGTCGAGACTCCTGTTCTTCATCCGCGAGGCATTCCGGGCGCTGCGCCGCAACGGGGCGCCGAGCATGGCCGCGATCGTCACCACCGTCGTCACGGTCGTCCTGCTCGGGGTGCTGATCCCGATCTTCCAGACGACCCAGGCGAAGAGCGAATCGGTGCGCTCGAGCCTCGAATTCCGGGTCCCCGTCTACGACGATGCGACGAAGGCCGAAATCAACGGCCTCCAGCACAAGCTCGAAGCGATTCCCCACGTCGAGTCGGTGCGCTTCATCACCAAGTCCGAGGCGCTCGAAGAATTCAAAGGCTCCTACGGCGAGAGCAAAGTCGAAGAATCGATCACCCAGCTGCACGGCTACAACCCGCTGCCGGGGAACTTCTCGGTCAAGCCCGACGACGCCGCCAATCTGGAATCGACGCGGACGGCGGTCGCCCCGCCGGGTCCCGACGGCAAGCCGCAGCCGATCTCGCCGATCATCAACGCCGAAACCCCGACCTTTCAGCAGCAGCAGGGCGCGAAGAAGATCGCGCAGGTGACGAGCGCGCTGAAAATCGTCCTCACGGTGATCACCGCGCTCCTGATCGCCGCCTCGCTGATGCTGGTCAGCAACACGATCAGGCTCTCGATCTACACGCGCCGCCGCGAGATCGAGGTCATGCGGCTGGTCGGGGCGACGCGCTGGTTCATCCGCTGGCCGTTCATGATCGAGGGGGTGGTCGTCGGATTCGCGGGCGGCCTGATCGCGATACTTATCCTGTGGCTGGGCAAGATCACGATCGTCGACCCGCTCAGCAGCACCTTCAGGTTCCTGGAAACGCAGAACACGAGCGCCGTCTCGTTCCCGGCGCTGGTGGCGATCCTTTTCGCCGCCTCGGTGCTGGTCTCGGCGGTCGGCTCGGGCGTGACGCTGCGCCGCTTCCTGAAGGTCTGAGCGCGCCGTGAGACCCGCCCGGACGGTGGCCCTGGTCGCTGCGCTGCTCGTCGTGCTCGCGGGCGGGATCTGGCTCGGCGGCCATCCCGCCAACCTGCCGGGCCCGCTGCGCGAATTCTTCGTCGACGAATCCGCCGGGCTGACGGCCGAAGCGACCGAACTGATCGAGGACAACTACTACCGGGAGGTCGGCGAATCGGAACTGATCGACTCCTCGCTCTCGGGGATGGCCCGCGGCCTCCGCCGCCGGTTCCACGACCGCTTCTCCGAATACTTCCCGCCGCAGGTCCTCGAAAGCTTCAACGAAGAGATCGAAGGCAAGTTCTCGGGAATCGGCCTGACCGTGGTCAAAGTCAAGCCTGGCCTCCGGGTCGAAAAGGTCTTCAAGGGGTCGCCGGCGGAAAAGGGCGGGATAGCGCCGGGGGACGTCATCGTCGCCGTCGAAGGGCACGACATCGCCGGCCTCAGCTCGACGAAATCGACCGAACTGATCAAGGGGCCCGAAGGAACCGAGGTCGGGATCGGGGTTCGCAGCGGCGGTAAGGGCGCCGTCCGGAAGGTGACGCTGACCCGGGAACAGATCGCGGTCCCCGTGGTCGCCAGCACGATGCTCGAATCCGGCGGCAGGAAGTTCGGATACGTCCGCCTCGCCAGCTTCAGCGAAGGGTCCCACGCCTTTTTGCGGAAGGCCGTGGAACGGGTCAGGCGCCTCGGCGCCGAAGGGCTGGTGCTCGACCTCCGAGGCAACGGCGGCGGCCTGCTCGAGGAGGCGGTCCTCAACGCGAGCATCTTCCTCCCGAAGGGGACGGTCGTCGTCTCGACCAAATCCCGCACCCAGGGCGACGCCGTCTACGACGCCGTCGGCGACAACCTGCCGCCGCAGCCGATCGTGGTCCTGATCGACCGCAACACCGCCTCGGCCGCGGAGATCCTCACCGCCGCCCTCGCCGAGGAAGCCGGGGCCGAGGTGGTCGGAACCCGCTCCTACGGCAAGGGGGTGTTCCAGCAGGAGGTCTCGCTCTCCAACGGCGGCGCCCTGAAGCTGACGGTCGGCGAGTACTTCACCCCGAACGGCGAAAACCTCGCCGGCAAGGGGATCCACCCGGACGTCTACGTGCGCGACGATCCCGCGACCAAACGCGACGAGGGACGCGAACGCGCCCTCCAGGTCCTCGCCGGCGAGAAGGGATCGGGTTGAGCCCACGCGGCCGCCCCGGGGGCCGCTCGCGCCGCCGCAGGGAGCCGAAGAACGCGAGGGACGCCGTCGAGGCGATGCTCGCCGACGAGCTCGGCCGCCGTGGCTTCCCGATCTCGCTCGAGGCCGAAGCCGAGCGGGTCGCGGCATCGGCCGGAGGCGATCGGCGCCGCGACCTCACGGCACTGCCCACGTTCACGGTCGACCCGGCGACGGCGCGCGACTTCGACGACGCGGTCTCGGCCAGTCGCGAGGGCGACGCGACCCGCCTCTGGATCCACATCGCGGACGTCGCCGCCCACGTGCGCCCGGGCTCGGCGCTGGACCGCGAGGCGCGCCGGCGCGGCAACAGCACCTACGTCCCGGGCACGGTCGAGCCGATGCTGCCGCGCGCCCTGAGCGAGGAGGCCTGCAGCCTCGCCCCCGGGGTCGAGCGGCTTGCCGTGACCGCCGAGATCGAGCTCGACCCGGCCGGGAGGCCGGGCGCCGCCACCTTCTACCGCAGCCGGGTCCGGTCCGACGCCCGGCTCGACTACGACCAGCTCGACGTCGTCTTCTCCGGGCGCGACGGCGCTCCCGAGGAGGTGGCCGAGCCGCTGGCGCTCGCCCGCGAGGCGGCGGCGAGGCTCGGCGAGCAGCGGGGCGACCGCGGGCTCGCGGTCGAGACCGCCGAGCCCGAGTTCCGCTTCGATCGCTCCGGCGAGGTGGTCGGCGCCCGCGCCGTGGCACAGACGGAGTCGCACCGGCTGATCGAGCGGCTGATGATCCTCGCCAACGAGCAGGTTGCGCAGCTGCTGGAGCGCCGGCGGGTGCCGGCGATCTACCGCGTCCACGGCCAGCCCGACGCCGCCGCGGGTCGAGCGGATGATCGCGCAGCTGCATGCGCTCGGGATTCCGACGCCGCCGCTGCGCGGCTCGCCCGCGCCCCGCGAGGCGGGCGAGCTCGCTGCCGAGGCGAGCCGGTTGGTCGCGAAGGAGGCCGCGCGGCGCGGCCACGGCCGCGAGGCGTATACATCCCTCGTGCTCAGGTCCCTCCAGCAGGCCGGCTACAGCGACCGGAACAGCGGCCACGCCGGGCTCGGCAGCGCCGCCTACTGCCACTTCACATCGCCGATCCGGCGCTATCCGGACCTGATCGTCCATCGCGCGCTGCTCGCCGCGGTCGGGGAGGGGGAGGCAGCCCCCGGGGCCGCCGAGGCGGGGGAGGTCTCCCGCGAGTGCAGCGAGCGCGAGCGCGACTCGATGCGGATCGAGCGCGAGGGCGATGACATCTGCGCCGCCTACCTGCTCGGGCGCGAGCTCCGGGAGCGGGGCGTCGAGGCCGAGTTCGAGGGCGAGGTCTCGGGGGTCATCCGCGCCGGCGCCTTCGTCCGCTTCCGCGGAGAGCTCGGCGACGTCTACGAGGGCCTCCTGCCCGCCCGCAGGATCGGCCCGGAGCGCTTCGAGCTCGACCAGACCGAGACCGCGCTGGTGGGGCAGGAGACGCGCCGCGCGGTGCGCCTCGGGGACCCGATCTCGGTCCGGGTGACCCGGGTCGATGCTCCCCGCGGCAGGGTCGACCTCGAGCCGGGAGGCGGCTAGCGGTGGCGAAGAAGGGGAAGAAACGGAGGGCGCCCGCCTCCGGGGACGTGGCAACCAACCGGCGGGCGGGGCACCGCTTCGAGCTCGTCGAGAAGGTCGAGGCCGGAATCGCCCTGCGCGGCTCGGAGGTCAAGTCACTCCGCAACGGGAAGGCCCAGCTGAGCGAGTCCTACGCCGTCATCGACGGCGGCGAGGTCTGGCTGCGCGGCCTCCACATCCCGCCATATGAGCCCGCCAGCCGCGAGAACCACGAGCCCGAACGCCCGCGCAAGCTCCTCCTCCACCGGGCGGAGATCGAGCGCCTCGTCGGGAAGACCGCCGAGCGCGGCCTGACCCTGGTCCCGACCCGGATCTACTTCAAGGGCCCGCGGGCCAAGGTCGAGCTGGCGCTGGCCCGCGGCAAGGAGGGACGCGACCGTCGCCGCGAGATCGCGGAGCGTGACGTGCGGCGCGAGGTCGAGCGCGAATTCAAGAGCAGAATGAGGTAGCTTCGAGTCTGTGATCACCGCATCGGTCCCGAGCGAAGTGGGCGAATTCGTGAGCGACAACATCCAGTACTTCGTCGCCGGCCTCGTCGTCGCGATTCTCCTGCTCCTGCTGGTCATCAGCGTCCAGCGGCGCCGCCAGGAGAAGAAGAAGAAACAGAAGCCGGCGACGGCTGCCGGGCCGCCGCCCCCGCCAGGTCAGAAGCCGCCGAAGGCGGAGAAGCCGCCGAAGCCGCCGAAGCCGCGGAGGCTGTCCCGGGCCGAACGGCGCCGCCAGAAGAAGGCGGCCGCGACGGCTGCGAAATCGCCGCCCTCGACGCCCCCGGCGCAGGCCTCGGGAGCGTCCCAGGCCACGGATGCGGCAGCGGGCGGCCCGCCGCCGACCACCGAAACCGCGATCCCACCGGCAGGCACGCCGCCGACCACCGAAACCGGGATCCCACCGGCCGCCGCGTCCGGCGCCACTCCGGCGGCGCGGCGCCACCCAGCGGCGCCCGGCGCCACCCCGGGCCCGGCGGCCGCGGCTGCGGGCGCCGCCGCCGCAGCCGCGCCGACGGTCGCCCTCAGCGCCAAGGAGAAACGCAAGCAGGCGCGACTCCAGCAGCGCGCTTCCCGCGCGGAACAGCGGGCGCAGCGGCAGGGGAGCGCCAAGCTGCGGCGCGAAGAACGGGCGCAGAAGAGGGCCGAACGACGGGGAGGCACCCCGAGCTCGTCGCGGCGGGCCCGCAAGGAAGCGGCGAAGGTCGAGCGCGAAACAGCCGCCGCCCGCGCCGCTCAGGAGCGGGCGCTGCTCGCCCAGCAGAGCGCCCAGGCGGCGGCCGGCCTGCCGCTCCCCGGGCAGCCGGTCCAGCCGTACCCCGGGCAGCCCGTGCAGTCGTTCCCCGGCGCCCAGGTTCCGCCGCCGTATCCGGGCCAGCCGGTTCAGCCCTACGCGGGTCAGCCGCCGGCGCCGCAATACCCGATCCAGCCCACGCCTCCCCCGTTCCAGCCGCCCCCGCCCCCGCCGCAGGCCGCCCCGCCCCCGATGCCCCCTCCGCCGGCCGCCCCTGCGGTGCCGATCCCCCCGGTGGCGCCGCCGCTTCAGGCAGGCGCTACCGAGCCCGCGTACGACCCGGCCACCGCCGAACAGCGGGTCCACGACAAGGTTGCCGAGATCCAGCAGGAAGAGGGGAGGATCCGCGCCGAGGCCGAGCGCCGGATTGCCGAGGCGGAACAGCGCCAGCGCGAGGCCGGCGTCCGCGTTGAGCCGACCGAGGCCGGCCAGACGACCCAGAGCCTGACTCCGCCCGAGTCCGCCGAGCCGCCCGGCCTCGAGGGCGCCGAACAGCACCTCCAGCAGGGCCGGGAGCAGCACGAGCGCTCGATGACCGAGGCGGAGCGGCGTTTGACCGAGATCGAAGAGCGCACCAAAGCGGCGGAACAGCGCGCCGCGGAAGCGCAGCGGCTGGCGGCTCTGAAAGCTGAGGAGGATGATCGCGAGAGGCGGCTCAAAGAGCTGCGCGACAGCGTCTCCCAGGCCGAAGAGCGGGCCCGCGAGGCCGAGCGACGGGCGGCCGAGGCCGAGAAGGCAGTGATGCAATCGGTCAGCCCGGGGACCGCGCCCGACCCCCAGCAGGCGCAGCACGCCGTCGACCCCCAGCAGCAGGCGCCTCAGGTGCACCACGCCCCGGCCCCCGAGCCCTCGACGCCACAGCCCCCGTCTCCGGGACCCCCGTCTCCGGCGCCTCCCCAGCCCTCTCCGCCGCCGCCGGCCCCGAGTCCGCCTCCCGCGCCCGCGCCGCCACCCACTCCCGATCCGACGCCGCCCCCGGCGCCGACACCTCCCGAGCCTCCGGCTCCCCCCGCCCCCGAGCCGCCTGCCGCCGGCGGCGCGCAGCCGATCTCGCTGAACACCGTCAGCTTCGAGCAGCTCCGCTCGCAGGGCCTCAGCGTCACCCAGGCGACCCGGCTGCTCGCCCACCGTGAGCGGATCGGGAGCTTCCAGTCCCTCGACCAGCTCGATGAGGTGCCCGGCTTCCCCCAGGACCAGCTCGAGAACCTGAAGCGCCGCTCGAGCCTTTAGAGCCCGTAGGCCTCGAGCAGCTTCAGCCAGAGCTCGCTGCGGGTGGGGTAGGCGGCCACCGCATGGCGAAGGCGGGCCAGGGGCACCTCGCCGACGACCGCGATCGTCGCCCCGTGGAGGAAATCCGCCGTCTCGAAGCCGCAGAACGTGGCGCCGACGATCACGTCCCTGGGCTCGTCGACGACGAGGCGGGTGGTTCCACCGGTCCCCTTGCCCTGAAAGCTGGCCCCGGCCGTCCCTTCGGTGCTGACGTCGACCACCCTGGCCTCGATGCCCTCGGCCTCGGCCTGCGCCGCCGTCTTCCCGACCGCGGCCACCTGGGGGTCGGTGAAGATGACCCGCGGCGAGCCGATTCCTTCGGCGAGGGCGTCGACCGGCCTGCCGTGGATGTTCTCGGCGGCGACCCAGCCCTGGTACTTGCCCATGTGGGTGAAGAGCGCCCGGCCGTTGACGTCGCCCACCGCGTAGAGCCACTCACGGCCACCGACCCGAAGGTGCTCGTCGGCCACGAGGAACCCGTGCTCGTTCGTCTCCGCGCCGACGGTGTCGAGCCCGATCGTCGCCGTGCGGGGAGTGCGGCCGATGGCGATGAGGAGCTCCGCCGCATCCGCCGAGCTTCCGTCCTCGAAGAAGACCTCGACTCCGTCGCCGGTGGCGGCGACGCGATTCGCCTTGGTGCCCGTGCGCACGTCGACGCCGTAGGCCTCGCGCAGCGACGCCCCGACCAGGTCGCCGGCGAACGGCTCCTCGCGCGGCAGGACGCGCTCATCGGCCCCGACCAGGGTGACCTTGGCGCCGAGGGTCGACCAGGCCTGGGCGAGCTCGGTCCCCACCGGCCCCGCCCCGAGGACGACGAGGCTCTCAGGCACAGCCTTCGAGGTCGTGGCGTCGCGGTTGTTCCAGGCCCGGACTCCGTCGAGGCCCTCGATCGGCGGCATCGCGGCGCTGCTCCCGGTGGCGACGACCACCGCCCGGGACGCGGTCAGGGTCCGATCGCCGACGACGACCCGGCGCTCGCCGTCGAGCCGCCCCTCGCCCCGGAAGACCTCGATCCCCCGGTCTTCCAGCCAGGGCAGCTGGCCCGAGTCGTCGAGATCGTGGATCACCTCGTCGCGACGCGCGAGCATCGCGGCGGGGTCGAGCTCGCCGGTCACCGCCTGCCTCACGCCCGGAACCCTGCGGGCCTCTGCGTAGAGCTCACCGGGGCGCAGCAGCGCCTTCGAGGGCATGCAGGCGTAGTAGGAGCATTCGCCGCCGATCAGGCCGGGCTCGACGATCGCCACCCGCAGCCCGCCTTCGGCGATGCGGCCGGCGCAGACCTCTCCGGGAGCCCCGGCGCCGAGGACGATCGCGTCGAACTCCCGCTCAGCCATCGGTGACACCGTACAATCAGAGGGACATAGCACGGGGGCGACAGGCTTCGACTTGGTCGGTCCGTGCGAACGGTTGCAGGTCGAGGTGGCCGGAGGCCTCGTAAAACACCGGCAAAAACCAATACGTGCGGACCATGAGTTCGCCCTCGCCGCTTAGTCAATAGCTGAGTGAGTGAGAGTCGGCCCTCTCCCGCCCGCGGAGGGGGGTCCCGGCTTCAATTGCGGGCTCACCCGGGCGGAGCGCCTCGGCCGCCGGGGGACATTTGAGGGGCTTTGGCTCCCGCAGTGCCCGTCGGCGCGGACCCCGGGAGACGAGAATCAAGCGCCGGCTAAGCCTGTAGACGCCTTCGCGCTACGACCAGGGACGTGGGTTCGAATCCCACCGCCTCCACTCAGCGCTCGGTCCGTGGCCGAGCCCGTCCCCGCCTACCTCGATCGCAGCCAGGCCAGCACCTCGGTCGCGTCGCGGTCGGGTGGGAAGACGGGATAGAAGGCCCTGGCGATCAGCCCGTCATCGGCGACGAGGGTGAGGCGCCGGTAGAGGGTCATCCCGGCGGCCTCGAAGGTCGGAAGGCGGAGCGCCGAGGCGAGGCGGAGGCCGGCGTCGCTCAGAAGAGCGAACGGGATGTGCTCGCGCTCGGCGAACTCGAGCTGTTCGGCCGGGCTCTGGGCGCTGACGCCGACCACGGTGGCGCCGAGCTCGGTGAACTCGGCCAGGGCGTCACGGTAGGCGCAGCTCTGCGGCGTGCAGCCGCGGGCGCCCGGGATGTCGTCCCAACCGGCCGGCAGCGGCTCGCCGGGCACACCGGTCCGCGGGTAGACGTAGGCGACCAGAAGCCTCTCGCCGAGATCCGCGAGGCTCAGCCTGGCGCCGCCCTGGGTCGAGGGCAGGCCCCAACCCGGGAGCGCCAGGCCGGGCAGGTGGTCGGCGGCGCCGTCGTCCTCGGGGATGGGCAGGTCGTCGGGGAGCCGGGTGTACTCGGCCATCGACCTCGATTCTCGCGGTTGCCGCGTAATGTTGGCGCCGATGGGCGACTACGCCGCATTCCTGCGAGGGATGAACCTCGGCGGCCGCAGGATCACGAACAAGGACCTGGCCGCCGCGGTCTCCGACCTCGGCTTCGAGCGGGTCGCGACCTTCCGCGCCAGCGGCAACGTGATCTTCGCCGCCGGGAGCGGGACCGAGGCTGCCGTCGCAGAGCGCCTCGAAAAGGGCCTCTCCGAGTCGCTCGGGTACGAGGTGCCCGTCTTCCTGCGCGGCGCCGCCGAGGTCCGGGCGATCGCCGCGTCCGAGCCGTTCTCGGCGTCAGAGGTCACCGCAGCGAAGGGCAAGCTCCAGGTCGCGCTGCTGCGGAAGCGGGCCGGGGCCAAGGGGCGCCGCGAGGCGCTCGCCCTCGGGACCGACGAGGACAGGCTCGCAATCGAGGGCCGTGAGCTCTACTGGCTGCCGAGCGGCGGGATCTCCGATTCCGACCTCGACCTCGATGCACTCGCAGCCGCCCTCGGCCCGATGACGGTGCGGACGATGGGCACGATCGAGCAGGTCGCGGCCAAGCACTTCGCCTAGCCGGCCGCCGGGGCGTCGGCGCGGGGAAGCGCCGCGAGCTCGATCTCGGAGCTGACGGCGCCGATCTCGTCGGGCAGCCTCGCGACCTGGGCGTTGGCGACGAACTCGATCGGGCGGCCGAGCGGGCGGAAGAAGTTGTCGTAGTGGGTCGGCACCACGACCCGCGGCTGCAGCCGGGGCAGGATCCGGCTCCAGTAGGCATCGGTGAAGCTGCGGCCGGCGACGCCGGCGAGGAAGACGTCGACCCCGCTCGTGCGGACCTCCTCGTCGATCAGGTTGGCGCTGCCCTGGTGGTAGAGGCTCAGCCCGGCGACCCGGATCGAGATGCCCCAGACCTGGCCGCAGCGGTAGGCGCCGGGCGAGAGAGCATCGAGGTGCTCGCAGGTGAGGTCGCCGTCGAAGGGGACGGCGAGGCCGAGCAGCAGCTTCGAGTGGACGCTCGGGGTGAAGGCGACCTCGAACGGCCCGATCTCGTAGGTCCGGTGGGGCTCGACCTCGACCGCCCGCTCGGCGAGCCCGTGCAGCGCCATCAGACGAACCAGGGAGTCGGAGCCGTAGGCCGGGCAACCGAAGCGCCGGGAGATCTCCGGCGCGTCGACCGCGTGATCGAAGTGGGTGTGGCCGACGAGGACGCCGACGACCTCGCCCGGCGCCCGCAGGAAGCGGTCGACGGTCCCGGCCTGGGGCAGGTTCGGCCGGCGCAGCAGCATGTCGCGAAGCGGCACTCTCGAGAAGAAGGGGTCGACGAAGATCGTCTGCCCCTCATGGGTGATGCGGTAGCCGGAGACGCCGAGCCATTCGATCTCGAGGCCGGGCGGAAGCTCGAGCGGCTTCGCCTCGAGCTCGCCCAGGAGCTGGCCGTCGTCGCGTTCGTCGCGGCCGCGGGTCGCTCGCGCCCGGGCGAGGTCCCGCAGATGTGCCAGCGGCCCCGGCACAGAGCAACGGCCGTTCAGCCGGTCCGTACCTCGGCCGAGAGCCGGGGCGGGGTCGAGAGGGTCTGGAACACGGTGCAGTAGCGCTCCGTCAGCTTCAGCAACGTCTCGATCTCCTCCTCGCCGGCCTCGGTCTCGAGGTCGAAGAAGAGCCGGATCGAGCGGAAGCCGACCGGCGCGTCGCGATCGACGGCGAGGGTGCCGCGGAAATCGAGGTCGCCCTCGGCGCTGACCCTCCCGTCGGCGATCGAGATCCCGAGCGAGGTGGCGACCGCGGAGAGCGTCACGCCGGCGCAGGCGACGAGCGCCTCGAGCAGCATGTCGCCCGAGCAGAGCAGGGTGCCGTCGCCGCCCGCGGCCGGGTGGAGGCCGGCGGCGGCGATCGCGCGCCCGGTCCCGACCGAGCAGGTCACGCCTTCCCCGAGCGCCCCGTCCGCCCGCAGCGTGACCAGGGCCGCCTCCGGGCTCTCGGCGTAGCGCTCCTTCAGCGGTGTCTGTATCGAGCGGAGCTGGTCGCGGTCCATGGCGCTCCAGGTTAGGCGACCCGGCGCTCAGCCCAGGGGCCGGTCGAGGATGACCTGGCAGCCCTTCCCGGGGGCGAGCGTGATGTTGCGGACCCGAATCGGTTCCGGGGCGGGATCGGCGGCTCGGAGCTCGGCGCGCTCGAGGATCGCCCGCAGGACGACGCGCATCTCGAACTCGGCGAAGGATGCCCCGATGCAGCGGCGGACGCCGCCGCCGAACGGGATCCAGGCATAGCTGTCGGCCTTGCCCTCGAGGAACCGCTCGGGGCGGAACTCCTGCGGATCGGGGAACAGGTCCTCCCGATAGTGGAGCGCGGCGATCGCCGCCAGCAGCATGCTGCCCTGCGGGACCTCGTAGCCGCCGATCCGGACCGGCGCGGTCAGCTTGCGGGCGACGTCGACGATCACCGGCCGCGCCCGCAGCGTCTCCCTGATCGTCGCGTCCAGGTAGGAATCCTCTCCGGCGGCGACCGAGTCGCGCAGGCGGCGGTGAACCCGCGGGGTCCGGAGGGTCCGCTCCATCGCCCAGGCCAGGCCCGTCGCCGTCGTCTCGTGGCCGGCGCCGAGGACGGTGACGAGCTCGTCGCGGAGCTCCTCGTCGCTCATCGGGCTGCCGTCCTCGTGGCGGGCGGCGAGCAGCAGCGAGAGGACGTCGTCGCGCTCGGCGCCGCCGGCCCCGACCTCGGCCCGCCGGATCGCGATCTCCTCGTAGATGAACTCGTCGAGCGCCGCCCGCGCCCGCACGAACCGCCCCCACGGGCTCCAGCGGCCGAGGTCGCGCTGCAGCATGGGGAAAGCGATGACCGCGTTGACGCGGGCGCTGAACTCGTCGATCAGGTGACCGAAGCGGGTCAGCCGCCGCTCGTCGTCGACGCCGAAGACCGCGCGCATGATCACCGCCAGGGTGATCCGCTGGGTGTGGGGCCGCAGCGCGAACGGCTCGCCGACCGGCCAGCGCTCCATCTGCCGCATCGTGATCTCGCGGATCAGGTCGCCGTAGCGGTCGATCCGCTCGCCGTGGAAGGGCGGCAGCAGCAGCTTGCGCTGCCTCATGTGGGGCTCCTCGTCGAGGGTCAGGACCGAGTTCGGGCCGAGCGCCGGCTCGAGCACGGTCGCGTTCGCCTCGCCGGCGTGGAACCGCTCGGGCGAGCCGGTGAAGAGCTGCTTGACCAGGGCCGGGTCGGCGACGTAGACGAGGCGGCCGAAGAACGGGAACGAGACGGTGAAGACGTCGCCGTAGCGGCGGTGGAGGCCGATCAGGAAGCCGAGCGGGGCACGGGCGTAGCGGACTGCCTGCAGGATGCCGGGCGTCCGCGGGCCGGGCGGCGCCGGGGCGGCGGGCGCCGGGGCGGGAGAGGGGCGTGAGATCGTCGCCTGCTCCATCGGGAGGACGATACTCCCGCCCGGGGGGCTCATCCGCTCAGAAGACGATCGTCCTCGCCCCGTCGAGCAGCACCCTGTCGTCGACATGCGCCTTGACCGCGCGGGCGAGGACCAGCCGCTCGATGTCGCGCCCGATCCGCATCAGGTCCTCGGTCTCGTCGCGGTGGCTGACCCGGGTCACGTCCTGGTCGATGATCGGGCCCGCGTCGAGCTCCTCGGTGACGTAGTGGGCGGTGGCGCCGATCAGCTTCACGCCCCGCTCGTGGGCGCGGGCGTAGGGGTCGGCGCCGACGAAAGCGGGCAGGAAGCTGTGGTGGATGTTGATCGCCGGCGCCTCCAGCCGGCGCAGGAACTCGCCGCTCAGCACCTGCATGTAGCGGGCGAGGACGAGCAGGTCCACACCCTCTCCGAGTCGGTCGAGCGCGAGGGCCTCGGCGCCGGCCCTGTCCCCCGGGTCGACCGGCACATGGTGGTAGGGCAGCCCCAGCGACTCGACCTGCTCGGCGTGGTCGGGGTGGTTGGAGATCACGCACACGATCTCGGCCCCGAGCTCGCCGCTGCGCCAGCGCCAGAGGAGGTCGGAGAGGCAGTGGTCCTCGCGCGAGACCATCACCGCGACCCGCTTGCGCTCGGAGGACTCCGCGAACCGGTGCTCCATCTCGAACGGCTCGCCGATCTCCTCGCGGAACCTGCGCTCCAGGGCGGCGCGCTCGGCCTCGGGAGCCGGCTCGAAGGCCATCCGCATGAAGAAGCGACCCTCGTGACTCGAGTGCTGATCGGCGTCGACGATGTTGAGCCCGGCGTCGGCCAGGAAGCCGCTGACGGCGGCGATCAGCCCGGGCCTGTCAGGGCAGGCGAGGAGCAGCCGCGATGTCCGATGCGCGTCTCCGATCGGCAGATCATCGCCCAAGCGGCCCCGGGACACCCTGCAAGACGAGATTCAGATTTGGTTCAGAGGATTTGCGTTGTGCCTGGATTCGTGGCGATTGGCGCAATGAATGTGAGCAATGTGATGGCACTCACTCTGCAAGGGGGCGAACCCGTCCACGGTTCCCCGCTTGCTCAAGAAACCCACATATTCACTTCTCATCCTGCTCGCGGCCCTCGTCCTGCCGGCGGCGGCCATCGCCTCCGGCGGTGCGGCGGCGAGCGCGCCTCGGATCGGCCTCGCCGACGCTGAGCCCGCCGCGGCCAACCCGCTGATCCGTCCGGTCGCCAACTTCCACCACGCGATCGCCGTCGGCGTCAGGCGGATCCGCGCCGCCCATCGCCGCGAACGGCGCGAGCACAGCGAATCGTTCGCGGCGCTGCCCGGGGGGGTCTCGCAGTCCACCCTCGATGCGATCGCCTCCTGCGAGTCGGGCGGCGATCCGACGATCGTCTCCTCGGACGGGACCTATCGCGGCAAGTACCAGTTCACGTACGAAACCTGGGCCTCCGTCGGCGGCAGCGGCGACCCCGCCACCGCGCCCGAGGCCGAGCAGGACTACCGGGCCGCGCTGCTGTACACGAGCTCGGGGTCCAGCCCCTGGCCCGTCTGCGGCTGAGCGCTCGAGCGGCAGGGGCCGCCCGGCCCCTGCCCTACGATCAATCTCGATGAGCGCGGAGAGAGCAAGCGTCCATATCTGTCTCATCGCGCGGCGGGCGAAGCGCGAGGTCTTGGTTTGAACGACGAGCGAGTTCCCGCTCCGGACCCAGAGGGGCCGACTCGCAAGCCGCTCAGCGAGGCCATCGAGGAGGCGACCGTCCGGGCGCCGACCCGCGGCAATCGCAAGCTCGAGAGCTTCCTGGCGGCGGTCAACTCCGACGAGCAGGTCCGCGCCTGGTGGTACATGGCGCAGATCCACGCCGAAAGGCTGGGGATGTCGGACCACTCCTGGGTCCACATGCAGATCGTCCTCAACATCGCCCTGCGGTTGCTGCGGCTGCTGGTCAAAGACGGCGTCGAGCCGGCGGTCGTGGCCGACCACGGGATGTCGACGCGCGACGCCGAGGTGGTCGTCGCCGGCGGCGCCCTGCTTCACGACGTCGGAATGTCGATCCACCGCAACGACCACGAGGCCTACAGCCTCTTCCTCGCCTCCGGTGCCCTCGACCGGCTGCTCGCCGGCTCCTACAAGGAGCCGAAACGCACGGTCGTCGCCGCCGAGATCCTGCACGCGATCATCGGCCACCGGCGCCGTGGCGAGCCCTACACCGTGGAGGCCGGGGTCGTCCGCGTCGCCGACGCCCTCGACATGGCCCAGGGGCGAACCCGGATCCCGATGGAGGCCGGCCGCGAGGGCATCCACTCGATCTCGGCGGCGGCGATCGACGAGGTTCGGATCGAGTCCGGCGAGGGCCGGGCCGTCCGGATCGAGATCGAGCTCAACAACTCGGCCGGGATCTTCCAGGTTGATGACCTTCTGGCGACGAAGATCCGCGGCACGCCGCTCGAGGGCCGGGTCGAGGTCGTCGCGAAGATCGAGGGGGAGAGCGAGAAACGTCTGCTCTCCGGGTTCACCCTGGAGTAGCTACCCGAACCGGTTCAGGTCGTACTGCCGCATTTCCTTCCGCTTCTCGAGCTTGGCCTGGATCACCGAGAGGACGATCGGCAGCGCCACGAAGAAGATGATGACCCCGAAGCAGAAGAAGGTGACGGTTTTGTCGGTCAGCGGGCCGGCGAGGCCGGTCCCGTTCTCGGCCAGGGCTGCCGGCGCGGCGACGAGCGAGATCACGATCGCCGCGAGGAGGGCGGACGCCAGACGGGCGCTTCGAGTCGACCTGGCCACGGTTCGCAATCTAGCGCACCGTCGGGCGTCGCCGCTCGGCTCCCCGTAGGCTGCCGCAATGGCCTGGTGGGAAGCGATCCTCTTCGGCGCCGTCGAGGGGCTCACCGAGTTCCTGCCGATCTCGAGCACCGGGCATCTGACGCTGCTCGAGGCGATTCTCGGATACCAGACCGACAGCACCGAAATCACCGCCTTCACGGCGATCATCCAGGTCGGCGCCATCGCCGCGACCCTGGTCTTCCTGCGCCGCGACGTGGTCAGGCTGGCCGCCGCCTGGTTGGGTGGGCTCAGGGACCCTGCGAAGCGCGTCGGCGACTACCGCTTCGCCTGGGCGGTGATCATCGGATCGATCCCGATCGTGATCGTCGCCGTCGTCTTCAGGCACCAGATCGAGACGACGCTGCGAAGCCTCTGGTTCGTCGCCTGGGCGCTGATCCTCTGGAGCGGGGTGATGTATTACGCCGACAGCAGGGCGACGCTGCGCAGGCATGAGTCCGACATCACCTGGCTCGACACCCTGATCATCGGCATCGTCCAGTGCGTGGCGCTGATCCCGGGCGTCTCGCGATCGGGGGCGACGATGTCCGCCGGCCTCCTGCGCGGGATCGATCGCGTCGCGGTGACGAGACTGTCGTTCTTCCTCGCGATCCCGGCTCTGACCGGTGCCGCGATCTTCGAGGGGATCGGAGAATTCAGCAACATCTCTACCGGGGTGGGGTGGGGGCCGACGATCGTCGCAACGGTGGTCAGCTTCGCCGTCGCCTTCGTGGCCATCGCCTGGCTGCTGCGCTACATCGCCCATCACAACTTCTCGATCTTCATCGCCTACCGGGTGGGCCTCGGCCTGCTGGTCCTGGCTCTGCTCGCCACCGGCGCCCTCTCACCCACGTGATTACCGGCGTGTGCTCTGCTCCCGGCCTTCTCAAGCGGGGAGCCACGACGGAGATGTGCGTGGCAGCGGGGGAGCCGGGGACCGAGAAGGGGTCAGCGAGGCGACTCCGGCGTAGCGGCGCTACGCAGGAGTCGGGGAGATGGCCCCATGCGATGGATCATCCGGCTCCATCCGCGCCGCGACCATCGACGGAGTGGCTCTAAAAAAAGCGAACGGCCCGGGGCAGTGGGCCGTTCGCGGGAGACGGAGAGGAGTCTCGTGAGGACACGAGTCTTTCGTGCGTGGGCGGGCGCGGCGTGAACATCCGGAGAACCCCGGTCGCCGGAATTCGCCCAATTTGGTCCGGCACCTGTGAATATTCGGTGAACGCAGGCACTTCGCGGTGATGGCCGACCCCGCGCATGCATACAATCGTGCCGCCTCAGTGCCGGTAACAGCGTGGCTCATGTGAATACCCAGCAGACCATCAGGCTCGCGGTCATCGACGACGACAGCGGTTTCGTCACCGTGCTGTCGAAACGCACCCAGGCGGCGGGTTGGCAGCAGCGGACTCTGGGAGGGGGAATCCCCCCGGAGGAGCTGGTGGCGATGAAGCTCAACGCCCTCCTGCTCGACCCGGCGGTTCTCGGCGAGGAAGGGTGGGCCTATCTCGAGCGGGTCTGCGGGATGCTCCCCGACCTCGGCGTGGTCGTCTGCACCGAACGGTCGACTGTCGCCCAGCGGGTGCGCGGCCTACGCCTCGGCGTCGACGACTGGGTCGGCAAGCCGTGCCACCCCGAAGAGGTCGTCGCCAGGATCGAGGCGGTACTGCGCCGCCGCCGCCGTGCCAGGCCGCAGCTCGAGGCCGGCCCGGTGGTCGCCGGCGAGCTCGAGATCAGGGCCGACCGCTTCCAGGCCTTCGTCGCCGGCACCAGCCTCGACCTCACCCGCCGCGAGTTCGAGCTGCTGCAGCTGCTGGCAGAGTCCGAGGGCCAGGTCCTAGAGCGCGAGGCCATCTACCAGCGGGTCTGGGGCTACGCGATGGCCCACGGCGACCGCTCGGTCGACGTCTTCATCCGCAAGTTGCGCCAGAAGCTCGAGAAGCGGTCCCCGGGATGGCATTACATCCACACCCATTTCGGCGTCGGATACCGGTTCGACCCCGAGTCGGTCTCCGTCAGCGAGGCCGCCCAGCCCGCGCCGGAGCCGGTCACCGACCTGCTCGAGGCGAAGCGCGAGAGGGCCGCGGCGACGCAGTGAGGGGCCGGGCAGCGGTCCAAGTGTTACTAGCCGTTCACACGAGCTTCACTTCGGGATAACCGCTCGCCGCTCCGGCGGCGACATCCTCGGTGGCCAATGTCCGTCGAGAACATCGGGGAAGAGCGGATCGCGGCCGACCGGCTCGAGATCAGGCCGGACGAGCACGCGGCCCTCGTCGACGGGCGGCCGCTGTCGCTGACCGTCCGCGAGCTGCAGATGCTCAGCACCCTGGCCGCGAACCCGCAGCGGATCATGACCCGCGAGGAGCTCTACGCCGAGATCTGGGGCGGGGAGCCGCGCCGCGACGACCGCTCCGTCGACGTCTATGTCAGCCGGCTGCGCTCGAAGCTCGGTGAAGTGCTGCCCGGCCTCGACCTGATCCACACGCACAACGGCATCGGCTACCGGTTTTCGCCGGACGGCTGATTTTTTACATCTTTTTCACATTCTCCGCACAAGCGAGTAACAAGCTGCCAGGTGGCCACTGCGAGTGTGGCCTCGGAGATGGGCGGGGATGGCCCCGTTCGCGTCCAGTCAAACGAAAGAAGGAGATCGTGTGAGTGCCTCAAGATGGTTGGCTGTCCTAGTCTCGCTCGCCGTACTGGCGCTGGGAGTTGCGGCCTGCGGCAGTAGCAGCGACGAAACCAGCGGCGGCGGTGGCGGGGGTGGAGGAACGATCAGCGGGGCGGGCTCGACGTTCGCACAGCCGATCATCAGCCAGTGGGGGTCCGAACTCAAGGAAAGCGACGGCCTCACGGTCAACTACAACTCGATCGGCTCTGGCGGCGGCATCGCCCAGTTCCAGGCCAATACGGTCGACTTCGGCGACACCGATTCAGCAATGACCGACGAAGAAATCGAAGTCGCGGACAAGAACGGGACGACGGTTCACGTGCCGATCGTCTTCGGCGCCGTCACCGTCTCCTACAACCTGCCGGGCGTCGAATCGGGCCTGATGCTCGACGGCGAAACCGTTGGCAACATCTATCTGGGCAATATCACGAAGTGGGATGACCCGGCGATCGCCAAGCTCAATCCGGGCGTCAAGCTGCCGAGCACCAGCATCACCGTTGTCCATCGCTCTGACGAATCGGGCACGACGGCTCTGTTCACCCAGTTCCTCGACGAAACCAACAAGGAATGGCACAGCAAGGTCGGCACCGACAAGACCGTCAAGTGGCCAACCGGCACCGGCGCAAACGGCAACGAAGGCGTGGCCGGGTCGGTCCAGCAGACCGAAGGCGCGATCGGCTATGTCGAGCTTGCATATGCGCTGCAGAACGAATTCACGACGGCCGCCGTCCAGAACAGGGCCGGCAAGTTCGTCCCGCCTACCTTGGCTTCGACGAAGGCGGCCAGCGAAGGCGTGAAGTTCCCGCCGGACCTGCGATTCAGCGCGATCAACGCATCTAAGGCGCCTGCTGCCTACCCAATCGCCTCGGGCACCTTCGTGATCGTCTACGAAGACCTCTGCAAGGCGGGCAAGAGTGAAGAAACCGCCAAGAACGTGGTCACCTTCCTCGACTACGGCCTGGGCGAAGGCCAGCAGGTCGCGGAAAAGCTCGACTACGCAGGTCTCTCGCCGGAACTGCTGGAAGCCTCGCAGGCCAAGGTCGACGGCCTGAAGTGCAACGGCAAGCCGATAGAAACGTCGTAGGCAAGGCGCTGGGTGGAGTCCGGAGCGCAGCGGGCACTATGGGGCGAGCGATCTTTCGGTCGCTCGCCCCTCTCCCGTCTTCCCGATCGCATCATGCGATATGGGCTGACGGCGATCTCCGCAGCGATTCTCGTCCTCCTCGCCTACTTCTTCGTCAAGCTCGCGCTTGAATCGAAGCTCGTATTTCAGGAATTCGGAGTCTTCGGGTTCATCTTCACGAACAACTGGGATGTTTCCAATGCGATCTACGGCGCGCTGCCGCTGCTGGTCGGCACGTTGATCACCTCGGCGCTGGCACTGGTGATCGGGGTCCCGGTCGCGGTGTCAGTGGCGCTGTTTCTAACCGAGTTGTGCCCGCGCAGGCTTCGCGCCTCACTGACTATTCTGGTCGACCTGCTGGCCGCGGTGCCATCGGTCGTCTACGGACTTTGGGCCTTCTACTTCCTGATCCCGAAGCTGAAACCGGCCGAGCAGTGGTTCGCCGACGCCTTCCACTTCGTCCCCTTCGTAGCCACCGACAACGTCGCCGGTCCTAACTACTTCATCGCCGGACTCGTCCTGGCGATCATGCTGCTGCCGATTGTCAGCGCGATCAGCCGCGAGGTTCTCTCCACTGTGCCCGCGGATCACAGGGAGGCGGCGCTGGCCTTGGGCGCAACGCGATGGGAGATGATCCGAACCGCGATGCTGCCCTACGCCAGGCGCGGCATCACCGGTGGCGCGATGCTCGGGCTGGGCCGAGCGATCGGCGAGACGATCGCGGTGACGATCGTGATCGGCGACAATCCGATCCTCGGCCACAGCATCTTCGACCAGGGTTATTCGCTGGCCGCGGTAATTGCCAACGAGTTCGGCGAGGCGGCTTCCAACCCGCTGCACAAATCGGCGCTGATCGGCGCCGGCCTCGTGCTCTTTGTCCTCACCTTGCTCGTCAACTCGATCGCCCGCTTGGTTGTGATGCGAAGCGAGCGCGAGAGCGGCCGCCCGATCGTGGCTCAGGGAGGGCTCTAGATGGAGGCTGGCTCGATTTCCTCCCCTGGCAGAGCGCTAGAGCCGACCAGCGCCAGTCGTCGTCGCAAGGACAAAGCCGCGCGCTCGATCCTGTGGATGGCGACCGTCGTCGCGATCGTTCCCCTCGTCCTCGTCATCTTCTACACGCTTCGCAAGGGCATCGGCGCATTCAGCACTGAATTTTTTACCACCGATCCGACTGGAGATTTTCTCGGTGCTCAGGGTGGCGTCAAGAGCGCGATCCTCGGCACGATCGAGATCGTCGGGTTCGCGACGCTGGTCGCGGTCCCACTAGGAATCGGCGTCGCCCTCTACCTGACCGAGTTCGGCGGCAACGGCAAATTGGCTCAGGTCGTCCGCTTCTTCGTCGATGTGATGACCGGTGTGCCCTCGATCGTCTTCGGCCTCTTCATCTACATAACGCTCGTCCTCGCCGGCACCGGCGGCTCGAGCTTCGCCGGCTGGAAGGGCTCCGCTGCCCTCGCCCTGCTGATGCTGCCGATCATGACCCGCTCGGCTGAGGTCGCCCTGAACCTCGTGCCCAGCTCGCTGCGCGAAGCGGCGTTGGCTCTTGGGGCGCCGCGCTGGAGAGTAGTCGTCCGCGTCGTTCTGCCGAGCGCTGCCTCGGGCATCCTCACCGGGGCCCTCCTCTCGATCGCCCGTGCTGCGGGGGAGACCGCACCACTTCTATTCACTGCGACTATCGTCAAGGGGACGACCTTCAATCTGAACGAACCGATGAACTCCCTCCCCGCTCAGATCTTTCAGGACCTCAAGCAGCCCAACAACGAACTCGTCCAGCGGGCCTGGGGTGCGGCGATAACGCTCATCGCGATGATTCTGATCGTTACCCTGACTGCCAAACTGATCCAACGGAGAAGCCGTGTCAAAGGAGCCACCTGAGATGAATCCCCAGCCATCCGAGACCCAGATCGGGGCCGAGCGGGACGCCGCACAGGGTGAGCGTCGGGCTTCAGCGGCCCCTGAGAATCAGGGAACGGGACAGGAACCGGCGCTGAGCCCGGTCGTGGCCAAGCGTGAGGTCGAACTGCGAACCCTGAATGCCTACTACGGCTCCCATCACGCGGTCAAGAACGTCAGCCTCTCCTTCGCGTCCTCCGACGTCACCGCGATCATCGGCCCTTCCGGCTGCGGCAAGTCGACGATGGTTCGCTGCGTCAACCGGATGCATGAGGAGATCGTCGGGGCACGAGCAGAAGGCGAGGTCCGGCTCGATGGCGAGGACCTATACGCCCCACACGTCGATGTCGTCTCAGTGCGCCGGGCAGTCGGCATGGTCTTCCAGAAGCCGAACCCGTTCCCAACGATGTCCATCTTCGACAACGTGGCCTCGGGTCTTAGGTTTACGGGCACCCCCCGCCGGGAGATGGAGGATCGTGTGCACGATGCGCTGGTCGGTGCGGGCCTCTGGGAGGAGGTCAAGGACCGCCTCGACAAGCATGGCGCGGGGCTCTCCGGCGGCCAGCAGCAGCGCCTCTGCATCGCCCGCGCGCTCGCGGTCGAACCTGAGGTTCTGCTCATGGACGAGCCGTGCTCGGCGCTCGACCCGGTGGCGACCCTGAAGATCGAGGAGTTGATTGCCAGGCTCAAGGAGCGGGTGACGATCGTGATCGTCACCCACAACATGCAGCAGGCGGCGCGGGTAGCCGAGAGGACCGCCTTCATGCTCAGCGGGGAGTTGGTCGAGGTGGCGCCGACCGACAAGATCTTCACCAATCCCGACGACGAGCGCACCGAGCAGTACGTCACCGGCAAATTCGGATGACGGAGACCAGGGTCCAGTATCAGGAGGAGCTCAAGCAGCTCGAGCAAAGTGCCTTGGGAGGACTCGATCTGGTGAGCGCCGCTCTCGGGCGAACCCTCGAAGCGGTCGAGCAGCAGGACGTCGAGCTCGCCCAGCTGGTGATCGCCGACGACGACCGGATCGACGGCCGCTATCTCGAGGTCCACCAGGCTCTGATCACGCTGCTTGCGACCCAGGCGCCTGTCGCCACCGACCTGCGGCTGATCTCGGCGCTCCTCCACGTCCTCAAGAGCGTCGAGCGGATGGGGGACCAGTGCGTGAACATCTGCAAGCTGATCCCGCTGACCGGCAACGAACCGCCAGCCGACGCCGAGATGGTGAAACTGATTCTGGCGATGGGAAAGCAGACCCTGGCCCTGATTACCCAGTCGAAGCGCGCCTTCGAGGAGCGAAGCGTCGAGATGGCACGCGACCTCGTCCGCCAGGACGACGCGGTCGACGACCTCAACCGCCAGTGCTTCGGCCTGGCGCTCGAGATCGGCGACGACCCGGACAAGCGCGAATGGGCGATGACGATGCTGCTCGCAGCCAGGGCGATCGAGCGGATCGCCGACAACGCCGTCGACATCGGGGAGCAGGTGGCGTTCGTCGTCACCGGCCTCTTCAGGGAGTTCGAGGACGCCTCGCACCCCGAGGAGACGGTCCGTCCCTGATGCCGTTTCGACGCCCCGGAAAGTGCGGGGTGGGCGCGTGGACCGGTCCGAATCGTCTGACAAGATGACCAACTGTCGCTGATGCTCTGCGGGGCCATAGATATCGGGTCGAATACGACGCGCGTGCTCGTCGCGGAACCGGTCGATGGCCAACTCAAGAAGGTGATGGAGCAGCGGGCGTACACCCGCATCAACAAGGCGCTCGACGAGGACGGCGCGATCGTCCCCGAAAAGGTCGCTGAGGTCGCCGAGGTCGTCGCCACGCAGGTTCGGCTCGCTCAGGAGCTCGGCGCCGAGACGATCCGCGCCGTCGCCACGGCGGCGGTCCGCGAGGCGTCGAACGCCGACGTGGTCGCGGCCAGGATCGGCGAGGCTTCCGGGGTCCCGGTCGAGATCCTCGGCGAGGAGGAGGAGGGCCGGCTCGCGTTCATCGGGGCGACCAAAACCCTCGGCCATCCGGTCGAGGGAAGGATCGGCGTCGTCGACGTCGGCGGCGGCTCGACCGAGGTGGTGCTCGGGAGGGTCCCCGGCGGGGCCGAGCAGGTTCGTTCCTGGCAGATCGGCTCCGGGACTCTCGCCGACGAGTTGATCTCATCGGACCCGCCGTCGGCGGCCGAGATCCGCAGGGTCCGCGAGCGGATCGAGGCGAACTTCGAGGGGGTCGAGATCGAGCACCCGTCGCAGGCGGTCGCGGTCGGCGGCAGCGCCACCTCGCTACGGCGGCTGGTCGGCGCCGTGCTCGAGTACGAGACGCTCGAGCGCGGGGTCCGGATCCTCGCCGGTGAGCCGGCGGCCGACGTCGCCCGGCGCTTCGAGCTCGATCCCGAGCGGGTCCGGATCCTGACCACCGGCGTCCTGCTGCTGGAGAAGGTCTCGGAGCTGCTCGGGCAGCCGCTCCAGATAGGAAAGGGCGGGCTGCGCGAGGGGGTCGTCCTCGACCTCCTCAACGGCAGGGCCAACGGCACGCCCGCCGCCCGCCTGGCCGCCTGAGTTTTCCCAAATTCGGGCTTTTTTCTTTAGCCTCCTGCCGTGGCTCGTGCCCGGGAGATCGAGGATCTGGACTGCGAGGCTCCGTTCGCCGTGGCCGCGGCGCTGGTGATCTCGCTGCGCGCCGAGGAGATCTTCGAGCACTCGCCCGGCGTCCTCGACACCGATGACATCGAGCGCGTCCACGATATGCGCGTCGCGACCCGGCGGCTGCGCGCGGCGATGGAGATCTTCGAGACCTGCTTCCCGCGGAAGCGGTGGCGCCGGGCGCTGAAGCGGGTCAAGGCGCTGGCCGACGCCCTCGGCGAGCGCAGGGACCGCGACGTCGCGATCGAGTTCCTCGACGGATTCTCAGGCGAGGTCCGGGGGCCCGATCGCGACCGCCTGGCCGCGGTGATCGAGGGGCTCCGCGAGGAGCAGCGGGAGGCGAACGAGGGGCTCGCGTCGGCGGTCGACGAGAAGCGCCTGAGGAAGCTGCGGCGTAGCCTCGACATGCTCGTCGAGGCGGCCGGCAGTTGAAGGCCCGCCGAGTCGAGGGTCTCGATCCCTCGGGCTCGCTGCGCTCGAACGCGGCCCGGACCGTCGCCACCAGGCTCGAGGAGCTGCGCGGGTTCGCCGAGGAGGCGCTGGCGCCGGACTCCGCGACCGCCCAGCACGACATGCGGATCGCGGCCAAGCGCCTCCGCTATGTCCTCGAGATCACCGAGTCGTGCTTCGGCGAGGAGGCGGTCGAGACCCGCAGGGCCGTGAAGGATCTGCAGGGTGTCCTGGGCGACATCCACGACTGCGACGTGATGCTGCCGCGGGTCGAGGGAATCCCGTCGCTGACGATCCTCCTGCGGGCGCGGCGCGAGCAGCTCATTAGCGACTTCCAGGCCCAGTGGCAGGCCGAAGCGGCCCGCGGCACCTGGGCGGCGCTCGAGCGCAGCCTCTAGCGGCTTCACAGCCGTTTCACAAGATTCCCCTGCTAATCGCGAAAATCAGGAATGAGATAAGAGCAAACGAGCGAGGGAGACACCGATGACTTCCCGAGTAGATCTGCACTGCCATTCCACCGCCTCGCAGCTATCGCGCCTCGGGGTTCAGCGGTCCCTGGGCCTGCCCGAGTGCGCGACGCCTCCTCAGGAGGTCTACGAGCTGGCCAAGCGCCGGGGAATGGACTTCGTGACGATCACCGATCACGACACGATCGAGGGCTGCCTCGAGCTCGAGGATCGGCCCGACTTCTTCATCTCCGAGGAGCTGACCGCTCGCTTCGCCGGCGAAGCCCAGGCGGTGCACGTCCTCTGTTACGGGATCACTCCAGGAGACCATGACTGGCTGCAGGCCAACGCCGGCGACGTCGAGGCCTGCGCCGCCTACCTTCACGAGAACCGGATCGCGTGCGCGCTCGCGCATCCCTTCTACGACGTCGCCGCCCCGCTCACCCCGCGCCACCGGCGCCGGCTCGCCGAGCTGTTCCCGACCTGGGAGGTGCGCAACGGATCGCGGGCCCCGGAGCTGAACGCCCCGGCCGTGATCTACATCGAGACGCACGGCGGCACCGGGATCGGCGGTTCGGACGATCACGCCGGCGTGGACATCGGCAGAACCTTCACCGAGGTGCCGAAGTCGTCCACGCCGGAAGAGTTTCTGACCCGGCTTCGCGACGGTGCCGACATAGCCGCCGACGGCGAGCAGGGAAGCGCTGCCAAATGGGCGCATGCGGCGATGGCGCTGGCGACCCGCGCCCTCGCGCTCGACGGCCAGGTCACGGGGGACGGCGCTCCGGATCCCGCCGCCGTCCTCAAGATCGCCCAGCGCGTCGTCGGCCAGGGTGCCGCCCGGGAAGGGGCGGTCGCTGCCGACATCGGCCCCGACGACGCCCGCAGGCTGCTCGAGACCTGGCTCGGGTCGGTGGGCCTGGAAGTTCGCGGCAGGGCCCTCCTGGCCTACCTGCAGTCCGATTCCTTCTCCCACGCGGACCTCTACCGCCGCGCGCGCCGCGCCCATGAGCGTGGGCTGCGAGCGGCCGTCGCCGACGGCTCCCGGGCGATCGTCGCGGGCGACCCCGGGTCGGCCTTCGGTGGGCTGTTCGAGGCGCTCGTCCCGGCGATCCCGTACGCCCCCTCAGCGGCCTTCCTCGGCGCCGAGAAGGCGAAGCTCGCCCGCCGCGACGGCGAGCGCCGTGTCGCGGTGATCGTCGACGGGATCGGCTCGATGCACGGGGTGACCCATACGATCGAGCAGATCCGCGAGCACGGGGTGCCCGGCTTCGAGGTCGATGTGGTCGGCACCGACCCCGGCGTAGACCGCCGTCTGCCGGCCGCGACCGAGCTGCAGGTGCCCTACTACGAGGGGCTGGCTCTGGGGGTGCCGGGGCTGACCGACCTCGTCGAGACGCTCGCCGAGGGCCGCTACGACCTGCTCCACGTCACCGCTCCCGGCCCGGCCGGGATCGCCGCGATGCTGCTCGGGCGGATCACCGGGCTGCCGCTCGTCGGCAGCTACCACACCGAGCTGACCGCCTACGCCGGCCTCCGGAGCGGGGACGACGGAATCGAGGCGATGGCCCGGGCCGCGATCGCGACCTTCTACAACGCCCCCTCCCTCGTGCTCTCGCCGAGCCCGGCCGCCGATCGGTCGCTTTCCGGGCTTGGCGTCGAGGCGAGCCGGATCGGGCGCTGGGAACGGGGGGTCGACGTTTCGCGCTTCGACCCCGTCAAGGCCGCCCGCGACGCCTACCCGGGCGAGATCAAGGTCCTCTACGCCGGTCGGATGACCCGCGAGAAGGGCGTCGACCTGCTCGCCGAGGCCTTCCTCCGAGCGCGCCGCAGCGAGCCGCGGCTTCACCTTC
Source organism: uncultured Solirubrobacterales bacterium (assembly GCA_963737575.1). Classification (GTDB taxonomy): domain Bacteria; phylum Actinomycetota; class Thermoleophilia; order Solirubrobacterales; family 70-9; genus VRUE01. The sequence continues at coordinate 304,041 of CAVTTJ010000005.1, forward strand.
TCCTTGCCGGTGGCGGCCCCGATGAGGGGGAGCTGCGCGAGCTGCTCGGCGAGGATGCGACCTTCCTCGGCTGGCTCGAGGGCGAGGACCTGGCCCGCGCCTACGCGAGCGCCGACATGTTCCTCTTCTGCTCGCGGACCGACACCTACGGCCAGGTCGTCCTCGAGGCCGGGGCCAGCGGGCTGCCGGTGATCGCCATCGCCGAGGGCGGTCCCGCGACCCTGGTCGAGAACAACCACACGGGTGTTCTCTGTCAGGCCGACGCCGACCACCTCGCCGGCGCTCTGCTGCGCCTCGCCGCCTCGCCGCTGCTGCGCCGCCGGCTCGGGACCTCCGGCGTCAGCGCCGCCCGCAAGCGCTCCTGGGAGCGCTCGATGGAGCAGCTCGCCGCCGGCTATGGTCAGGCGGCCGGCGCCCCTGCCGCGGAGGGCAGGCAAGCCCCGGTTCGTGCCGCCTGACGCTGCCTGGAAACCGGCGGCACCGCAGTACGATGATTGGATCGACGATCCGGCCCTCTACTTCAATCGCGAGCTCTCCTGGCTCGACTTCAACCAACGGGTGCTGGAATTGGCCGAGGACCCGGCGATTCCGCTGCTCGAGCGGGTTCGCTTCTGCTCGATCTACGCCTCGAACCTGGATGAGTTCTTCATGGTCAGGGTCGCAGGGCTGTTCGACCAGCTCGAGGCGGGCATCGACGCCCGCGGGCCCGACGGCCTCGGTCCAGGGGAGCAGATCGACGCTATCCAGGCGAGGGTTCTGGAGCTGGACCGGCGACTGCACCGGTGCTTCAACGGGGTCCTGAGGCCGGCACTCGAGGAGGAGCGAATCCGGATCGTCTCGCTGGAGACGGCGACCGAGGCGGAGCGGCGCGAGATCGACGCCCGCTTCCACGATCAGGTGTTCCCGGCTCTGACGCCGCTGGTGATCGGACTCGGGCGGCCGTTCCCGTACATCTCGAATCTCTCGCTCAGCCTCGGCGTTCTCCTCCGCGACCCCGAAAGCGGGACCGAGATCATCGCCCGCGTCAAGGTGCCGAAGGAGCTGCTCGGGCGCTTCCTGCGGATCGGGGAGGAGGGGCAGGAGGCATTCGTCCCGCTCGAGGAGGCGATCGCCGCCAACCTCGACGCCCTGTTCCCGGGGACCGAGGTCGTCGACCACGGTTACTTCCGGGTAACCCGCGACACCGACTTCACCGTCTCCGACGAGGCCGACGACCTCCTCCAGGCGGTCCAGGACGAACTCCGCCGGCGCCGTTTCGGCGAGGTCGTCCGGCTCGAGTTCGCGGCGGGGATGAACCCGAAGCTACGCGCTCAGCTGATCGACGCCCTGCGGCTCGAGGATCGCGAGGTCTACGACGTCGACGGCCTGATCGACCTCGCCGACCTCGGCGACATCGCCGACGTCTCCGGCCGCCCCGAGCTCCGCTATGAGCCGTGGAGCCCATGCACCCAGCCGCGCCTGCAGGGCGAGGACGAGGAGCCGGTCGACATCTTCGCCGCGATCCGCCAGGGGGACATCCTCGTCCACCACCCGTACGACTCCTTCTCGAGCTCGGTCGAGCGCTTCGTCGCCCAGGCGGTCGCCGACCCAGACGTCCTCGCGATCAAGCAGACCGTGTACAGGACCAGCGACGACTCGCCGCTGGTTCCGGCGCTGATCCGCGCCTCGGAACGCGGCAAGCAGGCGGTCTGCATGGTCGAGCTCAAAGCCCGCTTCGACGAGGCCGCGAACATCCACTGGGCGAAGTCGCTGGAGGAGGCGGGCGTCCACGTCGTCTACGGGATCCCGGGGATGAAGACCCACGTCAAGGCGGTTCTGGTCGTGCGGCGCGAGGGTGAGCAGGTCCGCGAGTACGTCCACATCGGCACCGGCAACTACAACCCGACCACCGCACGGCTCTACACCGATCTCGGGCTGTTCACCGCCGACTCCGAGATCGGCGCCGACGTCGCCGAGATGTTCAACTTCCTCACCGGTTACGGGCGGCCGGCCGGATTCCGGAAGGTGCTGGTCTCGCCGACGACCATGCGCGACCGCCTGCTCGATGAGATCGAGCGGACGATCGATGCCCACCGGGCCGGCGAGGAGGCGCGGATCGCGCTGAAGATGAACGCCCTGGTCGACGCCCGCTGCATCCGCGCGCTCTACGACGCTTCGCGCGCGGGCATCCCGGTCGAGCTCAACGTGCGCGGGATCTGCTGCCTGCGGCCGGGCGTCCCCGGCGTCTCGGACAACATCAGGGTCGTCTCGATCGTCGGCCGTTTCCTCGAGCACTCGCGCCTCTACGCGTTCCAGCGCGGCGAAGAGACCCGGGTCCTGATCGGCTCGGCGGACCTGATGCCCCGCAACCTCGACCACCGGGTCGAGCTCGTGACCCCGGTCGAAGACCGTGCTTTGCAGCTCGAGATGATCGACGTCCTCGAGCGCTGCTTCGCCGACAACTCGAACGCCTGGGAGCTCGGCTCGGACGGCGTCTGGACGCGTATCCCGACCCCCGAGGTGGGGCGCCGCAGTGTCCAGGACGAGCTGCGGGAGAGATACGCCGGACGGGCGGCCGAGCAGCTCGCCGCGGCGGCGAGCTGAGCCGTGTCCGATCAATAGGATTGGGCGATGGCGCGGCTCTCCCTCCTGCCTCGTGATCTCAGCTTCTTCGAACTGTTCACGGAGGCGGGGCAGAACACTCTGCGCGCCGCCCGGCTGCTCGACGAGATGATGTCGAGGTGGCCGGATTCCGCCGACCTCGGCCGCGAGATCCTCAAGGCCGAGCAGGAGGGCGACCGGATCACCCACGACATCGTCCAGCGGCTCAACTCGACCTTCGTGACGCCGATCGATCGCGAGGACATCTACGCGGTCGCGACCCAGCTCGACGACATCGTCGACTACACCGAGGAGGCGGCCGACTTCCTCGGCCTCTACCAGATCGAGGCGCCGATGGCGCAGGCCCAGGCCCTCACCCGGGTCCTCGTAGGCGCCTGCGAGCAGCTCTCCTCCGGCCTCGAGCACCTGCGCGAGCTGAAGGGGCTCGACAAGTACTGGATCGAGATCCACCGGCTCGAGAACGAGGGCGACCGGATCTCCCGCGACGCGGTCGCCTCGCTTTTCTCGAACGGAATCGACCCGATGGTCGTGATCCGGTGGAAGGACATGTTCGCCGTGCTCGAGAACGCGATCGACTCGACCGAGACGGCTGCGCAGACTCTCGAGGGCATAGTCATCAAGAACTCGTGAGAGCGGGCGGCGGGGACGTGTTGTGAGCGGCAACGTGGTCATGGTCCTGGTCGTGGCCGTCGCGCTCGGCTTCGCGTTCAGCAACGGGTTCCACGACACCTTCGACCTGATCTCGACCGCGATCTCGACCGGCGCGGCGCCGCCGCAGGTCGCGATCGCCGTCGCCGCCGTGCTCAACTTCGTAGGGGCCTTCACCTCCGTCGCCGTCGCGGTGACGATCGCCGGCGATGTCGTCCACGTGGCCCAGATCACGCCCGGGGCCGTTCTCTGCGGCCTGGCGGGCGCGGTCGCCTGGAACCTCTGGACCTGGCGGCTGGGCCTGCCGTCGAGCTCCTCCCACGCCCTGATCGGGGGGCTGGTCGGCGCCACGCTGGCGGCCGGCGGCACCGATGCCGTCGACGGCGCCGGCCTGCTCGACAAGGTCCTGATCCCGGCCCTGGTCGCACCGCTCGCCGCCTTCATCCTCGCGGGGATCCTGATCGCGATCATCTACCGCCTGGTCGGCAACCGCCCACCGGGGTCGGTCGGGCGGGCATTTCGCCGGGCCCAGATCGCGTCGGGGGGGCTGCTTGCCCTCGGCCACGGCGCCAACGACGCGCAGAAGACGATGGGGATCATCACCCTGGCCCTGATCGCCGACGGGACCCACGGAGTCGGCACCGATCCGCCGTTCTGGGTGATCCTCGCCGCCGCCGCGGCGCTCGGCCTCGGGACCTACAGCGGCGGCTGGCGGATCATGCGAACGACCGGCGCGCGGATCATCAAGATGGACCCGGCCCAGGGCTTCTCGGCCCAGGGCGCCGGCGCGATCGCGCTTCTCGTCTCGACCGCGTTCGGCTACCCGATCTCCTCGACTCACACGATCACCGGCGGCGTGATGGGGGCCGGCGCGGCGAAGAGGCTCTCGGCGGTGCGATGGGGGGTGGCGGGCAACATCGTCGTCGCTTGGCTCCTGACGCTGCCCGCGACTGCGGCGATCGGGGCCGCGGTATACGGGGTCGCGAAGCTCTTCGGCGCGTAGAATCCGTCCTGGTGCGGACCGCCCGGAACATCGCGATCGTGATGGCGCTGGCGTTCGCGGTCGCCTTCGTCCCGGCGGGCGGCAACGTCGCCGAAGCGGTATTGACGGCGATCACGATCGGGTTCCTCGCGGCGATCGCGTGGACGGTGTACGTCCTCAGCCGCGAGAACCAGTTGACGCTGGCGGCGCTGAGCGGCGGGCGGCGGGCGGTCCTCTACGGGGCGCTCGGCCTGATCGCCCTGCTCATCGCCGGCACCGATGAGATGTTCTCGAGTGGCGGCGGCACCCTCGCCTGGCTCCTCCTCTTCGGTGCCTCGGTCGCCGCGATCTGGCGAATCTGGATCGAAGCGAACACTTACTGAGCGGAGCCGCGACCGAATCGTTCGTTTCGGCGCGCCACGGTTGAATCGCGTCCTGGGACCGTCGGGGCGTGACCTCCCCGAATCCCATTCTCGGCCGCGAGTCCGGGTCGGCTTCGATCGAGCTCGTCGGCGTGCTTCCGTTCATCCTTCTCGCGATCCTGGTCGCCGCGCAGCTCGCGGTCGTCGGCCAGGCTCTGTGGTCGGCCGGCGTCGCCGCCCGGGCCGGCGCGCGGGCGGCGCTGGTCGGGAAGGACGCCAAGGCCGCGGCGCGGGCGGCGCTGCCGGCCTCGATGCGGCGCGGCACGCGAGTTCGGGACGATGGAGATGTCTCGGTCGAAGTGCCCGTTCCCCGTCTGATCCCGGCTCTTCCTCCCGTCAGCGTCGCCGCGAGCGCGCGGCTGGGGCCCGATGGATAGCGAGGGCGGGCAGGCCTCGGTCGAGCTCGTCGCGGCGATCCCGGCGCTGCTGCTCGCCGCCCTGATCGCGCTGCAGCTGCTCCTCGCCGGGTACGCGCTGACGCTCGCGGACGGCGCCGCGGAGGCCGGAGCGCTCGCCCTCGCCTCCGGGGGCTCGGCCACCGGCGCCGCCCGCGCCGGCCTCCCCGGTTGGGCCGAGGGCGACGTCGACGTCGCGGTCGACCGCGACAAGGTCACGGTCCGGCTGCGGCCGCCATCGCCCTTTGGCCTGCTCGGGGACGCGCTAGCGGTCTCCTCGACCGCGTCGGCGAGGAAGGGGTGAGCGCGACGGTCATCGTCACCCGCGTCGGGGCCGCCAGCGGCGCCCGGGCGGCTGCGGCGGCGCTCGCCTGCGCGGGCTTGGAGGCCGACCGCGCCGGCCTGCTCGTCGACGTCGACGCGGGGCGGAGACCGCGGCCCTCGCTGGTCGCAAGCGCCGCCGCCCGCGAGCTCGAGGAGCGGCTCGCGGCGCATCTCCCCGACGCCGAGCTCGCCTCGCGGGGCCGTATCTGTCACCTGGCCCTGCCGGGCGACGCCGGCGGGCTCGAGTTGATCGGCGCGGCGATCGCGGTCGGGCGCGGCTCGACGACGGCGATCCACCTCCCGCCGAGGCTGGTGCAGGCGGCGCTCGATGGGCCGCTGCACCCGACCGGCGCCATGCTGAGGGCGGATCTGGCCGAGGACCGGGCCCTGACCGCGCTCGCGGTCGGCGACCTGATCGAGCGGGGAGTTAGGCCGGCGGTCCTGAAGCGGCCGCTCGGCAGGCTGACCGCGCTCCTGGCCCTCGCCGGTGCCCTCGGCCCGGGGCTGGGAGAGCCGCTCGCCCAACCCTCCTGCGCTCGGCTGCTGGCGGCATGATTCGGCGGCGAAGGGCGGAGCGGTGCGGCGAGGCGGGGCAGGCGCTGATCCTCGCGCTCGGGGGCTCGTTCGTCCTGATCGCGGGCGCGCTCGCCCTGGTCGCGATCGCCGGCGCGGTGACCGGCAAGGGGAGGGCGCAGCGGGCGGTCGACCTGGTGGCGATCTCGGCGGCGCGCTCGATGCGCGACGACCTGCCGCGCCTGCTCTCGCCGCCGACCCTCCCGAACGGCCTGCCGAACCCGGCCCACATCGGCAAAGCGACCTACCTCCTGCGGGCGCGATCCGCCGCCATCGCCGCGGGCTTCGCGAACGGCGTCGCCGCATCGAGGCTCCAGGTCTCCTTCCCCGACGCGCTCTCGTTCGCCCCGGTCAGGGCGAGAGTCGCGGTCCGTGCCGATCTCTCGGGGAGCGGAGAAGGGGTCGAGGCATCGGCCGAAGCCGAGGCCGCCACTCCGGCGGGGGCGGCACCGGCCCTGCCGGAGGTCGCGAGCGGGGGCGGCTACAGCGGCCCGCTCGTCTACCGCCAGGGCGAGGGGATGCGGCCCGACGTCGCCGCGGCCTTCGACCGGATGGCTGCCGCCGCCGCCGAGGCGGGCATCGACCTGGTGGTCAACTCCGGGTTCCGCTCCGACGCCGAACAGGCGGCGTTGTTCGCGGCGAACCCCGACCCTCGCTGGGTCGCGCCGCCGGGACACTCGCTGCACCGCTGCGCAACGGAGCTCGACCTCGGCCCCGACATCGCCTACGTCTGGCTCGCTGCGAACGCTTCCCGCTTCGGCTTCGTCCAGCGCTACTCCTGGGAGGCGTGGCACTACGGCTACACGCGGCCGCCCGCTCCCTGCTCGCGGAAAGGGGACTCGGTGGCAGCCGCCGGCGACGGGACGGTCGCCGGCGCCGGAGGCCTGCCGAGCTTCGTCCCCGCGCGCTACCGGGCGCCGCTGATCAGAGCCGCCGCCGCCTGGAACGTCTCGGCCGCGCTGCTCGCCGCGCAGCTGATGGCCGAGTCGAATTTCAATCCGTTCGCCTCCTCGCCGGCGGGCGCCGAGGGCATCGCCCAGTTCATCCCTTCGACCGCGGCGGCCTACGGCCTCGCGGACCCGTTCGACCCGGTGGCCGCGATCGAGGCCCAGGCACACCTGATGTCGGATCTCCTGCGCCAGTTCGGATCGCCGCAGCTCGCCCTCGCCGCCTACAACGCCGGGCCGGGGGCGGTCGGGGACTGCGACTGCGTCCCGGCAATCCCCGAGACCCAGGCCTATGTCAGCCGCATCCTCGGGCTCCTTGGCGGTTCCGGCGCTCTGCTGCTACCGGTCTTTGAGGTCAGATTGGTGGCCTGATCCCAGGCCGATCAGGGGACTGGACAGGAGGAGAGAGGACGGAATAGGGTCGTATTGGTGGAATTTCGAGAACCAAAGCTGTGGTTCTTGGCGGTGTCGATTCTGATCGCTGTGCTGACCTCGGCTCCATCGCCAGCCATCGGTGCCGACCGGGTCTACTGGGGTAACGACGACGGGTCCGCGATCTCGTTTGCGAATCTCGACGGGAGCGGCGGCGGCAACATCTTCAACGGCGCGACCGAAGCGGCCGGGATGGCGATCGACTCCGCCACCGGGCGGATCTACTACACGAACGAGGGTGCCAACACGATCGGCATCCTCAACCCGGACGGGAGCCCAGGTGGAAACCTAAACACCGGTACCGCGACGGTGCAGGCGCCCGACGGGCTCGCGATCGATCCAGGCTCCCGGAAGATTTTCTGGGCGAATGACGACGTTCCGGGGTCGATCTCGTTTGCGAGCCTCGATGGCAGCGGTGGGGGCGACCTGAACACGGCGGGGGCGACGCTCGAAGGGCCGTCGGGGGTCACCGTCGACCCTGCTCTGGGCCGGGTCTACTGGTCCAACTACAACGGCGCGACGATCTCCTTCGCGAACCTCGACAACAGTGGTGCCGGAGGCGACCTCAACACCAGCGGCGCGACCCTGGTGATCCCGGCCGGGGTCGCGATCGACGCGGCCTCGCAACGCATCTTCTGGAGCGACCTCAGCGGAAAGATCGCGTTCGCCCGCCTCGACGGGAGCGGCGGCGGCGACCTTCCGACCACCGGCGCCCCCGTCGACGTGCCGTGGGGCGTGGCGATCGACCCCGGGGCGGGAACCATCTACTGGGCCAACAACGGGGCATCCGAATCGAACGAGACGATCGGCTCCGCCAGGCTGGACGGGAGCGGCGGCGGACCGATCTCAACCGCCGGAGCCACCACGGCAGGCCCGGCTTTCCCGATCGTCCAGAAGGCCCCGACCGGCACCGGGCCTCCGGCTATCAGTGGAAGCTCCGACATCGGGACGACGCTCTCCTGCTCACAGGGCACGTGGTCGAGCGACGTCTTCGAAGCCCTGTTCTACAGCGCCCCCAGCGCCTTCGCCTACCAGTGGAGTCGGGAAGGCAAAGACATCGCGGGCGCCACAACTTCCTCGATCAAAGCGACCAGCGCCGGCAAGTACGTCTGTCGCGTCACCGGCTCAAATCAGGCCGGCGCGGGCACGCAGACGAGTGCGCCGCACAAGGTCGGACCTCCGGTTCCGCCCGACTTCGATACCGCCCTCCTCGAAGGCAAGTTCCTCTATCTACGCCTCAAATGCGCCCCCCGCTTCAAGCCCGAATGTGTCGGCAACGCCTCGGCTGTCACGGAAAAGGATCGCTGCACGACGAAGAAGGGTAAGCGCCACTGCAAGTCAGGCCGGCAGATGACCGCCTCGGTCTCGGCCAAGCAGAAGCCGAACCGGTGGCATGTGGCGAGGCTGAAGGTCAAGCCCAAGTTCACCTCGACCGTGGCGAAGATGGCGAAGAACCCGAGCAAGAAGCTGCTGACGGTGCGCCAGCTCGTCCACGCGAAGAGGTTCAAGAACGGGAAGACCCAATCCGTGTTCCACATCTACCGCGTGCGTACGGCGGAACCCTGAGAGGTCCGGCCTGATCGGTCCTGTGACGTAGACTTCGGCCCGATGGCTCCGGTAGAGGTACAGGGCGTCGAGGGGATGCAGTCGATGCTGGGCGAGGAGATCGGCCCGAGCGAGTGGCGAACCGTCACCCAGGAGGACATCGACACCTTCGCCGACCTCTCGGGCGATGACCAGTGGATCCACGTCGATGTCGAGCGGGCGAAGACCGAGAGCCCGTTCGGGACGACGATCGCCCACGGCAACCTGACGCTCTCCCTGGTCGACGGCTTTCGCAAAGAGCTGATCGCCTCGACCGGCTTCGCGCTCGGCGTCAACTACGGCTGGAACAAGGTCCGCTTCCCGGCTCCGGTCCCCGCCGGCGGCCGAGTCCGGGGCCGGGCCGAGGTCGTCTCGGTCGACGAGGTCGGTGGCGGCTGGTGGCAGCTGGTCACCCGCTTCACGCTCGAGGTCGAGGGCAACGAGAAGCCCTGCTTCGTCGGCGACAGCGTCGCCAGGGTGATGGCGTCCGAGGGTTGAGGGCGCGATCGGCGGCGACAACCCGGTCCTGATCCTCACCGGCCCGCCGGGCGCCGGGAAGACGACGGTCGCCGCGCTCCTCGCCGATCGCTCACCCCGCGCGGCCCACCTCGAGGCCGACCAGTTCTTCCGCTTCGTCCGCACCGGCTACGTCGAGCCGTGGAAGCCCGAGTCCCAGGAGCAGAACGAGGCCGTGATGCGGGTCGTCGCCGCGGCCGCGGCCGGCTATGCGGACGCCGGCTACACGACGATCGTCGACGGGATCGTGATTCCCGCCTGGTTCCTGCAGCCGCTCCGCGAGGCGCTCGCGGACGCGGGTCACGCCGCTGCCTACGCCGTCCTCCGGGCGCCCTTGGCGACCTGCACGGAGCGGGCCGAAAGGCGGGAAGGGCCATTCCTCGCCGACCCGGAGGTGATCAGGCAGCTGTGGGAGAGCTTCGCCGACCTCGGAGAGCTCGAGCCGCACGCGGTCGAGCTCTCCGACGAGGGCCCCGAGGAGGTGGCGGAGTTCGTCGCCACCCGCCTCGAGGCCGGCGAGCTCAACCTCTGAGCGCTCGCCCTATTCGACGGTGAGCGTGCCTTCCATCCCCGCTTCGCGGTGGCCGGGGACCGTGCAGTAGAAGGTGTACTTGCCCGGTTTCAGGCCTTTCAGCGTCGCGGTCGAGGAGCCTTCGGTGATGATTTCGGTTTTGCCCTCTTCTTCGCCGCCCGAGCTTTCGACGGCGACGTCATGGCCCAGCGCCTGCGGGTTGTTGAAGTCGATCGTCACGTCACCGGCCTTGGCCGTCACTTCCTTCTGGGTGTAGGAGAGCGCGCCGCCCGGGTCGGCTTCGATTTCGACGGTCGAGCCGCCGCCTTCGGCGCCGCCCGCTTCTTCGCCCGCTTCGGATTCCCCGGCGGCCGCCCCACTCGACGCTTCGGTTTCGGCTTCGGTGGTGGTGCCGTTGTCGCTGCCGCAGGCGACGAGCGCGACGGCGGCGAGCGCGAGGACGAGCAGGGGCAGGGCCTTCTTCATTGACGGGGTCCTTTCCTGGGGGACTGGGCTGAGGAGACTCTAAACCCACATACGCAGCGCCGCAAAGCTCGGTTCACCTGCCCTCGAACTCCGCGCTCTCGCCGCCGAAGAAGGCCGCGACGCCCGCCCGCAGGTCCTCGGTCGCCATGCTGTCGGCGATCCCGTGGCGCTCGAGCTGAAGGTGCTCGGTGAGGCTGTTCTCGATGCTCTGGCCGCACAGCACTTTCACCATCCGCACGTAGTGAGGGGCCTTGGCCGCGAGCTTCTCGGCCTTCGCCCGGGCGCGCTCCATCAGCTCATCCGGCTCGACGACCTCGGCGACGATTCGCTCGGCGAGTGCGTCCTCGGCCCCCATGTTGGGGTCGTTGAGGAGGATTTCCGCCGCTCTGCTCGGACCGACGACACGGGGCAGGAAGTAGGTCATGCCGCCGTCGGGGGAGGCGCCGATCCGGCCGTAGGCGCAGGCAAAGAAGGAGTCCGTCGATGCGATCCGCACGTCGCAGGCGAGCGCCAGCGAGAACCCGGCCCCGGCGGCGGCGCCGTTGACCGCGGCGATCACGGGGTAGGGAATCCGGCGCAGGTCGACGATCGCGGTGTGGAGCGCCTCCGCTCCCCGTCGTACCTCGGAGGGGAGGTCGATCGAGTCGTCTTCGACTCCCGCCCGAAAGGTGTTGACGTCTCCTCCCGCGCAGAACGCCTTCCCCGATCCGGTGATGATCAGCCCCCGCAGCGGCGCCCGGTCCGCGAGCCAGGAGAAGACCGTCGTCATCTCGAGGATCATCTCCGGGCTCATGGCGTTGAAGGTGTCGGGGCGGTCGAGGGTCAGGGTTCCGATCTCGCCGTCGATCTCGATCCGCATCGTCTTCAGCTCTGGCGGGCTCAGGGTCTCGGTCGTCATCTCGCTCTCCGTGTGGGCGTTGTCTTTGGCCGGCTGGCCAGGAGCCTACTCTTTGGAATGTGAGCACAGAGAGCAACCGGGATCGCGCCGAGCGGATCGCGCAGCAGCGCCGCGAGCTGCCCGATTCCCCCGGCGTCTACCTGTTCCACGGTGACGGCGACGAGCTCCTCTACGTCGGCAAGGCGCGCTCGATCCGCAAACGGGTCGCCTCGCACTTCTCGGGCGGCGAGACCCGGCTGACCTCGCGGGTCGACCGGATCGAGTTCCTGGTCACCGCGACCGAGGCCGAGGCCCTGCTCGCCGAGCAGAGCTTCATCAAGCGCCACCGGCCGCGGTTCAACATCCGTCTCCGCGACGACAAGTCCTATCCGTACGTCTGTGTCAGCCTCGACGAGGAGTACCCGCGGGTCTACTTCACGCGCGAGAAGCACCGCGCCGGCCGCGCCTACTTCGGCCCCTTCTCCAGCGCCAAGAGGGTCCGCGAGACACTCGACCTGCTCGGCAAGCTGTTCCAGTTCCGCACCTGCGAGGGAGCCGAGCCCGGGCGCCGTTCCGGCAGCCCCTGCCTCGACTACTTCATCAAGCGCTGCGGGGCGCCGTGCGTCGGCTACATCAGCAGCGAGGAGTACCGTCGCAACATCGACGCGATAGTCGACTTCCTTTCGGGTCGTTACCGCCAGGTCGAGGCGGACGAGGAGGCGAAGATGGACTCGGCCGCCGCCGCTCGCGAATTCGAGCGGGCCGCGGTCCACCGCGACCGGTTGAAGGCGGTCCGCTCCCTGTTCGAGCGCCAGCGGATCGCCGGCGGCTCGGTCGGAACAGCCGACCTGATCGGCGTCGCCGCCGAGGGAGCCGACGCCAACGCGCAGGTCTTCCAGGTCCGCGACGGGATCCTCGCCGAGCGTCAGAGCTTCTACCTCGACAACCAGGCCGAACGCGAGCCGGCCGAGGTCGCGGAGGAGTTCCTCGGCCAGTACTACTCGGCTTCGCCCTCGATGCCGCGGACGATCGTCGTCGGTCCCTACCTCGCCGATCGAGCCGATCTCCTCGCCGACGCCCTCAGCGAGCAGCGGGGGGCGGCTGTCGAGGTCAGGGTCGCCGAGCGCGGCGACAAGCGGCGGCTGCGCGAGCTGGCCGAGCGCAACGCCCGCCTCGCCCTCGACCAGGACCGCCTCCGCCGCGAGCACCGCCGCCAGCGCCGGGTCGACGCCCTCGCCGACCTCAGCGCGGCGCTCGCGATGGAGGAGCTTCCCGTCCGGATCGAGGGCTACGACATCTCCAACCTCGGCGCCGAGCACACCGTCGCCTCGATGGTCGTCTTCGAGGGCGGCGCGACCAAGAAGTCCGACTACCGGCGATTTCGGATCAGATGGGACGACCGGGACTCGCCCGCCGCGCCGCCCCCGGACGCGGGAGCGAGGGAGCATCGCAATCTGATGCCTTCTGCGACCGAGCGGGAGCAGAGGAGGCGGCGCGTTGATGATTTCGGCGCGATGGAGGAGGTGTTGTCCCGGCGGGTCAGCCGTTACCTCGAGCAGGCCGACCTCTCGCCCCACGACGGCAAACGCGACGAGAGCTTCGCCTCGCTGCCATCGCTCGTCGTGATCGACGGCGGCAAGGGCCAGCTCGCCGCCGCGCTGAGGGCGCTGGGGCCGTTCATCGAGCGGGGGGTGACTGTCGCCTCGCTCGCCAAGCGCGAGGAGGAGGTGTTCGTCCCGGGCAGCTCGCTGCCGATCGACCTCGCCGCCGACTCGGAGGCATCGAGGCTCCTGCAGCGGGTCCGCGACGAGGCGCACCGGTTCGCGATCGAACACCACCGCGGACGCCGCGACAGGGCGATGACGGGCTCCGTGCTCGATGAGATCAGGGGCGTCGGCCAGGCCCGCAAGCGCGCGCTGCTGCAGCACTTCGGCTCGCCCGAGCGGCTGATCGCCGCCAGCCGCGAGGAACTGGAGGCGGTACCGGGGGTCCCGGGCAAAGTCGCGCGCGACATCCACGAGCAGCTGAACAGGACCGGATGATGTCCGAGAGCGTCCGAGCCCGAGGTGATGATGGTCGTCATCACCGGCCACTCCGGGGCCGGCAAGTCGGAGGCGATCGCCGCCTTCGAGGACGGCGGCTACTTCTGCGTCGACAACCTGCCGCCGCGGATGATCGGCAGCCTCGGCGAGCTGTTCCGCCACCCCGGCAGCGGCGTCGAGCGCGCCGCGGTCGTCTCGGACGTGCGCGGCGGCGACTACTTCGACGACCTGATCCAGGTCCTCGATGACCTCGGCGCCGACGGGCTGATGCCCAAGGTCCTCTTCCTCGAGGCCGACGAGGAGACGCTCGTCGATCGCTACAAGGAGACCCGCCGCCGTCATCCGCTCGCCCCGGAGGGGAGGATCGTCGAGGGGATACGGGCCGAGCGCGAGCTGCTGGCGCCGCTGCGGGCTCGCGCCGATGTCGTGATGGACACCAGCGACCTGACCAGCGGCGCCCTCCGCAGCCGGATCGCCGAGGAGCTGCTCGGCAGCGACGGCGGCGGCAAACTGGCGCTGACCCTGCTCACCTTCGGGTTCAAGAACGGGCCGCCGCGCGACGCCGACCTGACCCTCGACGTGCGCTTCCTGCCGAATCCGCACTACGTCGACGAGCTGCGGCCGCTGACCGGGCTCGACCGAGGAGGTGCGGGAGTACGTCGAGTCCGGGACGCAGGCCGGCGAGTTCTACGGGCGCCTGCTGCCCCTGCTCGAGTTCCTGATCCCGGCCTACGTCGCCGAGGGCAAGAGCCACCTGACGATCGCGATCGGGTGCACCGGCGGGCGCCACCGGTCGGTGACGGTCGCCGACCGGATTCGCCGCTCCCTCGACGGGCGCGAGAACGTGACGCTGCGGGTCAAGCACCGCGACGTCGAGCTCGACTCGTAAGAATCGCCTGAGTGCGGAGCGAGCAAGCATCGAAATCTGGCACCTTGCGCAGCGAGCAAAGCGCGAATACTGGTGACGTGAGCGACCCCGTAATCCGCGTCGGCGGGCTGCGCAAGAGCTACGGCGCCCTCGAGGCGCTGCGCGGCGTCGACCTCGAGGTCCGCGCGGGAGAGGTCTTCGCGATCCTCGGGCCGAACGGAGCGGGCAAGACGACGACGGTCGAGATCCTCGAGGGCTACCGCGGCCGGGACTCGGGCGAGGTCGCGGTCCTCGGCGAGGACCCGGCCCGGGCAGGCCGCTCCTGGCGCGAGCGGATCGGGATCGTCCTCCAGAGCTGCCGCCTCGACCCCTACCTGACGGTTCGCGAGAGCCTCGACCTGTTCAGCGGCTACTACGCCGCCCCGCGGCCGGTGGCGGAGGTGATCGGGCTCGTCGGCCTCGAGGAGGAGGCCGAGACCCGCGCCGGCAGGCTCTCGGGCGGCCAGCAGCGACGGCTCGACGTCGGGATGGCGCTGGTCGGCGACCCCGAGCTCCTCTTCCTCGACGAGCCGACGACCGGGTTCGACCCCTCGGCGCGGCGCCAGGCCTGGGACGCGATCGGCGGCCTCCGCGACCTCGGCAAGACGATCGTCCTCACAACCCACTACATGGACGAGGCGCAGCGGCTCGCCGACCGGGTGGCGATCATCGCCCGCGGCGAGATCGTCGCCCTCGGCACCCCGGAGGACCTCGGCGACCGCGAGGCGCAGCCCTCGACCATCACCTACCGCCGCGACGGCGAGGAGGTGAGCATCGAGACGACGACGCCGGTCCAGACCCTGAACGAGCTGACCGGCGACGCCCTCGCAGCGGGCGTCGACCTCGAGGCCCTGGAGGTGACCCGGCCGAGCCTCGAGGACGTCTATCTGGACCTGACCGAAGAACGATGAGCCTCGTCCTGCACCAGTTCCGCTACGACCAGAAGATCTTCTGGCGCAACCCCGCGTCCGTCTTCTTCACCGTGATGTTCCCGGTGATCGTGTTCCTGATCCTCGCAGTGGTCTTCAACGGCGACACGGTCCAGGTCAGGGGAGGGGTCGACGCGACCGCCTACTACGTGCCGGCGATCATGACCCTCTCGATCATCTCGGCGACGATGCAGACGCTGGCGATGACGCTGGTGATCGCCCGCGAAGACGGCAGGCTCAAGCGCGGCAGGGGCACCCCGCTGCCGCCCTGGGTCTTCATCGCCGGGCGGATCGGGAACTCGATCGTCGTCGCGCTGCTGATGATGATCCTGCTGGCGACGATCGGCGCCGTCCTCTACGGCGTCGACGTCCCCTGGGACCGGCTGCCGGCGATCCTGCTGGCGCTGGTGGTCGGCGCCGCATCGTTCTGCTGCCTCGGGATCGCGCTGACGGCGGCGATCCCCTCGCAGGACGCCGCCGCGCCGATCGTCAACGCCCTGCTGCTGCCGCTGTATTTCCTCTCCGGCGTGTTCATCCCCGAAGACCAGCTGCCCAGCGGTGTCGTCCACTTCGCCGACCTGTTCCCGGTCCGCCACTTCTTCGACGCGTTCTTCGATGCCTACGTCCCGGTCGGGGGCGGCGCCGTCTCCTGGGACAACCTGGCGATCGTCGCCCTCTGGGGGGTGGCGGGGCTGCTACTGGCGATCCGATACTTCCGCTGGACCCCACGCGCGGCGTAGCCCACCGCGCACCGGGCCAGTCGCCCGTATAGCCTCCGAGCAAGATGCTTCATCACGTCCTTCTCGAGGTCTCCGACCTGGATCGGAGCTCCGCGTTCTACGACGCGCTGCTCGCCCCGCTCGGCTGGCGGCGCCACTTCGAGGAGGACGAAACGGTCGGCTGGGGCATCGCCAAACCCGTCTTCTTCATATCCGCCCACCGGGCGCCGCAGCCCGGTTTCGGCCTGCTCAGCTTCTCGGGCCTCGGGATCGTCGCGGTAAAGGCCGCGTGGGAGGGAGGTGTCGGCGCCGGGGGCACCAGCACCGGCGACCCGGGGGACCACCGGTCGCACGGATCGGGCTCCTACTCGGCCTTCCTCCAGGATCCCGACGGGTATGAGATTGAGGTAACCGTCGGCAGCGACTGAAATGACTCGAGAAGGGACTGACTCATGGCAGTGAAGGTGGGCATCAACGGCTTCGGGCGCATCGGGCGCAACATCTTCCGCGCCGCCCACGCGGCGGGGGCTGACCTCGACTTCGTCGCGGTCAACGATCTGATCGACCCCGAGACGATCGCGCACCTGCTCAAGTACGACTCCACGTACGGCCGCTTCCCCGGCGAGGTCGAGGCCGGCGAGGATTCGGTCTCGGTCGACGGAAAGGCGCTGAAGGCCTTCTCCGAGACCGATCCGGCGTCGCTGCCGTGGGCGGACCTCGGCGTCGACGTCGTGATCGAGTCGACCGGGCACTTCACCGACCGCGATGGCGCCGGCAAGCACCTCGAGGCCGGCGCAAAGAAGGTGATCATCTCGGCGCCCGCCAAGGATCCCGACGTGACCGTCGCGCTCGGGGTCAACTTCGACGCCTACGACCCCGAGAGCCACAACATCATCTCCAACGCCTCCTGCACGACCAACTGCCTGGCGCCCGTCGCGAAGGCGATCAACGACTCGATCGGGATCGAGCTGGGCCTGATGACGACGATCCACGCCTACACCGCGGACCAGCGCCTCCAGGACATGCCGCACAAGGACCCGCGCCGGGCGCGGGCAGCGGCCGTCAACCTGATCCCGACCACGACCGGCGCCGCAAAAGCGGTCGGGCTCGTCCTGCCGGAGCTGAATGGAAAGCTGAATGGGATCTCTGTCCGAGCGCCGGTCATCACCGGCTCGGTCGTCGACCTCGTCTTCACGCCGTCGGTGCCGACCGACCCCGAGGCGGTCAACGCGGCGGTCAGGGCAGCGGCCGAGGGACCCCTCGAGGGGATCCTCGCCTACACCGAAGACCCGATCGTCTCGACCGACGTCGTCGGCGACTCGCACTCCTCGATCTTCGACGCGAAGCAGACGATGGCGATCGGGGACGGGAAGATGATCAAGGTCGTGTCCTGGTACGACAACGAGTGGGGCTACTCGAACCGCTGCGTCGACCTGGCCGGCAAGGTCCTCTGACGGTCCGAAGCCGGTGCGTTTCTCCAAGGCAAGCGTCCGCGACGCCCCCGTCGCGGGCGAGCGGGTGCTGCTGCGGGTCGACATGAACGTTCCGCTGGAGAAGCCGAGAGCAGAGGAGGCGGCGGAATATGTCGTCGCCGACGACATGCGGATTGAGGCGGCGCTGCCGACGATCGAGCTGCTCCGCGAGCGCGGCGCCTCGATCGTTCTCTGCTCCCACCTCGGGCGCCCGGGGGGGAGCCCGACCCGGCCCTCTCGCTGCGCCCGGTCGGCGAGCGCCTCGGAGAGCTGCTCGAGGCCGAGGTGCGCCAGGCGCCCGCCGTGGTCGGGCCGGAGGTCGAGGAGATGGCCGGCGCGCTCGGGCCCGGCGAGATGCTGTTGCTGGAGAACCTCCGCTTCGAGCCGGGCGAGACCGAGAACGACCCCGAGCTGGCGAGGGCTCTGGGCGCGCTCGCCTCGATCTACGTCGACGACGCGTTCGGCGCCGCCCACCGCGCCCACGCCAGCACCGAGGGCGTCGCCCACGTGCTCCCCGGCTACGCCGGCCTGCTGCTCGAGCGCGAGGTGACCGAGCTGACGGCGGTCGTCGATTCGCCTGCCCGACCGCTGGTCGTCGTCCTCGGCGGCGCCAAGGTCTCCGACAAGGTCGGCGTCATCGACCGCTTCCTCGAGGTCGCCGACCGGATCCTGATCGGCGGCGCGATGTGCTTCAGCTTCTTCCGCGCCCAGGGGATCCCGACCGGCGACTCGCTGGTCGAGGAGGAGGGCGTGAGGCTCGCGGCCGAGGCGCTCGAGCGCGCCGAGGGCTCCGAGTGCGTGCTGGAGCTCCCGGTCGACCTCGTCCTCGCCGAGCGCTTCGACGCCTCGGCGGAGCGCCGCGAGAGCGACGGGGTCGAGGTTCCGGATGGCTGGATGGGCCTCGACGTCGGCCCCCGCACCGCCGCCGCCTACGCGGAGGCGATCGCCGCCGCCGGCACCGTGCTCTGGAACGGCCCGATGGGCGCCTTCGAGCTCGAGCCCTTCGCCTCCGCCACCCGCACCGTCGCCGAGGCGGTCGCCGCGGCGCCCGGAATGACGGTCGTCGGAGGCGGCGACTCGGTGGCAGCCGTGCGCCAGTTCGGGCTTGCCGACAGGATCGATTGGATCTCGACCGGAGGAGGAGCGTCGTTGGAGCTGCTCGAGGGAAAGAAGCTGCCCGGTGTGGAGGCGTTGCGCGATGCCTGAGGACGGGCGGACGCCGATGCTCGCGGCGAATTGGAAGATGCACAAGACCGTCGCCGAGGCGGCGCAGTTCGTCGACGCGCTGCTGCCGCGGATCGCGGCAACCGAGCACGACGTCGTCATCTGCCCCTCGTTCCTCGCCCTTCGCGAGGTGGTCGAGCGCTCGCGCGGCAGCGCGGTCCGGGTCGCGGCGCAGAACATGCACGAGGAGGAGTCGGGCGCCTTCACCGGCGAGGTCTCGGCGCCGATGCTGGTCGAGGCCGAGGTCGACGCGGTCGTCCTCGGCCACTCCGAGCGCCGCCGGCTCCTCGGCGAGACCGACGAGGCTCTCTCCCGCAAGGTCCCGGCCGCCCTCGCCGCGGGCCTCGAGCCGATCCTCTGCGTCGGCGAGAGCGAGGAGGCCCGCGATGCCGATCAGACCGACGCCGTCCTCGAGGGGCAGCTGCGTGCCGACCTCGCGGCCATCGAGCCGACGCGGCTGGCGGAGGTGACGATCGCCTACGAGCCGATCTGGGCGATCGGGACCGGCCGAACGGCGACCCCGGAGCAGGCGCAGGAGACGATCGCCTTCATCCGCGACCTTCTGCGCGAGGGCGGTGCCGAGGCCGACGGTGTGCGGATCCTCTACGGAGGGTCGGTCAAGCCCGACAACGCCTCGGAGCTGATGTCCCAGCCCGACATCGACGGCGCGCTGGTCGGGGGCGCCAGCCTCGACCCGGTCGACTTCGCGGCGATCGTCGAGGCGGCGGGCTAGCTTGCCGGCGCTGCCCGTCCCCTCGGTCGCCCTGGTCATCCTCGACGGATGGGGCATCGCCGAGCCCGGGCCCGGCAACGCGATCTCACTCGCCGAGACTCCCATCTTCGACCGGCTCTGGTCCGAGTTCCCGCACACGCGGCTCTCCGCCCAGGGCCGAGACGTCGGTCTCCCCGACGGCCAGATGGGCAACTCCGAGGTCGGCCACCTCAACCTCGGCGCCGGCTCCGTCGTCAAGCAGGACCTGGCCCGGATCGACGACGCGATCGCCGATGGCAGCTTCTTCGAGAACGAGGCTCTCCGCGCCGCCTGCGACCGGGCCCGCAGCAGCCCGCGGGGCCGCCTTCACCTCCTCGGGCTGCTCTCCGACGGGGGTGTCCACTCCGGCTGGGAGCACATCGAGGCGGCGATCGAGCTCGCCACCCAGGAGGGTGTGCCCGACGTCGTATTTCACGCCTTCACCGACGGCCGCGACACCCTGCCGCACGGGGGCGCCGAGTACGTCGCCGAGCTCGAGCGGTGGCTCTACCGGGCGGGCCGGGTCGCGACCGTCTCCGGACGCTTCTACGCGATGGACCGCGACACCCGCTGGGAGCGGACCAAGCTCGCCTACGACGCGATCGTCCATGCCGAGGGCCTCAGGGCGGCAAGCGCCGGAGAAGCGGTCAGCGCCGCCTATGACCGGGACGAGACCGACGAGTTCATCAAGCCGACGGTCGTCGGCGAGTACGACGGAGCGGCGCCCGGCGACGTCGCGATCTTCCTCAACTTCCGTCCTGACCGCGCGCGCCAGATGACCCGGGCGCTGGCCGAGCCCGACTTCGAGGATTTCTCCCGCAGCGGCGGCCCGGAGGTCGACCTGACGACGATGACGCAGTACCGCAAGGGCTGGCCCTACCCCGTCGCGTTCCCCGAGGCGCGGCCGGAGACGACGCTGGCGGAGGTCGTCGCCGAGGCCGGCATGCGCCAGCTCCACGTCGCCGAGACCGAGAAGTACGCCCATGTCACCTACTTCTTCAACGGCGGCCGCGAGGAGGAGTGGGAGGGGGAAGAGCGCCGACTGGTCGAATCGGCCCGCGACGTCCCGACCTACGACCACAAGCCGCAGATGAGCGCCCGTGCCGCCGCCGATGCCTTCGTCGAGGGCTGGTCCGGGGGCGAGTACGCCTTCGGGATCATCAACTTCGCCAACCCGGACATGGTCGGCCACACCGGGGTGATTCCGGCTGCGGTAGCCGCGGTCGAGACGGTCGATGCCTGCCTCGGCGAGGTCCTCGCCGCGGTCACCGACCGGGGAGGCGCCTGTCTGATCACCGCCGACCACGGCAACTGCGACCACATGCTCGAGCCGGACGGCTCGCCCAGCACGGCCCACTCCCTGAATCCGGTGCCGCTGATCGTCACCGAGGAGGGGCTCGAGCTGCGCTCGGGAGGGATCCTCGCCGACGTCGCCCCGACGGCCCTGCAGCTGCTCGGCGTCGCGCAGCCGGCGGCGATGAGCGGGCGCTCGCTGCTAGATGAGGGTTGAGCCGCAGCGGCTGAGCTTCGAGATCGGCGCTCGCGACGGTGCCGCCAGGGCGGGGGCCCTCCTAACCTCCCACGGTCCAGTCGAGACGCCGGCGTTCATCCCGCTCGCGACGAAGGGGACGGTCCGCTCTCTCGACTCGCACGAGGTCGCCGGGATCGGCTACGACCTCGTCCTCGGCAACACCTACCACCTGTTCGTCTCGCCCGGCCCTGACCGGATCGCCGCCGCCGGCGGTCTGCACCGGTTCATGGGCTGGGATGGCGCGCTGATCACCGACTCCGGCGGGTTCCAGGTCTTCTCGCTCGCCCATGGCGGAGTCGCCGACGAGGTCAAGGGGAGCGGGCGCCCCGGCGGCGGTCATGGCTCCGTGGTGAGGATCGATGAGGACGGCGCCCGCTTCCGCTCCTATCGGGACGGCTCTGAGCTCTTCATCTCGCCCGAGGTCTCGATGGACGTGCAGACGAAGCTCGGCTCGGATATCGCCCTCGTCTTCGACGAGTGCACGCCCTACCACGCCGATCGCAAGTACACGGCGCGCTCGATGGAGCGCACCCACCGCTGGCTCGGCCGCTGTCTCGCCTGGCACGAGCAGAACGGCCCCGACCGCCAGGCGGTCTTCGGGATCGTGCAGGGTGGCGTCCACGAGGACCTCCGCCGCGAGTCGGCGGAGGTCGTCTCGGAGGCGGGGGTCGACGGGATCGCGATCGGCGGCACGCTCGGGCGCGACAAGGAGGAGATGCGGGGCGTGCTGGCGCTGACCGCGCCGCTCCTGCCGGAGGCCGCGCCCAAGCACCTGCTCGGGATCGGCGACGTCGACGACCTGCTCGACGGGATCGCGCTCGGCCTCGACGTGTTCGACTGCGCGATCCCGACCCGGCTCGCCCGACACGGAACCGCGCTGGTCCCCGACCCGGAGAATCGCTTCCGCCTCGACCTGCGCAAATCGGGCTGGGAGGGGAGCCGCGAGCCGCTGGTCGAGGGATGCCCCTGCGACGCCTGCGCCCGCCACGATCGCGACTACGTCTCATACCTCTCGCGGGCCGAAGAGCTGACCGCGGTCCGCCTCCTCTGCCTCCACAACCTCACGTTCCTGCGCCACCTGATGGCCGGCGCGCGCCTGGCGATCCGGTCGGGGGCGTTCGGCGAGTACCGCGCTCGAATCCTCTCCGGCGGATCGCCGTATGGGTAGTTCGCCTATTCGGTGTTCTTTTCGACCAGTTCCTTGAACTCTTCGACGACCTTGTTGACGGAGTGGCCGGCGACTTCGGTCGCGTGGACGCCCCTGGCGCGGTCGGTGGCCAGGATCACCGCGGTCGCGACCGCGGCGGCGATCAGCACCAGGGCGACCAGGGCGAGGACGAATCTCGCGAAGCGCGAGAAGGCGCCGCGCTTCGCGGGCCCAGGCGACGGAGGTGAGATCGGCGGCGCGGGCGCGGCCTCGCGGGGGCGGGGTGGGGGGAACGGTCTGAACTCGGTCCTCCCGGTCTCCTCGAGGCGGCGGGTCGCGGCCTCCTCGTCGAGCACCCGGGTCGCGGAGGTCCCCTCTTCCATCGGCAGCGTCACGTCCTCGCCTTCGAGGCCGAGCCGGAGGCCTCCGGCGAACTCGTCGGCGCTCGCGTAGCGCCTGTTCGTGTCCCCTTCGAGCGCTCGCAGGACCGCGCCCCCCAGCGGCTCGGGGACCTCGTCGTTGTAGGTGCTCGGCGGTAGCGGCCGCTCGTTCTGCTGCCGCACCGCGAGCTCGGCGAGGGTGGAGCCCTCGTATGGGAGGCGGCCGGTGAGGAACTGGTAGAGGACGACGCCCAGTGCGTACACGTCGGTGGCCGGCGTCGCCTCCTCGCCGCGGACCTGCTCGGGCGAGAGGTAGGCGGCGGTGCCGACGACCGATCCGACCTGGGTGATCCGGGTCTGTTCGATCGCCCGTGCGATCCCGAAGTCGGTCAGTTTCACGGTCATCTCGCCGGCGCCGAGCGGACCGCCGACGATCATCAGGTTCCCCGGCTTGACGTCGCGGTGGATGATCCCCCTCCGGTGCGCGTAGTCGAGCCCGCCGCAGGCCTGGATTCCGATCTCGGCCGCGAACCGTGGCTCGAGCGGCCCCTGCCGCTGGAGGATCTGCGCCCCTGAGCGGCCCTCGACGTACTCCATCACGATGTAGTGGCGCCCCTGGTCGATCCCGGTGTCGTAGACCTGGACGATGTTGGGGTGGATCAGTTTGGCGACGGCGAGCGCCTCGCGGCGGAAGCGGGCGACGAAGCGCTCGTCGTCGGAGAGGTGCTCGGCGAGGATCTTGACCGCGACCGTGCGCTCGAGGATGCGGTCGGTCGCCCGGTGGACGGTGGACATCCCACCCGAGCCGAGCCGACCGTCGATCTCATATCGCCCCGAGAGGAGCCCCGACTCCATCATCAGCCCTGCCCGCCTTCGGCGGGGCTCGCGGGTTCGACTCCGCCGGACGGGGATTCTTCGGCGGCCGGCGGAGTCTTCTTTTCCTGCCCCGGGGGGGCTTTTTCCTGCCCAGGCGGCCCGCCTTCGGCGGGCCCGGTGGGTGGCGCTTCTTTTTCTTCCTCCCGTTCTTCCTTTTCCCTATCTCTTTCGGCCTTTTCTTCTTCCTTTTCGGCCTTCTTTTCGGAGTGTTCGTCGGGTTCTTCTTCGGTTTCCCGGGGGGAGACCACGGCCGGGGCGACGGCTTCCGGTTCTTCTGCCTCTTCGCATTCTTCGACGACTTCGTCGAGTCGCGCGGCTCCGTTGCTCAGCGCTTCCTTCAGCTTCCTGTCGACGCCCCCGAGCGCTTCGATCTGTTCGCCGACCTGCGCCGCCGCGCTTTCGGCCCCGACGCAGTCCCCTTCGTCGGAGAGCTCCCTGACCGATTCGAGGTTGGCGGTGATCTCCCGTGCCGTGTGGCCTGGAAGCAGCTTCGCGTCTTCGCCGCCGCACGCCGACAGCGCCACGGTGAGGGCTCCGAGCGCGGCGGCGATCGCTGTTCTGGTCAGGCCGGACATCCTGGCGAGTCTAGAGAACGGGTTCGGGATGAAATTTCCCTGCATCTGGCCATCAATGGCCGATGAAGAGGCGGTCGGCGAGCGGTTTCGGCAGATCGGCGGTGGCGATCGACTCGGCCGTCCTCTCGATGTCGTAGTCGACCCGGTGGTACAGCATGGTCCCGGCCTCGGTGTCGAGGGTGAGCCAGGCAGCACGCGGATCGCCGTCGCGGGGCTGACCGACGCTGCCGGGATTGACCAGCCACCTGCCGTCGCCGACGTGGATCAGGGCCCCGTCCGCCGCCTGGGCGCTGCGGACGCTGCTCCGCTCCCCGTCGAGCCGGGTGAAGAAGAGCGCGACGTGGGAGTGGCCGATCAGGCAGATCCTCTCCGCCTGGGCGTCGAGGCAGGCCTCGGCCTGTTCACGGGTCAGTACGTACTCCCAGATCGGGTCCCTCGGCGACGCGTGGTAGAGGCCGATGCCGCTCCGCTCTCCCGCCGGCTCGAGCCCGCGGAGAAACCGCAGCGCCTCATCGCCGATCACGCCCTGCGTCCACCTCACCGCCGTCGCCGCGGTCTCCGAGAAGGCTTCGACGTCGAGCGCGCCGAGGACCGCGAGGTCGTGGTTGCCCGCCAGGCAGAGCGAGCACCGCTCGCGGATGAGGTCGGCGCAGGCGTCCGGCTCGGGCCCGTAGCCGACGACGTCACCGAGGCACCAGATCTCGTCGACGCCCGCTCCGTCGACGGAGTCGAGACAGGCCTCGAGCGCGGCGAGGTTGGCGTGGATGTCGGCGATCACGGCGACCCGCAAGGAAGGCAGGGTACCCGGGGCAAGCGTGGCTCATACGATGACGAGGTGACCGTGACCGACTCGATAGCCGAGCTGCGCTCGGCGGTGAACCAGGCGGCCCGCGCCCTGCGCGACGGCGAGGCGACGAGTCCGGAGCCGTCGCTTGACCGACCGCCCAAGCCCGAGCTCGGCGACTACAGCTCGAACGCAGCGATGCTCCTCGCGGCGCCCCTGGGCGAAGCCCCGCGCGACGTCGCGGCGCGTCTCCGCGAGGAGCTCGAGCGGGATCTGGCCGCGAGCGGAAGCCTCGACCGCGTCGAGGTCGCCGGGCCGGGGTTCCTCAACCTGTTTCTCTCCGACGCCTGGTACCGGCGCGCGCTGGCCCGGCTCGGCGAGGAGGCCGAGGGTCTCGGCCCAGTTCCGACGGCGGACCCGAAGCGGATCCTCGTCGAGTTCGTCTCCGCCAACCCGACCGGCCCCCTGCACGTCGGCGGCGGTCGCCACGCCGCCTACGGCGACTCCCTCGTCCGCCTGCTGGAGGCCGTCGGCCACCGGGTCGAGCGCGAGTACTACGTCAACGACGGCGGCGGCCAGGTGACCCGGTTCGCCGCCTCGCTCGCCGCCCAGATCGATGGCACCGGGCCGCCCGACGACGGCTACACCGGCCCCTACATCGAAGGGCTTGCCGAGCGCCTCGAGAAGGATGGGGTCGACCCGGACGACACCGAGGTGCTGGGGCGGCGCGCGGTCGAGCTTACCCTCGGCGAGGTCAGGCAGACGCTCGACCGCTTCGGCGTCACTTTCGACACCTGGTTCTCCGAGCGCGATCTCTACGCGAGCGGCGAGGTCGAGGCGGCCCTGGCCCAGCTCGAGAAGGAGGGCCACAGCTACCGAAGCAACGAAGCGCTCTGGCTGCGGAGCACCGAGTTCGGCGACGACAAGGACAGAGTCCTGATCCGGGCCGACGGCGAGCCCACCTATCTCGCCGCCGACGTCGCCTACCACTGGGACAAGCTCGAGCGCGGGTTCGACCTGCTGATCGACGTGCTCGGGGCCGACCATCACGGCTACGCGCCCCGGCTCAAGGCCGTGATCGCCGCTCTCGGCGCGGATCCCGACGTCCTCGAACCGCTGATGATGAGCCTCGTGCACCTGGTCGAAGGCGGCGAGCGGGCCCAGATGTCGAAGCGAAGCGGCGAGTTCGTCACCCTCGACGAGCTTGTCGACGAGATCGGCGTCGACGCGGCCCGCTGGTTCATGCTCTGGCGCAGTCACGACACCACCGTCGATCTCGACGTCGAGCTCGCCAGGCGCGAGTCGAGCGACAACCCGGTCTACTACGTCCAGTACGCCCACGCCCGGATCGCGAGCATCCTCCGCAAGGCCGAGGACGAGGGCGGACCGCCGCCGGACCCGTCCCCCGAGGCGGTTCCCGAGGTGCCACTCGAGCCGGCGGAGAAGGCCCTCATCAAACGGCTGCTGGAATTCCCCGACGAGGTCCGCGAGGCCGCCGCCCGGAGGGCGCCGCACCGGATCTGCACCTACTCGACCGCCGTGGCGGCCGATTTCCACGCCTTCTACCGCGACTGCCAGGTCGTCGGCGCCGAGGGCGACGGGGTTGAGCAGGCGCGGCTGGCTCTATGCCTGCTGACGATGCGGACCATTGCCAGCTCTCTCGGGCTGCTCGGCATCTCCGCTCCCGAGCGGATGTGATGTTCGGGCGAGACCGGCCGCCGCTATTGGCGCGACTCCCGATCGGCGGCGACTCTGACGGCCGGCCGGGGACTCTCGACCGGCCGGGCCTCGACGCCCTGCTGGCGCTGTGGTCGGAGATCGGTCCCGGCGTCGTCCTCGTTACCGGGGAGCATGAGCGCTCGCAGGTCGCAATCGGCATGGCCGCGGCGGCGGCCGCGGCCGGACGAAGCGCGGCGCTGGTCGAGTGCGATCTCGGGGCCCCCGGCCTGGCCGCGCAGCTCGGGCTCGAGCCGGAGCCGGGATTCGGCGAGTACCTCGCCCACGAGGCCGAGGCGTCGGAGATCCTCCAGGCCGCGATCCTCGCCGGGCCGGGGTCCACCCTCGCGGCCGCTCCGCTCGTCTGCATCGTCGCCGGCAGCCCGACCGGGCTGGGGCAGGACCTGCTCGCCTCCGAGACCTTTCGCCACGCGATCGAGAAACTGCGGGCCGCCTACGACGTCGTCGTCCTCGACGGGCCCGCCCCCGACGAAGAGAGCGCCCTGCGCGCGGCCGCGTCGCAGGCCGACCGCGTCCTTGCCACCTGTCCGAGGTCGGCCCTGCCGCGGCGTGTGCGGAGGCTCGTCGATGGCCTGCTCGAGAGGACCGTCTAGAGGTCGTACCGGGCGAGGTCGGCGTCGAGGCGCTCGGCCTCCTCGCCGGTGGGGGCGCGCGGCTCCGGGTCGTCCTCGTCTCCGTCCGAGCGCCCCGGGCCTTTGCGCCAGCGCCAGACGCTCACCGCGACCGCCGCCGCCGCCAGCACGAAGGCGATCGCCGGCACCAGATACGCCGACAGGTCGAAGCCGCTCCCTTGCGGCAGGGCGAGGACCCGGTCGCCGTACTGGGCAACGAGTTCGTCCTTGATTTCGGACTTCGTCATCCCTGCGGCGATCAGCCCGGAGATGAAGGTGCGCTCGCGCGCGGCCTGCGGGGATTCGGCGAGTTCGAGCAGGGTTCCGCAGATCGGGCACATCACTTCGGATTCGATCTCGGTCAGGGTTGTCTGCGGCGGTGACGCGAGCCCGATCGAGGAGGTCGCCAGAAGCGCGACCCCGGTGGCGAGGAGGAGGAGGCGCTTCATCGAGCTTCCTTGATCAGCGGGGCGACGTGTGCGTCGAGGAACTTACGATCGACGACGCCGCGCCAGATCAGCGCCAGTTGGCCCTTCGGGTCGACGAGGAAGTTCTCGGGGACGCCGGTCGAGCCGAACGCTTCGGTCCGTTCGTCACCGATAGACCGCAGCTGCGGATAGGTCAGCCGGTGTTCGCGCACGAACGCGACGGCGTCGTCGCTGTTGTCCTGGACGTTGATTCCGAGGACGGTCGTGCGGGGATGGTTCTTGGAGAATTCCTCCAGGACAGGCGCCTCGGCCCGGCAGGGATCGCACCATGAGGCCCAGAGGTTGACCAGCACCCAGCGCCCGCGGTAGTCGGCGATCGAGCCTTCGCCGCCGCCCTCGAGATAGGGCAGCGTCTTGTCCGGAACCGGGTCGCCGACCGCGATGCTCGCCCTACCCTTGCTCAGCAGCCCGAACCCGAGCAGCCCGATCACGGCGAGGACGGCGAGGAATGCGATCAGGGCGCGGGTGCTCACCCCCAAAGGTTAGATCGGCGCCGCCCCCTGGCACCCTCCGCGTGCCCCTAGAATCCTGCAGGCGCGGACGTAGCTCAGCTGGTAGAGCGCGAGCTTTCCAAGCAAACGCGGGCCAGGCACGGATAGGCGCCTCAGGCACGAACGGGCAGATCGGATCGGGTTGGATGCCGGTCGATCCGGTGGGGTTTGGGCACTAAACGGGCCGCGGTGCCCAATCGGATCAGGCGGGCGCGGCACTCCGCCGCTGGTGGCGGCTTGCCTTGTATTCATCGACCCACTGACGCGTCGAGTACCACGTGCCCCCGCGAATTTTGTGCGCCTTTAGGCGGCCTCGCTGCGCCGCCGCGACCAAGGCCGAATGTGAAAGGTCGTTGTCGGCTAGACCTGCGAGTGGCATCACGCTCAACGGCCCAGCCAGACTTGGAATGAGGAAGCGGTAGATGCCTTCGCGTATGGATCTCGCAAGGAGTTCCGCCAGCGGACCCCGATCGCCCTCGTCGGCCTTTTGGAGGCACCGCAGGTAGCGTTTCCGTTCGTCCTTGTAGATGATCGCCGGCGGATAGCCGCGACGGACGAGCAGGAGCGAGAGGACCAGCCTTCTCACCCTGCCGTTTCCGTCGGCTCGAACTAGTTTAGGCCAGACGTGGTCAGCGCGATGCGATGCATCGGCCGACCACAGCGTCGCTCAACGGCGGGGGCCCCGACACATAGTTCAGGTGCACGTCCACTAGGCGAAGATTTACCTGCCTAAAGCCTCGAGGAGCAGGACAGACCGCGTTTACAAAGCTCACTCGCTCGTCTACGCCGCGATACCTCCGGTGGAGGGACATTTCGAATGAAGAGATTCGTCCGTATGCGCCAACGAGTTTGTGGGGTGAATAGAAGCAGTAGGGATTCCTTGTCGTGCATTTGCCCTCAAGCCCCGCCATCGCCTGCGTGGATACCGAGAGATCGGTCCCGAAACTGCCGTCCGCCTTTTCAATCGTGAAGGGGATCACGTAGATGAGCGGCAGGGGGTTGCCGGTTTCGATATGCGCCAAGATGAGGCGTCGATGCCCTTCGACCGCATAGAAGGCAAGAAGGGGCCCGGTGACAGTGACCGCCGTCCCGTCCGGCTTGCGGATTTCCGAGGTGACGCTGCCATGCCCGACAAGAGATTTCGGGCAGGCTTCTTGGGGGGTATCGGTCGCATAGAGCTGACTAGACGAGCAGCTGGGAAGACTGGCGGTCTCGAATGTGATGTGGCGGGAGAGTTCGAGGTCGATGCTTTCCAGGTCCGGGGTTGACCCTTCGACTGGCGGGGAATCAAAGCCGATGCTCAAAGTGATCGGAGCGGGTTCTGTGCGGGGCAGCTTGATCGGCGCGATACCGCCAAAAGCGCGGCGAGTGGGAAAGGAGGGGACGTGGCTCACCACACCGAAGGTGGTTTCGGTCAGGAGCGCTCCGATCGTCAGCGAGGCCGCGACGAGGGTCGCTCCGGAAATGATTCCCCTGTGTCGCATTGCCCTCCCATCCGCTCTGTCCCGGTCCCGATGCTACATCGCCAAGTGCAGGCAGCGAGCGCCATGTGCAGGGCAAGGATCTGGCCCGCCAGCTTGATCTGTAATTGGGCAGAAGCGGGCAGAAATCGCTCATCGCGGTCCCTGAAACGCATTTCGAACGAGCAGCTGCCTGGAGCCTCACTGGCTCTAGAATCGCCCCGGCGCGGACGTAGCTCAGTTGGTAGAGCGCGAGCTTCCCAAGCTGGCAAACCGCGTCAAGCGCTGTCCTACGGTGTCCAGCGAAGGAAGTCAGGTCAAGCCTTAGAGCGAAGTCGGCTCCGGCAACTTGGCCAGCGGTGGACAACGCCGCGAGCCGGAATGTTCTGGATTTGTTCGGAGTTGCCTTTCAGCGTGCCTGCGAAGACCAGGTCAATCGGCTTATCTCAGGGGCAAGACCGTAATGCTGCCGTGAAGCGAGGGGTCAAAGGCGCTCATGAAGCTCAGCGTGACGGGCCCCGCTGTGGCGCCAGCGGCGACCCCCTGCGCGATTGAGGCGCCCATCTTGCCCGCAAACCAAGAATCCCCTTTTGTCTTGAGTCCGCCTTCGGTGTCCCAGCCTTCTCCACCAGCATTGACCACGACGGTCTTGGCTGAGCCGCTCTGCTTGACGCCGTGCCAGGCCATGATGGTCTTGCAGGTTCCAACTTTTTTGGCGCAGTTTTCACGCTGGGCCTTGGTCTTTGGGATGGTGGAGGTTTCGACCAGGGAGAACGTCTGGGGGCCGACTTTGTGCGGGTCCGTCTGGTTGACGATTTCCAGTTCTTCGCCTTCATTGATGGTTTTCGGCCCGACGTAGTGCAGTGTCTTCTCGCTGCTTCCCTTGATGGCGATGATCGGCAAATCCGACGATGCCCCAGCGCTGGAACCGCTTGCGAGCGACGGGCCGGTCGCAGCGGCGAGCAGAGCCACAGACGCGGGCGGCCACGACTCGGTTTCTTTGACTGATACGCAGCAGAAACTTCTTCAAGGAACCCCCCTTCGGCGCCGTTGAATCCGGCGCGCATCTTTCGAATAGATGAGCGGAACTGCGGATGAGTACAGAGTCAGAAGAGGCCGGGCGAAACGGCATTTCAGGCAACGTCCTTCGCGGCCACCGATGAGTCGGGAACTCCATCTTCGCCGTGGGGCAGCATGATCTCCGCCGCCTCGTCGGGCGTGATGTCTGGGTAGAGGATGCGGATGACGACAATCGCCACGGCCCCTCCGATTAGCTGGAAGACGACAAAGGCCGGCACTGAGGCCGGGGCGATACCGGCGAAGGTGTTGGAGAACATCCGCCCCACGTCAATCGCCGGGTTGGCGAAGCTGGTCGAGCTGGTGAAGAAGTAGGCAGCGCCGATGTAGGCACCGACTGCAGCGGGGGCGAGGTTGCCGCGCTTGGTCCGCGCCAGCGAGAAGATCACAAGCAACAGGCCGAGGGTCGCGATCACCTCGGCGAACAGGTGCGCCGGGGAAGCACGGTGATGGGTGGAGATCGAGATCGCCGTCAACGAAAACATCAGGTTCGCCGCCACCGCTCCCGTCATGCAGCCGAGGACCTGAGCGGGGATATAGGCGAAGGCGTGGCGCCAACGCAGACCGCCGAAGGTGGCGTCGACCAAAGAAACGACCGGGTTGAAGTGAGCACCGGAGACCGGGCCGAACATGAGGATGAAGGTGAAAAGTCCGGCCGCAGTCGCCGCTGCGTTCTCAAAAAGCTGCAGCCCGACGTCGTTCGGAGAGAGCTGAGCAGCGGCAATGCCTGACCCGATCACGGTGGCGGCGAGGAATGCCGAGCCGAGGAACTCGGCGAAAAGGCGGCGCGGTAGCGGCGCATCGGTCATCGGGCAACCTCCAGCTCGTAGCAGTGATCGCCTCGCAGGCAGTCGCGGGTGCGGCGCTCAGCGAGCGAAGTCGTGAAGCACGGCGTCAGCGCATTCGCGGATCTCCTCGGGAGTGCGCATCCCCTCGAACTCGGCAATGAGCGGCGGCAGAACCTTCTGCAGGCGCAGCTCGTGGGCGGTCCTGTCGGCACGGATCTCCTCCGCACGATTCAGGAGGAGGTCGTCGACTAGGCCGGCGATCTCGTCGCGAATAGCTCATACCTCCCCAAGCGAGCGGTCCGCCGGGTCAGGCAGATTCCAGTCCTCGACATTGGCGGGGACGTAGGGGCAGCGACCTCCACAGCCAAGGGTCACGGCGAGATCGGCGTGCAATTGCATCTCGACCGTGAGCTTCTTCGGCTGCCGACCAGAGATGTCGATGCCGATCTCCTTCATGGTTTTGACAACGGCGGGGTGGATCCGGCTGGCGGGTTCGAGCCCCGCTGACTCGGCGCGGATGTCACCAGGCGCATAGCGCTCGAAGAATGCCTGCGCCATCTGCGAGCGCCCGGCGTTCTGGATGCAGACAAAGAGCACGTACTTCATCGCTCGCCCCTAGGCAGCCACCAGCAACTTCTCTGCAAACTCGCCGGGCAGCCCCGCCGCCGCGACTTCGCGCGATGCGAGCTCGGCGTCGTAGGAGAAGCGCTCTATCCGTGCCTGCACCCCTTCTTCGCTGGCCTCCAGCACCGCAAAGGCACCGCGAGGATCGCCGTCCTTGGGCTTGCCGACCGAGCCGCAGTTGACGAAGAGCACGTCGCCGTAGGTTGCGGTCCAAGGCTTGTGGGTGTGTCCGAAGACGAGCACGTCGCAGTCAGCGCCCGCTGCGATTCGATCGAACGTGTGCGCCGGCTTGTCCTCGAACAGGTACTCGTTGACCTTGCGCGGTGAGCCGTGGACGAGGCGAATCCGTTTCCTGCCCAACTCGAAGCGGAGGTCGAAGGGCAACGCCCGGATGAAGTCCTTGGAGCGCTGGTCGGTGTGCTCCAGGGTCCAGTTCACCGAAAGCTGCCCTAGCTCGCGATCGTGCTGGGTGACGTAGGCGCAGCCGCAGTCCTCTTCGTTGCGGCCGATCGCGTAGTCGTAGTTGCCGTAGATCGTCGGGATGCCCCGCTCGGAAATCAGGCGGCAGACCTCGTTGGGCCGTGGGCCGTAGCCGACCAGATCGCCGCCGCAATAGAGCGCGTCGGGGGCGACCTCCTCGACGCGGGCAAGCGCGGCTTCAAGCGCCGGCAGATTGCCGTGAATGTCGGTAATGACGGCGACGGTCTCCATACGGCTGCGATCCTAAGCATTGACAGATGCGATTTCAATAGATATATGTAGATAGATGAGCGTCGATTTGGAGTTGGAGCCAAAGACCAAGCGGCCACCGGGCGAACCTTGCTGTGAGCCGGTCGTCTATCCGGATGTGGAGCGCGAGCAGGCGCAGCGAATGGCCGAGATCGCCAAGGCGCTCGGCGACCCGGTGCGCCTACAACTGGTTGACGTGCTGCGAAAGCACGCCGGCAAAGTCTGCGTCTGTGAGCTGGTGCCCCTGTTCGATCTCTCCCAGCCCACCGTCTCCCATCACCTCAAGAAGCTGCGCGACGCCGGCATTGTCGGCTCCGAGCGACCGGGGCTGTGGGCTTACTACTACGTGATCCCCGATGCCCTGGAGGAGCTGTCCGGGTGGCTGAGCTAGAGCAGGCTCCGGCCGGAGAGTGCTGTTCGAGTGAGACCCAGGCGACGTGCTGCGAGCCCGCCGAGAAGGACGGCTGCTGCTCGTCGGGGTTTTCGAGCTGCGGCTGCTCAGCTGGTCAGCCCGACGCCGACGAGGTCCGCGATGCCGTTCGCGCCCGGTATGCCGCCGCGGCGACCAGTGTCAATGCGGGGGAGGGCGGCTGCTGCGGATCGGCTGCGGTTCTGAGCGACGAGGAAGCGCTGGTCTTCGGCTCCAGCCTCTACGGCGAGGGTGAGCGTGACGAGCTGCCCGACACCGCGACGATGGCCTCGCTCGGATGTGGCAATCCGACCGCAGTCGCCGAGCTGTCCCCAGGAGAGACGGTGCTCGATCTGGGTTCGGGCGGCGGAATCGACGTGCTGCTCTCCGCCTGCCGCGTCGGCCCTTCCGGCAAGGCTTACGGCCTCGACATGACCGACGAGATGTTGGCGCTGGCGCGCGAGAACCAGCGTAAGGCCGGGGTCGAGAACGTCGAGTGGCTGCGCGGCCAGATCGAGGCGATCCCCCTACCTGCCGGATCGGTCGACGTGGTGATCTCCAACTGCGTGATCAACCTCTCCGGCGACAAACCGAAGGTGATCGCCGAGGCGGCCCGGGTCCTGAAGCCCGGCGGACGTTTCGCCGTCTCCGACGTGATCGCCGACGAGGATATGGACGAGACGACCCGCGCTGACATGGCGCAATGGACCGGCTGCATCGCCGGGGCGTTGACGCGAGCGGAGTTCGAAGCGAGCACTTGCCGCCGCTGGCCTCGTCGATGTGGCGATTACTGAGACGCACCGAGTCCATGACAACGCCGCCTCAGCGATCGTTCGCGCCCGCAAGTCGGCGAGCCCAGCGTGACCGCGGTCAACCTCTTCGGCCCGCAGGAGCTCTACCGCCACTGGGAGGCAGAGCAGTGGAGCCCGTTCGAGGTCGACCTTTCCAAAGACACAGAGCAGTGGCAGGCGATGGCCGGTGAGGACCGCGACCTGATCTTCTGGGTGCTCTCCTCGCTGATGGTCGCCGAGGAGCGAATCACGACGAAGTTCTCGGGTTTGGTCGCGGCCTACGGCAGCGAGGAGGAGGCGACGTTCCTGGCCACGCAACAAGTCGACGAGGCTCGCCACATGCAGTTCTACGCCCGATTTCAGGATGAGATCGTTGGCGACCCGGCGGCGATCGCCGCCCATGTCGAGCACGCCCGCGAGCAGATCTCACCCGCGTTCCGGGCGATCTTCGACGTGGCTTTGGTCGAGGCCCACGAGCGCCTTGTTGCAAACCCTGGCGGCGCGGAGGCAAAGGTCCGCTTTGTCACGCTCTATCACCAGATTCTCGAGGGAACCCTCGGGCTGACCTCATTCAAGTTCGTGACCGGCTACCTGGAGCGCGAGAGCCTATTGCCGGGTTTCGTCGCCGGCTACTCGAAGATCCATCACGACGAGCAGCGCCACATCGGCTACGGCACCTGGTATCTGCGCGAGGCGGTCGCCGACGACCCGGCTCTCGCCGGGGCGGTGCGGGCGACCCTGCGGGAGCTGCTGCCGGCCGTGTCAGAGTCGCTTACGCCCCCGGAGCGCGAGGGAACTGACTGGAATGCCCTCGGTGCAAGCGCCGAGGAGATTCGCAACTTCGCCATCGGCGGGCTGACCCGCCGCCTCGACGTAATCGGCGTCCCCTTGTCCACCATCTGAGACCAACTGAGATCACGGCATGGCCCACGCCATCTTCGTCTGCCTCCACAACGCGGGGCGCTCGCAGATGAGCCAGGCGCTCTTCGAACGCGCAGCCAGGGGCCGGCACAGCGCCCGCTCAGCGGGGACGACCCCCGGCGAGCGCGTCCATCCGGAGGTGATCGAGGTGATGAACGAGATCGGCATCGACCTCAGCGACCGTACCCCGCATCTCCTCAGCACCGAGGACGCCGAATGGGCCAGCGTCGTCGTGACGATGGGTTGCGGTGACGAATGCCCCTACATCCCCGGCCGCCGTTATATCGACTGGGATTTGCCGGACCCCAAAGGCCGGCCGATTGAGACCGTCCGGCAGACCCGCGATGAGATCGCCCGCCGCGTCGACGACCTCGTGCAGGAATTGGACAACGTCTAGGCCGTCCCCCAGCGGACGGAGAGTCAACCGTGGGTCGCGCCGTAGTGGCCGAGCGGGCCTCATCGAAGAACTCTTGTGGCTTTTCAGCGAGCCAATCGATGTAAGCCCCGCTGTATTGGGGAGACCCGAACTTTTGGAATGTGGATGAACTTCCGGTTTCGTGTCGGGCTCGATCTTGTGGGTTTTCCGAACGCAGTTGGCGTCGTGAGAATTGAAAACCTGGCCGGATGGGAGCCGGCTCTGAACCGGCGCGATCATGTCCTTTGTCAAAGATCGACACCGAGCCCGGCGACCGTCGCAGCGTCGACGACTACATAAGGGAGGCCCGAGGCCTGCCAGCTCCGAACGGAAATGTTCGGGAATTGTTCGGAGCGGAGGGCGGGCGACCGCGAGCTTCGCGTTCGGAGTCCGCTTAGAATCAGGCGTTCGCGGACGTAGCTCAGTTGGTAGAGCGCGAGCTTCCCAAGCTCGAGGTCGCGGGTTCGAGACCCGTCGTCCGCTTTGCTCGTGTCGCCTGTTGCGTGCGCATTTTCATCTGGGATTTAGGGACGCTTCCTAGCTTTCCCGCCGCGCGGTCTCGTTCCCCCGCCGATGAACCTGACCCAACGGATATCCGGCATCAACTCCAGGCACCCTGCCTTCTCGAAGGTGCCGGAAATCACCGCCTTCTTCTGGATCGTCAAGGCGCTGACAACCGCGATGGGCGAGTCGACGTCGGACTTTCTGGTCCACACCCTGGTTCCCGAGGTCGCGGTCGTCCTCGGCGGCATCGCCCTTGCCATCGCGCTGTACCTGCAGTTCTCCAAGGACCGCTATGTGCCATGGGCTTACTGGCTGGCGGTGGCGATGGTCGGGGTCTTCGGGACGATGGCGGCGGACGTGCTCCACGTCGGGCTGGGAGTCCCGTACATAGCCTCGACGGTCTTCTACGCCGTGGTCCTCGCGGTGGTCTTCCGCACCTGGTACCGGGTCGAGGGCACGCTCTCGATCCACAGCATCACGACGCCGCGACGAGAGCTCTTCTACTGGGCGGCCGTGCTGGCTACATTCGCGCTCGGAACCGCCGCCGGCGACATGACCGCCGTAACGCTCAACCTCGGATACTTTGGATCGATATGGCTCTTCGCGGTCGTGATCTGCATTCCGGTTCTCGGCTACTACCGCCTCGACTGGAACCCGATACTCGCCTTCTGGTTCGCCTACGTGGTGACCCGGCCTCTCGGCGCCTCTGTCGCCGACTGGCTCGCCGTCTCCCACGCCCGCGGCGGCCTCGCCCTCGGAACCGGCCCCGTCAGCCTCGTATTTGCCGCCGTGATCGCGGCCTTCGTCTACCACCTCGCGAGGACCGGAAAGGACACGCCACCCGATCAAGGACTCCGCAGCCGGCGGTCCACGCAGGATGGGGCCGAGGTCGCTTTCCCCGGACCCGAGCAGGCTCCCGAGCAGATCTGAATCCTTGTCCGCGGCCCTGGCGGCGGTCGCAGATCGGCGGTTACAATCGCGCCGTGATCGGAGCATCACGAGGCGGCAAGCATTTTCGGTTCGCGCGGCGAGCCGGAATCCTGTTCGCCGGCG
Source organism: uncultured Solirubrobacterales bacterium (assembly GCA_963737575.1). Classification (GTDB taxonomy): domain Bacteria; phylum Actinomycetota; class Thermoleophilia; order Solirubrobacterales; family 70-9; genus VRUE01. The sequence goes on from CAVTTJ010000005.1 coordinate 340,774, forward strand.
CTCTGGCGCTGACCGCCTTCTCGGCATCCGACGCGTCCGCGATGAAGGGCTTCGAATCTCCCAGCCGGAACATCGGATGCATCATGGTTGACCAGGGCGCCCGCTGCGACATCATCCACCACTCTTGGCCGCTGCCAAAAAAGCCGAAGAGCTGTGAATTCGACTACGGCGGCTCCCTCTTCGTAGGCGACAAGGGCCCGGGGGAGTACAGCTGTGTCAGCGACTCGGCATTCCGCGCCGGTCCCGTGCTCCCGTACGGGGAATCGATCCGCAAGGGCCGCTTTCGCTGCACCAGCGAAGAAGTCGGGGTGCGCTGCCGCAACCTCCGCAATGGCCATGGCTTCCTGCTCTCGCGTCAGCGGGTCCGCCTCTTCTAGGAGCTCGATCCCGCCGAGTTAGGCTAACCTAACTGGCGAGGTCGAGTCCTGACTTTCCTCGAAACGACACTTCTCGGCGCCCTGGCGGGCTTCACGATCTACCTCGGTCTGCCGTTCGGCCGGCTGCACCGCGTCGGTTCCGCGACGCGGGTTGGCCTGGCGATGTTCGCGGTCGGGATCCTCGGTTTCATCTTCGTCGACGTCATGGCGCACTCGATCGAGATCGTCGAGGCCGCCGTCAGCTCCTACAAGGACGGCCAGGGCGGCCTCGGTCACGCGATCGCGATGGCGTTGATGCTCGGTGCCGGCTTCGCGATCGGCTGCGCCGGGATCGGCACCGTCGAACGCCGGCTGCGCGGCATCCGGCCGCTGCCGCCGATCGCCGGTGGAGCCGTCGATGTCGCCGAGCTCGGGGATGCCGAGGCGGAGCTCCGCGAGCTGACCAGGGCGCGGGCCCTGCAGACGGGAATGACGATCGCGATCGCGATCGGCCTCCACAACTTCGCCGAGGGCCTGGCGATCGGCGTCTCGGCCAGCGCCGGGGAGATCGGCCTCGCCACCGTCCTCATCATCGGCTTCGCCCTCCACAACGCGACCGAGGGCTTCGGGATCGTCGGGCCGCTCGGCGATGTCCGTCCCTCCTGGGGCTGGCTCGGGCTCGCCGGCCTCCTCGCCGGCGGACCGACGCTGCTCGGCTCGATGGTCGGCTACAGCGTCAGCTCCGAACCCCTCGAACTCGCCTTCTACGCGCTGGCCGGCGGCGCCATCATCTATGTGATCGGGGAGGTCTGGACGGGCATGCGCAGGCTGGGCCACCGGGAGCTGGGCCTCTGGCTGATGTCCGCCGGTTTCTTCGTCGGCGTCGTCACCGATCTGGTCGTCGCCTATGGCGGCGGCTGAGCGGGCGGTCCCGGCCGGCTAGCTCGAAGCTCTGTCGCCGTTGGGCGCCGGGCGGTAGAAGTGCTCCACCGCTCCCCGCACCTGTCGTTCCCCGGTCAGCTCGAGCAGGTCCGACCGCGCCAACTCGGTCACGTGGTAGTTGACCGTGCTGAGCGGGGCCTGCAGCTCGATGCTGAGGTCCTTGGGGGAGAGGGTCCGGCCACCGTCGATGGCCAGCACTTCCAGGATTGAGATCCGAAGGGCGTGGGTATTTGCCCTTGCCAAGCGCTGCCAATCGAGGGCTTCCGTGTTTCCGTTTTGATTCGTCAGAGAGGTCATTGAAAAGCCTTTACCCAGATAGTCGGAGAACTCACTACCCAAAAATAATGAGGAATTTCGTAAATATCAAGTATTGTCGCCTGGACATGGTGTCCGGAGGAAGGGAGACGAAGGGGACGTCGCGGAGCATTCGTCGACGCCTGGTCCCGATCGCCGCCGCCCTCGCGCTGCTCGCTTTCGCCGCGCTTCCCGGCTCCTCGGCGCTGGCGGCGACGAGCGACATCATTGCCCCCCAGCACGACCCCCACACCTCAGCCGACGGCTGGCAGGCGGGAACCTGCACGAGCGACCTTCCGGAATGCTCGGTCGACACCCCGGGCCAGTTCTTTGAAGAAGCCGCCGGCCACCCCCAGGATGGGTTCACCCAGTTCACCGTCAAGAACACCGAAGGCCCGCTCGGCACGATCAACCCGGTCGGCGTCCTCGGAAAAGTGCGGGTCGACCTGCCCGTCGGACTTTCGGTCAATCCTCAATCCACGCCCCAGTGCGAAGAAATCGCCGACCCCGCGAAATGCGCGCCCAGCGCCCCGCTATCCCAGGTCGGGGTCAGCGCCGTGACCCTCTCGGTCGCCGGCGTCGTAACTCCGCCGGTCGAAGGGGTGACCAAAGTCCCGGTCTACAACCTCGTCCCCGAAGAAGGCCAGCCGGCGCTGTTCGGCCTAAGCTCGCCGGCAACGCGGTCTATCTCAAAGCCGACGTCGCCTGGGATGGCGACTTCCACGAGGGCTTCACGATCGACGTCCCCGAACCGCCGCTCGGGGCCAAAGTCCTGACCAACCGACTGACCTTCAACGGGCGCTCCGGTGACGGCACCTTCATCACGACACCGAGCACCTGCCTCGACCCCGAACAGGCCGGGTTCGAGGGGATCTACTCGACCTGGCTGCTCGCCGCCTCGAAGGAAGAACTGGAATCGGGCGGCTATGTCTTCCCGCAGAGCGCCGAGCCCCAGTTCGAATCGCCGCTGCCGAAAGAAAAAAAGCCGATCGACTGCGCGAGCGTCCCCTACGAGCCGTCGCTTGAAGTCGACCCCGGCCAAACCGCGACCGACTCCCCGGCAGGGGCGGTGACCAACGTCCAGGTCCCGCACATCACCGGCGGTGGCGAACGCGAGAGCTCGCAGACCAAGCGCGCCGAAGTGACGTTGCCGCAGGGCATGGGGATCGACCCGTCGGCGGCAAACGGTCTCGTCGCCTGCACCGACGAGCAGTTCGGCAAGGGCACGAAGAACCCGGTCGCATGCCCAGCCGACTCGAAGATCGGGACCGTCTCGATCGAGTCGCCTCCGCTACCGCCCGGCTCCCTGAGCGGAGACGTGTTCGTCGGCCAGCCGAAGAGCATCGACCCCAACTCGGGCGATCTCTACCGCATCTTCGTCGTCGCCGGCTCCGACCGCTACGGGATCTCGGCGCGCCTGATCGGCAACGTCAAGGCCGACCCCCAGACGGGCCAGCTGACGGCGGTCTTCGATGACCCGAAGTCCGGTCGCGCGCCGCTGCCGGGCCTCCCCGAGGTCCCGTTCACCTCGTTCAAGCTCAACTTCAACGGCGGCCAGCGGGCGCCGCTGACCAGCCCGCCGACCTGCGGGCCGCACGAGGCGACGACCTCACTGACGCCGTGGACAGCCAACCCGCCGGCGACCCCCTCCGACAAATTCAGCCTCACCGCATCGCCGGCGGGCGGCGCCTGCGCCGCATCGATGGCGGCGCGCCCGTTCGCCCCCGGGTTCAAAGCCGCAACCGACAACCCGAAGGGCGGCTCCTTCAGTCCGTTCCGCGTCCACATGACCCGGGCGGCGGGCGAGCAGGAGCTGAAAGGCGCGACAGTCGATCTGCCGCCGGGCCTGACCGCCAAGCTCGCGGGCCTCAAGTACTGCCCGGAGTCGGCCCTCGCCGCGGCGGCGGCAAACAGCGGCAGGAACGAGGCCGCCGTGTCCAGTTGCCCGAGCTCGAGCCTTGTCGGCACCGCGACCGTCCACACCGGTAGCGGCGAGCCGCTCCAAATCGGCGGCAAGGTCTTCCTTGCCGGCCCACACGCTGGGGCCCCCCTGTCCCTGGCGGTAGTCACCCCAGCCACGGCCGGGCCTTTCGATCTCGGCTCGGTCGTGCTGCGGGTGGCCCTGATGGTCGACCGAGAAACGGCCCAGGTCCACGCGGTGTCGGACCCGATACCGCACGTGTTCGGCGGCGCTCTGCTCGACATCAGCTCGGTCGACGTCAACCTCGACCGCAAGGATTTCTCCCTGAACGGGACCAACTGCGCGCCGATGGCCGTCGGCGCGACGCTGCGGGGCGGTGGCGCGAACCCCGCCGACCCGGCGACCTTCACCGCATTCCCGGCCTCGGTCCCCTACCGGTGGAACGGCTGCGAGGGGCTCCCCTTCAAGCCGAAGCTCTCGCTGCAGATGCTCGGCGCGACGAAGCGGGCGAAGAATCCGAAGCTGAAGGCCGTGCTCAACGCGCGCGAAGGCGACGCCAACATCGGCCGCGCCGTCGTCACCCTCCCCAAGGGCCTGATCCTCGACCAGGCCAACATCGCCAAAGTCTGCACCCGGACGCAGTTCGCGGCGAATGCCTGCCCGGACAACTCCCGATATGGATTTGCCCGCGCCTTCACGCCGCTGCTCGACAAGCCGCTCGAAGGACCGGTCCTGCTGCGCTCCTCGAACAACCTGCTGCCCGACCTCGTCGCCTCGCTCCACGGCCAGATCGACATCGACCTCGCCGGCAAGATCGACACCTCGAAGGGGAGGATCCGAAACTCGTTCAACACCGTCCCCGACGTGCCGGTGACGAGGTTCGAACTCACCGTCCTCGGCGGCAAGAAGGGAATCCTCACCAACAGCCTCAACATCTGCCCGAAGAAGAAGGGCAAGAAGGCGAAGCCGAAGACCCTCCGCGCGTCGGTCAAGCTCTTCGCCCAGAACGGCCTGCAGGCGAACAACAAGCGGCTCAAGGTCAAGACACCCTGCGCCAAGAAGAAGAAGAAGCGGAAGTAGCTCCCGCTCCTAGGTCGGCTGGGAAACCGGCCGGATCAGGATCTCGTTGACGTCGACCCCGGGCGGCTGGCCGAGGGCGTAGAGCACCGCGTTGGCGATGTCCTCGTCGCGCAGCGCCCACTCGCCGGGGCTGTTGTCGAAGAACGGGGTGTCGGTCATTCCCGGCTCGATCAGGGTCACCCGGATCGCGTGGTTCTCGTGCATCTGGCGCAGCTCTGCGCGCAGTGCCTCGCCGATCGCGGTCGTCGCCCACTTGGTCGCCGAGTAGAGCGAGCCGGGCAGCGCCCGCCGGCCCGCAACCGAGCTGGTGATCAGGTAGTGGCCGTCGCCGCGCTCGAGCAGGTGTGGGAGGGTGGCGCGAACCGTCAGCGCGACCCCATAGACGTTGGTCAGGACCATCGAGCGCCAGTGCTCGACCGACTCCTCGAGGAACCCTCGCTTGGCGCCGAACCCGGCGTTGGCGAAGACGGCGTCGATCCGGTCGAAGGCCTCGATCCCGGCTGCGGCCATCGCCTCGACCTGGTCCCACTCGGTGACGTCGCAGCGGACGGCGACCGCCCGCTCTGTCCCGCCGAGCTCTGAAACGAGGTCCCTCAGCGGCTCCTCCCGGCGAGCCGCGAGCACAAGCCGGTGGGCATCTGCGGCCGCCCGGGCGGTGGCGGCGCCGATCCCGCTGCTGGCTCCGGTGATCAGAAGGACGGGGTCGTTGGAGGGGCCGTCGGCCATCGCCGCCATTCTGGCGCAAATCGTCAACGTGGTCCCGCGCTCCGCCTTGCGATAATCCGCTTCCGTGGATCCCAGCCGTAAGCGCAAGATCCGGCTCGTGGTCGCCCTCGGCACGGCGGTGCTGCTGGCTGTCGCGCTCATCTACACGTCGTTCAGCGCCTCGACCGAGGCCAAGGAGCCCTCGCAGCTCCTCAACGCGACGCCCGGAAGCAGCTACGACCTGACCGGGACGGTCGTGGACGGCTCGGTCACCCACGACGGGCTCAGAGCTCCACTTCCGCGTCGCCGATCGCGACAACTCCCGCGAGAGCATCCCCGTCACCTACACCGGCACCGTCCCCGACCCGTTCCGCGCCGGGCGCGAGATCGTCCTCACCGGCTCGGTCGCGAAGAGCGGGGTCTTCGTCGGCGAACCCGACACCCTGGTCACCAAGTGCCCCTCGAAGTACACCGCCGAAGAATCGAATGACAGCTAGCCTCGGCGGGGCCGCCCTCGCCCTCGCCTTCATCACCGCGATCGCGGCGGCGATCGTGGCGCTGATCGGCCGCGACGCCGAGCAGCGCTGGGTCGACCTCTCGCGCCGCGCCGTCTATGGGCTCTGCGCGCTCCTGACCCTCTGCGTGGTCCTTATCGAGCTCGCCTTCCTCCGCGACGACTTCTCGCTCAAAGTCGTCCAGCAGCACTCCTCCATCGACACCCCGACCTTCTACAAGCTGGCTGCGATGTGGTCGAGCCAGGAAGGCTCGCTTCTGCTCTGGGCCTGGGTGCTCTCGATCGCCGCCTCGGCGGCGCTGTTCGCGACCCGCGGCAAGCTGCGGGAGATCGTCCCTTACGCGACCGCCGTGATGGCCGGCGTCGCCGCCTTCTTCACCGGGCTGATGCTGTTCGCGGGCGGCGTCAACCCGTTCTCGACCGTGAGCCCCGTACCGGTGGACGGAGTCGGGCTGAACCCGCTGCTGCAGCACCCGAGCATGATGATCCACCCGCCGATGCTGTACTCGGGCTACGTCGCGTTCACGATCCCGTTCGCGTTCGCGGTCGGCGCCCTCGTCACCCGCCGGCTCGACGCCGCCTGGATCCGGGCCACGCGCCGCTTCGCGCTGATCGCCTGGGCCTTCCTCGGCCTCGGTCTCCTGCTCGGCGCCCGCTGGTCCTACACCGAGCTCGGGTGGGGCGGCTACTGGGCCTGGGACCCGGTCGAGAACGCGGCGCTGATGCCGTGGCTGGCCGGAACGGCGTTCCTGCACTCGATCATGGTCCAGGAGAGGCGGGGGATGCTGAAGGTCTGGAATGCGAGCCTGATCGTCGCCACCTTCTCCCTGGCGCTGCTCGGCACGTTTCTCGTCCGCTCAGGCGTCCTGCAGTCGATCCACGCCTTCGGCGACAGCACCGTCGGCCCCTACATCCTCGGCCTGATCGCCGTCGTCACGATCGGCTCGGCGGTGCTGATCGCCTCCCGGCTCGACGATCTCCGCTCCGAGCGCCGGATCGACTCGCTGATCTCCCGCGAGGCCGTCTTCCTGATCAACAACCTGCTCCTCGTCGCGCTCTGCGTGGCGATCTTCTGGGGGACCTTCTTCCCGCTCATCTCCGAGCTGTTCACCGGCAACAAGGCGTCGCTCGCGGCCCCGTGGTTCGACCGCTACACGACCCCACTCGCGGTGGTGCTGGTGCTGTTCACCGGGATCGGCCCGCTGCTCGCCTGGCGCCGCGTCAGCTGGGCCTCGGCGAGACGGGTCTTCCTCTGGCCGGTCATCGCCGGCGCCTGACCGGCCTCGTCCTCGCTCTCGCCACCGACGCCGCGAGCAACCTATGGGCGCTGGCGCTGTTCGCCTTCTCGGGCTTCGCGCTGACCGGGCTCGCGCAGGAGTTCTGGCGCGGTGCCTCGGGCCGGCGGACCCTCGCCGGTGGCTCGATGGCGTCGGCGATGGTCGGCGTCGTCTCCCGCAACCGCCGCCGCTACGGCGGCTACATCGTCCACGCCGGCGTGGTCGTGCTGCTGATCGGGATCGCCGCCTCCTCGAGCTTCCAGACGAAGCGCGACGTGACCCTGCGGCCGGGCGAGAGCACCGAGATCGACGGACGCAGGTCGACCTACGTGCGGCCGACCGTCAGCGTCACCAAGCAGGCGCTCGGCTTCGGCATGGTGATGCGGGTCGAGAAGGACGGCAGTGCCTTCACGGTGAGACCGAGCCGCCGGTACTTCCGCCCGACCGGGGTCGAGGGACGGGAAGATCAGCAGCTTCTTCAACGGCGAAGCTACGAGCGAGGTCGGCCTACGGGCGGGCCTGTTGACGCGACTTCTGGGTCGCGCCCAGCCCAACATCAGCGTGATCCGACGGCGAGCGATCGGAGTCCGACCGCGGCTTCCGCGAATGCTGCGCGGCGCCCCCGGCTCACCGCCCCAGTGCCGGGACCTCGCCGGCCTGATGAAGGCGGCGGCGGCGAGGCCGCGGCTGGCGCCGATGGCGGCGGCCCAGATCGAGTCGCTGCAGGGCGAGATCGCCCAGCGCCTCGCACGGAGCTTCGTCGAAGACGCCGCGCCGGTCGATGTTCCGGATCATCGTCAATCCCCTCGTCACCTGGATGTGGATCGGCGGCCTGATCGCCCTCTGCGGGGCCCTGATCGCGATCTGGCCTTCGCGGGGCCCGCGCCGCCGGCCCGGGGTCACGACCGACCTCGACGCCCTCAAGGAGGCCAAGTACCGCGAGATCCGCGACGCCGAGCTCGACCACGCGGCAGGCAAGCTCTCCGACGAGGATTTCGCTCTGCTCGACGCCGAGCTGCGCACCGAAGCGGTCGAGATCCTCGGGCGAAGCGCCAACGGCAACGGCAGCCGGCCCGAGCGGGTCACGCATAGCTAGACTTCCATCTCTATGTTTGCCGTCCTCGGAGTCCTCCAGGTGATCATCGCCGTCGTGCTGATCTTCCTGATCCTGCTGCACTCGGGCAAAGACGCGGGCCTGTCCGGCGCCTTCGGCATCGGCGGCGGCGGCAGCTCCTTCGGCGGTGGCTCGATGGTCGAGCGCAACCTCGACCGCGCCACGGTCTTCTTCGCGATCCTCTTCGCGGTCAACACCTTCGTCCTGCTGAAGATCTAGCCGCCCGACCGGCCTCCGGTGGGAGTTACCCGCGGTTATGCGGGGAAAAGTCCCACCGGAAGGCTGGCTGGCGAGCAATGGCTCCGTTTCAACTGGCGCACGCCGGCCGGCGGGACTGGGTACAACGGCCGAAGATGTTGCACAGGTTTACAAATCTCGCTACCGTGTAATTAACAGGGACGTCCAATCACACTTTGACAAGGAGGAAGGCCGATGGAGGCAGGCGTCCAGGAACACGAGCATCACCACCACCACGACCATGGTGAGGAGATCGAGCTGAACCCCGCCACCTGGCGCGACGGCAAGCGCTACGCGTGGCTGCTGGGGCTGCTCATCCCGCTCGCCCCGTTCATCGCCTGGGGCTATGTCGAGCTCACCGGCTGGGGCGGCTTCTGGTTCTTCGGCCCGCTTCTCGTCTTCATCGTCTTTCCCCTCCTCGACATCGTGGTCGGGATGGACGCGTCGAATCCGCCCGACAGCATCATCAAATGGCTCGAACAGGACCGCTACTACCGCTGGTGCACCTACGTCTTCATCCCGATCCAGTACGCGGGCCTGATCTTCGCCTGTCACCTCTGGTCCAGCCGGCGACCTCTCGATCCCGGAGAGCCTCGGCCTGGCCCTGACCATGGGGGTCGTCGGCGGCATCGCCATCAACACCGCGCACGAGCTCGGCCACAAGCGCGACAGCCTCGAGCGCTGGCTCAGCCGCGTCGCACTGGCTCAGACCGGCTACGGCCACTTCTTCATCGAGCACAACCGCGGCCATCACGTCCGCGTCGCGACGCCGGAGGACCCGGCCAGCTCGCGACTGGGGGAGAGCTTCTGGGCATTCCTGCCGCGGACCGTCGTCGGCAGCCTGCGCTCGGCATGGGGAATCGAGTGCGCTCGCCTCGACCGGATGGGGAAGTCACACTGGACGCTGCGCAATGACATCCTCGGCGCCTGGGCAATGACCTTCGGTCTGTTCGCTGTGTTGACGATCGTCTTTGGGCCGGTCGTCCTGCCCTACCTCCTGATCCAGGCGGTTCTCGGGTTCTCGCTGCTCGAGGTCGTCAACTACCTCGAGCACTACGGCCTGCTGCGCCAGCGCAAGGAGGACGGCCGCTTCGAGCGCTGCCGCGCCGAGCACAGCTGGAATAGCAACAACGTCGCCTCCAACGTCCTCCTCTACCACCTGCAGCGCCACAGCGATCATCACGCCAACCCGACCAGGCGCTACCAGGCGCTGCGGCACGTCGACGAGGCCCCCCAGCTGCCCACCGGGTACGCCGGGATGATCGTCCTCGCCTGGGTCCCGCCGCTCTGGCGCCGGGTGATGGACCCGATCCTGGTCGATCACTACGGGGGCGACGTCAGCCGCGCCAACATCCAGCCGCGGGCCCGCCGCCGAATTGAGCTCAAGTACGGAGGTCGGACGTGAGGCGTGAACGATGACGTTTCGCTGTCCCACCTGCGGCTACGTCTACGACGAGGAGGCCGGCCACGCCCGCGAGGGCTTCCCGCCTGGGACGCCGTGGTCGGAGGTCCCCGACGATTGGGCCTGCCCGGACTGCGGCGTCCGCGACAAGGTCGACTTCGAGCCCGTCGACGCCGGCTGAGACGATGGCGGCGATGTCGACCGCACCGGAGCGCGCGCCCTACGCCGTCGCGGCGCGCCGGCTGCTGCGCGAGACGCTCTTCGGCGCCGCCCGCGACGAGCTCCAGAGCCGCGCCTGGTCGGAGATCACGATGGCCGAAGTCGCAGCTGCGGCCGGCGTCAGCCGCCAGACCCTCTACAAGGAGTTCGGCAGCCGCGACGAGTTCGCGCAGGCGTTCGTGATCCACGAGGGCGAACGTTTCCTCGACGTCGTCGAGGCGGCGGTCCGCGAGCACCTCGACGACCCCCACGCGGCGGTCGGGGCCGCGCTCGACACCTTCCTTCGCACCGCCGGCGAGGACCCGCTGGTGCGGATGATGCTGAGCGACGACGGCACCGGGGGGATGCTGCCGTTCGTCACCACCCAGGGGATGCCGGTGGTGCAGTGGGCCACCGGCCGCCTCTCGACGGTGATCCAGGAGGGATGGCCGCAGGCTCCGGTCGAGAAGACGCAGCTGCTGGCCGAATCCCTGGTCCGGCTCGCGATCAGCTACATCACCGCTCCGACCGCCTCGACCGAGGCCACGGCGGCCGCCGCGCGAGAGCTGCTCGGCCCATTCATCGACGAGGCCCTCGGCACCAGGGCCTAGGAGCGGAGCTCCCGAGCTCAGAGCTCCTCGAGGCGGGCGTCGAAGTAGAGCATCGAGCCACGGAGCCGCCAGCGGGTGGGCCGCAGGCCCGCACCCTCGAGCCATCCGCGGATCTCCTCCTCGGTCCCCATCGGGCCGAAGTCGCCGAGCCCGGGGCGGATCAGGAACCGCTGCCTGAGCGTGTCGCGGCTGCGGACGAACGAGGCGCCCACGAGGCGGCCGCCAGGCTTCGTCACCCGCGCCGCCTCGGCCATCGCTGTCGCCGGGTCCTCGAAGCAGTGCAGGCCCCAATAGGAGAGGAAGAGGTCGGCGGTGTCGTCCTCGATCGGCAGGTCGGCGGCGTTCGCGTGGTGAAGCTCGAGGCCCGCGATCCCGCGGGCGGCGGCGCGCTTGCGGATCCGCCGCAGCATCGAGGGGGAGAGGTCGGCGCCGATGTAGCGGACGGTGCGATCGGGGGGGAGCGCCCGCAGCGCCGGCCCCGCCCCGCAGGGGCAGTCGACGATCGTGCCCCCGTCGGGCACCTCCGCCACGGCGCCCATGCTTTCGTAGTAGGGCCTGGTGTCGCCGGCCCAGACCGCCCGCGCGACCCGGCGCGCGAGGCCCGGCCGCTCCATGTAGGCGGCGTAGGCGATCCCGAACGGCGATGCGTAGAAATCGCGCGCCATCGGCGCGGACTCTAACCGGGGATCTAGGCGCCGGCCGGCTGCTCTGCCCCGGCGCTCCGGAGCGCAGCGGTTCCTCGCCCCTGATCAGGTCCGAGGCCCGCTCGGCGACCGCGATCGTCGGCGCGTTCGTGTTGCCGCGCGGGACCGTCGGCATCACCGAGGCGTCGACGACGCGGATCCCCTCGAGGCCGGCGACGCGAAGGTCGGCGTCGACGACCGAGCCGATCGCGCAGGTCCCGACCGGGTGGTAGATCGGGAAGGTCGTTCGCGCCGCGTGCTCGCGGAGGGCCTCCTCGGAGTCCCCGTCGGGCGCGTTGTAGCGCTCGGCCGCGTAAGGTCGGAAGGCCGGCTGGGTGCAGATCTCCTCCATCAACCGCAGCGCCTCGACCATCCGCGGCATGTCGGCCGGGTCGGTGTAGAACCGGTTGCGGACGACCGGGCGCGCCGTCGGGTCGTTCGAGGCAAGGCGAACCGAGCCGCGGCTGCCGGCGTCAGCAGGCAGGGGGATACCCAGACGCCGTGCGCCTCGGGATCTCCGAGGCCCGCTTCGACGATCTGCAGGGCGGCGACGTGGAACTGGACGTCCGGGCCGGCGGCGTCGCTTCCGACCCGTGCGAACCCGCCCGACTCGGCCAGGTTCGAGGTGAACGGCCCGGTCTGGGAGGCTTCGAACTCGTCGAGCGCCGCCGGCTCGAGCGCCTGCAGGAGGCTCTCCGGCTCCGGCGTCGTCCAGACCGCATAGGTGGCGGGATGGTCGCTCAGGTTCTCGCCGACCGCCGGCTGGTCGAGGATCGACCTCGACTTCGCGCATCGTCAGGTGCTCGGCCGGGCCGACCCCGGAGAGCATCAGCAGCTGCGGCGAGTTGTAGGCGCCGCCGCAGAGGATCACCTCGCGCTCGGCCCGGTGCTCGGTCACCTCGCCGAGCTGTGACGCCGCGACGCCGACCGCGCGCGTGCCCTCGAAGAGGACGCGATGGACCAGTGAGTTCGGGAGCACGGTCAGGTTCGGCCGCTCCATGGCCGGGTGGAGGTAGGCGACCGCGGCGCTGGCCCGCATTCCGCCGCGCTGGGTCACCTGGTACATCCCGACCCCGTCCTGCTCGGCGCCGTTGAAGTCCTCGTTGCGGGCGAGGCCGGATTCGACGCCGGCCTCGACGAACGCGGGCGGGATCGCCGATCCCCGAGCGCTGATCGCTGACCGGCAGCGGCCCGCCGACCGCGTGCCACTCGGACTCGCCGCGCTCGTTGTCCTCGGCGCGCAGGAAGTAGGGGAAGAGGTCGTCCCAGGACCAGCCGCTCTGCCCCCATTCGTCGTAGTCGCGATGGTTGCCGCGGATGTAGACCATGGCGTTGACGGAGGAGGAGCCGCCCAGCACCTTGCCGCGGGGAAGCGGCAGCCGGCGACCGTCGCATTCGGTTCGGGCGCGCTCCAGTAGTGCCAGTCGACCTCGGTCCCGGCGAGTTTCAGATAGCCGAGCGGAACATGGATGTTGTCGTTCGTGTCGGGGGGCCCGGCCTCGATCAGCAGCACGCTTGTGTCGGGGTCCTCCGAGAGCCGCGCGGCGAGCACACAGCCTGCCGAGCCGGCGCCGACTATGACGTAGTCGTGCATCGCGGCCTAGCCTACTCCGCGGGCGAGCCTCCGCTCGAGGTTGGCACGGACCCCAGGCCACTCCTCCTCGATGACGCTGTAGTAGGCCGAGTCGCGCAGGCCAATGTCGGGGACGATCATGTGGCTTCGCATGACGCCCTCGAACCGCGCCGGGAGGGCGGCGATTGCCGCGCGCGAGCGCTCGTTCCGCGCGTCGGTCTTGAACTCGACCCTGACGCATCCGAGGGTCTCGAAGGCGCGCGAGAGCATCAGCAGTTTCGCCTCGACGTTCGCCCCGCTTCGCCAGGCGCTCGGCGTCAGCCATGTCCACCCGATCTCGACGACGCGGTCGAAGCGCCGAACGTTGAGGTAACGGCTGCTGCCGATCAGCGGCCCGTTCCGCGGCGCGGCTGCGGATCGCAAACGGCCCCTCCGTCCCGGATGCGGCGGCTCCCAGAGACGCCTGCATCCAGCCGTCGAAGCGCTCGCGGCTGGCGCCGATATTGGTCAGCCAGGCCCAGATCTCGACCGGCTGCGCCGCCGCCCAGAGGCCATCGGCGTGTTCCGGCGCCAGCGGCTCGAGCCCGACGAGCGACCCCTCGAGTTGCGCGGTGAGCGGCGGGTCGGCGGCGGTCACGGTGCCGCCGACCCGACCCGGTCGAGCTCGAGTCGGAACGCGAGGCGCTCGAGCCCGGTCGCGTCGACCGAGTCGCGCTCCGCGACCCGGCGATACCCCATCGACTCGTACAGGCGGTGCGCCTCGACCTGGCCGGCTCGGCTCCAAAGCGCGATCGCCGGCCAGCTCTCCGAGCGCGCACGGCGCTCGCAGCGGTCGACCAGAGCGCGTCCGATACCGCGCCCGCGCTCGGAGGCGGCGACGGCAAGCCGCGAGAGCTCCGCCTCGCCGCCGACCGCCACCACCCGCGCCGGGGCTTCGGGGTCGAAGAGCACGACGACACCCGAAATCCCGCGGTCGCCCTCGGCGACGAGCACCTCGCCGTGTCTGGCAGACGTCGCGAAGTCGGCCTCGGAGTAGGGATCGGCCCTGCCTCCGACCCCGAGGGTCACGTAAGCCTCGGTCCAGAGGCCGGCGATCTCCCGCCCGTCTCCCTCCCTCGCTTCTCTGATCGCAAGGCTCAAGACGATTGGAGTATCGGGGTCGCGGCGTAACCGGTGGTCGACGGGTGGTTACTTGACTTCGTAACTATCCGCATTATCTTCCAGGAGGAAGAACGATGGAGATGATCAAACGATTTGAGCCCATTGCCCTGGTGGTCATGGTGCTCGGCGCTCTCAACTGGGGGATGGTGGGGTTGTTCGACACCAACGTGATCTCGGACGTGTTCGGGGGCGGGACGCTCACCGACATCGTCTACGTCGTCGTCGGGGTCGCCGGCCTCCTCTACATCCCGAAAATGCTCGAGAGCCTGCATATCGGGGGGCACACGCCTCACCCGCGCGGCACCTGAAGCGCGCGGGGCTGGGAGGCAAAAGCGAGCCGGGCCTTCGGGCCCGGCTCGACTCGTTTCGGGCGGGGGCTCAGAGCTCGGCGCGGACAAGCCGCAGGCCGACGTCGAGGTCGTCGAGTTCGCGCAGGTGGCCGTGGCGGCGGTCCCACTCGCCGCTCTCGAGGTCGGCCGCGAGCTCGCGGAGCGCCCGATCGGTAACCGGCGGGCGGCAGGCGGTGCCAGGTGGAGGAGCCCTGCCGGACCCGCGGGTCGAGGTGGGCCTCGGGACGGCTCCAGAGCCCGACGCAGAATCCGTCCGTGCAGTCGCTGGGCACCCGAATCGACTCGACCTCGAGGCCGGGGAGGGCGGAGGCCAGGTGCTCGAGCGATGGAAACGCCCGCCGATCGGCCTCGATGAACTCCGGCAGGTACCCGGCGAGCCACATCGACGCGGTCACGTCGATGTCGAGGGTGACGAACACCGCCCTGTCGCGCCCGACCCGCGCGACCTCGGCGAGGCCGCGGTCGACGTCTGACCAGTGCTGCATCGTGAAGACGCCCATCACCGCGTCGACGCTGTCGTCGGCGAGCGGCAGATCCTCGACCACCGCTTCGATCGCCGGCGCGGCGCCCGGTGGGCGCTGAGCGATCATCACCGGTGAGGGCTCGATCGCGGTCACCTCGCGGTCGGCCGGCTCGTAGGAGCCGGTGCCGGCGCCGACATTGAGGACGGTGCGGGCGTCGCCGAGGGCGGCGTGGATCGTCGTTTCGATCCGCGGGTCGGCGCGGCGGACCTCCGTGTAGTCGACGCCCATCCGGTCGTAGGCGGGGGTGCCGGTCATGTCTCCAGCATCAGGGTCACCGGGCCGTCGTTTATCAGGGCCACGCCCATGCAGGCGCCGAACACGCCCTTCCTTGCGTCGAGTCGATCGCAGAAGCGGTCGTAGAGCGGCTCGGCGATCTCGGCCGGGGCCGCCTCGGTGTAGCTGGGGCGGTTGCCGCGGCGGGCATCGCCGTAGAGGGTGAACTGGCTCACGCAGAGGACCTCGCGGTCGCCGAGCGGCTCGTTCATCCGCCCCTCGGGATCGTCGAAGACCCGCAGCGCCCTGACCTTGCCGGCGAGCCGGTCGGCGTCCTCCGCGCTGTCGCCCTCGCGAACCCCGAGCAGGACGAGGAGGCCGGGCCCGATCTGGGCCACCCGGTCGCCCTCCACGTCCACCGCTGCCTGGCTGACCCGTTGGACAAGTGCCCTCATCGGCCGGGACGGTATCGAGTTGACATGTGACCAATTAGTCACCTATACTCACCGCCATGGACGAGGTGTTCAAGGCTCTGGCGGACCCGACCAGGCGCAGCCTGCTCGACGCCCTCCGCGAGGAGGACGCGCAGTCGCTCAGCTCTCTGGAACAGGGCCTGCCGATGACGCGCTTCGGCGTCATGAAGCACCTCAAGGTGTTGGAGGAGGCGGGCCTGGTGACCACGCGCCGTCGCGGTCGCGAGAAGCTGCACTTCCTCAACGCCGTCCCGATCCAACTCATCCACGAGCGCTGGGTGAGCAAATACGCGGAGCCCTGGGCCGCGGCCCTGACCGGGCTCAAGCGAGAAATCGAGGAGTGAGAAAGATGGAGAAGGTGTTCGAGATTTACATCAAGACCACGCCGGAGCGCCTCTGGGAGGCGATCACCGACGACGAGACCAGGCAGCGCTACAACTTCGGCGTCGGGATCGACTCCGACTGGGCACCTGGCTCCCACTATGAGGCCGGGCATGCCGGGGCCGGGATCAAGATCTCCGAGGGCGAGAACCTCGAGGTCGATCCGCCGCGGCGCCTGGTCCAGACGATGGTCGCTCTCTGGAGCGATCAGGTGAAGGGCGAAGGGACCTCGCGGGTCACCTGGGAGATCGAGCCGGTCGCGGACTCGTGCCGGCTCACCGTCACCCATGACCAGCTGAACGAGGGCGCCAACAGCGAATTGTTCGGCGGCTGGCCGATGATCCTCTCCGGCCTGAAGACGCTGCTGGAGACGGGCGAGGACCTGACCACCCCGGGCTCGCTCCGCTACAAGGAGGCCGGCTTCGAGCAGCCTGCTTGAATGCCGTCCATGAGGGGTCGCGGCGTTTCGGGAAGCGCTTGAGCGGGTCCGAGCAGACCCTGAACGAGCTCTACGCCGCCTTCAACCGGCGCGACCTCGACGCGGTCCTCGCGGCGATGCACCCTCGGGTCGACTGGCCCAACGCCTGGGAGGGCGGCCGGGTGCATGGCCGCGAGGCCGTCAGGGCCTACTGGGAGCGGCAGTTCGAGCAGATCTCGAGCAAGGTCGAGCCTGTCGGGTTCAGCGACGAAGGGGATGGCGCGTCGTCGTCGTCGTCGACGTCCACCAGGTCGTCCACGACCCCCGCAGCGGTGAGCTCCTCGGCGACAGCCGGGTCCAGCACCGCTACCGGTTCGAGGACGGATCGATCGTCCGCATGGACGTCATCGGGGACTAGGCGGAGAGCCTCACCGGCAGCGTTTTCAGCTGGTTGAGGAAGGCCGACTCGACGAAGGTGGGCTCACCCGCCAGCTCCATGTCCGGGTAGCGGGCCAGCGTCTCCTCGAGCAGGATCTTCAGCTCGAGTCGGGCCAGAGCGGTGCCGAGGCAGAAGTGGCGCCCGCCGGCGCCGAACGCCTGGTGCTCGGGGTTGCGGTGGATGTCGAAGGCCTCGGGGTTCTCGTACTGGGTCTCGTCGCGATTCGAAGACGCGTACCACATCACCACCTTCTCGCCCTTCTTGATCTCCTGCCCGTTCAGCACCGTGTCCTCGGTCGCGGTGCGGCGGAAGTGGGCGAAGGCGGGGAACATCCGCAGCGCCTCCTCGACCACGCCGGGGATCAGCGCCGGGTCGCCGACCACCTCCTGCATCTGGGCGCGATCTTCGAGCAGCGCCCGCATCCCGCTCGCGTAGGTCGACCGGGTGCTGTCGTTGCCCGCCGCGACCAGGAGGAAGAACCCCATCACGATCTCGTGTTCCTCGAGCCGCTCGCCGTCGATCTCGGCGTGGACGAGGACGCTCGTCAGGTCGTCGGTCGGGCTCTCGCGCCGGGCGGCGATCATCGTGCTGCACTTCGCGAAGACCTGTTCGATCGCGGCCTGGATCGTCTCTTCGACGTTGTCGATCGAGGGGCTGTAATCGGGATCGCTGGCAGCCAGAGCCGAGTTCATCAGCTCCGCCCAGACCGCGTCGTCCTCTTCAGGGATCCCCATGAAGCTGCCGATCACCCGCGAAACGGCCGGCTGGGCGACCTCGGCGACCAGATCGCAGCTCTCGCGCCCCTCGAGGCGGTCGAGGATGCGGACGACGATCGCGCGGATCTCCTCCTCGTGGGCGGCGATCCTCTTCGGCGTGAACCCGGCCTGGAAGAGCGCCTTGATCCGGTCGTGCTTGGGTGGGTCCATCCCGATGAACATCGCCCGCGCGAGCTCGATCGGGAAGACCTCGTCGATCGCCACCACTCCTCCCACTTCGGAGGAGTAGGTCTGCCAGTCGCGGCTGACGGCGTGGACGTCATCGGCCCTGGTCACCGACCAGAAGCCCTTGGCGGCCGGGAACTCGGTCACCCGCGCCGTCCAGTGGACGGGGCACTCGCTGCGCATCTGCTTGAAGAGCTCATGGGGCGGGCCGTCGACCCAGTGTTCGCGCTCGATCAGCAGGGCGTCTTTCAGGTCTCCGTTTTCGGTCATCCGGGGCATCCTACTGGCTGGCTGGCCAGTTTTCGCGAAACGGGTAGGGAGGAGGTGCCAACCAGTAGGAGCGAGGAGGAGACAATGGATCAGCCGACGGCGGAGCAGGCGTTGAAGGAGCTCGAGCCGCTGCTCGGGGAGTGGAGGATGGAGGCGATTCCCCCGAGTGGAGAGCCCTGGCCCGGAGAGGCGCGGACGACCTTCGAGTGGCATGACTCGGGCGCCCACCTCGTCGGGCGCTCGACGATCGAGATGCCGGAGGCTCCCGACTCGATATCGATCATCGGCTGCGACGCCGCGAAAGGAACGTACTTTCAGCTGTACTCCGACGAGCGGGGCGTGTGCCGCGTCTACGGGATGAGCATCGGCGACGGCGAGTGGAAACTCTGGCGCGAGGGGGAGCCCTTCGCCCAGCGGTTCGCCGCCACCTTCGAGGACGGCGGCGCGATGATCGCCGGCCGCTGGGAGACCGCCGGGGACGGGAACGGGGGCGGGTACGAGACCGACTTCGACCTGATCTACCGCAGGTTCGCCTCACCCTAGCCCGTGGCGCCCCCCGAATCGGGCCGGCCGGTGATCGGGTGGTCCGGGGCCGGCTCGAACGAGGCGCCCTCGGCGAGCAGACCCCTGCCCGGGACGTGGTTCAGCTCGAGCCTGATCCCCTCCGGGTCGCGGAACGAGAGCGAGTAGTAGCCCGGTGCCCATGGGCCCTCCTCCGGCGCCCGGACGATCTCGGCACCGATCCCGAGCAGGAATTCGTGGGTGGCGTCGACGTCCTCGCGGCTGCGGGCCCGGAAGCAGAGGTGGTCGATCCCCGGCCCGGTTTCGGTATGGGGGACGCCCCTGCTCTCGGGATCGGCCGCCCGGATCCCGAGCGCCGTCCGGCCGCCGACGTAGTAGACGAACTCATGGGAGCGCGGCTCGACTGGGTTGAGGCCGAGAAACGGCATCACCTCGTCGTAGAAGGCGATGCACTCCTCGATTCGATTCGCCCTGAGGATGACGTGGGCGACGCCGTTGATCTCGACCATGCGCCTGAATAGTGTCGAATCGGGCTCAACGCCGGCTCGGCGACCCGGTGACGAAGTGGACGCCCAAGCGCTGCCTTCATCTCTCTGCTCCTCACTCGCGGGTCGGTGAGCCAATTTCAACACCGCGAGGAGGCCCCGCCATCGGGGGTATGCCACAACTCGGTTGGGGGTGAGCCGCGGCCCCGGAAACGAGAGGCCCCGCCGGAGCGGGGCCTCGTCCC
The DNA here is from genome assembly GCA_963737575.1 of uncultured Solirubrobacterales bacterium. Lineage (GTDB taxonomy): Bacteria > Actinomycetota > Thermoleophilia > Solirubrobacterales > 70-9 > VRUE01. Next base: position 360,103 of record CAVTTJ010000005.1, read on the forward strand.
ATGCTGCGAGCGTCTTGGCGTGGCCGCTACGATTGCGCCGGAGTGGTGATGAGCGGGGGGATGACGGGCCCCCGGTCCGTTTGTTGCCGGTGCCGGATTCAGGAGACGCCGCCGCAATCGGGTCAACCTCCGCCGCCGCGCGTCCTGGACCGCGAGGTGCCTGGCCCTTCTGGAGGGGTATTGGAGACCGACGCTCTCGAGCAACATCTGAGCCGACAGGCAGAACGATCCCGGGACTTCTTCTGGATCCGAATCCGTTGGGATCTTGTCTGCAGCCTGCTGCCGAATGCGACGGGCGCCGAGCTCGTCGACGTCGGGGCCGGAACCGGATTCCTCGGAGATCTGCTGAGGGCCCGCCTGCCGGAGATCTCCTACCGGTACGTCGAGCCGATCGCGAGTCTCGAGGACAGCCTCGAGGAGAGGTTTGGCGCCGAGTCGAACCTGCGCGAAAGCGAGAGCTTCGGGGCGGCCCAATTCGTGACCCTGCTCGACGTTCTCGAGCACCAGGAGGACGATCGCCTCTTCCTGCGTGAGTTGGCGGCGAAGATGGAGCCGGGCGCCGTCTTGATCCTCACCGTACCTGCGATGCCGTCGCTCTGGTCGGAATGGGACGCGGCGCTCGGGCACTTCCGCCGCTACCGCAAACTCTCGCTGCGCGCGACCCTACCCGGCGAGCAGTTCGAGATCGTGGAGCTCAGCTATCTGTTCCCGGAGCTCCTGCCCGCAGGGTGGGTGCGAAGGATCCGGCGGGGCGGCGACACCAATGGGGTCGATGCCCACGACGCGGAGTTTCCCGACCTGCCAGGTTGGATGAACGAAAGCCTCTACCGAATCGGTAGCGCGACGACGAAGGCCCGGCGTCTGTGGCCGGCGGGCACCTCCCTTCTCGCGGTTCTGCGACGAGCCCCATGACGGCAGCAGGACTGCGCAGGTGGAGGTGGTTGCTGTCCTCTCTCGCCTTCGCAGCCGTGACCCTGGTGAGCATCCTGATCGCGGTGCCCAGCATGTTCGTCGGTTTCACCTCCTACGACGACGAGGGATACATGCTCGTCGCCCTGCGCTCGTTCATCGACCACGGATCGCTCTACCAGAACGTCTTCACGCAGTACGGGCCGTTCTACTACGAGCTCTGGGGCACCGTCTTCGGGGCCCTCGGGATCACGGTCGATCTCGATTCAGGCCGGGTCGTGACCCTTGTCGTCTGGATCCTCGCCAGCCTCATCATCGGTCTCTCCACGTACCGGATGACCGGCAGCATCGTGCTCGGGGTGATCGGCCAGATGCTGACCTTCATGGCGCTCAACATCGCCCCATACGAGCCGATGCACCCCGGCGGGCTGATCTCCCTGCTGCTCAGCCTGATCCTCGCCGTCGCATGCCTGGTCAGGGGCCGGCTCAGCACCTACTCGATGGCGGCCCTCGGCATGCTGCTCGGCGCGCTGACCCTGACCAAGGTCAATGTGGGGGTATTCGCCCTGATCGCCTTTGCCTTGATGGCCGTCGCGAGCTATCCGAACCTCAGCTCGCGCAGGTGGGTCAGGCTCGGCGTCGAGGTCCTCTTTGTAGCTTTCCCGATTCTGCTGATGGCCGGGAAGTTCTCCGAGCCGTGGGCGCGTGCGTACGCCTTCCACGTGGCTGCCGCGGCGCTGGCGGTCGTGATCGCGCTGCGGGCCCGGAACATCGCTTCCCGCTCGCCCCAAGAGCTCATCTGGATCGTCGGCGGTTTCGCAGTGGCCGCTGGCCTGATCCTGCTCGCGATCCTCGGAGCGGGAACGGGGCCGAGCTCCCTATTCGAAGGGGTGATCACGCAGCCCCTGCGGCAGGCCGATGCGTTTTCAATCCCCTTCGCCTACTCGGACCGCCTCCTCTTCCTCGACGCGCTGGCGCTGACCACTGTCGTCGGGTACGCACTCCTCGCCAGACAACGCCCATCCTCCGATGCCTGGTTTCGCAACGTTCTCCCGATCTTCAGCATCCTGGTCGGCGCCCAGATTGCGCTCTCGCCGGTCGGGAGGACCTTGCCCATCGATGCCGTGGCGTCCCCCGGTTATGAGTTCGGGCTCCTGGCGTTTGCCTGGGTCGCCCTGCTTCCGGTCGATGGCGGCGAAAACGACCGGCGCAGCACCTTCGCTCAGACGCTGCTGGCGCCACTGGCGGTACTTGAGGCCCTCCATGCCTATCCGGTGGCGGGCAGTCAGGTCGCCTGGTCCACCTTCCTGCTGATCCCGGTTGGTCTGGTCTGCGTCGGCAACGGCGCCCGCGGTCTCCTCGCTGCCGCGGGCGCCGAGTGGAGGGGGACGGTGGTCGCGACAGGTGCCGTCCTGGCGGCGATTTTCGTCCTCTTAGTCGCCAACGAATCGCTGCGAAAGCCGCTCGACGACGCCCGGGCCGCCTACGACGCGGGGACGCCGCTCGAACTCCCCGGCGCCCGGAAGGTGCGGGTGGAAACCGCTGACGAAGCGAGGGTGTACCAACACGTTGCGGCGGCGATCGACCGGTACTGCAACGCTTTCCTGACCTTGCCAGGAATGAACAGCTTCTACTTCTGGACTGGGCAGGAACCCCCGACCGGCAACAACGCGACCGCCTGGACGACCCTCTTCGACGATTCCCGCCAGCAGGATGTGATCGACGAAACCCGCGGGATCGAAGGGCTCTGCCTGCTCGAAAACGAACCCCTCGCGCTCAACTGGACGGCAGGGGCCCCGCCGGAAGGCCCGCTGGTCGGCTACCTCCATCGCGGCTTCAAGCCGATCGTCACGGTTGGGGCCTACAGGCTGCTGCGGCGAGACGGCGCCAGCCCGGGCTGAGGATGAACGCCTGGTTCGTCACACCGGCCTACAGGGACGCCCGGTCGTTCCTGATCCTGCGCCGCCACCTGCTCGCGGTTGCCCCTGAGGCCGGAATCGACCAGGCACGGTTCGTACTGGTCGACGACTCTGCCGGCCAGGACCCGGAGGTCGAGTTAGCCCGCGCACTCGAGGATGTGACCGTGCTCGAGCCGCCGTTCAACCTCGGACACCAGCGGGCAATTGTCTTCGCCCTGAGGAGGATCCTGCCTGAGATTCCGGACGAGGACCTCGTCATCACCCTCGACGCAGACGGCGAGGACCGGCCGGCCGACGTCCCGCGTCTGGTCGCTCCCCTTCGAGAACAGGATCAGACCCAGATGATCGCGCTGGCGCTGAGGACATCGCGCGCCGAGTCCGTGCGGTTCAAGGTTATGTACTGGCTCTTCCGCCTTCTGTTCAGGGCCTTGACCGGGACCACCGTCCGGAGTGGCAACTTCGCGGCGATGCGAGGTGGCGTGGCCCGCCGCGCCCTCAGCCATCCGATGTTCGATCTTTCCTATTCCTCGGCGCTGCTGGCCCTCGACCTGCCGATCGTCTACGTGCCGTGCCCACGGGGAGCTCGGTACGAGGGCGAGTCGAAAATGACCTACGGGCGTCTTTCCACTCACGGCCTGCGGATGCTGATGCCGTTCACCGACAGGATCGCGGTCCGGGCGCTTGCAGCATTCACGTTCTTCCTCGTGCTCGGGATGGTCATCGCGGCGACGATCGTCGTCATCCGGCTCTTCACCGACTCGGCGATCCCCGGCTGGGCGAGCACGATGGCGCTCGTCTCGCTGATCATCTCCCTGATCGCGCTCGGCAACTTCGTGACGCTCTTCATGCTCTTCTCGCAAACTCGCGCCATCTCGCTCAACAGTGTCGAGGATCTTCGCGACGGCGACAGACGGGAGTCGGCCGGGACGGCGGAGGAGGCCCGGTGACCGCCCAAAGCCGGATCAGGAAAAAGCCCCGCCGGAGCGGGGCCTCGTCCCATGCGGCTGAATGGAGTCGAACCATCACGGGTGTTTCCACCCACAAGGCCCTCAACCTTGCGCGTCTACCAGTTCCGCCACAGCCGCCTGCGGGCGGTCGATTCTAGATAAGTCAGCACCGACCGGCGGTGGGCGCGGACGCCCACCCGTTGCGGAGGTCCGGGCGAACCGGTACCCTGCGAACAGGTGTTCGAACGTCCGAGACATGCGCCGGTGCGTGCGGTGAGGGGAAGGGGCCGATGGATCTCGACCTGACCAAGCGCCAGAAAGAGATCTTCGACTTCATCCGCCGCTACGCGGCGAAGACGGGCTACCCGCCGACCGTGCGCGAGATCGGCAAAGCGGTCGGCCTGCACTCCTCCTCCACCGTCCACGCCCACCTCGCCAACCTCGAGAAGATCGGTCTGCTGAAACGGGACCCCTCGAAACCGCGGGCGATCGAGCTTCTCTTCGACCGCGCCAAGAAGACGATCCTGCCGGGCGAGAACGGCATCCCGCTGGTTGGCAGCGTCGCCGCCGGCGAGCCGATCGTCGCCGAAGAGAACATCGAGGAGTACATCGAGATCCCCGACGTGATCGGCGGCGAGGAAGGCGATTACATCCTCCGCGTCCGCGGCGAAAGCATGAAGGAAGCCGGGATATTCGACGGCGACTACGCGGTGGTCCGCCCAGCCGAGGACGCCGCCGACGGTGAAATCGTCGTCGCCCTGATCGGCGAGGAGGCCACGGTCAAGCGCTTCTTCCAGGAAGACGACCACATCCGGCTCCAGCCCGAGAACGAGGCGATGGAGCCGATCAGGACCCCCGACGCGACCGTGCTCGGCCGCGTGATCGGCGTCCTCCGCAAGATCTAGGGCACCGTTCGCGGAACCTGCCTGCCGGCGCTACCCTTGACGGGCGGGCTGAGCGATCGCGGGGAGAGAAAACCCCTCGAGGAAAGTCCGGACACCGAAGGGCGTGGCGGTGGGTAATTCCACCCGGGGAAACCCGCGGGAAAGTGCCACAGAAATGACACGGCCGATGGCGCGGCCACACGTGAGCCGCGTACAGGCAAAGGTGAAATGGTGCGGTAAGAGCGCACCGGCGTCGCGGCGACGCGGCGGCCAGGCAAACCCCGCCCGGTGCAAGGCCAAACAGGACCGTCGACCCGGCCCGGCGAGGTCCAGGTAGGCCGCAGGGCCACTGCGGTGGCCCCTCAGGGGCGAGAGCCCCGGAGAGACAGATGATCGCTCTCGACAGGATCCGGCTTACAGGCCCGCTAAAGGAAAGGCCCCGCGAGGGGTCTTTCCCATTCCGTCTTAGCGTTTGCTAACGTGCCGCCAACTTCCGCTGAATCTCCGGCCAATAGGCACGGGGAGCGGGGGACCCAATGGTTGGGGCGAATTGCAGGCATCTGCCGCATAGCGCAGCTCTTTCAGCGCGAGCCCGTCAGCTAACCCCGTAAGCGCACGAAAGAGACGATGGACGACGGCAGGAACCGCCGCGGGCGGAAATATCAATCGAGGCTTGCGCGGGCGCTGCTCCCGGCGCTACTACTCGGCTCGATGATGGCGGTCGCCTCCTCACCGGCGCAGGCGATGACAGGCGGTGCCTCGCCCTACCCTAGCGGCGGCGCGACCGAAAGCGCGCTCGCCGAAGAAGCGTTCGTCTTCACCGCGATGCGTTCAGCCGGAGCCACCTGGTACGGGCCGGGCCTCTACGGCCGCCACACCGCCTGCGGGGAGACCCTGCGCCCGGCGACGATCGGAGTCGCCCACAAGACCCTCCCCTGCGGCACCGCCGTGAAGTTCCTCTACCGCGGGCGCTCGATCGTCGCCCGGGTGATCGACCGCGGGCCCTACTCAATCGGCAACGCCTGGGACCTGACCAATGGCGCCCGCCTTGCGCTCGGCTTCGAAGGCGCGAACCAGGTCCACTACGCGATCGGGCGGCCCGCGGCCGAATAGGCCCTCGGGCGGCGAACCCGCCGCCCCTGCGGTTACCCTTCGCCGTCGAATGCCGGACCTATCGAAGCGCGGCGTCGTGGCCACCCTGCTGATCGTGTGTTTGGCGGTGGCGGTCATCGCCTCCGTCGGCGGCGCCGGCGCCGCAACCGGCTCCAGCACGACCGTCATCCTCGGCCAGACCAGCACGATCCCGGACCCCTCCTGCCCCGATTCTCCCTGCCAGGCGGTCGGCAGCGTGACCGGGTTTCAGATCAGCACCGACCAGGCGAGCCTGCCGTTCAGGGTCCCGCGCGACGGCCAGGTCAAGTCCTGGACTCTGACCCTGGCGCAGCCGACCAACCAGCAGCGCTCGTTCTTCAACGGCTTCTTCGGGACTCCACCGCAGGCCAGGCTCGCGATCCTGCGGCGGATCCCGGAAACCAGCCCACCGCGATTCAACCTCGTCAAGCAGGGCTCGGTCCGGGTCCTCAGCCCGTTCCTCGGGCGGACTGTGAAGTTCGGGGCCTCGCTCCCGGTCCACAAGGGCGACATCGTCGGGCTCACGGTGCCGACCTGGGCTCCCGCGTTCGCACAGGGCCTCTCATCCAAGAACTCATGGCGGGCCAGCCGCCAGCCGGGCAAATGCACCGACACGACGGCCGTCCGCCAGGGCGAACCGCAGCAGCGCGTCGGCCGACGCGCCACCTACGGCTGCCGCTACTCCACGGCGAGGCTGCTCTACACAGCCACCGTGGTGATGCCCTAGACCGAGGCCCTACGCGGCCGAGGGCAGGACCGCCGGCGTCGCCTGGTCTTTCGGCAGCGCCGCTGCCCCGGCGATCAGGCTCTGGAACTCGTTGAGCGCCAGGTGCGCGACCGCCTCGAGGATTTCCTCGTCACTCCACCCGATCTCCCGCGCCTCCTCCTGGAGGTGGTGGGGGGGATAGCCGTCAGCCTCGAGCGTTGCCTTGAGGAAGGCGAGCAGCGCCGCCTCCTTCGGATCGTTGGAGGTGAAGTTGCGGGCCCTCGTCACCTCGTCGAGGCCGAGCCCGGCGCGTTTGGCCGATTTCGCGTGCTGGGCGATGCTGTAGGCGTCATGACGATGCTCGGCGACGGCGAGCGCAATCCGCTCCCTGGTCGGGCGCGGCAGGACGCCGCTGCGAAGCTCTGAGCGCATCCGCGTGTAGGCCCGGAGCACCGAGGGGGCGCCGGCGAGAACGCCGACGAACTTCGTGACCGAGCCGCCGGCCGCCTGGATGCTCTTGAGCAGGGGAGCGCTCTCGTCCGGGGCCGTCAACTCGTCGTGGATGTGGAATCTGCTTACTGCTGTTTTTACTGTCACGTGGCTTCTCCACTCTTGGCTCAGAAGGCAGACATTCCGCTTTACAGAGCCTTTACCTTGCCTTTACTTTACTTTAGGCCGCTTACTTACTTGAAGTAAGTTATACCTGGTCTCGACGCCTCCCGCAAGGCCTGCGGTCACGCGTTTGCTACCCGGATTACGGGGATTCGTACCTCCTCGGTTCAGTTCGCCTATCTTTGCCTGTCCAACGAGGGCGAGAGCCGAGGAGGCCTGGATGGCAGACAGACCGAAGAGTGCCGCCGATGTGCAGGCGATCGTCGAGGAAAGCGACGTTCGATTCGTACGGCTCTGGTTCACCGACGTCCTCGGCCAGTTGAAGAGCTTCTCGATCAACGCCGCCGAGCTCGAGGACGCGTTCGACGGAGGGATGGGGTTCGACGGCTCCTCGATCACCGGCTTCAACCCGATCGAGGAGTCGGACATGATCGCGATGCCCGACCCCTCGACCTTCGCGCTGATCCCGTGGCGGCCGGAGGCCGAGAACGCCGTCGCTCGCATGTTCTGCGATATCCGGGTTCCCGGCGGCGACGCCTATGAGGGCGACCCCCGCTGGATCCTCCGCCGGGCGATGAAAAGAGCCGAGGATCTCGGGTTCGACGCCTACAACATCGGGCCCGAGCTCGAGTACTTCTACTTCCGCTCGGCGAAACCGGAGGGCAGGCCCGAGGTGCTGGACGAGGGCGGCTACTTCGATCTGACGACCCTCGACGCCGGCTCCGACGTCCGCCGCGACACGGTGCTGGCGCTGGAGAAGATGGGAATCCACGTCGAGTACACCCACCACGAGGTCGGCCCCTCCCAGCACGAGGTCGACATGCGCTACAAGAACGCGCTCGAGATGGCGGACGACTGCATGACCTACCGCATCGTCGTCAAGGAGTACGCGATGAAGTACGGCTGGCACGCGACCTTCATGCCGAAGCCGCTGTTCGGCGAGAACGGGTCCGGGATGCACGTCCACCAGTCGCTCGGCAAGGACGGCAAGAACGCGTTCTTCGACGGCGACGACCAGTACTACCTATCGGCCACCGCCAAGGCCTTCATCGCCGGCCAGCTCAAGCACGCGCGCGAGATCTCCTCGCTGTTCGCGCAGTGGGTCAACTCCTACAAGCGGCTTGTGCCGGGATTCGAGGCGCCCGTCTACCTCGCCTGGTCGCGCCGCAACCGATCGGCGCTGATCAGGGTCCCGCTCTACCACCCGGGCAAGGAGGGGGCGACCCGGGCCGAGCTCCGCTGCCCCGACCCCGCCTGCAACCCCTATCTCTGCTTCGCCGGGATGCTCCAGGCGGGCCTCGAGGGGGTCGAGAAGGGCTACGAGCTGCCCGAGCCGATGGAGCAGAACCTCTACCACCTCTCGCCCGAGGAGCGGGCGCAAAGGGGGATCGAGCAGCTGCCGGAGACGCTCGGCGAAGCGGTCGAGGTCACCGCCGACTCCGAGCTGGTGCTGCGGACGCTCGGCGAGCACACCTTCCGCCGCTTCGTCGAGATCAAGCGGCAGGAATGGGATGAGTACAGGGTCCAGGTCACCCCGTACGAGATCGAGAACTTCCTACCGGTCCTCTAACTCCCCTGCCCGCGGCTCGGGTCGGGCCTGGAGGGGGGCTCCGCTATCGAGGGCGTCCTCGGCCCCCCTCCATCCCCGTCGCCCGCTGGAGGGGCGGCGGCGGTCGGCTGCGAGATCCCGCTCCCGGGATGGCTGAGGGCCGAGGGCCACCAGAATTTGTCGCCGAGGTCGAGGGCGATCGCCGGCACGAGGATGCTGCGGACCAGGAAGGTGTCGAGGAGGACGCCGAAGGCGACGACGAAGCCGATCTCGGTGAGGAACACGAGGGGAAGGCTGGCGAGGACCAGGAAGGTGCCGGCGAGGACTATCCCGGCGCTCGTGATCACACCGCCGGTGACCGCCAGCGCCCGCAGGATCCCCTGTTCGGAGCCGTGCTTGGCCGTCTCCTCGCGCGCCCGGGAGATCAGGAAGATGTTGTAGTCGACGCCCAGCGCGACGAGGAAGACGAAGGCGAACAGCGGCAGCGAGGGGTCGGACCCCGGGTAGTCGAAGAAGACATCGAACACGAAGTACCCGACCCCGAGGGAGGCCAGGAAGCTGAGAATCACGGTCCCGATCAGGACCAGGGGCGCGACCAGTGCCCGCAGCAGGCCGACCAGGATCAGGAAGACGACGACGAGGATGATCGGCGGGATCACGATCGAGTCCCAGCCGGCCGCGTCGCGGACGTCGAATTCGACCGCGGTCGGGCCACCGATGAGGGTGCTCGGCGCGACCGATTGAGCCGTTTCTCGAATCGGTTCGATCAGGTCGTAGGCAGTTGTCGAATACGGTTCCGGCCCGAGCGTCGCATGGAGGAGGACCCCGGGCGGGCCTTCGGCGACCGGCCCGGAGACCGCGTCGACCCCTTCGGCGCCTTCGACCGCCTGTTTCACCGCCGGCACGTCAGCGGGGTTCTTCACGACGACGTCGGTCAGGGCGGTTTCACCGGAGGGGAAGCTCTTACTCAGGAGCTTCTGGCCTTCGACCGATTCCGGTTCGGTTTTGTAGGCGTCTTCGCTGGTCAGTTCGGTCGAGAAGAACGACGAACCCGCAGCAGAAGACCAGGAGGACGGTGAGGGCTGCGCCGGTGACCCGCAGCGGGCTCTTCGCCACCCGATCGCCGACCCGTTTCCAGAAGCCATGGGTGGCGTCGACGGCCGCCTCGCGCTGGTAGCGGCGCACCTCATAGGGCTTGAAGACCGCCTTGTCGAGCGTGCCGACGATCAGCGACGGGATCCGGCCGCGCGATATGACCCGCAGCAGCCAGTTGATCAGGACCAGAGGCAGCAGCACGATCACCAGCAGGGATGCGCCGATCACCTGCAGCAGCGACTTCAGGGCCGAGCCCTCGACGCAGTCGCGCTGGGCCCGAGCCGATAGTTCGTCGGCGCTGGGGGCGGTCTCGGGGGTGTGCGGGACGTAGGGCCAGAATGCGCGGCGGCCGAAGATCGTCAGCATCGCCGGCAGCAGCGTCAGCATCGAGAGCGCGGCGCAGAAGATCCCGATCGCGGCGATCGGGCCGAGGCCCGCGGTCCCGTTGACCTTCGCGATCGTCAGGCAGAGCAGGGCCGCGATCACCGTCAGCGCCGAGGCGAAGATCGCCGGCCCGGCCGATTCCAGGGCCGTCCGCATCGCCCGGTGGCGATCGGACTCTCGGTGCAGCTCCTCGCGGTAGCGGGCCACGAGCAGCAGCGCGTAGTCGGTCCCGGCTCCTAAGACCAGGACCGACATGATCGAGCTCGACTGGCCGTTGATCGTGACCCCGAGCTGGGAGACCCCGTACCCGATCGAGCGCGAGAGGGTCTCGGCGAACAGCACCGACGCCAGCGGGATCAGGAAGAACATCGGTGATCGGTAGATCACGATCAGCAGGAAGATCACGAGGCTGACCGCGGCCAGCAGCAGGGTTCCGTTGAGGCTTTCGAAGATTTCGATGCCGTCTGCCGAGAAGCCGGCGCCGCCGGTGACCTTCGCCTCGAGGCCGCTCGGCGGGTCGGCGATCGCATCGCGCCAGTACTTGACCGGGTCGAGGATGGTTTCGCCCTTGCCTTCGGCGTTGATGTAGGCGGTGAGGATCGCCGCCTTGCCGTCTTCGGAGCAGATCGGGCCGACGAACGGCGCGTAGTCGGCGGGCTGGCCCGGAATCGTCGTCGTCGGCCCGCCGCACCCGTTCGGCGGCAGCGCCGAGGCCTTCCCGCCCTTGAGTTCCTTGCCACCCGCGGCGGCGGTCGCGCCGTCGGGGATCACGCCCGGGAACCGTTTCTGCGTCATCTGCTTGACGTCTTCGACGATCGTCGCGCGGTCGGCCGCGGTCAGCCCGGATTCGTTGCGGTAGATGATCACCGCGGGGGCGATTTCCCCCTTCTGCAGTTCTTCGGTGGCGGCGAGCGCATGGGTCGACTCGGCGCTTTCGGGCAGGTAGGAGGTCGCCTCGTTGTTTTCGGCGTCTTCGAAGCGGCCAGGGAGGTTCGCCGGGCCGGCGGCGATGAAGATCGCCACGAACCAGACCGCGAAGACGAGCCACTTGGCCTTTCGGCCGGCGGCGAAAGTGAACCAGGAACCCTTCACCGGCGCCGATCCTCTCAGATCATTTCCGCCAGCGCCAGTGCGTCCGTCACAGGCGCCCGGCAGGCGAAGTTTTCACAGACATAGGCGGTGACCGCCCCGTCGACCGCGGTGCGGGCGCGCATGAGCTCCGGCAGCTCCGTCCCCTCCGGTCCCCCGGCCAGCACGAGGTGGGGACGGTGGTCCTCGCGGACGATCGCCGCCATCGCCGCGAGGTCCTCGCCGACCAGTGCCACCTCCTTCACCGACGCGAGGTGGAGGTCGAGCGCCCGCAGCAGGTGCCCGAAGGAGTCGGGCTGGCGCGGAGCGATCTTGGAGTAGAGCCTCAGCACGCCCAGCGCCTCCGCCTCATAGTCCCGCTCGCCGCTCAGCGCGGCGAGGCGCAGCAGCCCCAGGGCGGCGGAGGAGTTGCCGGAGGGGATCGGGTGGTCGCCGATCTCCTTGCGGCGCGCGATCAGCTCCTCGTGGTCGACGGAGGTCGAGAAGAATGCGCCGTGCTCGGCATCGGAGAAGCGGTCGATCATCGCGTCGGCGAGCCGGCGGGCCTCCCCGTACCAGCGCTGCTCGAAGCTCGCTTCGTAGAGGGTCAGCAATGCCTCGAGGAGGAACGCGTGGTCCTCGAGGTAGGCGTTGAGCCTGGCCTCGCCGTCGCGATAGCTGCGCAGCAGGCGCCCGTCGGGGTCGCGGAGGGTGCCGAGGACGAACTCGGCGCAGGAGCGGGCCGCGTCGAGGTAGTCGGGGCGCCCGAGCGCCGCGCCGGCCTCGGCGAGGGCGGCGATCGCGAGGGCGTTCCAGGAGGCGAGGCGCTTGTCGTCGAGGCCCGGGCGAACTCGGGAGCCGCGCGCCTCGAGCAGCTCTCGGCGCGCCTCGAGGATCGTCGAGCTGCGCTCGGCGCCGGCACCCCCGGCCAGGTGGAGGACGTTGCGGCCGTCGAAGTTGCCTTTCGCCGTCACCCCGTAGAACTCGATCGCCTCCTGGGCGTCGGGGCCGAGGACTGAGCGGATCTGGTCCGGGGTCCAGACGTAGAACAGGCCCTCCTCGCCCTCCGAGTCAGCGTCGAGCGCGGAGTAGAAGCCGCCCTCGGGGCCGCGCATCTCGCGCAGCATCCAGTCCAGGGTCTCCTCGCAGACGCGCCGGTAGCGGTCGTGCTCGAGTGCCTGCCATCCGTGCAGGTAGACCGCGGCCAGCTGCGCGTTGTCGTAGAGCATCTTCTCGAAGTGGGGGACGAGCCAGCGGCCGTCGACCGAGTAGCGGGCGAAGCCGCCGCCGAGCTGGTCGTAGATGCCGCCGGCCATCATCGCGTCGAGCGTCAGCTCGACGTGGCCGGTCTCGCCGCGCGCCAACAGCAGCTCCAGAGCCGAGGCGGGAGGGAACTTCGGTGCGCCGCCGAACCCCCCGCGCTCCGTGTCGGCGCGCTCGCGCAGGCCCTCCAGGGCCAGCTCGAGGAGGGCGGCGTCGGGGCGCTCCGCCGCGGGCTCCAGCGCCGCGATCGCGGCCAGTCGCTCGCGAGTGCGCGGCGCCTGCGCGCGCAGGTCCTCGCGGCGGTTCTCGAATGCGTCGAGGACGGCGTCCATCACCATCTGGAAGCTCGGCATTCCGCGGCTGTCGTCCGGGGGGAAGTAGGTGCCGCCGTAGAACGGGACCCCCTCGGGGTCGCAGAAGACGGTCATCGGCCAACCGCCCTGGCCGCTGATCGCCTGAACCGCCTCCATGTAGATGGCGTCGATGTCGGGGCGCTCCTCGCGGTCGACCTTGACGTTGACGAAGTTCTCGTTCATGTAGGCGGCCGTGACCGGGTCCTCGAAGGACTCGCGCTCCATCACGTGGCACCAGTGGCACGCCGAATACCCGACCGAAAGCAGGATCGGGCGGTCCAGCTCCTGGGCGAGCTCCAGCACCTGTGGCCCCCAGGGGTGCCAATCGACCGGGTTGTCTTTGTGCTGGAGCAGGTACGGACTGGTCTCCTGCGCCAGGCGATTCGCCATTGGTCGACTTTACCCAGAGAAGCGGGTTGGCTAACTATTGGCCACCCACGGGTAGGCAAAACTAAATCATTTTCGTCCAGAGGCCCTTTACTCGGCCAGGGGATGGGTCCCGTGGCACTACCTTCGGTCAGTGCCGATCGAACCACTGGTGGGTCAGAGCGAGCCGGCGATCCAGGCCGTGCTCGACAAGCTCGATACCGAGGACCGCGAGGTCGTCGTCGCTGCGCTCGAACGCGCCGAGCGCACCGAGGCGGAGCTCCGCTACCTCGCCGACCACGACTCCCTGACCGGCCTCCTCGACCGGCGCCGGTTCCGCGCCGAACTCGAGCAGTTCGTCTCCTTCAGCGCCCGCTACGGCGGCCAGGGCGCCGTGATGATCATCGACATCGACGGCCTCAAGGGGATCAACGACGACTATGGCCACCAGGCCGGCGACAACCTGATCCGCCAGATCGCGGCGATCCTCCGTGAGCGGGTCCGGACGACGGACATCGTCGCGCGCCTCTCGGGGGACGAGTTCGCGGTGCTGATGCCGCAGACCGACATCACCGGCGCGATGACGCTCGCCGAAGAACTCCGGACCCAGGTGGGGGAGAGCGCGCGCCCCTCGCTCGAGGCCGCCTGCGCGACCATCAGCGTCGGGATCGCCATGTTCGGCCGCAAGCCACGCGGCAGCTCGGAGGGGGTCCTCGTCGCCGCCGACCAGGCGATGTACACGGCAAAGCAGGGCGGCCGCGACCGGATCGCGCTGTTCCGCGACCCGGGCGAAAGCCAGCAGTCGCCGGAGCGGTTCAAGTCGACGACGGCGCGGATCAGGGATGCCCTCACCCACAACAAGCTCACCCTCCACACCCAGCCGATCCGCAACCTCGCCTCGGGCGGCATCGAGCGCTACGAGCTGTTGCTGCGGATGGCGGGGGAGAACGGGTCGCTGCTGCCGGCCGCGTCGTTCATCGAAGCCGCGGAGCGCTCCGGCATGGTCCAGGAGCTCGACCGCTGGGTCGTCTCCAGGGCCCTCGAGCTGCTGGCCGCGCGCGAACGCGAGGGCCACCCGGTCTCCCTTCATGTCAACCTCTCGGGCGTCTCGATCACCGACCTCTCGGTTCTCGAGTACATCGAACGGAAGGTCGACGAAGGCGGCGCCGACCCCTCTCGCTGCACGTTCGAGCTGACCCGGACGACCCCGGTCGAGGACTACGACACCGCGATCGGGTTTGCCGACCGCCTCACCGAGCTCGGCTGCCAGGTGGCGATCGACGACTACGGAGCCGGCATCAGCCCGTTCCACCACCTGAAGCAGCTTCCGTTCGACCTGATCAAGATCGACGGCGAGTTCGTCCGCGACATGCCCCGCAGCGACGCCGACCAGCTCACCGTCCAGGCCATCGTCCAGGTCGCCAGGGGTCTGGGGAAGGCGACGATCGCCGAGTTCGTCCAGGACGACCTGACCGCGGAAATGCTGCGCGACTACGGCGTCGACATGGCTCAGGGATTCCACCTCGGGCGACCCGTCGACATCGCCGAGGCGCTCGCGGCCTAGTCGGGGCGGTTCTCAGCTTGTGACGTCGCGGGCGAAGGTCTCGAAGGCGTCGACGTAGGTTTGGAGGTCGTCCTCGGTGTGGGCGATCGAGAGCGTCCACTCCTCCTCGACCCCCGGGGTCATGAAGACGCCGTGGTTCATGTGGTAGAGCCAGGCCAGGGTCGAGAGCTCGTCGTCGACCTTGGTCAGGTAGTCGCGGTACTCGTACATCCGCTCCGCGGAGAAGATCACGCATCCCTTTGCGCCCAATCCCTCGGTGTAGGCGGGTAGGCCGTGGGAGTCGATGATCGCCTGGCAGGAGTCGAGCAGGCGCCGGTTGGTCGCCTCGAGGTGCTGGTAGACGTCGTCGGTCAGAACCTTGGTCAGGGTCGCCTCGGCCGCGGCCATCACCAGCGGGTTGCCGTTGAAGGTGCCGTACTGGTTCACGGTCCCGTCGGCGACGAGCGCCGCGAGCTCCTCGGTCATCCCGATCGCCCCGCCCGGGTAGCCGCCGCAGCTCGCCTTCGCCAGGGTGACGATGTCGGGAGTGACGCCGAACCGCTCGGTCGCCCCGCCCGCGGCGATCGTGCAGCCGGTCTTGACCTCGTCGAAGATCAGCTTCATGCCGTGCTCGGCCGTCAGCTCGCGGACCCGCTGCAGGTAGCCGTCGCGCGGCGGGATGATGTTGATGTTCATCATCGCCGGCTCCATGATCAGCCCGGCGAGCTGGTCGCCGATCTTCTCGAGAACGGCGGCGAGCGCGTCGGTGTCGTTGAAGGGGACCGAGCGGGTCAGGTCGGTGGCCGCCCTCGGCAGGCCGGCGCCGTAGGGGACGCTGATCGGGTCGTCGCGGTCGCCCAACGCCTCGAGCGGCGGGTAGACCGAGACCATCACAGCGTCATGGTGGCCGTGGTAGGAGCCCTCGATCTTGAGCAGCATGTCGCGGCCGGTGGCGCCGCGGGCGAGGTGGACGGCGTCCATCGTCGACTCGGTGCCGGAGTTGGTGAAACGCCACTGCGGCAGGCCGAAGCGTCGCTGCAGCTCCTCGGCGACGGCGATCGAGCCGTCGGTCGGGGCGGCGAAATGGGTGCCGCGATCGACCTGGGCCTTCACCGCGTCGCCGACCGTCGGGTTGGCATGGCCGATGCACATCACGCCGAACCCGTTGTGGAAGTCGACGTACTCGTTGCCGTCGACGTCCCAGACGCGGCTTCCGTGGCCGCGATCGATGTAGACCGGCCACGGGTCGTTTGCCTGGAACGAGGAGGGGACCCCGTTCGGCATCGATTTGACGGCCCGCTCGAAGGTCCGGGCCGAGGTGCCGGTGCGGTTGCGGTAGCGCTCCTGCTCGGCCTCGGTCAGCTCAGCGATTCGCTTGCGGTCGATCGTCGCCATTCCGGCACCCTATCCGTGTCGCAGCTCGGCCCGCCTGACCTTGCCGCTGGGAGTCTTCGGCAGCTCCTTCGCGAACTCGACGATCCGCGGGTACTTGTAGGGCGCCGTCTGCGCTTTGACGTGCTCCTGGAGCTCGTGGGCGAGATCGTCGGATGGCTCGACGCCTGCGGCGAGGACGACGATCGCGCGAACGACCGACCCGCGCTCCGGATCGGGGGCTGCCACCGCCGCAGCCTCGGTCACCGCAGGGTGGGAGACGAGCGCAGACTCGACCTCGAACGGGCCGATCCGGTAGCCGGAGGAGAGGATCAGGTCGTCGTTGCGGCCCTCGAACCAGAGATACCCGTCCTCGTCCTCGCGAACGAGATCGCCGGTCGCCCACCACTCGTCCTCGAAGCGCTCGCCGTCGAGGTAGCGGTCGAAGAATGTCTCCGAGGTCGAGGCGCGGAGCTGCAGCTCGCCGTCGAGGATCCGGGTCTCGATCCCAGGCAGCGGCCGGCCCATCGAGCCGTCGCGAGCAGGGTCGTCCTCGCCCGGCGACATCCCCGCGATCGCGCCGGTCTCGGTCTGGCCGTACCCGTCGCCGATCGAGAGGCCCAGCCGCTCGCGGAAGAGGCGGATCGCCTCCGGCTCGATCGGCTCCCCGGCGGAGACGAGGCGGCGCAGCGAGGGAATCGGGGCGAGCTCCGAGCGCTTGGCGAGCATCCGGTACTCGGTCGGCGCCTGGCAGAGGACGTTGACGCCGAGCTCGGCGCAGAGCCGGAGCCGCTCGTCGGGGTCGAAGCGGCCGTCGTGGAGGACGGCGACCGCGCCGGTCAGCCAGGGGGCCACGAACGCGTTGCGGGTCGACTTCGACCAGCCGGGCGCCGCCGTGCACCAGGCGACCTCGCCGTCCCGGGAGCCGAACCAGTGCTCGGCCTGGCAGCGCTGGCCGCGCAGGTACCGCTGCGGGTAGAGGACCCCGCGCGCCGTCCCGGTCGTGCCCGAGGTGAAGACGATCGCCGCCGGGTCGGCGGCGGCGAGGTCGGCGGCGGCGGCGGGCGTCTCCTGCGCCGAGTCCTCATCGAGGACGCGGGCGACGTCTGCCATCTCCATGTAGGGGAGGCCGTCGGGCAGCTCGCCCAGGTAGCGCTCCTCGCCGACCGCGAGCTTCGGCCCCGCCGCCGCCGCCCGCAGCTCGAGGTCCTTGCGGCGCAGCTGGGGATTGCACGGGAGCGCCACCGCCCCCATTCGGAAGCAGGCGAGCATCGCCAGGACCCACTCGACCCGGCTGCCGACAAGGGTCATCACGACGTCGCCGCGCTTGACCCCGCGCGCCGCGAAGGCGCCCGACAGCCCGGCCGAGCGCGCGAACAGCTCGCCGAAGTGGTGGACGTGCGTCTCGCCCTCGGCGTCGACCTCGATCAGGGCCCTGCGCGCGGCCGGGAACGCTTCGACGACGTCCTCGATGAAGTTCACGAGCGGCAGTCTGCCGAACCGCGGCCGTCCGGCGCTCGTCGGGTGACTACCTCAGTTCAGAGGAGTTCTTGCCGAGCAGCTGGCGGGCGACGATCAGCAGCTGAATCTGCTGGGTGCCCTCGAAAAGGTCGAGGATCTTCGCGTCCCGCGCCCACTTCTCGAGCAGCTCGTTCTCGCCGTAGCCGACGCTTCCGCATAGCTCGACGCAGCCGAGGGTGACGTCGACACATGTGCGCCCCGCCTTCGCCTTCGCCATCGAGGCCTGAAGCGAGTTCGGCTTCGAGTTGTCGGCCATCCAGGCGGCCTGCATCGTCAACAGCCGTGCCGCCTCGTAGTCGGCCTCCATCTCTCCGAAGCGGGCCGCGGCCGCCGACTGCGAGAGAGCGGGCGTCGCGTCGTCGATCTCGACCCCGGCCTCGGTCAGCAGCCGCTGCGTCTCCTCGAGCGCGGCGCGGGTCACCCCGACCGCCATCGCCCCGACCAGGGGCCGGGTGTTGTCGAAGGTCTGCATGACGCCGCCGAATCCCCGTTTGGTGTCGATCTCGGGACTGCCGAGCAGCGCCTCCTTCGGCACCCGGCAGTCCTGGAGGATGAAGTTGGCGGTGTCGGAGGCCCTGATCCCGAGCTTGTGCTCGAGCCGGTCGAGCTTCAGGCCTGGGTTGTCGCGCTCGACGATGAACGACTTGATCGCCGCTCGCCCGACCGAGCGGTCGAGCGATGCCCAGACCACGATCAGGTCGGCCCGGTCGCCCGAGGTGACGAAGATCTTCTCGCCGTTGAGGACGTACTCGTCGCCGTCGAGCTCGGCGGTGGTGCGGATCGCGGCCGAGTCCGAGCCCGCCTCGGGCTCGGTGATCGCCATCGCCGCCCACCTGCCCCCATAGCGCTCGAGCTGCTCCTCGCTTGCGACCGAGACGATCGCCGAGTTGCCCAGCCCCTGGTTGGGCAGGGTCAGGGTGAGGCCGACGTCGCCCCAGCACATCTCCATAATGCTGAGGACGGTCGCCAGGTTGGAGCCGTTGCGATTGCCTTCCTCGGCGCCGTTCTCGGAGTCCCGTTTGACGCCGCCTGCGCCTGCGCCTGCGAGTTCGCCGCCCTCGTTGACGCCCTCGATGACCGCGGCGAGCATGTCGAGCTCCTTCGGGTAGGCGTGCTCTTCGGAGTCGTATTTGCGCGAGATCGGCCGCAGAACCTCGGTCGCGACCTGGTGCGCCTGGCCGATCAGCGGCTTGAGCTTCTTCGGTGTCTCCAGGTTGATCATCGTCTTGCCTTTCGCTCTCTGTCCTCCTAGACGAGCAGGGCGCCCTCCATCACGCCCGCCGCCCGAAGGTCTCGGTACCAGCGCTCGACCGGGTGCTCCTTGACGAAGCCGTGGCCGCCGAGGAGCTGGACTCCGTCGGACCCGATCTGCATCCCCTTGGCGGCGCTCAGGCGCCGCGCCAGGGCGGCCTCGTGGCCGAACTCCTTGCCCTGGTCGGCGCGGCTCGCGGCGCGGTAGGTGACGAGCCGCATCCCGTCGGACTCGATCCCGATGTTGGAGACCGCGAATGCGACCGCCTGGCGGTTGGAGATCGGTTCGCCGAACGCGGTCCGCTCGTTGACGTAGGGGATGACGTAGTCGAGGACCGCCTGCGAGGTGCCGACCGCAAGCGCGCACCACGCGATCCTGGCCCGCTGGACGCACTCCGCGTAGGCGGCCGCCTCGCCCTCGGCCATCAGGGCGCCGGCGGGGAGGCGGGCGCCGTCGAGGATCAGTCTGCCGGTGGCCGCCGGCCGCAGCCCCATCGCCGGCTCGTCCTCGATCGCGAGGCCGTCTCCGCCGGACTCGATCAGGAACAGCGCCGGGCCGATCCCCTCTGCCTCGGCGGCGACTATGAAGAGCTCGCACTCCTGTGCCCGCGCGAGCAAGGACTTCGTCCCGTCGATCACCCAATCGCTGCCGTCGCTGCGGGCCTTGGTGTCGAGCTCGAGCGGGTTGAATAGGGCCCTGGGCTCGAGGATCGCGAGCGCCGCCGCAGGTGTCTCCTCGCCGGTGAAGGCGGGAAGGTAGGTCGACTCCTGCTCGGCCGTGCCCCAGAGGCCGATCGCGGTCGCGACCGCGCCGGGGGCGAGGGTCGCGTAGGCGATCCCCATGTCACCGTGGGCGAGGGCCTCGGCGATCAGGACGCTGCCGACGGCCGACTGCTCCTCCATCACCCCTTCGAGCTCGGAGGGGACGCCGAGCATGTTGACTCCGAGCTCGTTCGCCTGCGCCAGCAGCTCGGGCGGCGTCGTCCGTTCCGCGTCCGCCTCCGAGGCGGCTGGGCGGACCTTCTCGCCGGCGAAGTCGCGGACCGCCTCCTGGAACATCTGCTGCTCGTCGTCCGGGCTGAGGTCGAAGAGGTCGCGCGCCCTGCCGGTCTTCTGGCGGGCCGGTTTGCCGAGCTTCTGCGCGGCCTTGAAGGTGCGGGCGGCGGTCGTCGCCGAGCGGAATCCGCCCTTCGTCGTCGTGAAGACCATCCGCTCGAACCGCTTGCGGATGCCGATCCGGTCGAGCAGGCTCGATCCGGCCAGCTTGTTGAGGCCGCGAAGGGCGATGCCCATACCGCGGTCACCGGCGCTGGCGCTGTTGCCGTTTCCGTTCAATGGTCCCTCTTCCTCTCGGTTCTCGGTTTGGCCTGGAGCGGCTTGACGCGGCCATCGAGGTGTGGGGTCTGCCGCCCTGCGTCTCGGACCGCGAACGCGATCTCCTTCTCGTCCTCGGCGTCGGTCAGGAACCCGACCCGGCCCGGCAGGAAGATCGGCTTGCGGAACCGGACCTCGACGCGGAAGGCGTCGGGGAGTCGGCTATCCAGAGCTGCCAGGCAGCGGGCCTTGGTCCACATCCCGTGCGCGATCGCCTGTTTGAAGCCGAGCGGCTTCGCGGTCCAGGCGTGCATGTGGATCGGGTTGCGGTCGCCGGAGACGGCGGCATAGCGGCGGCCGAGGTCGCCGCCGAGGCGCCACTCCGCGCTCACCGTGAGATCCGCGTCGGGCTCCTCGCGCGGGCCCCTCCCCCCAGACTTCTCCCCACCACCGCGCCGCAGCATCGTGCTGACCTCCTCCCAGGCCTTCTGGCGCCCGGCCCAGGCCTCGGTGATAAGGCCGAAGGTGCGGCCGCTCGGGTGCGGCTCGAGGCCGGTCGGGCGGACGGTGATCCGAAGCTCCTCGTCGAGCCCGATCCGCCGGTGCTGGGTGATCGAGTTCTCGATGTGGACCAGGCCGACGGCGCCGAACGGGAAGCTGCCGTCGGCCATCACCGCCATCTGCAGCGGGAAGGCGAGGATGTGCGGGTAGGTGGGGGGGAGGTGGTCGCGGAGCGCGAACCCGCAGACCTTGGCGTAGGCGGCCACCCGCTCCGAATCGGTGGTCACCCCGGCCAGCTCGAGGTCGAGCTCGGGAATCTCGCCGCCGCCGCCGGGGATCCCCGGCAGCAGCGAGGCGCCGGGGATCATCGGCGCCGCCGCTCTGGCGTAGAGGGGCAGGATGCTGGGTGGGCTATCCAGCGTGCGTCTGGGCATGCCGTCAGGCCCCCAGGAGGTTCTGGCCGCAGACGCGGACCGTGTTGCCGTTGACGCCGGTCGAGGCCGGGCTCGCGAACCAGGCGATCGTCTCGGCGACGTCGACCGGCAGCCCGCCCTGCGAGAGGCTGCTGAGCCGGCGGCCCGCTTCGCGCGGGCCGAACGGCATCGCCGCCGTCATCTTCGTCTCGATGAAGCCCGGCGCGACGGCGTTGATCGTCGCCCCGCGGCCGGCAAGCTCGGGGGCCATCGACTCGACCACCCCGATCACACCCGCCTTCGAGGTCGCGTAGTTCGTCTGGCCCGAGTTGCCGGCGATCCCCGACATCGAGGAGACGCAGACGACGCGGGCGTTGGGCCGGAGAAGGCCGCGGTCGAGAAGCGCGTCGTTTATCCGCTCCTCGCTCGAGAGGTTGATCTCCATCAGCTTCGTCCAGCGCTCCTCGGGCATCTTCGCGATCGTCCGGTCGAGGGTGACGCCGGCGTTGTGGACGAGGACGTCGAGGCCCTCGCCGACTCCGTCGGCGATCCGCGCCGGCGCGTCCTCGAAGGTGATGTCGAGCTCCAGCGCCTCGCCGCCGAGCTCGTCGGTCAGCCTGCGGAGCTCCTCGGCGGCCGGTGGGATGTCGAGCCCGATCACGTGGGCGCCGTCGCGGGCGAGCGTCTCGGCGATCGCGGCGCCGATCCCGCGTGAGGCGCCGGTGACCAGCGCCCGCCGTCCCTCGAGCGGGCGCTCCCAGTCGAGGTCGGGCGTCTCGGCGACGCCTGGGCCGACGCGGACGACCTGGCCCGACACGTATGCCGAGCGGGGGGAGAGCAGGAATCGCAGCGTCGATGCGAGCTGTTCCTCGCCGCCCGGGGAGACGAGGACGAGCTGCGCGGTCGAGCCGCGGCCGCCGATCTCCTTCGCCAGCGATCGGGTGAAGCCCTCGAGCGCCCGTTGCGCCGTTTGCGCCCTGGTCGAGCCCGCCTCGCGCGGCTCGGTCCCCAGGACGACGACTCGGCCGCAGCGTTCGAGCCGGCCGACCGCGGGGTAGAAGAAGCGCTGAAGCTCGACCAGTTCGGTCGAGTCGGAAATGCCCGAGGCGTCGAAGACGAGCGCCTTCACCCTGCCCTCGGCGCCGCCGCGTTCGACCCCGATCTGGTCGAGGACCGCGCGCGCGTGCTTGATCAAGCTGCCCTCGGGCGCCGACCCGGATAGGACCTGGCCGGCGATCACCGGGGCGCCGGGCCGGTGACGGTCGAGCTCGACCGGCTGCGGAAGCCCGAGCTGCCTTGCCAGCGTCGAGGCGATCGGCGCGTTGACGAGCTGCGAGTACCGGTCGCTCATTTCCCGGCCCCTTCCAGGATCGCGACGACGCCCTGGCCGCCGGCGGCGCAGATGCTGATCACACCTCGGCCGCCGCCGTCCGCGCTGAGCTGCTTGGCGAGCCCGGAGACGATCCGCCCCCCGGTCGCGGCGAAGGGGTGCCCTGCCGCGAGCGAGCCGCCGTTGACGTTCAGCCTGGCGCGGTCGATGGCGCCGAGCGGCGCGTCGAGGCCCAGTCGTTCCCGGCAGAACTCGGGGTCCTCCCAGGCTTTCAGCGTGCAGAGCACCTGGGCGGCAAAGGCCTCGTGGATCTCGTAGTAGTCGAACTCGTCGAGCCGCAGCCCCGCCCGGTCGAGCATCCGCGGCATCGCGTAGGCCGGCGCCATCAGCAGCCCCTCGCCCCTGTGGACGTGGTCGACCGCCGCGGTCTGGGCCTCGGTGATGTAGGCGAGGACCGGCAGGTCGTGGGCGGCCGCCCACTCCTCGGAGGCGAGCAGGACCGCGGAGGCGCCATCACTCAGCGGGGTCGAGTTGGCGGCGGTCATCGTCCCCTCGGAGCCGCCGAAGACGGGCTTCAGCTTCGCCAGCTTCTCGAGATCGGAGTCGGGGCGCAGATTCTGGTCGCGCTCGAGGCCGAGGTAGGGGGTCGTCAGGTCCTCGAGGAAACCGCGCTCGTAGGCGTCGGCGAGTGCCCTGTGGCTCTTCACCGTGAGCTCGTCCTGCTCGTCTCGTCCGATGTCCCATTCGGTCGCCATGATCGCGCAGTGCTCGCCCATCGAGAGGCCGGTCCGCGGCTCCTCGTTGCGGGGGATCGCGGGGACGACGTGCCCCGGGCGGACTCGGGTCAGCGCCTTCAGCTTGCCGGCCGTCGAGCGCTGCCGGTTCGCCTCGAGCAGCGTCTCGCGGAGCTGCTCGTTGAGGCCGATCGGGGCATCGGAGGTGGTGTCGGCGCCGCAGGCGATCCCGGCGTCGATCTGGCCGAGGGCGATCTTGTTGGCGACCAGGATCGTCGTCTCGAGCCCGGTCCCGCACGCCTGCTGGACGTCGTAGGCGGGGGTCTCCGGCGCGAGGCGGGTGCTGAGCACGCTCTCGCGGGTCAGGTCGCGATCGTGGGAGTGCTTGAGCACCGCGCCGCCGGCGACCTCGCCGAGCGTCTCCCGCTCGAGGCCGTGGCGGTCGATCAGGCCGTCGAGCGCGGCGGTGAGCATGTCCTGGTTGGACGCGTGCGCGTAGGCGGAGTCAGAGCGGGCGAAGGGAATCCGGTTGCCGCCGAGGACGGCGACCCTGCGGGGTTTGTCGATCAACTGCGATCACCTTTCGATTTCGATTTGGAGGACCTTGCGCGGAGGCCGGGCTCGATCGTCGAGATCAGGAGCTCGGCCGCCTCCTGGGCGGAGACGGCCTCGGTCCGCAGCCACCAGCGGGCGAGCGCCTCGGCCGCGCCCATCAGCGCGGTGGAAAGGGCCTCGACCTCGGTGCTGGCGGCTTTGCGCCGTCGCGGCGGAAGCTGGGCGAGGAGCGATTCCGCGACCAGGTCGAGGACACGGCCTCGGTAGTCGGCGACGCGGTCGGCGACGACCCCGCTCTGCGGCAGGGTCTCGTCGAAGAGGACCGCCCAGGCGTCGCGGTCGGCGTCGAGGAACGCGAAGAAGGCCCGCAGACCATCGTTGAGGAGGTCACCGGGGTTGGAGCTGGGGCGGACCGTCTCTTCGATCGTCGCGAGTAGAGCATCGCCCGCCCGTTCCATGCAGGCGACGTAGAGCCGCTCCTTGTTGCCGAAGTAGTTGTAGAGGAGGGGCTTGGTGACCCCGACCTCGGCGGCGATGTCGTCCATCGTCACCGCCGCGAACCCGCGCTCGGCGAAGAGGTCGTGGGCGACCTCGAGGGTCTGCTCCATCCGGTCGGCCCGCGAGAGCCGGGTGCGGGGTGTCGGCGCCGCCGCCATCGCCTGAACGTTACCCGACTATAAATTTATATAAAAGTAATGTGATCGAACTCACTCAGGATGCGAGCCGGCTCAGACCTCGGAGAAGCCGAAGCGGCGATGCACCCAGCGCAGGGGGGACGGCGCCCACCAGTTCCACTCCCCGAACAGGCGCATCAGCGAGGGGACGAGGAGGGCGCGGATGATCGTCGCGTCGATCAGCACCCCGACCGCCATCCCGATCGCGATCTGCTTGACGAAGAAGACCGAGCTGACACTGAAGGCGAAGAAGACGATCGCGATCGCCACCGCCGCGGCGGTGATGACGCGGCCGGTGCGGGCGATCCCGGTCGCGACGGCGTCCTCGTTGCTGTCGCCGAGGTCGTGGCGTTCCTTGATCCGGGCCATCACCAGCACCGCGTAATCGGTGGCCAGCCCGAAGAGGACGGCGAAGAGGAAGACGAGGCTGACGGTCTCGATCGCCGCCGGGCCGGTGTAGCTCATCAACCCGTCGAGCAACCCTTCCTGGAAGGCGAGGACGAGGATGCCGAGCGTCGCGCTCAGGGTCAGCGTGTTCATCACCAGCGTCTTCACCGGCAGCAGCACCGACCCGGTGAGGAGGAAGAGGATGACCAGGGTGGTCAGGGCGACGATCCCGACCACCAGCGGCGCGTGGGCGGCGAGGCTCGCCTTGAGGTCGAGGAACCCGGCGGTGTTGCCGGAGACGAGAACCGCGGCCGTGCCGGGCGGCTGCAGGTCGCGGATCTCGTTGACCACGTCCTGGGAGCCGCCGCTCAGCGCCGGTTCTTCGAGGCCGAGGTTGGCGTAGGCGACCCCCCTGCGTGCGGGCACGAACGGGGACGCCTGGACGACCCCTTCGATGGCGAGCATTCTGCGCTCGAACGCGGCCAGTTCGGGCCCCGAGGCTCTGCCGTCGACGGTGATCGTGACCGCTTCGGTCAGGGCGCGCGGGTAGTGCGCGTCGAGGTATTTGTAGGCGTCGTAGGAGGGCACGTTCGGCGGCACCGCTTCCGCGCTCGGCCCGGTCAGCGTCGACCACAGCAGCGGTGTCGCCGCCGCCAGCATCAGCGCCGCGCTGCCGACGGCGACGGCGACCGGGCGTCGCATCACGCCGCGCGCCAGGCGGTACCAACCGTCTGACTCATCGGACACGGCGGGGCCGCGCCTGATCGAGAGGGCGTCGATCCGGGTCCCGAGGAGGGCCAGCAGCGATGGGACGACGAGGATCGCGATCAGCGAGGAGAAGATCGCCGCCGAGGCGCCGGCGACGGCCATCGAGTAGAGGAAGCGCTGCGGCATGAAGACCAGCGCCGCCAGCGCTGCCGCGACGGTGAGGCCGGAGAAGACCGCGGTCCGGCCGGCGGTCTCGACGGTGCGCCGGTGCGCCTCCCGCGACGCACCGGCGCGGCCTATCTCCTCGCGATATCGCGAGACCAGAAGCAGGGCGTAGTCGACGGCGAGGCCGAGGCTCAGCCCCGTCGTGATGTTGAGCGCAAAGAGCGAGGTGTCTGTGACGGTCGACATGATCCGCAGGACCAGCAGGGTGCCGACGATCGAGACCCCGCCGATCAACAGCGGGATCGCGGCGGCGACGACGCCGCGGAAGACGAACAGCAGGAACAGGGCGAGGATCGGGAAAGCGATCAACTCGGCGGTCGTCAGGTCCTTGCGGGTCTGGTCGTTGGTGTCGTTGAAGCCGGGGGCGAAGCCGGCCATCCCGACGTCGAGCCGGCTCGATTCGACGACCGGCTCGACCCCTTCGGAGGCGATGCCGCCGGCGTCCTCGATTTCGGTCGTGGAGAGGTAGCCGGCGATCGTCAGCGATTCGCCGTCGCGGGCGACGAGCCCCCGGGCCCGCGGGTCGGCGAGCGGGCTGACGACGTGGCCGACGTACGGCGCCCGTTCCATACCCCGGCTGAGCCGCGCCACTTCGCGCCGCACCAGCGGCGCTCTGGTGTTCAGCCGCCCGCCGCCGGGGTTGCGGACGACGAGCACGATCGCCGGGTTGGGGTCGTAACCGAGGGAGTCCGTCAGGAGGCGGGTCGCGCGCTCGCTCTCGGAGGAGCTGTCGGTGAATCCGGCGGCCTTGAGGTGGCTCTCGACGTCGTGGCCGAGGATCGCGGCGAGGACCATGAAGACGCCGATCGCGCCGAGGACGGCCTTCGGGTGCTTCCAGGTGAGGTTGGCGACCCGCGTCACGCGCGGCGAGCGTACCAGAATTCAAAGTGCCCGCTTTGTGAACCAAATCACACTTTGTTAGAGTGAGACGGGATATGGCCCGACGCCACTACGGACAGGCCTGCAGCGTCGCCGGTGCCCTCGACCGGATCGGCGAGCGCTGGTCGCTGCTGATCGTCCGCGAGCTCCTGCTCGGCCCCCAGCGCTTCTCCGATCTGGCGCGGGGAGTGGGCGGTGCCCCGACCGACGTCCTGACCCGGCGGCTGCGCGACATGGAGGCCGACGGGATAGTCCGTCGCCGCGAGCTCGGCCCGCCCGCCTCGGCAGTCGTCTACGAGTTGACCGAGCTCGGCCGCCGGCTCGACGGGCCGCTGCTCGAGCTCGGCCGCTGGGGCATGAACTTCTTCCAAGTGGAGGAGGTCTCGGCGCTCGAACCCTCCTGGTTGCCGAACTCGCTGCGGGTGCTCCTGCAGCCGCCCGGGGACGCGGCGATGACGGTCCAGTTGATCAGCGAGGGCCGCCCTTTCATGCTGCGGATCGGCGCCGGCGCCGTCATCGCCGAGCGCGGCGAGGCCCACGAGCCCGACCTCACCCTGGAGGGCACGCCGCGCGACGTCCTCGCGCTGCTGGTCGCGGGCGAGGAGGCGGTGAGCGATGTGCGGGTGACGGGGAACCACCGCGCGCTCGAGGATCTGCGCGCGATGGTCGTTCTGCCCGATGGGCTCCGCGACGATGCGATCGCCGCCGCGACGGATCCCGCCGCGCCTACTGCTCGTAGAGCTTGATGACGCGGACCGCGCCCTCGGGCGCGGCGTCGACGCAGAGGTTCGATCGACTTCCGATCGTATTGATGGTTCGCGTTGGCCATCATTGCGAAACAGACGATTAGCGTGCTGCGAAACAGACGATTAGCGTGCTGCGAAACAGACGATTAGCGAGCTGCGAAATGGTATGCTATCTAACGAAATGGCCTACCAATCCCGCGTACTGGACAAGGAGTTAGACGACTTGCTTCGGTCATTGCCCGCAATTGCGATCGAGGGGCCGAAGGCGGTTGGAAAGACAGAGACAGCTTCTCGACGCGCTCGAACCGTCCATGCGCTTGACGACCCAAACCGTTTGGCACTGGCCAAGGCTGACCCCAAACGCTTAGTAGAGGCGATTCCGCCAATCCTGATAGACGAGTGGCAGCTCCTACCTGAGACATGGGATCTTGTCCGTCGTGCCGTCGACGCGGGAGCAAAACCCGGTCAATTCCTACTGACCGGATCCGCCTCTCCAGAGAACCCGGGGAAACATTCCGGCGCCGCGCGAATCCCAAGGATTCATATGCGGCCACTCTCACTGTACGAGCGAGAAGGAATGGACGGCACGGTATCCGTTGGCGACCTGCTGAACGGATCCAGGCCTGACCTCTTTGGGGAGACCGAGATCACCCTTGAGGCCTACGCAGAGGAGATTGTCTCGTCAGGGTTCCCCGCAATTAGAAGACTCTCCGATCGAGCACTCCGCCTTCAACTCGATAGCTACCTCGCTCGAATTGTGGATCGCGACTTCGCCGAGCTGGGACATGAGCTCCGCAATCCAATGGGGCTGCGGCGATGGATGGCGGCGTATGCCGCAGCATCCTCCACAACGACATCCTTCGAGAAGATCAGGGATGCCGCAACGGGGGGGAGGGAGAAAAGCCGAGCCGGGACGCCGCCAGGCCCTATCGAAGCATCCTTGAACGCTTGTGGATACTCGATCCGGTTCCGGCGTGGAAACCAACCCGCAGCCACTTGTCGAGGCTTGCTGGCGCACCCAAGCATCAGCTCGCAGACCCCGCGCTAGCTGCGCGACTTCTCGGTGCGACCGCATCTGGGCTGCTTGACGGGCGAGACCCCGGGCCGGCCATACCGCGGGATGGAACGTTGCTCGGAGCACTTTTCGAGTCCCTGGTCACACTCTCCGTGCGAGTCTATGCCCAAAACGCGGAGGCGCATGTCGGGCACCTGAGGACCCACTCGGGGAATAGAGAGGTCGACCTAATCGTTCAGCGTGCTGATGGCGGGGTTGTGGCAATTGAGGTCAAGTTGGCGCGAACTGTCTCGGAGGGGGATCTGAGACATCTCAAGTGGCTCAGCGGAGAACTTGGTGAAGAATTTCTGGACGGCGTCGTGATCACAACAGGAAATGCCGCCTATCGGCGTCCGGACGGCATAGGCGTTGTTCCAGCCGCCCTGCTTGGGCCCTAACGCTCTCTGGATAACAGCGCCTACTGCTCGTAGAGCTTGATGACGCGGACCGCGCCCTCGGGCGCGGCGTCGACGCAGAGGTAGCAGAGGACGCACTCGTCGAGGTTCTCGGCGACGATCTCGACTCCCGAGTCGCCGGCCCTGAAGATGTCGACCGGGCAGACCTCCTCGAGCTTCGCCGCGAGCTCGGCGTCGGCGGCGACCGAGCCGTCGACCTCGACGTCGATGAAGACCCTGGTCAGCGCCTCGGCCATCAGGCCGTCACCCCAAGCTTTTCCTTGACGGCGTCGGGGATCTCGTCGATCCGCTCGACGACCCGGATTCCGGCGGCTTCGAGGCGGGCGATCTTCTCCGTCGCCGTGTCCTCCTTGCCCTCGACGATCGTCCCCGCGTGGCCGAAGCTCATCCCCTTCATCTCCTCGTCGTCCATGAACTTGCCGGCCATGAAGGCGACGATCGGCAGGCGCGAGTCGTTCTCGGCGACCCACTCCGAGAGCTGGGCCTCCATCCGGCCGCCCGGCTCGGTGTAGATGACGATCGCTTCGGTCTGCTCGTCGGCCTCGAAGTAGGGCATCAGCTCGGCGTAGGTCGAGCCGATGATCGCGTCGCCGCCGATCGAGACCGCGGTCGAGACGCCGAGCCCGGCCTGGGTCAGCGAGGAGGAGATCTCGGTCGTCATCCCGCCCGAGCGGCTCATCACCCCGACCGGGCCCGGCGCGTAGGCCTTGGCGGCGTCTTTCGCCGGGCCCCCGATCCCGCCCATCTTGCAGACCTCGGGGACGATCAGGCCGAGGCAGTTGGGGCCGATGATCCGCGCCCCCCGCATCTCCGCCAGCTCGACCATCTGGGCGACATCGCGGCGCGGGATCCGCTCGGTGACGATGACGATCAGCTTGATCCCGTTCTCGATCGCCTCCAGCACCGCGTCCTTGGTGAAGGCGGGGGGGACGGTGACGACCGAGCCGTCCACCGGTCCGCCGTGGTTCTCGACCGCCTGGCCGACCGTGTCGAAGACAGGCACGCCGTGGACCTCGCGGCCCTTGCGCCCCGGGGTGACGCCGCCGACCACCTTCGAGCCGTAGTCGAGGCACTCCCTGGTCAGGTTGACCGCCTCGCGCCCGGTTATCCCCTGGACGATGAAGGTCGTCTCCTTGGTCAGCAGGATGCTCATCGAGGTACCACCCACCCGATCGCCTGCGACCGCGGAACCGAGCGAGCATGGCTTCCGGTTGTGTGATTTCGAGCGAGTGAGAGCCGAGCAGGCGATCGGAATTTCATGATGTTCCCTGGATCTTGGCGACGGCGCGTCCCGCGGCCTCCCACATCGAGACCGAGCGGTCGCAGTACTCGACCCCGTAGCGGTCGAGGATCTTGAAGCCCTCCTCCTCCCAGGCGCCCGGGATGCGGAAGATCGCGATCGTCTCGGCGGGGTCCTTGCCGAGCTCGAGGCAGGCCTTGATCACACCGCGGGCGACGATGTCGACCCGCGTGTTGGAGACGATCGACATCATCACGGCGATCTTCTCGACGCCCTCCTTCTCGAGGACCTCCTTGGCCAAGCCGCAGGCCTTCGCGACCGACGGGTTGCCGCCGATCTCCGAGTAGTTGGCCGGCCTGCCGCCCTGGCTGCGGACCGCGTCGGTCAGCGTCAGCGAGCCGCCGCCGGCGCCGATCACGAGGCCGAGGTTGCCCTCGAAGCCGTGGTCCTTGCCCTGGATCACGCCGCGGTGGTCGGCGGCGTCGATCGCGGCGACGTTGCGCTCGAAGTCGGACGGCTCGTAGGTCTCGCGGGTGTCGTCCTCGTCGATCTCGAGCCGCTTGCGGAGGAGGGATTTCTGGCGGCCGACCGCCTCGTTCTCCATCTCCATGTGGGCGTCGAGGGCGACGAAGCTGCCGTCGCTGAGCTCTGCGAGGGGATTGATCTCGGCGAGGGTCAGGTCGTTGTCGCGGAAGAGGCGGGCGAGGCGGGCGAGGACCGGGGTCGCCCGGTTCAGGTGCGAGCCGCTGACGCCGGTGGCGGCGACGACCTGCTTGGCCTCGAAGTCGGCGATCGGGAGCAGGTTCGAGACGTGGCCGCGGCCGACATGGTCGGGGTGGGTCTCGGCGACCTCCTCGATGTCGATCCCGCCCATGTCGCTGAACAGCATCAGCGGCCGCTTCGCGGTCCCGTCCCAGACGACCCCGGCGTAGTACTCCTGCTTGACCTCGGCCTTCGGGTCGACCAGGACCCCGCGCGGCAGCTGGCCGCCGATCTCGAGCTCGAGGATCGCCTCGGCGTGCCCGGCCGCCTCATCGGGGGTGTCGGCGAACTTGACCCCGCCGGCCTTCATCCGGCCACCGCTCAGGACCTGGGACTTGACGACGACGGGGCCGTCGATCTTGGCGGCCGCCTCGCGGGCCTCCTCGGGAGTCGTGCAGAAGCCGTACTCGGTGACGGGAATCCCCGCCAGCTCGACGATCCTGCGTGCCTCGTACTCGTAGAAGCGCATGCGCGGCGCGGAACCCTACCCGAAAGGCCCTGGGATACTTCCCGCCAGGGACGACCGCATTGAAGGGAAGGAAATTGAGAACTCCGCTTCGCCTCATCGCCCTCGCCGGGCTGGCGGCGGCAGCGCTGGCCCTCGGCGCCTGCGGCGAAACGGTCGTCGACGACGTCAAGCTCGAGGAACAGCTCAAACACGAAGTCGAAACCTCCCGCGGGGAGAAGGTGAAGTCCGTCGACTGCCCCTCCGGAATCGAGGTCAAGCCGAAGACCAAGTTCGAGTGCACGATCTTTCCGCAGAAGGGAAAGAAGGAAACCGCCGTTCTACTGATACGGAACGACGAAGCGGACCTCACGCTCGTCGAAATCAAGTCCGGCGATATCAACCTCAGCGCCGGTGGATAGAGTGCAAAAAATGAGCCAGACCACCGCGGCCACAGCGCCGACCACGCACGCAAAGCTCCTCGACTGGGTCGGGGAGATCGCAGATCTGACCAAGCCCGACGCCGTCCACTGGTGCGACGGGTCGGCCGAGGAGTACGACTCGCTCGCGCAGGGCCTGGTCGAGGCCGGGACCTTCGAGCGCCTCTCCGACGCCAAGCGCCCGAACTCCTACCTTGCCCTCTCAGACCCCAGCGATGTCGCCCGGGTCGAGGACCGGACCTTCATCTGCTCGGAGACCGAGCGGGGCGCCGGGCCGACCAACAACTGGCGCGATCCCGCCGAGATGCGGGAGACCCTGAAGGGCCTCTTCGATGGCTGCATGAAGGGCAGGACGATGTACGTGGTGCCCTTCTCGATGGGCCCGCTCGGCTCGCCGATCGCCCATATCGGCGTCCAGCTCACCGACTCCGCCTACGTCGCGACCTCGATGCGGATCATGACCCGGATGGGCAAGGCTGCGCTCGAGGTCCTCGGCGATGACGGCGAGTTCGTCCCCTGCGTCCACTCGGTAGGGATGCCGCTGGCCGAGGGGCAGGTGGATGTTCCGTGGCCCTGCAACGCCGACGACAAGTACATCGTCCACTACCCGGAGACGCGGGAGATCTGGTCGTTCGGGTCCGGCTACGGCGGCAACGCGCTGCTCGGCAAGAAGTGCTTCGCGCTGCGGATCGCCTCGGCGATGGCCCGCGACGAGGGCTGGATGGCCGAGCACATGCTGATCCTCAAACTCACCTCGCCGAGCGGCGAGGTCAAGTACGTGACCGGTGCCTTCCCGTCGGCGTCCGGAAAGACGAACCTGGCGATGCTGATCCCGACCCTCGAGGGCTGGACCGCCGAGACCGTCGGCGACGACATCGCCTGGATGAAGTTCGGCGAGGACGGCCGCCTGCACGCGGTCAACCCCGAGGCCGGCTTCTTCGGCGTCGCCCCGAACACCAGCCACAAGACCAACCCGAACGCGATGGGGACGATCGAGCGGAACACGATCTTCACCAATTGCGCCAAGACCGAGGACGGCGACATCTGGTGGGAGGGCATGACCGGTGAGCTGCCCGAGCGGGCGACCGACTGGCACGGCGAGGAATGGACCCCGGAGTCCGACCACCCGGCGGCCCACCCCAACTCCCGCTTCACGACCCCTGCCTCGCAGTGCCCGTGCATCGCCCCCGAGTGGGAGGATCCCGCCGGCGTCCCGATCGACGCCTTCCTCTTCGGCGGCCGCCGCGCGACCACGGTGCCGCTCGTCGCCGAGGCCTTCGACTGGGAGCACGGCACCTTCCTCGGCGCGACGATGTCGGTCGAGACGACCGCCGCCGCCGCCGGCGAGGTCGGCAAGCTGCGCTTCGACCCGATGGCGATGCTGCCCTTCTGCGGCTACGACATGGGCGACTATTTCGGCCACTGGCTGAGCCTCGCCGAGCGCGAGGGGGCGAAGCTGCCGAAGGTCTTTCTCGTCAACTGGTTCCGCAAGGATGAGGACGGGAAGTTCATCTGGCCGGGCTTCGGCGAGAACAGCCGCGTGCTCGAGTGGGTCTTCCGCCGCTGCGACGACGACGGCGAGACCGTCGAGTCGCCGATCGGGCTCCTGCCGGCTCCGGGCGAGCTCAACACCGACGGACTCGACATCTCCGAAGAGGATCTTGCGGATCTGCTCTCGGTCGACCCCCAACTCTTCAAGCAGCAACTGCCGCAGGTCAGGGCGCACCTCGACCGCTTCGGCGACCAGCTCCCGCAGCAGTTGCGCGACCAGCTCGCCAACCTCGAGAGGCGACTGGACTGAATGGCTGTTGCGTCGATCTGACCCGAAGCTCGCACTCGCGCTGATTGCTGCCGTCCTAGCGCTCGATGGGCTGTGGACGCTGCTGGTGGGTTCGACCGGGCCGGTCACATACGGCTTCGTCGACGAGCCGGCCCACCTCGCGACCTGCGGGGTGCTTCTCCTGGCGATCTCCGCCATCGCCGGCAGGCGGCCGCCGCTGCGCTTCGTCGGGGCAGCGCTGATCGCGACCGTGGCCATCGACCTCGACCATCTGCCCGCCATTCTCGGCTCGCAGCTGATGACCGCAGGGTTGCCGCGTCCCTACACGCACAGCATCGCCATTGTCGCGGCCCTGCTCGCGGCTGCCGCGATGCTGAAGCGCGACGAGCAGCGCCAGATCGCGCTGGGGTTCGCCTTCGGCGTCTCCGCACACCTGATGCGGGACGTGGCGACTGGCCCCGGCGTGCCGCTCCTCTGGCCGCTCTCAGACAGTGTCGTGAAGATGCCCTACGCCGTCTATTTCGCGGCGCTGTCGCTCGTGCCGCTTGCCGCCATGCTCACGGCGCGACCCCGCCGCGCCTGGAGGCGGAGATCTCGGCTCGCCGTTCGGCCCTTGCCGAGCGCCGGTCCTCAAGGCGACTCCTGACCATGCGGACCAGCATCACCGCCGCCGGCAGCGGGTCGGACCAGCGCAGGTAGGCGCGGGCGAGCGGCCGTCGCGGCCGGATCACCTCGAGCGCGTCCCTAAGCCTTCCCGATCGGAGCCTGAGGAGGAGGTTTCGCACCTCCGCCTCCTCCCAGCGATAGAAGACGCCGGCGGAGGCGGCGCACTCGTCGGCCTCCCCTCGCAGGAGCCAATCGCACCAGACCTTCGGGATCGGCGCGCCCGCGCGCGTAGCAAGGGCAATCGAGCCATATAGGCGCGGGTTGAAGTCGATCGTGGCAAACCCCCCGTCGGCACGGGCGATCAACTCGAGCTCGAAGATGCCCTGCCAACCCAGGCGTCGGATCAGGTCGGCGGCTCGCGTGGCCAGGTCCGCTGGCGGCATCTCTGTGCGCGAGGAGGAGACCGGGCCCGCCTTGGGCGGCCAAGTTCGGGCGTAGCGTGAGAACGCAATCGCGAGCAGGCGGTCCCCGGCGGCGACCCCGGCGATCGAGACCGTGTCGCCGGGCTCGAACCTCTGCACGAGGCAGGGCAGCCCGAACTCTGGCAGCGCGGCCTGCAGAGCCGCTTCGTCCTCGACGATGGCGGACTGGCGCTGCTTTCGCTCCCCGTTGTCGTCGAATACGGTCTGGCGCGGCTTGAGCAGCACTGGGTAGCCAAACCCGGCGACCGTGGAGATCGCCTCCTCGGCGTCCTCACAGACGACGCTCGGTGGCGCGGCGAGCCCGGCCATCGCCGCGTCGGCGAGCAGCGTCACCTTGTTCACGCAGCGGTCGACGACCTTGCTCGCCGGCAGGCCAAGCCGGACCCGGTCCTCGAACAGGTCGCGGTGGTCGGAAAGCGCAAGGAGGGAGGCGTCGCTGCCCGGCAATACCGTCGCGAAGTCACCCGCCCGCGTCGCCACGGCGACCTGCTCCGCAAAGAGACGGGGCTCGGCTCGGGGGTCGGGCAGGCTAAGCCGGGTGCTTACGCGGCGCGACCACTGCCCGGGGGCCGGCGGGTCGCTGGTGGCCGCGCCGACCCGGAAGCCTTCGCGGGCAAGGCACTCGCAGGTCCCGACGGTGGAGCGGGCGTGCGCGTCTGTGAGCAGGACGCCTGGCTTCATCGCGGCTGGCTAGCGTACGGCATATCCGCCGGCCAAACGACCTCTTGATCCTCTGCTACCACGGGGTCAGCGAGCGCTGGCCGAGCGACTTCGCGATATCGCCGCGGCGGCTCGAGGGGCAGCTTCGGTTCCTGATCAGACGCGGCTACCGGCCGGTGACACTTGGCGCCGCGCTTCGGGAGCGTCCCAGGGGCAAGATCCTCGCCGTCACCTTCGACGACGCGCTTCGCTCGGTGTTGCGCGAGGGCCAGCCGGTGCTCTCGCAGCTCGGGGTCCCGGCCACCGTATTCGTGCCAACCGCCTACGCCGCGACCCAGGAGCCGGTCGCCTGGGCGGGGATGGAGAGGTGGCTCGAAACGCCTCATGAGGAGGAGCTGGGCTGCATGACCTGGGAGGAGCTGCGGGGGTTGAGGGACAGGGGCTGGGAGGTCGGCTCCCATACACGCCGACACCCCGACCTGGTGCCGCTCGACGACGATGAGGCGGCCGCCGAGATGCTGGAGTCGCGCCGCGAATGCGAGCGCGAGATGGAGCAGTCGTGCGAGCTGCTGGCCTATCCGTTCTCGAGCTACGACCGGCGGGTCAAGGAGATGGCGAAAGCCAGCGGTTATGCGGCGGCCGTGATCCTCGACAGCCATCTCGCGATTCCGAGGCGGTGTATGCCACTGTTACCGGGCTCAGACCCCTTCGAGACCATCAGGACCGGGGTCTATCGCCACGACGGCTGGGGCCGGTTCCTCGCGAAGACGTCCTTGATTGCCCGCCGGGCTCGCTCATCCAGCGCCGTGCAGATGGCGATACGTACCGAGAGCAACGGGGTTAGCACCTGAGAATGGTTACAAGGACAAGCAAAAGGCGGTCGAGCGGCAGGCGTTCGCTTCTGGGCGTGGCGGCGCTTTTGCCGACCCTGCTCGCCTTGCCTGATCTCGCCTGCCGCATCGCTGGGGGCGCGCGTGTCGCTCGGCTCCTACATCCCTCACGCGGACGAAAGCCCGGCGCTGATCGGCTCCTTTGCGCAGCAGGTCGGCTGGAAGCCGGTGATCCTCGACTCCTTCAAGACCTTCGACCAGGCGCCCATCTATTACCCGCAGCTCGACGCGATGCGCGCCAGCGGGGCCGTGCCGATGATCACCTGGGAGCCCCAGACCTCCTCCGGAGGGGTGATCAGCCTCTCTGGGATCGCCCGCGGGCGCTATGACCAATACATCGGGGCCGCGGCCCGCGCCGCGGCGGGCTGGGGCAAGCCGATGATGATCCGCTTCGGCCAGGAGATGAACGGCTCCTGGTATCCGTGGTCGCCGGCGTTCGGCAACAACGCTCGCTCCTTCGTCAAGGCCTGGCGCCACATCGTTCGGGTCTTCAGGCGCGAAGGCGCGAACAACGTCTACTGGGTCTGGACCCCGTACGTGGAGACCGCCGAGAACATTCCCTTCCGGCGGTTCTATCCCGGCGACCGCTACGTCGACTGGGCTGGGGTCGACGGCTACAACTGGGGCGGCCGCTTCGCCTGGAAATCGTTTCGCAGCCTCTTCGCCCACTCCTACCAGGACCTGCTCCGGCTCACCCACCGGCCGCTGATGATCGGGGAGATCGGCTGCGGTGAGATCGGCGGGAGCAAGTCGCGCTGGCTGCGCCTGATGCTCCGCCGCGACCTGCCGCGCATGGGTCATTTTCGGGCGGTCGTCTGGTTCGACGGCACGGACCCGAAGGGCGATCTTCGTATGGACACGTCCTTCGCCGCGCTTCGCTCCTTCCGACGCTGGACGAGCGCCCCCCTCTACGCGTCCAGTCGCAAGCTGCTCCTGCGGTCGCCAAGGCGCCTCTCGCGCGGCGGTTCGGATCGCCGCCACTCGCGGTGAGCCGCCCGCCCGCGGCACAGGCGCGCCGCCTCATCGCCGTCTCCGTGACCTGCCTGCTGCTTCTGCCCGCGGCGGCCCAGGCCGCGCCGATCTCACTCGGAGTCTTCGTCCCTGACGCTTTCGATCACCCGGGACGTGTCTCCGCCTTCGGGAGGCAGGTCGGGCGCCAGCCGGTGATGGTGCTCTCCTACAAGAACTGGAGCGTCGAACCGTTCTACCGGCCTGAACTGGAACGCGTCTGGGACGAGGGCGCGGTGCCGTTGGTCACCTGGGAGCCCGAGACAGAAGCCGGCAAGGGAATCCCCCTGCGGGAAATTGTCGAAAAGCGATACGACCGCTACATCCGCAAGTCGGCCGAAGCCGCCGCAGCCTGGGGCAAGCCGATCATGGTGCGCTTCGCCCAGGAGATGAACGGCGGCTGGTATCCCTGGGGCTATCAGGTCGACGGCAACACGCCTCGCCTCTACCGCGAAGCCTGGCATCGCATCTTCTGGATCTTCCGCAACCACGGCGCCGGCAATGTCAGGTGGGTCTGGTCTCCGAACGAGGATGCGGGAGGCGGCCATCCCCTCTCCGTCTTCTATCCCGGCGATGAGTTCGTCGACTGGGTCGGGATCGACGGCTTCTGCTGGGGCGGCGACATCGGCTGGCCTTCCTTCACGGCGATCTTCGGCAACACCTACGACCGAATCGTCAAGCTCACGTCAAAGCCGATCATGATCGCCGAGACAGCAGCCGGCGAGGAGGGGGGCGACAAGGCCGAATGGATCGCCAGCGCCCTCGGTCGGGAGGCGCCCGCATTCCCGAATCTCCGCGCTCTCGTGTGGTTCGACGACGAAGACCCACGGGCGGACTTCCGGGTCGATAGCAGCCCGTCGGCTCTTGCTGCCTTCCGCACGGCGATCGCCTCACCCCGCTACGGCGGGACCCGCAGCACGCTGCTCGCGACGCCGGCGAGCCTGCCGACGGGATCCGCGGCGCCGCCGGAGCCGGGCAGCGGGTACGGCGCCCCCTCGTTCCTCGAAGAACTGAGGCTGAAGCTCCATGGTCCTTATCTGCTGCTCGCGATAGGGATCGCGGTTGCGCTGGCGGCGATCCTCGTGGCTGCTGTCCTCTGGCTTCGCCGGGCCCGCAGGGCGCGCGCGGCGCGTCCTGCCGGGGCGAGAGAGATGAGCTCGGAGATATCCGAAGGGCTGGGCGAGAACCCGCGCCACGTGACCGAAGTGCTCGTCCTCTGCTACCACGCGGTCAGCGACACCTGGCCGAGCCCGGCTGCAATCTCGACGGCTGCGCTCGAGGCGCAGCTCAGGTTCCTGCTGAGGCGCGGCTACCGCCCCCTCCAACTCTCGGCAGCGTTCGACCGGGAAGCGCCCCGCAGGGCGATGGCCGTCACTTTCGACGACGCCTATGCCTCGATCCTAGAGGCGGGCCTTCCGATCCTCGAACGACTCGGCGTGCCCGGCACGGTGTTCGTGCCGACCGATCCGGCGAGCGGCGGCGGCCTGATGACGTGGTCGGAGCTCGCGCAGTGGGTCGGGGGCGAGCACGAGCACGAGCTGCGATGCATGAACTGGGAGGAGCTCCGAGGGCTCCTGGAGCGCGGCTGGGAGATCGGATCTCACACCCGCTCGCACCCCCGGCTGACCGAGATCGGCGAGGAGCGGGCGCTGAGCGAGCTTCGCGACTCCCGCGTGGCCTGCGAGGAGGCGCTGCAGCGGCCCTGCACCTCGCTTGCCTATCCCTTCGGGAGCTACGACGCGACGGTGCGGGAGCTTGCCGCCGCGGCCGGCTACCGGACGGCGGTCACGCTCGACGAGCGGATCACGGCCCCCCTGCGCGGCCGGGGGCGACTCGAGGTTCCTCGTGAGGCCATTTACCGCTCGACCGGATGGGTCACCTTCGGGGCCAAGACGTCGCGCCTTGCGCGGCGGGTTCGGGTCTCGAGGGCCTACGCCTCGCTCGCCTAGGCCGGGCACGGCCTCATATATCCGTCCAGTTGGCCTTGACATAGCTCCGACCCAGGGCGGCATCGCCGAGAGATTGGGGTGGCCGCGGGCGCGCGCAAGAGAATCCGGCTTGCCGTCGCGGCCGCGGCCCTCTGCGCGCTGCTCCTGCTGGCCATGGCCAGTCCGGTCGCCGCATCGGCGCAGGCTCCGATCCAGCTGGGCGCATATCTCCCCGGGAACTCCAGCGAACTTGACGCCTACTCGTCGATGGTCGGCCGTCGGCCCGACATCCTGCTGCTCTTCCGCAACATGGCCGGGCCGCTTCTCTACCCCAGCGAGGTCTCCAACCTGAAGGCACGCGGCGTGACACCGATGGTCACACTGGAGCCGTACACGAGCGACGGCGTCGCCTCGTTCTCGGAAATAGCGGAAGGCAGCTACGACGAATACTTCCGCAGGGAAGCCGATCAGGTCAGGGGGCTCGGCATCGAGGTGATGCTGCGCTTCGCCCACGAGATGAACCTGCTGAGCAGCGATTGGGGGCCCGGCAAGGAAGGCGACACTGCAAGTAGTTATGTCGATGCGTGGCGCCATATCGTCACGATCTTCCGCCAGGAGGGCGCCGACAACGTGAAGTGGGTCTGGGCGCCCAACGTCGACTATGGCGGGCGCCCCTTCGCCCAGTTCTTCCCAGGAGAAGAATGGGTCGATTACGTGGCTCTCGACGGCTATAACTGGGGAGCGACGGGAGGCGAATCCTGGGAGACCTTCTCGCAGGTCTTCGCCTCCTCGTACGCGACCGTTACGGCGTTGAGCACAAAGCCGGTGATCATCGCCGAGACCGGCTCGAGCGAGTCCGGCGGCAGCAAGGCCGCATGGATCGAAGAAACCTTCTTCCGCACCATCCCGGAACAGATGCCCCGCGTCGCGGCGGTGGTCTGGTTCAACGACGAGAAGGAGCGTGACTGGCGCGTCGACTCCTCCCAGGCTTCGTTGGACGCCTATCGCCGGGTGGTCGCGTCGACCCTCTACGGCGGTGACCAGCCGCTCCCGGTTGGGGAAGCAGCCCCGGTCGTCAAGGACCTCGAAGTCATCCCGAAGGTGGCGCCGAGGGGTCAGGGCAACAGACGACCGACCCGGCTCCGGCTCAGGGGTCGGATCACCTACCGGCTCTCCCATCGCGCGATTGTTCGGGTCGCACTCCACCGCCGCAGAAGCGGGGTGATGCCATTGGTGTTCACGGCCGAACAGCATGCCGGGCACAAGCGCGTCGCCCTCTCGCGTCTGGTCGGAAGCCGCCACCTTCGCCGCGGCGCCTACAGCGTCTCCGTGGTCGCTTTCAGCGCCGGCGGCACTCGCTCGCGGCCACGTCATCACGGCTTTCGCTTGCTGCCGCCCAGGCGAGGCCGGAACTCTCAGCGGAGCGCCTAGAAGCGCTCGACGATCGTCTCCTCGAAGGCAGCGATCGCCTCGGCCTTGTCCTCGGAGTCGCCGTCCCGGGGCGCGACTATCCGCTCGGAGCGCAGGGCCCGCAGCACCTCCGGCGCCATCACGATCGCCTCGACGGTGGCACCGGCGACCCAGCCGATCGCCACGCCGGAGAGGCTGCCGAGCAGAGCCCCGAGCACGCCACCGCCGACCTGGAGGAGGGCCCCGCCCCAGATCACCGGAAGCGCCGTCGCAAGTCGCCGCTCGATCCGGCGGAGCGCCACGTAGTGCGTCAGCACCGTCGAGGGGAAGATGTCGAGGGCAAGGATGTGGAGCGTGTTGCTCGCTTCGCTCGCATAGCTCGCCCCGAAGATCTTGAGGAGCGGGGTCCCGAGCACGAGGAGCGCGAGGTTTGAGGCGACGCCGAAACCGAGTGAGACGTAGACGGTGAGCCTGAAGCGATCGGCGAGCCGCTTCGATTCTCCCGAGCCGACCGCATAGAGCACCGTGCTGAGCGAAAGCGGCACGAAGAACATGAAGCTGGTGATCATGTAGGCGATGTAGAAGCTCGCGTTGGCCGTAGCGGAGAGGAACGTGACCACGACGATGGGTAGCGCGAGCTCGGGAGTGCGCAGGGCAAGGTTGACGGCGTGGTGGGTGACGGCGTGAACCCGCATCTCCCTCAGCAGCCGGAAGTCCGGACCGAGCGAGTCGCCCCCGCGGGATCGGTAGAAGCGGATCAGGACGACCATCGAGACCGCGATTCCGGCCGTCCACGTGCCGTAGATCCACTGCGGGCCGGCGCCGGTGACCAGCGCGGCGACCGGGATCAGCGCCGCGAGCTTGACGACGCTGAAGACGATGTTGCGATTCAGCTGGAGGCCTCCACGCAACAGCCCGATCAGCGCTTGGTCCAGCACGAACGTCAGCGCGGTCAGGGCGACGCCGATCACGAACACCAGCGCCGCCACCCAGGTCTCCCTCAGCGGGTCGAAGTTGGATGACGCTGCGGGAGCGACCAGGATGAAAGCAAGGCCGAGTGCGGCTCCGATCGAGCCGGACGTGAGCAGCGCCGCGTTGATTACGGATCTGTGGCCCCTTTCGAGGCGGGGAAGCTCTCCCATCAACAGCGTTCCCAAGCCGACCGTCGCCATGAACCCGAGCAGCGTCATGGCGGACATGGCGGCGCTCGCGACCCCGACCGAGTCCTTGCTGAATTGATGCGTCGCGACCCACCAGAAGGCGGCGCCGAGCAGCGACGTGACCACCGCGGTCCCGACCATGGAGGCGGCATTGCTGAGCAGCGACCGATTGGTTCTGACGGCTACTCGAACCCGCTCGCCGATATCTCCGATCCATCGCCTCACGGTTTGCGCCGAGACCTGAGATGGGAGGTGTCGTAGATCGCGATCGGCCCGTTGTCGTAGATTCGATCGAGGCCGTCAAGCGCCGCGAACTTCTGCACCGATTCGCGGCTGATCGGGTTGCCTCCGGACGGCTCATCGGGTTCGTAGTAGAAGTCGGAGGCGGGCGGGACGTCGATGAAGCGGCGGTCGACGACTATGTAGTCGATCGCGTCTTCGCTGATCACCTCCTGGTCTCTGCGTTCGTAGGTCCGGCTGAAGAAGACGGTTGAGACCGGGATCCCGTTGACCGAGCCGATCACCGGGTCGAGATGGCCCAGGCCGGCCAGCAGTGTCCCGTTCACCCGGTCGACCAGCACACGGCTGCGCGGAGGGAGGTGCTCGTCCGCGAACCGCGCAGCGGCGAGTCCCTCGGGGCTGACGGAGCGGGACTCGCCGCTGACCAGGTAGGGGCCGGGCTGGCGTGTGATCGGCGATTCGCCCACGATGAAGCCGCCGATGAAGGCGACAGTCGCGATTGCGGCAAGCCCGATCAACCGGGCGGCGCGGCGCCGGAAGCTCGCCGGCGGGGAAAGCTCGGCGATCAGCAGGCCGCTGACGAAGGCGAGGCCGACGAAGACGAACTCCGAAGCTCTCTGCGAAGTCTCCGTGCCCGCCTGCGTGAGGCGGAGGCCGAGTGTCACGGGGAAGAGCAGGGCGACCGCGGAGAGCGTCCGCCAGAGGGCGCTCGAATCGCTGCGCAGCCATGTCCTGCGCAGGCCGAAGGGGATCACGAAGAGCAGCGGGATGATCGAGGCGACCCCCAACAGGCGAGCTGCGGTCGTGTTCGTCTCGCCGTGGCCGGCGCCGAAGATCGTCTTGGTGCCAGATTGGCCGGTGATCAGGTCGGCAATGGAGTTGAAGGCATCCTTGAATACCGAGCCGAGCTCGGTGCTGGTCACGGCCCCGGCAACGAAGATGAGCCAGATGGCGCCCCCGGCAAGGACGAACAACGCCGGCAGGGCTGGGCCGTCGAACCATCTGAACCCGGCCAGCCTCGACGGGTCGCGGGCACGGGTTGCGGGGAGATGCGAGCCGAAGGCGCTCTTGCGGCCGATCTGGACCAGCAGCGCCCATATGAAGAGAAAGGCGCACAGCGCATAGGCGGTGAGATGGTGGATTGTCACCAGACTCGCTGCCAACACGGCCATCGCCGCAATCAGGCCCTTCCGGTTCAGGCTCCGCTCGAGCGGTTCGGCGTCGTTCCAGCGCAGCGAGACGAGCAGCAGC
Organism: uncultured Solirubrobacterales bacterium; assembly: GCA_963737575.1. Lineage (GTDB taxonomy): Bacteria > Actinomycetota > Thermoleophilia > Solirubrobacterales > 70-9 > VRUE01. The sequence continues at coordinate 403,213 of CAVTTJ010000005.1, forward strand.
GCCGCCCCGATCGTCAGCGCAAGGGACTCGTAGGCAAATTGCGAGTCGAAGTAGAGGAAGCTCGGATTGCACGCGTAGACGGCGACCCCGATGGCCGCGACCCTGTGGGAGCCGCCGACCCGCTCGAGGAACAGGAAGAGCGCGAGCATCAGCGTCACGCGGGCAGTGCCGATGACGATCATTGCGGTGACGTACACGCTGTACTGGGAGATCTGCGTGAGCGCCGCCGTGATCGCCTCGAGCCCCGGGTATCCGGCGTAACCCTGTACGACCGGGTTGTCAGAGAAGAAGTGCCCGGTTTCCAGCAGCTCCCACGTCTGCCGCAGGGTCGCCATCTCGTCGTGCGGAATGAAGCCGGTCGGGTTGTAGAGGACCTTGACGATGAAGAGGCTGCCGCCGAGGAGAACCGAGAGCGCCATGCACTCCCTGCGAGAAGCCGATGAGGAGAAGAGGCGGAGGGCGATCGGGGCGTAGATCAGCAGCAGACCTCCCCAAAAGAGGACCTGCGCAGAACCCGCTTCCTCGCGGGCCCCGTTGTTCCCGAAAGCGACCATCAGGAGCCCGACCCCGGCGAGTACGGCCAGTGGGCCCGCTGCGCCAAACGGGTTCGAGCGAGTCCTCTGCGCGCGACCGGCAGCGGTGACTTCGACGGTCGTCACGTACCGACTTCCGTCTGCAGCTTGGCCCGGCGGTAGAGCGCCCCGTCCCGATACAGGGATACGACCAATCGCGCGCCGGCCGGGATCCGGGCCGGTTCGACGCCCAGCTCCAGTTGTGCGCGCGCGCCGAGCCGGCCCTCCCATTCCCGGAGCGTTCGTCCGGCCCCGGTCACGACGAGCCGGTAGCGGTGGATGGCACTCTGGTGGTTCGCGACTCCGACTTCGATGCGCGAGCCGGCGCCATCTTCGCTCGGGACGATCCATAGTGCGGTGAAGTTCGATTCGGCTCGCTGGTCCTGCAGCCCATCGATGGCGGTCCGGACCGCGAAGACCGCGAGGGCGACGGCGGCCAGGAGACCGACCACAGTCGCCGCGCCGAGCCCCGTCAGCCGAGGCGAGGTGGAGAGCCTGCCCGGCTGCAGGGCTGCTCTGCGTCGATGCGCCACCACGCAGGAGGCGAGCGTGACCGCGGTCAGGATCGCGGCCCACCCGAAACGCCCGAGCCCGAAGGCGAGCTGCCAGGTGAGGCCGCCCAGCGCCGCGGCGCCGACACTGAGTGAAAAGGCATAGACGAGCCGCTCGCCGCGGCCGAGCGTCGCGGCGGGGAACATCGCGGCGGCCAGCGCATAGCCCGGAATGAACAGGACCAGTGGGACGAGGAGAAGGGCCTTGACAAGGCCATCGACGGGCAGCGCCATAAGCCCGAGCGAGACGAGTGACGCGCCGGCGAGGGCGATCAGGTCGCGGCCCGGGTATCGGGTGACCCGACTCAAGCGCCGGCCGCCCGGAAGTCGGCGATCGTCTGCTGGTAGAGGAGCTCCATCTCGGGCATCACAACCTCGGGCGTGTATTCGCGCGCCCGCTCCGAGGCCGCTGCGCCAAGCCGATCGCGTAGCGCTGCGTCCTCGATCAGCAGCGACATCGCCGCCGCGAGCTCCGTCGAGTCGCCTGCCGGGACCAGGAGCCCGTCGGCGCCGTCGTCGATCATGTCCTCGTGGCCGCCGGGCCTGGTCCCGATCACCGCCCGCCCCCTGCTCATCGCCTCGTGGACCACGTTTCCGAGCGCCTCCGGGATCCTGGTCGGGAAGACGCCGAACATTGCCCGGTCCCACATCGCCATCACCGTGGCGTGGGGGACGTCTTCGAGGACGACGACGCCATCGGGGAACTGGCTCGGGGTGTCCGGGGCCCTAGTCCCGGCGAGGACGAGCGGCGGCGGTTCGTCGAGCCGGCTGTATGCGGTGAACAGCTCCTCGATCCCCTTGATCCGCCGGAAGGCTCCGACGTAGAGGATGAAGGGCTCGGCCGGAAGGCGATCGAGGATGTCCCTGTCGACCGACTGGCCGGCCACGTCCTCATGGAAGTTGGGAATGACCACGTTGCGCGCGCCGGCCACGCGCAGGTAGCGGTCCATCTTCTGGGCCACGAAGCGGCTGACACTGTGGATCGCGGTCACCTTGCGGCGGAGCAGTGGGCCGGACCCGAAAACACCGACGACCGCCGCGGTGCCCTTGGCGGCGCCATAGGTCCTGGCGGAGCAGGCGAGGCACTTGACCGGCGCCGGTCCCTCGCAGATTGTTTCGTTCCGAGCCAGGTTGTGCACCGCGCAGATGTTTCCGTAGCCCCGGGCGGAAATCAGCAGCGGGATTCGCTTGCCGAGTAGAGCGGCGGCGGTCGAATGGGTGAGCCACCCGTACGAATGGACGATGTCGGGCTCGAACTCCTTGATCAGCCGCCGCAGCCGCCAGACGGCCTCGGGGTCGGGGAATGGAGGGGGATTGTGCTTGTAGGGGTCCTCGGAGATCCACCGCATGCGGCTGGTCAGGTCGCGGAGTCGGTGAATCTGCACGTCGTCCTGGGCCTCGAGGGACGGCACGCCCTCCTGCCAGGCCGTGGCTATCGCGACGGTATGGCCGCGGTCGGAAAGGTTGTGTGCAAGAAGTTCGATGCTGCGGTTGGCACCCCCGATCAACGGCCAGTAGGAATCGGTGACGATCAGCGCTCGCATCCCTTCTGGCCCCGGGTCGCCGGGCTCATCCCGGTCAGGACCGAGATTGCGTCGGCGCCGGGCACGGCTTCGGACATACGCGAGCGGGCCGTAGGCAATACCGCGCAGCTCGAGCCTGGTGAGGTGGCCCGGGTAGTCCTCCGGCTTGTCCACGTTCTTCGCGGAGCGGGGTGAGATCGCGTATGCCAGCCCCCTGGGAAGCTTGCGGATCAGCTGGGGGATCAACTCCGGGTGCTTCACCAGGGTCTTGGTCAGGCAGGCTGAGAGGCCGACCCCGTAGCCCCAGACGCGCTGTTCGAACTGCTCGAAGTCGCGCAGGTGTGCGTGCCGGACAATCGCCCGTGGCTCATAGATCACCTGGTGATCCGCCAGCAGCACCCGCAGCATGGCCTCGACGTCCTCGCCGCCATGTGTCGGGGTGGCCGATCCGAGATCGGGGTCGAAGCCGCCGAGCGCGATCAGCAGCTCGCGACGGAATGCAAAGTTCTCTCCCGAGCCGAGGTCGCCGATCGTGAACGGGAAGAGTGGCCTGTCGGGGGGAGGCTCGCGGCTATCGAGGACACGGGTCTCGAGGCCACGATTGGCGCTGGCGAAGCCCTCGTACCAGACCTGAACGGGGGTCTCCAGCTCGCGCGGAAGGGTGAGCCCGGCGGCTCCGCCCACGCGCGGGCTGCGCTCGAGGGCCAGCGCCAGCGAGGCGATCCAGTTGCGGTCGACGAGGACGTCGTCGTCGCAGAAAACGACGAACTCTCCGCCGGCCACGTCGAGACCCGCGTTGCGGGCGTTGGCGCCTCCGGGACAGGGTTCTGCGAGCAGCCGTATCTGGACGTTTTCGGGGGGCTCGACGGCGGCCAGGCTGACTCGCTGATCGGCGCCCGAGCCGTTGTCGACAACGATCACCTCGTAGCGGTCGCCCGGGTAGTTGGAGCGCAGAATGCTCGTCAGGGTCTCCAGCAACGAGGAAGGCCGGTTTCGGGTGGGGATCACGACGGAGACGGTCGGCGCGTGTTGGAGGAGGTCGTCGATTGGGGCCAGGCAAGGAGGGCGGGTCTCGGACCGGATCCCGCTCGCGCCGAGGGGGCCGGCCGGCTCGAGCTCGTCGCCCCGCAGGTGCAGGTCGATCTCCTCGCCCAGCTGATCCCGTATCTGGCTCGCCAGCCGATCGGGGTCGAGCCCTCCCGGCGGGATCTCGGCGTGCACGGATCCGAGCGGCGTGCCGTGGAGGCGGACGAGGCAGAGCGCGGCTGCATATGTCCCCCCCGACTCGGCGCTTTCAGCCTCAAGCCGGGGCAGGGCCTCGCCGAGCTCCACCTCGACGACGCGCATCGGCGCGAAGTCCGCGAAGTGCATGTCCACGCGGTCGCGGCCCGCCCTCATCGCCGTCGCTGCCAGATGCGGGAGAGGACCCCGACCAGGAATCCGACCCCACTGCTGAGAAACCCGACGAGGATCGCCAGCGAGCGGAGTACGCCTTGGCGATCGCCACGCAACGACTGCCAGATGCCCCCCGCCACCCCGAGGGGCAGGACGATCGTGACGTAGCGGCGCTCGGAGCTCAGCCCGCTCTGGGCCCCCATCTCTCCTGCGAGGTGCGCCTTGCTCGAGCCCTCCTCGAAGCTGCGCCGCATCAGGTAGCCCAGGGTCGCCTGCTCCTCCGTCACTGCGTGACGCACGGTTGCGTGGGGTTGATAGAGCCAGCTCATCTCAGGCCACCGCCTCCCGATCCGAATTCCGAGCTCGGTGTCCTCCAGAGCATGGCCGCCGGCGATGACGACGCCGCGGTAGGAGATCTCGCGCGGGGCGACGCCCTCTCTGAAACCGCCGATTTCACGAAGCTGCCGGCTGCGGACCGCCATGTTGGCGGCGATCGGGTTGCGCACCGGCGCGACCTCCGTCGGCAGTCCCGTGTAGCTGCAGCCGAACACCCAGTAGAACTCGGAGGGGAACCACGCCGGCTCCGGCCCGGCCCAGTCGGGCAGGAGCTCGCCGGTGACGCCGACCACGCTGGGGTCGGCGAAGCACGAGGCGAGCCGCTCGATCCAGGTCGGCTCCGCCTCTGTGTCGTCGTCGGTGAGCACCACGACCTCCCCCCGCGCGGCCTCGACCCCCGTGTTCCGGGCGCCGACCACCCCGGGCTGGTGGCGGTTGGCGATCACCTTCGAGCCGGGGAAGGACTCACGCGTCCACTCGAGCAGCCTCGGGTTATGGTCGATGACCACGATCGTCTCGGAGGGGGTGAGCGTCTGTCGCTCGATTCCGCCCAGACAGCGCGCGAGCTGTTCGCGACGATCCCAGCTCCAGCTCGGAACGACCACGGACACGCTGTTCACGATCGGTTGCGTCACGGTAGCGAGTGGTTTCGCCGTGCGCCCACCCCATCCTCGGGAGAGCGGGAATGAGAGATTGTCGTGCCGCTCAGGCTGCCGACGCGGTTCCGGCTTCCCGGACCTCTATCGAGGCGGGTGAGGGCTGGTGGTGGCCCCGCCTGATTGTGTGACGCCTGCGGGCCTCGCTGAGGATGGTGCCCAGCACCCGGAAGCCGTCGCGGAAAGTCTTCAGATTGCTCTGCCCCGAGATCCGATCTGCCTCATAGCTGGGGACCTCGGTGATCTTCATGCCGGCACCGGCGACGCGCAGATTGATCAGGGTCTCGACCTCGAATCCCGGTACGTCGAGCGCGATGAAGGGAAGGCAGCGTGCCCAGAAGGCGTTGTACCCGTAGCAGAGGTCGGTGAAATGAGTGCCGTGAAGGGCGTTTGCGGTGCCGCTCAACACCGTGTTGCCGAGTTGCCTGATGCGCGTGATGTCGGCGCTGCCACCGCCCTCCAGGAAGCGAGAACCCTTGGCGAAGTCCGCGCCGGACTCGAGCGCCTCGACGAAGCGCGAGATCTCCGCCGGATCAGCGGAGCCGTCGGCGTCGAGCATGACGATCAGGTTGCCGGTAACGGCGGCGAAGCCGGTGCGGAAGGCGTCCCCCTTGCCGCGGCCGCTCTGTGTCAGCACGCGGATTCCGGGATAGGCGCGCGTGGCCGCCTCCACGGTCGCGTCCTCGGAGTTGCCGTCGACCAGGATCACCTCATGGATCTCGTCGGGAAGCCGGCTCAGCACGTGGCCGATGTTCCTCTCCTCGTTCATGGCCGGGACCACCACGCTGACCCGCGTTTGCCGCTCCGCACGCCGGTCGGGGCCCGAGTACGGCACAGATCTCCGCGTCGCAAGAGCTTGGACGTCGATCAGCGGAACGCCGCCGATCTGGCTTGGGGTGGCGACCGGAGCCTCCAGCAGATCGAGAGGTCTGGGGAGCATGCTGACCGGCATGCCGATCGACTTGAATTCGCGGACGAGATCGAGCAGCCCCTCGTCATCGGCGTGCTGGGTGCCGATGACGACACGGTCTGCGCCATAGCGGTCGATCACATCGAGTGTCGCAACGCGGGATCGTGCCTCGTCGTCGCCATCTTCCGGCGGGGCGATCGTCGAGACGATGCTGGCATATGCCCGCAGCGGCGCATAGGCGCGGAGCCGTTCGGCTGTCGCCTGGTCGCCGACGAGCACCCATCGCTCGATCCGGTCCAGCTTCTGCAGGTACGGGGCGACGATGACCCTCACCGACCCGTCCATCACGACGAAGATTGCCCAGAGGCCGAGCTGTGACGGGACGCTCAAGGGCGTCAGAAGCGATGCGGACCAGGCGAAGAGGGCGGCCGCAAGCAGGCGGATCACCGGCCATGCCATCCCGCTCTCGCCGCCGGAAACGCCCTTGGTCGGGCGCGGCCCGTAGACGCCGAGCGCGGCATTGGCGCCAACGAGCAGGAGGGCCGAGACCGGCAGCGCGGGGAAGACGTTCTGGTTACTCGCGAGTGCTACGCAGACGAGCGCAAGGGCGGCGGCGATCAGGTCGATCGTCGGGAGCAGCCACCACCCGGGCCCCCGGCTCGTTCGCGGCAGGCTGCCGAGCGTGGGCCGGTCCTGGACGATTGCTTCACGGCGCTTCGGAGGTTCGGAAAGGGGCCGATCTAGAGGTAGCTCAGCTGTGGGAGGCATTTGGTGGCTGGGCCTTCGGTGGGTATTTGTACTGGACCGGCTCCGTGGAATCCATCCTTATTAGGAACGCGGTGACGGGCATAAAAGTTCACGTGCTGATCGAAAGAACCTCATTAATCCGTATCGGCGGCCACCCAAAAACACCTTAGCGCGTTGGAGGCACGTGGCAGCCGGCTTTCAGCGGCGGAGGACAGCCGGTGCAGGTTCTGCGGTGCGAGGCCGGCAAGTACCGGGTAGAAGAGTCGGCGGAGGCTATCTGCCGGCCGTTTTCACGCCGGGGGCTTCGGCTTGTCGCCGCCCTCACAACTCATATGCCTCGGCCAGCTCGGGGTCCTTCTCGGCCAGCATCGTCGCCAGGTCGACCATCACCTTGCACTGCTTCCAGGTCGCGTCGTCCTGCATCTTGCCGTCGATCATGTGGACGCCGGCGCCGTCGGGGATCGCCTCGAGCACCTTCTTCGCGAACCTGACCTCCTCCGGCGGCGGGCTGAATACCTTCTTCGCGATCCCGATCTGGACCGGGTGCAGCGACCAGGCGCCGACGCACCCGAGCAGGAAGGCGGCGCGGAACTGGGTCTCGCAGCCGGCGGTGTCCTTGATGTCGCCGAACGGGCCGTAGAAGGGCAGGATCCCGGCCGAGGCGCAGGCATCGACCATGCGGGCGATCGAGTAGTGCCATGGGTCCTGCTGGGCGGAGACCCGGTCGGCCTCCGGGTTCTCGGGGTCCTTCGGGTCCTCCATCGAGCGGTAGCCGGGATGGCCGCCGCCGACCCGGGTCGTCTTCATCCGCCGCGAGGCGGCGAGGTCGGCGGGGCCGAAGCTCATCCCCTGCATGCGCGGGCTGGAGAAGGCGATTTCCTCGACGTTGACGACCCCCTGCGCGGTCTCGAGGATCGCGTGGATCAGGATCGGGCGCTCGAGCTTCGCCTTCGCCTCGAGCTGGGCGAGGAGGCGGTCGACGTAGGCGATGTCCCGGGCGCCCTCGACCTTCGGCACCATCACCACCTCGAGCTGGTCGCCGATCTCGGTCACCAGCGTGGTCAGGTCGTCGAGGGCCCACGGGCTCTCGAGCGAGTTGACCCGGGTCCAGAGCGAGGTCTGCCCGAAGTCGGACTCCTTGGCTGCCTGGATCAGGCCCTGGCGCGCCGCCTCCTTGCGGTCGACCGGAATCGCGTCCTCGAGATTGCCGAGCAGGATGTCGGTCTGGGCGGCGATGTCGGACGCCTTGGCGACCATCTTCTCGTTCGAGAAGTCGAGGAAGTGGATCATCCGCGACGGCTTGACCGGGATCTCGCGCAGCGGCTGGGGGGCGCCGATCGCCTGCGGGTGGAAGAAGTCTCTCGGGTGTCTCAAATTGCTCCTCGGTTCAGGTCGTCATCATCGGCGCCATCGGGCCGTCGCCGCGAAATCTAACGTTGATCGTCAACGCCGATGACCTCGGCCTCTCCGACGGGGTGAACGCCGGGATCCTCGAGGCGCACGCGAACGGGATCGTGACCAGCGCCAGCCTGATGGTCGAAAGGACGGCGGCCGGGGCGGCGGTCGAGGGCGCCCGGGAGCACCCTCGCCTCGGGCTCGGGCTGCACCTCGACCTCGACGAGGTCGGTGACGATCCCGAGGACGTTCGCCACGCCTGCCAGGTGCAGCTCGAGGCGTTTCGGGCTCTTACCGGGGGGAACCCGACCCATGTGGACTCCCATCACCACGCCCACCTGCGCGGGCCGGCCTCGAGAGTCGCGGGCGAGCTCGCAGATGGCCTCGGCGTGCCCCTGCGGGGCAGGGAGATCCGCTACGAGGGCCGCTATTTCGGCCGCGACGCGGGTCGGTCGGCGCCGGAGATGGTCGCTCCCGAGCGACTTCTCGAGCTGGTCGCCTCGCTTCCGCCCGGTTGGACCGAGATCGGGTGCCACCCGGGGCGCGCCGTTGGCGCCGAGAGCTCCTACGCACACGAGAGGGAGCTTGAGCTCGAAGCGCTCTGCGACCCGGCGGTCGCGGCGGCGCTCGCCGGCGCGAAGCTGCGGACGTTCGCGGATTTCGCCCGAGAAACCGGTTTGCCGCCTAGACGCTCCCTAGATTCAGGGGTCGATGGAGAGCGATGAGCGGGACAGCACGGGTGACTGGGTCCTGCCGGAGGATGCCCGCCCGCCGCTGGTGAGCGAGCTCGTCGAACGTATCGACGAGGCGCTCGCGACCGCCCGGGCATCGGAGGCCGCCGTGATCACGGTCGGGGCGGCTGCGATTGATGCCGCCGAGCAGGCGAAGCGTGCCGCCGAGCTGGCCGAGCGGGCGAGCGACGCGATTCTCGCCGCCGCCAAGCGGGAGAGGGCAGCCGCTGCCCCCGCGGCTCCTACCGCGCCCAAGGCGCCGAGGGAGGACCAGAGCCTTCGCGACTTCAGTGCCCGCGCCGACCGCCTTGCGGCGCGGCTGAAGGACCTCCAGAAGTCGCCGGAGATCCCGCCGGTGTGGGGCGGCCGGGCCTCCGGCCGAGTTGCCGGCCGCTGAGCCGCCCTGGTCCATCGACATCACCGTTTCCCGATCGGGAAACTGCCTAAGATCAGGAGCCCAGGACCGCAACCGAACCGAGCAGGAGAAATGGCCGTAGAGACCGCCGCCTTCAGTGACCAGACCGACATTCAGCGCGACATCACCGAGATGGTGCGCCAATTTGTCGACGAGCAGATCCTCCCCAACGCCGAGCACTACGACCACGAGGACTCTTTCCCGGAGCCGATCGTCGAGCAGATGAAGGAGCTCGGCCTGTTCGGGGTCACGATCCCCGAGGAGTACGGCGGGATGGGCCTCGACCTGACGACCTACGCGATGATCGTCGAAGAGCTCTCGCGCGGTTGGATCTCGATCTCCGGCGTCGTCAACACCCACTTCATCGGCTCCTACCTGCTGATGAAGTTCGGGACAGAGGAGCAGAAGGAGCACTTCCTTCCGAAGATGGCGACCGGCGAGATCCGCGCCGCCTTCTCCCTTTCGGAGCCCGAGGTCGGCTCCGACGTCCAGGGCATCAAGGCGACGGCGAAGAAGGTCGAGGACGGGGCCTGGGAGCTCAACGGCCAGAAGATGTGGGTGACGAACGGCCTCGGCTCGGGCGTCGTCTTCGTCCTTATGAAGACCGACACGAAGGCCGACCCCCCATATAAGGGGATGACCTGCTTCATCACCGAGAAGGAGCCCTGGAAGGACGTCAACGAGGGCGACTTCGCCGGCCTCACGGTCCCGCCGAAGATCAAGAAGATGGGCTACAAGGGCGTCGAGTCGACCGAGCTCGTCTACGACGGCTACCGCTGCGCGCCGGAGCGGATACTCGGCGGCGAGGAGGCCGGGGTCGGCCAGGGCTTCATCCAGATGATGGACGCGCTCGAGGTCGGGCGGGTCAACGTCGCCGCCCGCGGCGTAGGGATCGCGCAGCGGGCGCTCGAGCTCGCCCTCCGCTACAGCCAGGAACGGAAGACCTTCGGCAAGCCGATCGCCCAGCACCAGGCGATCCAGTTCAAGCTCGCCGACATGGCGACCCAAGTCGAGGCGGCCCGGCTTGTGACTCGCAAAGCTGCCCGGATGAAGGACGCCGGCGAGCGGTCCGATCTCGAGGCGGGGATGGCGAAGCTCCTCGCCTCAGAGACGGGCAAGTTCTGCGTTGAGGAAAGCTTTCGCATCCACGGCGGCTACGGATACTCGAAGGAGTACGAGATCGAGCGTCTATATAGAGACGCGCCGCTGCTCCTGATCGGCGAGGGGACCTCCGAGATCCAGCGCATGGTGATCGGCAAAAAGCTCCTCCAGCGTCACAAGATCTAGGCGCCCGCTCGCGTCTACCCGGGGGGCAGGCCGGCGATTTCGCGGGCGAGCTCGGCGGACTCGTGCTCGAAGGCAGGCTCCATCGAGTCGATCTCGGCTTGGACCAGTCCGAGCTTGGCGGCGACATCCCGCCAGCGGCTGATCGCGGAGCTGGCCTGCGCGATCGCCTTCCTCAGTTCCTCATCATCGAGGCCGAAGTGCTCGGCGACGCCGAAGAGCGTCTCCAGGCTCGCCTCGCGCGATCGCCCGTCGATCGAAGTGCTCAACCGCTTCGGGCCGGGGGAGGGATTCGGGTTGATGTCGAAGGCGGGCGAGAGGCTCCAGCCTCCGCTCGAGAGCCTCAGGAAGCCGTGGTTGCGTAGGTGGTCGTCCGTGTTGCTGACCAGGACAGAGAACGCGATTCGCTTCCACAGCTCATGGAGGTCGGCGGTGACTCGATCGGACTGCTCTTCAATGACCTCGGCGAGATCGAGGTAGGACCGCGGTTCTCCTTCCCCCTGCTCAAGCAGCGTCATCGCGCTGACGTAGCCGACGCGTTCCTCGCCGACCCGGTCGAAGCGATCGACGATCAGCACCGACCTGCCGTCGACGAGGTGAAGCACGCTCTCCGCGACGCGCAGCCCGGCCCGCCGCCCGACGTCGAGGGCGACGGCCTCCCAGGCCTCGAAGCTGCGCGCGTCTTCCTCGGTCCTCGGGAACTTCGCGATGGCGAGCCTGCCATTGGGGCCGACGACGTGCGCCTTCGGCCGAGCCCCGCCCAACGAGCCACCGGCCCTCAGGAGCCGATCGAGCTGATCGGGTGTGGCGCCATCGCGCTCGACCCGCTCCGAGATCGCCACCAGTCCCGGTAGGTCGAGCAGTCGGGGGACGGCCTCGCTCTCGGCGGCGATGAAGGCCCGGGTGTCCGGGTCCCGGAAGCGCAGGGCCCCCTGGCGCAGGTCGTCCCGCACGCCGAGCAGGAAGTCCGCCTCGCTCCCGCGGCCTTCGTTCTCCCTGTCGTTTCGGGCGCGGTCCCGACTCTCGATCAGCTCCCTGCCCCAGCTGTCGGGAGAGCAGTCCGAGAACGCGCCGAAGATCCTCTGGCTCAGCGGGGTCTGGAGCGGGCCGGGGACGAGGGGCAGCGCCGGGTCGAGCGGGTACGCCCCCTTGCTCGCCAGGTAGGTCGGCTCGTAGACGAAGGTCGCGGACTCGGCGCCGCGCCTTCGATTGGTCCAGAGCGAGCCGGCGAGGAAGTCCTCGCCGACGATCTGGACGCAGACGTCAACCGCTCCGTCGGCCATCTGCGGGTCGGGTCAGTCGGGCCGGTCGGACGCGCTGCGGCAGCTTTTCCTCTGAGCGCATTCGCCCGATCTCGGATTCATATGGATCAAGGGCCGTGATGAGGCTGTCCATGATCCCGAGCGCGCGGAGGATTCGGAGCAGGCTCTCGAGCGTGATGTTCCCGTCGCCGCTTTCGAGTCGGGTCACCGTCGCAAGGCTTACCCCTGAGCGTTCGGCCAGCTGGGCCTGGGTGAGGCCGCGGAGCTTGCGCCACGACCCGAGGTCGTCGGCGATGCGGCGGCCCGTCTGCCGGACCGCTCTGGGGGCGGGTTTGCGTGCGAGTTGTCGCTGCATGAGCGACCGTGACCCTACACATAATGAGTCAAATGCGAATAGTTAACAAAGCTAAATATGCATATATGACTTATAAGAAGGGCGTCGAGTGGGGGCCGAGACTGGACGGGCCCTCCGCCGGCCTGGATCCCACCTGATTTTTTTAGGTCCCTCGGCTAGCATCGGCGGCCGATGGCGGGAGACACGAGGAGGCTGATCGCGACAGGGATCGAGCGGTTCATGACCGAAGTCCCGGCCCTGCAGAAACTGAAGCTCGTCTTCGGTCTCGAACTGAAGGGTCGCGGGGACATTCAGCTCTACCGGGTCGAGGTGCCCGGGCCGGTGATCGCCAAGGACCTGGCGCAGGACGAGCGGGTCCTCGTCCAGATCGACCGTCCCCAGTTCAACGAGCTCGCCGAGCGGGGGACCATCAGCAGCTACCGCAAGGCCTGGGAGACCGGCCACATCAAGGTCGTCGGCGACGCCAATGTGAAAAAGCTGATCGCCCAGGTGATCGAAAAGCAGGAGCAGCGGGCGCGGCTCAAAAAAGTCCGCTAGCGCTCTCGGCGGGGTTCTGGCCTCGCGCCTCCGCATGACTAACCTGCCCAGGGTCGTGCGCCCGACCATCTCCGTCCTGATCGTGTCCTGGAACAACGGCAGGGAGCTGAGGCGGACACTTCCCGCGCTTGATGCCGAGCTGGGCCAGGGTGATGAGCTGATCGTCGTCGACAACGGGTCCTCCGATGGCTCCCCTGAGCTCGTTGAGGACCTGATGCCGGCGGCGAAGGTCGTGCGGACCGGGCGCAACGCGGGCTTCGCGACCGCCTGCAACGTTGGCGGGCAGCGGGCAAGCGGCGACCTGCTGGTCATCCTCAACCCTGACGCGGTGCCCCAGCGGGGCTGGGGCGAGGGGATACGGCGCCCCTGGGAAGAGGAGCGCGGCTGGGCCGCCTGGCAGGCCCTGGTCGCGAGCGACGGGGGCGCAACGATCAACTCAACCGGGAACCCGATCCACTTCACCGGGATCGTCTGGGCGGGGTCCCACGGGGAGCCGATCGCCGCGGTGCCCGCCGCGGGTGAGGTGCCGACCCTCTCAGGCGCCTGCCTGGCCATTCCGCGAATGACCTGGGACCGATTGGGTGGCTTCCCTGAGCAGTTCTTCATCTACTGCGAGGACGTCGACCTATCGCTGCGCCTCCGCCTCGCCGGCGGCGCGCTCGGAATGGAGCCGGCTGCGGTCGTCGACCACGACTACGAGTTCGGCTCGGGCCCACACAAGTTCCGCCGGCTGGAGCGGAACCGGTGGGCGACCCTGATCCGCGATTACCCGACGAAGCTGCTTCTGCTTCTCCTGCCGGCGCTGATCGCCACCGAGCTGGCCCTGATCCTGGCTGCTGCAGCAGGTGGGTGGGGGCGCCAGAAACTACGCGCATATCCCGAAATCGCAGGTTGGCTCCCGCGGCTGCTGGGCGAGCGGCGGCAGATTCAGGCCACCCGCAAGGTGTCGGCTGCCGAGTTCGCCTCCTGGCTGACGGCCGATCTTGACTCCCCGTTCATCCCGGCCGTGGCGCGCTCTGGCCCAGTCGGCCTCCTCCTGCGCGGGTACTGGCGGGTCGTGCGCAGGCTGTTGGGCAGCTGATGCTCAGCCGACGACGATCTCGACCCAGTCGAGCGGCTCCCCGCAGAGCTGGCGAGCCTGGTCTGGAGAGACGGTCACGAGCTGGGGCTGGGGCAGTTCCTTCACGAGCGCAATCGCCTGCAGCTGGGTGGACGCATTGTTGCCGCTCCCAGGCGTGAGGTCGGACCCCGGGTAGCGCAGCGCGAAGTCGTGAACCCCCGTGGTGAGAAAGACCCTGCCCACGGGGACGTACCCGCCGATCGCCGCCGGCTCGTTCTCGACACTTCCGAGCGACTTGCCATCGACGCTGACCTCGAAGCCGCGTGTGAACGTCCCCCCCAGCCACAGTTCGTAGCGCTGCGAGCTGTCGACCACGATCTTGGCGGCCACCTCCCCGGGCGTCGTCGCGGTCAGCGTATGGCCGGTGGGATCGTGGTACCAGGGGCCTGGCCAGAGCGTTTCGTCGCCGCGAGCGACGATCGGCGCGGGACGGACGTTCGCAACTAGGTTTCCGCCCTTGGCCGCGGCGCGATCGGCGATTTCTTCGATTTCTGAGCACGCCGGAACCGCGATCGGATCGACCGAGCAGGGTGATTTCGATTCACCGGTCTGGGTGTTTCCGCAGAAGGGAAGCTTTCTCGATTCCCCGAACGGGACATGCTCGACGACGGTCATGGTGGGGATCGGATCGCGTTGCCAGAGGCTGTAGTGGTCGCCTTCCCAGATGCGCCGGTAGTTGGAGGGCGGTTGGCTTTCCGAGGGCGCGTTCGAGGTGACGATCGACGGGTATTCCTCGATCGTCGCGAGGGGAAGGGAATCGAGGTCCGCCCAGGCGGACTTGGTCAGCACGGCTCCGTCCCTGAGAGCGAGCGTGGCCGGGCGGTATTCGGCGGGGCCGACCGGCGCACCTTCGCGGAGGAAGTGCGCGTTGCCGTAGATCTCGTACTCGTTGAAGAGGGTCGGAGCCCTCCCGTCGAGGCGCTCGCCGATCTTCTGCAGCTCAGAGAGCCGATCTCGCGGGGCGAGCAGCACGTCCCGGTAGGCGAGGGCGTTGGACCAGAGCACCCCGAATGCGAGCGCCACAACCAGGATCACTCCGGCCCGGTGCCTGCTCCACAGCAGAGCTGTGCCGGTAAGCCCGGCCGCCAGTAGCGCCGGGGCGGAGATCGCCAGCGTCTTCGCGATCACCCAGGGGGTGGCGCCGAGAAGGTAGATGCAGGCGCAGCCGCCGAGCGCGACCGCCAGGTAGAGAGCCAAGCCGTAGACCCGGCGACGCAGGCTGACCCAGAGTGCGCAGAAGGCCGCGATCAGAACCAGTCCGATCAGGAGGATGGTCGGCAGGTCGGGCGGGGAGAGCCTGAAGTCGCCCACGGGCCAGATTCCCGCCAGTTGGAAGCCGCTCAGCGGCTCGATCAGGTTTCCGAGCTTGGTCTGTTCGGACTGGCCGCTCGAGAAAAGGCCGGAGTCGGTGGAGAGGAATTCGCTGAGGACCAGCCATACGGGCACCATGCAGGCGGCGGTGATCACTCCGAGCCCCGCAATCCAGGCGATTCTTTTCCCGAGGTCTTCTCGGTTCCATTCGGAAATCAGCCAGAAGAGCGCGACGGCGCCCAGGGTGAGGCCGACCCAGGCTGCGGCGCCGATGCCGAGTGCCTGGATCAGGGCGCCGGCCGCGACCCCGAGCGGGATGAAGCCCCTGACGCTGGTTGGCCGCTTCGAGATCACGGCGGCGGCGAGCGCGACCATCAGCACGAGCAGGAACGCCGATGCCAGCTCCTTGATGCCGCCCCAGAGGCTGTAGCCGTAGAGGAGGGCGGATTGGGAGGAGAGGAAGGCGACCAGTGCCCGGACGCGGACGGAGGTCACCAACGGCTCGATGAGGGCGTAGACGCAGAAGGCGACGGCCGCACCGCAGAAAGCCAGGAAGGGCTGAAATACCCAGGCGATGTCCGCCCCAACCAGGGTGCGCCCAATCCCGGGGAGGATGAACGATCCCCGTGGGTAGTTCTGGCCGAGATCGGTGAGCGAGTAGGTGGAGGGGATCGCGTCGATCGCGGAGTTCGATTGCCCGAAGAGGTGATCGACGACGTTGAACCAGTAGGCCGTGTCGTCGAGCTTGATATACCCGGCGAAAGTCGCCTGCCCGGAGAGAATCACGGGTGCTCCGTAGGCGAGGAGCGCCCCCACAGCCGCGATGAGTGGCCAGGCACCCGGCCATCGACCGCCTTTCCAGGCAAGAACAAGGCCCGCGAGCGCGCCGATCACGGCAACCGGCACCGCCGCCTCTTCGGTCACGGAGAAGGCGTTCAGGGTTCCAGCTACGACAATCGTCGCTGCCAGCCCCAGCGGGACCAACAGCGCGGCCTGAACCCGGGTCGCCGCCGCGCGCTCCACCAATGCACCCCATCCAAGGCCGATCGCGGCCAGGACGAGCGGGAAGAGAACCCACGAGACGATCAGCGACACGGTTGGAGCAATTGGTGATGGAATCGACTTGGTGGGCGGACGGGCGGAACCCTACAGAGACTCGTCGAGTGCGGGCTCGGGTTGTCCGATCTGCGGCGGCCCCCTGCGTCCGACCCACGTCGAAGCACTGGATCGGCTTGTGACCGGGGAGGGGCCCTTCAAAGTCGATGAATGCCCCTCCTGTCGGTATGGCGTGACGATTCCGCAGCTCGATGAGCGAGGCATTGGCTCACTACTACGCCGACGAGTACTACGAGGCCTTCTACGAACACACAGGCGAAGCGGGTGGCGGCGTCCTCCATCGGCTACGTGCGCGGTATCGGCGCCTGAGCGCCGAACGCCGATATCGCCGCCCCCCCTATCGAGTTGCCGAGCCCTCGTTCGGCCGGGTCCTTGACGTGGGATGCGGCGCTGGGGAGCTACTCGGACATTTCGCGAGCAGAGGCTGGAGCACTTACGGGATCGATCCGAGTCGCGCAGCAGTGAACGCCGCCGCGCGACGGGGGGCCGAGGTCCACCGCGGCACTCTCCGAGATCAGCCGTGGCCGGAGGGATTCTTCCAGCTGATTACCTTTCAGCACTCTCTTGAGCACATCGTCGACCCTCTGGGCGCGCTCCAGACTGCTCGGAACCTCCTGGCACCCGGAGGCCTCATAGCGATCGAGGTTCCGAACTGGACGTGCTGGCAGCGACGCATCCTGTTTCGAGATCGGTGGTTTGCGCTGGATCTTCCTCGCCATCAGCAGCACTTTTCACCGAATGCATTGACCCGCACGGCCACGGTCGCTCGATCTGCGGGTGAGTCGATCAAGGGACGACCTCCACGGCGATCTCCGCGGCCTACAGCATCCACTTCCTGATCGCCGGCCGCTGGACTCCCGGTTGGAAGCTCTGGCTCTCCTATGCGCTGAGCATTCCGCTCCTCCCACTGGTCTTTCTCGGCGACCGGATCGGTGGCGGCGACTGCTGCTACATCGTGATGTCGAGGAAAGGCGAAGGACCATCGTGAGCGCGGGCGGATCGGGCGAGATCTGCCTCGTCTACCTCGCCTGGACCCCCTACGGCATCGACCCAGCCCGGGAGTTTCTCGCCTCCTATCGCAGGCACCCTGCGGGGACATCCCACCGACTCCTTCTTGCGCTGGCCGGACCCGATGAAGATCGCGCTCCGTGGCGGCGCGCATTCGCTGACCTGGACCCTGAGGAGGCGAACCTCGGACTCGGAATGGATCTTGATCACTATCGTCACGCCGCCGACCGGGTGCTCGCCGATCGCTACTGCTTCCTCAACACGGTCAGCGTCATTCTCGCCGACGGGTGGCTGGCGAATCTCGAGAAAGCGCTGGTCGCCCCAGGGGTTGGCATGGTCGGTGCCACCGGCTCCTATGAGAGCCCGAATGCGGTGCGCCCCGGCCCGCTCCGGCGTCTCCGTCCCGGGCACGAGCCGTTCCCAAACCCGCACCTTCGGACCAACGCATTCGCGCTCGAGCGCGAGCTGTTGCTCTCGCTCGATTGGCCGCTGGGTCTGAGCAAGCTCGAGGCCGTCGCGCTCGAGGGAGGCAGCCGAAGCCTGACTCGCCAGGTCTGGGACCGCGGCCTGGAAACGCTCGTCGTCGGCCGCGACGGGGTCGGATACGCACCTGAGCGGTGGATGCAGAGCGCAACCTTCCGCAGCGGTGACCAGGAAAATCTGCTGATCGCGGACAATCGCACCCGCCATTTTCAGAACGGAGGGAGAGTTACCCGCTACGGGCTCTCATGGCTCGCCTGGGGCTCTCGGCGCAGAAGAGCTAGGGGTCGGGTCGGCCTCTGACTCTGAAGCCGCGTATGGCCTTCACCTGGTCGCGCAGCTCCTTGGGAACCAGCCCGATCGACCACCCGACGCCGATGAAGAGGGCTGCCGCGAGGATCGCCGCGACCAAAGCCGGCAGGCCCAGCAGGATGGGAATGCAGGCGACGGCGGCGGCCCCGGCGACCTTGGCCAGAAACCGGGCGCCTACCATCACCCTGCCGGTGTCCCTGTGCAGCCTCCAGTAGATGAGGGACGCGAGGAGGGCATCTCCCAGCACCGTCGCGGCAGCTCCGCCCTTTGCATCGAAGGCTGGAACGAGCACCGCGGCAAATGCGCCGAGCCCCAGAAGCGCAGCACCGTTGGCGAGAATGAGCTGGCGCTGCTGACCCAGGGCGATGAGCGTGACGGTCCAGATCTGGCTGAGCGCGATGAACATCAGAGCAGCGACCTGAATCTGCAGGACCTCACCCGACGGCCCAAATGCGGCTCCGCCGATGATTTCCATCACCGGCTCCGCGAGCGGGAACACGACGAGGATCGCCAGCGCTCCGGCGATCACCGCTCCCTCGCCGAGGCCTGCGACTGCATAGCGCAGGCGGTCCCTGTCGTCCCTCGCAGCCGCGGTCAACATCGGTAGCGCGACCCCCGCCACGAGGTACGGGATGACGATCATCGCTTCCATCGCTCGCAACGACCCGCCGAAGTATCCGGTCTGCTCGGCGGAAGAGGTCAGCGACATGAAGATGATCACGAGCCGGAAGTAGACCTGTCCCAGGGCCAGCGCAACCGCGATCGGTAGGGCCCGGTTGAACAGCGTCCGCTGATCATCGGAATCGAACCGGGGGCGGACGACCCCCCCGATTCCGACGAGCATCGGGGTGACTGCAAGCACCGCGATGCCGACGACGATCTGCAGCGCGAAGAAGGGCGTCAACGCCGCGCCGAGGACGACCAGGAGCGCAACCCCGGCCAGGGTGACCACCTGGCGAAGGAAATCGACAAGTGCGAGGCCCGCATTGCGCAGTTCGACCGCAAGCGGGAGCAGCAGGGCATTTGCGGCAGCCACCAGGAAGACGCCGAGCCCTGCCAGCGCGGTGCCCGCGACCATCTCCGGCGGATAGTCGGCGAGGGCGGCGAAGGCGACGATTGCGCCCAGGGCGATCGGCATTGCCAGCAGGCGCTGGGCGAGGATGTTGGCGACCAGTGGCCGCCGCTCGGCCGGAGCCCGCAGGGCGAGCTGGTTGCTCGCCGTAACGTTGAGCCCGGTGTCGACTACGGCGACGGCGATGCCGACGAGCGAGAGGACCGTCACGTAGCGGCCGGAGTCGTCGACCCCGAGGTGGCGCAGCAGGAGCGTGGCCGTCGCAAGCCCGAGGACGGTGCCGGCGACGTTGGCCGCGACCCGCACGGCGCTCCCGCGTATGACCCGCCCGCCCGGCCTCGGGAGAGGTCAGAACGTCATCCGTCCTCGGATCGCCAGCGGATTCGTTCACCTGCCGCTCAACCTAGACGCTCAGGGCGCGGATTCTGAGCGTCGCGGACCGCGAATATGGAAGGATCGCGAGAATCGTGGAGGGGGCGCCGACGATGCGGATCTCCGAGGGTTCGCCGTTCTGGGAGCGATTGCCGGTCCTATTGCTGGCGGTGGCTGTCGTCGCGTCCGGCGTTCTGCTGCTCAGCCTCGATTCGCAGCTGAGCTTCTGTGGCTGAGGATTGGCTCTTTCTCGTCAAAAGGAATGGGATTGGTCTCGCGGATCACTCTCCTGCTTCCTTCCCACGGGCATCTGATCGTCGGCCTCGGCGTCGCCTACAAGTTGATTCTCGAGGTCTTCGGGATGGGGTCAGCGACCCCTTACTACGCCGTCGCGATCAGCTGCTTTCTTGGCGAGCGCAGTCGCGCTCTTCTTCAATCTCCGCGGTCGGGTCGGAGACTTGGCTTGCGTTGCTCGCCGTTATTCTGATCCTCTTCCTCGGCGCGGCTTTTGAAGACCTGTTGTTTGCCTTTCAGCTCGGGTACTTCGTTTCTGCTTTGGCGGGCTTACTGGCCCTGCTCGCGTTGGATCGCAGGGATTCGCCTGGCGATCTTTACTGCATGTGTGCCTGCTCGTCGTCTCGCTTGCATTTGGCAAGCTCGGCATCCCTTCTGATCGGTGCCACTGGTCAACCTCGTCATGGGGAGGGGGCTCCGAGGGAGCACATCTATCGTCGCGCTAGTGCCGATCGTGCTCTATGGGCTCTGGTGGCTTGGATGGGGTCACGAGGCGTATACAAATCAGTCGGCGAGCAGCGCTTGTCAGGTGCGCCGGAACACGCCATCGACTGCGCTTCTGCTGGGATCTCTCGGATTGCTCGGTCTCGCGTCCGGCGATGGCAGAGCCGTGCATATCTTCCAGATCTGATCTTGGGGCATGTCATTTTCCTCGTCGGGCTTATGCTGCTGTTCGTCAAAATTCGCAGGGAGAGGAGCATCTCTGTGGGTCTCGCGTCGGCGCTTGCGATCGGCGTCTCCTACTGGTTTCTGTTGGGATCGAATCGTGATGCTGATCGGCCGACTGAGCGATATCAATATGCGTCTGCGATCTTCCTGCTCCTGATCGCGGCCGAGATGCTTGCGGGGACTCCGCATTCCAAGGCCGGTGGTCGTCGGTGGTCGCCGTGCTCACTGGGTTCGCAGCGGTCTCCGGGGTGTCCTCTGCTCCAAGAAATATGACGAGGACCAATGGATGACCGTTTATCGAATCCCTGCGCTCAACGCTGGCGGCCGTCGATATCGCTCGCGGAGTCCGATCCGGCGTTCACAGGTCTCGTTTCCACCACCATTGAAGGTCCGGCGCGCGACTACTACGCCGTCACCGAAGATCATGGGTCCCCGGCATTCAGCGAAGCCGAGTTGGCTGAAAGGCCTGAGTCCGAGCGGGCTGCTGCCGACTGACGATCGCCCAGGCCCTTGGCCTTGCGACTGCCCCACCTGACCCTGGTATGAGAATAGTCGGCTGTCAGACCCTTCAGGCAACAGAACTCGGCGAAACCGGCATCACGCTCCTCCGGGGAGGCTTCAAGCTCGAGAACCAAGGCGAAGGGGAGGTCGGCCTCTCGTTGGGCCGCTTCTCAGAAGGGCTCCCGGTGGAATTCGGATCCCTGGGGCCGGACAGCCCCGTGTCGCTCTACATCCCCAAAGACGAATCGACCCGTCCGTGGCGCCTTGGGCTGACCGGAAGCGGCCCGGTCCGGCTCTGCACCACCGGCTAGTCTCCCCGGCCGTTCAAAACTAGAGGAGACTTCAGAGGCGATGAGCGAGCAGAAATACGAGTTGATCACCGACCAGGCCGAGCGCGAGGCGTCAGGCGCCCACAGCTATGGCCGCTACCTCGAGGAGTTCGAGGTCGGCGCGGTCTACAGGCACTGGCCGGCGAAGACCGTGACAGAGGCCGAGGACCACCTCTTCTGCCTGCTGACGATGAACCACCATCCCCTCCACATCAACGACGTCTACGCGAAGCAGTCCCAGCAGGGCCGGAACGTCGTCGCCGGCCCCTACGTCTACTCGCTGATCTTCGGGATGACGGTCTCCGATGTCTCGGGGAAGGCAATCGCCAACCTGGCGACCGAAGAACTGAGCCATCCGAGCCCGGTCTTTCACGGCGACACGCTCTACGTCGAGTCGGAGGTGCTTGAAGTGAAACCCTCGAGCTCGAAGCCCGATCGCGGTCTCGTCAAAGTCCATACGCGGGCGCTGAACCAGGACGGGGTCCTCGTGGCCGAGTTCAAGCGGCTGGTGCTGGTGCCCCGACGGGAGGCTGGGGAGTAGCCGGGTCTCCTCACGCCGAACCTCGCGCTGACCTCCCCAATAGTTGGACTTCCTCACAACCGGACCACATTTTTCGGCCCAAAGTCCGTCGCGAGCTTGCCGGGACTGCGATATGTTCACGCGCGTCAACAGTCGGAACAAAAACGCCACCCCCTCCCTCTAGCTAGATTCACGACCAGCCGATGAGCTTCAGCCCTCCGTCTTCAATCGCCCTGCCGCGGCTCCGACTGCTCGCACTCGCGCTCGTGGCGAGCATGGCGCTGACCGGGATCGTGGCCGCGAGCTCGGCCAAGGCACGGGGGACGGCCCACGTCTGCGTCAAACGGAATAAGCCCAACAAGGGCAGGATGCGTTTCGTCGGCGCCAACCGTAGCTGTAAGAGGAACGAGAGGCGGGTCGTATTGACGACCGGCGCTCCCCAGCAGGGTCCTCGCGGCCCTCAGGGCGCCAAAGGCCCCAAAGGCGACCAGGGCCCGCAGGGCATGCAGGGCCCGCAGGGCAATCCGGGTGCCGCTGGAACCGCCGGGACGCCCGGAGCCGATGGGGCGCAGGGCGCGACCGGCCCAGCCGGAGCGACCGGGAAAACCGGTGCCACGGGCGTAAATGGAACCAACGGCACCAATGGCACCAATGGAGCTACCGGAGCCGCTGGGGCGACCGGTGCCACTGGAACTCCGGGAGCTCGCCGGTCCGACAGGCCCCACGGGACCCTCCGGAGGGCCACTGGGTCCGACCGGAGAAACCGGTGCCACCGGTCCGACAGGTGAAGTTGGCCCGACCGGACCATCGGGGCCGACGGGTGAAACGGGCGCGACCGGAGAAATTGGCGCGACCGGGGCCACTGGCGAAACGGAGCGACCGGCGAACTAACGGAGCAACCGGGGCGACTGGCGAAAACGGGCGCGACTGGCGACCAATGGCGCCGACCGGACGGCCGAAGGCCCGACCGGACCATCGGGGCCGACGGGTGAAACGGGCGCGACCGGGGAAATTGGCGCGACCGGGGCCACTGGCGACAGACGGCGCGACCGGCGAAACCGGAGCGACCGGCGGCGACTGGCGAAAACGGGCGCCGGTGAACTGGCGACCGGCGAAACCGGCGGCCGATGGCCCGACCGGACCATCGGGCGCCGACAGGCGAAACGGGCGCGACCGGGGAAGTTGGCGCGACCGGGGCCACTGGTGACAACGGCGCGACCGGCGAAAACGGAGCAACCGGGGCGACTGGCGAAACCGGGGCGACTGGCGACCAAGGCGCTACCGGCGCCGATGGCCCGACCGGACCATCGGGGCCGACGGGCGAAACGGGCGCGACCGGGGAAGTTGGCGCGACCGGGGCCACTGGTGACAACGGCGCGACCGGCGAAACCGGAGCGACCGGGGCGACTGGCGAAACCGGGGCGACTGGCGACCAGGCCCTACCGGCGCCGAAGGCCCGACCGGACCACGGGGCCGACAGGCGAAACGGGCGCGACCGGGGAAGTTGGCGCGACCGGGGCGACTGGTGACAACGGCGCGACCGGCGAAAACGGAGCAACCGGGGCGACTGGCGAAAACGGGGCGACTGGCGACCAAGGCGCTACCGGCGCCGATGGCCCGACCGGACCACGGGGCCGACCGGGCGAAACGGGCGCGACCGGGCGAAGTTGGCGCGACCGGGGCCACTGGTGACAACGGCGCGACCGGCGAAAACGGAGCAACCGGGGCGACTGGCGAAAACGGGGCGACTGGCGACCAAGGCGCAACCGGCGCCGATGGCCCGACCGGACCATCGGGGCCGACGGGCGAAACGGGCGCGACCGGGGAAGTTGGCGCGACCGGGGCCACTGGTGACAACGGCGCGACCGGCGGAAACCGGAGCAACCGGGGCGACTGGCGAAACCGGGGCGACTGGCGACCAAGGCGCTACCGGCGCCGATGGCCCGACCGGACCATCGGGGCCGACCGGCGAAACGGGCGCGACCGGGGAAGTTGGCGCGACCGGGGCCACTGGTGACAACCGGCGCGACCGGCGAAACCGGAGCGACCGGGGCGACTGGCGAAACCGGGGCGACTGGCGACCAAGGCGCACCGGCGCCGAGGGCCCGACCGGGAACCGGGGCCGACCGGCGAGACCGGAGGCCGACCGGACCGGGGCACGGCGAAACCGGCGCGACCGGCGCCAACGGGCGAAACCGGGGCGACCGGCGAAACGGGCGACAACGGCCCGACCGGCGGAACCGGACCAAGGTCCGACCGGCGGAGGCCCAAGGCGAAACCGGAGCGACCGGGGCCACCGGCGACCGGGGCCAAAGGCGACACGGGGGCGACGGGTCCGACCGGTGCAATCGGGGCCACGGGACCATCGGGTCCGATTGGGCCGACCGGGCGCAGGGAGCCACCGGCGCGACCGGTTCGACTGGCGGGACCGGTCAATCGGGTGCCGCAGGGGCGACCGGCCCGACGGGACCTGCAGGCCCGACCGGACGCCACAGGCCCGACCGGCCCGACCGGGAAAACCGGCGCAACCGGGGTTACGGGCGTGACCGGATCGACCGGGGACACCGGAGCGACCGGCCCGAGCGTCTGCGGAGGACACTTTCACTCACCGGCGGCACGAACGGAGTGAACCTGAGCTACCGGCCCCACGGAATACTTCTCGCTGCTCGCCCAGACAAGCCCTAGCCCAACGACGACGAATGGAAATGCAGCGCGTTATATGCGGCGGGACGATGTCCAGCCTTCACGGTGACGATCAGCGGGATCCCGGTGCCGGAAACGAATACGACATTCACTCTTATGGTCGAATGGGACCGAAACTGGTATTAGTTGCACCATCGGCAGTGGCGCCACAACTTGCACGGACAACGTGACTGCTCCCACAACCATCGTGCTGAACCCGGGGGAAATGGTGAACGTGGGGTCGGATCCAAACGGCGGACCCACCGCGCGGGCCGCCACGGTGACACTTCGTCCTACGCCCGTGGCAGCGGTGGCGGCCTCTAGGCCACCAGGCTTCGTAGGACCTCCAGCAGGTCCCTTTCGATCCGGCCGCCTCTTTTGGGCGGCCCGGATCTGCCTCGGGACCGGGTTCAGCGTCTCTCCCTCGGCGGCGGCAAAGAGCCCACTTTCCGGGAAGTTTCACGTCTGGCCAAAAAGGGAAAGACAAGGCCTAGCGAACATCCGATTTGTCTGTTAGCGTCGGCCCATCAGGATCTGTCCCCTGTTTGAGATCCCCTGTCCCAGATCAAAGGAGCCTTCCCGCCGATGAGTCTTAGCCCCTCGATTTCGACCGTCGTGCCACGGCTGCGTTGGCTCGCTCTCGCGCTGGCCGCGAGCGTGGTGCTCTTCGGCGTTCTGTTCTCGAGCTCTGCGGGCGCTGCGCAGGGAAGCGCGAACGTCTGCGTGAAGAAGAAGAAGCCCAACAAGGGCAAGATGCGCTTCCTCGGGGCCGGCAAGAAGTGCAAGAAGGGCGAGAAACTCGTCACCTTCACGACCGGCGCTCCGCAGCAGGGTCCCCGCGGCCCTCAAGGCGCCAAAGGACCCAAAGGCGACCAGGGCCCGCAGGGCATGCAGGGCCCGCAGGGCAATCCGGGTGCCGCTGGAACCGCCGGGACGCCCGGAGCCGATGGGGCGCAGGGCGCGACCGGCCCAGCCGGAGCGACGGGGAAAACCGGGGCCACAGGCGTAAATGGAACCAACGGCACCAATGGGACCAATGGAGCTACCGGAGCCGCCGGGGCGACCGGTGCCACTGGAACTCCGGGAGCTGCCGGTCCGACAGGCCCCACGGGACCCTCCGGAGGGCCACTGGGTCCGACCGGAGAAACCGGTGCCACCGGCCCAACCGGTGAAGCCGGCCCGACCGGACCGTCGGGGCCGACAGGTGAAACGGGCGCGACCGGGGAAGTTGGCGCGACCGGGGCTACCGGTGAAGCCGGCGCAACCGGCGAAACCGGGGCGACCGGTGAAAACGGGGCGACCGGTGAAGTCGGCCCGACCGGCGCCGAAGGCCCGACCGGACCGTCGGGGCCGACTGGCGAAACGGGCGCGACCGGGGAAATTGGCGCGTCACCGGACGAGGCCCGACTGGCGAAACCGGAGCGACTGGCGAAATCGGGCACCGGCGAAACCGGCGCCACCGGCGAAACCGGCGCCACCGGTGAAGCCGGCGCGACTGGTCCGACCGGCGCCGAAGGCCCGACCGGACCGGAAGGCCCGACCGGCGAAACTGGAGCCACCGGCGAAATCGGCGCGACCGGGGAAACTGGGGCTACTGGTGAAACCGGAGCCACGGGTGAAGCTGGTCCGACCGGCGCCGAAGGACCGACCGGACCGGAAGGCCCGACCGGCGAAGCTGGAGCCACCGGCGAAACCGGCGCGACGGGTGAAACTGGAGCCACTGGCGAAACCGGAGCTACCGGACCGTCAGGTCCGGAAGGACCAACCGGCGAACAGGGTGTCACGGGCGAAACCGGCGCGACTGGCGAAGCTGGTGCAGGAGGCGCCACCGGCGGAGTTGGAGCCACGGGTGAAACGGGCACGGCTGGAGCAACCGGCCCGACAGGCCCGGTTGGACCCACAGGACCATCCGGCCCCACAGGACCGGCGGGCGTAACCGGGAACACCGGAGGCACAGGTGTGACCGGGGCAACCGGTGCTACCGGCGCGACCGGAACTCTCCCAGTTCCCGCGACCCTGAACGACAACACCCAGGCCAATACCAACAACACCACCTACGGGGCGCCCGATACCGGGACCGCGGTTGCGGTCACGCTGACCACGGGCACCCGGGCGCTGGTGATCGTGACCGGTCAGGTCGAACCAGGAGGCGGCGAGACGGCGTACCTTAGCTTCGCCGTCTCGGGCGCGACGACCCAGGTCGCAACCGACGCTCGAGCCGTCATCAGAGGGGCCAGCCCGATTCAGGCCAGTACGACGACGCTGATCACCAATTTGACCGCTGGCACGAACACATTCACCCTGCAGTACAAATCGAATGGTTCGACAGTTGGCTTCACGAACCGGACGATCTCGGTGATCCCGCTGAACTAGGTGGGAGCTCGACTCGGCATTTCGATCCGGCCGCCCTCGGGCGGCCGGATCCTTTTCTGGGCCCGTCTCAGTCCCGCTCGTGCTCGTCGAGCAGGTCGACCCAGTCGGGCTCTCTGAGTGTCTCCACGGCCCGCTCCTGGGCCAGGCGGGTGATCTGTTTGGTGTGGCGGGAGGCGATCACGCTGAAGTTGAGCGCCAGCGCGAGCAGGACTATCAGGACCAGGGAGAAGAGCGCGATCGTGATGTCGCGGACGCCGAGAACGTTCGCGAGAAACTGAAGTGGCTGGGGGACGAGTGCCCCAATGATCATCACCGCTCCCGCCGCGAACCAGACGATGCTGTATCGCTCCAGCAGCTTGTCGCGCCGGATCAGCTCGACGATGAAGACCATGAATAGGACGGCGAGGATCACCGCGATGATCCGCGTCTGAGTGGTCAGCTGGTAGACCGGTTCGGCGGTTGAGGCTGCGGCTGTGTTCATTCGGCGTCAGGAATCGTTGCCCTGGAACGGATCTGGCCGACCAAGAGGACGATCAGCGTATGGATGATGTAGATCACCGATCGGGCGGGTGTGAGGAAGGAGACGCCGTGGCTGCGCGACACCATCTCAACCGGCAGCTCCTCGACCCGGAGCCCACCCCGGACCGCCTGCTGAAGCGACTCGACCTCGGCGTACTCCGATGAGTAGCGCTGGGCGAACATCGAGAGGGCGCGCCGGTTCAGGGCGCGCATCCCGCTGGTGGTGTCGGTGAACTGCTGGCGGGTGAATAGGGAGACGATCGAGCCGAAGAGGCGTTGGCCGAGCCGCCTGAAGAACGAGGCCTGATAGCTGCTCTCGGCCCCGAAGCGTGAGCCGACGATCAGGTCGGCCTCGCCGGCCACGACGGCGCCGACGAGTCGGGCCAGCTCACGGGCCGGGTGCTGGCCATCACCGTCGAGGTGCCCGCAGACCGTGTAGCCGGCTCGCAGAGCGAGCATATAGCCGGTCTGATGGGCTGCCCCCACTCCCTCGTTGAACGGAAGGGAGGCGACCCGGGCGCCGGCCATGCGCGCAACGGCTACGGTCGAATCGGTCGAGCCGTCGTCGATCACCAGCACGTCTGCCTGCGGCAGGTGCTCGCGGACGTCAGCGATGACCGCCGAGATCGAGCCCTCCTCATTCCAGGCGGGTATGAACACGAGCAGCCTCATCGGCGCGATTCTTCCACGCCCCGGTTCGAGGCAACTCGCCCGCCCGCGCGGGCGGCCCGCCGACCTACTTGATCGGGACGATCGCGCCCGAGGTCGCGAGTTGCTTTGCCCGCGCCGGATTCGGGTCGAACACCTCGATCTGGACTTCCTGGCCGGGATAGGCGACGTAGACGCTGGTCGGCCCCTTGCGGTTGAAGTAGGCGATTCCGCCGCCCGGGATACTGCGTTGCACCCCGCCCGGTTTCTTGGCGAGTTCTTCGAGGGCAGGGATTGGTTCGGCGAACGCATATGTCCCGACGGTGAGGAAATTGGGCTGTGGATCGCCCGCCTGGGCTCCGCCGGTCAGATAGCGGACATAGGTCCGACCTTCTTCCGGGACGCTCAGTTCGAGTTCCGTGCCCGCCTGTTCGCCGGCCCAGTAGATGGGCAATTCCTCGTCTTCGGATCGTTCTTTCAGGCCTTCCGCGTTGACGATCTCGGCCGAGACGGTTTCCGATTCGGAGGAGGTGCTGTCACTGCCTCCGCCGCAGCCGCCCAACACCCAGGTCGCGATCGCGGCGAGAAGCAAGTGACGAGGACCGTTCGGATCCGGCTCATCGTTTCTCTCTCCGAGATTGCACTACCTTCATCCTGCCTTGCCTCCTTGGACGGGTGGTCGGGCTTGGGTCACCCCGCGAATGGGCGAAAGAGTATCTGCATCGGCACCCGTATACGGTTACGCCCCAATGCCGAGTCGCTGGCTTCAGATCGTCCTCGGGGTGCTCGTCGCGGCGCTCATCGCCGTGGTGGTCATCGCGATCCTCGGAGGAGGCGAAGATGAAGTATCGCTGACCCCCGGGGAACCGCAGATCGTCAGCGTCTCCCAGCTCGAAGGCTTCGCCAACGACGCCAATCGTACGGTCTACTGGGTCGGCGAACGGGAAGAAACCGAAATCGAACTGACCGAAACCGACAACGGGAGGATCTTCGTCCGCTACCTGCCGGAGGGCGGCGCAGAAAAGACGACAGAAGCGCTCACGGTCGCCTCCTATCCCCTGAAGGGGGCCGCCGCCGATCTGGAACGAACCGCCGGCAAAGGAGGCGGAGAGCAGATCGCCAAGAGCGACGACGGGGCGGTGGTCCTGATCGACCCCAAGTCGCCGAACAACGTCCACATGGCCTACCCCGGCGAAGCTATTCAGATCGAGGTCTTCAGCCCGGTCGCGGGCGAAGCGCTGCGCCTGTCCAAAGACAGCATGCAGCGGGTTCCCTGAGCG
This sequence comes from uncultured Solirubrobacterales bacterium, assembly GCA_963737575.1. Taxonomy (GTDB): domain Bacteria; phylum Actinomycetota; class Thermoleophilia; order Solirubrobacterales; family 70-9; genus VRUE01. The sequence goes on from CAVTTJ010000005.1 coordinate 432,488, forward strand.
CCGATAGCCGTCAGTGCGCTTCGTCCGATGCGTGCGCCGGGGGGCGGGACTCCTCGGCGAGCGAGGTGATCTCGAGCGGCCCGTGGGCAGCGGCCTCGAGGACCTCCGTCGCCTCCTCCGCCGAGCGGGCGTAGAGCTCGACCAGCATGTGGACGACGATCCGCTCCTCGTCGTGCTTGTGGAAGCGGACGTGGGCGAAGAACTCGCGGACGCCGGCCTCGCCGAACGCCCCGTAGGCGAGGAATTCGGCCGCCTCCGGCCCGGCGCAGCTCTCGACCCGCTCCTGATCGACGGTGACGGTGCAGGAGGCGACCCAGGGGGTGCCGGCGACCATCCGCTCCCAGCGGTCCTCGATCGGCACGACGCGGTCGTCCTGGAGGGTCAGGTGCGGCTGGTCGTGCATGCAGTCGAGGCACTGGACGACGGCTTCCTGGACCTCGTCGACGCCTTCGGTCGGAATCCCCGACTCGGGGTCGACGCGGCGGATCGCGTCGTAGTGGATCTGGATCTCGAGGTTCTGGGACCAGCAGCGGTAGCAGCGCAGCCAGGCCGAGCGGTCCCCGTTCAGCTCGCTCATCATCGGCCCATTGTCGCGCGCCGGGCGCTTCGACGGCGAGCGAGGGCGCTCAGGCGGCCGCGGCGGCCGCGGCGCGGCGGTGGACGAGCTCGACGATCTCGCCCATGATCCGGTTGATGTCGAAGTCCTTCGGCGTGTAGACGCCGTCGACCCCCGCCTCGCGAAGCCGCTCCGCGTCGGCGTGGGGAATGATCCCGCCGACCACGACGGGGACCTCGGCGCCCTCATCGCGCAGCATGCGCACGACCTCGGGGATCAGCTCGAGGTGGGAGCCGGAGAGGATCGAGAGCCCGACGACGTCGACGTCCTCCTGGAGGGCCGACTCGGCGATCTCCTCCGGGGTGAGGCGGATCCCCTGGTAGATCACCTCCATTCCCGCGTCGCGCGCGCGCAGCGCGATCTGCTCGGACCCGTTCGAGTGGCCGTCGAGGCCGGGCTTGCCGACGAGGATCTTGATCCGGTGGCCGAGCTCGGCCGAGACCTCGTCGACACGGCCGCGGATCTCGGCGAGCTGTTCGCGATCGGCCGGCGGCGCCGCCCCGTCGACGCCGGTCGGGGCGCGATAGGCGCCGAAGGTCTCGCGCAGCGCCTCCGCCCACTCGCCGGTGGTGGCGCCCGCCCTCGCGGCCTCGATCGTCGCCGGCATGATGTTCTCGCCCTCGGCCGCGGCGACCCGGGCCAGCTCCACGAGCGCCGCTCGCGCGGCATCCTCGTCGCGCTCGGCCTTCCACGCCTCGAGCGCCTCGACCCGCTCGCGCTCGACCTCGGGGTCGGGGGTGAGGATGCCGCCGTCGGCGCCCGCGGTGAGCGGCGAGTCCTCGGTCTCGGTGAAGCTGTTCTGCCCGATCACCTTCTGCTCTCCGGACTCGATCCGCGCGACCCGGTCGCGATGCGACTCGACCAGGCGCGCCTTCATGTAGGGCACCGCGGCGACGGCGCCGCCGTGCTCCTCGACGACCGCCATCTCGGCCCGAGCGCCCTCGATCAGCTCCTCGACCAGGCCGTCCATCACCTTCGAGCCCTCGAAGATGTCGGGGTACTCGAGCAGGTCGGTCTCGTTGGCCAGGACCTGCTGGATGCGGAGGCTCCACTGCTGGTCCCAGGGGCGCGGCAGGCCCATCGCCTCGTTCCAGGCCGGCAGCTGGATCGCGCGGGCGCGGGCGTCGCGGCTGAGGGTCACGGCGAGGGCCTCGAGGACGATCCGCTGGATGTTGTTCTCGGGCTGGGCCTCGGTCAGGCCGAGGCTGTTGACCTGGACGCCGTAGCGGAAGCGCAGCATCTTCTCGTCGGTCACGCCGTAGCGCTCGCGGCCGATCTCATTCCAGATCCGCCCCATCGCGCGCAGCTTGGCGATCTCCTCGACCAGCCTGATTCCGGCGTTGACGAAGAACGAGATTCGGCCGAAGACCCTCGGGAAGTCGGCGTCGGCGACCTGGCCCCGGGCCCGGACCTCGTCGAGGACGGCGATCCCGGTCGAGAGCGCGTAGGCGATCTCCTGAACCGGCGTCGCGCCGGCCTCCTGCAGGTGGTAGCTGCAGATGTTGGTCGGGTTCCAGCTCGGCACGTCGTTGACGGTGAAGGCGACCATGTCGGCGATCAGCCGCATCGAGGGCTCGGGCGGGAAGGCGTAGGTGCCGCGCGAGAGGTACTCCTTGATGATGTCGTTCTGGGTCGTGCCCTTGAGCTTCGAGCGCTCGACTCCGTTCTCCTCGGCGACGGTGATGTAGAGGGCGAGCAGCCAGGCGGCGGTCGCGTTGATCGTCATCGAGGTGTTCATCTCATCGAGCGGGATGCCGTCGAAAAGCGCGTGCATGTCGCCCTTGTTGGCGATCGAGACCCCGACCTTGCCGACCTCGCCGCGGGCGAGGACGTGATCCGGGTCATATCCGGTCTGGGTCGGGAGGTCGAAGGCGACGGAGAGGCCGGTCTGGCCCTTGGCGAGGTTGCGCCGGTAGAGCTCGTTCGAGCGCCGGGCGTCGGAGTGGCCGGCGTATGTGCGCATCACCCAGGGGCGATCGGGCTCAGTCAGTCGGTGATCGGCCATCGTCATGAATGATATTTGGGAAGCGCGGAAAGACTGCGTTCATCGGTCACGCCGCGCATCTTTTCCCATCGGCGGTGTTTAGGCTCCGACGATGCTTAATTGGCGAAAAGCAGCCGTTTTCGGCATGCTCGCGGGCACCTTCGCGGCGGCCACGGTGGCCACGGCCGCCCCGATCGGGATTTACCGAAACGCGATGGGGAGCGAAGCCCAGCGGGAAGCGATCCGCAAGCTGAGCGGCAAGAGCTGCAATCGGGGCGGCTCCGAAGACGCGCTGCGGGTCACGCTCGGGAAGGCGACGAACGAATGTGCGTTGCGGACCCCGGTGATCGGCCGCGACCTCGAAATCGGTGCGACGGTGCGGCTGCTGAGCGGCACCCCCAAGGCGCTGCGCAAGAAGGGCTTCCTCGCCGTCGACCTGCGGGCCGGGGAACAGGGCGCCCACTATCAGCTTGCGGTCTACCCGCTGCAGCGCAAGGCCCAGCTTCGCAAGACGGACATCGACGGACGGACCCAGTACCTCGAAATCACCAAGGGCGTCACCGCGATCAAGGGGATGAACGAACCGACCGAAATCAGGCTGCGCGCGTTCAACATGACCAGCGGCCCGGAAAAGGGCTCCTGCCACCTGATCGCGTTCGTCGGTCAGACCAAGGTCGCCGACTTCACCGACGAAGCGGCCGGCGAACTCCAGGGGCGCTCCGCCGCCTTCTCGATCGGGGCCGCGAAGGCGGCCAAGGGCCTGGTTGGGAGCTTCGACGACATCGTCGTCCGCGTCCCCGACCCGTTCGAATAGGCCGCCATAATTTGCGCCGTGTCGACCACCACGATCGAGCGACCTCGTGATGCTGGCCCGGGATCGGGGCTGGGCGGTGACTGGCGTGTGATCGTCCGCAACGACAACCACAACACCTTCGACCACGTCGCTCGGACGCTCGCCGGCGTCCTCCCGAACGTGACCGTCGAGCGCGGCCACGCGATCGCCGAGCAGATCCACAACACCGGCCAGGCGATCGTCTGGAGCGGCCCTCGCGAGACCGCGGAGCTGTACTGGCAACAGCTCGACGCCGCCGGCCTCACGATGGCCCCGCTCGAGCGCACATGAGCAGGTCCTCGTTGCGCCGGTGGCGCCCGGCGTCAGTGATGCTCGCCGGCGTCTTGGCCCTTCTGGCCTGTGCTGTGCCGGCGGCGGCGGACCCTGCGCTCCCGCAGGGCTTCCAGGACTCCGAAGTCTTCAAAGAACTGGAACAGCCGACGGCGGTTCGCTTCGCGCCGAACGGGATGGTCTTCGTGGCCGAGAAGGCCGGGAGGATCCTCGTCTACGAAAACCTCGAAGACAAAACCCCGGAACTGTTCAAGGACCTTCGGACCCAGGTCTACAACCACGCCGACCGCGGGCTCCTGGGGCTCGCGATCAATCCGGAATTTCCGGCCAAGCCCTACGTCTACGCGCTCTTCACCTACGACCATGTGCTCGGCTCGAATGAACCGGCGCCGGAATGGGGCGAACCCGACCACACCGGTGACGAATGCTCCCCTGCCAACAGGCACGGCGCCGACGACTGCCTCGTCAGTGGCCGTCTGGTCCGCTACACGGCCGAATCACACGGAAAGAGAAGGCCATCTCCACGCCGTCCAAGCCGGTGCGAAAACGGCGCTGATCCCCGAAGCCTGGTGCCAGCAGTTCTCCTCCCACTCGATCGGCGACCTGCGCTTCGGCCCGGAAGGCGCGCTCTACGCCAGCGGCGGCGACGGCGCGAGCTTCTCGAATGCCGACTACGGGCAGCTGGGCACCCCCGCCAACCCATGCGGCGATCCGAAAGAAGAAGGAGGCTCGCTGCGATCCCAGGACCTGCTCACCCCGGCGCCCGCCGACCCGACCGGCCTCAACGGCACGGTCATCCGCATCGACCCCGAAACCGGCGCCGGCTGGCCGACGAATCCCGATCACGCCAGCAGCGATGCGAACGAGCGGCGGATCGTCGCCTTCGGCTTCCGCAACCCCTTCCGGTTCACGACCGATCCCCTGACCCATCAGGTCTACGTCGGCAACGTCGGCGGCTCGCAGTTCGAGGAGATCGATCGCTTTGACCCCTCCTCGGGCAGCCTCTACAACTCCGGCTGGCCGTGCTACGAGGGCGCCGGACGCGAGTATCAGTTCAAGGACCTCGAACTGCCGCTCTGCGAAGGCCTGTATGCGGAAACCGAAGCGGGCGGACCGGGTGCCGCGGCCGAACCGCTCTTCTACTACAGCCACCGTCAGACGGTTGCACCGGGGGACGAATGCCCATACACGTCGGGTTCGGCGATCGCAGGGCTCGCCTTCTACGAGGGGGATGTCTTCCCGGCCGAATACAAGGGCGCGCTCTTTTTCTCCGACCCGGTGCGCAACTGCATCTACGCGATGCTGCCCGGGGCCGATGGCCACCCCGACCCAAACAAGGTCGTCCCGTTCCTGACCGGCGGCAGCGACTATCCGGGGGTCGACATCCAGGAAGGACCGGATGGGGCGCTCTACTACGCGAGCCTGTTCGGCGAAAACTTCGGGCTCGGCGCGATCCACCGGATCACCTACTCGCCAGGCGCGCCGAAGGCACGCCTGGCAGCCGAACCGCCCTACGGCCTTTACGACTCCGGGGGCGAATTCGAAACCAAGCTTGACGCCGGCACCTCCAGCGACCCACAGGGCAAACCGCTCGTCTACGAATGGGAACTCGACGAAAACGGCACCTTCGAAGCAGGCGCGGAAGAAAAGACCCTGACCTTCACCGAAGAAGAACAGGAAAGCCGCGAAGCGGAAGAACGGAGCCCGAACCGGGTGATCGCGGTCCGGGTCAAAGACGACGAAGAATTCACCAGCACGGCCCGCGTCACCGTCTACCCGGGAGACAGCCCACCGGTCCCGACCATCGCCAGCCCGAAACCCACCCAGACCTGGAAGGTCGGGGACCAGATCCACCTCTCGGGGTCGGCGGTCGACGGCAAAGGTGAACCGATTGACAATTCGCTCTACTTCTACTGGAGCACCCGGCTCTACCACTGCCCGAACGGCGCCGGCTGCCACGCGCACCCGCTCCAGGTTCTCCCCGGCGTCTTCGAAGGCGATCTGATCGCCCCCGAACACGACTATCCCTCGTATATCGAAGTCAGCCTCAGAGTCACGGACGAACGCGGGCTGGGGGCGACCAAAACGGTGCGCATCGATCCGCGCACCGTCGACGTGAAGATTGCCTCCGAACCACCTGGTGTGCCGATCGTAGCCGGGCTCCTCTCTCAGCCGGCGCCGTTCGACGTCCCGACGATCGAAGGTGCCCATCTCGTCCTCTCCGCGCCGCAGACGGCCGAGCTGAACGGCCAGACGTACAACTGGCAGAGCTGGTCAGACCTGGGCGCACGCAGCCACACCGTCCTGGCTGACGCTCCTGGGACCTATACCGCGATCTATTCGAGTGCGGAAGGCACGCCGCCTCCGGTACCGCTACCGCCTCCATCGCCGCTACCGCCACCGAACGTGGCGCCGCAGACCCTGCTCGGCAAGCACCCGAGCAAGAAGACCTCGAAGACGACCGCGAAGTTCAGCTTCTCCTCCAGCGAGACCGGCTCCAGCTTCCGCTGCAAGCTCGACGGGAAGGCCTTCAGGTCGTGTCGTTCACCGGTTCAGTACAAGAATCTGGCGCAGGGTGCGCACAAGTTCCAGGTGGCCGCAGTCGACTCCTCCGGCGCCGCCGACCCGAGCCCGGCAAGCTTCAAGTGGACGGTGAAGCGGTCATAAAGCGGCGGACTACTCGCTGTAGACGACGGTGCTCCAGCTCGGCAGGATCGGGAGGTCGTGCATGTCGATGATGCTCGCCCGGGCCGCCTCGATCTCCTGCGAGTACCAGTAGCGTTCGAAGTCGGCGCGGCTCTCCCAGATCGAGTCCTGCCGGAAGGCGAGGGGGTCGTCGATCGAGCGGGTCAGCGACCAGCTCCGGGCGCCGTAGGCGGGCATCTTCGCCGCCGCCGGTTCCCAAAGATCGAGCCAGCGGTCGGCCCGGAACGGAGCGATGTGCCACTCGAGCGTGCAGACCTCGGCCATCAGGAACTCCTCTCCTCGATCTGAAGCATGGGCCTCATGCTCCCACCTCGGCCCGGATCGCGCCCGGGCCGTCCTCATTGCGGCCCTCGTCCTCGGACTCGGCCCCGACCAGGATCGAGATCTTGCCCAGGTGCTTGTTTTCGTGCAGGAGCTGGTGGGCCTCGGGGACGCCGTCGAAGGCCATCGTCTGCCATAGCACCGGCCGCACCTTGCCCTCGGCCATCAGCTGGTTGGCGCGCATGCACTCATACGCGTTGGCGAAATGCGAGCCGATGATCTGCTTCTGGCGCATCCAGAGGTAGCGGACGTCGAAGTCGAGCTGGAAGCCCGAGGTCGCGCCGCAGATGACGACCTTGCCGAACGGCTTGACGACGAAGACCGAGGTCGGGAAGGTCGCCCGCCCGACGTGCTCGAAGACGATGTCGGGCGCGTCGCCGAGGATCTCCTTGACCCGCTTGGCGAAGGCCCGCGAGGCCTTGAAGCGCTCCTTGTCGGCGGCCGGGTCGGTGAGGTTCTCGTCGGTCCGCATCATCGCGCCGAACTCGTTGCGGTCGATGTAGTCGACCGCGCCGAGCTGCTTCACCAGCTCGCCCTTGTCGGCCGAGGAGACGACCCCGACCGCGTTGGCCCCGGCCGCCTTGCAGAGCTGGGTCGCGAAGACGCCTAGACCGCCGGCGGCGCCCCAGATCAGGACGTTGTGGCCGGGCTGGAGCTTGCACTGGTCGATCAGCATCCGGTAGGCGGTGAAGTAGGTGAGGCCGTAGGCCGAGGAATCGACCCAGGAGAGGTTCTGCGGGCGGGGGAGGAGCTGCTGCGCCTGGACCTTCGTGAACTGGGCGAAGGATCCCCAGGTCGTCTCGTATCCCCAGATCCGCTGGCTCGGGGCGGCGAGCGGGTCGAGCCCGTGGACCTCGACGTCCTCGTAGGAGGCCTGGTTGCAGTGGATCACCACCTCGTCGCCCGGCTTCCAGCGGGTGACGCCCTCGCCGACCTTCCAGACGACCCCCGAGGCGTCGGAGCCGCCGATGTGGTGGCCGTACTCCGGATGGTCGCCGTAGCCGAACACCGAGACGGGCTTGCCGAGCGCCGCCCAGACGTTGTTGAAGTTGACCCCGGCGGCCATCACCCGGACGACCACCTCGAAGGCGCCGGGCTCCGGGACCTCGATCTGCTCGAGCTGGAAGGCGTCGGTCGGCTCCCCCTCGCGGTCCTGGCGGATCACCCACGCCGCCATCGTCTCCGGCAGCGTCCCGGGCTCCACGTCCAATTTCGCGACTGCGCTGGTGTCGACTGCCAAACCGGGCTCCTCCGAGGTCGAGTTGATAACCGGCGGCAATCCTAGATCAAGCCCCTGCGTCAGGTTCTCGTCCGCCTTCGCGACTACCTTCACAAGTTCGACGATGAAGGGATATCGATGACAATCGTGCTGCTGATCGCCCTGTTGCTGGTGGGTGGGCTCGCCGCGTTCCTTGCCGTGCGCGCCTCGCGCTTGGGCGGCGACCTCGAGCGGGCGCAGGCGGAGCGGGACTCCGTCGCCGTCGAGCACGAGGAGCTGTACATCAAAGCGGCGGCGCTCCCCGAGAGCGAGCAGAAGCTGGCGGCCGCCATGGCCCGGCTCGAGGCGATCGAGGCCGAGCGGGACCGGCTCCTGGTGAAGGACGAGGACAAGATCTCGCAGACGCACAAACATGTCGGCGACCTTCGTCGCGACCTCGACGAGATCAAGCAACAGAAGCTCCCGCAGCTGCTCGACCACAGCTCGAAGGCCGCCAGTGGCGCGGAGCGGGTCGAGGCGAGCATGACCACCTGGACGCGGCGGATCGCGAACCCCCAGAGCCGCGGCGCCTTCGGCGAGCTCGCGGTGGAGAACCAGCTCCAGAGCCTCGGGCTGGAGCGGGGCCGCGACTACATGCGCCAGGTGGCCGGTGAGGATGGAAGGCTGCGCCCTGACTTCGTGATCAGGGCCGGAGATGCAAGCGTCATCGTCGATGCGAAATTCGCCCTCGACGAGGATCTCGCCGGCATCGACGAGGCACTCAACGCCGAGAGCGAGGAGCGCCTGCTCTCCTACGGGAGAAAGCTGCGGGCGAGGGCGGAGGAGCTGGCCAAACGCGACTACGCCAAGGTCGCAGAGCGGGGCACGCCGATCGTCTTCTTCTATGTGCCGGTGGAGGGTGCCTACGAGGCGCTCCGCGTCCTGCCGAACTTCTCGATCGAGAAGTTCGCCCAGCGCCATCGCGTCTACATGGTCACCCCATCGCAGTTGGGGCTGGCGCTCGGCTTCGTCGCCCAGGTGGCCCACGAGGCGCGCCGCGGCGAGGAGACCGAGCAGGTGGCGATGGCCCTGAACGATGCCGCCGAGGACCTCGTCGCGATGTTCGACCAGGTCGACCAGCACGGCCGCCATCTGCAGACCGCCTTCAAGAGCTACGACAAGCTGGTCGGGATGACCGGGGCGCGAGGCAAGCTCTGGCGCCACGCCTCACGCGTGTTCGACTTTGCGCGGCGACTGCCTGAGAACCAGGGCGAAGTGCGTGAGCTCGATCCACCGCGCACCGACGCCGGCGAGATCGCCGAGCGCTGGCGCGAGGCCGCCGACGGCTGATCCAGATCTCCGAAGTGCGTCGATATGACGCACATCGGTGAGTTCGTATCGGATGCGTGCCTTCGGCTACGGCAGCAGGACGTCGTTCTCGGAGGAGGCGCGGTAGGTGCCGACGGTGAGCCGGGCCGGCTTGGCCTGGGGGATGCCTGCGGCGCTGATCGTGTAGGTCCCGGGCTTCAGGGATGCCTGCATCGAGCCGTTGCTGTTGGCGAACAGTTCTTCGAGGCTGTCTTCCGTGCCGCGGCCGCGGACGACGAGTTCGGACTTCCTGTCGGTGAGGTTGGCGGCGACCATCACCACATCGAGCGGGCTGTTGGCGTGCAGACGCGGCTGCTTGGCCGCGCGGTTCTGCGGCAGCTGGCTTTCGGGTTCGGGCCCGACCCCCACCTCCCTGGGCCGCACCGAGACGCCGCTGTCGGTGACGATCACGCTGACCCGCGCCGACGGCGAGGGCCGCTGTTCGTTCGGGTGTTCCTGGACGCCGCACCCGGCCGCGGCCAGCGCGACGATCGCGAGCAGGGCGCATGCGAGCGTCCCTCTGCCTCTCCAACGACCCATCGCGGCGGAATCTAGCCGAACGGCAAGTCGACAACGCGCGCCGTAACGCCAGCTTCACCTACCGCGAGCTCGGCCCCGGGCTCGGCCTCGCGGCGGACGATGGCGAGCGCGATCGGCCCGCGGGCGGGGGAGAGGCAGGAGCTGCCGATGGTTCCGACCACTCTCTCGCCGAGGCGGAGCTCGGAGCCGGGCTCGGCCGCGGCGCTGAGCTCGAGCCCACACAGGCGGCGATTTGGGCGTCCCCTGTAGTGAAGCCGGGCGACCGGCTCCTGGCCGATGTAGCAGCCCTTCGTGAAGCTGACCGCGGCATCGACGATCCCCGCCTCCGCGGGCATCGTCTCGGTGCCCATCTCGGCGCCGAACCTGGGGATCCCGGACTCGATCCGGACGATCTCAGCCGCCTCCTCGCCGATCTCGACGGCGCCGGCGGCTACGGCGAGCTCGCGAAGTGCTTCGGCATTCTCGGCGCGGGCGATGAGGTCGACGCCCAGCAAGGTTGCGACGCCGAGCACCTCGAACCCGTCCCAGGTCCGGAGGCGCTGGGCGTACTCGGGCGTGAGGCCCTCGAAGCCGCCGAGCTCGGCGGCGCGCGGCCCGATCAGCGAGAGAATCGCCCATCCCTCGGTGACGTCCTCGATCTCGACCTCGCGGCCGATGCTGTAGGTGCGGAGATGGGAGAGGACGGCGCCGGCGGCCTCCGGCTCGAGGTCGAGCCAGATGCCTCCGCGAGAGAGGCGGAGGGCCCGCATGTCCGATTGCAGGTGGCCCTTGCGATCGAGCAGAGCCGCGTAGCAGCCCTCGTCCTCCCCGAGCGCCTCGACGTCGTTGGTCAGCTGACCCTGCAGGTACTCGGCGGCATCGGCGCCGGTGACGAGGAGCTTGCCGCGGCCGCTGCGGTCGAGCAGCCCGCATTCCTCGCGCAGCTGGCGATACTGGGCGTCGAGCTCGACGGTCGTCGCGTCACTCATCAGGACCGATTCTAGGAGCGCGCCGGCACCGGCCTGTTTAGAGTCGTCTAAACTCGCTTTTGATGAGTCAAAAACCTGGCGGGGGCGGCCGCTCGCGACGGCCCAACACCGAGGCGATCGAGGACTACGCGAAGGCGATCTACGCGCTCTCGCGGCTGCGCGAGGGCCCGGTCCTGACCGGGGAGCTGGCGCAGCGGCTGGGCGTGACGCCGGCGACCGCGACGGCAATGCTCAAACGGCTCGATGAGATGGGGCTCGTCGAGCACACCCTCTACAAGGGCGTCGTCCTGACCGAATCGGGGGAGCGGGTTGCCCTCGAGGTCATCCGTCACCACCGCCTGATCGAGGCCTACCTCTCGGAGGCGCTGGGGATGCCGGAGGATCGCGTCCACGAGGAGGCCGAGGTCCTCGAGCACTACATCTCCGAGGACCTCGAGCTGCTGATGGCGCAGAAGCTGGGCGAGCCGAGCCACGACCCTCACGGCACTCCGATCCCGGGGCCGGACCTGATGCCGCCCGACGGTGAGGCGGGGCGATGAAGCCGCCGCCGCCCGCCGCCAATCCCACCGTCGAAGACGTCCTGCCGGGCGAGGCGGCGGTCGCAGAAGCCGCGCGCCGCTCCCTCGCCGGTGAGGTCCGCGGGATCGGGCGGATCTGGCCGTTCCTCGGCCCCGCCTTCGTCGCCGCCGTCGCCTACATCGACCCCGGGAACTTCGCGACCAACGTCGCCGGCGGCGCCAAGTTCGGCTACCTCCTCCTCTGGGTCGTGCTGGCCGCGAACCTCGTCGCGATGCTGGTCCAGACCCAGTCGGCGAAGCTCGGGATCGCCACCGGCCGCAACCTCGCCGAGCTCTGTCGCGAGCGCTACTCGCGGCGGACCTCGATCGGGCTCTGGATCCAGGCCGAGATAGTCGCGATGGCGTGCGACATCGCCGAGATCGTCGGCGCCGCCCTCGGCCTCAACCTGATCTTCGGGATCGCGCTGTTCCCCGCGGGCGTGATCGCCGGCGCCGGCGCCTTCGCGATCCTCGCCCTCCAGCGCCTGGGGCTGCGGCGGCTCGAGGCCGGGATCACCGCCCTCGTCGGCGTCGTCGTCGCCTCCTTCGTGATCGAGCTCTTCAACGCCAATCCCGACGGAGGCGAAGTCGCGCGGCACATGTTCGTACCCGGCCTCTCGGGAACCGAAAGCCTGCTGCTGGCGACCGGGATCGTCGGCGCGACCGTGATGCCCCACGTCATCTACCTCCACTCGGCGCTGACCCAGCGGCGGATCGTCGGCCGCGACGACGCGGAGAAACGGAGGATTCTGCGCTTCGAGAAGGTCGATGTGGTCATCGCCCTCTCGATCGCCGGCGTCGTCAACCTCTCGATGATGATCGTCGCCGCCGCTCTCTTCCACGAAGGCGGCCTGACCGGGATCGACTCGATCGAAGGGGCCTACGACGGCTTCCAGACCCTGGTCTCGGGCGGCGCCGCGACCGTGTTCGGCGTCGCCCTGATCGCCTCCGGGTTCGCCTCCTCCTCGGTCGGGACGATGGCCGGCCAGGTCGTGATGCAGGGCTTCATCCGGCGCCGGATCCCGATCTTCTTCCGTCGCGCGATCACCCTCGCGCCGGCGCTGCTTGTCCTGGCGTTGGGGTTCAACCCGACCGACGCCCTGGTGCTGAGCCAGGTGGTCCTCTCATTCGGCATCCCGTTCGCGCTGGTGCCCCTGCTGCTGATCGCCCGCGACCGCGAGCTGATGGGGGAGCTCGCGAGCCCGGGGTGGTTGAGCGCCGTCTGCGGCGTGCTTGCCGCCGTGATCATCGGCTTCAACGTCTTCCTGCTCGTCGATCTCGCCATCTGATCATCTACGCTTGCGGCGTGGCACTGGCCGAGGACTTCCAGCAGGTGCTCGACGGGATGCCGTCGGACTGGACGGACCTCGAGCTCGACCTGCGGATCGAGGACGAGAGCCTCTACATCGACACCGCGGTCGCGCTGAGCCAGGTCAACGCGCAGCCCTACTCCGAAGCGGACTGGGATTGGCGGCTGCTGGTCGCCAAGGACTTCGGCCACGCCGCCGCCGCCGAGACGGTCCGCGGTGTCCTCGCCCGGCTCGACCAGGCCGGCGTCGGCGGTGAGCTCGCGGTGCGCGAGGTTCGCGAGGGCCGCTCCGAGATCGTCCAGATGTGGGGGCGGCCGGAGAGCGTCCGCGAGGAGTTCCGCCAGCGGCGCTCGATCTAGTGGCCCGCTGATGGCGAGGGTCGTCGCCGTCACTCCGGACCTGTTGCTGGGGAGCAAGGTCGAGGCGATGCTGAGCGCCGCGGGCCACGACGTGACGCTCTCGTGGTCGTTGGCCGATGCCCATGCCGAGGAGGCCGACCTCTTGGTCGCCGACCTCGACACGGAGGATGCCGAGGCGCTGGTCGCGACCGGCGTCCCGGTGCTCGGCTACTACTCCCACGTCGAGGTCGAGACCCGGCGGGCTGCCGAGGCCGCGGGGGTGCTGGTGATCGTGCCGCGCTCGCGGATGGTCCGCGAGCTGCCCGAGCTCGCGCAATCGGTGCTCAGCCGGGAAGCCTGAACGCCGCCTCGACGTCGAGCGGGCGTTCGAGCAGCCCGTGCTCGAGGTCCCAGGCGGCCCAGCGGCGCAGCACGGCGGGGTCCAGCGGGGCCGGGCGGAGATCTGGCCGCAGAACCGCGAGCTGGGCTTCCTGGTCGCCGCGTTCGAGCGAGGGGACCGAGGCCAGCAGGTCGTCGAGGGCCTCAGCCGGGTGCGCGTAGGCGAAGGCGTAGCCGCGGGTCGTGGCGTGGACGACCGCGTCGACGAGGCCCGGATCGGCGTCGATCGTCTTCTGTGAGGCGGCGAGCACCAGCTCCGGGTACGGCGGCGCGCCGTAGCGGTTGACTTTGAAGACGCGGTTGGGGACGCCGCGGCGGGCGAGGGCGACGGCCTCGGCGTTCCAGAATCCGGTCGCGGCGTCGACTCTGCCGGCGGCGAGCTGGGATACGGCGTTGAAGCCGATCGTGACCCGGTGGACCCGGTCCGGGTCGCCGCCGTCGGCCTGCAGCTCGGAGTCGACCACCGCTTCGTCGGAGGGGAGCCCGGTGACGCCGACGGTGCGGCCTTCGAGGTCGCGCGGGCGCCGCACGGGGCCGCTGCGAGGGGCGATGATCGCCGCCAGCGGGCGCTGGACTATCGCCATCGTCCCGACGATGTCGAGGCCCTGCTCGCGGGCGATGCCGAGGTCGTGGATGTCGAGGATCGCGAATTCGACGCGGCCGGCGGCGAGGAGTTTCGGCACCGCGCCGGGGTCGCCCGGCTCATGGACGCGGAGGTCGATGCCCGCGTCCTCGTAATAGCCGCGGCGGTCTGCGGCGTAGATCCCGGTGTGGGCCGCGTTGGGCGTGAAATCGAGCATCAGCGTCGCGCCCTGGGGCGCGCCCGGTTCTGCGCCGCCCCCGCAACCGGCGGCGCCGGCGAGTGCGAGAGAGGCCGCCAGCAGCGCGACAGCCGGTCTCATTTCGCACGAAAACCTATTTGGTCCGCGAATACAGTTAGACTGCCGCCCGCAAAACCCACTTTGGATCAAGGGATAGAGGAGGGGTTACCTAGTGCAGGAACGAGGACTTGCGGCATATCTCGCCGAGTTGATCGGCACTTTCCTTCTGGTGTTCTTCATCACGAGCGTCGTCGTGCTGTTCGTGGCCACCGGAAGCCAGGCTCAGTTCGGCTCGGACTTCGCCGTCGTAGGTCTCGTCCACGCGTTTCTCCTGTTTGGGCTGATCGTGATGTTCGGCGTCGTCAGCGGCGGCCATTTCAACCCGGCGGTGACGATCGCGGCGGCGGCGATCAGACGGATCAGCCCGATCGATGCGGCGATCTACCTGCTCGCTCAACTATCCGGCGGTGTGCTTGGGGCGCTGCTCACGAAGGGGCTGCTCGTCGATGAGGGGAGGGCGTCTCACTACGGCGCCGCCCAGGTCAGCAGCCTGCTCGGGGGCAACTTCCAGGGGATGATCGTCGAGGGAATCGGGACCTTCTGCCTGGTCCTGGTGATCCTCGCCGCCGTCTACTCGAAAAAGAGCTTCAAGGAGTGGGCGCCGCTGGCGATCGGCACCACCCTTGGCTTCATCGTCATGGTCGGCGGCCCGCTGACCGGCGGCTCATTCAACCCCGCGCGCTGGTTCGGCCCCGCGCTGGTCGGCAACGAGTGGGGCGGCGTCTGGCCCTACCTGGTCGGCCCACTCCTCGGGTCGCTGCTCGCTGCAGCCGTCTTCCGGTTCGTCCTCGAGCCCGGCGGAGCTCCGCCGACCGAGTCGCCCGAGCCGCTGAAGAAAGCAGCGCCGAAATCGACCCCCGACTCGGGCTCCGGCTCCGGCTCGCCGTCGAAACCGGCGACCGCAGACTGAGGCCACTCCGGCCGCGATAGCCGCCGGGCCCGCTCGGGCCCGGCGGGTTGTTGCAGTAGCGTGCGAGGGGTGCGCCGGGTCACCTTCTCTCGGAACTACACGCTCTCCCTCTCGCGCACCTGTCAGTGCTACTGCAAGTACTGCGCGTTCGCGACCCGCCGCGCCCACATCCACCCGCCGGACGAGGTCGAGCGCCGGCTCGAGGAGGCCGTGCGGCGCAACGCGAAGGAGCTGCTGGTCCTGACCGGGGAGCGCCCCGAGGTCAATCCGGAGGTGGCGGCGCGGCTCGCCGAGTGGGGCCATTCCGACTTCACGTCCTACGTCGTCTGGGCCTGCGAGCGCGCGATCGAGCGGGGGATCCTGCCCCACACCAACATCGGGGTCCTCGGGCGCGAGGACCTCGCCAGGCTGCGCGAGGTGACCGCCTCGCAGGGGTTGATGCTGGAGTCGGTCTCTGAGCGGCTGATGGACACCGTCCACGCCGGGTCTCCGACCAAGCACCCGGCGCGCCGCCTCGAGACGATCGAGATGGCGGGCGAGCTTAAGATCCCGTTCACCTCCGGCATCCTCGTCGGCATCGGAGAGACCGAGGACGAGCGGGTCGAATCGCTCGAAGCGCTCGCGGACGTCCATTCGCGCCACGGCCACATCCAGGAGATCATTCTCCAGAACTTCGTTCCGCATCCGCGCTACTACGGCCGCGAGGTCGCGGACATCGCCGAGCTGGCGTCTCGAGAGAGGTGGAGAAGGGGGGAGAGGACATCCCCCCTCGGAGCAACAGCCGTGGAGGCTCCTCAGGGGGATGTCCCCTCCCCCTCCGCCGCCCCGGCCGAGGAAGGCCAGGTCGGCGAGCTGCCGAGCTGGGCGAGCGAGGTGTCGATCGACGAGATGAAGCGGTTGATCTCCGAGTGTCGGCGGTTGATGCCGGAGGTGGGGATTCAGGTGCCGCCGAACCTGGCGGACTGGTGGCCGGAGCTGGTCGAGGCGGGGGCGACGGATCTGGGGGGGTTGTCGGCGAACGGCGATCACATCTCTCCCGAGGAGCCGTTTCCGAGCCCGCACCAGGTGCGGAAGGAGCTTGCCCCGCGCGGCCATGCCCTGACCGAGCGGCTCTGCGTCTACCCGCAGTACATGGACCCCGAGTGGATGGAGCAGGGGGTCCTCGACCTGATCAAGCTGAAGTACTGGAGCTTCATCCCGCGGCGGGGGTCCGGTCGCCGCCGCGAGGAGTCGATCGACCCTGGGCTGGCGAGCAGGGCGATCGCCAGGGGGCGCGAGGGCGAGGCGCTGAGCGAGGACGAGCTGACGGCCCTGTTCGCGGAGACGCGGCCCGAGGCGATCGAGGAGATGAGGGTCGCCGCCGATGAGCTCCGCTGCGAGCTCGCCGGCGACCGGGTCACGTTCGTCGTCAATCGCAACATCAACTTCACGAACATCTGCGTCGTCGGCTGCGCCTTCTGCGGCTTCGGCCAGGGCCGGCGCTCGCCGGACGCCTACGAGGTCTCCGAGGAGGACTTCGCGGCGCGGATCCGCGAGGCGGTCGATTACGGCGCGACCGAGATCTGCATGCAGGGCGGGATCCATCCCGACCTGACGCTCGAGGAGTACGGGAAATGGCTGCGACTGGCGAAGGACGTCGCCCCCCAGCTCCACCTCCACGCCTACTCGCCGATGGAGGTCCACTACATGTGCGAGCGCTCGGGCAAGGGCCCCGACGAGGTCTTCGAGTTCCTTCTCGAGTGCGGTCTCGGCTCGACGCCGGGGACCGCCGCCGAGGTCCTCGACGACGGGGTGCGCCAGCGGATCTCCCCCAACAAGCTGCCGGTCCAGCGCTGGGTCGAGATCATCGAAGCGTCCCATCGCGCCGGCCTGCGTTCGACCTCGACGGTGATGTTCGGCCACATCGAGGAGCCGCGCGAGCTCGCCCGCCACATGCGCGTGGTCCGGGGGCTGCAGGAGCGGACCGGCGGGATCACCGAGTTCGTCCCGCTCAGCTTCATCCCGTTCAACACGCTGCTCGGCCGCACCCACGGGATCGAGGAGATCTCGCGGACCGAGAACCTGAAGCACACGGCGGCGTTCAGACTGGCGCTGGGGAGGACGATTCCCAACCTGCAGGCGAGCTGGGTGAAGATGGGGCTCGACGCGGCGACCGAGTCGCTGCGGTGGGGGGTAAACGACCTCGGTGGGACGCTGATGGAGGAGAACATCTCGAGGATGGCCGGCTCCCAGCACGGCGTCCGGCTCGATCCGGAGCAGCTGATCGGGGCTGCGCGGGCCGCCGGCCGGAGCCCGGCGCAGCGATCTACCCTCTACGACTTGATCGAAACCTACTAACCCAATAATCTCCTGCGATCGCTACTCATTCTTCGGTAGCTAGGGGAGGTACTTCGGGACTGGCAGCGGCCTCGCTGCTTGCCCTGCTCGCTGCCCTCGCGGGGGCGGCGCTGCTGATCGCGCGTCCCTGGGAGGACGAGAGCGTCGTCCCCAACCTGACCGCCTCACCCGGAATCGACGTCGGCCTCGCGGGCTCGGTCCCGGTCGCGCCGGGGCAGCTCGCCGTCGCACAGGCCGTCCCCGCGCCGCGCGGGGTGGCGGTCCTCGCAGGCAGGCCGGTGCCGGCGGCCGAGCATCGGAGCGCTCCGACCGCGGCGATCGCGGTGGCGCCCGCCCGCGCGCTCTCCCCTCCGGCGCCGAGCGCGCCGGACGCGACGGAACCGGCGGCCGCCCCAGAACCCGAACCGGTTGCTACCCCGATCTCGGCGCCCGCTCCGCAGCCGTCCACCCAGCTCGTCGCCGACGAGGGCGAAGCGCCGAGCGGGCCGAGCCCCGCCCCCGAATCGGGCGGCAGGCCGCCGCGGGTCACCCGGGGAATGGTCGGCGATGGTCACACCGCGCGGGTGATCCGGTTGAGTGGCGAAGAACCGGGCTCGGAGCTGATCCTCGGCGACGGCGCCTCCGGCGCGCCCACCCTGATCCAGGAGGGCGACGAATACGCGCTCTCCTTCTCCTTCGACATCCACTCGATGGCCTTCGGCGAGCCGGAAGCCGACAACGTCATGGTCGAGTTCAACGACGAAGCGGGAGAAGGCCGCACCTTCGGCCTCCAGCTCTGGCAGCTCGCGATCGGCGACCCGCAGTTCCTCGGCCGGGGCCTCTGGTCCAGCGGGGAAGCGATGGGCGGCAACCGGTTCCTGTCCCAGCTGACAGAACGGGCCTGGCACAACGTCGAGATCGACTTCAGGGCATCGGCTCAGGGCGAGGGCTTCTACGCGGTCTTCCTCGACGACGTGCTGATCGACGCCCGCGCCGGCGTCAGCCTGATCCCTGGCAGCGGCGCAGCGCAGATCGGGGTCGGCCTCCTCCGCGACCCGACCCGGGTGCAGGGGAGCTCCGAAATCCGTTTCGGCCCGGCGAGCCTGGAGCCCCTCGCGCCCTGAGCCGATGCGGGCGATGGTCCTGGAGCGGCAGCGCGAGCCCCTCCGGCCAACCGAGTTGCCCGAGCCGGAGCCGGATGCCGGCCAGGTCCTGATCTCGGTCTCCGCCTGCGGCGTCTGCCGCACCGACCTCCACATCGTCGACGGCGACCTGACCGAGCCGAAGCTGCCGCTCGTCCTCGGGCACCAGATCGTCGGCGAGGTCGCCGCCCTCGGCGAGGGCTCGGACCGGTTCGTGGTCGGCGAGCGCGTCGGCGTTCCCTGGCTCGGCTGGACCTGCGGCGAGTGCCGCTACTGCCTCAGCGGGCGGGAGAACCTCTGCGACCGCGCCCGCTTCACCGGCTACCACATCGACGGCGGCTACGCCGAGGTGGCGGTGGCCGACGAGCGCTACTGCCTGCCGATCCCCGATCGGTACCCGGACCCGAAGGCGGCGCCGCTGCTCTGCGCGGGGCTGATCGGCTACCGGGCGCTGCGGCTCGTCGGCGACGCCGAGCGGGTCGGGTTCTACGGCTTCGGCGCCTCGGCCCACATCCTCTGCCAGGTCGCGGTCCATCAGGGCCGGCGGGTGTTTGCGTTCACCCGCGAGGGGGATGGCGAGGGCCAGGAGTTCGCCCGCAGTCTCGGCGCCGAGTGGGCGGGATCCTCGGCCGAGAGGCCGCCGGAGGAGCTCGACGGTGCGATCGTCTTCGCGCCGGTCGGAGAGCTGATGCCGGCGGCGCTGCGGGCCAGCGCAAAGGGGGCGCGTGTGATCAGCGCCGGCATCCACATGAGCGACATCCCCTCGTTCCCCTACGAGATCCTCTGGGAGGAGCGGTCGCTGGGGTCGGTCGCCAACCTGACCCGCGCCGACGGCGAGGAGTTCTTCGCGCTCGCCGAGGAGGCCTCGATCGAGACCGACATCGAGGTCCACCCGCTGAGCGGCGCCAACGAAGCCCTGGAGTCGATCCGCAGCGGCTCCCTGCTCGGCGCCGCCGTGCTCCTCATCTAGCGGAACAGATCGTCGTCGGGAGGGCGGCGCAGCGCGGCGGCGCCGGGGCCGTCGTCCTCGCTGACGAAACGGTCGAGGCCGCGGATGACGACCGCCGGGACCCGGCTCGCCTTGTCACGGACGAGGTCCGCCGCCGCAGCGGCCTCGTCGGCGACCGCGATCTGGGTCGCCTCGAGGGCGCGCCCGCCGCTGTCCTCGCGCTCGCGCCAGTCATCGAGGGGGAGGAGACCGGCGCACCCGATCGCGACCTCGGCCTGGCCGAGTCGCCACGCCCGGCCGAAGCTGTCGGAGACGACGACCGCCACGCGGCGCGCCGACGACGCCTCGAGCTCGGCTCGGATCCTTCGCGCCGATGCGTCGGGGTCCTCGGGCAGGAGGGCGACCGACCCCTCGGGCAGGTTCGAGCTGTCGATGCCGGCGTTGGCGCAGACGAGGCCGTGGTGGGTCTCGACGATCAGGACGCTGCGCTCGGCGCGGAGGACGTGGCGGCTCTCGGTGAGGATCAGCTCGACCAGGGCCGGGTCCTTGCCGAGAACGGCGGCGAGCCGGCGGGCCTCGGCCCTGGGAATCGCCGAGTGGAGGTGGACGATCCGCCCCTCGGCCTTGGAGACGACCTTCTGCGAGACGACGATGACGTCTCCGTCACCGAGCCCGGCACGGGCCGCGATCTCCTCGCCGACCGCCATCCCCTCGGCGAACTCGGGCAGGCCCTCGACCGGGATCACCTCAACGCTTGCTCGCTCCGCGCTCACAGCCCCAGCACCTTGGCCGTGCGGAGGGCACGGCCCGGTCGGGAGGCGAGCTCGCGGGTCAGGGCGACGACGTCGGCCGGGGTGTCGAGGTCGAGTCCGAGCGAGGCGAGCTCCTCGACTCCGAACGGGACACCCGCCTCGCGGGCGGCGGCGACGTGGCGGTCACAGCTCCCCTCGCCGAAGGCGGGGCGGATCGAGCCCGGCGGGGAGAGGACGAGGGCGTTGGTCCCGGTCCCGTGGCGGTCGGGGACGATCGCGACGTAGCGCTCGGGGACGCCGGTCAGAAGCTGGTCGAGCTCGCGAGGGTCGAGCAGCGGGCAGTCGCCGGGGAGGAGGACGACGCACTCGGCGCCGAGGCCCACGGCCGTCTCGATCCCGGCCACGGTCGCCTCCGAGTGCCCGGCGGCGGGCGTGTCCGGGATCAGCTCGGCGCCCGCTTCGGCCGCCGGCCCGGCCGCTTCCGGCTCGTCGCTGACGACGACGATCCGCTCGACCATCCGGGCGCTCGCGATCGCTTCGAGCACGTCGCCGAGCATCGCGGCGACGAGGGCCCGGCGCCTCTCGTCATCGATCCCGGCGGCCAGCCGTCGCTTCGCCTCGGCGAACCTCTTGACCGGGAGTACCGCTGTGGCCTTCAACCTTCGCCCAAGCTAGCGGCCAGGTCGATCACGATCCGAGCCAGCCGGACGCGCGCGGCGGCACTGTCCATCAGCGTCGGCGCAGCTTGGGTGGGAACCTCGTCCGGCGGTGGCCCGGGGTCGTCCTGGTCGACGATCATCGCGTCGATCAGCCCGGCATAGAGGGAGGCGACGCCGGCCGCGGTCGAGGGGCGTCCGACAGCCGACATGAAGCGCTCGGTCGGGCCTTTGACGACCTCGCCGGCGACGTAGGGGCTGACCGCGACGACCGGTGCAGAGGCCTCGGCGATCGCCTCGCGCATCCCCGGCACGGCGAGGATCGGTCCGATGCTGATCACGGGGTTGGAGGGGCCGATCACGATCGCGTCGGCGTCGCGGAGCGCGGCGCGCACTTCGGCCGTCGGCTCGGCCTCGGCGATCCCGTCGAGCTCCACCCCGGTCACCTCGGGCTGGCCGCGATGGATGATCAGGTACTCCTGGAGGTCCCAGCGACCGGCCGCCGTGAGGACCTTGGTTCGCACCGGGGCCTCGGCCATCGGCAGGACCCTCGCCTCGACTCCGAGGGCGGCGGCGATCTGCGCCTGGGCCGCGGTCTGCGTCCCGCCCTCATCCATGAACTGGCGGCGGTAGAGGCAGGTGGCGAGGTCGCGGTCGGTGAGCCCGAACCAGTCCGGAGCGCCGAGCCGGACCAGGCGCTCGAAGACGGTGAAGGTGTCGTCGAGGATTCCCCAGCCGCGCTCGGCGTCGATTTCCCCGCTCAGCCAGTAGGTGACCAGGTCGGGGTCGGGGGAAACGTGGACCCCGAGGGTCTCGATGTCGTCGCCGGTGTTGGCGATCACGCTGAGGTCGGAGCCGATCTCCTCCTGCAGGCCGGCGCCGAGTTTGGCCCCCCCGGTGCCGCCGGCGAGTAGGGCGACTCTCACCGCCGGCCTACCCCCAATGGTCGCCGTCGGGGAGGCCGGCGATCCGGACCCCGGCGTGGGTCTTGTAACGGGTGTTGATCGAGATCAGCATCGGCGTCAGCTGCTCGACGATCCGCGCCATCTCGAGCGCGCCGGCGTTGACTGCGCGGAGGCCGGGGATGGTCTCGATCAGGCGGGCGACGCGGGCCTTGTCCTCCTTGCGGTCGCCGCAGATGAGGATGTCCTCGTCGAGCTCGGCGTCGAGGTCGGAGAGGGCAGGCGCCGAGACGGTGTGCAGGGCGGAGACGACGGTGACACCGTCGGGCACCATCTCCTGCGCCTGCTGTGCCGCCGATCCCTGCCAGACCCCGAGCGAGCGGGTGGCCTTGCCGCTGACGGCCGCGGCCAGGGGGACCGTGCAGTCGACGAGGATCTGGCCGGGCTCGAGCGCCTCCCGGAGGTTGTTGAGGTTCTCCGACTGGGCGCGGAACGGAACGGTGAGGAAGACGATCGAGGCGCAGCGAGCGGCCTCGGCGTTGAGCAGGCCCTCGGCGGCGGCGCTCGGGACGGCCTGGCGGATCCGCTCCGCGGCTTCCCCTGCGCGCTCGGCGGAGCGCGATCCGATCACGATCTCCTGCCCGGCCCGGGCCCAGCGCAGCGCCATCCCCGCGCCGAGCGCCCCGGTTCCGCCGATTATGGGGATGGGCTCGCTCAGGGCCGAGAGTTTATTGTGGCGGCGGTGAGGCTCGAGGGCAGGAAGGCATTGGTCACCGGTGGCGCCGGCGGGATCGGCGCCGCGACCGCGGCGCGCCTCGCGGCGGAGGGCGCCGAGGTCTGGGTCGGCGACATCGACCTCGCGGGCGCCGAGCGGGTCGCAGGCGAGATCAGCGGCCACCCGATCGAGCTCGACGTGACCGACCTCGAGGCGGCGCGCGCCGCGGTGGCGGCCCTCGGAACGCCCGACATCCTCGTCAACAACGCCGGCACCGACGAGTTCGGCTTCTTCACCTACACGACCCCGGACCAGTGGCAGCGGGTTATCGCGATCAACCTCGGCGGCGTCCTCAACTGCACCCACGCCGCGCTCGGGCCGATGCAGGAGGCCGGCTACGGGCGGATCGTCAGCATCTCCTCGGAGGCCGGACGCGTCGGTTCGAAGGGCTCGGCCGTGTACTCGGCTGCCAAGGGCGCGGTGATCGCGTTCATGAAGGCGATCGGGCGCGAGAACGCCCGCTACGGGATCACCGCCAACTCGATCGCGCCGGGGCCGATCGAGACACCGCTGCTGATGGGGGCGAAGGAGTTCGGCGAGATCGGCGAGAAGGTGATCGAGACGATGAAAGAGTCGACGCAGCTGAAGCGGCTCGGCCAGCCCGAGGAGGTCGCCGCCGCGGTCGCATTTCTCGCCTCCGACGACGCGACCTACGTGACCGGCGAGACGCTCGGCGTCAGCGGCGGCCTCGGAATGGTTTGAGGACGTGGGGCTAGAGCCGGGGGTCGAACGCCGCGACGAGTTCGTCGTCGCCGACCGGCTGCTGACAGACGTCGGCGGCTCGATCGGGTCGAGCGTCCTCTCGACCCCGGGGATGATCGCGATGATGGAGGGGAGCTCGGCGATGCTGGCCCTCGAGAACCTGCCGGAGGGCAGCGCGACGGTCGGGTTCGAAGTCTGCATCAAGCACGTCGCCGCGGCGGCCGAGGGGGCGAACTGCAGCGTCCATACGGTCCTGCGCGAGGTGGTCGAGGACCGCAAGCTCCGCTTCGACGTCGAGGTGAGCGAGGGCGAGCGGACGATCGGCGTCGGCACCCACGAGCGCCGCGTGATCGCCGTCGGCCAGCTCGGCTGAGCTCGTCGCGGTCGAATCTGCACGACCGGCGGGGGGGCGAACTGCCGCGATCGGTCCCTTGAGCACACCAGGGTGTGCTCAAGGGACCGATCGAGGAGCAGTGGAGTCTGGGAATTGGCCGGTCGACAGCATGGCGTCGTCTCCAGGGACCAACTCTCCGCGCTTGGCCTCAGTCGGCGCGCGATTCAGCACCGGATCGACCGGGGACGGCTGCATCCCGTGAGGCGCGGCGTCTATGCGGTCGGGCGGGCTGGGCTGACCAGGCGTGGTGAGTGGATGGCCGCGGTGTTGGCCTGTGCCCCGGGCGCTGTTCTGAGCCACAGAAGCGCTGCAGCGCTGTGGGGAATTCATCCCGAGGGTGGGGCGACAATCGAACTCTCCCGGGCGACGACTTGCCATTCCCGCTCGGAGGGGCTCGTCATCCACCGCCGCACCCGTTTGGGACAGAAGGAGGTCGCGGGCCGGGACGGGATCCCGTTGACATCGGCGGTCAGGACCTTGATCGACCTCGCTGTATGCATTGGTCCAACCGCGCTTGGAGCGTGCGGTGAATGAGGCGGACCGCCTTGACCTCGTAAGCGCAGTCAGTCTCCGCGATGACCTCGATAATTTTCAAAGGGCACCGGGAGTCGGCAGGCTGCGAACCCTGCTCGATCTCCGTACGTTTCGCCTCACCGACTCCGACCTCGAGAGGCGGTTTCTCGCAATTGTGATCGATGCTGGCATGCCGCTTCCACGGACCCGCCAGCGCCTCAACGGATTCCTCGTCGACTTCCACTGGCCGGAGCTCGGCCTGGTTGTCGAGACGGACGGGCTTCGCTACCACCGGACGCCTGCTCAGCAGGCGCGCGACCGGGTCCGTGACCAGGCGCATACCGTCGCAGGCCTGACGGCACTGCGATTCACCCATTCCCAGGTGCGCTTCGAGCCGGCGGGGGTCGCCGAGACGCTCTCCTCGGTGGCCATCAGGCTCCAGCAGCGAAATCGATCCTCGTAGGCTCTTTCTATGAGCGCCGATGTTCCGAGCAGCGTGCGGATCCGCGAGGTCGGGCCCCGTGACGGGTTCCAGAACGAGCCGGAGGAGATTGCGACCGCCGACAAGGTCAGGCTGATCGACCTGCTGTCGCGGTCGGGGCTGCGGCGAGTCGAGGTGACCTCGTTCGTGCGGCCGGAGGTGATCCCTCAGCTCGCCGATGCCGAGGAGGTGCTCGCCTCGGTGGAGCGCCGCGAGGGTGTCGCCTTCTCGGTCCTGATCCCGAACGAGCGCGGGCTCGAGCGGGCGCTGTCGTTGCGCGAGCGATTCGACGAGATCAACGTCTTCGTCTCCGCCTCGGAGACCCACAACCGCAGGAACGTGAACCGGTCGATCGAGGAGTCGCTGGCCGGGCTCGAGCGCACGCTGGCGACTGCGACCGGCGCCGGCCTGCGCTGCGAGGGCGTGATCTCGGTCTCCTTCGGCTGCCCCTATGAGGGCGAGGTGCCGCAGGAACGGGTGTTCGGCATCGCCGAGCGGCTCGCCGCCGCCGGCTGCGAGGAGATCGGGTTCGGCGACACGACGGGGATGGCGAACCCGCGCCAGTCACGCGACTTCTTCGCCGCCGCCCGCGAGCGGCTTCCCGGGCTGGAGCTGACCGCGCACTTCCACAACACCCGCGGGCAGGGCCTCGCTAACGTGCTGGCGGCGCTCGAGGAGGGGGTCGAGTCGTTCGAGTCGAGCTTCGGCGAGCTCGGCGGCTGCCCGGTGCCGCCGGGATCGACCGGGAACATCGCCACCGAGGACCTGGTCTCGATGCTGGACGAGATGGGGATCGAGACCGGGGTCGAGCTGCCGCGGCTGATCGAGGCGGCCCGCGCTGCCCAGGAGACCCTCGGCCGCCCGCTCGGCTCCCATGTGGTGCGCGCCGGGCCGGTCGAGTGGGGTGGGAGGGAGTAGGGTGGCGGCGATGAAGAGCGATGCTTTCCGCCGCGCCGCCGAGCAGAAGGACTTCTCCGCCGGCCCCGAGCTGTTCGCGCCCGACGTCATCTTCCGCAGCCCGGCCGTGTTCAAGCCCTACGAAGGGATCGAGGCACTCGGCGTGCTGCTTGGCAACGTGGCCGAGGTTTTCGAGGACTTCCGCTACATCGACCAGGTCGAGACCGGCGACACGGCCGTCCTCGTTTTCGAGGCGAGGGTCGGCGACAAACAGCTGAATGGCGTCGACGTGCTCCGCTTCGACGACGCCGGCCTGATCAAGGAGATGATGGTGATGGTCCGCCCGGCCAGCGGCCTGATGGCGCTGGGCGAGGAGATGGGTCGCCGGCTGACGGCAACGGCCGATTAGGCTGAGCCAGCCGTGACCGATATTCGACCCGCCCTCGAGGCTGCCCTCGCCGGCGGCCCGCAACGCCACCACGAGAAGACCGAGGAGCAGGGCAAGCTGCCGGTGCGCGAGCGGGTCGAGCGCCTCGTCGACTCAGGCTCCTTCGCCGAGGAGGCGCTGCTCGCGAACTGGGACCAGGAGGGGCTCGGCGCCGACGGCGTCGTTACCGGCACGGCGACGATCGACGGCCGCCGGGTCGCCCTGATGGCGAACGACCCGACGGTGAAGGCCGGTTCGTGGGGCCCGAAGACGGTCGAGAAGATCCTCCGCGTCCAGGAACGGGCGCTGAGCCTGCAGGTGCCGATGGTCTACCTCGTCGACTCGGCCGGGGCGCGGATCACCGACCAGGTCCAGATGTTCCCCGGGCGGCGGGGCGCGGGCCGGATCTTCCACAACGAGGTCCGCCTCTCCGGCCAGGTGCCGCAGGTCTGCCTCCTGTTCGGCCCGAGCGCCGCCGGGGGCGCCTACATCCCCGCCTTCTGCGACGTCGTGATCATGCGCGACGGCAACGCCTCGATGTACCTGGGATCGCCGCGGATGGCCGAGATGGTGATCGGCGAGGAGGTGACGCTTGAGGAGATGGGCGGGGCGAGGATGCACACCGGCGTCTCGGGCTGCGGCCACTTCCTCGTCGCCGGCGACGAGGAGGCGATCGACCTCGCGCGGAGATACCTCTCCTTCATGCCGGGGAACTGGCGCGAGAGCCCGCCGGTGGCCGAGGCGGCGGCGCCCGCCTCCGATGCGACGATCGCCGGGATCCTGCCGGCGGATGAGAACCAGGCCTTCGACATGACCGAGGTCCTCGATGCGCTGCTCGACGCCGGCTCCTTCCTCGAGGTCCACCGGCGCTGGGCGAAGGAGCTGATCGTCGGCTACGGGCGCCTCGACGGGCGGGCGGTCGGGGTGGTCGCCAATCAGCCGCGCCAGAAAGGCGGCGTCCTCTTCGTCGACTCGGCCGACAAGGCGGCGCGCTTCATCCAGACCTGCAACGCGTTCAACGTCCCGCTGTTGTTCCTCGCCGACGTCCCCGGGTTCATGATCGGGACCGCCGTCGAGCGCCAGGGGATCATCCGTCACGGAGCGAAGATGATCAGCGCCGTCTCCGAAGCGACGGTGCCGAAGATCTCGGTGATCGTCCGCAAGGCCTACGGCGCCGGCCTCTACGCGATGGCCGGGCCGGCCTTCGAGCCCGACTGCTGCATCGCCCTGCCGAGCGCCTCGATCGCGGTGATGGGGCCCGAGGCTGCGATCAATGCCGTCTTCTACAACCAGATCCAGGCGATCGAGGACGAGGCCGAGCGGGAGGCCTTCGTCGCCGCCAAAAGGGAGGAGTACGCGGCCGACATCGACATCCTCCATCTCGGCTCCGAGATGGTGGTCGACGCCGTGGTCGAGCCCGCGGACCTGCGCGCCGAGCTGATCCGCCGCTTCGGGGTCGCGGCGAGCAAGAACCGGGACTTCGCCACCAGGCGGAACCCGGTGACGCCCGCCTAGCTTTACGTGCCGTGAGTTAGCCGCCCATATGGGCGGTTAACTCACGGCACGTCGGTGATCGCATAGCCTCAGAGCTGGTGGAGCCGGCGCCCGCGATCGACGTCGATGGCCTCCGCGTCAGCCGCGGCGGCAGGCAGGTCCTCCACGACCTCTCGTTCGCGGTTCCGCCGGGCCGGATCACCGGCCTGCTCGGCCCGAGCGGGTGCGGAAAGACGACTCTGATGCGCTCGATCGTCGGGGTCCAGATCGTCGAGGCCGGTGGGGTGGCGGTGCTGGGAAGGCCGGCCGGGGCGCCCGATCTGCGGCCCCGGGTCGCCTACGTGACGCAGGAGCCATCGGTCTACGGCGACCTCAGCGTGCGGGAGAACCTGCGGTTCTTCTGCCGGGTGCTCGGCGTCGACCTCGCTCGGATCGGCGAGGTGATCGCGACCGTCGACCTCTCGGCCGACGCCGGCAGCGTCGTCTCGCGACTCTCGGGCGGCCAGCAGGCGCGTGCCTCGCTGGCGACGGCGCTGCTCGGCGACCCCAAGGTCCTGGTGCTCGACGAGCCGACCGTCGGCCTCGACCCCGTGCTGCGCCGCGACCTCTGGTCCATGTTCAGGGGGCTGGCGGAAGCCGGAGCGACGCTGCTCGTCTCGAGCCACGTGATGGAGGAGGCGGAGCACTGCGACGAGTTGCTGCTGATGCGGGACGGCCGACTGCTCGCCGTCGAGAGCCCCGAGGGCCTGCGGCGCCGGACCGGTGAGCGGCAGCTCGATGCCGCATTTCTGGCGCTGATCGAGACGGGGGCAGAAGCGTGATCAATCCGCGGGCGACGGGGGCGGTCGCGATCCGAGTCCTGACGCAGCTCAGGCGCGACCCCCGAACGGTGGTCCTGATGCTCGGCGTCTCGCCCTTCCTGCTGACGCTTCTGCGCGGCGCCTTCGACCAGAACATCGCCGCCTTTCAGCAGGTCGGAGGCCCGCTGGTCGGTCTCTTTCCCTTCAGCACAATGTTCGTCGTCACCTCGATCACGATGCTGCGCGAGCGGACCACGGGAACCCTGGAGCGGCTGATGACACTGCCCCTGGCAAAGCTGGATGTCCTGCTCGGCTACGCGGCGGCGTTCGCGTTGCTCGGCACGCTGCAGGCGTTGATCGCCGCGCTCGTCGCCTTCGGCCCACTCGGGCTGGAAGTCGAGGGCTCGACGCTCGCGGTCGTGGCCCTTGCGGTCGGCAATGCCCTGCTCGGCATGTCGCTGGGGCTCTTCGTCAGCGCCTTCGCCCGCACCGAGTTCCAGGCGGTCCAGTTCATGCCCGCGATCGTCTTTCCGCAGCTTCTCCTCTGCGGGCTGTTCGTGGCGCGCGACGAGATGATCGGAGTGCTGCAGATCGTCGCCTACACGATGCCCCTGACGTACGCCTTCGAGGCCCTGCACGATGTGACGGCGTCAGGCTCGCTCGGTCCACGCGGCGCGCTGGACGTTTCGGTCATCGCCGGCGCGACGGTGCTGTTCATCGCGCTGGGGGCCGCGACCCTGCGGCGCCGAACGCCCTAACCCCCGGTGGTCGTTCCGATTCGCCGGCCAAGCTCGACGAACCAGTCGAGCGAGGATGGGTTGGCGAGCGAGTCGCGGCTGGCGGCGCTCTCCGGGGGCGTCCCCATCAGGATCCGCTTGACGGGAACCTCGAGCACCTTGTTGCTGAGGGTGCGCGGCACCTCTGGGATCGCGAACACCTCATCGGGGACATGGCGGGGGGAGCAGCGCTCGCGGATCCGGCGTGCGATCTCGGCCCGCAGCTCCTCGTCGAGCTCCGCGCCCTCGCGGAGGACCACGAATAGCGGCATCCAGCCATCGGTGCCGGGGCGCGGGACGTCGACGACGAGCGCGTCGAGCACCTCGTCGACGCTGAGGACGGCGCGGTAGATCTCGCTCGTCCCCATCCTGATCCCGGCGCGGTTGATCGTCGAGTCCGAGCGGCCGTAGATGATCGCGGTGCCGCGCGAGGTGATCTCGATCCAGTCGCCATGCCGCCAGACCCCCGGGTACTGCTCGAAGTAGCTGGCGCGGTAGCGGCTGCCGTCGGGGTCGCCCCAGAAGAAGACAGGCATCGAGGGCATCGGCTTGGTGACGACCAGCTCGCCGACCTCGTCGATCACCGAGTTGCCGTCCTCGTCCCAGGCCTCGACCGCGGCGCCGAGGGCGCGGGCCTGAAGCTCGCCGCGATAGACCGGGAGCAGGGGGGTGCCGCCGACGAACGCGGTGCAGAGGTCGGTGCCGCCGCTGGTCGAGAACAGCCAGGTGTCGGACCCGAGCTGCTCGTAGACCCAGTCGAAACCCTCCGGCGAGAGCGGGGAGCCGGTCGAGCCGACCGCCTTCAGGCGGCTGAGGTCGCGGCCCTCGCCGGGGACGACGCCGTCCTTCATGCAGGCGGCGATGTAGGCGGCGCTGGTGCCGAACATCGTGATCCCGGCCCGCTCAGCCAGGTCCCAGAGGATTCCCATGCCGGGGTGGCCGGGGTTGCCGTCGTAGAGGACGATCGCCGCCCGGGTGAGGAGCCCCGAGACGATGAAGTTCCACATCATCCAGCCGGTGGTCGTGAACCAGAAGAGCCGGTCGCCGGGGTGGGCGTCGACGTGGAGGTGGAGCTTCTTCAGGTGCTCGAGCAGGATCCCGCCCTGGCCCTGGACGATCGCCTTCGGCAGCCCGGTCGTGCCCGAGGAGTAGAGGACCCAGAGGGGGTGATCGAATGGGACCCGCTCAAAGGCGAGCTCGGCCCCCTCGCCGGTGGTGACGAGCTCGGGCCAGGTCATCGCCGCCTCGAGGCTGCCGAGGTCGGCCTCGGGGTCGAGGTAGGGGAGGACGACGGTGCGCTCGAGGCTCGGCATCGCTGCCCGCAGCTCGGCGACGACGTCGCGGCGGTCGAAGTCGCGGCCGCCGTAGCGGTAGCCGTCGACCGCGAAGAGGACCTTCGGCTCGATCTGGGCGAAGCGATCGATGACGCTGGCGGGGCCGAAGTCGGGCGAGCAGCTAGACCAGGTCGCGCCGATGCCGGCGGTGGCGAGGAAGGCGACGATCGCCTCGGGGATGTTGGGCATGTAGGCGACGACCCGGTCGCCGCGCTCGACTCCGAGCCCACGCAGCCCGGCGGCGACGGAGGCCACCTGGGCGCGGAGCTCGCCCCAGCTCAGCTCGCCGAGGTCTCGCAGCTCGGAGGCGTGGAGGATCGCCGTCTCGGCGTCGTCCTTGCCGGCGAAGAGGTGCTCGGCGTAGTTGAGGCTGGTGCCCGGGAACCACTCGGCGCCCGGCATCTCGCTGCTGCCCAGAGCGGGCGTGGGGTCGCCGTCGGCCTCGACGTCGAAGAACTGCCATATCGCCGACCAGAAGCCCTCGAGGTCCTCGACGGACCAGCGCCATAGCTCCTCGTAGCCGTCGATCTCCAGGTCCCGCTCGAGCCGCAGCCACCCGATGAATTCGGTCATCCGGGCCCGCTCGCGAAGGGCCGCCGGGGGATCCCAGAGCTTCTCGGGCTGGGCTGTGCTCACCGGACCGCGGCCGGGTCGGCGCCGCGCGCCTGTTCGCGGTCGAGCTCGAACGGGTCGTGGGAGCAGATCATCCGCACCCGGTCGCCCTCCGCAGCCGCCAGCTCGCGGAGACGCTCGCCGTTTTCCCGACGGGCCCCGTTGTCGACCGCGGTGATCGTCTCGAACGCCCTCAGCATCGGCGGGCAGGACGGCGAGCTCTCGACCTCGCCGTGGTGGAAGTAGGCGTCGCCGGCGTGCAGCAGCCACCGTCGCCTTCGTCGATCGCGACCCCGGTGTGGCCACTGGTGTGGCCCGGCAGGGGGATGAGGAGGACCTCGGCACCGAGGCCGGGGAGGATGCGGACGCTGTCGAACCCGTTCCACTCGTCGCCTTCGACGGTGTGCTCGATCCACTTCGGGTCGTGGCTCCAGTGAGGGGCGAGGTAGCGGAGCCGTTCGCGCCTGCCGGGGTTGAGCGCGGCGCTCAGCTCGGGCTCGAAGACGTGGACCTCCGCATCGGGAAAGTCGGGCAGGCCGCCGGAATGGTCGGGGTCGAGGTGGGTGATCACGATCTGGCGGACGTCGCCGGCGGAGAAGCCGAGCGCTTCGACCCGCGCCAACGCCGTTTCGTCGAGACGCGGCCTGGCGCCGGTCAGCTTTGCCGCCGCCCCGAGCTGCCTCGGGTTGCGGGCGTCCTCGGTCCCGTAGCCGGTGTCGAGCAGGACGAGCCCGTCGCCCGCCTCGATCAGAAGGCAGTGGCAGACCATCCGCGCCGGCTCGAAGAACCCGCCCTCTCCGTTCAGCAGCCGGGCCCCTCTCGGGCACGAGGTGCCGCAGTTGACGTGGTGGATCTTCATGCCCGGGCCGAGTCTAGTTCGGCCTTTATGGTTGGGCGGCGCCGGAGTGGCGGAACTGGGATACGCAATTGATTCAAAATCAATCGCCCGAAAGGGATTGTGGGTTCGAATCCCACCTCCGGCATCTGCCCTTCGGCGCGCCGTAGCGACTCAGGCGGGCTGCGGGGTGCCGCCGTTCTCGGGCGGAGCGCCGGCGCCGTAGTCTTCGCCCGAGCCCATCGGGCGCTCCTCCTCGACGTGCCAGTCCTGGCTGAAGCCGAAGGAGCAGGCCACGATCAGAAGGATCTGGAGCAGGAGCAGGATGATCACCAGGAGGCCGATCAACGGGGTCGGGAGGAGGGCGTCCTGGAAACCGGCCTTGTCGCGGGCGAACCAGCTGTCGGCGCCGACCGCGCAGAAGATGGCGAGGATCATCGAGAGGGCGGCGGTCACGGGCAGCACGCCGCGGCTCCACTGCAGGGCCCGGATCCCGAAGAGGGTGTAGAGAGCGGCGTAGATCAGGCAGACGACGCCCATCCCCCCACCTCCGAGTAGGACCGACCATCCGGTGATCGCGATCAGGGCGGCGAGGGCCGCGGTGGCCAGCATCAGGAACGCGACGATGTATTTGGTCGTCACGACCTCCGATTTTTCCCTGTTGGGGTGCCAGAGTTCATACCCCGGCCTCGCCTCTCCGATTCCCACGGGTCGATCATAGAATCTGAGAGCGACAGCGCGGCATTGCCCGCGCGTTAAGCGCCGTCAAGTAGCGCCCTGCGGGCGTGGCGGAATTGGAATACGCGCCAGGTTTAGGTCCTGGTGAGCCGTAAGGCTCGTGGGGGTTCAAGTCCCTCCGCCCGCATTTTGAGGAGGCAATTCGGCCAGGGCTCGCCCGGCGTAGGGTGGAGCGGTTAGGGTCTCACGGAGATGTTCTCTCGTCTCGTCCGTCTCGTTGGGGGGATCGCCGCCGTGGTCGTGGTCGCGTGGGCTGCCGCCGCATTCGCGAGCTCACCTGCCACCGTGCGTCCCAGCGCCAAGGTGACGTCGGCGAAGGTGACGGGGAGCACCGTCCACTTCGTCGTCGAGGTGACGTTCGCGCCCCCGGCTGACTCGGCCGCGGCGAAAGCGTGCAAGGGCAAGGTCGAGGTGTCCAAAGCGGCCAAAGCGGCATCAGAAGGCGCCGCACTGGACAGGGGTGCTGGCACCCCACGGCGAAAGTCTGCAGGGCCAAGGGTCTCAGGTCAGTTGCCGGCCGATCTGTTCAACGACAAGGTCCCGTTCACGATCTCCTTCGACGGCAACGGCGCGGTCGCGCCGTTCTCGAAGGGCGCGAGCCTGAAACTCAGCCCACCTGGTGGCTCCGGCCAGGTCAAAGGCCCTCCGACGCCGCCGTCTCCGCCGGCTCCGGCAGGCTCCGGAACGGGCGGGCCGAACGGGGCCGTCGCCTACACCGCGGCCGACGGTGGATGGCATGCCGTCGCAGCCGGGATCTCCACCGACTTCATCGTCGAAGGCGGAGTCATCAAACAGCACTTCAGCTCGACCGGGAACATGATGCTGAAATGCGACACCTACGATGGCTCAGCGAAAGAAAACTTTCTCTTTGAGGGGTTCGACTATCGTCAGGATCTCGCCATCGACCCGAGTGGGAACTTCTCCGGCCACTACACCCACGAGTTCGAACAAGAATTCCCCGAAACGACCATTCATCTGATCCTGCCCCAGACGATTCACGGCCATCTCGGGGCGACCACCGGCGAGGTGATCGTCGACGTGGCGGGCGCAAGTCTCTCGGCGACCGGGCCAGAAGGTCACGTGCAGAGCGGGTGCTCCGCCAGTGTCACGCTTGAAGCCTTCAAGCAGCCGTAGGCAGGACCGAGGCTGAGATGGGTCCTTCCGATAGCGGCCCGCGGATGATCGAGCCCGCCGCGATCGCTGCGCTTCTTGGCGATCCTCAGACTCGGCTGGTCGAGGTCGACGTCAGCCCCGAGGCCTATCGGGCCGGCCACATTCCGGGCGCCGTCTTCTGGGATGCCTATGCCGATCTGCGCGGTGCGGATTATCTGCCGATCGATGACGACGGACTGCGGCGACTGCTGGAGCGGTCCGGGATCGGCCCGGACACGCCGCTCGTCTTCTA
Organism: uncultured Solirubrobacterales bacterium; assembly: GCA_963737575.1. Lineage (GTDB taxonomy): Bacteria > Actinomycetota > Thermoleophilia > Solirubrobacterales > 70-9 > VRUE01. The sequence continues at coordinate 466,607 of CAVTTJ010000005.1, forward strand.
CGGGTACGGGGCGGCGCTCGGGTTCTGGCTGATGAGCGCCCGCGGCCATCGCGATGTCCGGATGCTCGACGGGCCCCGCGAGCGCTGGGAGGAGTCCGGCGGCGAGTGGAGCCAGGAGGCGCCGGACGTGGCGGAGGCAATCTACGAGCTCCCGCCCGATGACCGAGCCGTGAGCGTCACACGGGAGGACGTCGAAGCGGCAATCGACGATCCCGGGACGATCCTCCTCGATGTGCGCTCGGAGCTCGAGTACGACGGCGAGCGGTTCTGGCCCTCCGGGGCGAGCGAGGGGGCGGGGCGCCCCGGGCACCTGCCTGGCGCGGTCAGCGTCCCGATCGACCTTCTCCGCACGCCCGACGGCGCCCTCAGAAGCGCGGCGGAGATCGGCGCTGCGCTCGACGAGAGGGGCGTCGAGCGCGACAAGAAGATCGTCATCTACTGCACCATTGGAAACCGGGCGAGCCTGGCGTGGGTCGGGATGACCCGGCTGCTCGAGTACCCCGACGTCTCGGTCTATTACCCCTCCTGGGTCGAGTGGGGGAAGGCGGTTGACACTCCGATCGAGTGATCGCCCCTCGCGGCGATCTCCTCGACCGGCCCGACCGCACCGATGAAGAGGGCGCAGCTCTCGAGCGAATCGCAGCCGCAGCCAGCGGCCGCCGTCAGCCAATCCCGCATCGCCTCGGCCCGCTCGATCAGAGCCTCGACCTCGGGCAGCTTGCGGATGGAGAGCGCCTGAAGTTGTTGGTGAGCCGGCGCTCCCTCGTCGGTCGAGGTGAGCAGGGTGCGGATCTCCTCGAGCGAGAAGCCGGCCTGCTTGGCGACCTCGATGATCGCGAGTCGAGTGACTGTCCCAGGCGCGAACCGGCGCTGGCCGCCCACCCGCTCTGGGCGCGGCAGCAGCCCCTTGCGCTCGTAGAAGCGGATCGCGGAAATGCTGACACCTGCCCGCTCCGCGACCTCGCCGATCCTCAACTCTTCTTCTGCCACGAATCGCCCCTTGACCTGAACCTCGGTTCAGGTTCCAGACTAGCGGCGAAGCCGACCCGGAGGACCACGATGACCGACAACGAGCCGATTGCCTGCTCGCTCGACGCTGCCGATCTCGAGACCCGGATGGCGGCCGTTCGAGACGCCGGCCGCGCCGACCTCATCTCCCATGAAGACGAAGGCGGCGAGCACCGCCTTCGGTTCAGGCCTGGGCAGGCCACATGGACGCAGCTCGAGGAGATCGTCCGCGCCGAGCGGGAGTGCTGCCCTTTTCTGAGCCTCGGACTCGAGGAGCGGGACGGCGAGATCGTCCTCTCGATCGAGGCGCCGGCGGGCGGCGAGGAGACCGCCGCCGGCCCTCGCGGCCGCGTTCGAGCACGGCGGCCTGAGCGGACCACCCAGCGGGCACCCGGACACCTATTGGAGTGGTGCAGTTCGGATATTGGGTAGTCGAGGCCATTCTTCGGTCCATCCGTCGTTGCGATTGGGTGAATCTGATGTAGCGTCGGGCGACGATGGTGCGCCGTCTCACCTTCGCTGGCGCCATCGTGGTGCTGGCGCTCGCCGTATTTCCTGCCGCCGGCTCGGCGACTTCGATCCCGGGCCCGAACGGGAAGATCGCCTTCACAAGCGGGCGACCGACCGAAGACGTCCCGGCTCCGAATACGGGAGATGCGGGATCGAGGATATTCGTGGCGGACTACCCATTCGGGCAACCCGGTCCAGGTCACGACCCTCCCGGCCGGGCCTGGAAGTGCGGCACCGTCAGCCGAACTGGTCGCCCGACCACACGCGCATCGCCTACGCGGCAGGAGCCTTCTCGGGAAATGTCTACGGCCTCTGGATCCTCGACCTGCGGGACGGGAGTCAGACCGAATTCGTCGCCGCCACTGCGGGTCTCGATCGACCGACCTGGTCGCCGGACGGAACCCAGATCGCCTACGGCGCCGGCGGGGATCTGTGGGTCAAGAACGTCGACGACACCGATCCGTTGGACAAGGGAACTCAGATCACGGACACCGCAAGCATCATCGAGGAACGGCCCGTCTGGAGCCCGGACGGCAAGACGCTCTACTACAACCGCGGCGAATCGGGCAAACAGCGCGACATCTACTCGAAGAGCCCGGTCACGCTGGCCGGCGCCGAGATCCCGGTCTTCATCGCCGCGGCCGACGACTGGCAGCCGGCTGTCTCCCCGGACGGCAAACGCCTCTGCTTCCTGCGCGGCCCCCAGAATGATCTCGCCGACCTCGACACGGTCAGCATCGGCACCGGAGTCGTCGCGCCTTTCTCGACGACCCTCAACAAAGGCGACCTCAATTGCGTCTGGTCGCCTGATGGGAGCCGGATTCTCTATACCGAAGGGGCCTTTGGCCTCGGCGAACTCCGGACCAAGGACATCAATGGAGGCAGCCTGGACCAACTTCCGGGCCTCAGTGTCGCGGAACACTTCGATGGCAACGCCGACTGGGCGACCAACTTCCCGCCGAAGTGCGATCAGAAGAACGCTCAGATCGGCGTAAACCAGTTCACGACGATCACGCTCTCCTGCACCGACCCTGACTTCGGCCCCGGAGCCGACCCGCCGACCCCGACTCCGCTCGAATCCGAAGCGCTCGAAATCGCGATGGGGCCGTCGCATGGGGCGATCGGGAGCCTCAACAACGGGAAGGTCATCTACACCCCCAACAAAGACTTCCAGGGGACCGACTCGTTCACCTACACCGGCAGCGACGGCACCTCCAATGCGGTGCCGGCGAGCGTCACGATCCAGGTCGGCAACAAATCGGCAGCGGGGGACAAGACGCCGCCGGGTATCTCCGCCGTCAAGGTCTCGGCGAAGAAATGGAGGCTGGGCAATGGCCTCGCGAAGATCTCGAAAGCGCCGGTCGGGACGACGATCTCCTTCGAATCTCAGCGAGGCGGCGAGCGCGACGCTCACCTTCCAGAGCGCAAAGCCGGGAAGGAAGTCAGGCGAAGAACTGCGTCAAGCAGACGAGCGGCAACAAGGCCCACCCGAGCTGCACCCGCCATGTGAACGCGGGGAGCATCAGCCTCAGCGCGAAGGCAGGCCAGAACAAGGTCAAGTTCCAGGGTCTGATCAACAAGTCGCGCAAGCTGTCGCTTGGCACCTATAGGGTCGTGGTCGGCGCTCGCGATGCCGCCGGAAACAAGTCGTCGCGAAACGGCCCCACGTTCACGATCGTCCAGGGCTGACATCGAAACCTCGAGAGGAGCCGGAATGTCGAACTCGATCAGGCGCAGGACGGCCGTAGCTCTGGGACTCGTGGCGGTCGGCCTGCTGCTGGCCCCGGCCGCGAGCCAGGCGGCGACGACCTTCGGTAGCCAGCTCAGGAACGATCCGACGGAAAAGTCATGCGAACTGGTCGCGCCATGCACGATCGTCTCTCGCGTTTTCTCGATCCCGCCCAACGGCGACCCCTATTCAGGCGGCGCGCCGGTCAGCGGAGTGATCACGAAATTCAGGGCCAGGGCCTTCGCCGACGAAGAACCGGGCCAGATCACCTTTCGGCTGGCCAACCTGACTCTGCCTGACCCGAACAACCTCGAATCCGCCCTCGCCACCGCGGCCGGGACCGGGCCGACGATGACCGTCCTTCCCGACGAAGAAGAAGAAGAAACGCCGATCAGCGAGGTCCCGGCCCGGCTGCCGGTCCAGCAGGGACAGCAGCTCGCCGTCGACATCACCAAATCGATCGGGATCGTCTACAACCCGGACGGCGACAAGCGGAGCTATCTGTTCTCCTCTCCGACGCTGCTCGAAGGCGAAGGGCAGCGCGCCTCGAACGAAGTCCTGAACGAACTCCAGGTCCAGGCGACGATCGAGCCCGACGCCGACCACGACGGCTTCGGCGACGAAACGCAGGACAATTGCCCGACCCAGGCGGCGACGCAGGGTCCCTGCGACACCACCCCGCCCGCGGTCACCGGCCTCAAGGTCGCGAACGGGAAGAACGTCTCCTACAGCCTCAGCGAGGCGGCGACCGTCTCCTTCAAGCTGGAGAAGAAGTCGAAGGGCCGCAAGGTCGGCAACAAATGCGTCAAGCAGACGGCCGCCAACAAGACGAAGAAGTCCTGCCCGCTGTTCAAGCAGGTCGCCTCCTTCGGGGGCCCGGGCAACGCCGGCACAAACCAGGCCTCGATTCCGAAGAAGCTCGGGCCCGGCAACTATCGCCTGACGATGACCGCCACCGACGCGGTCGGCAACGTGTCGACGACGACGACGAACTTCAAGGTCGCCGGCAAGAAGAAAGCGAAAAAGAAGAAGTAGCCCCGTGCGCCTAGGATTTGCTCCCACGGTGCCCCCGGGGGAGTGAGTTAACGGCTATGCGCACGGTCTCCAAAACCGTGAATCCGGGTTCGAATCCCGGCTCCCCCGCTTGCCTGACGATCGGACCACTGAGGACGGCGGGCGCGACGACCTCGCCGAGGTTCTCGAGCGACGGGCGCTGACCGGCGACGAGGCGCGCCCGGAGGCGGTCGCCCGCCGCCACGAGGCCGGGGGGCGCACCGCGCGCGAGAACATCGAGGACCTGGTCGACGCCGGCTCCTTCGTCGAGTATGGCCGGTTCGCGATCGCCGCCCAGCGGGGAAGGCGCGCCGTCGAGGAGCTGATCGAGCGCACTCCGGGCGACGGCCTCCTGGGAGGGACGGCGCGGGTCAACGGCGAGCAGTTCGGAGACGCCGCCGCCTGTGCCGTGCTCACCTACGACTACACGGTCCTCGCCGGGACCCAGGGCGCAGTCGGCCACCGCAAGAAGGACCGCCTCTTCGAGCTGATCGAGCGGATGCGGCTGCCGACGGTTTTCTTCGCCGAGGGGGGAGGGGGCCGGCCGGGGGACACCGACTACCCGGTTGTCTCGGCCCTCGACGTGCGCGCGTTCGCGCTCTGGGCCGCGCTGTCGGGCGTGGTGCCGCGGGTCGCCGTCGTCGCCGGCCGCTGCTTCGCCGGCAACGCCGTGATCGCCGGCTGCGCCGACCTGATCGTCGCCACCGAGAACATCTCGCTCGGGATGGGCGGCCCGGCGATGATCGAGGGCGGCGGGCTCGGGGTCGTCGACGCCGATGAGATCGGCCCGATCGAGATGCAGACGCGAAACGGGGTCGTCGACGTGGCCGTCTCGGGCGAGAAGGAGGCGACGGCGATGGCGAGGAAGCTGCTCGCCTTCTTCCAGGGAACGACCACCCCCGGCGCCGAGCCGGACCAGGAGCGCCTCCGCGAGACGGTTCCCGAGCGCGAGCGCCGCGCCTACGCGGTCGCGCCGATCGTCGAGACGATCGCCGACGAAGGCTCGGCGGTCTTCCTGCGCGAGCGCTTCGCCCCCGAGATGGTCACCGCTCTCGCCCGCGTCGAGGGCCGCCCGCTCGGCTTCATCGCCAACGACACGCGCCACATGGCCGGTGCGATCACCAGCGATGGCGCAGACAAGGCGGCGCGATTCCTGCAGCTCTGCGACGCCTTCGGGCTGCCGGTCGTCTCCCTCGTCGACACCCCGGGGATCATGGTCGGGCCGGAGGCCGAGGCGACCGGGCTGGTCCGCCACGCCTCGCGTCTGCTTGTCGCGGGGGCGGCGCTCCGGGTGCCGCTGATCGCGGTGGTCCTCCGCCGCGGCTACGGGCTCGGCGCCCAGGCGATGGTCGGCGGCAGCCTCCACGAGCCGCTCCTGACCGTCGCCTGGCCCTCGGCCCACCTCGGGCCGATGGGCCTCGAGGGTGCGGTCCGGCTCGGGATGCGGAAGGACCTCGAGGCGATCGCCGACGAGGCCAAGCGCGAGCAGCGGGTCCGCGACCTGACCGCGATGGCCGAGCGCAACGCAAGGGCCCTCAACGCGGCGACGCTGTTCGAGCTCGACGACGTCATCGACCCGGCCGAGACGCGCTCACTGATCGCGGCGACGCTGGCGACGGCGACCGCCCGCGCCCCGAGGCCGGCGCCCGGCGGCCGATTCGTCGACACCTGGTAGCGCTCAGCCCTGCTTCGGTTCCAGCCCCACCAGCTCGAAGTAGCCGATCAGGAACAGCCGTTGGCCGTCGGAGACGACCGGCGTGTAGCCGGCCTGTTTGAGCTCGAACGTCTTGCGATGGGTGTGGACGTCGATTCCGACCGATTTGCGCGTCTTGAAGCTCGACGTGTAGACGGTGTTGCCGATCACCGTTGCGGTCCCGGGGATCGGCCCGCCGACGTCGTAGCGCCAGCGTTCGATGCCGGTTCGCGCGTCCAGCGCATAGAGGTGGTCGTCGTAGGAGCCGATATAGAGGGTCGGCGGGGTCTCGGGCACCTGGGCGAGCGCGGGGGAGCCGTACATGAAGTCCTTGGTCTGGAAGTACCAGGAGATCTTCCCGGTCCGTTCGTCGAGCGCATAGACGGTCCCGTCGTCATTCTCCACATCGGCAGCATGGGGCGGAGGCTGTAGCGGTCGGCCAGGCCCTAACCTTGTCCGGCACGACGATGCGAGCCTTCGTTCTTCCCAGCTTCGACGACCCGCCGATCCTGCGCGAGGACCTTCCGGAGCCCGAGGTGGGCGACGCCGAGGTCCTCGTCCGCGTCGGGTGGTCCTCGGCAAATCCGGTCGACAACGGAATCGCCTCGGGCGGGATGCACGGAAGAGCCGTCCACGAGTTTCCGGTGATCCTCGGCCGCGACCATGCCGGCGTCGTCGAGGCCGTCGGCCCGGCCGTGACCCGCCACTCGCCCGGCGACGAGGTATTCGGCTTCATCCGCCACGCCAATCCCAATATCCACGCCGGCACCTGGGCCGAGCTGATCGCCCTTCCCGAGGGAGAGTCGATCTCGCCCAGGCCCGAGTCGCTCGACCTCGAGGCGGCCGGCTCCGCGGCGTTGGCCGGCGTCACCGCGTTGGGGTGTATCGAGGCCCTCGACCTCTCCGGCGGCGACACGGTCCTGATCGTCGGCGCCAACGGTGGCGTCGGCGCGTTCGCGGTCCAGCTCGCGGTCCACGCCGGGGCCGAGGTGCTCGCCCCGGGCCTACCCGAAGATGTGCGGTACCTGCGCGATCTCGGCGTCTCCGAGGTCCTCGACCGCGACGCCGACCTTGCCGCCGGCGTGCGGGAGTTGAGGCCCGACGGCATCGACGCGCTCGCCGACCTCGCCTCGCGCGATTCCGGCGTATTCGAGGCGCATGCCTCGGCGTTGAGGGAGGGAGGGCGCGCCTCCTCGCCCGTCGGCGCCGCCGGCGAAGGAGCCGGGCGGACCAACGTCATGGCGATGCCGAGCGTCGAGAACCTCGAGCGCCTCACGCGCCTGATCGACGAGGCCGGGATGAAGGTGCCGATCCAGCGCCGCTACGAGCTGAGTGAGGCCGGCGACGCGCTGCGGGACCTGGCGAGCACCCACAAGCAGGGCAAGCTCGCGGTCCACATCGGCTGAGTCGGGCGGAAGGAAAAGCGGCGGACGGGAATCGAACCCGCATCATCGCCTTGGAAGGGCGAGGCTCTACCGTTGAGCTACCACCGCGCGGATGAAGCCTCCCCGCTGAGCGGTTCGGCGACGGTGACAGTTTGCACAAACCACCTCGCACTTCGCCATCTCGTCCAGAACGCTCTTCCAATTCCGGTCACGCAGGCCCGCCCCGATACCGAATTCCTTGTCGCGCAGATGGTCGAACTCGAGCACCAGGGGGTCCCCCTCCCCGCAGTCGACGCAGGGGTGATCCCGGAGGTAATCGACAAGGCGACCAATTCGTTGGACGACGAGCTTCTTCCGGCGCTTCGCAGCATTGTCGATGTAGCGCTGGCGATTGGCCGCATAGTGCTCCTGCTTGTAGGCGGCTCGGCAAGGGCGGCAGTAGTTGTCCCGCTGGCCTTTAGACCTCCGCCTCCAGGCGAAGGCCTCGACCGGTTTCCCGACCCCGCAGCGCCCGCATAGCCGCATTGGAACGACGATAGAGATACGAACGGACGTTCGTATGGCCGAAATCACCTTGTCCCGGGGCGCCGATGATCGCCGATGCGTCAGAATGGGCCCAGCCACGGGGAGTGGCGCAGTCTGGTAGCGCACTCGGCTGGGGGCCGAGCGGTCGCCGGTTCAAATCCGGCCTCCCCGATAAGCCGGAAGCCCGCTTCGGGAGCGGGCTTCCAAGCAGGCCGGCGAGCCGCGCGCCTACGTCCGCCTCAGGCGCTTGTGAGCTCGTCAGCCTCCTTCCTTGCAAGGAAGGCATCCAACACCGCGTACTCGGCCTCATCGATCGCCGCATAGGCGTATTCGATGGCGAACCCAGCATCTACTTCGGCGTGGTCGGCATGGTGCTGCGCTTTGGTCAGGTCGACCTCAGCTTTTTTGTGCTCCACGTTCGCTTGCACGGTGGCGACGTGCTCGTTCCAGTTGCTCTGTACGTCTTTCCACCAGTTGGACACGCTCCCCTTGCCCGCGTCTGCCGACTCGCGCAACCTCTGGGCCTGAGCTTGGGCTGATTCACCGGCCGCCTTGACTTCCTGCTCGAGAGCCGCCTTGTCCCTGGCTTTCGCCGCTTCCGCGTGGTCTTCTGCTTCCTTCGCCCGGGTAGCCAGCTTGGTGAGTTGCTCTGATACGGACATTTCAACCTCCTGGAAAATGGCCTTCATTTATTCCACGACCTTCGCGAGACGCAGAGGTGAACTCGACGAAATCCTCCGTCGCGTGGATCTTTCGAGCTTCCGCTTCGACCCGAACCGGCGCATCCGTAGTTGGCCGCATGACTCAGGGGGCGGATCCGGCCGTCTGCCCTACGGCTCTAGCCCGCAAGAAACGGTGGCAATGGGCTCGAGAATGAGAGAGGCTGTCCTCAACCCGGTCGACAAGGAGGTACCACGATGCAAGAGTCCGCGTTTCGGACGGGGGTCAGAGAGGCCACCTGGGGGTGGTGGCTGTTGGTGCTGGTCGGCGTGCTGAGCATTACGGCGGGGGTGATCGTCCTCTTCAAGCCCGGCGAAAGCCTCGCGACGCTGGCGGTGATCGTGGGCATCTTCATGTTGGTCGACGGGATCCTCGAGATCGCCAGTGCCTTCTTTCGCGGCACTACGAACCGCGGCCTGGTCGCGCTGTTCGGTGTGATCACCGCGATCGTCGGCGTGCTGCTGATCCGCCACCCGATCGCCGGCGTCGCCGCGGTGGCGCTGGTGATCGGGCTCTGGTTGATCACGATTGGCGTGATCCGCTTTGTCACCGCCTTCGAGGAGGTCGCGCACCGCTTCTGGCTAGCGGTCGCCGGCCTGGTGGAGATCCTGGCGGGGATCGTCATCGTCTCCACGCCCGAGATCGGCTTCGCGACCCTCGCGATTCTGGTTGGCATCGGCTTCATCCTCAACGGGATCGCCATCATCGCCCTCGGCTGGACCATGCAAGACGTGCGAGAGGAGGCTTCGACCCATCCGCCACCCGCTACCCCCTCCTAACGATGACGTGGCCTGGGCCCCAACCCGGCGTTAGATGATTACCGCCCTGACGCCACCGCCGGATCCGTTACCGGAATCGCGGTGGCGCCCTCCGCCATGGCCGCGCTCGAGCGCCGTCGCGCCGGGGCGTCCTGACCCGTAGCGCTCCCGGCCGGACCCCGAAATTCAACGGTGGGGCGAGCTCGACCGCCTCGCCGTCGAGGCCGGCGTGGACCGTTGCCGGGGCGCCCACCTCCAGCGAGGTCGCGCTCCACGCCCGCCCCGACGGAGGCGCTGCGCCCGCTGGCGCGTCGATGACGATTACTCCGAGCCGCCCGCCGTCGAGCCGCGGACGGGCGCCGTGTCTCGTCGGCCGCCCCAGCGCATAGAGATTGTTCGAGACGAGCACGACCGCGGACTGGCGGTGCTCCGCGCCCAAGTCGTCGACGAGGCGCAGCTCGGGCACCTCACCACTTGGGCCCAGGACCTCGTGCGCGGTCTCCAGCAGGGTACGGAGCTTCGCATCGCGGTACGCGGCTTGCCAGACCGCCTCGGCGTAGATGCCCAGCGATACGCAGTTCAGGAACAGGCGGCCGTTCACCGTCCCGACGTCGATCCGACACTCGACCCCGTCATTGAACGCCTCGAGCGCACCAGCAGGATCGTCGGGATCGACGCCCAGATCGCGGGCGAAGTGGTTACGCGTCCCGCTGGGAATGCAGACGAACGGCAGCCCGTGTGCCTCGGCGGCGGCCGCGACGACCCCAAGCGAGCCGTCGCCGCCGGCCATCCCCAGGGCATCCGCGCCTTTCACCACAGCTTCGTCGACCAGCGCTCGCAGGTCCTGGCCGAGGGTCAGCTCGACGACCTCGATCCCGCGCTCCCGGGCCAGCTCGGCCACGCGGGCGCGGGAGGCCCTGCCGCCACCCGATTTCGGGTTGACGAACAGCACCGGCTGCTCGAGCTCGATCACCCGGCTCTCCGAAGCGGGGGCAACGGGCGCTTCGCGATCTCCGCTGCATCGGCGGCCGGCAGGCCGAGGCTTCGCAGTATCCCGGCCGCGTACTCAACGTCGCAGGCGGGATCGAGCTCTCCCAGGAGGACCGAGTGGATGACAGCGACCAGCGCACCGCCCGACGCCTGCAGGGCCAACTCCGGGTTCTCGAGCGTGAAGCGCCCTGCCTCGATTCCGGCCTGGATGTCTTTCCGCGCAGCTTCTCCCAGGGCTGCTTGGCCGATCCGGTGCGGAACCTCGAAGCGCACGAGCAGCCAGGCCAGATTTGGATCGCTGGCGGCCAGATCCACCAGGTGGCGGTGGGCGACGCTGATCTTCTCGGCGGGATCTTCGACCGCCGCCTGTCGCTCCTGCAGAAGAGCCAGCTGTTCCTCTAGGGCACTCGCCAGTAGGGCGGTGAGCAGGTCCTCCTTAGTCTCAAAATAGTTGTAGAAGGAGCCGACAGCGATGTCGGCCTCCTCGGCGATCTCGGCGATCGTCGTCGCCTCTATGCCTTTGGCGGCAAACAACCGCTGCGCCGCCGCGATGAGGCCGGCGCGGGTTCGGGCCTGGCGGCGCTGGACCCGCCCTGCGTCAGGTGCGTTCTCGGTTGCCATCGCTGGAGTATGCATAGCGCTTCGTGAATGATGATATCTTCAAACTTGAATCCTAGTTCATTTCCTGTTAAGGTACCGCCATGGAGAGGGTTCCGGTCCTTATCGTCGGCGGCGGCGGAGCTGGTCTCACGGCCTCGATGCTGCTCGCCGGGTTGGAGGTCGACCACCTGTTGGTCAACTCGCGGCCCGGCACCTCCGATCTGCCCAAGGCCCACGTTCTCAACCAGAGGGCGATGGAGATCCTCGACGACGTCGGCATGGCCGACCTGATTGAGGAGCGCGGCACGCCGGCCGAGGCAATGGCGGCCACCGCCTTCTACGCCGGCTTGGGAGGGTCAGATCCCGACGCCGGCCGCCGGATCGCGAAGCTGCAGTGCTGGGGCGCCGGTGGAGAGGACGAGCACTGGCGCGCCGCCAGTCCCCGCCGGCAGTGCAATCTGCCGCAGATCCGGCTCGAGCCGCTGCTGCGGGTGCGGGCCGAAGAGCTATCGCCCGCCAGGGTCCGCTTCAACCACGAGTTGATCGAACTGAGCCAGGACGAGGAAGCGGTCACGGCGATCGTTCGCGACAACGAGGACGGCCATGAGTACGAGGTCTGCGCCGACTACCTGATCGGGGCCGACGGCGGCCGCACGATCCCGGCACAGATCGGCGTGGAGTACGAAGGCCTCGGCGTCGTCTCCGAGGCGGTCAGCTTCCACGTTTCCGCGGACTTCTCCACGCTGGCCCCCGACCCGGACGTCCTGATCCGCTGGATCATCTCTCCGGAGCGCGGCGGCGGCGTGGTGATGGTGCCGATGGGACCCGTGCGCTGGGGGCCCGGCTCGGAGGAGTGGGTGATCCACCTCCAATACCTGGTCGGCGATCCCCGCGCCGCCTCGGACGAAGAGGTTCTGGCTGACCTGCGCACGGCCCTAGCGATCCCGGAGCTGCCGATGCAGATCCACAAAATCTCCCGCTGGACGGTCGACGCGGTGCTCGCCTCCACCTTTCGCGAGGGCCGCGTCTTCCTGGTCGGCGACGCCGCCCACCGCCACCCGCCGACCGGCGGGTTGGGGCTCACCAGCGCGATCCACGATGTCCACAACCTCTGCTGGAAGCTCGCCGCCGTGCTGGCCGGACAGGCCGGGGCGCCGTTGCTCGACACCTATGAGGCCGAGCGACGGCCGGTGGACGCGCGCAACGCCCAGCGCTCACTCGAAAACGCCGTCAACCACCTGGCGATCATCGCGACGGCAGGCGTCAGCCCGGAGAAGAGCGCCGAGGAGAACTGGGAGTCTCTGCGCCGGGTGTGGAGCGAGGAGTCGGACTCCGCCGATCAGCGGGCCGGCGTTCTGAGCGGCATTCGCGCCCAGTCGATGGAGTTCAACGAGCACAACGTCGAGTACGGGTTCGCGCATCAGTCCGCGGCGATCGTGCCCGACGGGACACCGGAGCCGGAGAACCCTGACGACGTCCGCATCTACATCCCCTCGACCCGACCCGGCTCTCCGCTGCCCCACGCCTGGATCGAGGACATCGACGGCGATCGCCGTCCGATCAAGGACCTTGTGCGTCCGGGTGCCTTCCTGGTCATCGCCGGTGAGGAGGGGACGGCGTGGTGTGAGGCGGCAAAGCAGGTAGCGGACGATCTCGACATAGCGCTGGACGCGGTGAGGATCGGCCATCTGGACGGCGACTTCTTCGACCCCCTCTGCGCCTGGCTCCGCCGCCGCGGGTTCGGCCCCGAGGGCGCGGTGCTCGTGCGGCCAGACCGGTTCGTGGCGTGGCGGAGCATGGGTGCCGTGGAACAGCCCGCGGAGGCACTCCGGGGTGCTTTGGGTCAGGTGCTCGCCCGCGCCCGGGTGGCAGCGTCTCCTCTGCCTGCGAAGGCCGGCGCGTGAACGGCGTCTCCCGCATCGGGCACATGGCGCTGCGCGTCCCGGATCTCGAGGCAGCGGTTGGGTTCCACGCTGACGTGCTCGATCTCGTCGAGACCGAGAGGCAGGGCGGGGTCTCCTACCTGACCTGCAACGAGCGCCACCATGAGCTGATCCTGATCGAGTCGGCCGAGCGGGGCTACGACCACATCGGCCTCGAGGTTCCGGATCCTGAGACGCTGGAGCGGCTGCGATCGGGGGTCGCCGCCGCCGGCGGCGAGCTGATCGGTCGGACCTACGACGGCGAGCCCGGCGTCGAACGCGCGGCTTTCGTGCGCGGCCCAGGCGGCCACGTCTACAAGCTCTATTGCGGCATGAAGGAGGTCTCGGCGCCCCCGGCCGGCGAGCGGCCGGTGAAGTTCGAGCACGCCTCGGTGAAGGCGCGGCGGCTGGGCCCCACCGAGCGCTTCTTCGCAGACGGCCTCGGCTTCCGCTTCTCCGACCGGATGGGGAGGACGGCAAGCTGGTGGCACTGCGACGCCGACCACCACGGAATGGCCGTCGTATTCGGCCCCCGGCCCGAGCTCTCCCACTACGCCTGGACCCTGCCCGACCTGAACGCGATCGGCCGCGTGGCCGACCGCCTGCTCGCCCGGGGCCGCAAGCCGATCTGGGGCCCGAGTCGCCACGGTCCTGGCAACAACCTCTTCCTCTACTTCCACGATGCCGACGGGGCGATGATCGAGTGCTGTGCCGACATGGCGACGATGCCGCCCGAGGGCGACTATCAGGCCCGGCAATGGCCGGGCGGGCTCGGCGCGATCAACCAGTGGGGCGGGCCGCCGCCGCCGCGCTTCCTGCTCACCGGCTTTCCGATTGCGCCCGGCGAGCCGCAGTCGCTGCACTCACAGCCAGGAACCAGCGTCGGATGAAGCTGAGGAGGATCGCCGAGGGGCTGATCGTCCGGCACGACTCGGGGCACTGGGTTCCACTTCGGGGCGAGGGTCTCACCGACGAGCAGAGCCAGAACATGGTCGCCTTCCTCGCCGCTGGCGAGGAGACGCGCGCCGCCGCCGAGGCCATGCTGGCCGGCATCGAGGATCCGGCCTCCGTGGCGGTCGATCCGGCGGGCGCCTCGATCCCCTTCCAGCCGCGCTCGATGCGGGCCTTCATGCTCTGGGAGTCGCACATGATCGCGTCGAGCCGGATGCTCGTGAAGCGCTTCTTCCCGCCTCCCGCCGCCAGGGCGGTCGCCGGATACGAGCGCCTCACCGGCAAGACGTTCCCGAAGCTGAAGCCGAACAAGCGCTTCTACGAGAAGCCGACCTTCTACGTCGCCAACCACGGCGCGCTGCTCGGTGACGGCGACCCGATGTGGTGGCCCAAGCACACCGAGTGGCTCGACTTCGAGTTGGAGCTGGCCTTTGTCCTTTCCCGGCCGCTCGTAGACGCGAGCCCCGAGGAGGCCGCTGCCGCGGTCGGCGGCTGGTTCGTCGTAAACGACTGGTCGGCGCGCGACGTGCAGGCAGAGGACGCCCGCGAAAGCATCTTCGGCCCTGTGGTCAAGTCGAAGACTTTCGCCAACTCGATCGGCCCGGATGTGCTCACCGCCGACCAGGTGCCCGACTGGACCAGGATGACCGGACGGGTGCGCGTCGACGGCGAGCTTTGGTGCGAGGGCTCGACCGCCGGCCCTGCACATGGCATCGGGGCGATGCTCGCCTTCGCCTCGGCCGGCGAGCGCTTGGAGCCAGGCGATGTCGTCTCCACCGGGACGATGCCCGGCTGTTGCGGGTTGGAGCTCGATCGCTGGATTCAGCCGGGGCAGACCGTCGAGCTCGAGATCGACGGGATCGGCACGCTGAGCAACCGGATCGACCTTAACGCCGAGCCGCACAACGCGACGGTGGCGGGAATCTTGACGTGAGCATGAGCGCCGAACCCGACTGCGACGTTCTCGTTTGTGGGCTCGGGCCGGTGGGGCAGCTCCTCGCCCTTCTGCTCGCCCGCCGGGGCGTCTCCGTTGTTGCGGTCGACCAGGCCAGCAAGCCATTCGAGCTGCCACGAGCAGCGGTGGTCGATGACGAGGTTCTGCGGATCTTCCAGGCCGCGGGCGTCGAGCGGGAGATCCTCGCCGAGAGCCAGCGGCAGGAGGAGGTCAGCTTCGTCACGGTGCGGGGCCGGGCACAGTGCCTGCTGCAGCCGGTCAATGGATCGCAGGGCCATCCGCCTCTGGTCTCGATCCATCAGCCCTCGATCGAGCGCACGCTGATCGCCGCGTTGGCCGACCAGGAGACGGTGCGGACCGCTTGGGGCAGACGCCTGGAGTGCGTCGACCAAGATCGCGAGGAAGTTCGAGCGGTCGTGCGCTCCGTCGAGGATGAATCGACCGAGGAGATCCGGGCTCGATGGGCAGTTGGCTGCGACGGCGGCGCCAGTTGGGTTCGCCAGCTGCTCGGGATCGAGTTCGGCGGTTCCACCTTCAGGCAGCGCTGGCTCGTCGTCGATGCACTAGTTGACCGGCCGCTGGCGAAAGTCCGCCATCCCCATTTCTTCGGCGATTGGCGGCGTCCGATCGTCTCGCTGCCGATGTCCCCGGGCCGCCACCGCTGGGAGTGGATGCTGCATCCCGGCGAGGATCCCGAACCGTTCCTCGACCCGGACTCCCTTCGCGAGCGCATCGATCCCTGGCTCGAAGGCGAGACGGCAACCGTGGAGCGCGCTGTCGTCTACACATTCCACGCCCGCGCGGCCGCGCGCTGGCGGGAGGGCCGGGTGCTGCTGGCCGGGGACGCCGCGCACCTGATGCCGCCCTTCGCCGGACAGGGGTTCAGCTCCGGGGCCCGCGACGCCGCCAACCTCGCCTGGAAGCTCGAGGCGGTTCTCGCGGGTGCGCCCGAGAGCCTGCTGGACACCTACGAGCAGGAGCGCCGGCCACACGTCGAGGCGATGCGAAGGCTGGCCGTCAGCCTCGGCAGCTTCGTCCAGACCGCCGACCGCCGGGTGGCTCGCGTGCGCGACCTCTTCCTCGGGGCTCTCGACGTGACCGGGATCGCGAGCTGGGCACGAGCAAGGATCAAGCCGCTGCCCGCCTACGGGGCCGGTGCCTTCGGCGAACGCCCGCACCGAATCGTCTTCAAGCGAGGCGTCGGTGCGCAGTTCCCGCAACCCGTCGTTCGGGTGGGCGGAGACGAGGTGCTCGTGGACGAAGCGGCCGGCCGGGGTTGGTGTGCGTTGTCGGCCGACGCGAACGCCGCCAACGCGCTGGCGGCAGGGGGCCTACGTGTCTTGCTCCTCGGCCGCGACCTCGAGGACTTAGAAGGGACGATCGGTGAGTGGCTGGCTAGCTTCGGAGCATCGTGGGTCCTCCTGCGGCCGGACCGCTTCGTCTTTGCGCTCGGGAGCTCCGGAGGCGACGAAATCCGGCGTGCGCTCGACGCACTCCACCGCAATCTGGGACGGGCGACCTCCGAGCTCAGCGGCGGACGCAGCCAAGCAATCTCCAAGCCGTTGGTCGCCGCATGAATGTGTCGCCGCAATTGACCGCTGAGCTCGCAGAGCTGCTCGCCGCGAACAAGCTCGGAACCCTCGCGACGGTAGGCGAGGACGGCCTGCCCCGACTGTCGGTCGTCTACTACGCCAACCGGGGTGAGCGCATCTTCATCTCGACCCTTCGCGGACGGGTGAAGGCGAAGGACATCGAACGGAAAGGTTGGGCCGCGCTGTCGGTGCGCGGTGAGGAGCCGCCCTATCCATCGGCGACCTTCACTGGCCGCGCGGCCGTCCGAACGGCCGGGATAGGCGAGGACACGGCGCTCATCATGGGGCGCATCGCCGGTCTGTCGGAGCCGCCCGAGCCACAGAGCGACGAGGCCCTCGCCGAGGCCGGGCGGGTGTTGGTCGAGATCACGGTCGAGCGCGTTGCTGCCGCGATGCATTTGTAGTCATTGTCGGGGAAGCAGCCCCTCACAACGACCCGTCAGCCCCGACGGTCGCGGGCTCGAATCCCGCCCCAATCTGCACCCGCGAAAGTCGGCGTGGTACCCCTTTGGTACCGGATGCATCGTCCGATATGTCCGATGAGTCTAGGTCGGGGGACAGGAGGGACGCATGGGACGCGTAGGGACGCATCTGGCAGTCGTGTCCTCCGGCTGGGGGCCGAGCGGTCGCCGGTTCAAATCCGGCCTCCCCGATCACCGGAAGCCCGGTTCCGAGGCGGGGTTCCAGTTGGAGAGGAGCCAGCACTAAACGTCTCTTGGGCAGCGCGGTACCAGTCTTGGTACCGAATCCGAGGAGCGCCGGGGGCCGCGAGGCGCAGATCTACGGGGTCGGTATCTGAGTCCGCGACAAGTGGTCCTGCCAGCCTGTGTCAATCAGGCCGAGAATCGGGTCGAAGCCACCAACGTCGACCTCTGCCGCGCTCAGTTCGTATTCCCGTTCGCCGCTTGCCGTGACAGTGGAACGGTGACTCGTGCGCTCCTCAAGCTCGGCAAGCATCTCCGCGCCGCGCCCATCGTGGACCTGGAAGACGACATCTGTTGCCATTTGCCGGGGAAGTTTTTTGGGAAGTGGCTCGGCGGCATCCGGCGGCGATATGCGAGAGGAGACCGATGTGCCCGAAACCCAATCGCGGCCAGTCGGCGCAACCGGGGCGGGTGATGTGGAGGAGCTGGATTCTTCCATCACCAACCCTCCGCCCTCGTCAGTCCAGCGATCAGCATCCGACTGGGTTTGTAGTTCGGGTTCGACTCGTTGTTCGTGTCGGTCCGCCCAGCGGCTGCCGCATCGCCAGCACGCGCCGTCCTGGCTGCCCAGCGGCGCCGCGCAGGCCACACACAGTCGGGGAGTGTGCCGGTTGTGCTTTTTCAGGCTGGCGGTTGCGACAGCGGGCGGAATCGGCGTTGCATTCTTGAAGCGGGAAGCGGGGGGAATTGGAGCTGTGAGGGGCTCCGGAGATTCGGCGGGACTGGCCAAGCCCGCGCGGCGCCCCGCGTTTGCGCTTGGCTTGCCTCCGAGCAGGACGCAGAGTTGGTCTGCAAGCTCTGGCGTCGCATCCGCCGAGCGGTCGCCGGCCTCGACTGGCTCATGGAACATGATGGCCTCCAATTGGGCCCATCTCTGACTCGATCGACCGAGCCTCTACCGGAGAGTCCTTCCGGTGGAGGCCCCTGTCGCTTGGGACAACGTCCGTGTGCTTCAGGGGCGGGGTTAGCAACTAAAGCGTATCACTAATTCATGAATTTTACTTCATAATTCATAAGAGATACCAGCGAGGAAGCAGCCGGCCGTGACTGGCAGCGAGACGGGCCTACGGATCGGGGGTCACGGAGAATCCGGCATAAGCCCCTCCCGGCCGCACGGCTACCCGGGTTCGCTTCATTGCTTGATCGGCGTCCCGCGCTCTCACCGAGACGACGAACTCATGCAGCTTGCTCGCACCGTCCCGCAGGGATGCGGCGTTGGCGTGCCTGTCGACCAGGGGAGTTATCGCTGCCGCCGAGAGCGCGCCGCGGATTCGCCTGATCATCGGTGGGCCTGTAAAGCTGACCTCAAACCGGTACAGCCGAGTCTGCGGAAAGGCGAGGAGGGGATCGAGCTTCCCTGTCGGCAAATCACATAGGGGCACGCGCCCTCCTTTTCTCACGGCACGACCGCCTAGGATCGCGTGTCTTCGTCGGTCTCGGCGTCGGTAACCGCCCAGCCGATGCGCTCGATCAGCTGCGCCGCGTGATGCTCACTTTCCAAGTGCGCTGGCTGAACGTCCTCCCGGAGGGTGACTGCGCTGTTGCCCTCTGGGGTTGTGCTGCTCATAACGATGATTGTGGGCATTGCTTGCTTCCTCTCTTAGTGGCGCGCTTCCGCGCTTCATGGGCTCGCCGCCGGCGCGACGGAGTTCCGCGTCGTCCAAGCGCCGAGCGGCCTCGATCGTTTGGACTACCCGGCGATCCCCATCTGAGCGGCGATCCCCATCTGAGCGACGGAAATCGCCGCGTAGTCGTGCAGTCCTTTGAGACAGACTGCTGCTGGCCATCGACCTTCCTCCTTGCCCCTCCGTGGCAGAGCCGCACGGAGGAAGAGGAGAGACCCAGCGAGCGAGTGATGCACCGGCCTGCGATTTGAGTTGCTTGACGCTTGACGCAGGTCCGTTGCAACCACACTACTCCCCCTTTCTAAGTTTGCGAATGTCTTTGATCGAAAGCCGCATCGAGGACCGTCCCACGCCATTGACGCGGCGCCTGTCGGACCTCCTCAGTTTGCTGGGAATGGCCTCTGAGCACCTCCGGTCCCGACTACTTCCCCGCTAGGTGCTCGCAGCTGATCATGTAGCCGGGCGACCGGCGAGGTGTGCCGCTGTGGATGAACAGGGCGTACTCTGTGAAGATCAAGCGCGTGTATCTGTGGGTAGTCCAAGGTGGGCACCACATCGAGCGCACGAGGCCGGAACTGCGAAGTCGCGGCTTTGATTTGCTCGCCCGCGTCGCAAACGCCCGCCATCACTGAGGTCCCTATCCCCGTCAAGAGCAGCTTCCGTCCCGACATCGAGGGATTGCGCGCGGTCGCGATCGGCGCCGTTCTCCTCTGCCACGCGGGCGTGCCCTTCCTTGCCGGAGGCTATGTCGGTGTCGACGTCTTCTTCGTCATCTCGGGCTTCCTCATCACCCGGCTGCTGCTCGGCGAGCTCGACCGCACGGGCGGCATCTCGCTACGCCGCTTCTACGCCCGCCGGGCCAAGCGGCTGCTGCCTCTGACCGCTGTCCTCCTCGCCGCCGTCGGCGCTCTCTCGCTGCTGCTCCTGTCCCCCGTGCGCGCGGTCGAAGTCTCGGGCGACATCCTCAGCTCGGCCCTCTACACGGCCAACTGGCATTTCGCCTCCCAGTCGGTCGACTATTTCGCCCAGGAAGTCGAACCGAGCCCCGTCCTGCATCTGTGGTCGCTGGCGATCGAGGAGCAGTTCTACGTCGTCTGGCCGACCCTGCTGCTGGCGGTGACCTGGCTCTGGCGCCGTCGCGGAGCCTCTATCCGCCCCGCAATCTGGGTGACGCTGGCATTCGTCCTGGTCGGCTCGCTCGCGCTCGGCATCCACCTCACCGACGAGCAGCCCGCCGCCGCCTACTTCTCGACCTTCGGCCGCGCCTGGGAGCTGGCACTGGGGGCGGCGCTTGCGCTGCTGGGAGCGGTCCGCATCCCCCGCGTCGCGGCGGCCGGAATCGGCTGGGCCGGCCTCGGCGCGATCGTCTACTCCGCGATCGCCTTCGACGCGAGCACCCCTTTCCCGGGCACCGCTGCTCTCCTGCCGACAGTCGGCACTGCTTGCCTGATCCTCGCCGGATCATCGGTCTTCGCCCAGGCGAAGGGAGCCCCCGCCTGGTTGCTATCGCTCTCGCCGGTCCGCTACGTCGGCCGCATCTCCTACTCGTGGTACCTCTGGCACTGGCCGGCCCTCATCTTCGCGGCGGTCATCTGGGGGCCGCTCTCCGTCGCGGCCGCTCTCGCGGTCGTCGCCGCCTCCTGGATTCCGACCGCCGCCACCCACCACCTGATCGAGGATCCCCTCCGCCTATCCAAAGCGCTGGCACATAGGCCAAACCGTGCTCTCGCCACCGGCCTCGGCTGCATGGCGATCGGAGTCTGTGCCGGAATCGGACTGACCGATCTGCAGCCGACCTTCCACACGGCGCCGCTCGCCGAGGTGAGCGGGGCCGCCGCGCTTCCCGATCAGCCCCGTCCCCAACAGCACGCCGACGCAGTTCGTCCAAACCCGCTGAGGGCGCAGGCCGACCGCTCCCGCGCTTACTACGACGGCTGTCTGGTTGGGATCAGCGGCACCAACTCGAACAAGTGCCTTTACGGCGACCCCGACGGCAGGCGCACGCTGATCCTCTTCGGCGATTCCCACGCGATGCAGTACTTCCCGGCGCTGGAAGAGCTGGCGGACAGGCACCACTGGCGCCTGATCACGCTTACGAAGGCCGAATGCACCCCGGGCGAGGTGCAGATCCGCAGCATGATCGCCGACCGCCACTACCCGCAGTGCGAAGCCTGGCGGCAGGAGTCGCTGCGGCGGATCGAAATGGGCGTCGGGTCCGCCATCGTGGTAATGAGCGGCGACACCGCATATGTCCCATATGGCAGAGACGGGAGGGAATTGAGCGGAGGCCCGGCCGCGGCCGCGATGCAGGCGGGCTATGTCGCGACGCTGACGCGGATCCATCGTGCGGGCCTGCGAACGGTGGTGATCCAGGACACGCCCGCCTCGGCCAGCGATGTACCCGGGTGTGTCTCCGAAGACCTACAGCACCTCGAATCGTGCGCTTTCCCTCGCATTCACGATCCGAACAAAGAATTCGACGCTCGAGCCGCAAGATCCGCGCCCGGCGGCCATTTGATCGACATCAACCGCGAGATATGCCCCAACAGCCTCTGCCGCGCGGTGATCGGCAACGCTCTCGTCTACCGAGACAAGAGCCACCTCACCGCGACCTTCGCCCGCACCCTCGCCCCCGCGATCGAGCGCGGCCTGAAGCGAGCGGGGTTGTCCTGATCCTCGGGCCAATCCCACTTGCCGGCTCTCGCGGTCATCGGTCGGCTCGCTCGGGCCTCCCGAGAGCCTCTAGGAGCTCACCCACCTCACGCTCGCGGACAAGCGGGTGGCGAAGGGGCAGCTCGGGCTTGACCTTGTAGCGGTTGCGACGACCATGTCGCTCGCGCAGCACGTAGCCCTCCTCGACCAGCTCGGAGAGAACCTTGTGAGCGGTCCGCTCGGTGATGCCGACCGCGGCGGCAATGTCACGCAATCGGATACCGGAATCCTGAGAGATGCAGAGCAGAACGTGGGCGTGATTGGTGAGGAAGTCCCAGTTGGGAACTATCCCGCGAGACATCCCGTCGATCTCTTCCAATTTGGTGTTATCTCTTGAATCAGATTTCATGAATTAATCATAAACTTTACCTCTAAACCCCGCCTCTGGCCTGGCCCCTGAACACGAGGGACCCTCGTTTCCAAGCGAGGGGGGTATCAGGTAATCCAATTCATCGGGAGGAAAAGCCGGTGATTATCGTCGGAATCAATGTTCTGATCATTTTGGTCTTGCTCGCGATCTATCTGTTTCAGCGAGCCCGGGGCGGCGGCCCACTCGGGGATCGGCGCCCGCCTCCTCGCGTTCTGCCTCGTCATCACCGGTGCAGCGCTCATGCTGCCCCAATGCGCGCCACACCCGACGCCGGGTAGGACGCCGACTGCCCGAGCGTGGTACCGCTTTGGTACCGGATACATCGTCCGATATGTCCGATGAGTCCAGATCGGGGGACAGGAGGGACGCATGGGACGCGTAGGGACGCATATGGCGATCGTGTCCTCCGGCTGGGGGCCGAGCGGTCGCCGGTTCAAATCCGGCCTCCCCGACTGATTCGAGAAGTCTGGAGTGCCCTGGCGGCGGGGCGGCGGTCCTCGGTACCATGCCGGGCAATGGGGACCCGGGTCATGCTCTGGTGGGCGAGCGCCCTGGTGATCGCACTGGCTGTGGCACCGAGGGCTGGTGCGGACACGTTCTGCGTGAACCGTTCCGGTTGTTCCGATCCAGGTCACAACTTCACGACGATCCAGCAGGCGATCAACGCCGCGGAAGCGAACAATCCCGCTTCGCCACCGGCCTCCCCCGATCTCATCCTCGTCGGCGACGGCGTATTTCACGAAGCGGTCACCGAAGGCGGCGACAACCCCGTGGACATCGTCGGTTCCGGCCCACGAACGGAAACCAGCGGCACTCTCATAGAGCGGGACCCCGGCAACAGCGTGCGCACCGTCTTGTTGGGCGTCGCCCTGGGCGGCCGGACGAGCACGATCAAGGACGTCACGATTCAGGTGGCTTCCGGCGCCGACAACACCGGCTTGGCGATCGCTGGGGAAGTGAAGAACGTGGATATCACCGCGGCGACGAGCCCGTCGCCACCCACCAACAGCGTGGGGATCTATATGAACGGCAACGGTCAGACCCCCATCCGCAACGCCAATGTCGACCTCCCCGGGACCGGGTTCGGCGTTCTAATGCGCCTCGCGAAACTCGAAAACTCCTCGGTGAAGGCGAGCACCGGCCTCGTGGGCGACGGGACGGTCTACGGGTCGACCATCGACGCCAACATCGGCGTGCAGTCGGAAGAATTCAAGCTCGAGGACTGTGTGATGCACATCTCAGGCCCGAACGGGGTTGCGTTGAGCGCGGTCGGGATCGGCTTCAACGTGTTCAGTCGGATCAAGGCGCGTCACCTGACGGTGATCGGCGACTCCGATCCGACCTCGCTGGCCGTACTCGCAGAAGCGGAAGGCTCGACGTCGGACAACTCCGCCGAAGTTGACATCCGGAGCTCGATCCTGCGCGGGTTCGCGATGAACTTCAAGCGCCGCGCCGATAACGGCTCGGGAGGCAAAACCGGAACAGCGAACCTCACCGTTGCCTACTCGGACTACGACAAGTCCCTGCCGGAGGAAAACAGCGGCGACGGCCCCGGCACGCTCGACGACACGACCGGCAACATCTCGGCCAACCCCGGCTTCCGTTCGGCCAGCGACCTCCACCTCTCACCCGGCTCGCCGCTAATCGACGCGGGGGATCCCGCGTCCCCGGACACGAGTGGCTTCCCGCCAGACTCGACCGTTGACTTCGATGGTCTACCGCGAAGGGTCGACGGCAACGGAGACGGCATCGCGCGGGCGGACATCGGGGCGTTCGAGTTCCAGCCCGAACTGCCGCACCAGATGCCGATTCTCGACACGACCGGGCCCAGGATCACCCTGAAGGGCAAGAAGGTCCAGACGGGCGCAAAGCTGGTGAAGGTGAAGGTGACAAGCGACGAGGCCGCCCAGCTGCAGGGGGGCGGAAAGGTCACGATCCCGGCGGTGAAGGCCGCAGACTCATCGGCGGGCGCCACCAAGAAGAGCTTCAAGCTCCAAGCCCAGACGAAGCCGATCGCCGCCGGCGAGACGATGACCCTGACCCTGCGGCTCACCAAGCGCGCCAAGCAGCTGACCAAGCAAGCTCAGGCCAAGGGCAAGATGGCCAAGGTCACGATCACGGTGAGCGCCACCGATGCTGCCGGCAACCAAGGATCGGCGAAGCTCAAGGTCAAACTGAAGCGGAAGAACAAGTAGCTCGACCGGTCGCAGGTTGAAATCCTGTCTCCCCGCTAAGCCGGAGGCCCGCTGCGGAAGCCGGCCAAGACTTCGTGATCAGAGGCGTTATTGCGGAGGATAGCGACTGCCGCTATGTTCGAAACAGAGTCAGAGAAGCTTCTCGGCTACTGGAGGGAACTGACATGCCCAGCATCAAGGAGGCTGCAGCGGCGTTTCTAGACAATCGACGAGTCGCCGTGACGGGCGTCTCGCGCAAACCGACTGAGCAAGCGAGCCTGCAACTCACTCGCCCTATCACTGTCCTAGTTGGCCCGAACGACTCGGGGAAGACCTCGATACTCCGAATTCTGGACTGGCTGTTCAACGGTGATTTCGGTTGAATTCGAGCGAAGCTCAAAGCTGTCCCCAGACGTAGTTGAGCTCCTACAGCCTGCCCGAAAGACCCGCAGTCGTGCACGCCGCGTGACGCTATTAGTACGCGTCACGGACGGACGCCGCCACGGGCGATTCAAATGTGAGGATGGAGTTGCGCGACTTCGCGTTGGAATGCGAGTGCCTTCGCTGAGATCAACGACTGGACCACAGACGGCCTTGAGCGATGGGGTCTGGATCACAATCTGAGCGAGCTGCACGCGAAGGAGGTCAAACACGACTGCCCGTCGAAGGCTCGCGAGTCGGGCGTAGTGTTCGCGGCATGGACTCGGGCAACGACTCTTCCGCGCCGCAGTCCGATCAGGGTCGGTCATTGAGTCGTGCCCAACGCGCGCTCGTGTACGGCACCGTCGGTGTCGCCATGGAGGTTGTGTTCACCGGTGTGGCGGAGGCGTTCCACCGCGACCGTGCAGACTGGAAACTGCAGGGTCACAGCTACCTCTGGATGCTGCCGTTGTACGGCGCACTGACCGCCTACGCTTACGAGCCGGTCCGTGACAGCCTGCGGAACCGGCCGGTTCCTGTCCGGGCTGCCGCCTACGCCGCCGGCACCATCACGTTGGAGTATGCGTCGGGACGGCTGCTCAAGCGAACGGTGGGTGTCATCCCGTGGGACTACACCGGGCATGGGCAATTCGTGCGTGGCGGAGGCGCGACGCGCCTGGACTACGCCCCCTTGTGGGCGGTGGCAGGCGTGGTGGCGGAGCGTCTCAGCGACCGGCTGCGTCGCCGCCCAACCCCCGCCCCAGAGCTGAGCTAACGTAGTCCCCTGATGTTGTTGGCCAGTCTCGAACTGTCGTTTTGACGCAAAGTCCAACCGTGGTTTGGAACGCCCGACCTTTGGCACGCAAGAGACATCCGCATCGAGGATCTACCGGCGCAGATTCATCACGTGAGTGCTACACGAGCCAACCCTTCCAGAGGGCATCTTGCTAGCGCAGCCCAGTCCCAGTCGGCGATGATCATCGACCAAACTCAGCCGCGCGTATCTCAACAGCGCAGTGGAGCGGATCGAATCAGTGAACTGCCGGCACCTCGGCCCCACATTTGGATGGCCGAACTGGCGTCCGAACGGAAGGTCGCAGAATGCACCTGCCACCGCTGTCGCCCGTTTGACCTCCGGCCATCCCGTACAAGCGCGGAATTGCCCTCATTGTCCCCGGGCTGGTCCCCGGGCTGCTACGGTCCGGGCGTTCGGTCGGACGTCATGTCCGGCAAAGTCGTGTCTAGCGCTCGCGTCGTTGCTTCATCGCATCCTCCGCGTTCGCAGCACATCAAGTGGAGGCAATGCATGCCCACTGGAACTGTCAAATGGTTCAGCGACGACAAAGGTTACGGGTTCATCACACCCGACGACGGCTCTAAGGACGTCTTCGTCCACCACAGCTCGATCACCGGCGATGGCTTCAAGTCCCTGGCCGAGGGCGCCAAGGTGACCTACGAGACCGAGGAAGGGCCCAAAGGCCCGGCCGCGGCGAGCGTCCAGGAGACCTCGTAGTCGCGCACCGCTCTTAGCAGTTTGACGAAGCCATCCTCCCGACGGGCTTCGTCGTTCGGGCGCGCGTGGCGCGTCCTCGGTCGCCGCAGTTCGTAATCACAAGGACGCGAGGCGCAAGTGGCCCTTCTCAACATTCGATGTATCTAGGGGCACCAGGAGCCGGCCTCCTGCTGAACCGAAGGGGGTGGTGATATTGCCGAGGGAAGCTCCTCCGAAGCCAACTACCGCCGAGCGCGAGGTGGCTGATCTGCTACCGATCGAGGCCGATCCCGTCGCGGCCAGAGCCGTCCTGGATCGGGTGCCACTCTGGTTTCACACGTTCTCGCTCGACCGCTCCAGGGAGCTCTACACCCACGGCGTCGCCCGTGATCATCGCTACCGGCTCCCTGCCCTGCCTGAGGATTTTGGCGGCATGAGCGTGCTTGACATCGGCACCTTCGACGGTTTCTACGCGTTCCTCGCCGAGGCGCGGGGGGCGGGGCGGGTCGTTGCAGTCGACAACGAGCAGTACAGGGAGTGGGTCAGCTCGCGCTGGGGGGTCGAATTGCAGGGAGGCGAGGGGTTCGCCGCGATCCGAGAGCTACTCGACTCCGAGGTCGAGTACCAACGCATCGATGCATTCGATCTGGATGAGCTCGGGGAGACGTTCGACTTCATCCTCTGCTTCGGGATCCTGCACCGGGTGGAAAACCCGCTGGGGCTGCTGAAGGTCATTCGACGGCGCCTCGCGCCCAGCGGACGGGTGCTGCTCGAGACCCACGGGGCGGCGGATCGGACTATCGATTCCGCGGCGGTTCACATCCCCGCGCCGGGAGAGGTCTATGCCCGTGATGACTACGTGTACTGGGGCTTCACTCCTGCGGGCTTGGACGCAATTGCTCGCCATGCAGGTTTCGACGGCTTCGAGCTCATCGACACGCCGGTGATCGACAGCCATCCGCGTGTGCTCGGGGCACTCCGCTCCGGCCCACTCGACTGATCGCGGTCCCACGGGGGCGAGCGGCGGTCTAAGTCACGCGAGAAAACAACCGTTTTCCAGGGTTTTAACAACTCCGGAGGCGTTTCGTGGTCCGATTCGAGTGAATCAGAGATGGCCTCGGCATTGCCCCCGCTATATGCACACCGGCTCGGCCGCCACTACGGTCCGGACTCCTCGGCGGCCGCACTTCGCCACACCCTGACCGGCCCGGTCGAGGGCCTCGAGACCGATGTATGCCTGACCGCCGACAATCGACTGGTCCTGTTGCACGATCCGCTGCTCACGCTCGGCACCACGCTTGATGGCTGGGCGCGCCAAAGGACCGCTGAAGAGATTCGATCGGCGCTCATCCGTGATTCTGCGGGAGAGCCGACGACGGAGCACCCGCTCCTGCTCGAGGAGCTGATCGACCTGGTGCCGGAGGGGGTCGGCCTCCAGCTCGAGGTCAAGGCGCACGCCGACCCGGCTCTCGCCTGCCGCACCTCCGAGGCGCTCTGCGAGCGGCTTCGGGGGGAGCCGATCCGCGATCGAGTCGAGGTGATCAGCTTTCATCGCGAGGCATGCGCTGTCGCCTCCGCAAGCGGGATCCCGTCCCGCCTCGTGGTCTGGGCCGACTATGCCCCCGAGGCGCTCGCTTCTTGGGCTCTCCGGAGCGGAGTGGACGGGATCTCGGTCGAGCACTTCTTGCTCTCCGAGCGGTTGGTCGGGGTGCTTCGGGACGCCGGACTGAGCGTCAACGCAGGTACTGTGAACCACCCGGAGCTCCTCAGCCGGGTGCTCGAGTTCGCGCCCGATGCGATCTGCACTGATCGCCCTCACGAGATTCGCGCGGCGGCTGAAACAGTCACCGCCCTGGCGCTGCCGCCCTGAGAGCGATTGCCTGCGGCTTACGTGATCCTCAGTTCTCTCAACGTCAGGACTCCCCACTCTCCGTGCTGGATGGCATGGCCGAGTGCGGCCTTGACAACCGGGTCACAGCGCGCTGAGCGCGAGGGTCCGCAGGCAGAGCCCACGCTACCGCTTGAGAGGAGGAGCGGCCGCGCTACTGCTTTCGAGTACTGCGCGTGGAAGCGGCCGCAACTGCAAACAATGCGGTCTTTCGCGCTAAACCAAACATATAGGACCTCCTGGTTGGGATCCGGTCCGCCGACGTTAGTCCTTGCCTGGCCCGGAAAATCCGTGATTCCCCGCACATTTGTCTGCGGAAGTATCCGCATGCAGGGGAAAGGGGGACACCGGAGATCGGGCTGAAGCGCCGCTCCGTTGTGGCGGCAGTCTTATCTTGTCACCCCTGCCCTAGTGACCTGAGTCGTTAGTTCGCAGGCACAGCGACATCTGTCGTCGAAGTCGTCGCCATCGCAAGCGACGATGGGAGGCCTCATGCCCCGACGTGTGGATGTCGTGCTCAAAGACGAGGAGCGGGAGGTGTTGGAGCGCTGGGCCAGGCGCCCGAAGAGCGCGCAGGCCCTGGCGCTGCGCTGCCGGATCGTGTTGGCGGCCGCCGGCGGCGAGCCGAG
The DNA here is from genome assembly GCA_963737575.1 of uncultured Solirubrobacterales bacterium. Taxonomy (GTDB): domain Bacteria; phylum Actinomycetota; class Thermoleophilia; order Solirubrobacterales; family 70-9; genus VRUE01. The sequence continues at coordinate 495,012 of CAVTTJ010000005.1, forward strand.
CAAGGAGATCGCGGCTCGGCTGGGCTGCAGCACGCAGACGGTCGGTCGCTGGCGGGGCCGCTTCGCCAGGCGCGGCCTCGACGGTCTCCACGACGAGCCGCGCCCGGGCAAGCCGCGGCAGATTACCGACGAGGAGATCGAGCGGGTGATCGTCAAGACACTGGAGGAGCAGCCCTCCGACGCGACCCACTGGTCGACGCGCCAGATGGCGGCCGCGACGGGGATGAGCCAGACGGCGATCAGCAGGATCTGGCGGGCGTTCGGGCTAAAGCCCCACCGCACCGAGCACTTCAAGCTCTCGCCCGACCCCCAGTTCGTCGACAAGGTGAGAGACATCGCCGGGCTCTACCTCAACCCGCCCGAGGCGGCGGTGGTGCTCTGCGTCGATGAGAAGTCCCAGATCCAGGCCCTCGAGCGCTCCTCGCCGGTGCTGCCGCTGATGCCGGGCGTGCCCGAGCGCCACACCCACGACTACGTTCGCAACGGCACCACGAACCTCTACGCCGCGCTCGACGTCGCCTCCGGGCGGGTGATCGCCGACATGACCCCAAGGCATCGCGCCGAGGAGTTCCGCAAGTTCCTCAACATGATCGAGGGCGCCGTGCCCGACCACCTCGACGTCCACGTCGTGCTCGACAACTCCTCGACCCATAAGACGCCCTCGATCCAGCGCTGGCTGCAGCGCCACCCGCGCTTCACCTTGCACTTCACACCCACCTACAGCTCCTGGCTGAACCTGGTCGAGCGCTGGTTCGCCGAGCTGACCACGAAGTGGATCAAGCGCGGCTCCCACCGCTCGGTCCGCGACCTCGTCGCCTCGATCCGCACCTGGATCGCGAATTGGAACGAGGAGCCCAAGCCCTACATCTGGCACAAGAGCGCTGATGAGATCCTCGACAGCCTTGCCGCCTACTGCCAGCGGATCAATGACTCAGGTCACTAGCTGGTTCGCCTCATCTGGAGGATGGGCGTGGTACCAACTTGGTACCGGACGCATCGTCCGATCTGTCCGATGCTTCCCGAACCGGGGACAGATGGCACGCCTGGGACGCGTAGGGACGCATATGGCAGTCTTGTCCTCCGGCTGGGGGCCGAGCGGTCGCCGGTTCAAATCCGGCCTCCCCGATAGCGCGGAGGTGACCCACCGAAGGCAGTTCGCCGACAACGCCGTCTTGATCATGCCCGGGGGACGCCGACGGGGGGCAGAGGCCGCTACGGGGCGATTCTGTCGAGTATGTACCGCCGTGACACGGACGGAGCCCGGAAGCTGGCGTTCCATCAGCAGACCCTGCTGCCCGGCGACTGAGTCTCCGGGCCGGGCTGGGAGCCATCGGTGAAGGCGGTGCGCGCGCTGCTGTCGCCACGCGTTCTGCGCGCCACGGTGCCGCCGCTGGCGTCGATCTTCGGCAGCGGCTTCCTGATCATCGTGCCCGTTCTCGAGCGTACCCTTGGCGCGCTATCGGTGGTCGGGATCGCCGGCGTCTGCGGCTTCGCCTGGCTGGTCGGCACCGCGATCCGCCACAACATGGCCGCCGTCGAGCCGCTGCTCGAAGAGGGACGGGTCGACCGCCTCCGCGACTGGTCCGAGCGGGGCTCGGACCTGGTGATCGCGATCGCCTACGTGATCTCGGTCGCCCTCTATTTGCGGATCATGTCGCTGTACGTCGTCGAATATGCCGCCTCCGGTTCCGAGCTCGCCGAGCGGGCGCTGGCCTGCGGCGCCGTGCTGGCGATCACGGCGGTGGGCGTCCTTCGCCGGTTTGCCGGCCTCGACCTGCTCGAGCGATTGGCGCTCGGCGCCGTGTTGGCGCTGACCACGGTTCTCGGCGGCGCGCTCTTCCTCAGCGACGGCCAGGACCTCCTCGGCGGCGGCCTGAGCCTGCCGCCTGTGCCCGACCGGAGCCTCGCCGACGTGCTGCTGATCCTCGGCGGGATTGTGATCACCGTCCAGGGCTTCGAGACGGTCCGCTACCTGACCGATGAGTACGACCGCCGGACGCGGATCCTCGCCTGCCGCCTGTCGCAGCTCATCTCCTCCTCGGTCTACATCGGGTTCGTCGCGGTGGCGACGCCGATGATGGGCCTGGGAACGGGCGACGGCGCCGACGTGACGCTGCTCGACATCACCGGGCGGCTGCTGCCGGCACTCGCCGTCGCAGTCGTGGTCACGGCGATCCTCAGCCAGTTCAGCGCCGCGGTCGCCGACACGATCGCCGCACACGGCAATCTGGATCGCCATCTCCCCGGCCCGATGGGAGGGCCGCTCCCCTACCTCGCCAGCGGCGTGGCGGCGATCCTCCTCGTCTGGCTGGTCCCCATCTTTACCCTGATCGTCGTCGCCTCGCGGGCGTTCGCGGCCTACTACGCGCTGCAGTGCCTGGTCGCGTTCCGGACCTCGGACGGCATCGCGCCGAGGCTCGGCTTCGGCGTCCTGGGCGCAATCCTGGCCGCGGTCGCCCTCCTGGCCGAGCCGGCGGGCTAATCCGCCGGTGCCGCGAACGCAGGGAGGTGCGCGACGTGTGAGGACACATAGAGCAGTCACGTCGACCGCCTGGCGGCCGAGCGGTCGCCGGTTCAAATCCGGCCTCCCCGAAACGAAAACCCCTGCAATCGGGTAGAGCTGGAGACGACCCTTCAGCAGCTGACGCTCTTCACTCCCGGCCCGGGGAGGCCGAAGGCCCGGCGCCAGACCCAGAGGCGTAGAGGCAGAAACCGCCTTCCAGGGGGACTTGTAGAGCGATTCGAAGAGCGAGGCGGGCGGAGATTTCGGGTACGTCCCCGGGAAAGGACCTTGCCGGCCAGGGCTTTCGCCTGCCGTCGCTGACGGTCCTAAAACTGGCGTGCCTGGCGTCGTCGTCGGCCCGGGGCAATTGGCTACCGTCTCTGATTGAGGGGACCGAGCAAATCTAAGGAGATAACGATGTACAGATCGATTGAACCACCCCGTCGCACCGCGGCGGTTGGAATAGCAATTCTCATCGCCGCCGTTAGCGTGACTGCGGTCGCGATGGCCGCCGTGAGAGCCACCGACTCCAAGTCCAAGAAGGCTAAGGTCAAGTGCCCGAGCAAGGTCACGTCCGGCAAGAAGGTGACCTGCAAGGTAATCGGTCAGCTTCCAAAGGGCCCAAAGGGAGCAACGGGAAGCACTGGCGCGCCCGGGGCGCCCGGCTCTCCAGGACTTAGTGGCTACGAAGTCGTTAGTCAGACCTTCAAAGAAGTATTCATCGTAAACAGCGGTGGCCAACGCGGCCTGAGCGAAGTCAAGACCGTGAGTTGTCCCTCCGGTAAGCAAGCGATCGGCGGAGGCTCTGACCTCGGGACCAATGAATCGCAAAACGGGCAACAGCGGCAGGTCATCGTCTCGCTGAACGGCCCCGACGGAGCCGGGAGCGGGTGGTCCGTGCAGCTGTTCAACAATTCGACGTCGATCGACACCTCGATCGACCTTAGGGTCTACGCGATCTGCGCGACGGTGGGTTAGGGCACGATCTCGAGAGACGCTCGCCGAACGCATCCGCGGCCCACAACCCGATCAAACCAAAGCATCTGGGTCCTTCCTGTCGTCCACTGCCCCCGGCCGACGGGAGGACCCCTGCTGCTTAGCGTTCACAGCTGTGCATGGTCGGGGGCTGCAGTCTGGCTTTGGTCACCCGCTGCCTGGCCCCAGCCGGTTCGCCTCGTCTGAAGGATGGTCGTGGTACCACTTTGGTACCGACTGCTATGTCCGATGCGTCCAGATTGTCCGCGGCCGGGGACACATTGGACGCCAGGGACGCGGTGGGACGCATATGGCAATGGTGTCCTCCGGCTGGGGGTCGAGCGGTCGCCGGTTCAAATCCGGCCTCCCCGATTGACCGAAGGCCGCTTCGGAAGCGCGTTGGCAGCCGCAACCGGATCGACCTCACCGGCCTTGATCGCACAGAGGACGCGGTGTTGGAGCTCGATAGTCGCCGTGGGGAGAAGGTCGGCGGCTGGCCCTGGCCGGTCCAATTCGTCCCATTCCCTGTTGATGCGGCGTCGCTCCGCATCGATCTCGATGAGCGTCAAGATCTCGGAGGCGGTGCGGTCCTCATCAGACCGTCACCTCATCGTGCTGGTCGGCCACCTCGAGGATGCGACCGGTCACCCGCACGAGATGGGCCTGCCGTGCCGCGTAGTCGAGCGGTCCCTCTTCCGGCGTAATGAGGTGCTCCAGGTGTCCCTCAGTCACCATGTGGGTTTGCTCTATCCAACCAAGCGCCTGGTCGGTGAACCGGAAGTGAGCGGTTTCCCCGGGGGCCCAATGACTTAGAGAGCGGAGAACGTCGGCAAGGGCGAGCAGGATTTGCTCCTGCCGTGCACCCTTGGCCCCGCCCCGAAGGGTCAGGCGCTCGCAGCAGACGGTCTCCATTTCGCGCTGCGCATCCGCTCGCAGCACTGCCCAGGCAGCCCTCGTTAGCTCTATGTCGACCATCGTCGGTCTCCTCTGAATGAGGGGGCGTAGAGGGCCGTCTCCGTGCCAGGTTGAGCTCTCTCAGCGAGGTAGTCCCTGGTTACCCGCCCCAGCTGGCGCTCACGGCGGCGCCGGGCCTGTTCGGTTTGCCCACGCTTCGCCCGTGAACTCGGGCTGAGAGGTCGAGCGTTTAGCGCGGCTTCAATCTGGTCTGAGTCCCCCGGCAGGCTGCGGATCACCAGCGCCAACTCGCTGCCATCGCTCGGGCACCGCCACTCATGGCCCTCTTCAACATCGTCCACGATGAACCGCTGCTCGCAGGTCAGACACTTGAGGAGATCCACCCGCTGCCTCCTCTCGGTTCGGCGAGCACAGGGAGTGTCAGGCGATCGATCCACGGCACGTGCGCAACCATCTTCGGCTCCCTTCTTGAAAGCCAATCGGTGTGGCACGGACCGGAATTGCAGCAGCCAGCGTGTGACCGTTTATTCGTTCCGCTTCTTGATTGCAACCCAAATCAAGGTCAATTGACGCTTGCTCAGGATCGCTCCGGGGGCAACTCTAGCGCTGCAGCGCTTGCAATGCGAGCAACTCGATTGACCCAACGATCCGCGATTCACGAGGTCCCAAGATCTGAAGGAAGGCATCGATGGGCTTGGACGCCAGCTGCGACGGCAGCGCAATGGTCGGCGCGCCATTGAACGGAGCGATCGCAAACGAGCTCGGCAAGCTGGTGGCGGACTTCGTTGGCATGGGCGGGACGAGATCGCGCGCGTTCATCAGCGACGACGACGTCGTCTTCCTGCTCGGGGACAGCGCGACAAGGGTGAGCGCAACACAATCGTCGCCGGCCGTACCGATCTTGTGCGGCTCGGGCGCGACGTCCTGCAGCGCTCAATGGAGGAGCAGCTCGTCTCATCAGTCGAGCGGCTCACCCGACGCAAGGTTAGCCTGTTCCTGAGCGGCTCGAGCAGCCTCGGTGAGTCCTCCGTTGAGGTCTTCCTACTCGAGCCCGACCACTCCCCAGCTGACGGGGACCGTCGCGCACCGAGAAGTCCTTTTAGGCGCTAGCATTCCAGTTGGCAGGTGCTGAGGGTCTCCCTCTCGGCCGGGCCAAACAACACAAGCAACGGACGGACGAGGTCGCGGGCCTCGGCGGACGCGAGGGTGGATAAAGGCGAAATATCAGCAGACGGTTCGGGAGAGAAGCTCGCCGGTGGGCAACTTTTAGCGGCGATCTCCACGGCGTTCGTGAGCATCCTGCGCGAGAGCTACGGCCGCGGCCCAATGAAGGCCAAGACCTACGCGCTCGACGACCTTGTCGTGGTCGTGATGCGCGGCAGCGGCTTCACCGCGCTCGAGCAGACGATTATGGACAGCGGCGAGCCCGAACGCGTGATCGAGATGCGCGAGGACTTCCAACGGGTGATGGCCGACCGCTACAAGGAGACGATCTACGAGCTCACCGGACGCACCGTCGTCGCGTTCCTCTCGCAGGCCCATGTTGAGCCCGACATCACGATCGAGATCTTCTTCATGGACGGCCCACTCGAGGGCTTTGGTGCGATCGAGGTGATCGAGCCCGAGTAGGCCGAAGTCTTTGGGGAATCCGCCCCCACTGCGCTGCGGTTGAGGCTCGCCTCCGGGCCGACTCCAATGCCAAGTCTGGCGAATGGCTCTCCCGGGCGCGGGCGCATGCGGACCGAGTCGATCCGATGCGGACCGCTCCGGAAATGCCAGTGGATCCTGAGAACCTGCGGCTCGAGGAGCTCAAGCCGTTTCTCGAGGGCTGGAGCCCCTATGGCTCAGAAAGCTGGCGCCAATGACGGCGCTCGCCGAGTTTGCAATCCTCACGGACGAACGCGGATGATCGTCTTCCCGCTGATCCGCTCGGTCGGATTGAAGGCAGCGACGGCATCGTCCAGGGTCGAAACGTTGCCGATGTTCGTCCGCAGTCGTCCGTCCCGCACCCGCTGGACGATCTCACTCAGTTGGGCACGATCGGACTCGACAACGAAGTCGACCGCCAGGCCGTCGTCGGGCCGCGCCTCGGGCGGCCCGACGACGGACACCAGCGTTCCTCCGGCTCGAATCAGGCCTGCGGACCGCTTCCCGATGTCGCCGCCGATGACGTCGAACACCAGATCGACTGCGCCGACATCCTCCAAGGTGTCGTTCTCGAGGTCGACGAACTCCTGCGCGCCGAAGTCGAGTGCCTTCTGACGGTCGGCAGTGCGTCCGGTCCCGATGACGTAGGCGCCGGCCTCTCGTGCGAGCTGCGTCACGATCGACCCGACTGCGCCAGCCGCGCCGTGCGCAAGGACGCTCTGCCCCGCCTGAAGGCGGCCGTGCTGGAACAGTCCCTGCCACGCGGTCAGGCCTGAGATCGGCAGGCTCGCGCCCGCCGTGAAGTCGACGTCGCCCGGCAGGGGCGCGAGGTTGCGTGCCTCGACGGCCGCGTAGTCGGCCAGGGTGCCGTCGCGAGTCCAGTCGGTGAGGCCGAACACCCGCTGTCCCACCGAAAGTCCCGTCGTGCCATAGCCGAGGGCGGTGACCACTCCGGCCAGCTCGTGCCCGGGAATCGACGGCGTCCGGTCACGGTCGAGGCGATCGGTCCAGGTCGAGGGCCACGTCAGCTCAGTCGGGACGAATCCCGACGCATGAATCTGAACGACGACATCGTTTATCGCTGCCTGCGGCTCGGGCCGCTCCACCAGCGTCATCCCGGCCGTTCCCGCGGCCTCCTCGGTCACCACAATCGCCTTCATCGGTCACCTCCCTGTGTCGAGCTTCGCCTGTACGGCAGCCGATCACCAGAACGTCCTGCTAAAAAGACATTCGCACTCAACCTAACGCTTGGCGCAGAGGCCGGCACAGTCAGTCGGACGGACGGCCCTGCTGGATGATCCGCGGGTGGTAGCGAGAGACGATTCGGCCCCCTGATCTGTACTCGAGACCCCGCGTGGTACCGCTTTTGGTACCGGATGCATCGTCCGATATGTCCGATGCTTCCCGAACCGGGGACGGATGGCACGCACGGGACGCGTCGGGACGCACATGGCAGTCGTGTCCTCCGGCTGGGGGCCGAGCGGTCGCCGGTTCAAATCCGGCCTCCCCGATCAGGAAAGCCCGCTTCGGAAGCGGGTTCCCACTTTGGAGAGGAGTCCGGTTGAACGTTCCGTTAGGTGCCTGGGACCACCGCTCGGGACTTCGCCCGCGCTCCGAGGGCGAGGGCCAGGTGGAGCAGCAGCGCAGCGGCCCAGGTTTGCCACACCAGCCCTGACCGCTCTACGATGTTGGAGTGATCGTCCGCGAAAGCCGTCGCTCGCGATTGCGCGGACTCACCCCGGTCCTGGCGATAGCGGCGTGTGCCCTGGGGTCAGTCGGCGCTCCGGCAGTGGCCTCGGCGACCATTTACACAGTCGATAGCACCGCGGACGAAGCTGACGCGAATCCCGGGGCGGAAGGCTGCAAGACCGCGGGGGCACATTGCACCCTGCGCGCCGCGATCGAAGAATCGAACCTCTCGGCAGGGCCTGACGAAATCGAATTCGCCGCAGCCTTCAACGGCCAGCTCGCCGACACGATCAACCTAGGTGGCAGTCTTCCCTCGATCATCGAGTCCGTCCACATCGACGGCGACAAAGGGGGCCAGTGCACAACGGAAGCGGCGAGCGTCAAGGGCCCGTGCGTGGGGGTGAAGGCCGCCGGGGGGACGTTCCCGTTCACGGTCCAGGGCGACGGCGTCACGATCGAGGGGTTGGCGATTACCGAAGGGCTTGCCGGAATCCGCGTGATCAACGCCACTGAAAACTTCACCGCGCGCGACAACTGGCTTGGGGTGACGCTCAAAGGTGAAAACGGCGGCAGCGGCGAAGGGATCTTCGTCGACCCGAACTCGAACGGTGCGACGATCGGCGGGGTCAACGCCGCCGATCGCAACGTGATCGCCAACACCAGCGGCGACGGGCTCGACCTCAAGGGCGCCAGCGTAGCTAAGGTCCAGGGCAACTACTTCGGGGTCAAACCCGACGGCGTCACGCCAGCCGCGAACGGCAAGGACATCGAGGTCACCGACTCGACCGCCGGCGGTGGCATCAAAGCGGCCAGAGACGAAATCGGCGCCGAAGTCGGCGCCGAAGGGGCCGCGACGCCGGCATGCGACCACGGCTGCAACGTGCTCGTAAGCTCAGCCATATCCGAAGCCGCCATCGACCTGAGAGGGAATGGCGGAGAAGAGGTCCCCGCCTCGGGGCCGACGACGATCCACGGCAACTACGTCGGAATCGACGCCACGGGGGCGGCGGCGGCTCAGGGTGCCGACAAAGGGATCCTCGTCGGCGGTTCCGACAAAGCCCTGATCGGCGGCAGCGGCGTCGGTGACGCCAACCACATCATCCTGGGCACTTACGCCATCCTCGCCGGCATCGGGGCCGACGACCTGGTCGTCGACGGCAACCTCATCGGCCTCAATCCTGCCGGCACCGCGACGCTCTCGCCCCCAAGCGCCGACGGGATCTTCGACAGCTCGGAAGGGATCACCAGCTTTGACCATTTCGCACAAATCACCGACAACCGGATCGCGATGATAGGCGGCATCGCGATCGAGCAGCACAGCTCCGGCGCATTGATCGCCGGCAACGTCCTCGGCCGGGGGTTAAACGGGGAGATTCTCTCCGCTGGCACCACTGGCATCAAGGTCTGGGGCTCGATCGGCGGCAGCACGGTCAAATCGAACCTGATCGAAGAGGCGGCCGGCAACGGGATCCTGATCGAAAACAGCCACAACGTGGTGGTCGGCAACGTGGTCGAAGGCGCCGGCCTGGCCGGCATCCGGATCCAGAACTTCCTCACCCTGCCTTCGGTCGACAACCTGATCGGCAACGACTCCGAAGAAGAAGAAAACGAGATCTCGGGGAGCGGCGGGGCCGCGATCGAGGTCGCCGACGAAGAAGACGACGCAATCATCATCAGGCGCAACTTCGGCAACGGCAACGCCGGCCTCTTCATCGACCTCGGCGCCGACGGCCCGGGCAACCAAACGACGGGCCCCAACGAAGGCATCCAGGCCCCGGTCATCGCGAAAGCGACGACATTGGGGGTAAGCGGCAATGGCGCTCTGGGCGGCGCCGACATCCGCGTCTTCGAAAAGGCAACCGCCGCCAACGGCGAGATCAAAGGCTTTCTCGGCAAAGTCAAAGCGGACGGCGGCGGCAGTTGGGAACTCGCCTATGACGCGAAAATCCCGGTCGGTACCAACGTCGGCGTCACCCAGACCGGCGTCGAAGGCACCTCGGAGCTCGCCGTTGCCACCACTGAAGCGGAAAAAACGGGCGGTGGCGAAGGACAAGGCGGTGGAAATGGTGGCGGGGGCAACAACGGTGGCGGTGGAAAGGGCGGCACGTCCACGGACACGACTCCCCCGCAGACGACGATCCGCAAGGGGACAAAGGGCAAGACCCACAGCACGACCGCGAAATTCAAGTTCGACTCCAGTGAGGTGGGCTCGACCTTCGAGTGCAAGCTTGACCGCAAGCCGTTCAAGCCATGCCGCTCGCCGAAGAAGTACGGCGCCCTGAAGCCCGGCAAACACGTCTTCAAGGTGCGGGCGGTGGATGCCGCCGGCAACCTCGACCAGAGCCCGGCAAAGAGGGCGTTCAGCATTCTCGGCTGAGTCGGCGGGCTCCTCGCCCTTTGGGGGAGAATTGCGCCAATGCTGACCGTCGTCGGCGCCGATGATGAGCGCCTTCATGACGGAAGCCCACTATTGAACGCGAGAGACGAATCGCCGCCCGATCTGTCCACCCTGCGACCCGGCGTGGTACCGCTTTTGGTACCGGACACATCGTCCGATCTGTCCGACGAGTCCAAATCGGGGGACAGGAGGGACGCATGGGACGCGATGGACGCACAGGACCCTGATGTCCTCCAGCTGGGGGCCGAGCGGTCGCCGGTTCAAATCCGGCCTCCCCGACTGATTCAGAAGTCTGGAGTGCCACTGGCGGCGGGTCAGCGGCCCTCGGTACCATGCCGGGCAATGGGGACCCGGGGCATGCTCTCGGGGGCAAGGCCCCTGGTGATCACAATGGCGGTTGCGCCGACGGCTGGCGCGGACACGTTCTGCGTGGACCGTGCCGGTTGTTCCGATCCGGGTCACAACTTCACGACGGTCCAGCAGGCGATCAGCGCCGCGGAAGCGAACAATCCAGCTTCGCCACCGGCCTCCCCCGATCTCATCCTCGTCGGCGACGGCGTATTTCACGAAGCGGTCACCGAAGGCGGCGACAACCCCGTGGATATCGTCGGCTCCGGGCCACGAACGGAACCAGCGGCACTTCATAGACGGGACCCCGGCAACAGCGTGCGCACCGTGGTGTTGGGCGTCGCCCTGGGCGGCCGGGCGAGCACGATCAAGGACGTCACGATCCAGGTTGCTTCCGGCGCCGACAACACCGGCTTGGCGATCGCTGGGGAAGTCGAGAACGTGGACATCACCGCGGCGACGAGTCCTTCGCCCCCACGAACAGCGTGGGGATCTCGATCAACGGCAACGGTCAGACCCCCGTCCGCAACGCCAAGGTCGACCTGCCCGGGATCGGGTTCGGCGTTCTAATGCGCCTGGCGAAACTCGAAAACTCCTCGGTGAAGGCGAGCACCGGCCTCGTGGGCGACGGGACGGTCTACGGGTCGACCATCGACGCCAACATCGGCGTTCGTCGGAAGAATTCAAGCTCGAGGACTGTGTGATGCACATCTCGGCCCGAACGGGGTTGCGTTGAGCGCGGTCGGGATCGGCTTCAACGTGTTCAGTCGGATCAAGGCGCGGCACCTGACGGTGATCGGCGACTCCGATCCGACCTCGCTGGCCGTACTCGCAGAAGCGGCGGGCTCGACGTCGGACAACTCCGCCGAAGTCGACATCCGGAGCTCGATCCTGCGCGGGTTCGCGAGGAACTTCAAGCGCCGCGCCGATAACGTCTCGGGAGGCAAAACCGGAACGGCGAACCTCACCGTCGCCTACTCGGACTACGACAAGTCCCTGCCGGAGGAAAACAGCGGCGACGGCCCCGGCACGCTCGACGACACGACCGGCAACATCTCGGCCAACCCCGGCTTCCGTTCGGCCAGCGACCTCCACCTCTCACCTGGCTCGCCGCTAATCGACGCGGGGGATCCCGCGTCCCCGGACACGAGTGGCTTCCCGCCAGACTCGACCGTTGACTTCGATGGTCTACCGCGAAGGGTCGACGGCAACGGAGACGGCATCGCGCGGGCGGACATCGGGGCGTTCGAGTTCCAGCCCGAACTGCCGCACCAGATGCCGATTCTCGACACGACCGGGCCCAGGATCACCCTGAAGGGCAAGAAGGTCCAGACGGGCGCAAAGCTGGTGAAGGTGAAGGTGACAAGCGACGAGGCCGCCCAGCTGCAGGGGGGCGGAAAGGTCACGATCCCGGCGGTGAAGGCCGCAGACTCATCGGCGGGCGCCACCAAGAAGAGCTTCAAGCTCCAAGCCCAGACGAAGCCGATCGCCGCCGGCGAGACGATGACCCTGACCCTGCGGCTCACCAAGCGCGCCAAGCAGCTGACCAAGCAAGCTCAGGCCAAGGGCAAGATGGCCAAGGTCACGATCACGGTGAGCGCCACCGATGCTGCCGGCAACCAAGGATCGGCGAAGCTCAAGGTCAAACTGAAGCGGAAGAACAAGTAGCTCGACCGGTCGCAGGTTGAAATCCTGTCTCCCCGCTAAGCCGGAGGCCCGCTGCGGAAGCCGGCCAAGACTTCGTGATCAGAGGCGTTATTGCGGAGGATAGCGACTGCCGCTATGTTCGAAACAGACTCAGAGAAGCTTCTCGGCTACTGGAGGGAACTGACATGCCCAGCATCAAGGAGGCTGCAGCGGCGTTTCTAGACAATCGACGAGTCGCCGTGACGGGCGTCTCGCGCAAACCGACTGAGCAAGCGAGCCTGCAACTCACTCGCCCTATCAGGGGAGAGGGGAGACGATAGGACTGGACTGGCTGTTCAACGGTGATTTCGGTTGAATTCGAGCGAAGCTCAAAGCTGTCCCCAGACGTAGTTGAGCTCCTACAGCCTGCCCGAAAGACCCGCAGTCGTGCACGCCGCGTGACGGTATTAGTACGCGTCACGGACGGACGCCGCCACGGGCGATTCAAATGTGAGGATGGAGTTGCGCGACTTCGCGTTGGAATGCGAGTGCCTTCGCTGAGATCAACGACTGGACCACAGACGGCCTTGAGCGATGGGGTCTGGATCACAATCTGAGCGAGCTGCACGCGAAGGAGGTCAAACACGACTGCCCGTCGAAGGCTCGCGAGTCGGGCGTAGTGTTCGCGGCATGGACTCGGGCAACGACTCTTCCGCGCCGCAGTCCGATCAGGGTCGGTCATTGAGTCGTGCCCAACGCGCGCTCGTGTACGGCACCGTCGGTGTCGCCATGGAGGTTGTGTTCACCGGTGTGGCGCAGGCGTTCCACCGCGACCGTGCAGACTGGAAACTGCAGGGTCACAGCTACCTCTGGATGCTGCCGTTGTACGGCGCACTGACCGCCTACGCTTACGAGCCGGTCCGTGACAGCCTGCGGAACCGGCCGGTTCCTGTCCGGGCTGCCGCCTACGCCGCCGGCACCATCACGTTGGAGTATACGTCGGGACGGCTGCTCAAGCGAACGGTGGGTGTCATCCCGTGGGACTACACCGGGCATGGGCAATTCGTGCGTGGCGGAGGCGCGACGCGCCTGGACTACGCCCCCTTGTGGGCGGTGGCAGGCGTGGTGGCGGAGCGTCTCAGCGACCGGCTGCGTCGCCGCCCAACCCCCGCCCCAGAGCTGAGCTAACGTAGTCCCCTGATGTTGTTGGCCAGTCTCGAACTGTCGTTTTGACGCAAAGTCCAACCGTGGTTTGGAACGCCCGACCTTTGGCACGCAAGAGACATCCGCATCGAGGATCTACCGGCGCAGATTCATCACGTGAGTGCTACACGAGCCAACCCTTCCAGAGGGCATCTTGCTAGCGCAGCCCAGTCCCAGTCGGCGATGATCATCGACCAAACTCAGCCGCGCGTATCTCAACAGCGCAGTGGAGCGGATCGAATCAGTGAACTGCCGGCACCTCGGCCCCACATTTGGATGGCCGAACTGGCGTCCGAACGGAAGGTCGCAGAATGCACCTGCCACCGCTGTCGCCCGTTTGACCTCCGGCCATCCCGTACAAGCGCGGAATTGCCCTCATTGTCCCCGGGCTGGTCCCCGGGCTGCTACGGTCCGGGCGTTCGGTCGGACGTCATGTCCGGCAAAGTCGTGTCTAGCGCTCGCGTCGTTGCTTCATCGCATCCTCCGCGTTCGCAGCACATCAAGTGGAGGCAATGCATGCCCACTGGAACTGTCAAATGGTTCAGCGACGACAAAGGTTACGGGTTCATCACACCCGACGACGGCTCTAAGGACGTCTTCGTCCACCACAGCTCGATCACCGGCGATGGCTTCAAGTCCCTGGCCGAGGGCGCCAAGGTGACCTACGAGACCGAGGAAGGGCCCAAAGGCCCGGCCGCGGCGAGCGTCCAGGAGACCTCGTAGTCGCGCACCGCTCTTAGCAGTTTGACGAAGCCATCCTCCCGACGGGCTTCGTCGTTCGGGCGCGCGTGGCGCGTCCTCGGTCGCCGCAGTTCGTAATCACAAGGACGCGAGGCGCAAGTGGCCCTTCTCAACATTCGATGTATCTAGGGGCACCAGGAGCCGGCCTCCTGCTGAACCGAAGGGGGTGGTGATATTGCCGAGGGAAGCTCCTCCGAAGCCAACTACCGCCGAGCGCGAGGTGGCTGATCTGCTACCGATCGAGGCCGATCCCGTCGCGGCCAGAGCCGTCCTGGATCGGGTGCCACTCTGGTTTCACACGTTCTCGCTCGACCGCTCCAGGGAGCTCTACACCCACGGCGTCGCCCGTGATCATCGCTACCGACTCCCTGCCCTGCCTGAGGATTTTGGCGGCATGAGCGTGCTTGACATCGGCACCTTCGACGGTTTCTACGCGTTCCTCGCCGAGGCGCGGGGGGCGGGGCGGGTCGTTGCAGTCGACAACGAGCAGTACAGGGAGTGGGTCAGCTCGCGCTGGGGGGTCGAATTGCAGGGAGGCGAGGGGTTCGCCGCGATCCGAGAGCTACTCGACTCCGAGGTCGACTACCAACGCATCGATGCATTCGATCTGGATGAGCTCGGGGAGACGTTCGACTTCATCCTCTGCTTCGGGATTCTGCACCGGGTTGAAAACCCGCTGGGGCTGCTGAAGGTCATTCGACGGCGCCTCGCGGCCAGCGGACGGGTGTTGCTAGAGACCCACGGGGCGGCGGATCGGACTATCGATTCCGCGGCGGTTCACATCCACGCGCCGGGAGAGGTCTATGCCCGTGATGACTACGTGTACTGGGGCTTCACTCCTGCGGGCTTGGACGCGATTGCTCGCCACGCAGGCTTCGATGGCTTCGAGCTCATCGACGCGCCGGTGATCGACGGCCATCCGCGTGTGCTCGGGGCACTCCACTCCGGCCCGCTCGACTGATCGCGGTCCCTCGGGGGCGAGCGGCGGTCTAAGTCACGCGAAAAAGAACCGTTTTCCAGGGTTTTAACAACTCCGGAGGCGTTTCGTGGTCCGATCGGGTGAATCAGACATGGCTTCGGCATTGCCCCCGCTATATGCACACCGGCTCGGCCGCCACTATGGTCCGGACTCCTCGGCGGCCGCACTTCGCCACACCCTGACCGGCCCGGTCGAGGGCCTCGAGACCGATGTATGCCTGACCGCCGACAATCGGCTGGTCCTGTTGCACGATCCGCTGCTCACGCTCGGCACCACGCTTGATGGCTGGGCGCGCCAGAGGACCGCTGAAGAGATTCGATCGGCCCTCATCCGTGATTCTGCGGGAGAGCCGACGACGGAGCACCCGCTTCTGCTCGAGGAGCTGATCGACCTGGTGCCGGGAGCAGTCGGCCTCCAGCTCGAGGTCAAGGCGCACGCCGACCCGGCTCTCGCCTGCCGCACCTCCGAGGCGCTCTGCGAGCAGCTTCGGGGGGAGCCGATCCGCGATCGAGTCGAGGTGATCAGCTTTCATCGCGAGGCATGCGCTGTCGCCTCCGCAAGCGGGATCCCGTCCCGCCTCGTGGTCTGGGCCGACTATGCCCCCGAGGCGCTCGCTTCTTGGGCTCTCCGGAGCGGAGTGGACGGGATCTCGGTCGAGCACTTCTTGCTCTCCGAGCGGTTGGTCGGGGTGCTTCGGGACGCCGGACTGAGCGTCAACGCAGGTACTGTGAACCACCCGGAGCTCCTCAGCCGGGTGCTCGAGTTCGCGCCCGATGCGATCTGCACTGATCGCCCTCACGAGATTCGCGCGGCGGCTGAAACAGTCACCGCCCTGGCGCTGCCGCCCTGAGAGCGATTGCCTGCGGCTTACGTGATCCTCAGTTCTCTCAACGTCAGGACTCCCCACTCTCCGTGCTGGATGGCATGACCGAGTGCGGCCTTGACAACCGGGTCACAGCGCGCTGAGCGCGAGGGCCCGCAGGCAGAGCCCACGCTACCGCTTGAGAGGAGGAGCGGCCGCGCTACTGCTTTCGAGTACTGCGCGTGGAAGCGGCCGCAACTGCAAACAATGCGGTCTTTCGCGCTAAACCAAACATATAGGACCTCCTGGTTGGGATCCGGTCCGCCGACGTTAGTCCTTGCCTGGTCCCGGAAAATCCGTGATTCCCCGCACATTTGTCTGCGGAAGTATCCGCATGCAGGGGAAAGGGGGACACCGGAGATCGGGGCTGAAGCGCCGCTCCGTTGTGGCGGCAGTCTTATCTTGTCACCCCTGCCCTAGCTGGTTCGCCTCATCTGGAGGATGGGCGTGGTACCAACTTGGTACCGGACGCATCGTCCGATCTGTCCGATGCTTCCCGAACCGGGGACGGATGGCACGCATGGGACGCGTCGGGACGCATAGACAGGAAGTGTCCTCCGGCTGGGGGCCGAGCGGTCGCCGGTTCAAATCCGGCCTCCCCGATCATCTCAATCCCGCTGGGAGCTTCCCTCAGGCGCTCCCCGATACTGGGAGAGGGCGGGTGAGACGACCGAACGATTCGGCCACTTGGGCCCAGGCGGCGATCGCATGAGGGCGGTCGGTGCAGATCGAATCGACGTCGAGGGGGAGTACCCGCTCGAGAAGCTCCGGCTCATTCACCGTGCCGGTGCTCACGCCCAGTCCGGCGAGGCGCATCGGGCGGACAATACGCTCGGTCAATAGGAAGTGCTCGATCGAGATGCCCGACACGCCCCGGGCCACCGCCCAGGCCGCCAATCCCTCCGGCTCGTAGTCCGCAAAGACGACCAGACGCGTCCGGAAGCCCTCCGCCGCGGCCGCCTCACAAGCTGCTGTGTGGAAGGAGATCACTTCAATCCGATCGCGGCGGTCGCGGCACAGAGTGCAGATCGCCAGGGCCGTGCGCCGCGCAAGGTCAGGGTCGGCATGAGCTTTGACCTCGAGCTGGAGCATGAGTCCCGCGGGAACACGGTTCAGCAGAGCATCGAGGAACAACGGGCACTCGTCGCTGACCGCGCCGCCACGGTCGCGAAGTCGCGCCGCCGCTATCTCGCCTGAGGAGCGTTCGTGCGCCCAACCGCTCAGCGTGGTCCCGATCGAGAGCAGCGGATCATGGAGCAGGACCAAGCCGCCATCGGCGCAGAGGCAGACGTCGGTCTCCAATCCGTCGATCGGGCCCGCCAGTGTCCGCTCCAATGCAGTCGCCGAGGAGTCCAGTCCATAGGCGGCCCCGAGGCGGTGCGCGTAGATCCACGGCAACTCCCGCACGCCTGGAGCGCAACAGCTCGCGGCCCACGAGATGTGAACCGATCGCTATCGAGCTGTGAACTCCTTGTGACGAGACGCACGAGACTGGGTACCTTGGAAGACATGGAGCCAACCGAGCTTGCATCGCGCACACGAACACCGGAGCAGCAGGTGGCCGAGATCCTGCAGATCGAGGCTGACCCCGGCGATGCCCAGCGCGTGTTGGAGGAGGTCCCGTTCTGGTTTCACACCTTCGCGCTCAACCAGGAGCACGGCATCTATACCCCAGGCGCAGCCGTGGACCACCGCTATCGAATCCCCGCCCTTCCGGAGGATTTCTCAGGCCTCAGCGTGCTCGACGTTGGCGCCTTCGACGGCTTCTACGCCTTCGTCGCCGAGGCCTGGGGAGCCGAGCGGGTTCTGGCGATCGACAACGAGCAATACGTCCACTGGGTCAAGGCGCGCTGGGATGTTTCTCTGCGCGGGGGTGAGGGATTCCGCTCGATCGCGGCCCTGGTCGACTCGAGCGTCGAGTACAGGCGTGCCGACGCGTTCGAACTAGACGACCTGGATGAGCGCTTCGACCTCATCTTTTGCTTCGGGATCCTGCACAGGGTCTGTAACCCGCTCGGCCTGTTGCGCCGCCTCCGGGATCGCCTGAAGAAGGGTGGATGCGTTCTCATTGAGACCCATGGAGTGCCGGGCGACAGCGGAGCCGACCAAGGCGTGCTCCGCGTTCCCGATCCCGGCGGGATCTACGCCGACGACGAGTTCGTCTTCTGGGAGTTCAGCAGCGGCAGCCTTCGGCGCCTCGGTGGGCACGCCGGATTCAGCGCTCTGCAGATCATCGACATGCCGATCATCGACGACCACCCTCGAATTCTGGGCACCCTGGCAAACGCGGTTTGATTCGGTCCTGCCGATCGATTCGGAGAGCGGTCGGGCTCCTCGACACCACATCCCTCTTGGGTCTCCTGGCTGGCTGCCTGGCCGACGGGGCGTCCTTGTTCTCCAAGCTGCACCCGAGGCCGCGGCTTTGGTACCGCTTTGGTACCGGATGCATCGTCCGATATGTCCGATGAATCCAGATCGGGGGACAGGAGGGACGCATGGGACGCGTCGGGACACATCGACACCAGATGTCCTCCGGCTGGGGGCCGAGCGGTCGCCGGTTCAAATCCGGCCTCCCCGACTCACCGGAAGCCTTACGGACTCGTTTGGGGCCTGCGTTCCGTTAGTCGAGTCGAGAGAGGCCGGATCTATTTGGGCTCGACGCAAGGGGGGAGCTGGAGCGACTGGGTGCCCGAACCCGGACACTCGATGACCGTCCCCGCGGAGCAGCCCTCGTTCCTCCTCAGCCAAGTGAAGGAGTCCTGAGCCAATGACTGCAAGGCTTCGAATTCCGCGGGGGGAGGCCTAGGCTCTACTCGATGCCGCCGCCTGAGACCTCGATCGCCCGTCTAGAAAACGGAGAGAACGGCGAGAAAGGCCGCCGGGCGCGCAGCCAGTCGCCTCGCTCTGGCCATGGCGAATGGGCTCCTGCTGCCAGCCGAGGCGATCCGGTTGCGATCCTCCGTCTACAGTCGGAATCGCGAGTGCAGGATCTGCTCCCGATCCGCTACGGGCGGATGGCCATGTCGCCCTTCACCTTCTATCGGGGTGCCGCGGCGGTGATGGCCGCCGACCTCGCCGGGACCCCCGACCTCTGGACTCGTCGTGCAGGCCTGCGGCGACGCCCACATCTCGAACTTCGGCGGCTTCGCCGCCCCCGACCGTCGCCTGGTATTCGGGCCGAATGACTTCGACGAGACGCTTCCCGGGCCGTGGGAGTGGGACGTCAAGCGGATGGCGGCGAGCATCGAGATCGCCGGTCGCGACATCGACCTACCTGCCAAGCGTCGTCGGCGGATCGTCGCAGCGGGCCGTCCGCGAGTATCGCGAGGGGATGCGGGAATTCGCCGGCGAGAGCATGCTCGACGCCTGGTACGAGCGCCTCGACGCCGACGAGCTGACGGCCCGCTTCGGGACCAAGCTCGACGCCGACGAGCCAGGGAGCTGTTCGACCGAACCTTCGACAAGGGGCGGCGAAAGACCAGCCCGCGCGGCGATGCGCAAGCTGACGGAGGTAGATCGATGGACGGCTCGCGCTTTGTCGAGCGTCGCCGCCGCTGCTGACCCCGCTTGCGCGAGCTGCACGACAGCGCTGCCCCCGACGAGCGTGAGGCCTACGTGCGGGAGCTGCTCGATCAGTACGATCGGCGAGCCTACACGCTGACCGGCGGCACCTTTTCCGCTCCTACCGGTTTGTCGATATGGCCCGCAAGGTTGTCGGCGTTGGCAGTGTCGGCACCAGGGCCTGGGTCTTCCTCCTAGTTGGGCGGGAAGGCAAGGACGCACTGATGCTCCAGGCCAAGGAGGCTCAGGCCTCGGTTCTTGAGACCCACCTCGGGGCCAGCGAGTATGAGAACCACGGCGAGCGGGTCGTGCGGGGCCAGCGAATGATGCAGGCGGCGACCGACATCTTTCTCAGTTGGCAGCGCAGCACCGGCATCGACGGCAAGGAGCACGATTTCTACGTACGCCAGCTCTGGGACTGGAAGGCCTCGGCAGACCTCTCCCGGATGAGCGAGCGTGGTCTTATCACCTACACCCGGGCCTGCGCCTGGTCCCTGGCCCGCTCACATGCCCGCTCGGGTGACCGACTCGCGATCGCTGTCTACCTCGGCAAAGGTGAGGGCTTCGACCGCGCGATCGCCCGCTTCTCCTCGCTCTACGCCGACCAGAACGAGCTCGACTACCGGCGCTTGTTGGAGGCGATCGCGGCTGGCGAGATCGAAGTGATCGAAGGGGTATGAGTCACGGTGTGTTGTGGGCCCGGGGGGTGGGATCGCTTCCTTCCTCATCCTGAGGCCACCCCAAAAACAAAACCGGAATTTTCTGCCGCTATCTCCTATCCCCAGCATGCTGGGACGTCGTGGTACCAACTTGGTACCCAACGCATCGTCCGATCTGTCCGATCCGTCCCAAGTCGGGGACGCATCGGGCGCATGGGAGGCGTCCGAGGCATATGGCGCCGGTGTCCTCTGGCTGGGGGCCGAGCGGTCGCCGGTTCAAATCCGGCCTCCCCGATCAATCAGGCCCAGCCTGGAGCCGGTGGCGGCTGAGCCCGGAGGTCAACGCGGTCTCCGTGCGGATCCTCTAGGGAGGAGTCCCCCGTTGGCCATTGCCTCAGTGGTGTTGGGTTCTACGGATGTGCGCGCGCTCGATAGTTCGGATAGTCGCGTGATGGATCGCGATCTCCGCGCTGGTAGCTGGCTGATCGGACACCGCGCCCGCCTTCTCGCCGCCCTTGCCCTGGCCGCGATCGTGGTCGGCGGCGGACTCCACATCGCCGGCGACGCGGCTGCGGGCGACGCCGTCTGGCGGGTGGTCTTGGCGCTGCTCGCCGCGGAGCTCGCGGTCGAGGTTGGCCGCACCGTGCTGGTCGAACGCCACATGGGGGTCGACACCATTGCGCTGGTCGCGATGGTTGGTGCGCTGGCCTTGGGTGAACTGCTGGCGGGCGTCGTCATCGGCCTGATGTTCTCCGGCGGCCTGGCGCTCGAGGAAATCGCCTCGACTCGCGCCCGCCGCGAGCTGACCGCACTGGTCGAGCGGGCGCCGAAGATAGCCCGGCTGCGAGTGGCGAACGGCTTCCGCGACGTGCCGGTGGAGCGAGTGCGGGCCGGCGACGTCGCCCTGGTCCGCACCGGCGAGGTGATCCCGGTCGACGGGACGATCCTCAGCCTGGAGGCGGTCGTCGACACCAGCGCGCTCAGCGGCGAGCCCCTGCCCGTCACGGTCAAGCAGGGAATGGCGGTCCTCAGCGGTACGGCCAACGCCGGATCGCCGTTCGAGGTGCGGGCGGATCGCCCCGCGGCCGAGAGTGCCTACACCGCCCTCGTCAGGCTGGTCGAGGAGGCTGAGACCGAGCGCGCGCCGCTGGTTCGCATCGCCGACCGATACGCCGGGTTCTTCCTGCCGGCGACGATGCTCGTCGCCGGCCTCGCCTGGGCGCTCAGCGGCGATCCCGTCCGCGGCCTCGCGGTCGTCGTCGTCGCTACGCCGTGCCCCCTGATCCTGGCGGCTCCGATCGCCCTGATCTCGGGCCTCTCTCGCGCCGCGCGTGCGGGCGTCGTCGTCAAGGGCACCGGGGCGATCGAGACCCTCGGCCAGGTGCGCACGATCCTCTTCGACAAGACCGGGACGCTGACGGTTGGCAGTCCCGAGGTGCGCGAGATCGCCACCCGGCCTGGCGTCGACGAGGTCGAGCTGCTCCGCCTTGCCGCGTCGGTGGACCGGATGTCGGCCCACGTGCTGGGGGAGGCACTAGTCCGATCCGCCGGAGAGGCCGAACTCGAGCTCACGATTCCGACCGGGGTCAAGGAGGATCCCGGCCAGGGCATCGCCGGGTCGATTGACGGCCATCGCGTCGCCGTCGGCAGTCGGTCGTTCCTGAAGGGGGAGGGGGTGCCCACGGAGGAGATCGCCTCGGGTGAGATCATCAGCGGTCGCGGGTCGGGGGAGGCGCGCGTGCACGTGGCGATCGATGGCAAGGTGGCCGGGGTGATCGCGATGGCGGATGAGCTTCGCTCCGATGCCCGGGGAATCGTCGAGCAGCTGCGGTCGGAAGGCGTCAGGCACATCGCGATGGTTTCGGGCGACCGCCGTTCCGTGGCCGAGAGGATCGGCCGTGAAGTAGGCGTCGACCGGGTCTACTCCGAGCAGTCGCCCGAGGACAAGCTCGAGGTCGTACGGCGACTTCATGACAATCCTGAACTCGGCCCGGTGATGATGGTCGGTGACGGCGTCAACGATGCTCCCGCCCTCGCCCTGGCGGATCTCGGGATCGCGATGGGGGTGGCTGGGGCGACCGTGTCGTCGGAGACCGCGGACGCCGTGATCACGGTGGACCGCATCGACAGAGTCGCCGACGCCTTGCACGCCGGTCGCCGGGCGCTTGCCATCGCGCGCCAGAGCGTCCTCGTCGGCATGGGCCTCAGCCTGACGGCGATGGGCTTCGCCGCCTTTGGTTACCTCCCTCCGGTTGCCGGTGCTCTGCTGCAGGAGGGCATCGACCTCGCGGTGATCCTCAACGCCCTGCGGGCACTGCGGGGCTGATCAGGGCTCTGGTGAGACCTGCATAGCGGCGGGCTACACCAGCCAGCTCGATCAGAGGATCATGCTGCAACTCCGAACATTGGCCGGAGCATCGAGCGTATGGCTGTCCTTCATAGCCACATCGTTGTCTGGTGCTGGGAGGGGCATCCTGGATCGTCCCTTCCCACAGGTGGACCAACCGCCACCTGAAAGGAAAGATCGGAACTACGCTGCCAGCTCCGATACACGACCCGAAGGGTGATAGCAATGGAGCGCTGGGAATACATGGTCATCCCCCTGGAGGAGGCCGGCAAGCTGAAGAAGAAGTCCTCTGGGCTCAGTCACGACCGACTGAACGAGCTGGGCAAGGAGGGCTGGGAGGCGATTGGCCTCACCCTGAAACGCGGCGATCTTGTCGCGTGGCCAGTGGTGCTGCTAAAGCGTCCGATCTCGGGAACCTAACCGAAGCCCTCTCGGCTACAACTCCAGGGTGAGCGGGACGACTGCTTCGCGCCCTAAGAGCTGCTGCCTTGCTGTCGGCCGGATCGGCTGGCGTGCTTTCCGATGCAGGGGAATCGGTGGTGGATCTCGTTGCGCGGAGATGCGCCGACCAAAATGCCCTAGCGCATCTGCTCGACAATCCGCGGGTAGTAACGACAGACGAATCGGGCCGCCGCTATGGACGAATCCCGCGACGCCGGGCCCTCCTTTTGGAAAGCTTTACGTTCTCGGGGCCCGGGAGCTGGGGAGGGCCGACGAGCTGGGGACCGATCGGGCGCCGATTCACTTTGTCGACCGTCGGGTTTAGCCAGCTTATGACGCTTCCCCGCTGTTCATCTTCGACCCCGCCAAGCTGAAGACAGCCGGAGCAGCAAGGAGGATCGACCAACAGCAGCGGGCGGCCGAGTGGGCGACGGTGCGCCGCCCAGCTCGAACCGCATTGCTTTCAGACCCTCTCGTTGCAGTCGTGCTTTTTCAGGAGCTTGTTCTCCTGATTCGTCTGCTTAGCCGTTGGGTGCTTGTGCGCCTTTTTCCACTGACTCAGTTGATTCGTGCACTGCTTGTGGGTCCAGTGCTCGTGGTGCCCGCTGTTATCTGCCAGAACCGAACCTGCGGCTCCGCTGAACGCGAGCACAGCCGCAACTGCGAACAATGCGGTCTTTCGCGCTAAACCAGACATATAGGACCTCCTGGTTGGGATCCGGTCCGCCGACGTTAATCCTCGCCTCGTGCCGGGGAATCCGTAATCCCCCGCATATGGGCTGCGGTCTTTCCCGTCGGCGGCAGCCAGCTTTGATCCAGCCGTAGGAATGCGTAGCCAATCCCACATGGTGGCGACTGAACCGCAGTCGTCAACATGCCGCCATGCAGCGAAAGAGACGTAAGCCGCGAGCGAGAGCTGGTGATGAGCCGTCGGTTGGGGGCGCAGTCGGACGCTTCGCACTCGCCGGATTCATCGCCTTCGCCGTCGTTGGCATCGTCAGCTTCCTGATACTTCGTAATGTCGGCACCAGCGAGGCGCTCAAGAACGCTCGCAATCTGACGCAGATCGTCGGCCGCGGAATCGTCGAACCAAACCTCACCGAGGGGTTGGTTCGTGGACGCCCTGGCGCTGTTGCCCGTTTCGAACGGGTAGTCCGAGAAAAGGTGCTTCGCGACCCGATCGTCCGCGTCAAGCTGTGGACGCCCGCCGGCCGGGTGATCTACTCGGACGACAAGGCGCTGGTGGGGAAGCGCTACAAGCTCGGTGCGGACGAGGTGGCCTCGCTTCGCAACGGCACCGTCGATTCCGGCGTCAGCGACCTCTCGCTGCCGGAGAATCGCTCCGAGCGCGGGCTCGGCAACAAGCTGCTGGAGGTCTACCTACCGGTGCGGACCCCGGGTGGGCGGCCGCTGCTGTTCGAGGCCTACCAGCGGTTCAGCTCAGTCGCCTCCAGCGCCCGCGACATCTGGCTCGCCTTCCTGCCGGCGCTGATAGCGGCACTGCTCGTCCTCTACCTCGTCCAGCTCCCGCTCGCGGCTTCCCTGGCCCGGCGACTGCGCCGCGGCAGTCGCGATCGCGAGGAGTTGCTGCAGCGTGCGGTCGACGCCTCGGCGGACGAGCGGCGACGAATCGCCGGCGACCTGCACGACGGTGTCGTCCAAGACCTCGCCGGACTCTCCTTTGGCCTCTCCGCAGCGGCAGAGCGCACGGCATTGGCGGGCGAGGAGGATGCTGCGGCTGAGTTGCGCGGCGGAGCACAGCAGGCACGCCAGAGTGTCCGGGCCCTGCGCAGCCTGCTGGTCGAGATCTACCCGCCGAGCCTCCGCCAGGCCGGGCTCGCCTCAGCCTTGCCGATCGCGACGGTACGGGCTGTCTTGTTGCCGTGGCCGGCAGTGATGATCCCCTCCGGGTCGGGAACGATGCCGCCTTCGTAGAGGAAGACGTTGATGTGGTCCTTTGCCGCCAGCAGCGCGCAGATGTTGCCCTCGAGTACGAAGTAAGGCTGGGCGCCTCGTTTGACCGTCTCGGCCACCTCGGAATCCGCGGCATGCACCAGCGCACGGACCTCCCGGCAGAACTCCTGTTTCCAGGCGGGGAGAGCGTCGATGTATTCATCGCATCGACACGGGGATCCGCCGCGTAGGGCATTGATCGATGGTGACACGTTGCGCCGCCGAGGTCCCCGGGGTTTTGGGTAACTGGAAATCGCCGGTACCCTGCTGCAATGCGCCTAGATCCGTACTTGATCATTCTAGGCCGCGAGAGCTCGCCGTCCCAGCAGGTCCCACATCGCTTCGAACTGACTCTTTGGCCAGGTCAGGCGTTCGCCTGACAGCGGATCGTTCACCGTCACGTCGTCACCGTTCACACCGGTGAGCAGGACGGCGTGCTCCCCGTAGTTGACGGTCACGACCTTGCCGGCCGGCGAGTGCCAGCTCGCGTATGGGCCTTCGGAGAGTCCCACCCACACCAACACCGGGTTGCCGGAAAGCAGCGTCCGGTAGATCGCCGCCGGGCTCTTTCGGGTCAGATCGAGGGTATCGACCCCGTGCCGGCGCGCGAGCGCGGCGATCGGCCCCTGGTAGACGCCGAAGCCCCCGGCCGTCCCGCTGCCGTCAGCGCGGCCGACAAAGCCCAGCCGCGGATCTCCCCACACCTCACCTTCGGGCCCTTCTTCGGGGTCGAGCGGTCCGCTCCGGGCGACCTGTCGCTGGAGGGTCAGCTGGTCGACCCGCTTGCCGGCAAAGCGCAACAACATCGACAGTGCCGTTGCCTCGCAATCGTCCTGAAGGGTCTGCTTGACGACCGGGACCTGGATGCTGGCGGCAATTGGCGTCGAGGGCACCGTGACGTTGCCGCCCCCGGCGGTGACCGCACCCTTGACGTCGCGGGCCAGCGTCCGGCGATCGGTCCGGACCCGGACCTTCGCCTGCCCGTCACCGATCGTCGTCGTGGCGGGGATCCTTGCGATCAGGGCCGCTTGGTACCGGCGGCCGCTCAGGCGACTCGTCGGCTGGTCGGCCACCGTGCGACCGTCGAGCTCAACCCGCACCCGGCCGGACGCTTCGACACCTTCTAGGGAGCTCGATTGGGTGGCCGAGCCGCCGCTGCCGGTCGAGGCCGCCTCAACCACGACGGCGATCGCCGCGAGGGCGAGGACGATCGCCGCCAGCGCTACCCGGCGCCGCCGGATGACCTTTGCCGTCGGGCGGCGAGGAGAGGTTCCGCGCCTCTCAGCACGGATCGGGTCCGGGGTCTCATCTCGGCTTATGGGCAATTGCGATGCCGCCCTCGTGCGCCAGTGGCTGAACGCTGACATCAATGAAACCAGCTTCCTCGAGGGCCTCCTGCCACCACTCGGTCGGAGCCGGATGCTCACCTGTGAAGGTTAGGGCCCTGACTCCGGTCTTGGCCAAGCGCCAAAGGCCGGCGGGCCCGCGCCGGGCAAGCGAGCTGATCTTGCTGGCGATGACGGTTCGATCCCGCTTGGTCGCCGGTCTCAGCGTGAACATCATGTCGGCGAACACCAGCCGCCCGCCAGGCCGCAGCACTCGGTGAAGCTCAGCCAGCGCCGCCCGCTTCCCGGTCGTCCCGAGGTGATGGAAGCAGTAGTTGGACATCGCCAGGTCAATCGAGCTGTCGGCGAGCGGAAGCCCGGTCGCCGAGACGACCGCGGTCTGGATGTTGTCGAGGCCCGCGGCCAGCGCCCGGCTGCCCAGGCGGTCGATCATCGCCGGCGAGATGTCGATCGCCCAGACCCAATCGACGCGCGCGGCCAACGGTAGCGTCAGGAGCCCCGTCCCGGCGCCGATGTCGAGGGCGTCATCGCGAGTGGTCGGTTCCGCCTCGGCGAGGAGCGTGTCGCGCAGCCGTTCGAACCCCGGGGTGTGTGACAGGTCTTCGGCATGGGCGACGTGGCGATCCCAGTTCTTTTCGAGCAACGGCCGCGGCAACCAGCGCTGGCGCGGTCGCCGCTCCTTGACCAGCGGCCACATGGTTGGGGAGACCCTGGCCTGTGGCGGCAGTTCGTCCATCGCCGCGACATCGTCCAGTGAGCCGATGAGACAGCTCTGAAGGTCAGGTAAAGAAGTACTAATAACTTGCGAAGGGATTTCTTACTCTTCTCGGATCCTTTTCCTTTACCAACTTCGTCAGAGGCTGATAGTCGGGGCGATTGACCGAGAGGGGCAAATACTCAGCGGTATCGCGGAAGCTACGGAAAGCACTCCGCCGGCCTCGGAGTGGTGTCCGTAAGCAGGCCGAAGCAGGGAAAGGAGGAGCGACCGCAACAGCAACGGGCGGCCGAGTGGGGGCGGGGGTGCGCCGCCCAGCTCGAACCGCCTTGCTTTCAGACCCTCTCGTTGCAGTCGTGCTTTTTCAGGAGCTTGTTCTCCTGATTCGTCTGCTTAGCCGTGGGGCTCTTGTGCGCCTTTTTCCACTGACTCAGTTGATTCGTGCACTGCTTGTGGGTCCAGTGCTCGTGGTGCCCGCTGTTATCTGCCAGAACCGAACCTGCGGCTCCGCTGAACGCGAGCACAGCCGCAACTGCGAACAATGCGGTCTTTCGCGCTAAACCAGACATATAGGACCTCCTGGTTGGGATCCGGTCCGCCGACGTTAATCCTCGCCTCGTGCCGGAAAATCCGTGATTCCCCGCACATTTGTCTGCGGAAGTATCCGCATGCAGGGAAAAGGGGGACACCGGAGATCGGGCTGAAGCGCCGCTCCGTTGTGGCGGCAGTCTTATCTTGTCACCCCTGCCCTAGCTGGTTCGCCTCATCTGGAGGATGGGCGTGGTACCAACTTGGTACCGGACGCATCGTCCGATCGTCCGGACGCATATGGCAGTCGTGTCCTCCGGCTGGGGGCCGAGCGGTCGCCGGTTCAAATCCGGCCTCCCCGATAAGCGGAAGCCCGCTTCGGAAGCGGGTTGGCAGCCGCAACCGGATCGACCTCACCGGCCTCGATCGCACAGAGGACGCGGTGTTGGAGCTCGATAGTCGCCGTGGGGAGAAGGTCGGCGGCTGGCCCTGGCCGGTCCAATTCGTCCCATTCCCTGTTGATGCGGCGTCGCTCCGCATCGATCTCGATGAGCGTCAAGATCTCGGAGGCGGTGCGGTCCCCATCAGACCGTCACCTCATCGTGCTGGTCGGCCACCTCGAGGATGCGACCGGTCACCCGCACGAGATGGGCCTGCCGTGCCGCGTAGTCGAGCGGTCCCTCTTCCGGCGTAATGAGGTGCTCCAGGTGTCCCTCAGTCACCATGTGGGTTTGCTCTATCCAACCAAGCGCCTGGTCGGTGAACCGGAAGTGAGCGGTTTCCCCGGGGGCCCAATGACCTAGAGAGCGGAGAACGTCGGCAAGGGCGAGCAGGATTTGCTCCTGCCGTGCACCCTTGGCCCCGCCCCGAAGGGTCAGGCGCTCGCAGCAGACGGTCTCCATTTCGCGCTGCGCATCCGCTCGCAGCACTGCCCAGGCAGCCCTCGTTAGCTCTATGTCGACCATCGTCGGTCTCCTCTGAATGAGGGGGCGTAGAGGGCCGTCTCCGTGCCAGGTTGAGCTCTCTCAGCGAGGTAGTCCCTGGTTACCCGCCCCAACTGGCGCTCACGGCGGCGCCGGGCCTGTTCGGTTTGCCCACGGTTCGCCCGTGAACTCGGGCTGAGAGGTCGAGCGTTTAGCGCCGCTTCAATCTGGTCTGAGTCCCCCGGCAAGCTGCGGATCACGAGCGCCAACTCGCTGCCATCGCTCGGGCACGGCCACTCATGGCCGTCTCCAACGTCGTCCACGATGAACCGCTGCTGGCAGGTCAAACACTCGAGAAGATCCACCCTCTGCCTCCTCTCGGTTCGGCGAGCGCGGGGAGTTTCTCGAGGCGATCGATCCACGGCACGTGCGCAACCATCTTCGGCTCCCTTCTGAAAGCCAACCGGTGTGGCACGGACCGGAATTGCAGCAGCCAGCGTGTGACCGTTTATTCGTTCCGCTTCTTGATTGCAACCCAAATCAAGGTCAATTGACGCTTGCTCAGGATCGCTCCGGGGGCAACTCTAGCGCTGCAGCGCTTGCAATGCGAGCAGCTCGATTGACCCAACGATCCGCGATTCACGAGGTCCCAAGATCTGAAGGAAGGCATCGATGGGCTTGGACGGCAGCGCAATGGTCGGCGCGCCATTGAACGGAGCGATCGCAAACGAGCTCGGCAAGCTGGTGGCGGACTTCGTTGGCATGGGCGGGACGAGATCGCGCGCGTTCATCAGCGACGACGACGTCGTCTTCCTGCTCGGGGACAGCGCGACAAGGGTGAGCGCAACATCGTCGTCGCCGGCCGTACCGATCTTGTGCGGCTCGGGCGCGACGTACTGCAGCGCTCAATGGAGGAGCAGCTCGTCGCAGCAGTCGAGCGGCTCACCCGGCGCCAGGGTTCGCCTGTTCCTGAGCGGCTCGAGCAGCCTCGGTGAGTCCTCCGTTGAGGTCTTCGTACTCGAGCCCGACCACTCCCCAGCTGACGGGGACCGTCGCGGACCGAGAAGTCCTTTAGGCGCTAGCATCCCAGTTGGCAGGTGCTGAGGGTCTCCCTCTCGGCCGGGCCAAACAACACAAGCAACGGACGGACGGGGTCGCGGGCCTCGGCGGACGCGAGGGTGGATAAAGGCGAAATATCAGCAGACGGTTCGGGAGAGAAGCTCGCCGGTGGGCAACTTTTAGCGGCGATCTCCACGGCGTTCGTGAGCATCCTGCGCGAGAGCTACGGCCGCGGCCCAATGAAGGCCAAGACCTACGCGCTCGACGACCTTGTCGTGGTCGTGATGCGCGGCAGCGGCTTCACCGCGCTCGAGCAGACGATCATGGACAGTGGCGAGCCCGAACGCGTGATCGAGATGCGCGAGGACTTCCAACGGGTGATGGCCGACCGCTACAAGCAGACGATCTACAAGCTCACCGGACGCACCGTCGTCGCGTTCCTTTCGCAGGCCCATGTTGAGCCCGACATCACGATCGAGATCTTCTTCATGGACGGCCCACTCGAGGGCTTTGGTGCGATCGAGGTGATCGAGCCCGAGTAGGCCGAAGTCTTTGGGGAATCCGCGCCTACTGCGCTGCCGTTGAGGCTCGCTTCCGGGCCGACTCGAATGCCAAGTCCGGCGAATGGCTCTCCTGGGCGTGGGCGTATGCGGACCGAGTCGATCCGATGCGGACCGCTCCGGAGACACCAGCGGATCCGGAGAACCTGCGGCTCGAGGAGCTCGAGCTGTTTCTCGAGGGCTGGAGCCCTATGGCTCAGAAAGCTGGCGCTAACGACGGCGCTCGCCGAGCTTGCAATCCTCACGGACGAACGCGGATGATCGTCTTCCCGCTGATCCGCTCGGTCGGATTGAAGGCAGCGACGGCGTCGTCCAGGGTCGAAACGTTGCCGATGTTCGTCCGCAGTCGTCCGTCCCGCACCCGCTGGACGATCTCACTCAGTTGAGCACGATCGGACTCGACAATGAAGTCGACCGCCTGGCCTTCATCGGGCCGCGCCTCGGGCGGCCCGATGACGGACACCAGCATTCCTCCGGCGCGAATCAGGCCTGCGGACCGCTTCCCGATGTCGCCGCCGATGACGTCGAACACCAGATCGACTGCGCCGACATCCTCCAAGGTGTCGTTCTCGAGGTCGACGAACTCCTGCGCGCCGAAGTCGAGTGCCTTCTGACGGTCGGCAGCGCGTCCGGTCCCGATGACGTAGGCGCCGGCTTCTCGTGCGAGCTGCGTCACGATCGACCCGACTGCGCCGGCCGCGCCGTGCGCGAGGACGCTCTGCCCCGCCTGAAGGCGGCCGCGCTGGAACAGTCCCTGCCACGCGGTCAGGCCTGAGATCGGCAGGCTCGCGCCCGCCGTGAAGTCGACGTCGCCCGGCAGGGGCGCGAGGTTGCGTGCCTCGACGGCTGCGTAGTCGGCCAGGGTGCCGTCGCGAGTCCAGTCGGTGAGGCCGAACACTCGCTGTCCCACCGAAAGTCCCGTCGTGCCATAGCCGAGGGCGGTGACCACTCCGGCCAGCTCGTGCCCGGGAATCGACGGCGTCCGGTCACGGTCGAGGCGATCGGTCCAGGTCGAGGGCCACGCCAGCTCAGTCGGGACGAATCCCGACGCATGAATCTGAACGACGACATCGTTTATCGCTGCCTGCGGCTCGGGCCGCTCCACCAGCGTCATCCCGGCCGTTCCCGCGGCCTCCTCGGTCACCACAATCGCCTTCATCGGTCACCTCCCTGTGTCGAGCTTCGCCTGTACGGCAGCCGATCACCAGAACGTCCTGCTAAAAAGACATTCGCACTCAACCTAACGCTTGGCGCAGAGGCCGGCACAGTCAGTCGGACGGACGGCCCTGCTGGATGATCCGCGGGTGGTAGCGAGAGACGATTCGGCCCCCTGATCTGTACTCGAGACCCCGCGTGGAACCGCTTTTGGTACCGGATGTATCGTCCGATCTTTCCGATCTTTCCCAATCCGGGGACGTGGGGGACGCATGGGACGCGGCGGGACGCATATGGCAGTCGTGTCCTCCGGCTGGGGGCCGAGCGGTCGCCGGTTCAAATCCGGCCTCCCCGATAAGGGGAAGCCCGCTTCGAAAGCCGGTTCCGGTCCAAGTGACTGGCCGGCCGGCGACTTTCCAATACCTCGTGGTACCGGCCTCGCTACCAGGAGCCGCACGGCATTGTTACGGCGTCCCCGACTCGAGTCGGGTGATCAGCCAGCACCGACCAACGAGAAAACGGGACACTGCCACTTCCCCCGCATCAGGGAGAAAAAGGCAGGTCCTTCGCTCATCTCAAACCTCGCCTCGCCTGCAGGTGAAGCGCCAGTGGCATGAAGATCAGCGTCAGCGCGCCGGTGGCAAGCAGCGCCCAGCCGATCTGGTTGCCGTACACATGGCCGTGGATCAGCCCACGCTCGGCCGTCACCACGTGCGTGATCGGGTTGATTTCGGTGAATGTCTCCAGCCAGCCGGGCAGGGTGCTGACGTCGACGAAGATGTTGCTCATGAAGGCCAGTGGCATCAGGATCACGAAGCCGATGCTCATCACTGCGCTGGGGCTGCGGAGAACCAAGCCGAGGGCGAGCCAGGCCCAGGAGAGGCTTAGGGCGAAGACAATCGCCAGGGCGACGCCGGCGAGCACGCCGAGCACGCCGCCGCCAGCGTCGAATCCCATGATGAAGCCGAGCACGAGGACCAGCGTGGAGGCCAGCAGGTAGCGCCCGACGTCGCCGAGCAGGCTGCCGACGAGCGGCGCCGGGCGCCACACCGGTAAGGAGCGGAAGCGGTCATAGGCTCCGGTCGTCAGGTCGCGGTTGAGGTTGACCCCGCTGTAGATGGTGAGGAAGACGACGGCGAGGACGAGCGTTCCCGGCAGCAGGTACTGCAGATAGGCGTGCGTTGAGCCTTCCAGTGCCCCGCCGAACAGGTAGGTGAAGAGAACCGTGAACAGCAGCGGGATGCCGACTGCGTCGCCGAGCTCCTCAGGCACGTGCTTGATCTTCAGTAGCACCCGCCAGCCGTAGGTGATCGAGGCCGACAGCGGGCCGGCGAGGGGCGGGCGTTCGTCATCGCCAAGCGCGCGCTGCGCCAGCGCACCCGGGTTGGTCTCGGTTGCAGGCGTGCTCATCTCGCGTCTCCGTCGCTTTCGTCTTCGGCGGGTTTGCCCGTAAGGGCGAGGAAGACCTCGTCGAGGCTGGGCTGGCCGTAGGAGAAGTCGCGGACCTCGAGGCCAGCGCCGGTCAGCTCTGCGACCGCCGCCGCCGCTCGCCCGCCCAGCTCGTCGCCATCGCCGGCGAGCCGGGCCGAGAGTTCGGCAGATCCCGCCTCGCCGTCGGCACTGACGCCCAACCTGTCCCCGAGCAGCCTCGCCGCCCGACGCCGCTGATCGGCATCGGGCACGTTGAGGCGCAGCGTGCCCTCGCCGACCGAGGCCTTGAGCTCGTCACGGCTGCCGTCGGCGATGATCCGGCCGCTGTCGATCACCGCGATCCGGTCGGCGAGCTGGTCGGCCTCCTCCAGGTACTGGGTGGTGAGCAGGACGGTCGTTCCCGCCGCGGCGACCGACCGGATCAGGTCCCACAGCTCGAGCCGGTTGCGGGGGTCGAGGCCGGTCGTCGGCTCGTCGAGGAAGAGCAGCTCCGGGGTGACGATCAGGCTGGCGGCGATGTCGAGCCGTCGTCGCATTCCGCCCGAGAGCGCGGAGGCCTGCCGGCCGGCGGCGTCGCTAAGTCCGAAGGCGTCAAGCAGCCCCGCAGCGCGCCTCCTCGCCCTGCTCCATGAGTAGCCGAGCAGGCGCGCGGCGAGGACGAGGTTCTCGGTCGCGGTCAGGTCCTGGTCGACGGAGGCGAACTGCGAGATGAGACTGATCTTGCGCCGCACCGCGGCCGCTTCGGCAACGACGTCATGACCGAGCACACACGCGCTGCCGGCGCTCGGTCGAGAGAGCGTGGCGAGGATGCGGATGGTCGTCGTCTTGCCGGCACCGTTAGGGCCGAGGAAGCCGAAGACCGAGCCGCGGGGCACGGTCAGGTCGACCCGGTCCACCGCACGTTTGCCGCCGAATTCCTTCACCAGCCCCTCGCAGCGGACGGCAGGCGCGTCACTGGCGGCAGTTGCCTTTTCGCGAATCATTCGGCCGTTACGCGGTTCGGTCGGCGACGCAGGCGCGGGCCTCATCCGGCTCCCCACCAGGGACCCGCGCTCATCGAGAAGTCCTCCTCGGGCACGAGCAGGAGGCGCAAGTCTCCGCTCCCGACCGCGTCGCGCAGCGCCGGCTCGAGCTTGTCCCCGTACTCCTCACGGGTCAGCTCGCGCGAAGGCCGATGACACCGGCGGGTGGATCCGCAATCTGCTCCATCATCTGTCGCTCCTTCGGAAGTCGCTCGGTTCCTCTGACGGGTCTGGCACCTCGATGACGAGGTAGACTAGCTGAAGGTTGTCCATATGGACAGTCCGAACGAACAGATTCCGACTCGACCGGCGAAAAGGAGGGCCGCCGGGCAGACTCGCCAGCGGTTGCTGGAGGCAGCCGGGCAGCTAATCGCCGAGCTCGGCTGGGGGCGGGTGACGACCCGCGCGGTCGCCGAGCGCGCCGGCCTCCCGCACGGAGCCGTCAGCTACCACTTCTCCGGCAAGCAGGAACTGCTGAGCGAGGCTGCTGTGCGCGTCTTCGAGCGGGCCTTCCCGATCGCCGACCTCGAATCGCTGAACTCGCTCCAGGAGGCCCTGGCGCTGATGGAACGATGGATGGGAGAGGCAGAGAAAGGCGATCTGCTGGTCGCCGAGGTCGGAGTAGAGGCGATCCTGGAGTCTTCCCGGGACCCCGACCTCCGCGACCGGGTTAGCTTCTTGCTCCGCTCCTACCGCGCGGTTCTTACGGAGTTGGCGAGGCGCGACGCCGCCGCAGGCACCTTCGTATCCAGTGCCTCGCCGGAGGCCGTGGCGACGCTGGTGGCCGCCGCCGCTGACGGTCTGTTCTTGCATTCGCGACTGGATTCCCAGCTTGACGGCGTTGCGGCGATGGCCGCGCTGCGGTCCCTTCTGGCGTGTTGAGCCAGCAGCCTGACCTGGACCTCCTAAGGCATGTTCGTCCGCAACTGTTCGTCCCGCACCCGCTGGACGATCGGATTCGACAACGAAGTCGACCGCAAGGCCGTCGGCGGGCCGCGCCTCGGCCGGCCCGACGACGGACACCAGCGTTCCTCCGGCTCGAATCAGGCCTGCGGACCGTCTCCCGATGTCGCCGCCGATGACGTCGAACACCAGATCGACACCGCCGACATCCTCCAAGGCGTTCTCGAGATCGACGAACTCCTGCGCGCCGAAGAGAGACGAATCGGGCCCCGGTATCGGTCCTCGCTACCGCGCCAGCGTTCACATGTCGGTATCACCGCTCAGTCCGGTCGCCAGGGATAGCGCCGCGGGATCCAACGCGGCACGGCGCGCTTGTAGGCGCGGTACCGCTCGCCAAAGCGGCGTTCCAGGCCCGGCTCCTCGAAGCGAAGGAAGTAGGTGAAGTTGATCGCAAGGAAGGCCCCGGCCCAGGCGAGGAGCCAGAGGGAGCCGAGGAGGATTGCCTCACCCACAAGCACGACCGCGACCGCGGTGATCATCGGATTGCGCACGTGGCTGTATGGGCCCTCGACAACGAGCCGTCTGGTCGGGTCCCAGGCGGCCAGCGTGCCCTTGCCGATCCGGGTGAACAGGCGCACCGTCCAGAGCCAGAGCGAGAAGCCGGCGACGATCAGCGCGATCCCGATTGACGCGAGGAGCGCTGCAAGCGCTCCCCCAAGCCCCCAACCCGGTTCCGGCCCAGAGGTGAGGATCAGGATCACCGCCGGCACGACGATCGTCACGTTGCCGGGCAGCAAGGCGATCGCCCGCGCCTGCCGCCAGCCGCTCATCGGGGTCAGCCTACAAGGCCCTCAGTCTAGATTCGCGGTGTGCGTATCCGCTCGACGATTCGCGGGTGGTAGCGAGAGACGAATCGGAACCCCGATCTGCACCTGGAACGCCGTCTGGTACCGGATGCATCGTCCGATCTGTCCGATGCGTCCC
The DNA here is from genome assembly GCA_963737575.1 of uncultured Solirubrobacterales bacterium. Lineage (GTDB taxonomy): Bacteria > Actinomycetota > Thermoleophilia > Solirubrobacterales > 70-9 > VRUE01. The sequence continues at coordinate 530,485 of CAVTTJ010000005.1, forward strand.
GAGCGGGACGCATCGGACCTGTCCGGACGCATATTGCAGTCGCGTCCTCCGGCTGGGGGCCGAGCGGTCGCCGGTTCAAATCCGGCCTCCCCGATCACCGGAAGCGGCCTCGGGCAGGTGGCAGCCCGAAACGAATGCGATCAGGTCCAGAGTCCGGCGATGCCGTCGCCTAGAAGCTTGGCGCCAAGCAGCAACAAGACGATCATCATGATGACTGCGTTGTAGTCGGACATGAATTGTTTGACCGCGGCTAGAGGGCGGGCGGCCCTTCTGGCGTCAACTAGGTAGAGGAGCACCGCGCCTGCGACCGTAAGGGACCCTAGACCCACGTACACGGCCACGGCAATCGTCGTGTCGGTCGGATCGAGTCCGGCCTCGGCTATCGAAGCGGCGGCTGTCAAGGTCAGCGCAAGGTTCTTTGGGTTTGCCCCTGATAGCGCGGCACCGAGCCATGTCGCCCTCGGCGGAGTCACCGAGTCGATCGTCGACATCCACTTCGGCATTTCGGGAGACTGGCCCGCCTTTGGTCGCTTGCGCCACTGCTTGGCGGCCATAATGAAGAAGAGGACTCCCATCGCGACCTTGAACCATTCGATGCCCGTTTCGGTGTTGGACTCCACGGTGCTCCCCAGGGCGATAACCACGACGGCGCTCACGGCGGCGAGACCGATGACCCAGCCCAGCGCGAACATCGGCCCTGCCGTTCGGGCTCTCGGCGTCCCCAAGACCAGAACGACGGCGATGATCGGGATCGGGCTGAGGGCGACGGCGATCGCCGAGGGAAGCAGATCACCTATGGCTTGGCCCAACATCCGGGGCGATTCTCTCAGTGCCGGTCGCAGATCATCGGTGCGACGAGGAGGGGTCCAGGGAAGCGCCGGGGAGAGACGGCTGCCAGCCGAGCGTCAGGGAGCGTCTCCTGGTGCATCCGGTTCGCGCTGGTATCCGACCAAGTTCCAGGCGATCGCTAACGGCACCCAGGCTGCGATATACGCGACTGCGTATCGGCCGGGATATATGTCCAGGGCCTTCAGGGTTTGACTGAGACCTGCCCCCAATCCGAGGAGAAGGACGAAGAAGCTGACGATCAGAAGCCAGTCGAGTTGCTTCGTTTCAGACGTGGACCGGCTCGGAAAGGGGTTCGTGTCGGCCGCTCGGACCGAGAGAATGCGCAGGGGGAGCAAACACACGATCAAAAGGGCCCCTTGTAGCCAGCTTGAGTGGGTGAGCGCCCAAGCGAGGGACAAGGCAGCGAACTCCGCGGACGCCACCCCGGCCAGGAGGGGCCAGGCGACTCGACCGGTCGGCCCACGTAGGCTGGGCATGGGGCCGGAGGATATTCGCGCATACGACGATGCGGGAATGTTCCCTGGTCCCGAGATTGCTGCTTTCCACGCGAGAGCGGTAGCCGCCCCGGAGCTTCCCTCTACTGGGTTGCATGAAAGGAGAAGCGGCTGACGCATCGTTAGAAACCATCGCGGACGCACGCTGGCGCGGCTCGGGTTCTTGTGTCAGGATCAGCGCGTGGCGGATAGATCGGTCGCGGACCAACTCCGCAAGCTCGGTGTGAAAGGTGTCCTCGTGCAGATGGCCGAGCGCGGCCAGCTCCTCGCCCTCAAGTGCGAGATGCCGCAGTGCTACCACCACAGTGGGCGCGGCGCGTTCGATCCGGTCACGACGCCGCGCACCAAGTGGGCGCCCTCTCCCGACCACTACCCGATCCTTAAGTCGGCCGGCGGGCACCTCGTCCCTGAGAACGTTCGACTGTCCCACACCTGGTGCAACAACCGGGACTACGGATGGCGGATGCAGATCCGGACGCTGCTCGCGAAAGGCAAGTCCCTCTCCGAGATCGCCGAGACCCTGAACCGCAAGGATGTCCCCCCGGCCCACGGCACGAACCGATGGACGGCCGCCATGGTGCGCAAGGCCTACGTGTCCTAGTCCGGGTTCGGCGCTGGGTGCCGCTTTGCGCGAAAGCAGAAGCGGGGGAGAGGCCGTTGGCTCAGGCGAGCGTCTCGTCACCGGAGCTTTCGCTGAGCTGCGCCAAGAGGTCGCGCAGCTCGCCGAATTGCCGAGACCCCAGCTTCTGCGACCACTCGGCCTCTACCTCGGAGACGATCTCGCGCATCGCCGCGCCGGCCGCGCGTCCACGCGGTGTCAGTCGTATTCGTTTGAATCGCTGGTCGACGCTGTCCTGGACACGTTTTACGTATCCCAGCTCTTCCATCTGTCCAAGGAGATAGTTGAGCGCCTGCTTCGTCATGCGCGTGCGCGTCGCCAGGTCCGCGGGGCGCATGTTTTCAGGCCCGGGATACTGGAGGACGGTCAGGTGCGGAGCGATCAGGTCCTCATAACCACGCTGGCGCAGGCCGGCGAGCATCCTCTCGTGCACGGTTTCCCAGGGCATGCGAAGCAGCGCACCTATTAGTGGTGGGCCGGGGCCTGATTTGTCGTTCGCAAGGGTCAAGTGACTTGACAAGTTTTGCAGATCGACATATAGTCGTCAAGCTACTTTACCCAGACCGTAGAAGGAGGCCGCAATGAATCAAGCCACCACAGAGACCATTACCGTCGGTCAGCTGGCCGTTCGCTTCCTCGTCGAGGGCGCCGACTCGAACGGCAGTGTCAGCGTGTTCGAGTGCTTTGTCCCGGCGAACTCCAGGATGCCGGCGCCGCACAGCCACGACGCCTTCGAGGAGACGATCTACGGGCTCAAAGGCGTGACGACCTGGACGATCGACGGCGAGATGACGGAAATTGGCATGGGGGAGGCGGTATGCGTGCCGCGAGGCGCGGTCCACGGCTTCGAGAATCGTGGCAGCGAGGACGCGAAATTCCTCGCGATTGCCAGCCCCGGAATATTCGGGCCCGACTATTTCCACGAGATCGGCGAGGTTCTGGGGGCAACCGCCGGCGGCCCGCCTGACATCGGGGCGCTGGTGGAGGTGATGCGTCGGCACGGCCTCACGCCCGTCCCACCGGCTGAGACGGCGCAGGCCTGAGTGCTGAGGACACCGCAGGCGACGCGTTGTGGTACCGCCTTTGGTACCGGATGCATGGTCCTATGAGTCCAATGCGTCTCGATCCGGTGACGGAGGGGAAGCGGGCTCCCAGCGGGCGAGGGGTCGCGGGGAGACGCTTTGGACGGTTTCAGTCCTCCGTCGCCGGAGCCGTTTACTTCTGGACCGGAGCGAGCTCGCCGTACCAGTAGGCGGCGGTCACTCCTCCGTCCATCAAGATGTCGCTGCCGGTGATGAACTCACCGTCCGGGCCCATGAGAAGCGCGCCCACGGTGCCCACCTCGTCGGGAGTGCCGGCGCGGCGCGCCGCGGACGACTCGATCATGCGCCGGTACCCCTCTCCGCGCGGCCCGGTGAGCTCGTCCCTGGCCAGCGGAGTGATGATGATGCCTGGGCTGATTGTGTTGACCCGCGCGCCGCGCTTTCCCCAGCGAACCGCCTCGGCCATCACGCGCAGCGAGTTGCCGCGCTTCGCGATCTGGTATGCGTGAAGCGAGTCGGTCACTTGGTCGGGCTGAAGGAAGGGAAGACTGAGAAGCTCCTCCACGGGCGCCGTAGCCAACGCCTCGCTCTGCTCGACGATGAGCGGCGGAAGGCGGTGCCCGGACTGTGATGCGATCACGACCCGCGCGCCACCCGGGGCAATGACGTTGCCGAACTCCTCTAGCACGAGCGCCGTGCCGTAAAGGTCGACCTTGAGGATCGTTTAAGGCGACGCCTGCGATGGGGAGACGCCAGCCGCGTGGATCAGCCCGGTGACCTCGCCCAGACCCGTGGCCGTCTCGACTAGCGCATGAACGGCCTCGCGAGAGGAAGCGTCGACGGTCGCAATGCTCACCTCGTATCCGGCGTTCCCCAGGATCTCCGCCGCCGCGTTGGCGTTGTCCTCTCGCATGTCGGCCAGCAGGACATGCTTGCCCACGCCGACCCGCCGCGCGATTGCTTGGCCGATCTGACCCGGTCCGTTGACCACGACTACGTTGCTCATAGTCAGCTTTCTCTGGGGTTTCGGTCAGGCGCTCATTGTCGGACGTCCGCGTACTGGTCATCGGTAACGTGCTCACCCCACGCAACGGGGCTGCCGGAAGCGTCTGCCTCCTGCATCGCCAGATGGGTCATGAAGCGATCAGGCGCGGCGCCGTGCCAGTGTTCCTCGCCGGGCTCGAAGAAGACCCGGTCCCCGGGGCGGATGACTTCGACCTCGCCACCGCGCCGCTGGCAGCGGCCGACGCCCTCGGTGACGTAGATGGTCTGTCCGATGGGGTGGGTGTGCCAGGCGGTCCGGGCGCCGGGGGTGAAGTGCACGCTCGCGGCGTTTAGCCGCGACGGCTCCGACGCCGTGGCGACCGTGTCGATGTAGACCGTGCCCGTGAACCAATCGCTCGGCCCGACGACGGTCTCGGTGGAGTTTCTAGTGATCTGCATGTCGTGCTCCGGTTCTTGTCGGTCTTATCAAGCCTGCGCGGTCGGCCGCACGAGGATCTCGTTCAGCGCCACTCGCCGGGGGCGGGACAGGGCGAAGGCGATGATCTCCGCGATGTCCGCAGGCTCGATGGCGATATCGCCGACCCACTCCCGCACGGCGGCCCTGGTCTGCTCGTGGGTGATGTGGTCGGGCAGCTCCGTTGCGACGGCGCCGGGCTCGACGACGATGACGCGGATGTCGGGCTGTAGCTCCAGGCGCAGGCCCTCCGACCAGCCGCCGATGCCCCACTTGGTCGCCGCGTAGACGGCGTTGCCTGCACGCGCCGTGCGGCCGGCGACCGAGGAGATGTTGACCAGGTCGCCGCCTCCGTCGCGGAGCTGGTCGAGGAAGACCTCGGTGGTGGTGATCGCGCCGAGGAGGTTCGTCTCGATCATCCGCCCGTAGTCGTCCCGCTGCCCGGCGGAGAAAGGGCCGAGCAGCATCACGCCGGCGTTGTTGACGAGAATCTCGGCGCGACCCAGCTCTTCCTGGACGCGCCCGGCAGCCGCGACGATGGAGTCGCGGTCGGTGACGTCGGCAGCGATGGCCAGGGCGCCATCGCCGAGCTCGTCGGCGAGGTCTCCGATTCGGTCCGCCCGGCGGGCAAGGAGCGCGACGCGGTGGCCTTCCGCGGCGAGCGCTCGGGCGGTCGCCTCGCCGATGCCCGACGAGGCGCCGGTGATGACCGCCACGCGCTTCCCGTCTTGAGTGGCCATCAGCCCGGCACCACCTTGAGCGTGGTCGAGCGAGCCTCAGGACTGGTGATGTGGTCGACCGCGCTCTGGGAGCAGCTGTACTTCTCGCGATAGGCGTCGTCGATTGCCTCATCGATCCCGTCAGTGACGTCAGTGAAGCTGACGTCTTTGTCGACGCCTCCTGCTTCGATTCGGCCTTCGTGTCGGTCTTGCACCCCGCGAAACCAACCGCCAGCGGCTCCCCGGACCGAGCGGACGTAGATGTCATTGTCGCTCCGGACGACCCAGATAGTCACCGGGCTGCACAGCGAGCCATCGCGCTGCCGGGGCGCTACGCGCAACTCCTTCGCAGCGCCGATTTGGTTCCAACTCGGCGCCTGTCCATCCCGTCATCCGGCTCCTCCTCGGTTGGGCCTCGTGGATTCCTAAGGGCGCGGGTACCTCGGAACCGTCGGCAGCACAGGATATTCGCACGCGAAACCGAGTCTTGGTACCGCTTTGGTACCGGACGCATCGTCCGATCTGTCCAATGCGTTCCGGGACGGGGACACAAGGGACGCATGGGACGCGTCAGGACGCATATGGCACTCGTGTCCTCCGGCTGGGGGCCGAGCGGTCGCCGGTTCAAATCCGGCCTCCCCGATCTAGTGAGCGGCTCCGACAGGTCCCGTCAGGAGGCCGTGGGGCGGGCACTCAGGTGCGCAGATAGCGACGCCCGCTGGATGGATTGCGATGGCGCGCTTCGCTGGCTCACGCTTGCGGAGCAGCTGGACGTCACGCTGCCGCCTGCCCACGTTAAGAAACGGCGCCGCTGCAGCTCGGAAATCGGAGCAGCCCCTGAGCGAGGAATTCGTGGTCTGCCGCCAGCGTGGATAATCCCGGCGAGGACCAGGTCATGACGAAGGAGCGTGGAGATGCAGAGTTGGGACCTTAGGACGGTCGGGGTCGAGCCGCACCAACCGGAGATCCTCTCCTCCAGCGAGGATGCGCGAATAATCCTGCTGCACCTCCCAGCCGGGGAGGAGCTGCAGGAGCATGAGGTGCATGAGCGGGCGCGACTCATCATCATCGATGGGCAGGTCGAGACTTCGATGCCGAGAGGAGAGTGCGTGTCAGGAGGACCTGGCCACCTCCTCGAGTTCGAGCCGGGTGAGCGCCACACGATCGCGGCGCGATCCGACTCGCGCCTGCTACTGATCCTCAGCCCCTGGCCGGGAGATGGCCACCCCGGCGCGATGACCCTCGAGGAGAAGGGCCAAGCTCGCGAGAAGGCCGCCGAGCACTAGAAGCTCTCAACTGCCGAGGTAGAGCGGCACTACCGTGAGGTGGCTTGACCATGGCTACAAGCGGGCTTTGGTACCGACTGCTATGTCCGACGCGTCCAGATTGTCCACTGTCCGGGTGACGCCAGGGCCGCCCAGGTATGCATAGGGCACCCTCATCCGGCGCTGGGGGCCGAGGGGTCGCCGAATCCGGCCGCCCCGATCACCGGGAGCCGGCTTCGAAGCGGGCTTTTGATTCCTCGGATGAATCGATCAGTCTCGAGCGGTTACCCCGACATGACAAACCCGAAGTCTCGAGGCCGCGTCGCCGGAGGTGAGTTGCTGGTATCCCTCTCGCACAATTAACTTCCTTCAATTGGCCGCAGCAAGGCATCATGGTGGAAGTGCCCAGAAGAGACGTTGGCCATTGCCACCACGCCGAGGCCGCGCTCCGGATAAAGCCGCATCACAGCGCCATAGCCACCGCCACCGCCCAGATGCTCGATGTGGGTGCGGCCACGCTTGGAGTCGTGGTGGGAGCGAAACCAACCAAGGCCAAGGTCGAATTTCTTGCCCTCGGTGGAGATACGCTGCATCTCCGCGGTGCTTTCGGGCGAAAGGATCCGATGCCCTCCTAGCGCCCCGCCACCGAGATGCGCCGCAGCGAGCAGGGCGGCATCTCCGACCGGCCCTACGAGCCCCCCGTATGCGGACCCGTCCAGATAGAAGGGCTTGAACAGACGCCACTTGCCCCGCGCCGACCCCAGTGCCCAGCGCGGAATCAACAGTCGCAGAAACGGCAGCATCGGATCACGGCGGGGGTGAGCACCCTCGCTTTCGTGCTCCACTTCGAAGCTAAAGCCGGTCGACATCGCACCGATTCGTTCCAGCACTCGCTCGATCACAAAGCGCTGATACGGGATCAGTGAGATCTCCCTGATCAGCTCTCCGAGGACGAGGTAACCAATGTTCGAGTATGAGGAGTGGTCGCCGGGCTCGAACCGCGGCTTCCCGTAGCGCGCGAGAAGTCTGACGAGCATCTCCCGTGGCTCAGGACCCGGAAGGTCGGCCGGGTGGATCCAACGCAGGGGTGCCGGGTTGGATATGCCGGAGCTGTGATTGAGGAGCTGGCGGACGGTGATCCTCGGATCGAGCCTGTCGAGATCTGGCAGAAACTCGCGTGCCGCAGAGTCGAGCCCGATTGCTCGGGCATCGACCAGCTGCATCACTGCCGTCGCCGTCGCGATCTTCGTCATCGAAAACCAAAGGAACGAGGTCTTTAAATCGACAGGTGCGGCCGAAGAGGGCTTCGCGAGCCCCTTGACGCCCACCCATTCCGAACCTCTCTCGCTGACAAGAGCCGCGGCCGCACCAGGCGCGGCGACTCGCTCGAGTCCCTGATTCAGCGCATTTTCCATTTCGGGCCGCGATCGCATCATCTACTCCACAGTTCAAGTTTGAAGGCTAGCCCCGCGGCCCCGATCAGCACCCGATACCTGCGTCGTGGTACCGCTTTGGTACCGAATGCTCTGTCCGATGCGTCCAGATTGTTACGGCCCTGGACACCTGGGACGCATGGGACGCGGCGGGACGCATATGGCAGCGCGTTCTGCGGCTGGGGGCCGAGGGTCGCCGGTTCAAATCCGGGCTCCCCGATTTCAGGAAGCCCGATTCGGAGGCGGTGTTTCCGCTTCAGACCTGCTTTGAGACACTGGAATCGCGCTCGTCGCCCCGTGGTTGCAGTATTGGGAGCAGCGCGAGGTTCACCAGCCGGACAACCGAGTCCGGATCGTCGAGAGTGATGTCCCCGTCCCGCGTGAGCAGCAACGAGATCGCGAGCCGAGCAATCACTTCAGCGACGCCATCTACGTCTGATGTCGCAGCACGACCCGCATCGACTTCAGCCTGTAGTCGATTCGCGATCAGTGAACGGTAGAGACCGAGCACGGTCCCGCCGTCGATCGTGAGCGGCGGCAGGAGGACCTCGGGTTCACGTCGCAAGATCCCGTCGAACAGCGGGTGGTCGCGCACGAAGCGCCCGGCGAAGGCGAACCCTTCTACTAGCCGATCCTCCAACGTCTCGGCGCCTTCCCACAGAAGGTCCAGCTCTTCCATGCCGCGGCGCACCTCGCGTGCGATAACGACCTCGATAAGGCCCCGCTTGCTCTCAAAGCGGCGAAAGACGGTCATCCGGGAGACGCCGGCGCGGCGCGCGACGTCTTCCATGGACGTTCGACGAATGCCGTGCTCGGCGAACTCGTCGAGCGCCGCGATGGCAACTCGGTCGAAGACCGCGTCCTCGCCCAAAGGCGGGGTTGCCGTGAGAACCTCGGCGATTGGGCTCATGAGTTACGCTGATACTCCATTCTCACATAGTACCAAATGGAGAGATCATGGATAAAGCGCTCGCCGACCTGCCAAGACTGCGACGCCCCGCCGTCGTCAACGCCGCCCAGTACTGGCTCGCGCCGGAGCGCTTCGCCCGAAGCTGCCAGTGCCTCGGTGATCGCTTCGTGGTCCCGATGCCGGCGGCGACAGGACCGTGGCTGTGTCTGACCGATCCCGAGGACATAAAGCGCATCTTCACGGCCGACACCGAGGTACTTCGCCTCGGGGCGGCCCTAGCCAAGGCCTCCGCGCACCATCTCGTCCTCGGCCCGACTGGCCTCATCAACCTCGACGGCCCCGAGCACATGCGCATGCGGAAGGCGCAGCTCCCCACCGTTCCACGGACGCGCGCTCCCCAGCTACCAGGAGACCATGGAGCGCAAGGGCGAGGATGCTCTCGGGCGCTGGCCCTTTGGTCACCCCTCCCCCGCTCAGCCACATGTTGAGGCGATCACTCTCGAGGTGATGATGGCGACCGTGTTCGGGGTCACCGAGCCCGCGCGCGTAGAGCGGCTGCGCTCGGCGACACATGCGCTGCTTCGCGAGGGCCACTCACAGCGCTTCTTCGTTCAGACGATGATCGCGTCGAGCCGCGAGAACGGATGGGACAGGCCCTTTCCACGAATGGACTGCGCGATCGCCGCCGTCGACGCGGTTGTGATGGAAGAGGTCGCCCGGCGCCGAAGGGAAGACAAACTCAATGGCGAGGACGTCCTCGGAATGTTCCTGGGCACGCCCGACGCGCAAGCTCGGCTGATGAGCGATGACGAGATCTGCGACTCAATGCGCACCCTTTTGCTCGGGGGGCCATGACACCACCGCATCCACGCTGACCTGGATACTCGAGCGTGTCAGCCGCTCACCAGAGGCACTTGAGCGTCTTGAGGCCGCAGCGCTGGATGGAGAGGACGAGTATCTGCGGTCATTCAAGAGACGATGCGCCTGCGTCCCGCCTTCCCACTCACTGCACGGCTCGCAACCCAACCGTTCGAGCTACCGGGGCTGACCATTCCCACCGGCACCATGGTCGTCCCCTACATCATGCTCGTGCACCGCCGTCCCGAGCTTTACCCCGACCCGCTCGCCTTTCGACCGGAGCGTTTCCTCGGCACCCGTGCCGGCACCTACACCTGGATCCCCTTCGGAGGCGGGCCGAGACGATGCATTGGCGCCGCCTTCTCCATGGCTGAGGCCCGAATCGTGCTCAGAGCAATCCTGCGCCACGCCCGGGTTGAGCCCTCACGGCGGCGTCCCGAGCGGGTCGCGCGCCGTTACGTGTTCATTGTGCCCGCACGTGATGGGCGCGTCACCCTCCGACACCGGACGACCGACGCAAGTCGCCGACGACGCGGACTTGCGCCGGTCGCCTAGCACCTCCTGCATCTGCGGCAATGCGTGGTACCGCTTTGGTACCGGATGCATCGTCCTTTATGTCCGATGCGTCCCGATCGGGGGAAGCATGGGACGAATGGGACGCGTCCGGACGCATATGGCAGTCGCGTCCTGCGGCTGGGGGGCGAGAGGTCGCCGGTTCAAATCGGGCCTCCCCGATCGACGGGCCTCTTGCCGGGCTCGGCAGGCTCTGAAAGGATCGTGTCGTGCGCAAGCCGCTCGCGACCGGACTCGCTCTCATCGGCCTCTTGGCTGTTCCGGCCACGGCAGGCGCGGTGCTCTCGGGGACGAACGGCCGGATCGTCTATATAGACGGGCCCGCCTTCGGAAACACGCAGCTTTTCCTTCGCAGCGTCACGAGCAGTACGGGCGCCGGGTCCACCAGCGGTCCGCTCGCAACTGGGCTGACGGAACAGCATCGCCACCCCACGTGGTCGCCCGACCGCACGAAGATCGCGTTCGCCGAGGGCCCGGGTGGTGCGACGGGCTACGACATCTACACCCTCGATCTCACCGTTCCAGGCGCGACGCCCCAGGACATCACGAACTCTCCCGGCGTGACCGACGACCGACCCGCCTGGTCCCCTGACGGCACCCGCATCGCATACGAGAGCGGCAACGACATCATCGTCCACCCCCTGAGCGGCGGCAGCGATCTCAACCTGACGAGCAGCCTCACGCCCAAGGCATGGAAGGCGGCCTGGAGCCCCGACTCCCAGACTCTCTACTACTCCGTGGGGGACGTCACCCAGGAACCGAACGGAACCAACAACGACGTGAGGCTCTACCAACAGCCGGCGGACAACTCGAGCGCGGGGACGGAACTGCTTCACGTCAGCGGCGCCCATGTGTTCCAGCCATCGATCTCACCCGACGGAACGAAGCTCTGCTACACGTTGAGCACCAAAGGCGGGAACAGCACCACCGCCTCGGTCGTCGCCGCGCCCCTCGGTTCCCCCTCCTCGCTGACCGTCATCGAAAGCAGTGGCAAAGGCGACTACAATTGCACCTGGTCACCGGACGGAACCAAGATCGCGTACACGGAGGACTACGCGGCCAACGGCGAGATCTATATGAAGAGCTCCGACGGGTCGGGCATTCCCTTCGACCTGAGCAATACGGCCGGGCAGTTCGACGGCAACGCCGACTGGGCGCCCGACGGCCGGCCTACCTGCCCGAACACCGCGACGACGACGACGGTCAACACACCCGTGACGATCACTGTCGCGTGCACCGACACCGGCCCCGCTTACGAGCGGTCGGAAGTCAGGGATTTCGCCAAAACGGAACCAAGCCACGGCACGCTCAAGCAGGAACTCGCCGGCGAACCGTTCGTCTATACGCCCAACGCCGGCTTCGCCGGCACGGACTCCTTCGTAGTCGGCAGCTTCGACGAATTCGGATTCGGGTCCGATACCGGCACCGTCAAAATCACGGTGCAGGCCCCGAAAAAAGGAGGGGGCGGGGGGAAAGGCGGGGGCGGGGGCTCGAACGCCGGCGCCTTCGGCGCCGAGACGCTGGTGACGGTCAGCCTCGCCGCCCGGCGGATCCCGGCCGGCGGCCCGCTCACAGTCGTTGTCACCAACAAGAACGGCTTCGCGATCACGGGCAGGCTCTCGGGGAAGCACCGGCACGTCAAGCTCAAGGCCAAGAGCTTCGCGAGCGGGGCCCGGGCCAAGAAGACGGTCAAGCTCAAGCTGCCGAAGCCGTTGCAGCAGGCTTTGAGTCGTGAGCACGAGCTGACGCTTCGCCTCAGCGCAGCGGTCAAGGACCCGGCGGGACATCTCCGGACCGTGAGCAAGACGGTCAAGCCGAAGCTCAAGAGGTAGGCCTCGCAGGGCTACGCCCTCAGCCGTCTTGGCTCAACCCGGGCGTGGTAGCACTTTGGTACCGGACGCATCGTACGACCCGTCCGATGCGTCCCGAGCCGGTGACGGATGGGACGCATGGGACGCATATGGCACTCGTGTCCTCCGGCTGGGGGGCGAGAGGTCGCCGGTTCGAATCCGGCCTCCCCGATGTAGAACGCGAGCTGGCGCACCGGTTTTGTGCGTGGGCGGGCATCCCGTTGGACGACTCGTCTTGTCGGGCCGTCGGGTTTCGTCCTTGTGGCCGTTGCGCGGTCCTCTCGGCCGGGGCTAGGGTCGGAGTGATTCGATGACCAGCGCTCGAGGCGGATATCTGCTTCTCCTGACGGTCGCGATGCTGGCCGTCACCGCACCGGTTGCCGTGGCGGCGCAGACGATCCACGTCGTCGAGCGCGCGACCACCGACGCCGTTACCAACGGCTCGAAACAGGACAAGGTGGGCAATGTGCTCACCTGGCACAACAAGATCTATGACGCGGCCAACCAGCAGCGGGTTGGCAGGGACGCCGGGTACTGCATCCGCATCGTGGTCGGCAAATCATGGGAATGCAGCTGGACCACGTACCTCGAAGCCGGGTCGATCAGCGTTCAGGGGCAGTTTTTGGACAAGGGCGACTCAGAGCTGGCGATCACCGGTGGGACCGGGGCCTATGCGGGCGCCAGCGGCACGATGACCTTGCATTACCGCAACAAGAAGGGCACCGCCTTCGACTTCATCTTCCACCTGCTGTAGCCGCGGAGCGAGGGTGGGCGCTTAGTGCGGCGCAGCACCTCTGCTGGTTCAAATACCGTCCGGTTAGGCCTCGGGCTGTGGGCCGAGCAGTCGCCGGTTGAAATCCCGCCTCCCCGATCAGCGGAAGCCCGCGTCCGAAGCGGGGTTCCGCATTCATGGCGGCCTGCATCGACCCTGTCCGGTGCGTGCACAGGCACATGGATGTCTCATACGGAAGCTGCACGGAGGCCTTCGCCGAAGGGAGTAACGTCGCGGCTTCTACTGATATCAACGAGAGGAAAGACCGATGGCAACAGGAGAAAACGCAGCGGTCGTCCGCCGCGCCTACGAAGCATTCAACACGGCCGACATGGACACGCTGATCGAGACTTTCGACGAGAGCGCCTCATGGCACACGCCGGGGCACGGCTCCTTTTCCGGCGACCGCGAGGATCGCGACGCGACACTGGCCTTCTTTGGTCGGCTGGGGCAGGAGACGGGCGGGACCTTCCGGGCCGAGTTGCGGCACATGGCCGAAGACGATGATGGCGTCGTGGTCGGCATACAGACCAGCACCGGGGAGCGAAACGGCAGGCAGCTGGAGGTTGGCAACTGCATCGTCTTCGAGCTCAAGGACGGCCAGATCACTGACGGCCGGGAGCACTTTGAGGACCTCTACGCATGGGACGAGTTCTGGTCATAGCCCCGCCGGGCGTCGCTAGCCGCGCGTAGAATGCCGGCCGCTTAGCCCCCAGGCTGCTGCCTGGCACCAGCCTTTCGCCTCGCCAGGAGAACGGTCCGGTCGTGGTACCGCTTTGGTACCGGATGAATCGTCCTATGTGTCCGATGCGTCCAGCCCCGGGACGTGGGGACGCATGGGATGCGTCCGGACGCATATGGCGCCCGCGCCCTCGGCTGGGGGCCGAGCGGTCGCCGGTTCAAATCCGGCCTCCCCGATTCGCCGGACGTCCAATTCCCCGTGCGACGGCCCCGATTCGGCTACGCTCGAAGAGTGAAGGCGTGATGGCGATTGGGCTCCGATACAGCGGATTGCTCCGCTGGGTGCTCATGGGCGCAACCTTCGCGCTGGCGATCGCGGTGTTCTCGCCGGTGAGGGCGGATGCCTTCGGCACTTTCTCCAACGGCGTGCTCAAGGTCGAAGGTGGCGAGGGGAAAATCGTCCCCCGCTGCGAAAACAACGGCGAAATCACCGTCAGCGGGGCCCCCGTCGACAACGGTCCCGCCTACTGCCGTGACCTGAAGAAAATCGAAGCCTCATCCAGCATCTCCGGCATCTTCGACTTCTCACAGCTGCCCGACAACCTCGGAGGCGGTCAGGGCCCGATCGAAATCTTTGCCAGTTCCACGGGGACCGACGCAATCGAAATCTCCAATGACAAATTCATCGGCGCTCCGGGCCACATCAACATCTTCAGCGCCGGGCTCGGCTTCGACTCCATGACCGGCGGCAATCTCGACGACAAGTTGGATGGTGGCCCGGAAAGCGACAAGATCGACGGCGGCGGTGGAGATGACACTCTGATCGGCGGTCCCGGGGGAGACCTGTTGATCGGGGGCATCGGCCGCGACTTCCTTAAAGGCGGCGCCGAAAGCGACAAGCTCCTCGGCGGGCCGGGCGCCGACAACCTGAGGGGCGGCGGTGGAACCGACAAGCTCGTCGGAGGCCCCGGTAGGGACACCGAAAAGCAATAGCCGGCTCCCTGGCTCTCACCCCGCATTTGACCCGTGGTTCCGCCTCGGAAGCCTGCTTGGGAAGCGGGACATGTAGCGGTCACAGAGTTCAGCCCGGGGCAGGCCTTTTTAGCTTCCCTTAGAGGTGCCTTCAGGTTCGCCTCATCTCGACTGCAGATGCTCGCGAAGTAATGGCGAGCGCTGCATCTGTGCATGCGCCGGTCCTGCTCGACGAGGGCGTAGTCGGGGCACGGGCCCGCGCGCGGGGCGGGGTCCTCGTCTTCCTCGGGACGGTGCTCGCGGCCGGCGCCGCGATCCGCTTCTCAACCCTCGGCCTGCAGAGCTACCAGCACGACGAGGTGATCACAGCGATGCGAGTGCTGGACGGCAGCTTCGGCCACATGCTTCACGAGGTGAAGGTGAGCGAGTCCAATCCGCCGCTCTACTACGTGCTCGCCTGGGGTTGGACGCGGGCGTTCGGCTTGGGCGAAGTGGGACTGCGCTCCCTATCGGCGCTCTTCGGGGTGCTCGCGGTCGGCGTCGGCTACCTGCTGGGGAGGGAGTTCGCCTCGCGCCGCGTCGGCCTTGCCCTGGCGGCGCTGATGGCGTTCAACCCGATGCTGATCTGGTACTCCCAGGAGGCGCGCTCCTACGCGCTGCTGGTCCTCTTGTGCGCGCTCAGCCTCTGGTTCTTCGTCCGCGCGCTGAAGTGGGGGAGGGGATCCGAGCTGGCCTGGTGGGCCCTCGCCTCCGCGCTCGCGCTCTGCAGCCACTACTTTGCCTTCTTCGCCGTCGGGATCGAGGCCGTCTGGCTGGCGATCGCGCTGCGCTCGCGCTGGCGCGTGCTGGTGCCGGCGCTCGCCGCGGTCGCGGTCATCGGCCTCGCCCTTCTGCCGCTGATCGCCGCCCAGACCAACGCCGTGCACATCGGCTGGATCACCAACACCCCGCTGCCGACGCGCATGCTGCAAACCGGGACCAGCTTCTTGATCGGCGAAACCGGGAGCGTGCTCGGCCAGATGACGAGCTACGGGTACGCGGTCGCGCCGGCGTTCCTGGTCGCCTTGGCCACCCTGCTGGTGGCGTTGCAGGGAAGCGCAGGGGAGCGGCGGGCGGCCTCGATCGGCGCCGTCGTCGGCTTCGGCGTGCTGGCGCTCGCGGTGGCGGCGGCGCTGATCGGCAAGGACTTCGTGCTCGAGCGCAACCTCCTGCCCGCGCTGGTGCCGCTGCTGCTGATCGTCGCCGTCGCCTTCGCCGGCAAGCGCACCGGGTTGGTCGGGGTGGCGATCGGCGTCGCGCTGTGTGCCTATTGGCTCGCCTTCGACGTCTACGTGACGCAGAGGCCGGGCTTGCAACGGCCGGAATTCCGCAGCGCCGCCCGGGTGCTCGGGCCGCCGCACGGGCGCCGCGCAATCGTCAGCATGAGGCTCTCGCCGCCGCCGCTGAAGTGGTACCTGCGGGACGGGGCCCGGCGCATGTACCGCGGTTCGGCACGGCTCGACGAAGTCGACATCCTCGCGCAACCGAAAGCGCGCTCCATGTCGGTGGCGCTGCCTGCCCCGCTACACCCGGCGGGCCAGCTGACGCTGCCCCAGTTCGTCCTCCGGCGCTACGTCTCGCCGACACCGGTGCTGGTTCCCTTCACGACCCTGCACGCGCTGCCGACAGGATTCGACGAAAGCGGGATCACCCTCGACGGCCAAGCGCCGCCGGCCCAAATCTTTAGGCGAGCGCAGCCGCATCTCCTACTCTCGCGCGGGTTTTCAGCCCACGATCTGCCAAGGGACGAATCACGAGCGAGACACATACCCCACCTGCGCGCATCGGCCTAGTCGCTGTCCTCGTCCTGGTCGGCTGCGCGATCGCCGTCCCGACGGCCTCGGCGGCGAGCTTCGCCAGCCACGTCGATCCCTTCGCCGGAACCGTCGTCGGACCTGACAGCTTCGGCCGCGGCAATACATTCCCGGGCGCGACGGTCCCCTTCGGGATGGTCCAGTGGAGCCCCGACACGACCACCGCCCCGGGGCGCCTCGCCGGCTACATGTACCGCGATCACCACCTGACCGGCTTCAGCCTCACGCACCTCAACGGCGCCGGCTGCTCCCTCTACGGCGACTTCCCCTTTCTGCCCACGACCGAGCCGATCCGCACATCGCCGCAGGGCACGGGGGGACGCCTGGACGGCGACCTCCAGCCCGGCTTCTCCCACGCCAACGAGTCGGCGCGGCCGGGCTACTACTCGGTCGGCCTCAATCCGGTCCACGGCGGCGCGATCACCGCCGAGCTGACCGCGACGACGCGAACCGGGATGGCGCGCTTCACGTTCCCGGCGAACCCGCACTCCAGCGTCCTGATCAACGCCGGTGGCAGCGCCCAGCCCGATGACTTCGCCGAAGTCAACCTCGATCCCGGCGCCCGGGAAATCTCCGGGACCGCGTCCAGCGGGCTCTTCTGCGGCCAGCGGCCGCGCTACCGGGTCTACTTCGCCGCCGTCTTCAACCGCCCCTTCCAGGCGTACGGCAGCTGGGAAGGAAGCCGGCTGAAGCGGAGCGCGACCAGGGCGAGCGCTACCCAGGCGCCGACGGTGCACCCGCGCTCGACGGCGGCGGCCGGCGCCTACGCGAGCTTCGACACGCGCGGCGGCAGCCGGGTGGTTCTGGCCCGCGTCGGCGTCTCCTTCGTCAGCGTCGAAGACGCGCGCGCCAACCTCGCCGCCGAAAACTCCGACAAGCCGTTCGGCAAGGTCGCGGCCGCGGCGCAGCGGAGCTGGAATGCCTCACTGGGGAGGATCCGGGTCAACGGCGGCTCGAGCGCCCAGCAGGCGAGCTTCTACACGGCGCTCTACCACGTGTTCATGGCGCCGCGGACCTTCAGCGACGTCAACGGCGACTACATCGGCATGGACGGGCTGCTCCACAACGCCGGGCGGCACATCCAGTACGCCGACTTCTCCGGCTGGGACATCTACCGCAGCGAGATTCAGCTGCTCGCGATGCTCACGCCGCGGCGGACCGGGGACATGATCCGCTCGCTGCTCGCCGATGCGAACGAGAGCGGTTGCCTGCCGCGCTGGCCCTACGCCAACGGCCAGAGCATGACCATGGTGGGCGACCCCGCCGACCCGATCATCGCCTCCGCGGCGGCCTTCGGCGCCGGCGGCTTCGACCGCGGCGCGGCGTTGGATGCGATGGTCCGGGGGGCGAGCGAACCTTGCCGGAGCGCGAACGGCGAATACGTCGAGCGCCAGGGGCTGGCCGAATACCTGGCCCATGGCTACGTGCCCCTCGACATCGACACGCAGACCCAGAACGCGAACTCGATCTACGGCGACCCCGAATCGGTATGGGGCTCGGCGGCTACCTCGCTCGAGTACTACCTCGACGATTTCTCGATCGCCCAGTTCGCCGCGCGTTCGCTCCACGACGGCTCGACCTACTCGCAGTTCATGCAGCGCTCCTCGTGGTGGCGCCGCCTCTATGACCCGGCGAGCGGGATGATCGTGCCGCGCTTCGCAGACGGATCATTCCCCAACCCGTACAGCAGCCTCAAGGGCCCGGGGTTCGTCGAGGGGGACTCGGCCCAGTACACGTGGATGATCCCCCAGGACCCGGCCGGGTTGATCCGCCGCATGGGCGGCAAAGCGAAGGCCGCGGCGAGGCTCGGCCACTTCCTGCGGGACCTCAATGCCGGACAGAGTGGATCCCGCTCCGACCACGCCCTGCTCGGCAACGAGCCGACCCTGCAGACGCCCTGGCTTTACGACTGGATGGGCCGTCCGTACCGCACCCAGAAGGCGGTCCGCCGTGCCCTCCGCCTATACAGCCCGACCCCAGCCGGCTACCCCGGCAACGACGACCTCGGGACGCTTTCCGCCTGGTACGTGTTCGGCTCGCTCGGCCTCTACCCGGAGATCCCTGGCGTCGGCATGCTCGCGCTCTCGACCCCGCTCTTCCCAAGCGCCGAAATCCACCTCCCGCACAGTCGTCGGGCGCTGCTCTCGACCAGCGGGCACGGCACCTACGTCAGCTCCCTCGCCGTAGGGGGGAAGCCTCACGGCCGCCCGTGGATCGGCTACTGCGAACTCGCGGCCGGCGCCCGTCTTCAATACCGGCTCAGCACCCGGCCGAACCGCAGCTGGGGGAGCACCGCCACCACCACCCCGCCCTCCTATGGGTCCCGGCGCGAGATGCCCACCCGGCCGTGCGGCCCGTGAGCGCACCCTCCGTCAACCGTCCCCGTGAGGGACGAAGTGAGACGGGCGCGAGCGAAATGGACGTGCGGCCGGCGATCAACCGGCCGTCGTCGGGGTGATCGCGCCGGCTGGCGGGCTCGCGGACAGCCCCGCGCAGGTGCGCAAGCTGGCGTAGTGGGCCAGGGCGCGGCGGGCGGCGGCGCCCCGGTCCAGGATCGGCCGGCCGGTGCCGGAGACGACCGCGGGGATGAACCGCGCGGTCAGCGGCGAGCGCGGGTGGACGGTGAGCTTCAGGACCCCGGTGGCGGTGCTGTAGGAGTTTTCCCACCACAGGAAGTTGCCCATGCCGTAGGCGACGAACGTGTGGCCGAGCCAGCCCGAACCCTGGAGCGTGTGCGCGTGCGCGCCGACGATGATGCTCGCCCCCGCGGCGGCCAGCTTCGGTGCAAGCGAAAGCTGGTTCTGGTCCGGGCAGGGCATGCCTTCCGTGCCCCAGTGCATGAACACGATGACGATGCGGGCGAGCCGTTTTGCGGCCCGGACGGCCGCCAGCGTCTTGTCCAAACTGATCGCGTTGGCCTCGCCCGGCCGATTTGCCGTGGCCACCCAGGACGAGGCCAGTTCGGCTACCTGGGATACGCCGACGATCGCGATTTTCGTGCCGTTGAGCGTCGTCACGTAGGGCGCCCAGGCCGCCGCTGCGTTGACGCCCGCGCCGACGTAGGGGAAATGCGCCGCCTTCGCCGCCGCGAGCGTGTCCGCCAGCCCGGTCCGCCCGTAGTCCAGGATGTGGTTATTGGCCATGGTGACCAGGTCAACGCCACCGTCGCGGAGCGCGGTGAAAGCGCCCGGCGTGGTGGCAAAGTGGTAGGTCTTCGGCTGTGGCTGTCCTTGGCTGGTGACCGGTGTCTCCAGGTTCACCGCCGTGAAATCGGCCGAATTGAGGACGGAAGCGATGGAGCCAAATGTGGTGGCCGGATCCTTCAGCAGCCGCGCGACGCGCCCGGCGAAGTGGACGTCTCCGGCGAATGCCAGCGTGATGTCACTGGAGGCCGCCACCGGTCGGCGGTCGGGCGCCGTCTTCGCGGTGCGCCTGGCGGGAGCGCCGGCCGAGCAGCCCGCGGTCAGCATCATCAGGGCGCTGGCCGCGACGATGAGAAGCCGCTGGGTTGTCACGGACTTAGGCTAGCCGGCTCTGTGCCGGTTCCCAGGCTTCTTCGGGACCGTAAACCGCGCGACAGCCGGAGTGGGGTCGGTGTTTCCGGCAGCATCGACGGCGACCACCTTGATTTCATGGCGGCCCGGCCTTAGGTCGCCGTAGCGCTGCGAGGAGGGGCACGCTGCGAACGAATGCCTGTCGAGGCCACAGCGGAACGTCGACCCGGGCTCCGTTGAGTAGTAGTGGAAGACGAAGATCGGAGGCTTCCGCTTCAGCACCTTCTTGAAGATCGCCGTGTCCGGCGCGGTGATGTCGGGCGGAGGCGGTGGGGGCGGCGCTTTTTCCCCGCCGGTCGGCGGGGCAGGCACCGGCGCATGGATCGAGACGTAGAGATCAAAGCTGCCTGCTGCGGCTTCGCTTGAGCCATCGAGCAAGCCATAGACCACGAGCCGGTAGGTAGTTCCGGCGGTGGCGCTGAAGGTGGTCGAGATCGATGGCTCGATTCCGCCGACAAGCAGTTGCAGGGTTTCGAGGCTGTTGCCCGTGTATATGCCGAGCCTCAGATCAGGACCACCACAGCAGCTGCTGATTTTCGCTTCGCCGGTGAGCGGCGAGGTCCAGGAGTACCAGACAGAGGCGCCACTCGGGCCACCGATCAGTTCCGGTTCCATGCCCTCCGTGGTGGCATTCCAGTTGTAGCCAAACTGGGAGCCGAAGTAGAAGGCTTCGCCTTCGAATTCTTCTTCCAGGTGGGGGACGATGGTCGTGGCGTCGGCGAAGTCGTCGTTGGCCGGGGCCGGCGTCGATTCGATTCGCAGCTTGAAGGTGCCTTCGGTGACCGGTGGCGGCGCTTCGGGTAGGTGATAGGGATTCCCATCGACGGCGATCTCGTACTTGGTCCCGTTCGTGGCCTTGAAGACATACTCACGTTGGGTGAAGGGGCAGTGCGGGCCTTCGGTGCTGTTGGCGCCGGTGACGCTGGTCAGGGCGTTGACCGACGTTCCGGTGAAGACCCCGATGACGTCGACGAAATTCGCTTCGCAGCCGCCAACCGTGAACCAACCGTCGCTGGGCGCTTCCCACTCGAACCAGACCGAATGCCCTGCCGTGAAAGCTGTTCCGAGATACTCCCCGCTCTCTTTGGTCGCTTCGACGTTTGAGCGCGAGACTTCAACCGGCAGGCCGCCGCCCAGCACCTCGCGGTTGGCGAAGTCATCGTTGGCGGGTGGGGCGCCGAGCGCCGGCGTCGCCCACAGAAGGAGGCAACTCATCGTGAGCGCAAGCCCAGCGACCATCTTGGTAACCGCATTTCCCCGCATCTGCCCCGCCATCACCTGCCCGAGATCCTAGTCCCCTCCGGCGCGCATGAGAGTGCACGCCAAAACCGTGCGGTCGCCGGTTCAATTCCGACCTGACCGACTGGTTGGAGACCGCCTCGGAGTCTTCTATGGTCGGGAAAGCGCTTTCGCGACCCGGGCACGGGCTCTGAAAAGGCGGCTGGTTATCGTCCCCTCGGGGACTCGCATGGCCTCAGCCGCCTCGCCGTAGGAGAGGCCGGCTACGTCGACGGCAACGAGAACGTCGCGCGATGTGGCCGGCAGCGCCGCGATCGTCGCGAAGACCTCGCGCGTCTCCGCCGCCACCGGCGGACGCGTGGCGCTGCCGGGGTCGGGCAGTTCCAGCGACTCGAGCTCGGTCGTCGTCGCCTGGGGACGGCGCGCCGCTCTGCGGTGATCGTTGAGGAAGGTGTTGCGCACCGCGCCCAGGAGGTAGCCGAGGTCGTCGTCGTTTCGCACCAATCGTGGACGCGCCAGGACACTTGCGTAGGTGTCCTGCACGAGGTCCTCAGCGTCCTCGCGCGAGCCGCACAGAGCCCAGGCGGCGCGGAAGAGTCGATCAGTGTGATCGCCCAGCGTCCGTGGATCGAGGAGGTGCTCCGATGACGTCGTGGTCCCCGCCGGGCGCGTCTCGGTTGCGACCGGCATGCTCATCCCGATCCGCGCCTGCCTCGGTGCTCATCGCATCCGGACTCGTGGGCCGGGCAAGGAGCGGTGCGGGTTCCGCTCCCTCGTCCGAGCGCCCGAATCCGCCAGCCCGCCTCAGGCGGGTCGGCGGGAACGAGCACGCCGCGAGCGGAGGGGAGAGGCTGGAGGCATCCGTGCGACGGCGTCGCGTCGGGTGCTCCCACCCGCCCCCCTCTCGGATCGCGGTCAGACGTTGCCGTCGCCATCGCTCGGGCCGCCGTTGTTGTCGGCATCGTGGTCTCCGCCGTTGTGTTGCGGGATGCCGCGTTGGTGGTGTCGAGGGTGTCCCGCCATCGCTGCCGGCAGTGCCCCGGCGGCGAGGATTCCCATCACAGCCAGGATCACCGCGATCCGGGCCTTGAGTGTGGAAAACATCACTTCCTCCTTTGTGGTTCGGGTGGTCATGTGAGAAAGCTCGATATGGCACGCTCGATCGCCGGTCCCTGCCGCGCCCATTGCGCGGGCGGGGCAGCGCCGACCACGACAGTCGTCGCCTTCGTCGCCTTCGCGCCGGCGACGATGCAGGCGACCTCGCGGTAGCCGCGCCCGCTCGAGGACAGGTAGTTGTCGATCACGCAGGAGCCGTGACCACCCCGGAACCGGAGGTTCGTCGCCGAGGCGAGCGGCCTGACGTCCACATCGCCCTCGTCGCGGTTGTGGTCGACCCGGAACTTGCCCCAACTCGACAGGGTCTCCGCGCCCTGCCGTGGGGTTGCATTCAGATAGCCCCAGATCGCTCCCGATGGCGCCCGGAGGGCTGCCGAGAAGGTACCGGGGTCGGATCGGATCGATTGCCAGCGAAGCGGATAGGCCAGTCGAGCAACCCCACCCGGGAGCCGGCTCGTGTGCCAGGCGCGGGGTGGGGGCGACGGGCGCAGCCAGGCGAACGCTCGTGCCTGGCCGGCCGCGGCCGGGGGATCGGAGGCGCCGTGGCCGCCGCAGCAGGCGGCTGCGATCGCGAGCGCCGCGAGGATCGCCGTGGTGGCCGCCCTCATGGGCCCGCGGTTGGGTCGTCGGTGTCGGCGCGCCCGAGCGCCCGGATGTCGTCCGCGGTGAGGAGCTCGCCGCCGATTCCCCAGTCGCCGCTTGCGACCTCCTCGAGCACGCACCACGTCCGCTGGCGCGTGCACTCGCCCTCGATCGCGACCATCGCCTCAGTGAGGGACTCGACGATCTCCTGCTTCTGTGGTGCGGTGAAGACGCCCGCGATGACCTTGACCTGGATGAGCGACATGTGCGTTCCTTCTCGGGAGGGGTTGCTGATGCGGGCATCGTCCGCCCGGGCGGCGCTTCGCACATCGGGCACATCCCCTGACATCGACCCCCGAACATTGCGCGGCCCCCCTTCTGCCGCCTACGATCAAACGCATCGGCCAGCCTGCCCTCGCCCAGCCCGCCGCTCTGCTTGAGCGCGAGCACGAGCTCGAGCGCATCGTCGTCGCGCTGCGCGCCGCAGGACGTCAGGCCGGGGAGGCTGTGGTCGTCGAGGGCGCCGCCGGGATGGGGAAGTCGCGGCTGCTCGATGAGGCACGCGCGCGGGCATCGGACCTCGGTTTCAGGGTCCTGGTCGCGAGGGCGACGGAGCTCGAGCAGGGGTTCCCATTCGGGGTCGTCCGCCAGCTCTTCGAGCGCACCCTGCTGGCGGCCGACGGCGCCGAGCGCGAGAGCTGGCTTTCAGGTGCAGCGGCGCTGGCCGCCGACGTGCTGGTCGGCGCCCCTTCACCTGCCTCCGAGGCGCCGGCCCCCAGTACGGACTCGAGCGACCCCGGCTATGCCCTGCACCACGGCCTCTACTGGCTGGCTTCGAACCTCGCCGCCGATTCGCCGCTCACTCTCGTCGTCGACGACCTGCAGTGGTGTGACGCGCCGTCGGTGCGTACCTTGGCGTTCATCGCGCGCCGGCTGGAGGGGCTCCCGCTCTCGCTCGTTCTCGCGACGCGCCTGCTCGATCCCGCGCTCGCCCCCGAGGCTGCGAGCCTCCTCGGCGATCCCGCCGCCGAAGTGCTTTCCCTGCCCCCGCTGACGAAGGCGGCCATCGGTGCAATGGTCGGGGCGCGCCTGGGCAGCCGGCCGGAAGATCAATTCGTCAGCGCGTGTCTCGAGGTGACCGGTGGGAACCCGTTTCTCGTCGGAGAGCTGCTCGACGAGGCGGCGGCTCGCGGCCTCGCCCCCTCAGCGCTCGCCGCGGGAGATCTCCGCGAGGTAGTCCCCCGGGGCGTCGCCAACGCGGTGCTGCTTCGCCTGGCGAGGCAGCCGCCGGCTGCCACCGCACTGGCCCGGGCGCTCAGCGCCCTGGGCGACGGCGCCCAGGTGGGTGACGTGGGGGCACTGGCCGGGCTCACGGGCGCCGAGCTGGAGGCGGCGATGGAGGCGCTCGTCTTCGCCGGCGTCGTGGATTCCGGCGCGACGATCCGATTTACCCACCCGATCCTGCGGACGGCGATCCACGACGACCTCTCGCCTGCCGAGCGCGAGCGCCTGCACCATTCCGCGGCGAAGATCCTGCGGGACCGCGGATCGCCGGCCGACCGGGTCGCCGCCCAGGTCATGCACACCGAGCCCGCCGCCGACCCGGGCGCCGTGGCGCTATTGCGCGACGCGGCTCGCGACGCGCTCGCACTCGGCGACGCAGCGGGCGCGGCCACCCTGCTCTCCCGCGCGCTCGACGAGCCGCCTGAGGACGGCGACCGTGCCGCGGTCCTGCTCGAGCTCGGCCAGGCGCGCGCCCGTGCCGGCGCACCGGAAGCGATCGAGCCGCTGACCGAGCTCGTCGAGGACAGCGACGACGCCGCCTCGATCGCCGCGGCGGCCATCGAGCTCGGAGGAATGCTCTTCTTCGCCGGCCGCCCGGCGGAGGGAGCGGCGGTCCTCCGCCGCGCCCAGGAGCGACTTCCCACCGAGGAGCCCGCACAGGTACAGCTCGAGGTCGCTCTGCTCGGCCTCAGCTCCACGTCCGCATCGGCTCGGCGCGAGGCCGAGGCCGCGATCGATTCCCTACGAGACCCGGGTGGCCCGGCCGGCGACGTGCTGCAGGCCACCACGCTCGCCACCCTGGCGATGAACGAGGTGCTGTACCTGGGCTCGGCGTCCGCCACGATCGACCTCGCCGAGCGCGCAGTCGCGGCAGGCCTTCCACCCGAGCCTCACCGCGGCGAGAACTGGGCGAACCTGGCCCTGGCGGCGCTCGGGGTCGCGGACGGCCTTGAAGCGGCCCTTGCGGGCACGGACGAGATCCTGGCGCAGGCGCGCGAGCGCGGAGCGGGCCTCACGGTCGTGACGATGTCGGCGCTTCGGGCGCTCATCACCCTGCGTCGCGGAGACCTCTCCGACGCCCAGGCGGATGCGCAGGCTGCAATCGAGCTCGCTCCCGAACTGCTTGGCGCCAGGTTCCTCATCCTGGCGGTGTCGGCGGCGGTGCTCGCGGGACTCGAGCGCGACGAGACCCCCGAGTCCCTGCGCCGGCTCATCGACCGCTCCGGCGTCGGCTACGACGACGAGTTCACGTCGAGCTCCCAGCTTCGTCACGCCTCCGGCGTGCTTCACGCCGCGGCCGGCAACCACGAGGCCGCGATCGAGGAGCTGCGCGGTTGCGGCGCCCAACATCCCGCGTTCGGCGGCGAAAATCCGGCCATGCTCCCGTGGCGCTCGGCGGCGGCGCTCTCGTTGTCCGAGCTCGGCCGGAACGACGAGGCGCGCGAGTTGGCCGCCGACGAGGTGCGCCGCGCGCAGACATTCGGGGCGGCGCGTGCGATAGGTGTCGCACTACGCGCCGATGCCCTCGTCGGTCCCCCCGCGGCGCGGCCGAAAGGGCTCGCGGCGGCGCTCGAGGTGCTGGCGCCATCGCCGGCGCGGCTCGAGCACGCGCGTGTTCTGGTCGACCTCGGCGCCACATTTCGGGCGGCGGGTCAGCGGACCGCCGCCCGGGAGCCCCTGCTCGATGGGCTCGAGCTGGCCGCCCGCTGCGGTGCGCGGACCCTGGAGCGCCGGGCACGGGCCGAGCTGGCGGCGATCGGCGTCCGACCCCGCACTTCCGAGCGCAGCGGCGAGGACTCGTTGACCCCGAGCGAGCGGCGCGTGGCCGAGCTCGCCGCGGCCGGCGGCACGAACCGTGAGATCGCCCAGAAGCTCTTCGTCACCGAGAAGACGGTGGAGACCCATCTGGGACGGGCGTTCCGCAAGCTCGAGATCTCGTCCCGCCGACAGCTCCCCGACGTGCTCTCGGGCGCCGCCTGACCTGTTGCCCCGTTCCGGATCTACCCGTCCGTGCCCAACACGCGGTCGAGCTCGTCGAGGCACCCGTTCCATCCTCTGTCCTGTTCGCCGCGGCGCACATCCGTCGAGATGCCGCTGTTGACCATCAGCACCCTGGTCGAGCCCTCGGTCTCCGAAAACGAGAGCTCGATCAGCTGCTCGTTGGCGCCATCGTCATCGAAAGTCCAGCTCATCACCAGTCGGTTCGGGCGGTCGATGAGCGTGTATTCGCCCTGGGCGCCGGCCTCGGAACCGTCCGCCCTTCGCATCACCACCCGGACCTTCCCACCCACCCGCAGGTCGACCTCGGCCCGGGCGGTGTCCCAGTCGGGGCCGGGGCGGAACCAGCGCCCCATCACCTCGGCGCTGGTCCAGGCGTCGAAGACGTCCTCCGCCGGAGCCTCGAACGTTCGCTCGATACGCACCACGTAGCCGGACTCCTCGGTCACCGCTGCTCCTTCCGTTCCTCCAGGTACTCGCCGACGACATCGAACAGGCGCTCCCAGCGCTCTCTCTGGCTTTCTATCCAATCGGAGGCTTCGGCGAGCGCCTCCGGGCGCAGCGCGAGGCGGTGGGTCCTGCCGTCGATCACCCGGCTGACGACACCCGCCTCCTCCAGCATCTTGAGGTGGCGGGAGATGGTCGGTTTGGAGACGCCGAAATCCCGCGACACCTCGCCGACGGTCGTCGCGCCGTCGCTGAGCCGTTCGACGATGTCGCGTCGCAGCGGGTGGGCGAGGGCTTTGAACGTATCGTTAGCCATTCTGC
This sequence comes from uncultured Solirubrobacterales bacterium, assembly GCA_963737575.1. GTDB lineage: Bacteria > Actinomycetota > Thermoleophilia > Solirubrobacterales > 70-9 > VRUE01. The sequence continues at coordinate 557,376 of CAVTTJ010000005.1, forward strand.
TAACTATATAGGCAAGCCCTGAGGATCCCGAGAGGAGGAAGGCGATGACCGAGCACAGGATTGGCACCCAGGAGGAGTGGCAGGCGGAGCGCGCCGAGTTGCTGATGGAGGAGAAAGAGCTGACCCGTCGCAGCGACGAGCTCGCGCGGAGGAGGCGAGAGCTCCCATGGGTGCCGGTCGAGGCCGACTACCGGTTCGAGGCCGAGAGCGGCAGGAAGACCCTCGCCGACCTCTTCGACGGCAGGTCCCAGCTGCTCGTCTACCACTTCATGTTCGGACCGCCATATGAGGCGGGATGCCCGGTCTGCTCCTCGATCGCCGACACGCTCGATCCCCAGGTCGCTCACCTGAAGGCCAGGGACGCCACTCTGGTGCTAGCTTCGCGCGCGCCGCTCGAGAAGCTCCTCGCCTTCAGGAAGAGGATGGGGTGGGGCATCGAGTGGGTCTCCAGCGGCGGCAGTGACTTCAACCGCGACCTCGGCTTCCTCAGCACAAAGGAGGAGCTGAAGCCGTTCCTGGAAGGGGAGATCCCGGTGACCGTCGAGGAGAACGCGCGCTCGTGCGGGACGGACGTCGCCGGCTACGTCAGCGAGGGGCCGGGGCTCAGCGTGTACGCGCTCTCGGACGGCACCGTCTACCGGACCTACGTCACCACCTCCCGTGGCCTCGAACCAGCCATGGCCTATTACGGCCTGCTTGACCGGACGCCGAGGGGCCGCGACGAGAGCGCGACGGAGCCGCTGTGGATACGGCGCCACGATGAGTACGCGGTTTGACTGAGCACTGCCCCGCAAATACAGTCGAAGGCGGACTTCAGCCCCGTCGTGAGGAGCTCCCATGAGCGGCTTGATCGAGGTGCCGATTGACTCGCCCGCGCCCCGCCGCGCCCCGCCGCTGCCCGGCCTGATTCAACTCAGCCTGATCGGCACGCTACTTGCTCTCGCGGCACTGGCCTGGGCGGTAACGGGCGAACAGATGTCGGGGATGGACGCCGGCCCTGGCACGGATCTCGGCAGCCTCGGCTTCTGGCTCACGGCCTGGGTGGTGATGATGGCCGCGATGATGTTCCCGTCGACCGCGCCGATGGTGGTCATGTATGCGCGGATCGAGGAGGGGAAACGGCGGAAGGGGCAGCCGACGATGGCCGGCGCCACGGCGATCTTCGTCTGCGGTTACCTGCTCACATGGGCTGCCGCGGGCCTGTTCGCGTATGCGCTCTTTGCGATTGGCAAGTCACTCGGCCTCGGCTTCCTGGCCTGGGACAGCGGCGGCCCCTATGTGGCGGGCGGCGTCATCCTCGCGGCGGCGATCTACCAGCTCACCCCGCTCAAGGACGTCTGCCTGCGGCACTGCCGGAACCCGATGACGTTCGTGCTCATGCATTGGCGCCCGGGCCGCGTCGGCGCCCTCCGGATGGGAATCGAGCACGGGGGCTGGTGTGTCGGATGCTGCTGGGGCCTGATGGCGGCGCTCTTCGCCCTCGGCGTGATGAGCATCGGCTGGATGGTCATGATCGCCGCCCTGATCGCGCTCGAGAAGCTCCTGCCATGGAAGGCGGTGGCCAATCGTTCCGTCGCCGCCCTGCTGGTCGTGCTCGGGCTCGCGGTGGCCTTTGCGCCCGACCAGGTCCCTGGTCTCACCCTGCCGAACTCACCGGCGGCGGCGCGGGCGATGGAATCGATGGACATGCAGGACGGCTCGGGCGGCGGCGAATCGATGAAGCAGGAAATGCCCACCCCCGGTGGGATGAACGACCCCAAGAACGGGATGCCTGCTCCCTAAGCGGACCAGGCGAATTCAGATGCGGAAATCCCGGTCTTCCCCTCGTACTCGATGCCGAAGGCGCTGATCTTTGAGCGCTTTGCCTCGGCGGCGTTGAATTCGGACGAAGCCGGGTGGAAGACGCCGACGAGCCGCACCGGTTCCCCAGTGTCGACGCCGAAGGGGACGATGTCCTCGATCTCGAAGTCGATCTCCTCGCCGATCTTGACGCTATGGCTCAGCCCGTCCTCCGCCAGCTCGAAAGGCGCCCGCTTGACTCCCAGCATCTCGCCGACCAGGGGCGTGATCGCTTCCATCGGGCCCCCTTTTTGTCCGCCGAAGACGGCGGTGAGCATGTCCGCCTGCTCGTCTGTGGCGGTCTCATCGACGAAGAGGCCGAGGCGCCAGTTGCCCTCGGTCATGACCTTGGGAGTGTCCGCGATCGCGGCGACCTTGAGGCCGCTGACGTCGGTGCCCTCGATCTCCCCCTCCTTGATGTTGAAGACGAGGACGACGCGGCAATAGTCATAGGTCGCGCCGTGGTCGAATGACATGTTGCAGGGGCACATCAGATCGCACGAACACGTCTCGAAGTAACTCCCACTCAGGCTCCAGGACACGTCGGTCTCCTTCCGCGCTGGTTTGGCAAGCCGATTCTCCCCTTCGGGCGTGTCCACGTCAACCGGTTCCACCATCAGCCCGCTCCGCGGAGTTGGCCGGCGTAGGGCCCGCGGCCGGTCACGCACGCGGCGCCGCAGCGCGCCCCGAGCGCCAGCGCTTCCGCAGCCGTGCGGCCCTCCGCCAGCCCGTAGGTCAGGCCGGCGGCAAAGGAGTCCCCGGCGCCGTAGGTATCGACGGGCTGACCGGGGAGGGGAGCGGCCGCCCACGAACTCCTGGCGCCATCGGCGGTTTCGAGCGAGCCACCAGCGGCGCCCGCCGTGCGGGCGACGAACCGGGGCGGCGGCATGAGGTCGCCCGGCGCGTAGCGCTCCCCCTCGTCTTCGGCGCTCGACACGAGCATGTCGACCTGGGCACGCGCCTCGGCCAGGGCATCGATCGCCCGCACGGTCGAGACGAGCCTGCCTGCGGTTCGCGCCGCCCGGACCGCCGCGGGATCCCCTGCGGTGAAATAGACGCCGTCGAGTTCCCCGAGCTCGGACCAGGGCAGCGGGTCGTCGCCGTGTGGTTCGATGCGCTCGCCCATCACCGTGATCGTGCGCTCGGCGTGGGCGTCCACGTGGACGAACGCCTTCCTCTGCGGCTCCGGTCGCCACACCGCCTCGACGCGAACGCCGAGCGCCTCCAGCTCCCGCTTCGCCCTCTGCCCGAGGTCGTCATCGCCGAGCGCGGTGAGGAAGAGGCACTCGCCCGCCAGGCGCGCAAGCTGGACGGCGGCGACCGCTCCGCCCCCTCCCGGCTCCTCCCAATTCTCGAGTGCCTGAGCGATCTCACCGGGCCTTGGCACGCTCTTCACCCGCGCAAATTGGATCCACTCGACGTGTCCGACGACAGCAACCCGCATCCGCTGCCCAGTCTCGCAGGGGGTGCCGCGCGAAATGCGAGGGCCCAGGGGTTTCGAGCGCCCGCTCGACTACGCTGATCCCGACCGCAACGATCGCGATATAGGAGAGCCGATGACCGGGAAGGCAGATTTCACAGCAGAGGAGTGGGATGCGATCGCGGAGGGCCCGACCAGCGCGGGAATGATCGTTTCGACGGCCCAGCGGGGCGGGACCTTCAGGGAGACCTTTGCGATGGCCAAGGCCTACACCGAGGCCCGCAAGGAGCATGGCGAATCCGCGCTCCTGGACGAGCTCGTCTCGAGCAAGCCGAAGATGGACCACACCAGGGCCCACTCCCCGGAGGAGTTGAGGGAGCATGGCCTGCAACGGGTTCGGGACGCGATCGGGGTGCTCGAGCAGAAGGCGACGCCGGAGGAGGTCGAGGACTACCGGCGTTTCGTCATATCGCTCGCCAACCGAGTGGCGGGGGCCAAGACCGAGAAGGGCGAACAGTCGGCCAGCGAGGCGGAGAGCGCGGCAATCGTGGAGATCACCGAAGCGCTCGGAGCGCACCAATCCTCCTAGGCCTCTCCGGCCTGTCCTTGCTCCGGCTTCTCCTCGTCTCCTCGGCCCTCCTGCTGACCTTGCCCGCCGGAGCGAGCACCGCCCGCCCGGCCGCCGCCTGGCGGCCGCATCTCGCCGCCGCCCGTCGCTACGCGCGCGCCCGGCGCGGCGAGGTCGCCTTCGCGGTGATCGATCAGAGGGGGCGCTACTACGGCTACCGGTCGGCGCGCACGGCGCCGGCCGCCAGCGTCTTCAAGGTGATGCTGCTGGTCGCCTTCCTGCGGATGCGGGACGAACGCGGTCTGCCGCGCAGGGACCGGGCGCTGCTGGCGCCGATGATCCGCAGCTCCGACAGCGTCGCGGCGACCGAGATCCGCGATCTGGTCGGCCGGCGGAGGATCGAGCGGCTGGCCCGGGTCGCCGGCATGCGCGACTTCCGCTTACAGGGAGGTTTGGGGCCTCAGCCGAACCAGCCCGCGCGATCAGGTCCGCTTCATGGATCACCTGATGGGCTACATCCCCCGGGCCCATCGCCCGTACGCCCGCTTCCTGCTCTCGCATGTGATTCGCATGCAGCGCTGGGGGGTCGGCCGGGTCGTGCCGAAGGGCTGGAAGCTGTACCTGAAGGGCGGCTGGGGAAGCGGCTCCGGTCGGGTCGATCACAGGTGGCGCTGCTCAGGCGCGGACGGCATCGCGTCGCACTGGCGCTCTTCACCCAGTTCGATCCCGATCACGCCTATGGCAGGCAGACCCTGCGCGGTCTGACCTCGCGCCTGCTCCGCGGCCTCGGAGCCTGGGCCTCCCGGCGCCCGTGACCCCTGCAGCTGCTGAGCTGATCGGTCGCGCTGCCGGGGGCCCTTCGAACCGGCCTCCTCCGCGACCCGGACCGAACGACCGCCGGACCGCACGAGGTCCGGGAATTCGCACCAGCGCTTCGCGACACGTTGACCCAGGTGCTGGCCGATTCCGGGACCGGTGGCGAGGTGCGACTCGATCACCGAGCCTCGATCTCCGACTGGAACCGCCCGACGACCCAGGTGGACCTTGCGGTGGTGGATGACGCCGAGCTCAGGCTCGTGGCCGAGCTCAAGGTCTGGGATGTCGGGCATCAGCTCTTCGACGTTGCCAAGGTCTGCTGCCTTCTCAGGGCCGGTGCCAGGGCGGGCTTTCTGATGTGCATCGCCAAGACGGCGGACGCGTTTGAGAGCCAAGCCGGGGGAGAGCTCTTCCGGGAAGAGGCGGGGCTCGTGCACGGGGATGTCTTCCCGGTCATCTTCCGGCGGCATCCAACCGAGGCGCGAAAGCACCTGAAGTTCAACCGGCCTGGGCCCACCTCGCTCCCGCGACGATTCTCGACAACGACGGTGTGCGACCCGGTCAACCTCGACGCCCACCCCGGGCACCAGCTCCGCGTCGTCGAGGTTCGGATCGAGGACCCGACACCGACGACGATTCCGCCGGAGCTCATCGCCGACGACTGAGTTTCGTCGGCGGGTGTCGGCTGCATCGGTCGTCGGCGCCGTTTCGGGTGAAGAGGAGATGGGTAGGAATGTCCGACCGGGTTCCAGAGAAGTTGGAACTGCGTTGCACGGCTCTCCGAGTCCCAGGGCAACACAGCATCCCGGCGAGGTCTGCCGGGTCGCCCTGACGAGAGGAGAAATGCAGATGTTCGCCGTGCTGATTGTCGAACGGGCCGACGCCTATCGCGCTGAAGCGGCGTATGCGGCCGACCGTAAGCGGGCCCGCGCGCAGGGAGCCGCCAACCAACCAAGGAGCAATAGATGACCATCGTCGGAATTCTCATCGTCATCGTCCTGATCCTGCTGGCGATCTATCTCTTCCGCCGGATCGCGTAGCGCGACCCGGCCCCTCCTAGCGGACGATGGCAACCGAGAGCGTGTTCTGCGCGGCGCTCGAGCAGGTGGGGAACGGCAGCGGCACGAGCCTCGATTTGCTCTGGCCGGGGGGTGTCACCCTCAGCCCGGCCGCGGTCACGGGATGGCAGGCCGAGGGCGAGAAGTTGGCGGCGTCGACGACCCGCAGCTGGGCGGTCGCCGTAGCGCCGTTAGACAGTTCGACCGTTTTCGGTTTCTGGCCGGCTTCGTGTTGCGCCGGGGCGCCGATCCGTTTGCCGGCGAGGTCGACCGCGGCAACCCGCGGGAAGCCGCTGAGGGTGCACGTGTGACCGGAGAGGTTGGTGAACCTGATCCTGTAGAAGACGCTTCCCGCGGTGCCACCGCCGGCGCCGTTGTTCGACCAGATCACCAATCCCGAGGTATTGCAGGGCGATGGCGCCGGCGGGACTGCGCTCGCCACGGGAGGGGCCAGGGGGAGGGCTGCGATCGCCAACAGAGCGGCGAGGGCGAGGCGGGCGAGGGGCGTCTGGGGGAATCCGGCTTGGCTCATCGTGGACCGGCCTTCTCGGATTCTTGCGCACTCGTCACCGCTGGCATCGGATAGCCTTCCTGCGCTCGTCCAGCGGCCGGAAGACCGCCACCCGTTGAGCGAGGACAGGAGGAGCACCATGAGGACCCGCCCCAGCCATCGAGCCGCGATCTCCTGTGGGCTCGTCATCGCGCTCGCCGCGCTCGCCGCATACGCCGGCAGCGCCGTCGCGTCCCATCCCGCCAAGGGCCAGACCTACTCCGGGTCGATCACGCGCCTCGCGGGGGCCAACATCACCTTCCCGATCAGCTTTGAGGTCTCGAAGAGCGGCAAGAAGGTCCACGACTTCAGCCTGCCGAGCGGCTACCCGATCTACTGCGAAGGCGGTGGCTTTGGCGAAGTCCAGGATGCGACGGCGAAGGTCTCGAGCAAGGGCACCTTCACGGCGAAGCTGCCGATCTACTTCGCTCCCACCCATGACCACCAGGGCTTCGTGGAGGTAACCGGCAAGTTCGGCAAGAAGAAGCGAGAGAGCGGCAAGGTGAGCACCGACTTCACCACGTCCCACGCCTGCAACGGAACCTCGAAGTACACGACCAAGGCGGGTTGAGGGGCCGGCCGCGGGGCCGGAGCCGGTTGTCTCGGTAGGAGAGGGCCTGAGAGACTGGCCGGCGGCACCCGAGCCCCTGTTGGAAGGAGACCTGATGTCAAGCCAAGATAGAACCCTGGGCCAGCGTCTGCACCACCTCCTCGTACCGGTCCCCAAACTGGGGCCTCCGATCAACCCGGCTCTTCTGAGGCGTGAGGAGGAGCGCGCGGAGGCGGCCCAAAATCGGGTCGCCGACAGGATCACGGCCTTCTCTGGCTCGATGCTGTTCGTCTACCTGCACATAATCTGGTTCGGTTGCTGGATCGGCTTCGGCGTGGAGGCCTATCCGTTCGGCCTGCTGACGATGATCGTCTCGCTGGAGGCGATCTTCCTCTCGACCTTCGTGATGATTTCCCAGAACCGCGCCGACGCCAGACGCCAGGTGATCGCCGATCAGCAATGGAAGACGGTTCAGGTGGAGGACAAGCAGAACGAGGAGCTGCTCGACATCTCCAGGCAGATTCTCTCGCTGACCAAGGAGGTTCGCGCTCTGGCGGTCAAAGACTGAGGCTCAGTTGCCGCCTGCCGTCGGCGATCAGCCGATCGAGTGCGAACGTGCTCTGAACAAGTTCCTCGGAAAGGGCCCCCGGACGCAGGATCGCGAATAGATTCGCAATCTCGCCGTAGTACCAGCGGATGTCTTCCGCGCGCCGGCCGCAGCGCTGCCAGAGCCCCTCTCCGTGGAGGCGATAGGCGGCAATGAGAGCTCGAACGTTGTCGACCTTGTCGGCCAGCGAGACCAAGAGGGCGCCGGCGCTCGAGTCCGGAAGATGCCTGAGGTAGTGCTCCTTGCGCTCTCGCCAGGATGGCCTGGGCAGGGAGGTGCTGTCGGTGCATTCACCGACCATGTCCGCGACCCCGGCTCCGTAGCGCCGGCCGATGTCGGCCAGTCGCATCGGCCCACCGTGATCCTCGGCAGCGTCGTGAAGAACGGCGGCAATCGCCTCATCAGCCGTTCCGCCCGCGCCGATCACAATGCCGGTCACCCGGAGCAGGTGTGCGAGGTAGGGCTGCCCGTCGACTTTCTTGAATTGCCCCGCGTGAAGTTCCGCCGCGTAGGCGACTGCGCTCGGCAAACCGCGTTCGCGGAACTCCCGGTCCGGGAGGTCGGCGATCGAGCCCAGCGTCCTCACCTTTCCACCCCTCGCTCCCACAGCGGCGACCCTAACAGGATTGCACCGGTTTTCTCCGTAAATTGGGCCAAGAATTCCACCACCGGTTGGCCATATTGGCGAGTCCTCCGGGGCCACGTCGGGTGCCCAGCGGATGGAGTGCGGAAAATGGCTGAGGTTTCCCTGGCATTGCGCCAGCGGCGCTAAGCTCGATCGAGATGACGCTCGCCCCCATGGAGAATCGGCTGGACCGGTTCGAAGTGAGCTTCAATGGGCCGCCGATGATCAGGCGAACCCGTGGTGCGCTGTCGGCGGCCGCAATTACTCCGCTGGTCGACCGCCATAACAACCAGGCAGCCCTGCGAGCCGGGGCGAGCAAACTGCACGAGTTCGTCGTCCTGGTGCCGGCGCGCGACGCCGGCCAGGCAGTAGAACGAACCAGGACGGCGGTCCAGCCGGGAGGAGCCTACGCGGGTTTCTCCGCAACCCTCGCATCCTAGCCCGAGCACTTCCACCGTCAAGACCCGGGCGATGACCCTGGTCTACGCCGGGCGGGGTTCCCGGGCGGTAGCGGTACGATCGCCGGCGTGATGTGGGCGAGGACCGTACTTGGCATCGCGTTTCTCGTCGGTCTGCTGGCGGCGGCGCCGGCCCAGGCGGCGACCATCAACGTGACGACCACGACCGACGAGGTGACCGGCGGCGACGGGCAGTGCTCGCTGCGGGAGGCGATCTCGACCGGCAACGGCAACGGCAACGGAGACTGCGGTGCCGCGGATGGCGGCGCGAACACGATCGTGCTCGGGCCGAGCACATATCCGCTGACGTTGGCCGGTTTTCTCAGCAGTGGCAATCCGACCGGGTGCCTTTCGACCTTCGTGCCCGACTTCACCAACAACTTCCGGGACGAGCTGAACGTCGCCGGCACCGTGCAGGGCCTGACGATCGAAGGGGCGGGCCCGGGCCAGACCGTCATCGACGCCTGCAGGGTCGGCGACCGCGCGCTCGAGGTCAACTCGGGCGCGACCGTGACCCTGAGCGGCTTGACAATCACGAACGGCCACTCGCGCCAGGGAGAAGACGGAGACAATGCGGGCACGACTGGAAGCACCGGCGGAGCCGCCATCCCCGGGTCCAACGGCGGCGGGATCCTGAACGAGGGCAATCTGACCCTTGTCAACTGTGCGGTCACCGGCAACCACGCCGGCGATGGCGGCAACGGAGGGCAGGGCGGTCCGCTCGGAGGCAGCGGCGGCGCGGGGGGCAGCGGGGGCCAGGGCGGCGGGATCTTTTCGATCGGCACGCTTGCGATCAGCGACACCACGATCAGCGGGAACAGTGCCGGGGACGGCGGCGATGGCGGTGTCGGTATTCAGGGCAGCATCGCCAACGCGCAGTCCGGCAACGGCGGCTCGGGGGGCGGCGGAGGTGGTGGCGGAGGTGGTGGCGGAGTCGCAATCGAGGGCGGGACGGCGACGATCGCCTCGAGCACGATCGAGGGCAACAGGACGGGAGCCGGCGGCACGGCGCAGGCCGGCCAAAACAGCGACCCGTCGCAGGGCACCGGCGGCGACGGCGGCTCGGGCGGCTCGGGCGGCAACGGCGCCGGCATCGCGGTCGCGGGCGCGAGTGTGTCGCTTCAGGCGACGAACGACACGGTCGAGGGCAATGTCACGGGCGACGGGGCAAACGGCCAGAACGCGGGCGGGGGCCAGGGCGGACAGGACGGCGCGCCCGGCAGCGGTGGCAATGGCGGATACGGCGCCGGGCTGCTGAATGTGCACTCGGCGGTGCAACTCGTCGATCTGACCATCGCCGGTAACTCAGCCGGCAAGGGCGGCGGCGGCGGCGCGGCAAGCAACACCCACCCGGCCGGTACCGCCGGCTCGAACGGCCACGGCGGTGGTATCTACGCCACTCTGTCATCGCCCACACTTCAGAACACGCTCCTGAACGACAACGAGCCCGGCGGCGATTGCCGCGGCACGATCAGCGACGGGGGCCACAACCTGATCTTCTCCCCGCCTTCGCTCGGTTCTCCGCCGCCGGATCCGTGCACGGTGACGAACTTCATCAAGTCGGATCCCAAACTGGGGCCGCTGGCCGACAACGGCGGGCCGACGCAGACGATGCGTCTGCAGCCCGGGAGCCCGGCGATCGATCAGGTCCCGACCTCGGGCGCCGGCTGCCCGCAGACCGATCAGCGCGGCGTCACCCGGCCGGGCGGCACGGCCTGCGACGTCGGCTCCTTCGAGGTCGCCCCGCCCCAGGCGTCGACCGGCCCCGCGAGCGAGATCAGCCCGGCTGCGGCGACGCTTTCCGCAGCGGTCACGGCAAACGCCCCCGACGCGAGCGTCCACTTCGAATACGGCACGAGCACCAGCTACGGGAGCAGCACGGCCGATCAGCATGTGGCGGGGGTCGCCGCCGTCTCGGTCCTGACCCGGGTGAGCGCTCTCACACCCGGGAAGACCTATCACTACCGGGTCGTCGCGAGCTCGGTTGACGGAACGGCTCATGGCGCCGACCGCACGTTCGACGCACCCCCGGTGCGGATCAGGGGACTGAAGATCAAGCCGAGGCGGGTGCATCGCAACCGCGGAGCGAAGGTGACCTACATCGACTCCGCCGCATCTCGGACCCACTTCCTCTTCAGCCGGTGCGCAAAGTTCGTCAAGAAGCATTGCAAGCGCTATAGGCGCAAGCGCTCCTTCGCGCGCCAGGACGCCGCCGGGCACAACGGCTTCCACCTGCGCGCAACGAGTCTCCCGCCGGGGCGCTACCGGCTTGCGGCGACGCCCAGCTTGGACGGGACCGAGGGCGCAGCCGCCACGGTCAAGTTCAAGATCCTGTCGAGGTGAGTCGCCGCTTCTCCGTCGGGTGGCGAGTCGGCCTGGTCCTCGGTGCGCTGGCGCTGGCCGCCCTGCTGCCATCGGCTTTCAGCGAGGCCACCCCGGTGGCCGGCGGGCCATCGCCCTTCATCGGGATCTCCCCGCAGGCGCCGCTGCACAGCGGCGACCTGCGCCTGATGCGGAGGACCGGGGTAGGCTCGCTGCGCTTTCTCATCTACTGGTCCCAGTCAGAGCCGGCGCCGGGCATCTTTGACTGGGGGGCGACAGATGCCTTCCTGGAGTCGACCGCACGCTATGGCTTCGAGCGCCTGCCCGTCATCTGGGGATCGCCGTCCTGGGTGGCACGGAAACCGCGGCGGGGTTGTCGCTATGCGGCCGCGCGCTGCTCGGCGCTGCAGCTGCCGGTGCACAGCGCCGCTCAGCGCCGGGCATGGTCGGACTTCCTGCGGGCGCTGGTCGCGCGCTATGGCCCATCGGGAACCTTCTGGAAGCTTCACCCCGAGCTGCGCAGGGACCCGATTCGGACCTGGCAGATCTGGAACGAGGAGAACGATCACCGCTTCGCCGAAGCCTCGGTCCGCGGCTACGCCACCCTGCTGCGTGCCTCGGCGCCGGCGATCCGCTCGGTCGACCCCGGTGCCCGGATCGTGCTCGGTGGCCTCTACGCGACGCCAAGGGTCAAGCCGTCCCTCGACGCGACGACCTTTCTCAGCCGCCTCTACCGCCACGAGGGCATCAGGGGCCACTTCGATGGAGTGGGCCTTCACCCCTACGCCGCCGACCCCACCCGAATGGCCGCTGACATCAGTGCGCTGCGGGCGGTGATGAGAAGAAACGGCGAGGCAAGCGAGGGGCTCTACATCACCGAGTTCGGCTGGGGCTCTCAAACACGGGCCGCGGGCGGCGACAAGTTCGAGAGGGGACCGGCGCTGCAGGCGCAATACGTCAAGCGCGCCTGGGAAATCCTGCTCGCGAACCGCCGGCGCTGGAATCTACGGGCCGCCTACTGGTTCACCTGGCAGGACATCCCGGCAGCCAGCACGCCATGCGACTTCTGCGATTCGGCCGGCCTGCTCGGCCTCGATGGCAAGCCAAAGGCGGCGCTGCGCCGCTTCGAGCAGGTGGCCCGTCGCTGACATTGGTGATGGGACGCTCAGGACTGCGCGGTCGGCCGCACGAGGATCTCGTTCAGCGCCACTCGCCGGGGGCGGGACAGGGCGAAGGCGATGATCTCCGCGATGTCCGCCGGCTCGATGGCGATATCGCCGACCCACTCCCGCACGGCGGCCCTGGTCTGCTCGTGGGTGATGTGGTCGGGCAGCTCCGTTGCGACGGCGCCGGGCTCGACGACGATGACGCGGATGTCGGGCTGTAGCTCCAGGCGCAGGCCCTCCGACCAGCCGCCGATGCCCCACTTGGTCGCCGCGTAGACGGCGTTGCCTGCACGCGCCGTGCGGCCGGCGACCGAGGAGATGTTGACCAGGTCGCCGCCTCCGTCGCGGAGCTGGTCGAGGAAGACCTCGGTGGTGGTGATCGCGCCGAGGAGGTTCGTCTCGATCATCCGCCCGTAGTCGTCCCGCTGCCCGGCGGAGAAAGGGCCGAGCAGCATCACGCCGGCGTTGTTGACGAGAATCTCGGCGCGACCCAGCTCTTCCTGGACGCGCCCGGCAGCCGCGACGATGGAGTCGCGGTCGGTGACGTCGGCAGCGATGGCCAGGGCGCCATCGCCGAGCTCGTCGGCGAGGTCTCCGATTCGGTCCGCCCGGCGGGCAAGGAGCGCGACGCGGTGGCCTTCCGCGGCGAGCGCTCGGGCGGTCGCCTCGCCGATGCCCGACGAGGCGCCGGTGATGACCGCCACGCGCTTCCCGTCTTGAGTGGCCATCAGCCCGGCACCCCGGCGCTTCTCGATCTCGTCATTCGGCTCCCCTCGGTCGGCCGGTTGGATTCCCCGGGAAACGGTACCCCGGGACCGGCCGGGGGAATCTGCCGGTTCCGGGCGCCGAGCCTGTTAGCTTCCGCGCCAATGCGTCGCCCCGGGAGCCCCCGAACAATTCTGGTCGCGCTTGCTGCACTGGTTGTCTCGGCCTCTCTGCCGTCGACGGCAATCGCCGCCAACAGCATCTTCTGGGGCGACAACAGCAGCAACAGGATCTCCCGGACCAACCTCGACGGCAGCGGCCTTGGGACCGACCTGAGCACCCTCGGCGCCACGATCGCGAATCCGACCGGGACGGCGATCGACTCGGCCGCCGGCAGGATCTACTGGGCAAGCGCCGCCACCAGCACGATCTCGGTGGCGAATCTCGACGGCAGCGGCGCCGGACAGAACCTGACCATCACCGGCGCCACGGTGGACGAACCGGTGGGGCTCGCGGTCGACCCGGCGGCAAACCGGATCTACTGGGCCAACATCGGCAACAACACGATCTCAGAGGCAAGCCTCGGCACCGGCGAAGGGCACGACCTGGACACCACGGGCGCGACGGTCGCCGACCCGCAGGGAGTCGCTATCGACCCGGCGGCCAACAGGATCTACTGGGCCGATGCCGGCGGCGGCGACAAGATCGCGGAGGCCAATCTCGACGGCTCGGGCGAAGGCCACGATTTCGATACGACCGGTGCGACGGTCAACCAGCCGGTCGGAGTGGCGATCGACAAGGCCGCGAACAAGATCTACTGGGCCAATGCCGGCGGCAACACGATCTCGGAGGCAAACCTCGATGGCACTGGCGAAGGGCACGACCTCGACACCGGCGGCGCGACGACGCTCAAAGGCGCGAGCGGGGTGGCGATCGATCCTGCGGCCAACCGGATCTACTGGACCAACAAGTTCGGCAACGCGATCTCATACGCCAACCTCGACGGAAGCGGCGGCGGACAGGATCTGAACACGAGCGGCGCGACCGTCGGCAACCCCGATTTCCCGGCGCTGCTGGAGCTGCCGACCCCGATACTGGCCCCGACGATCAGCGGCGGTTCCACGCCCGGCTCGAGCCTCACCTGTTCGCAGGGGAGCTGGGCCGGCGACCTGCTCGGCTCCCTCCTGTACCGTGCGCCGCAGAGCTTTTCCTACAACTGGAGCAAGGACGGGACGGGGATTCCGGGCGCCTTCGGGAGGTCGATCGCCGCAACCTCTCCGGGCGCCTACAGCTGTCGGGTGAGCGCCCGAAACGCGGCCGGATCGACCTCTCAGGCGAGCGCGACGCACACCGTCACAGCCACGCCCGCGACGGTGAGCTGCGTCGTGCCCAAGCTCCTCGGCAAGAAGCTGAAGAAGGCAAAGGCGGCGCTTCGCCGTGCCCAATGTCGCCTAGGCAAGGTGACCCGCAAGGGCAGGAAAGCAGCCAAGGTGAAGAAGCAGCAACCGAAGGCGGGCAAGTTGCTCCCGGTCGGCAGCAAGGTAAATGTCAGGCTCGGTTGAGCGCCGGCAGGCAGGCCGCGGGGGCTGACCTCGTGCCCGCTCCCCTGGTCGAGTTCCCCGCCGACGACCCGGAGCGAGCACTGCGCTTCTGGCGTGGGTTGCTCGGAGTCGAGCTGGGGCCGCGGGGCGCCGGCGCGGGGGCGGGCTGGGAGGCCGATGAGGACGGCCTGCGGGTCGGCGTGCACGAGCGCGGAACGGGGCCGGGCGACACCGGCTCGCTTCCCTATTTCACCGTCGACGACATGGCCGGCGCTCTGGAGCTAGTCAAGGAGCTGGACGGTTCGATCATCCACCCGGGTGAGCGCTGGTCCATATGCCGGGACTCGGAGGGAAGCCCGTTCGCGCTGGCCTCGGCATGAGGCCGGGACGGCGCCCCGTCTCGCATATCGGAGTCTTCGCCCTGGCCACGTTCCTCGGCCTGATCGCCGCCACGGCATTGGCCCACAGCGGCGTCTCGCTCGCCCTCGAACCGGACCGCGATTGCTCGGACTTCGCCGATCAGGCCGAAGCCCAGCAGTTCTTCGAAGCCCACGGCGGCAGCGCGACAAACGATTTCGACAATCTCGACGGCGACGGCGACGGATTGGCCTGCGAGAGCGATCCGTGTCCGTGCGCCGGGGAAGGGGGATCGAGTCCCTCGGTTCCGCTGGGGGGTCGGATCGATGCGCGGGTGGTCCGTGACATCGACGGCGACACCCTCGCTGCGGAATTCGCCAATGGCTCGCAGATCGACGTGCGACTGATCGGCATCGACACCCCCGAGGACGTGAAACCCGAGTATCCGGTCGAGTGCGGCGCGCGATCGGCGGCGAGGTCGATGAGATCGATGGCCTCGGGCCGGACGGTGACTCTCAGGACCGACCCGACCCAGGACCGCTTCGACCGCTACGGGCGCCTGCTCGCCTACGCCTACCTCCGGGGCAGGAACCTGGGTCGCGCCGAGGTCCGGAGGGGCTGGGCCGAGGTCTACGTCTACGGTCACAGGCCGTTCCGGCTGGTCCGGTCGTTCCGACGGGCCGCCCGCGCTGCCCGCGCCGAAGGTCGCGGCGTGTGGGGCCGCTGCGACGGCGACTTCCACTCAGCCGAGCCCGGCGTGCAGCATTAGTCTCGCGGCCGCGCGGGTGTCGATCTCGCGACTGCCCGTTCGTCGTTGGGGTAGGAGGCTCAGGATCGAGTGAGCCGAGCACAACGCGAAGGAGGACATCATGGGCAGGATCGTCGTAACCGAGTTCGTCTCGCTGGACGGGGTGATCGAGGCTCCCGGCGGGGGTGAGGACTTCAAGCACCAGGGATGGACCTTCGAGATCGAGCGCGGCGAGGAGGGCGACAGGTTCAAGTTGGACGAGACCCTCGAGGCCGAGGTCCAGCTGCTCGGCCGCGGGACCTACGAAGGCTTCGCCGCCGCCTGGCCGGCGAGGACAGACGAGTCCGGCTTTGCGGAGAAGTTCAACTCGATGCCCAAGTACGTCTATTCCTCGACCCTGGAGAAGGCCGAATGGAACAACTCGACCATCCTCTCCGGCGACTTCGCCGAGGAGATCGGGAAGCTGAAGCAGCAGGTCGATGGCGTGATCCTCGTCGCCGGCAGCGCCCAGCTCGTCCAGGGGCTCGTCGAGCACGATCTCGTCGACGAGATCCGGCTGATGGTCTTCCCTGTGCTGCTCGGCAGCGGTAAGCGCCTCTTCGCCGAGCACCCCGACAAGAAGCCACTGCGCCTGGTCGACTCGAAAACTGTCGGCGCGGGGATCGCGCTGCTCACCTACGAGCCCGCCTGAGTCTCCGGCCCCGCCTCCGACCGAATCGCGGCGATTGCCTCCTCGGGGGAGGCGTAGAAGTGATCTCTGTCGAGCGTGTCCATCAGCCCGTAGCGCAGGGTCAGCTGCTTGAGGCGATCGCGGAGCTCGACGAAGGCGAGGTGGGTCCCCGCCGCGTTCAGCTCGCGGTCGAGCTGCTCGAGCATCTCCGCCGCGGTCACGTCGACATCGGTGATCGCCTCGCACTGCAGGACGATCCACTCGGGGTTGCGATCGCGAGCGAGCCGTATGATCTCATCGCGGAACCGTCCCGAGTTGGCGAAGAACAGCGGTGCCTCCCAGCGATAGACGACGACCCCCGGGAGCTCTCGAGCGCCGGGGTAGTTGGCGATGTCGTGCCAGCCCGCGGATCCCTCCGGGAGTCCAAGGACGGCGCCATGCGGCCACCAGTTGCGGCGAAAGAAGAGGA
Organism: uncultured Solirubrobacterales bacterium; assembly: GCA_963737575.1. GTDB lineage: Bacteria > Actinomycetota > Thermoleophilia > Solirubrobacterales > 70-9 > VRUE01. The sequence goes on from CAVTTJ010000005.1 coordinate 573,845, forward strand.
CGATCGCCAGCAGCACGGCAATAACGATTCCCTCCAGAACGCCGAGGAGAACGACGCCGGCGGTGGCCACCAGGGACACGCCGAGCGCGCTTCGCCGCACCTCGTAGTAGCGACGCAGGAGGCCGAGGTTCATGAGTGAGACAGCGGCGGCGATCACCACGGCCGCGAGGGCGGCCTGCGGCAGGTCGGCGAGCAGCGAGTTGAAAAAGAGGAGAAGAGCGGCGACGAGGCCGGCCCCGACCAGCCCCGCGACCTGGGACTTCGCCCCCGATTGCTCGGCGACAGCGGTCCTCGAGCCGCTGGTCGAGACCGCAAAGCCCTGAAAGAAGCCCGCCGCCACGTTGGCGGCCCCGACGCCGATCATCTCCTGGTCGGGTTTGACCTCATCTCCGCGGCGGGCCGCGAAACTGGTGGCGGTCGCGATCGTGTCGGTAAGCGAGACGAGGGTGATCCCGAGGGCGGCCAGCAGCAGCGGCGGGACGTCGCCCGCGTTCGTCCATGGAAGTCCGGGGCTGGGAACCCCCTGGGGCAGGGATCCGACCGTCGCGACGCCGTGCTCCGCCAGGCCGAAGACGGCCGAGACGACCGTGGCGGCGAGCACCGCCACCAGGATCGCCGGCAGGCGTTTGGTGAAGATCGGGAGCGCGAACAGGATGCCCAGCACCGCGAGACCGAGCAGCAGCGTGAGGGTGTGGGTTTGGCCGAGTCCGTCCACGAACGCCTTCAGCTCGCCGAGGAACGAGTCAGCGTCAGTCGAGAAGCCGAACAGCTTCGGTAGCTGCCCGACGATGATCGTTATCCCGAGACCGTTCATGTAGCCGACCTGCACCTCTTTCGAGAGAAGGTCGGCGACGAACCCGAGCTTTCCGAGGCCGAGGGCGATCTCGATCAGCCCGACGAAGATGGCGAGCATTCCCGCCAGGGCGATCGCCGTCCCGGGGTCCCCCGTGACCAGCAGGGGCGTGATCGAAGCGAGGATCAGGGGTGAGATCGACGAATCCGGGCCGAGCACCAGGACCCGCGAAGGGCCGAACAGCGCGTAGCCGACCAGGCAGGCGATCGTCGTGTAGAGGCCCGTGACCGGCGGCAGGCCGGCAAGCTCTGCGTAGGCCATTCCCTGCGGCACCAGGATCGCCGCCAGCACCACTCCCGCGACCAGGTCGGGTCGAGCGAATCCGCCGGGATATCCCTTGAGCAGTTTGACGCCGGGCACCCAGCGTTGTAACCGTCCGACGTCCTGATGACGCTTTCCCGAAGGGTCGATGACGCGCATCTTCTCCTACCGAAGGAACGGAGAAGCAGCGACGTGCTCAGCTCCGAGGAACCTTTACTCGTCGCACAGCGCCGAATAGATTCTTGTCGGCAAGCAGTGTTCACACTGCCGGCTCAGACTGGAGCGGAGCCGCACCGCCAGTAGGAAGGAGATCCCAATGGAGTCTGGTCAGAGTTCGAGACGTACCGTAGGGGGCGAAAATTCAGGCTGGATCGCATTTGCCGGGGTGATGTTGTTGATCCTCGGTTCCCTGGATGTGCTCTGGGGGTTGGCGGCGATTCTGAACGACGAAGTCGTCCTCGTCGGCGGTCACGGTGCCCTGATCTTCGACCTCACCGCCTGGGGCTGGGTTCAGCTGATTCTCGGCATTGTGGTCGCCCTCACAGGTCTTGGCCTCATCACCGGGAATGCCGTGTCTCGCGTGCTGGCGATCTTCTTCTTGGCGGTAAATACCGTTCTACAGATCGTCTGGTTCCCGGCCGCGCCACTGTGGTCGTTTCTGATGATCATCCTGGACGTCGTGATCATCTATCAGCTGACCGCCAACTGGGCCGGGAAGGAGACAGGACGCTGACGTTCGCAGAAATCGGCCCTGGCGAAGGTCATCAGGTGTGGCGACGGCCGTCCCAGTGCCCTGCTTAGCCTGGATCTGATCTCCACCATCGGGTGGACGTTCTTCTCGAGGGTAGTCTCCCCATCGTGTTCCTCGTGACCGGGGGAGTCCGCTGCTATGCCGGCTGAGCAGGGCGCCCGGCGTCGGCTGGCTGCGCTTGTGGCACTCGTGGGCGGGGCGGTCGTCGCAATCCTCAGCATCGACATCGTCCTGACTCAGTTCCCCAGAGGTCTGATCGTCCTCGCCGGCCTCGCGGTCGCAGTTGCGGCGGGTTGGTACGGCCTGACCCGGACCGGGGGTGTGAGGCTTCTGGGAACCGGACTCGCGATCCTGGCGGTGGCGGTCATCGTGGCGTTGCTGATCGCCGACGGCGATCATCTCGCGGAGGCCCTCGTGATCGTGGCGGGTCTTGGGCTCACGCTCTTCGCGGTGCGATCGGCCTTCAGGATCCACGTCCCGCTCCGCGGGGTGCCGGACCCCAGCCATCCGGTGCTCTTCTACAACCCCAAGTCAGGCGGGGGGAAGGCCGAGAGGTTTCATCTGGCCGACGAGGCGGGCGCACGCGGGATCGAGCCGATCGAGTTGAAGCTCGGCACCGACCTCGAGCAGCTTGTGCGTGGCGCGGTGGCCGATGGGGCCGACGCGCTGGCGATGGCCGGCGGCGACGGCTCCCAGGCAGTTGTCGCCATGGTCGCCGCCGAGAAGGATCTGCCCTACGCCTGCATCCCGGCCGGGACCCGGAATCACTTCGCGCTCGACCTCGGTGTCGACCGCGACGACGTCATCGGCGCCCTCGACGCGTTTGTCGGCGGCCGCGAAAGGCGGGTCGATCTTGCCGAGGTCAACGGCCGCGTGTTCGTCAACAACGTCTCGATCGGCCTCTACGCCGAGGCCGTCCAGCGCGAGGGCTATCGGGAGGCGAAGCTGCGGACCATCCTCGACACCCTGCCCGAGGTGCTGGGGCCCGAGGGGGGAGGGCTGGATCTGCGCTGGAGCGGGCCCGGCGGGCACGAACACTCCTCGGGTGCGGCGATCCTCGTCTCCAACAACCGCTACCGCCTCGGCCGCGCGGTCGGCTCGGGCACCCGGCCGAGGATCGACGACGAGCTGCTTGGGATCACGGTCGCCTTGCCGCCGGCCGGAGGCCGGCGGACGTTTCAGCGGCCTTGGAGGGAGTGGTCTGCGCCCGCCTTCGAGGTCGACGCGGATGGTTCGATCGCAGCCGGCATCGACGGTGAGGCCGTGACTCTGGACGCGCCTCTGCGCTTCAGGATCCTGCCGGCTGCGCTGCGGGTGCGGATCGCCGCCGCTCACCCGGGGGCCTCTCCGTCGGCGGCGCTGCCCGAAGGCGCCTGGGACACCGTCGTCGCACTGGCGCAGATCGCCCTTGGGAAGGCGCCGAGCTGATGTCCCGATGGCTCCGCGAGGCGAAGGCGATCGACAGCGCCGTCTTCGCGGCGATCGCCGCCAGTGAGACCCCGTCGCTGGACGTCGCCATGCGCGCCCTGTCACGCGCTGCCGACCGCAGCAAGCTCTGGTTCGCGGTCGCGGTCACGTTGGCCGCTCTTGGTGGGCCCGACGGACGGCTCGCAGCCCGGAGGGGCCTCGTCTCGCTCGGCATCGCCTCGGCCTTCGCCAACCTCATCGCCAAGCCGCTGACCAGCAGGCGGCGCCCTGAGAGGGAGGAGGCCGAGGAGCTTGCGAGTCGCCACGTCCAGATGCCGCGCACGAGCTCCTTCCCCTCCGGCCACGCCGCCTCCGCCTTCGCCTTTGCCACCGGGGCCGCCGGCGAGCAGCCGATGCTCTCGGCGCCGCTGCGGGCCCTGGCGACGCTGGTCGGATACTCCAGGGTCCATACCGGCGTCCACTATCCCGCCGACGTGCTCGCGGGCGCCTTCATCGGGGTCAGCGCGGCAGAGGTGACCGGTCGCCTGTTGGACGGCTACCCGTTGAGCCACTCCTCGTAGGTCGGGCCGGCCAGCCTGGCGATCGGGCCGGGGAGGAGGGCGCCCCGCCGGGTAGAGGCCTTCTGGGTCCTCGGGCCATTCCCCCGCCTCGATCCGGAGGCCGTTGCCGTTCTGGGCCGCGAACAGGTTCGCCGCGTCGACGAGGCTCTCCTCACGGGGCCCGGCCACTTCGGCGATCGGGTTGCCGCCGGGTGCGGAGTCCGTCCCGTCGATGAGGTCGGCCAGCGCCTCGGCGACGCTGCGCGCGGCGACGAGCTGGGTTCGCGCCTTCGGCACGTAGCTGACTTCGCCCTGGCGGCTCCACCCGATCAGCTCCGCGACGAACTCGTGGAACTGGGAGGCGCGCAGGATGCGGGCGGGAACCGGGCCCTCGAGGTGCGCCCGCTCCTGAACCACCTTGGCCGCGTTGTAGCCGCTGTCGAAATGGTCGGTGCCGATGATCGAGATGACGATGATGCCCTCGACGCCGTGCTCGGCGCCGGCCTGCTGCAGGTTGCGGGCCGAGGTCGTGAAGAACTCCGCCGCCCCCTCGGGAGTCGGGCCGGTGGCGGCGTCGACGACCAGGTCGACTCCCTCGATGGCCGCGCCGAGGCCGTCGCCGGAGATCACGTCGACCCCGGCAGCGCGGGAGATCGGCACCACATCGTGCCCTCGCTCGCGCAGGATGTCGACGGCGTGGTGGCCGAGGCGGCCGGTCGCGCCGGCGACCGCGATCCTCTTCTCTGCTGCCATGGTTGCTTTCCTTTCCGTCCGGGTAGCGGCCTCTGAATCGGCCTCTTTCTGCGTCTCATAGGTGTGACGGAGCCGAGGGCAGAGATGTGACAGCGACGGAGCAGCAGGATCTGGCGGTGCGGTTCGAGCGGAGCCGAGACCGTCTCTGGGCGGTCGCCTTCCGCATGCTCGGGGCCAGCGGGGAAGCCGACGAGGCGGTGCAGGAGACATGGCTGCGCCTGGCCCGGAGCGACTCCGAGGAGATCGAACGGCTGCCGAGCTGGCTGACGACCGTCTGCGCGCGGATCTGCCTCGACATGCTGCGCGCTCGCAACGCCCGCCGTGAGGAGCCGCTCGGCCCCCACGTCCCCGACCCGATCGTCAGCCCTGTCGAGGGCGGCGACCCCGAGCACGAGGCCCTCGAGGCCGACTCTGTGGGCCTCGCGCTGCTCGGCGTGCTCGAGACCCTCAGCCCAGAGGAGCGCGTCTCCTTCGTCCTGCACGACACCTTCGCGATCCCCTTCGAGCAGGTGGCCGACCTGCTGAACCGCTCGCCGGTGGCGGCGAGAAAGGCGGCGAGCCGCGCCCGCAAACGGGTCGAGGCCGAACCGACTGAGCCCGATGTCGACGTCGGGCGTCAGAGGGAGGTCGTCGACGCATTTTTCGCTGCCTCCCGCGAGGGTGACTTCGACGCGCTGGTCGGGGTCCTGGACCCCGACGTCGTCCTCCGCTCCGATGGCGGCGCGGCCCGCCCGTCGATCAACGAGGTGATTCGCGGGGGCGCCGAGGTCGCCGGCCGGGCGCTGACCTTCGCCAGGCTCGCGCCGTTCGTCCGATCCGTCCTCGTCAACGGCGTCGCGGGCGCCCTCGTCGTTCCCAAGAACCGCCCGTTTGCGGTGATGGCCTTCACCGTTGCCGGTGGAAGGATCGTCGCCATCGACGTTCTGGCGGACCCGGATCGGCTCGAGCGCCTCGAGCTCGGCGCTTGAGGTGGGGGAGGGCTTGGCCACGGCGCCGAACTGGGCGGAAGAGGTCGTCACCGTGGCGATCGGGGTGCTTGCGCTTGGTGTCTTCGGGGCCGTCGCGGCGGCCGTGTTCGGCGCCCAACAGGTGCGAGAGGCGCGTCGCACGCGGCAGGCGCAGATGGCGGCCGAGTTCTTCCGCCGCTGGAACGAGGATTCGCTCGTCGAGGCCCGCCGCCTCATCAACGAGTTCGCCAGCGTCGAGGAGCTGGTCTCCGCGTTTCAGCGCTACGCCGCGGAGAACTCGCCCGAGGCCTATGTGCTCTACCGTGAGCTCGACTACTTCGAGCAGCTCGCCGCACTCGAGCGCTCCGGTGGGATCGAGTTCGATCTGATCAGCTCCCCTGGTCGGGCGCATCCTCGTCGAACGCTGGGAGCTGTGGCGGCCGGCGCTGGTGGCCATCCACGGCGAGGACGTCTACCCCATGTATCGCGACCTGGTCGTGCGGATGCGCGGATCCCTCGCCGAGGAGCCGGAAGCGCTCAGCCGAGCGTGACGTAGACCTTGGTCCCGGGTGCCAGCTCGCGGCCGGCCCCCTTGCCCTGGCCGACGACCTCTGCCGGTCTTCGCGGTGGCGCCCTGGCGCCTCGTCACCTTCCCGACCCTGCAGCCGGCCTTCTTCAGCTTCCTCTTTGCGGTAACGAGCTTTCTGTCCCTCAGCTTCGGCACGACGCAGGCCGTGTAGGTGAAGCGGTCGGCGGCGGTGACCGTGCTGGTTCCGGCGGCGGTGGTGACGGTGATGTCGACCGGGCCCGTCCTTTCGACCGCCGGGGCAACGGCGGTGAGCTGGGATTCGGAGCCGACGGTGAAGCTCTTCGCCGCGGCGCCGCCGAAGCTGACCGCGGAGACCGCGGCGAAATCGGTGCCGGAGATCGTCACCGGCGAGCCTCCATTGAAGGATCCGGTCGGCGGGCCGACCGAGGCGACGGTGGGGGCAGGCTGGACTTCTGCGTTGAAGGCGAACTCGGCGCCGGTCCCCGTGGCGGTCAGGGGCGCGGTCGCGCCTTCGACCAGGATCGGCGAGATCGCGCCGATGACGGAGGCGGGATTGGGGATCGCGCCCACTTTCAACCCCTCGATGACGTCGAGGCCGATCGTGTCGCCGGCCCGTATCGGCGGCGCGGTGGTGAAGGTTTCGAGCCCGGGAGTGGCAGCCGCCGCCGCGACGCTCGTGCCGTCCGCCGTGTACGCGGCCCCGCTGGGCGGAGGACCCGCAGGCGGAACGGCCCCCCTTCCGCCTTCAGCAGGTGCCGGCGCCCGACGATGCCGTTGACCGGGGAGGTCGCCATCGCCCCCGGCTCGCCGATGGTGAGATCGAGCAGGGTCGCCGAGATCCCGGACGGGGGCGTCGATTCGACAAGGCTGCCCTGCAGCGGGTCGCCCACCGTGACCGGCGCTGCGTCGGCGCTCGCCGCCATCCCCAACAGGCCGATCGGGCCAACCGCGCCGCACATGAACCGCCGCATCCGTCCCTACCTTTCCGGTTGATCCAGCGAGTGAGGCGGCTCCATGAAGAGCAGCCACCCGTAGTTGATTCCGAGGAAGAGCAGCAGCGAGACGACGACCGCCTCGGTCTCGAGTGGTTTCAGGTCGATTCCGACATCCGACGCGAGGGAGGGATGGATCGCAATCGCGACGATCAGGAGGTAAAAGGGGAGGGTGAGCGCCAGGAGCTGCTGAGCGCGCCGTTCGCGGGCCGGCTCGCTGCTTGCGCGGAGGAGCGACAGCACCACCTCAGCTGCGCCGATGACCCCGGCGGCTCCGAACGCGATCCTCCAGAGCGCCGGATGGTCGGCGGAGATCAGTGAGACCAGGCTCATGATCCCGGTGAGCGTGAAGTAGAGCGAGACCGAGTAGGCCTGGCGGCGCCGATACGGCAGCACCGACCATTCGCGGCGCCGGTCGGCGACAACCACCCACCAGAGCCCGAGCAGAGCGAAGGCCGCCAGCGCAAGGGTCTCGTAGAAGGTCTCCGCCACGACGGAAGCCTAACGTCGGGCTCACTCGCGTCGGTGGCGCCAACCGCGGCGCATCTTCTTGCGGAATCGCTTCGGCTTGTCCCGATAGAGCCGGTCGCCCAAATCGAACGCCGATTCCGCCAACTCGTCCTGGCGGCGTGCGATCGCCTCGACCAGAGCCGCCCTTCTCACCGTCGGCAGGTCGCGGACGAGGAGGTCGTCGCGAACGACCGCGAGGTCGTGGTGGTCGCCGAGGGCGTCGGCCAGGCGGTCGGCGACGTCAATCCGGTCGGAGAGGCTCTTCGGAGTGACATCTTCGAGGATTCTCAGGTGATACCAGAGGTCCTTGACTCGCTTGCGCCACTCGTGGACGTTGGCCGCGCTCGGCTCGGCGGCGGCACGGCGCATCCGCTTGCGCCCTCGCCGGTAGGCGCGCTCGATCCCCGGCCCGACCAACTCCCAGGACTCCTCCTCGAGGGGCCAGGTAACTACTCGCTCCCGGCCTTCCTCGACCAACTCCAGCGCTTCTCCGATGGGGTCCGATCCACCGTTGCGACTCGAGTCCAACGCCATGCCGCGCTCCGCCCTCAGCACCTCGAGCCATTCGTCGGCGGCGCCGGAGGGGACGGTCCTCTTGAAGCGCTCGCAGACGTCTTCGACCGTCTCGACCTTGACCTCGGCGTCGCGGCTGTGGGAGAGCAGCCGGCCCGCGTCTCGGTAGGCGCTGTTCTCCGCCCGATATCGCTCGTCCCCGAGTTCATGTCTCAGGAGCCTCAGCGCCGAGCGGAGCTTCTTCAGGTCCTTCCTGGCGCCGTGCACGCATGAGATCGGGTCCTCTGCGACCTTGGCATCGGCCAGCCGATCGGCGGCCCTGTCGATGCGGCCGCTCGCGATCCGCTTCATCCCCGCCGACGGGATCTCCTTGGAGCCGAGCCTGTAGGCCCGGTCCGGGGGCCGTTCGTGGCCGTTGCGCCGCGCCTGCGCCTTCTTCGGAACGACGACGCCGGTTTCCTCCGTCACGACGGTGACACTCTCCTGGTTCCCTCCGCGGGTGGGCCCAAGCATCACTTCGCCTCGGATTCTCCTACGGGCCGGCCGCTGAGGGCGAGCTCCTGGTTGGCGTAGCGATGGTCGCCGGTCAGCTCGCGCCCGAACCACTCCGGCGGTTGGAAGCCGTGGCTCTCCTCCTCCGAGGAGAACTCGACCTCGGCGACCGCGAGGCCCTCGAGATCGCCGTCGTAGACGTCGACCTCAGCCCGATGCCCGCCGTCCAGCGGCACGAAAAAGCGCCGCTTTGCGATGCGCCTGGACTCGGTCAGCTTCCAGAGCTCGTCGAAGTCGCCGGAGCCCAGCGGGACCTCGACCTCCTCGCGAGTCTCGCCAGCCCCCCTCTTCGCGGTCAGCCGCCGCTCCTCGCCGACCCGACGCAGCCGGACCTCGACGCTCTCGTCGATCGCCAGGTAGCCCTGAACGATGCGGGAGGACCGATGCTGATCGAGCCCCGCGGGGATGCGGTCGAGTAGGAACTTCCGCTCGGTCTCCTGCATCCCACACTGGATACAGGATGGCCGACGTCGCCTCAATGGTGGGCGAGGTGCTCCCCGTCCGGCCAGACGCCGTCGCCGGGCATCTCGAGCCGGTCGGTCCTCGACCGGCGCCACTCGGGCGTCTCCGTCGGCTCACCCCAGTAGTCGGTCACGCGCACGGCCTCGCCGCCCTCCAGCTCGCCGATCGTGACGTTGCGGTACAGACGCCCGTCCCCGTAGTCGCATGTCCACTCGACCACGATCACGTCATCCAGTTGCAGGCGCCTCCCGACCTCGAGCGTGAGCTCGGCGAAGTTCCCCTCCACTTCGCCGATCAGCCGCCTGCTGCGGACGAGCTCACCCATCTGCGGCCACTGTCGGACGACGTCCTCGGCCAATGGCACGCCGAGGATGTAGGCGAGGCGGGTCCTGCCGTCGGATTCCTGTTCAGGTGAAGTCATTGAGGCTCCTTGCTAGGCCCGGTACTCAGGGTTGGGGAAATCGAAGCGGCAACCGGCGTCCCAGGCAGTGCGCTGGTTGCCGTGGGCGGGGATGCCGCCGGCGTCCTTGAGGATCCGGGCCAGGTGCATCAGGTTCCAGGCGGCGAACGTCGTGTTGCGGTTGGTGAATTCGTTCTCCGGGCCACCCGAGCCCTCGTCGAGGTATGACGGGCCGGGCCCGGCCTCGCCGATCCAGCCGGAGTCGGCCTGCGGGGGGATCGTGTAGCCGAGGTGCTGCAGCGAGTACAGGGTGTTCATCGCGCAGTGCTTGACGCCGTCCTCGTTGCCGGTGATGAGGCAGCCGCCGACGCGCCCGTAGTAGGCGTACTGGCCCTCGTCGTTCAGCAGGTGGGAGTTGCCGTAGAGCCGCTCGACGATCTTGGTCGCGACCGAGGACTTCTCCCCGAGCCAGATCGACATCCCGATCACGAGGATGTCGGCGGCCATCACCTTCTCGAAGATCGCCGGCCACTCGTCGCGCTCCCAGCCGTGCTCGGTCATGTCCGGCCAGACGCCGGTGGCGATCTCGTGGTCGATGGCGCGGATGCACTCGACCTCGACCCCGTTGCGCCGCATGATCTCCATCGAGATCTCCATCAGGCCCTGGGTGTGGGATTCCTCCGGGCTGCGCTTCAGCGTGCAGTTGATGAAGAACGCCTTCAGGTCCGAGTAATCGGTTTCGCTCTTCTCGCACAGGTCGGCCTGCATCTCGGTCAGTTCGGTCACTTCATCTCCTCGGTTCGGTTGGCTTCGTCGCTGGGTTTGTCGGTGCTATCCGGAATTACGCGGTTAGACGAGGTTCGGATCTGCCATCACCTCGACCATCGCCGGGCCGTAGCCCTCGCAATCAAATCGGTCGATCGAGGGGGGCCCCAGGCCGTCACGGAACGCGCCGAATTGCTGTTACCGCACCACCTTCAGTGTGCGGTAGGCCTTTCGCCTGTCGCCGTTGATCACCAGGGTCTGTCGGACCAGGATTCTGTTGGCTGAGGCGAGCTTCCTCAGGAACTTCTTCTTCGGCCTCAGCGAGACGATGACCGACTTGCCGGCCTTGGCCTTGCCCTTGGCGACGGCGCTCTCCGCCTTGCCCTTGCGCCTCTTGGTGACCGCTTGCAGCTTGAACCTGCAGGGCTTCGGTCCTGCGGCCTTCGGGCACTTCACCTTGACCCCCGGGTAAGCGACCGTGACCGCCTGGCTCTGGCTCGCGGTCGGCTGGCCGTTGCAATAGGCGGTCTGCCCGGTGAATACGAAGCTGGTCGAGCAGCCCTCGTTGTCGGTCAGGGTCAGCTTCGCCTGGTAGACGCCGGGCTTGGCGTAGGCGTGCACCGGGGTGGGGCCGCCGTTGACAGCGCTCTTGCCGTCGCCGAATTCCCAGTCGTAGTGGGCGACCGAGCCGTCGGGGTCGCTTGAAGCCGAGGCATTGAGGGCGATCGGAACCCCGGGGCGGGTGCGGGTACCTGGGGCGGAGAAGGAGGCGATCGGTGGCTGGTCGGGGGTGATCGCCACTTCGTAGGGGTCTTCGGCGACACCGATCGGCGAGCCGATTGCCAGGTGGGCCTGGGTGTCGATCACCGAGACATTCTTCGAGCCCGAATTAGCGGTATAGGCGTTCCTACCGTCGGGGCTGATCGCGATCCCGTAGGGGCTGGTGCCCACTTCGATCGGCGACCCGGCGACCTGGTTTTGGTTGGTGTCGATCACCGAAACGTTGTTGGTGCCGGCGTTTGCGACATAGGTGAACCTGCCATTCGGCGCGACAGCGACCGCCAATGGCTCGTTTCCGACCTTGATCGGCGAGCCGACGACCACTTTGGTCTGCGTATCTATCAGGGAGACGCTTTCTTCGCCCTCGTTGGCCACATACGCGAACCGGCCATTGGGGGTGAACGCGATCGCCTCTGGATTTGCTCCAACCATGATTGGAGAGCCGACCACCTGTCTCGTCTGCGTGTCGATCACCGTGAGGTCGTTGGAACTCTGGTTGACGACGTAGGCAAACCTGCCGTCTGGGGAGATTCCGATCCCTTCCGGATTTCCACCAACCATGATTGGAGAGCCGACCACCTGTCTCGTCTGCGTGTCGATCACCGAGACGTTGTTCGAGCCGTAGTTGGCGACGTAGGCGAACCGGCCATCGGGAGTGATCGCTACCGCGAGTGGCTCGAGGCCGACCACGATCGGCGAGCCAACCACTGACTTCGTCTGGGTGTCCAGCACCGAGACGTTGCTCGAGCCGAAGTTAGCTACGTATGCGGCCTTGCCGTCCGGGGTAATTGCGAGGCCAAACGGAGCGCTGCCAACCGTGATCGGCGAGCCGACCACGAGGTTGGTCTGCGTGTCCACCACCGAGACGGTGCCCGGGCCCTCGTTGATCACATAGGCGTCCCGGGCAAAGGCGAGGCGGCAGGCTCCGGAACAGAGGCAGGCGGCCGCTGCCAAAGCCACAACGAGGACCCCCTTGCTCACCTTGGCCACGCTGGGATTGTATGGCCGTCAGGGGGAGGAGACGGCGTTTTCAGAGAAGGCCAGGGATCAGGGCGCTGACTTCGGAGCGGTAGGCGGAGTACTCGGCCGGAAAGTGCTCGGTCATCAGCGCCTCCTCCTGGCGCAGCTTCAACCAGACGCCGAGCAGGATCAGCGGCAGTCCGATCAGGGCGCCGAGCGTCCCGATCGCCAGCGCCGTGCCCAGGACCATGAGCAGGATCGCGCTGTAGATCGGGTGCCTGACATGGCCGTAGGGGCCGTGGCGGACCAGCTCGTGGTCCTGCTTGAAGGTCACGATGCCGCTCCAGTTCCGTCCCAGCGTGACCCTTGCCCACAGTGCCAGCGCCAGGCCCCCAACCGTGATCGCGAGCGCCAGGACGAGGATCGGCACGTCGTGGGGGAGGACCCGATCGCCGAGCGGACCCGGGTCGCCGGTCCCCTTCAGCACCAGCCAGGCGCCGGCGAAGATCGGCAGCGAGTGCTCGAGCCGCGAGGACATGTTCTGGCGCTCGACGGTTCGCTTCGTGCTCGTCGCCGTGATCGCCCAGAAGACGACAAAGACGGCCCAGCAGCCGATGATCGCATCCTGAATCGGTTGCACGCTCAAATCGTGGCACGAAGGACTAGGCTCGCGGCGTGAGCGATCCACTCGCGGAGCGCGGTGAGGTCGGGCCCGCGCTCGAGCTGGCTGCCGCCGCCGCTCATGCCTATCTCGAGGGCCTCGACGAGGAGCCCGTTCTGTCCCCCGAGGCGGAGGGCTCGATCCGCGCCTGGAGCGATCCCATGCCCGAGGACGGCGACGGCACCCTCGCGGCACTTCGGGAGCTCGCCGAGCGGGGGGAGGGCTCGGCGATCCGCTCGAGCGGCCCCCGGTTCTTCCACTTCGTCATGGGTGGAGGAACCCCGGCGGCGCTGGCGGCCGATTGGCTCACCTCCAGCTACGACCAGGTCGCCTTCGGCTGGGCCTCTTCGCCGTTCGCCGCCCGCCTCGAGCAGGTGGCGATCGAGTGGCTCCTGGAGCTGTTCGAGCTGCCTGGCGAGTTCGGAGGCGTGCTCACCACCGGAGCGACGATGGCGAACTTCGTCGGCCTGATCGCCGCCCGCTCCTGGTTCGGAGAGAGGGTCGGGGTCGACGTCGATGAGGAGGGCCTCCCCGGGGCGCCGCCGTTGAAGATCCTCAGCAGCGGCTTCGTCCATCCGAGCGCGGTGCAGGCGGTCGGGATGCTTGGCCTCGGACAGGGCCGCGTCACCCGTCTGGCGTCTGACTCGGCCGGCCGCCTCGACCTCGGGGCCCTCGAGCGCGAGCTCCAGGAGCGGGAGCCCGCGATCGTGATCGCGAACGCGGGGGAGGTGAACGCCGGCGAGTTCGACCCGATCGCCGAGATGGCCGCGCTGGCAAAGGAGCACGACGCCTGGCTGCACGTCGACGGGGCCTTCGGCCTCTTCGCCCGCCTCTCCGACCGGACGCGAGCGCTGACCGACGGGGTCGAGCTCGCGGACTCGGTCACCTGCGACGGCCACAAGTGGCTCAACGTTCCCTATGACTGCGGCTTCGCCTTCGTGCGCGAGCCGCGGCGGCTGCCGCACGCTCTCAACGTCGGCGCGCCGTACCTGCCCTCGGCCGACGACCCGCAGCCCTTCTTCGGCTTCCTCTCTCCCGAGAACTCACGGCGCGCGCGAGCGCTGCCGGTCTGGGCGACGCTCCGCGCCTACGGGCGATCGGGCTACCGGGAAATGATCGAGCGCCACCTCGACATCGCCGCCCATTTGGCCGCCCTTGTCGACGCGGCTCCGGAGCTGGAGCGGCTCGCGGAGGTGCCGCTCAACATCGTCTGCTTCCGGGCGCGCCCGCCCGGAATGGAGGAGAACGAGCTGGACTCGCTCAACTCCGACCTGGCCGCGCGGCTGCTGGTCGACGGCCGCGTCTTCGCCGGCTCGACGACCTTCGCCGGAAAGGTCGCGCTGAGGCCGGCGATCGTGAACTGGCGCACCGGCCCCGCCGACGTCGAGCTTCTGGTCGCGATCGTGCGCGAGATCACCGCCGATCTCACGGCGTAGCAACCGGTTTTCGAAGGGGGCCTGCGATTCGTCGCATATGGTGGTCGGCGATGCAGGCGCACGAGAGTCTGCCGGCGCTTCGCGGCCAGGGGCGGGAGCGCCCGCCGGTTCCCGAGGGCCCATTTCTGATTGCCGGCCTCGGCCAGGCCGGCCAGTCCGCGTCCCTGGTTCTCTCCCGGATCGGAGGGGGGCGGCCGGTGCTGGCATCCGATCACCACCCCGCCTCGGTGCCGAACCGGGCCCGGCGTGCTCTCGTGGAGGCGGGCGTGGAGGTCCACCTCGGCGAGGTCGGCCAGCTTCTCGATCGCCCCCCGGCGCCGCGCACGCTCGTCAGGAGCCCGGGCGTGCCGATCGGCTCGGCGCTCGTCCGCGGGGCAATCGAGCGGGGGATCGAGGTCATCGACGAGCTCGAGCTCGGCTGGCGGCTCTGCGCCGCGCCGATGATCGGCGTGACGGGGACGAACGGAAAGACGACCACGGCGGCGCTCGCGACCGCCGTGCTGGCCGGCTCGGGACTCGACGCCGTCCTCGCCGGCAACGCCGACATCGCGCCTTCGCTGTCGGCGTTGACCGGGGACCCCGACCGTGACCCCGACGTGGTCGTGTGCGAGGCCTCCAGCTTCCAGCTCGAGGCCTGTCCGACGCTGTTGCCGGAGGTCGGGGTATTCACCAACCTCAGCCACGACCACCTCCCCCGGCACGGGACAATGCGCCGCTACGGAGAGGTCAAGCGCAGCCTCTTCATCAAGGACGGCGAGGCCGTGTCCCTGGCCGTGGTCGACACGATCGACGAGTTCGGGCGCCGGCTGGCGGATGAAATCGAGGAGGCCGGGGGCCGCGCGGTCCGTGTCGGCCTCGACGAGGAGGCCCCATACCGGATTCGCGGCGCGACCTGGGACCTCCGGAGGGCCGAGCTCTCGCTCGAGACCCCGACCGGCGCCGTCACATTCGAGACGAGGCTTCCGGGCTACTACAACGCCCGCAATGCCACCGCGATCGTCGCCCTCGGCGAGACGCTCGGAATCGAGCGCGAGACGCTCGCCGAGGTGCTCGCCGGCCACCCCGGCCCGAGGGGTCGCTTCGAGCACGTCGAATGTGGTCAGCCCCCGGCCGTGATCCTCGATACCGCTTCCTCGCCGGCGGCGGTCGAGCAGTTCCTGAGCGCCGTGCGGGTCGGGATGGGCCCCGGCGGTCGGCTTCGGGCGGTCCTCGGAGTGCTCGGTGGGCCCGATCCCGCCCAGCGCCGGGAAATGGGCGGCATCGCAAGGGAGCACTGCGATGCCCTGTTTTTGACAGCGGGCAGCTTCCGCAAGAATCCCCCGCGCCACGCGCTTGACGGGGTAGTCGCCGGGGCAGAAGCGGTCGACGGCGCCGAGTTGACGGTGGTTCCCGACCGGGAGGAGGCGATCGCGGCGGCACTCGACGGAGCCGGGCGCGGAGACGTGGTCGCGGTTGCCGGCCGCGGCAACGTCGTCGAGTCCGTCCACAAAAGGAGGATCGACGACCGGGAGGTCCTATACCGGCTCGCCACCGCCCACGGGGACGGCGGCCTCGGCCCAGAAGGGCCTGACCAGGTCGCGATCCGCAAGCTCCGCGTGTAGCTCGAGCAGGGCGGTATAGGTGGGTAGCGCCACCAGGCGATCGCCCGATGCCTCGAGCGCAAGGTCGAGCGCCGCGGCTATCTCGGGCTCAACGGCGATGCGCGAGACCGGCCAGCCCGCGTATTTCAGGCGCAGGGCCAGCTCGGCGGCCCGCCGCCCGCCGCAGACGACGTTGCCTACCAGCGGCCCGAGCGCCTCGAAGTCCACGTCCCAGATCCAGGAGACGTCGCGCCCGTCCGCCAGGCCGTCGTTGAGCGCCATCAGCAGGTCGAGGGGCGGCGAGTCGTCCCTGGCCAGCGTCCGCAGCAGCTCGTTCGCGCCGGCGGGGTTCTTCATCAGCAGGACGACGAGGTCGGTGGCGCCCGCCCGGACCCGCTCGCCGCGGCCGAAGACCGGCTCGAATTCGGCCAGCGCGCGGGTTATCGGGGCGGGCCCGATGCCGAGGGCGTGGGCGGCGGCCACCGCGGCGAGCGCGTTGTAGACGTTGTAGAGACCGGGCAGGCAGAGTCGGACCTCGACCTGTTCGGGGCCGACTCCGACCGTGAACCGGGACCCCGATATCCCCTCCAGCAGGATGTGATCCCCCGCGACCTCGGGACGGGGCCTCCCGGCGCCGCAGAGATCGCATCTGTGGTGGCCCATATGGGCGAGCATCCACGTCTCGAAGCGGAGCGGCTCGCCGCAGGTTCGGCATCGGAGCGAGTCGAGCGCGTGCTCGGGCTCGGGCCGGCCCTGGGCGCGGTCCTCGATGCCGAAGTAGGACACGGCGGCATTGCGGGCCTCGCTGCCCGCCGGGCCGAGGGCGGCGACCGTGGGATCGTCCGCGTTCAGCACCAGGCCCATGTCCAGCCCGCCGCAGACCATCGCCCTCCATGCCGTGGCCAGCGCGTCGAGCTCGCCGTATCCGTCGAGCCGATCCCGAAACAGATTGCCGAGCACGACGAGGTCCGGGGTCAGCTCGGCGGCGACGACGGGCAGCCAGGCCTCGTCAACCTCGAAGACGCCGAACTCGCCCGGCTCCTCGAGGAGGGCGGTGACCACTCCGGCCGGGATGTTGGCGCCGGCGCGATTGTGGCTCACGGAGTGACCGGCCTCGCGGAGGATCGCGGCGAGCATCGATGCCGTCGTGGTCTTGCCGTTCGTGCCCGAGACGAGGATGCAGGTCTGGGGCCGGCGCTGCGACAGCGCCCGGAGCGCATTCGGCGCACGGCTCAACACGACCTGGCCCGGCAGGGTCGTCCCTCCGCCACCTCGCGCCCGTGAGACCTGGTGGGCCGCGTTCGCCAGATTCCTCAGCGTGTACGGGAGGCGGCCCGACGGCGCCGAGCGGGCCGAGGGGGCCGGCCCGATGGTCTCGGCGATCTCCGAGATCCTTCCGACCTGCTCCCCCATCGGGGGCAGGTTCCACGCCATGCGCAGCAGCCGATCGCGATCATTCGCTCTCATCGCGCTCCCGTAAGTCCGTCCGGGTGAAGATACTCCCGAGCCATGCACATCCTGATCTCACTGGCGCGTTTCAGGCTCGGAGGAACCGAGACCTACTCGGTGACCGTCGGCGAGCAGCTCGAGCAACTCGGCCACACCGTGACCCTCCACGCGGGCGAGGCCAGCGATGAGGGCAGGGAGCTCGCCGCGTCGCGCAATCTGCCACTGGCGCTGGGCCATGCCGAGGTGCCCGACGACGTGGACGCGGTCCTCGTCCAGGACGCCGCGACCGCCTATGAGTTCGCGGACCGGCGGCCCGGGCTGCGACAGGTGTGCGCGATGCATGGGCTCTCGACCTATGAGCACCCGCCGAGCAGGCTCGACCCATCGCCGCCGGTCGTTGTCTTCAACGACCGTGTCGGCGGGCACGTGGCTGCCCTCGCCTGGCGCCCGACGGTGGTCCGCCTGCACCAGCCGATCGACTTCGAACGCTTCAAGCCGCGCGGCGGGACCAGGCGCCGGGCGCGAACCGTCCTCACCCTCAGCAACTACCTGAAGGGTGAGCGCCTCGAGATGCTCGAACGGGCCTGCGGCGAGCTCGGGCTCGAGCTCGTCAGGCTCGGGGCCCTCGGCAGGCCGACCCTCGACCCGAGGGAGGCGATGGCCGACGCCGACATCGTCATCGGCTACGGGCGGACCGTGCTCGAGGGGATGGCGATGGGTTGCGCGGCCTACGTCTGGGACTACGCGGGCGGCGACGGCTGGATCACGCCGGAGACGTATCCTGACCTGGAGTCCGACGGCTTCAGCGGGGCCGCGCACGGGACGGTGATCGACGCCGATCGCCTGCGCGCCGACCTCGCCGCCTATAGCCCCGAGCTCGGAACCCTGGGGCTGGACATCGTCCGCGCAAACCACTCGGCGACCCGCCATGCCGAGAAACTGGCCGGCCTGCTCGACAGGGCCGGCCCGCCGAAGCCCGAGGACGGATTCGAGACGCTGGCCCGGCTCGTACGGCTCGAGGCCCGCGCGGTGATACGAGCCGACAGTCTCGAAACCGAGAACGGGCGGATGCGGGAAGACCTCGGCGCGCTGATCGGCGACCGCGAAGCCGCCCGGGCCCAGGTCGACAAGCTGCTGCATTCTCGCTCCTGGAGGCTGCTCGAACCGCTGCGGCGCGCGGCCGCTCGCGTCAGAAAGCGCTGAGGTCAGGGCCGGATGTTGAATTTCCTCAGCGCCGGTGTCGGGTCGGTGTCGCCGGCGGGGTCGACGGCCTCGACGCTGAAGCTGTGCTTGCCGGCCTTCAGGTGCCGATATCTCTTCGGCGATGTGCACGGCTTGGCCGGCTTGCGGTCGATTCGGCAGAGGAAGGTCGAGCCGGGCTGACTCGACCCGAACCGGAAGATCGCCTGGTCCTTCGCCTGGCTGATCCGAGCTTTGCGGATCGCCGTGTCCGGCGGGTTGGCGCTGCTCGCCCCGGCGCCGCTCGCTCCGGATCCCGATCCCTGGCGCGCCGCTTCGACGGTGAACGACCGAATCGCCGGCGTCGGGTCGATATTTTCTGCCGCGTCGGTGGCCCGCACTTCGAAGGTGTGGGCGCCGAGTGCGAGGGCGCTGTAGGCCTTCGGCGAGGTGCAGGGCGCGAACGCAGCTTCTTCGCTCGAGTCGAGTCGGCATTCGAAGGTCGAGAGGGGCTCCGAGGAGGAGAAGGCGAAGCTGGGGGAGGCGTCGGTCGTCGCGCCCGCCGGGCCGGATTCGATCTGGGTCTCGGGGGGCGTCGTGTCAGGGCTCTCGACGATCTTCACCGCGAACCCATTTTCGCGGGCGCCGCCGGCATCTCCGACCGCGATGTCGTAGGTCGTCCCGGCGGTCGCTTCGAAGGTGACCTTGCTGCCATAGACGTCCTGACCGCTGCAGGCGGGGTCGTTGTTGTTGTCGGCGACCCTGGTCAGCGATTCGAGTTCGTCGCCGGTGTAGACCGCAAGAATCGAGTCGATTTCCCCGAGGCAGGTGTCGATGCTCGTGGCGCCCGAGTGCGGTGCCGTCCAGCGGAACCAGACCGAGTGATCGCCTTTCCAGAGGTTCGAGTCGGGCGGGTCGGTGACGTAGTGGTCGGGCTCACCCGTCTGCCGGGTGGCCCCCGACGTGGTGTCTTCTTCGGCGACTTCCTGGCCGACCAGAACCTGAGCATGTTCGAAGTCGTCGTTGGCGGGCCCGACGTACGTGTTGAGACCGGAGTCGTAGTCCGGGTAGGGGGTCACGCCGCCGCCGTAGCGGTCGAACAGCGCCCCGTTGGCGCAGGGATTCCCGTCGTGAAAGGACCAGGCGTTCTGGACCGTGTCGGTCGTCGAGACACCGATTGCGTAGGTCTTGCCGGCGCTCAGGTAGGCCGCAGTCGCGGGGTCGAAGTTCGCCGTGTAGTCGTATCCAAAGGCATCGGCAGGAAGGCTTCCTCCCGGAATCGTCGTCGAGTCGAGCATCGGATCCACGGGCGTCCCCGATTCGTCGGTGCCGTAGAGGCGTACTTCGACATCCGCGCCGCTGCTTTCCGGCTGACGGGAGATGTTCTTGAGTTCGACGGTGAGCAGCTTGCCGCTGCGGTTGGCCGGAAAGGTCTGCGCCCACTCCGCTCCAAAGCTGACGATTCCGAACCCGTTGTGGCCGGGTTCGCACTTGGAATTCGAGATCCCGATCGCCTCGGCCGGCGCCGTGGCCCCGAGCGTCGCCGCGAGTGCGATCGCGAGGAGCAGGCAGAGTCCGCCGGCGCGCCTTCCGCCGTTGCCGCTCGTTTTGGTGGGACTGGGGCCCATCGCGCAACGCCTTTCCGGCCTCCCGCGCGAAGGGTAATCATCGTCCACCGGTCAGGCAAGTTTTCGTTTTTCTGTGGGTGTCGCTGTCAGACTTCCGTCCAGCCGTGGAAGCAGAGAGCCGCAAACGTTGGGGGGCGGGGGCCGTTGCCGCTGCGATCCTGTCCATTCTCGCCATCGCGCTGCCGGCGAGCTCCTCAGCGTACGTCTACTGGGTGAACGAAGAAACCGACTCGATCGGCCGCGCCGGCCTCGACGGCTCCGCGCCGAATCCGACCTATGTCTCGGGGCTCGGCTTGCCGACAGGAGTTGCCGTCGACGGCTCGCACATCTACTGGTCCGACACTGAAACCGACTCGATCGGCCGCGCCGGCCTCGACGGGTCGGACAGGATCCCGAGCTTCATCTCCGGTGCCAACAACCCCTCGGCGATCGCGATCCACGGCGGCAGGATCTACTGGGTCAACCAGGGCGTCGGCAAAATCGGCCGCGCGAACGTCAACGGAACCGAAGTCACCCAGAGCCTGGTCGAAGGGCTGACCAACGTGGAGTCGGTGGCCGCCGACGACGCCCATATCTACTGGGCCACCTACATCGCGGGCAGCGCGATCGGCAGATCGAATCTCAACGGCGGCGAAGTCAACGGCAGCTTCATCACCGGCACGTCCTTCCCCCACGGGCTCGCGGTCGACGCCGGCCACATCTACTGGGCCAACTATGTCGGGGACACGATCGGCCGCGCCAACCTCAACGGGTCGAGCCCGAACCAGAATTTCATCACCGGCGCCAGCTTCGCGTTCGGCGTCGCGGTCGACGCCGGCCATCTCTACTGGCCCGGCCTTGCGCCGGGAACGATCGGGAGATCCAACCTCGACGGTTCCGGCGCGAACGACGAATTCATCACCGGGCTCGGCAAGCCGGCGGCAATCGCCGTCGACCAGCTCCCGGGCCCGACCACAACGACCCTCTCCTGCGCGCCGGCTTCGCTCGCCGAGGGCTCATCCGCGACCTGCACCGCGACGGTGACCGCCACCGGAGCCGCCGCCGGCGCTCCAGCCGGGACCGTTGCATACTCGGGGGGCGCCTTCACCCCGGCGACGAGCTGCCAGCTCGTCGCCGCAAACGCCGTACAGGCGTCCTGCCCTGTCACATTCGTCGGCACCGGCACCGGGGCGCGAACGCTCACCGCCTCCTACGCCGGCGAGCTCACCCACGCCGCCAGCAGCGGCACCGCCCAGGTCGAGGTCTCAGCCTCGACCGGGCCCACAAACGAATTCAAGCTCGGCAGGCCGAAGCTGGACCCGAAGAAGGGCACGGCGTCGCTGACCGCCACCGTTCCCGGCGCCGGCAAGCTCGACCTTGCGGGCAAGGGCGTCAAGGAGACGAGCAAACGAGCGCAGGCGGCGGGCCGAGTGAAGCTCGCGATCAGGCCCGCGAAGCCGACCTTGACGAAGTTGAGGAAAACGGGCAGGGCGAAGGTCACCGTGAGGATCACCTTCACGCCGACCGGCGGCGACCCGCGCTCGCGGACCGTGAAGCTGACCCTGAAGCTCTCCCCCTGACGTCAGCCCGGCCTGCGCACAAGCCGCACCTTGGTCGAGATCTCGGCCGTGGCCCCCGCGCTCGGCGTGTAGGCGATCCTCACCCCGACGTTGGCCTGCCGTTTGTGACGGAGCCTTTTCGCGGCGCTTCCCCTGGCGACGATCGGGATCTTCAGGTTGGCGCTACCGGCGGCGGTCCTGGTCCGCCGCTTGACAGCCTTGCCGCTCAGGGTGAGCGAGCCGGCCGCGCCGACGTGGACGGTGAGGATCGCGCTGCCGTTCTTCTCGTTGCGCTTCGTCTTGCCGATGATCCCGAAGCGGACGAAATTTGCGCCGACTCGCCTCTGGGCGCTCATCGTCAGCGCGCAGGTGGCTCCCGCGCAGTCACCGGAGTAGCCGGCGAAGGCGTAGCCCCGGTAGGGGCTCGCGATCAGGCTCACCGCCGCTCCCGGCGAGAACCGCACGACACAGCCGGGCCCCGCACAGCCGGCACCGTTGACGGTCGCCGAGCCTCCGCTCGCCGGCAGGTTTTCGACGGTCAGGCCCTGACGGCCCATTGTGCGGACCGCGTTCACGGCGACGCGGGCAAAATCTCCACTCCAGTTGTTCGCCTCGTTGGTCCCCACGTACGAGCTGACCGAGACCACACGGCCCTTGGTCGCGATCAGGTTGCGCCCGTCGGACCATTTGGCGACGAGGCTGGCGCCGGGGGCGAGTTCCGGGGCGGTGTTGTTGGAGGACGCGAGTTCGGTCACCCCCTGCATCAGCGGGCTCGAGGCGTCGAAGGACCCGAGCGTCGCGAAATTGTTCGACGCCGCCCCGGGGAGGAGCGGCTCGTACCCGCCCGCCGCAAACCGCCCCCGCGGGCCCCTTGACCCTTCCGGTCCCGCGTACCAGGTGTCGTAGGCGTACTGGACGACGACGCCGCCGCCGTCGACGAAGTCGGCAAGGGCGTTCCCCAGTGCGATCGGGTCCTGGTACTTCGCGTTGCCCATGCTGACGACGAGGTCGTAGTTGCCGAGCAGCTGAGCGGTCGGCGTTCCGGTGCAGGCGTCGAACGCGTCGACCCCGGCGATGTCGGGAAAGGCGGCGAGCTGGCCCTGGAAGACACTCGGCGTTTCGCAGGCGGCGTGGACGATGATCGTGCGGTATCCGCCGGGAGCGGCGGAGGCGCGGGCGGGTGCGACCCCGGCGACGAGCAACGCGGCCGCCAGACAGGAACAGAGGAGTCTGATCGGGGCGTCCCTCATCGCGCAGGGAGGATATGGCTCCTCTCCGCTGTTTGGAATAGGATCTTCGACCTCGGTGCCCCGATGAAGAAGCTCTCCGCCTCGATCCTCGTCCTCGCGCTGCTCGCCCTCGTGGCGGGCTGTGGCAGCACCGAAAGCGATTCCACCGGAGCGACGGCCTCCAACTGCAAGCCGGGCGAACTCCCGACGAAGAAGGACGGGAAGCTGACCGTCGCCACCGACAAGCCCGCCTACCCGCCCTACTTCGAAAACGACGAACCCGAAGACGGCGAAGGCTTCGAGAGCGCGGTCGCCTACGCGATCGCCAAGAACCTCGGCTTCTCGAGAGCGAACGTCGAGTGGTCGGTGGTGCCGTTCAACTCGTCCTACGCGCCGGGGCCGAAAGAATTCGACTTCGACGTCAACCAGATCTCGATCACGCCGACGCGCGAAAAGGCGGTCGACTTCTCGGCCCCGTACTACACGGCGAACCAGGCGGTCGTGGCTCTGAAGGACTCCGAAGCGGCCGAAGCGACCTCGCTCGAAGACCTGAAGTCGGCCAAGATCGGCGTCCAGATCGGCACCACGAGCCTCGACGGCGTCGAAGAAAAGATCGAACCGAGCGAACAGGCGCAGGTCTTCAACAGTTCAAATGATGTCGTCACTGCTCTGAAGAACGAACAGATCGACGCCGTCGTCGTCGATCTCCCGACCGCGCTCTACCTGACGGCGGTCCAGGTCCCGAACGCGAAAGTCGTCGGCCAGTTCAGCGTTCCCGGCGGCGACAAGTGGGGCGCCCTGCTCGAAAAGGGATCCGAACTGACCCCCTGCGTCTCACAGGCGATCGAAGAACTCGAAGAATCGGGCGAACTCGAAGAAATCACCCAGCGCTGGATGAGCAAGGCAGCCGGCGCCCCCGAACTCAGCTGAGTTCGCCGTCCCCGGCCGGGGTCAGAATGGCCGCGGTTGACCGGGACTGCCGTCATCAGCGACCGCCGCCTCGCGAGGCAGGCTGCCAAACGCCGCAAGCAGAGACGGGGGCAGGCGATTGCGGTCATCTCCAGCGTCATCGTCATCGGCGGCCTCGCGGCGTGGGTCCTGACCAGCCCCGGCTGGCCGACGGTTCAGGAAACGTTCTTCTCGTGGTCTGTGTTCAAGGAATCGTTCCCCGAAGTCCTCGAAGGCTTCTGGCTCGACGTCCGGGTCTTCGTGATCGTCGAGATCGCTGTCCTCGTCGTCGGCCTCGTGATCGCCCTGATTCGGACGAGCGCCGGGCCGGCGCTGTTCCCGATCCGGCTTCTCGCGACCCTGTTCGTCGACCTGATCCGGGGGGTCCCGACCCTTCTCCTCGTCTACCTGATCGGGTTCGGGATCCCGGCCCTGCGACTCACCGGACTGCCGACCGACCCCGTCGTCCTCGGCGGGATCGCGCTCGGGCTCTCCTACAGCGCCTACGTCGCCGAGGTCTACCGAGCCGGGATCGGCTCGATCCACCGCGGCCAGCGTGACGCCGCGCGGGCCGTCGGCCTGACCGAGGCGCAGGCGCTGCGCCACGTGATCCTGCCGCAGGCGGTGCGACGGGTCGCGCCGCCGCTCCTCAACGATTTCCTCGCCCTCCAGAAGGACGTCGTCCTGATCTCGATCCTCGGCCCCCGGGAGGCTCTTCGGGCCGCTCAGATCGTCCAGGGTGTGACGTTCAACTACACGCCGCTGATCGCCGCCGCGCTCCTCTTCCTGGTGATCACGGTGCCGCTTGCCCGCCTCGTCGATCGGCTGGGGGGACAGAGCGGGGGCGTTCGGTGAGCGGGGAGCCGGTCCTCGACGTCCGCGGGGTGACGAAGGCCTTCGGCAAGCGCGAGGTCCTGCGCGGCGTCGACCTGAGCGTCCGCGAGCACGAGGCGGTGGCGCTGATCGGCGCCTCGGGGTCCGGCAAGTCGACGCTGCTGCGCTGCATCGACCTGCTCGAGGAGATCGACGACGGCGACGTCTTCCTCGACGGCGAGGTGATCACCGACCCCTCGGTCGAGCCGGTCCCGGTCCGCCGCAGGCTCGGGCTCGTGTTCCAGGCCTACAACCTCTTCCCGCACCTGACCGTGCTCGAGAACGTGGTCCTCGGCGAGATGCGCGGCCAGGGCGCCTCGCGCCGGGTGGCCGAGGAGCATGGCCGGAAGCTGCTTCGCCGCTTCGGGCTCGAGGGCCGCGAGGGCGACCGCCCCGACGACCTCTCCGGCGGCCAGCAGCAGCGGGTGGCGATCGCCCGCGCCTTCGCCGGCCGGCCGCGCGCGCTGTTGCTCGACGAGGTGACGAGCGCGCTCGACCCGGAGCTGGTCGGCGAGGTCCTGCACGCGGTCCGCGACCTCAAGGCGGCAGGGATGACGATGATCATCGCCACCCACGAGATGGGCTTCGCTCGCGAGGTCGCCGACGAAGTCGCCTTCCTCCACGACGGTCGCATCCTCGAGGCGGGGCCGCCCGAGCGCGTCCTCACCGAGCCCGAGCGGGATGAGACGAAGCGCTTTCTCGCCCGCCTGCTCGAAGGCGGCAGGATCTGAGCCGCCGTCGCCTATCTTGAGGAGATCGCCCCCAGGTCAAAGGTCAGTGGCGGAGTCCTCCTCTATCGGGTCGGCACGGGCCCGGAACTGTTGCTGGTGCATCCCGGCGGCCCGTTCTGGGCGCAGCGCGACAATGGCGCCTGGTCGATCCCGAAGGGCGGCGCGGAGGAGGGCGAGGAGGACCTGCGCCGCAGCGCCCTGCGCGAGCTGAAAGAGGAGCTCGGGCCGGCCCCGGAGATCGAGCTCGAGGCGATGATCGAGCTCGGCACCGTCCGACAGAAGGGCGGAAAGGTCGTCCACGCCTGGGCGGCCGAGGGCGAATTCGACCCCGCCAAGCTGGACAGCAACAGGTTCCGGATGGAATGGCCGCCGCGCTCGGGCAGCGAGCGCGAGTTCCCGGAGATCGACAGAGCCGGGTGGTTCGACCCCGCCGCGGCGCGGGAGAAGCTGATCGAGGCGCAGGCCGAGTTCGTCGACCGCCTCCTCGATCACCTGGGATACTCGCCACGATGAGCAGCGAAAACGGCGCACCGGACGAGGGCCCCGCCGGCAAACCGCTGCCGCTCTCGGTCCGGCTTCTCGGAGCCGGGGTGAGAGGGGCGCGCAGCGTTGGGAAGGCGACCGGGGTCGACCAGGCGGTCCAGGCCGCGGCCGAGGAGGCGATGGTCGCCGCGGTCGAGAGCGAGGCGGTCGAACGGGCGCTGGTCAGGGTGCTCAAGGGGCCCGTCGTCGAGGAGGCCGTGAACGGAGCGCTGGAGAGCGAGACGGTGAAGCGGGCGTTGATCGACGCGATCGACAGCGACATGGTCGACGAGGTCTGGCTGCGATTCCTGGCCAGTGACGAGACGCAGCGGCTGGTCGAGCGGATCGCCGAGGCGCCCGAGGTCCGGGCCGCGATCAGCGCTCAGAGCGTCGGCTTCATCGAGGACATCGGCCACACGATCGGCGACGCGATGCGCAGGATCGATGACGGCCTCGAGCGCCTGGCGCGGCGGATCCTGCGCCGCCCCGAGCGCTCGGTACCGACCGAGCGGGCCGGCGCTGTCACTCGGGCTGGGGCGCTAGGCCTCGACGTCCTGATCGTCAACCTCGCCTTCTCGGGTATCGCCGCGATCGCCGCGCTGGTCGTCTCCGCCTTCACCGGCGGAAACGGGGCATCGGGCCTCGCCCTGGTGTTCGGCACCGGCGCCTGGCTGACGCTCATCGGTGTCTACCTTGTCGGCTTCTGGTCGCTCGCCGGCCAGACCCTCGGCATGCGCTTCCTCGGGATCAGGCTCGCTGTCGGGGGCGCCGGGTTGCCGCTACGCCGGTCGGTGCGACGGTTGATCGGCCTAAGCCTCGGCTTCCTCACCTTCGGGTTCGGGTTCCTCGGGATCGTCTTCGACGAACGAAGGCGGGGATGGCAGGACCGGATGGCGGGCGTCGATGTCCTCTACGAGCCGCGCGAGCTGGCGCCGTGGGCGAAGTTCGACCTGTCTGACCCGGACGCCGTCGGGGCCCCAGACGCGACGAAGGCCCCGGATCCCCGGGGCCTTCGCTCGCAGCAGTTAGCCGGTTCCTAGGCTCAGCCGGTGGGCGAGCCTTCGGGGCCCTCGGCCAGCTTGTAGATGATGATGATCGCGAGGGCGAACAGCGCCAGCGACCAGAACGGGCGAGCCGGGATCGAGAGCAGGGACCCGATCGCGTTGAGGGAGGCGATGAAGATCCCGAACCAGCGGCCGAATTCGTTGCCCGAGAAGAGCGAGAAGGCGGCGACGAGCTCGAGCACTCCGAGGATCAGGAGGATCCAGCCCCAGGTGTGGAGCCCGCTGAGGATGTAGGTGGCGTTTTCGGTGAAGAACTTGGAGTCGCCGATCGCGGCGATGCCGTAGATGATGTTGAGCACGCCGGCGACGAGGAGCAGCACGCCGGCGAAAACCCACCAGCCGCTGATCAGACCACTGTCATCGTTCATGTCCGTAACCCTTTCGTGAACAAATTGGCGACACTTTGACGGAGTTATGGCGCCCTTCGGGACCGGACGTGGTTTTCCTCCCGATCGGAAGCGAGAAGCGCACTTAGCGAACCTTTTTGTGCTTTTGGCAGTATTCCCCGGCGATGGGGGGTAGCGATGGGTAACACCGCGGGGACGCCGATCGGTCGGGCGGTGTCGGCGATGCTGCTGACCGGCGCGCTGGCGCTGGCGCTGCCGGCGGTCGCGTCCGCGACCAGGCTGGTCGAATTGGGGGGCAGGTCGCTGCGCGGCATCGGCGCCCCGATCACCGTTCCGGGCCGGGCGGCGCGCCGCGGCAGGGGCGCATCGTCCTCGAGCCTCCGGGTTCTCGACGCCAGCGAGGCCGGCAACAGGACCAATGGGAAAATCCTCGGGGTCGACCCGAAAGAGGGCAGCTACACCTGCTCGGGCACGGCGATCAACACCCCGAGCAAATCGATCGTCCTCACCGCCGGCCACTGCGTCGTCCTCGAAGGAGTCACCGCCAGCCGGATCTCATTCGTGCCCGCCTACGACCACGGCGTGCGCCCGTTCGGCACCTTCGACGTCAGCACGGTCTACGTGATGCCGGCCTGGCGCCACGGGGAAAACCCCGATTTCGACGTCGCGGCCCTGAAGGTCGAACCGAATCACCTCGGCGATCTCGCTGACGTCGTCGGCGCTCGCGGGTTCGCGGCGTCGCGCTCGCGCTCGGCGGACTTCGAGATCTACGGCTACCCGGCCGCCGCCCTGAAAGGCGAAGAGATGCGCAGCTGCACCTCCCACGGGCTCGGCAGCGACCCGCTCACGTTCCCCTTCATCGGCCCGCCGACGATCCCCGGTCCCTGCGACATGGCCGCCGGCTCCAGCGGCGGCGCATGGCTGACCGAAGGCGACTACGTCGACGGGGTGACGAGCTACGGCTACGCCAACCGGCCCGACCTGCTCTACTCGCCCTACTTCGGCGCCGGGATCGGCGCCTTCCTCAAGGCCCTTCCCTAGCGGCCCGGCCGGCGCAGGGACTCGCCGAGGATCAGACGCGCCCGATAGTAGAGCGCCTCATCGACCGGCTCCGAACCGGGTCGGCGGTCGGCGCGGCTGGCCCGGTTCTGGCCGTTGCCGGCGGGGATCTCGTCGCGGGTCAGGCCGGTCAGCCGACCGCGTGAGGTGAAGGTGGTGTCGTCCTTCGAGCTTATTTCTCTCCCCCTTTTCCGTTTTGTTTACAGACTAAGTCAAGAATAGCAATTGGGGAATCGGGAAGATGAGGCCGATGGCGGATCTTCTGCTCGGACCCCTGCTGCGCTACGTCTCGGAGACCGAGGCCACGGTCTGGGTCGAGACGAGCGAGCCCTGCGAGGTGCGGATCCTGGGCCGGCGGGAGCGGACCTTCACGGTCGCCGGCCACCATTACGCGCTGGTCCAGATCGACGGCCTCGAGCCGGGCGGGTTCTACGAGTACGACGTCAGCCTCGACGGCCATTGGAGATGGCCGCCGCGGGAGAGCGACCTGCCGCCGAGCGTGATCCGCACCCTCGATCCCGGCAAGCCGCTCGACATCTGCTTCGGCTCCTGCCGGGTCGCGTTCCCGCACGAGCGCCCCTACACCCTGAGCAAGGACGAGGACGAGGACGGGCATGAGCTCGACGCCCTCCACGTCCTCGCCGAGCAGATGATCCGCGAGGGACGCGACAACTGGCCGGAGCTCCTGTTCCTCCTCGGCGACCAGGTCTACGTCGACGAGGGCTCACCCCGGACCCGGGAGCGGATCCGGGCCCGACGCGACACCTCCGAGCCCCCGGGCGAGGAGGTGACCGACTTCGAGGAGTACACCTGGCTCTATCGCGAGTCCTGGGAGGACCCGATGATCCGGTGGCTGCTCTCGACCGTCTCGAGCTCGATGGCCTGGGACGACCACGACATGAGCGACGACTGGAACATATCCCGCTCCTGGCGCGAGGAGATGGACCGCAGGGAGTGGTGGCACGAGCGCGCGGTCGGCGGGATCATGACCTACTGGATCTACCAGTTCATCGGCAACCTCTCGCCGCGCGAGCTCGCCGCGAGCGAGCTCTACGCCCGGGTCCGCGGCAACCCCGACGCGACCGGCGTCCTCCGCGAGTGGGCCCATGAGATCGACACCACCGCATCCGGTTTCCGCTGGAGCTTCCACCGCGACGTCGGCGGCGTGCGGGCGCTGTTCATCGATTCCCGCGCCGGCCGGGTCCTGACCGAGGAGCGCCGTGCGATGTGCGACGAGGAGGTCTGGGAATGGATCGTCGAGCGGGCCGGGGGCGAGATCGACCACCTCCTGATCGCGACAACCGTCCCGTTCCTGCTGTCGCCCGGATTCCATCAGCTCGAGGCCTGGAACGAGAGGCTCTGCGACGGGGCGTGGGGGAGACTTGTCGCGCGTCAGAGCGAGCGCCTGCGCCGCGCCGTCGACTTCGACCACTGGGCGGCCTTCCAGCATTCCTTCCAGCGCCTGCGCGAGCTGATCGAAGGGGTCGGTTCCGGCCACCGCGGGCCGGCGCCGGCTTCGATCGTCGTCCTCTCGGGCGACGTCCACCATGCCTATCTGAGCGAGGCCGAGTTCAAGCCCGGCGCGGGGGTCCGCAGCCGCGTCTACCAGGCGGTCTGCTCGCCATACCGGAACCCGCTCAGCAGGGGGGAGAGGAGGGTGGTGCGGGCCGGGTTCTCGCGGCCGTTCAGTGCGTTGGCGGGGGCGCTGGCGAGGATGGCGCGGGCGCCGCGTCCAGGGCTGCGATGGAGAACCCCCGAGGGCCCGTACTTCGACAACCAGGTCGCGACGATTCGATTCGATGGCCGCGAGGCCACGATCAGGCTCGACAAGACGGTCGCCGGGGAGGAGGACCAGAGCGCCCTGGCGAAATCGTTCGAGCGGCGACTAACCTGAGCTTGGCGAGATGGGGCGGGGTGCCACCCGGCAAAAAGGGCACCCCACCCCGTCGCCCCTTCAGGCGGCTGCAGGGACTGCTGCCGAGCCGCTGAAGCTCTTGGTCTGGCCGGGCCGCAGGTAGACGATCTGCTTCTCGCGCAGTTCCAATTTCTGCAGCTCGGCGCGGGTCAGCTGCGCCCAGACCTCGGACCCGTCGGCGAGCGTGAACTCGACCCGGATCTCGAAGCCGAGGGAGACGATCCGCTGCACCATCGCCTCCTCGGTGTTGTCGCCGGGGTCGAGGACGACGGTCATGTCGTGCGGGCGCACGTAGCTGTCGCCGAGCCGGTTGACCTCGCCGACGAAGCTCATCACGAACTCTGTGGCGGGGTGCTCGTAGAGGTCGTTCGCGCTGCCCGACTGTTCGACTCGTCCCTCGTTCATCACCACGAGCTGCTCGGCGACGTCCATCGCCTCCTCCTGGTCGTGGGTGACGAAGATCGTCGTCACGTGCATCTCCTCGTGGAGCTTGCGCAACCAGGTCCGCAGGTCTTTGCGAACCCTGGCGTCAAGGGCGCCGAAGGGCTCGTCGAGCAGCAGCACCCGAGGCTGGACCGCGAGCGCCCGAGCCAGCGCCATGCGCTGGCGCTGGCCGCCGGAGAGCTGCGAGGGGAGGCGGCCGGCGAGCCCGCCGAGCTGCACCAGCTGCAGCAGCTCATGAACCCGCGCCGAGGTCTCCTGCATCTTCCACTTGCGGATCTTGAGGCCGAAGGCGACGTTGTCGAACACGTTCATGTGCTTGAAGGCCGCGTAGTGTTGGAAGACGAAGCCGACACTTCGCTTCTGCGCCGGTTTGCCGGTCGCGTCCTCGCCGTTGATCGTGACCACGCCGCCGTCCAGGTCCTCGAGCCCGGCGATCGCCCGCAGCAGCGTTGACTTGCCGCTGCCGCTCGGCCCAAGCAGGGCGGTCAGCGATCCGTCGGGGACATCGATCGATACATCGTCAAGCGCCTGAAAGTCACCGAAGCGCTTGTTCGCTCCCTCGACCGTGATTCCCATCAGGCGTCCTCCTTTCGTTTGAGCAGGTTCATTCCGACCAAGGTGACCAGCGCCAGCATCGCCAGCACGATCGAGGCGCCGTAGGCGCCGGGGAGGTTGAAGTTCTCGTACTGCTTCTCGACGAAGAGCGGCAGGGTCTGGGTTTGGCCGCTGATCGAACCGGAGACGATCGTCACCGCGCCGAACTCGCCGAGCACCCGGGCCGTCGTCAGGAGGACGCCGTAGGCGACGCCCCAGCGGATCGACGGCAGGGTTATCCGCCAGAAGGTCTGCCAGCCGTTGGCGCCGAGGGTCGACGCGGCCATCTCCTGGTCGGTGCCGATCTCCTGAAGGACCGGGACCGTCTCTCGGACCACGAATGGGACCGAGACGAAGATGCTCGCCAGGACCATCCCCGGGACCGAGAAAAGCACCTTGATCCCCGCTTCGGCGAGGCTCGGGCCGAGCCAGCCGCCGGTCCCGTAGAGGATGAACAACGAGAGCCCGATGACGATCGGCGAGACCGCGAAGGGCAGGTTGATCACCGCGTCGATCAGCCAGTTGGCCCGGGTCCGGTGGCGGACCAGGAGCAGCGCGCAGCCGACCCCGAAGACGGTGTTGAGCGGCACCGCGATGACGACCATCAGCAGCGTCAATTTCAAAGCATGCAGGCCGTCGGACGAGGTGACCGCTTCGATCGGCGGGGCGAGGCCGTGTTCGAAGGCTTTGTAGAAGATCATCACCAGCGGGATCAACAACAGCAGGGTCAGGTAGCCGAGCCCGACGACCCGCAGTCCCCAGCGGCTCTTGGTTGAGGGGTTCACAGGCCGCCCCCCCTCCTCCGCCGGCGAAGGGTCTGATCGTCGACTCGATCTCGACTGTGCGTTCGTGGCGGGAGGCCCAGCGCTGGATCAGCGAGACGGCGCCCAGCAGCAGCAGCGCGAGGAGCAGCAGCACGACCGAGACGGCCGAGGCGCCGACCTCGTTGCCGGACTCGACCTGCTGGCGGATGAAGATCGAGGTGACCATCGTGCTCGGCAGCCCGCCGGCGAAGATCAGGACGGAGCCGAACTCGCCGAGGGCGCGTGCGAACGCCAGCGCCGCGCCCGCCGCGAGGCCGGGGAGGAGGTTGGGGAGGATGATGCGACGGAAGATCGTCAGGTTCCCCGCGCCGAGCGAGGCCGCCGCGGCCTCCATCTCGCGGTCCATCTCCAGAAGCAGCGGCTGGACCGCGCGGACGACGAAGGGCAGGGTGACGAACATCAGGGCGACGACCACGGCGGCGCGAGTCGCGGCCAGGTGGATGCCGATCGGGCTGTCGTTGCCGTAGAGGGCGAGCAGCGTCAGGCTGGCGACGATCGTCGGCAGCGCGAAGGGCAGGTCGACGACGGCGTTGACCAGGCTCTTGCCGCGGAAGTCGTCACGGACCAGGATCCAGGCGAGGATCGTGCCGAAGATCAGGTTGAGGACGACGACGATCAGCGAGCAGATCACCGTCAGTTCCAGCGACGACTTCGCCAGCGGCGAGGTGACTTGCGACCAGAACGTGCTCCAGCCGCCGGAGAACGCTTCGCTGGTAACCGCCGCGAGCGGCAGCAGCACGATCACGCTCAGATAGAGCATGACCATGCCGGTGCCGGCGGTGACCCCGAACCCCGGGAGGCGGACTCGACTCTGCCCCCGGGGCCCTGGGATTGGCGTGCTTGTTGCCGGGTGGGCCTCCATCAGCCTGAGGTGGAGACCCCTAGTTCACCCTCGATCTTCGCGACCGAGCCGGATTCTTCGTCGAAGAATTCGTCGTTGACCTTGCCCCAGCCGCCGAACTTGCTGATCTTGAACAATTCCTTCGGGGTCGGGAACTGCTTCGGGTCGACCAGCGAGGGATTGACCGGGCGGTAGCCGTTTTCGGCCCACAGTTCCTGGCCTTCGTCGGACCAGAGGAATTCGAGGAACTGTTCGGCCGCCGGCTCCGGAGCTTCCTTGGTTACGGCAATGGGCGTTTCGATCTGGATCGTGGCGGGAGGGATGACGTATTCGACTTCTTCGCCTTCCTTTTCAGCCTTGATCGCTTCGTTCTCGTAGGTCAGGAGCACGTTGCCCTGGCCCTGGCTGAACGCGGCGAAGGCGTCGCGGCCGCTGCCCGGCTGGGCGACGGTCTTTTCGAGCACCGTCTTCACCGCTTCCAGCGCCTTGGCGGGGGAATCGCCTTCGTTGAGCGCGGCGCCGTAGACGGCCATGACGTTCCAGCGGGCCGAGCCGGAGCTGAACGGGTTCGGGGTGACGACTTCGGCTTCTTCGTTGGTCTCCAGGTCCTTGAAGGACTCGATGCCCAGCGGGTTGCCCTTCTTGACGAGGATCACGACGACCGAGTCGGTCGCGATGCCCTTGTACTTGTTGTCTTCCCAGTTCTTGGAGACGAGTTCGCCTTCTTCGACCAGCCGTTCCATGTCGCCGGCCTGGGAGAAGTGGACGACCGACGCCGGCTGCCCGGCGACGACCGCGCGGCTCTGGTCGCCCGAGGCGCCGAACGAGTTGCTGAAGCTGACGCCGCTGCCCTCAGCGGTCTTTTCGAACGCCGGCTCGAGCGATTCCTGGTAGACGGATTCCGGGGTGGAGTAGCCGACCACATCGACCTTGCCGCCGGATCCAGATGCGGTCGCGTTATCGCCATCGCCGCCTCCGCAACCCGCGGCGCCGAGCGCTGCGAATGCAAGCGCCATCAATGCGGCGGGGAGGCCGAAATTGACGATGCGGTGTCGGGTCACTCTGCGAGCCATCTCCATTGACAACCTTTCCTTCTTTCTTGACAGGGTTAGTTTCTTGACTAACTTTGTATTGAAGCGAGCGGCAGAGTAGCAGAAAGCTGATCGGAAAAGTGGGGTATTGATTTAGCCGGCGTGAATAGACTGCGCCCATGAGCGGCGCCGAGGACGTGGTGCGGACCCCGGAGGAGGCTCTCCAGGGCCTGCCCGACTTCCCCTTCGAGTCGAGGTACCGCGAGATCGACGGCCTGCGGCTCGCCCATCTCGACGAGGGGGAGGGGGAGACCGTCGTCTTCTTCCACGGCGAGCCGACCTGGTCGTATCTGTGGCGCAAGGTGATCCCGCCGGTCCGCGACGCGGGCTACCGCTGCATCGCTCCCGACTACGCCGGTTTCGGCCGCTCCGACAAGCCCACCGACGTCGGCTGGTACACGTACGACCGCCACGTCGACCTGATGGCGGCGCTGCTCGAGGAGCTCGACGTCCGCGGCGCGACCGCTGTCGTCCACGATTGGGGCGGCCCGATCGGGCTGCGACTGGCGGTCGAGCATCCGGAACGCTTCTCGCGGCTGGTGATGATGGACACCGGGCCCTTCACCGGGCGCCAGCGGATGAGCGACAACTGGCTCAAATTCCGCGACTTCGTGCGCAGCAGCGAGGACCTGCCGGTCGGCTTCCTGATCCGCGCTGCCTGCAAGGAGGACCCGGGCGAGGAGGTGATCGCCGCCTACGAGGCCCCGTACCCGAGCCCGGAGTCGAAGGCGGGGGCGCGGGCGTTCCCGCTGATCCTCCCCACCGAGCCCGACGCCCCCGGTGCCGCCGAGGGGAAACGGGTCGCCGAAGCGCTCCGCGAGGACGATCGCCCGGCCCTCCTGCTCTGGGCCGACTCAGACCCGGCGCTGCCGTTCTCGGTCGGCGAGCGAGTCTCGAGCGAGCTCAACTTCCCGGCGCCGCGCAAGATCGAGAACGCAGGTCACTACCTACAGGAGGACGCGGGCCCCGAGATCGGCGGAATCATCGCCGAGTGGCTCGGCTAGGTCACGGTTCGAGGCGGGAGCGCTGGCCGCGGACGACCTCGGCCAGGTCCTCGCGCGAGCGGTCGGCGAGGAGCTGGACGCGCCGCGGCGGCCCCTCGTCCTCGACCCAGGTGACGGTGCCGGGCCAGTAGGGGCCGGGCGGGCGTCCCCGGGTGGTGGAAGGCCGATGCGAAGATCCAGCTGCCGGTGTTGTGGAGCGAGCCGCCGCTGCGGAGCGGCCACTCGCCGTCCTCCTCGCCGGGGCCGCCACGGTGGGTGTGGCCGGTGATCACATGCCCGGTTCCGATGCCCAGCCGCTCGCTGAGCTCCGCCCCCGCGTCGACGCCGCTGGCCGAGATCGCCGCCGCCGAGAGGACCGGGTCGAAATCCGAGTGAAGGAGGCGGTTGATTCCCCAGACTGATGCCGGGACCGCCGCCCCGATCGCCGCGCCGCGGACGGCGCGCCGGGCCCGACCGCCGGCGCCGTCGCGTCTCGAGATCGCGCGCCAGGCGCGCTCGGAAGGCCGGCTCGCCCGCTGGGCCAGCTCCGACTGGGCGAGCGAGTAGGAGAGCCCATATACCGGCCGCAGGACCCGCTCGTAGTCGAATGGCGTCGCCGGGTTCGGGACGCTGCCGAAGGCACGCATCATGACCGCGGCCGCGATGCACTCGAGTCGCGGCAGGCTCATGTGGCAGTCCATGTAGTGGCCGTGGGTGGCGTAGACGTCGTCCCGCAGCCAGATTCCGGGATAGGCGATGTCGAGCGCGGCATCGCCGAGCCAGGCGGCGATCGTCCTCGCCGAATCGACCTGCGGCGGCGTATGGTGCTCGAGCTCGAGCGGGCGGCCGGCGAGAGCCAGGTCCTCCAGCAGCGGCTCGGCGAGGCGGTGGTCGTGGTTGCCGGGAAGGACGACGACATGGCGGCCCGCCATCGCCGCTCCGACGTCTTCGAGGAAGGGCCGGCCCGCCTCGAGCGCCTCCGCCAGCGGCTTTTCGCGCAGCTCGAAGACGTCGCCGAGGAGGACGAGCCGGTCTGCAGTCCTGATCTCCTCGAGCAGGGGGCCCCGGACGTCGGCGTCGCGGGCGACGTCCTCGCCGAAGGCGCTGCCGAGGTGGAGGTCGGAGACGATCGCCGTGCGCACCGGGGGAACTTAGCCGTTGGACAGGCGATCCCGGCGGGCTACCATCCTCTGATGAACGCTCTGAGCGATGAGCGGCTCGCGCCCGCGAACGGGATCGAGATCGCCTACCAGGAGATCGGCGACGCGAGCGGCGACCCGATGCTCCTGATCATGGGACTCGGCACACAGATGCTGGCCTGGGACGAGGGGCTCTGCTCCTTGCTCGCCGCGCGCGGCTTCCGGGTCATACGCTTCGACAACCGCGACATCGGCCACTCGACGATGATCGACTCGGCGGGGATGCCGAGCCTCCGTGAGGTGATGCGGGGCCGTCGCGACCGCGCCCCGTACCTGCTATCCGACATGGCCGATGACGCCTTCGGGCTGATGGACCATCTCGGAATCGAGTCGGCGCACGTCGTCGGCGCCTCGATGGGCGGGATGATCGGCCAGACGATGGCGATCGAGCACCCCCAAAGGGTCCGCTCGCTCGTCTCGATGATGTCGACCACCGGCAACCGGAGACTCGGCTGGCCTCACTGGCGGGCACTGCCGATCCTCTTCGCCGACTACCCGCGCAGCCGTGAGGCCTACATCAGGCAGGTCAACCGCACTTTCGAGGTGATCGGGTCGCCCGGCTTCCCGCGCGATCCGCACCACCTCGGGGATCTGGCCGGGCAGTTGTGGGACCGCTCGCACAACCCGGCGGGGGTGCTGCGGCAGATGTACGCGGTAACGGCATCCGGAGACCGAACCCCGGCGCTGCGCCGCCTGCGCCTGCCGGCGACCGTGCTCCACGGCACCGCCGATCGGCTCGTCAGACCGGCTGGGGGGCGGGCCACCGCCCGGGCGATCCCCGGTGCCAGGCTGCGAATGTTCGAGGGAATGGGGCACGACCTGCCGCGCCAGCTCTGGCCCGATTTCGTCGAGGAGATCGCGGCGACGGCCGCCCGCGCGACGACGGATTCGGCCAGACCCGCCGTCGCGTAGTGCGGCTGAAAGGAGTCGAACCTTCACGGGCGTGAGCCCACACGGACCTGAACCGTGCGCGTCTACCAGTTCCGCCACAGCCGCGCGGAGCAGGCAATGTACCTGTTGAGCCCTCGCTAGAATGGCCGACCCACGCCGCTATCGTCTAGGGGACTAGGACGCCGGATTCTCAGTCCGGAAACCGGGGTTCGAATCCCCGTAGCGGTACTCAGAAGCAGAGCCAAATGCGCCGGCCGAAAGGGCGGCGCATCCTGCGTTTTGGGCAACTTCTTGGGCAACGAGAGGCCCTATAGCGGGTGATTGTTCAATGAATTGGACAATGACTCGAAACGGGGCTGCAAGATGCAAGAAGCACCGCATGACTTGCAGCTAGGGCCAGTTGTGTATACATTGCTATACACGAAAAGCAAGGGAAGCATGGCTACCAAGAGCAAAACGAAGAGCCTCAACTGGAATCTTAGGGTCGCGGAGTCTGAGGACGCCCTTGTCCGCGCCGCGAGCGATTCCGAAGACACCAACGTCACGAGCTTTGTCCGAGGCGCCGCCGTAACGGAAGCGAAGCGCGTCTTGGCTGATCGAAGGGTCTTTCGACTGAGCGAGATGGACTGGGAGAAGTTCACCGAGCAGCTCGAACGTCCTGCACGGGTCCCGGCTGGTCTGGTCGAGCTCTATTCAAAGCCGAGCGTTTTCGAGTAGTCCTTCGTGGGCTACAGCAAGCCCGAGCCCCTGCGGGGGAAGCACAGCACCGATGAGTTCGAGTCAGGCGAGGAGTCGCTTGATGTTTGGCTCAAGCGCTACGCCCGGCACGCCGAGGCAGCTGGCTCAGCCAGGGTCTATGTGACGACCGATGATGGGGTTTGTGTTGTCGGCTACTACGCTCTGACCGTAGGCGAGGTGGGGCCGGAGCTTGCCACGGAGCGCATGAAGAAGGGTCAGCCAAACGAGAGTTCCGTTCCCGTCTTGCTGCTAGCGCGCCTAGCTGTCGACAGGGACCATCGGGACCAGGGACTTGGACGATCCCTTCTTCAGGATGCCCTCCTGCGGTGCGCAAGCGCAATTGAGCTCGTCGGCGCTCGAGCGATCGTGGCTCACGCCGTTTCGGAGGAGGCTTCCGCCTTCTACGACAAGTTTGGTTTCGAAGAGTCCCCGACTGACCCCCTCCATCGGAGTCTGCTCGTCAAGGACATGAAGAAGTTTCTCCGGGACAACGCCGGCGAGGACAGCTAGCACCCACCTCTCCTGCAGAGCGTGTCGGGACCGTCATGTAGCGCGCCATTCTTCCCCCGCTCTCGCTGAACGCGCCGTGGTCGGGCTGCGTAGGTACCACAACAGCGATTGATTTCAGCAAGGAGAAAGCCCGTGGCCCAAATCCGCAAGCACTTCAATTACGCGAACTTTGTTTCATCGCTCGCGCTCTTCCTCGTGGTCAGCGGCGGCGCGGCCCTTGCCGCCTCCCATCTCGCCAAGAACAGCATCGGTGCAAAGCAGCTGAAAAAGGGTGCGGTGACGACGGCAAAAATCAAAGGCGGAGCCGTTGGGACCGCCCAGATCGGAGACAGGGCGGTCGGTGGCGGACAGCTCGCCAGCGGCGCTGTCTTGACCGCCAAGCTCGCCAAAGAAGCCGTCACGGGGGAGAAACTCGCCGAGGGTGCGGTGGGGACGAGCAATATCGGGGCCCACGCCGTAACCGCCGACAAGGTCGATGCCGCCTCTCTGCCGTTTTCGCGGATCGTCGATCACATCGAGGGCCTGGGCCCGGTGCCGTTCGTCGACGGAACGCTCTACGCGCTCAATCATCCGACCTATCTGCAGCCGGTTGGCGAGGACGACCAATTTCTCGGTGCGATCGAAGTCACCTTTCAGCCGGGTTGCGGCGGTAGGAGATCGGCCGACGCCAACCTCGAGTTGGAACAGCCCGAGCGAGGCGGCGTCACTCCCAGCCTGATCGCTACCGCCCATGTCGAAACCGAGCTTGGCGGTACCGTGACGCGGGTCGGACAATTCGTCCCGGTTGTCATCGGCCCAGGGGCGACGAGTGTTTCACCGAAAGCTTCGACGCCTCACACCTTCTCGATCGAAATGGTCCGGGTGTCCTGCACCACCGGCTCCGGTGTAACGCTGGACGGCGCTTCCGTCGACGTCCTGGGTACTCACCAATAGAGTGCACGGGCTGGGCGCGACGAAGATCCTCTCCGGATGGACCAGCTGCGGCGATTGAAAAGCGCGTCCCGAAATATGTCCCCGACTCCACCGGACTCCGGGGATCCCAGGCGAACTTGCTTGGATACAAGTCGTCGAGATCGTCCTCAATCCCGCTCCCAGGGCCAATTCTCAGTCCGGAAACCGGGTTCGAATCCCCGTAGCGGTACTCGCTGAAAGCTAGGGTCAACGCGTGAAGGTCGCCCGGCTGCTCGACTTCCACGGCCGACTTCACCGGCTCCCTAGGGGCGGGCACTGGTCCCGCGCCGACGGTAGGAGCGGTTCTTGCTCCGATTGCCGCAGGTCTCCATCAGGCACCAGGTCCCCGACCGATTGCGCGAGCTGTCGAAGAACGACCAGCGGCAGTCATCGCTGACGCAGGTCTTCAGGCGCGACCACAGCGATTCGACCTGCGATTGGTACACGATGCCGATCATCTGGGCGATCAGGCCGTCAATCGAGCCCTGAGGAGTTAGGTCGAGGGAGAGCGCACCACCCGTCCCGACGGTGACGCTGATCGGATGCTCGGCTACGAATCGCTCCCACTGGCTGGGTTGCTTCGTGTCGCCCGTCCGGTTCGCCTCGATCAGGTCGCGGATTGCTTCCCGGAACTCGACGAGACGCTCCCATTGCCGCTTGCTCACCTCGACATCGGGGGTGGTCAGATCGGATTCCACCAGCCAGCGGCGGGTCGACGCAGGATCCAGGAGTCGCTCCTCCTCCGGCTCGAAGGCGAAGGTGTTCGAGAGCCCCTGCACCGCAATCAGTGGCGCGGGGGCGACCTTGTATTCGATTTGGCGAGCGAGCTCGTCGACATTCACGTTCCCAAGTTTATTTGGGTGCCCTGACCGGCAAACGGACTTGACAGGTCATCGTGACCGGTATAGCGTTGTTGTTGGTCATTGTGAAGCCCAGTGACCCCACGCCTGCCGGAGACCAAAGGAGGGGCCTCATGCTCCCAGTAGCTCACTTCGTGGCCCGCCAGGTCAGAGGAAGCCCGCCATTGCGTCCCCTGCCGCCGCCCCCGCGCCCTCGGTCGATGTCCCTGAGGGGCGCTGGATTCGTGATTGCAACGCTCGGCGGCTTGCTGGCCGTGTTGATCGTGGTCGGGTGAGGCAACCGGCGGCCACTCCTACGCGCACCAAGCTCGCTCAGGGGCCGGGATCGCGTCGCCGGCCAGATCGCATTCGGTGAACAACCGCCGTTGACGGCTGTAACCACCGCATGCACCTCGAACATCTACGAGCCGGAGCGGAGCGGAGCAGGAGGGCCTGGCTCATTTGCCCTCCGATTCCCTTCATGGTTCGACACTGAGCTGGACGGAGGAAGGGAAAAGGCGCAGGTTCCGTCTTTCCCTAAGCACGGATGAACTCGCCTCGAAGCCGTGCCCCGAAATATGTCCCCGACTCCACCGAACTGAGACAGCCCAGATCCGTCGGTACCTTCGAGGCGTCCGCGCCAGCGGGCCGTCGGCTTCAGAGCTGGGTGGTTCTATCAATTCGCCACCTACTGCTCAGAGGCGGTAGCGCTTGCGCGCTTCACCGACCAGAGCAATACCGCAACCGTCGCGATGAGGGTCAATGGCCAGGCGGGCAGGTCGGCGCCGGCCAGCAGCGCGGTAGCGCTGAGCAGGCCGACGACACCGGCGGCGGTGCGCCAATCGTCGCCGACCAGGAACTCGAAGACAGCGGCGCCGAGACCCTCCGCCATCAGACGCTCTCAACGGCAGAGTCGGGACCAGCATGGCGCAGCGAGCGAACCATCAGCCAGGAAGCGGCGAGGAGCGCCAGGGCCACCGCGGGCAGGGCTGCGTCATCGCCCGGCCAAGTGGCGCCGGCTCCCTCCGCGCCCCAGAAAACGCCGAATGTGCTCAAGGCGATGCCGACGATAAATTTCATCGCGTTCTCGGGCACCCGCGCCAGCGGAGCGCGCAGCGCCGCGCCGGCTCCCAATACCGCGACCACGGCCAATGCCCCGGCGGCAGCCGCGAGCGGGACGTCGTGCTGGTTGGCACCGAAGGTCAGGACGATGAAGGCCACCTCGAGCCCCTCCAAGAGCACGCCTTTGAAGCAGACGAGGAAGGCGTAGTGATCGAGGCCGCTCTCGGGAGGCGCCGAGCGAGCAGAGGCGGTCTCACGCTCGAACGCCAGGGTCTCGTTTCGAGTTGCGATGACCCCGCCTGCACGCAGGATGGCCTTGCGCAGCCACTGCAGGCCGAAGATCAGGAGCAGGCCTCCGACCACCAGTCGTAGAGCGTCCAAGGGGATCAGGGTGAGAGCGGGGCCGAGGATCGCGATCAGCGTCGCGAGGACGACAGTCGCTGCGCCTACTCCGAGCAACGACGATTGCCAGTCGCGCGCGGTGCCGACCGCGAGCACGATCGTGAACGCCTCAGTCGCCTCGACCGCCGAGGCGAGAAACACCGATATGGCGAGGCTGACCTCTGCTCCGCTCACACACAAGACGTTAGAGCGATCGGGTTCCGACCTTGGAGAGGCGCGAAATGCGCCGCCTCCCGCGGTACCGCACCGCCTAGCCGGGCTGGATGTTCTGGTTGACCCGGAAGAGGTTGTCGGGGTCGTATTTGGCCTTGATATGGGCAAGGCGGTCGTAATTGTCGCCGTAGCTCGCCCGGACCCGCTCCTGGCCCTCGTCCATCATCATGTTCACGTAGGCGCCGCCCGCCGAGTAGGGGTGCAGGGCTTCGAAGTAATCGACGCACCAGCTGCGGATGCTGTCCGCGTTGGCGGGGTCGGGATCTACGCCGGCGAAGACGGAGCCCCAGTTGGCGTCGCGGTAGGCCCACGGTGTATCGGTTGGCCCGACGTCGTGGGCGGCCCCGTCGATTGGGTACATGTGCATGGTCGATTTCCAGGTCGGCATCTCGGCTCCGAATTTGGCATGGACCGCCACCGCCTCGTCGGGGATCTCCTTGACGAAGTCGGCGCGCCAGTACCACTGGTCCCCGGCCGGATATACCGGGTCGAAAGCGCTCTGGAGTGCGGGCAGCGGCATCTCCTGCGGCCCGTGAAGCAGCGGCTCCGGGGTCGTCTCGAGCAGTGGCGCCATCGCCTCGCCGGCGTCCGCCGGGTCACCGGTGTAGCACCAGACGACGCCGCTCACCTTGCGCAGATGCAGTTCGTCCGGGAACGGCGGCGCCGGAGGAACGGAGGCGAAGGCGAAGAACCCGCTCAGCTCCCTGGGGGCGTTGCGGATGAAGTCACGGTAGGCCGTCAGCACCTCGGCGCCATCCTCGACCGCCCAGAAGGTCGGACCGCCGACGACCGTGCCGACGTCGTGCAGTCGGAAGACGAAGGAGGTGACGACGCCAAAGTTGCCGCCGCCGCCGCGGATCGCCCAGAAGAGGTCGGGATTCTCGTCCTCGGCCGCCCGCACCTGCTCGCCGCCGGCGAGGACGACGTCAGCTTCGAGCAGGTTGTCGATGCTGAGGCCGCATTTGCGGGTCAGGTGGCCGATACCGCCGCCCAACGTGAGGCCGCCGACGCCAGTGGTCGAGATGATCCCGCTGGGGGTCGCCAGTCCGTGCTCGTTGGTCGCCGCATCCACTTCACCCCACAGGCAGCCGCCGCCAACCCGGACCGTCCGCGCCTCGGGGTCGACCTCAAGGCTCTTCAACCCCGAGAGATCGAGGACG
Organism: uncultured Solirubrobacterales bacterium; assembly: GCA_963737575.1. GTDB lineage: Bacteria > Actinomycetota > Thermoleophilia > Solirubrobacterales > 70-9 > VRUE01. The sequence goes on from CAVTTJ010000005.1 coordinate 616,762, forward strand.
ACGCCGTCGTCGACCGTCCCCAGACCGGCGCCGTTGTGGCCGCCGCCACGGACCGCCAGCGGCAGGTCGTTGGTGCCGGCGAACTCGATTCCCCTCGCAACGTCATCGGCGTCGGTGCACGTGGCGACCAGCGCGGGACGCCGGTCGATCATCGCGTTGTAGACGGCGCGGGTGTCCTCATAGCCGGGGTCCTCTGGACTGCTCAGCCTTCCCTTGAAGCCGGCTATCTCACTGGGCGCGCTGCTCATCGGTGCCTCCTTGCGAGTTGTCTCGATCTGGTCCCGAGGAGCCTAGGGCGGCGGAATCCGCGTGTCATGACCTGATCTGACCCATTTCGAGCAGCCCGGTTGCGGCCGCTTCCAAGCGGAATGGTCAAGCCTGACTATCTTTTCCTCATGGATGCAGAGATCCCGGAGCTCCCGGGCTCGCTCCGGCAAACCTCGATATCCCCCTTCGTCGGGCGAGCGGCCGAGCTGGAGAAGCTGCGGACCCTGATGCCGCGTGCCGCAGGCGAGGGTCGCCGCGTGGCGCTGCTCGCGGGCGAGCCCGGTGCCGGCAAGAGCCGGCTGACGCGAGAGTTCGCCGCCGAGGCTGCCGCCGAAGGCGTGCTGGTTCTCTGCGGGACCTGCGACGCCGCGGTTCGGACCCCCTACCGACCCTTCGTGGAGGCCCTCGATCAGCTCCTGCGGGTGACCGATCCGGAGGAGCTGGGAGGGGTCCTCGGGACCGGAGGCGGCGAGCTGACGCGTCTGCTGCCCGATCTACCCTCCCGCGTCGGCGAGCTTCCCGAGCTGCTCGATGCCGACCCCGACACCGAGCGCCACCGCCTCCACACCGCGGTGGCGAACCTGCTTGAGAACGTGAGTCTGGGCCGGCCGATGCTGGTCGTGATCGAGGACGGGCACTGGGCGGATGCCCCGACGCTGCTCATGCTTCGACACCTGGCCCGTTCCGCCGCCAGCGGCCGGTTGCTCCTCCTCGCAACATTTCGCGACACCGAGCCCGACTTGCCCGCGGAGCTGGCGGAGACGCTCGCCGACCTGCGCCGCGCCGAGGACGTCGTGCGAATGCGGCTTTCGGGTCTCTCCGGGGCGGAGATCTCCGACCTGGTCAGCCGTGCCGCCGGCAGCGAACTCGACGCCGAGCTGGGCGAGCTGGCGGACACCATCCATGACCTCACCAGCGGCAACCCCTTTCTCGTCTGCGAGCTCTGGCGCGCCCTGGTCGAGACCGGGGCGGTCGAGCTCAGCCGGGGCGGAGTGAGGGTGACCCGGCCGTTGAGCGAGCTGGGGACGCCGGAAAGCGTTCACGAGGTGGTCGGCCAGCGGCTCTCGCGCCTCGCCCCCAAGACCACGGACCTGCTCGAGCTGGCCGCCGTCGCCGGTCCGGAATTCGAGCTCGAACCGGTCCGCCGCGCTGCCGGCCTCAGCGAGGCCGATCTGCTCGTCGCCCTCGATGAAGCTGTGGGAAGCGGCATGGTCGAGGAGCTGCGCTCGCAGCGGCTCGTCTGTCGCTTCACCCACGAGATCGTGCGGAGGGCGCTCTACGATCGGCTTTCGCACCTCCGGCGGGCAGAGTTGCACCTCCGCGTCGGCGAGGAGCTCGAGCGCGCCGGCGGCGCCTCGGACCGCGCCCTCGCGGACCTCGCCCATCACTTCGGCGCGGCGGCGCCGTTCGGGGGGCCCGAGCGGGCCGTCGATTACAACCTCCGAGCGGCCAGGGCGGCGAGCGCCGCACTTGCCTTCGACGATGCCGGGGCTCGGCTGCAGACCGCGATCGAGATTGGGATCGAGGATGACGCCGAGCGAACCGGCGTCCTTCTCGAGCTCGGCTCGGCCAGCCATCGGGCGGGCAAGGCGACCGATGCGCAGGAAGCCTTCGTCGCGGCGGCGGAGACCGCCCGCCGGCTCGGGAGCGCCGAGCTGCTGGCGCGAGCCGCGATCGGCTACGAGGAGGCGTGCTGGCGGCCCGGAATCGCGAGCCGGGTCTCGATCGAGCTGCTCGAGGAGGCGCTGACCGCGGTCGGCGAGGAGGATGCCGAGCTGCGGATCGGCCTGCTCGCGGGGCTCGCGCGCGCGCTCAGCTTCGCCGGTGAACCGGCGCGGGGCGCGGTTGTGCGCGGCAACGCGATCGCGCTGGCAAGGGAGCACGGCGACCGCAGGGCTTTGGCGCAGGTTCTGATTCGGTCCTACTGGGCACGTGGGACGACCGCGTTCGAGGAGATACTGGCGATGCTGACCGAGGCGCGGGACCTCGCCGAGGAGATGGGGGACACCGAGACCCAGACCGAGGCGATGGCCTGGCGGGTGCCGACGTTCGTCGCCCTCTGTGACCTCGATGCAGCCCGGGCCGAGGTCGCGGCGGTGCGGGAGATGGCGGAGCGGACGGGGCAGCCGTTCATGAACCACGTGGCCGAGCACTACGGCTCGGCGATCGCCCTCTGTCAAGGGAATCTCACGGAAAGCGAATCGATGGCGGAGCGCTCGCGCGAATGGGGCCGGCTGCTGATCGGGCGCGACGCATCCGGCACCCACGGCATCCAGATGTTCAGTCTCCGTCGCGAGCAGGGTCGCCTGGCCGAGTTGGCCCCGGCGATGAGGATTCTCGCCGGAAGCGTCGATCGTGAAGGGCCGTGGCGCCCCGGGTTGGTCGCCGTCCTCGCCGAGCTGGGAATGGAGCACGAGGCAAGGCGAGAACTGGCGGCCCTCGACGCCCAGGGCATCGACGGATTCCGGACCTCGCTCTGGACGGCGGCGCTCGTCTACCTGGCCGACGCATGTGCGGCGCTCGATGACGAGACGATTGCGGCGATCGTCTACCCGGAGCTGGAGTCTCTGGCCGGCACCAACGTGATGATCGGCCACCTGGTGGCCTGCTACGGGGCGGCCGATCGCTATCTGGGGATGCTCGCCGCCACGCTGAAGGAGGCGGCCCGTGCGGAAGAGCACTTCGAGCGGGCAATGGACCTGAACCGGCGGATGGGCGCGTCGACCTGGCTGGCGCACACCGCATACGAGTACGGTCGCCTGCTGCATGGCCGTGGCGCCGGAAGTCGCGAGCGGGCCGGGGAGCTGCTCGGCGAGGCCACCGCTCTGGCCGAGCAGATCGGGATGGAGGGACTGCTCGGGAAGATTCGCGACCTTGGAATCGGCGCGATCAAGGTCGACCTGCCCGACAGCCTCTCGCCGCGCGAGGTGCAGGTCCTGGCGCTCGTCGCGGAGGGCCTCAGCAACCGCGAGATCGGCGGCAGGCTCTCGATCAGCGAGCACACCGCGGCCAACCACATTCGCAGCATCCTGCGCAAGACCGAGTCCATTAACCGCACCGAGGCCGCGTCCTATGCGCATCGCCATGGGCTCGCTTCTCGGTAAGCCGAAATCCCCGCTACGATCAGCGAATGCCCCTCTACGTCATCGAGCGTAACTTCGCCGATCAGCTGGATCTCAGCGACGAGGACGTGGAGCTGATCGAGGAGATCAACGGCGGGGAGGGAGTCCGCTGGCTGTTCTCCTTCCTCAGTGCAGACCGGCGTCGCACCTACTGCCTCTATGAGGCACCCTCGCCCGAGGCGATCATGGCCGCCGCCCGCAAGGCGGACGTTCCGGCCGACGCGATCGTCGAGGTCGACGCAGCGACCCCCCAATTCGCGGGTCGCCTCAGCGAGTGGGCCGACGCCGTCGGCTGAGCTGGTCAGCTGCCGGTGCCTTTCAGTGGATGACGTTCAGCCGGCCCTACCGGGTCTGGACAGGACCGCTGCGGCGATAGACCCCAAGGGCGAGCGTGTAGAAGACGACCAGGATGCCCACCGCCCATGCCAGGGCGGCCCAGAGGTCAGGGCCCGCGGTGCCGTCGGTCAACAGTGAGCGCATGGTTTCGATGATCGGCGTCATCGGCTGGTTTTCGGCAAAGCCCCTGAGCAGCGGCGTCATCGAATCCGTCGGGACGAACGAGGGACTGATGAAGATCAGCAGCAGCAGGATGTAGCTGAAGGCACCGGCGCCCTCGACCGTCTTTGCCAGCAGGCCGAAGAACATGGCCAGCCAGGTGGTGGCGAGGGTGAAGAGGACCAGAAGGCCGCAGAACCCGAGCCAGGCGGCGGCGTTCGCGGCCGGGCGGAACCCGACAAGGAGGGCGACGATGACCACCAGGAAGCAGGAGAAGAGGGTGGACAGCGTCGAGGACAGGGCCTGCCCGCCCAGGACCGACGAGGGCGTCACCGGCATGGTCCGGAAACGGCTGATGATGCCTTTCTGGAGGTCCGTGCTGAGACGCACCGCGGCGTAGGCGATGCCGCTCGCCACCGTCATGATGATGACCCCCGGCGTGATGAAGTCGACGTAGTCGATCGAGCCGGTCTGCGCACCGAGCGCGCCGCCGAACACGTAGACGAACAACAACAACACGGCGATCGGGGTCAGGACCACCGTGATGATCGTGTCGACGCTGCGCGTCGTGTGACGGAGGCTTCGCTTCGCCATGATCCAGGTGTCAGTGAGGGACCGCATGTCGGTCCTCCCTCTCATCGTCGAGGATCTTGAAGAACACGTCGTCCAGCGTTGGGAGGTGACTGGAGAACCCGGTCGGCTCGATCCCCTGGTCGTTGAGCCGGATGAAAATCTCCGCCATCGCGGCCACCGAGCCGGTGGTGGGGACCACCAGCTTCGAGTCCTCCCGGCTGCCGTCGTGCTGATCGTCGAGAGCCCTCCGCGCCGCGGCCAGCTCCTCCTCCTCGTCAAATTCCAGCTCGACGAACCCGGTCGGCACCATGGCCTTCAGCTCGTTCGGTGTGCCACCGGCCACGATCCGACCACCGTGGAGGATGGCGATCTGGTCGGCGAGATGGTCGGCCTCGTCCAGGTACTGGGTGGTGAGGAAGACCGTGGTCCCGCTATCGACCAGTTGCCGGATGGTCACCCACATCTCGGTCCGGCTCCGGGGGTCGAGCCCGGTCGTCGGCTCGTCGAAGAAGATGATCGGCGAGTCGCCCACGAGGCTCATGGCGATGTCGAGCCGGCGCCTCATCCCGCCCGAGAAGGTCTGCAGGCGGCGGTCGGCGGCCTCGTTGAGATCGAACTTCTCGAGCAGGTCGGCCGCGGTCTGCCGAGGATTGGCGACGCGGCGGAGCTCGCCGATCAGCACCAGGTTCTCGCGGGCGGTGAGCACGTCGTCCACCGCGGCGAACTGCCCGGTCAGGCTGACCTGTTCGCGGACCCTCGAGGGCTGTTCCGCCACGTCGAACCCGGCGACGCGCGCCGTGCCACCGTCGGCCTTGATCAACGTGGTCAGGACGTTGATCGTGGTCGTCTTGCCCGACCCGTTGGCTCCGAGCAGAGCGAAGACCGTTCCGCGCCCGACGGTGAATGAGACGTCGTGGAGAACCGGAACCTCCCTGTATCCCTTGACGAGATTTCTCACCTCGATGGCGTTGCCGCGGAGCGCACGTCGAGAATGACGAAGGTCATTGCGACCTCCGGCCCGTACTTCGTGAGATTCAGGATGAGCCATGTCCCCGCGCCCACATACCCGAAAGCGGGGTAGATGGAACCAGTCTGGCTCCCGGCCTTCCGCTCTAGGTGAGTGAGCGCTGCGCCTTGATCTCGCAGAGGTCGACCGAGGCCCGCGAGCCGGGCGTATCGGACGCATTCATCTGCTCGAAGACCGCATTGGCGTCGCGCATCTTCTCCTCCGTCTCGAAGTAGGCGACGAAGATCGCGGTTCCCTGCGACTCATCGAAGAACAGCTCGAACCCGGTTGAGTCGACGCCGGGTGGCGGCCCCTCCTCGCTTTCGACCTGGGAGACGATCTGCGATATCCGCTCGGCGGTCACGTCGCTGAATCTCACGACACGTGCGTGCATGGGTTCCTCCTGGATGTGGGGACTGGTCCCGCGATCCTATGCGCTGACTTCACTGCGGCAGCGTCCGCGGAAGCCCGAAGTAGGGCAGGACGCCGATGTCGCCGAAGCGGGTGAGGACGCTGATCTCCCTGTCGTCCATGGTCAGCACGAAGAGGCCACCCGCCCGGGCGATGCCCGTGTTGGGGTCGTTCACGTAGTAGGCGAACGCCGGTTGGCCGTTGGCCCGAGTCGGCACGACCCGCATCCGGCCTCCGCTTCGCCAGATCCTCCGGCTGCGGAGGAACTCGGCGATCGCCGCCCGCCCCTGGTACTCGTGAGGCTCGGGCGGCATCCGGATCCAGGCATCCTCCTTCAGCAGCGCCACGAGAGCGTCGATGTCGCCTCGCTCGACGGCGTCGCCGACGCGGGAGAGAAGCGCCCGCTGAGCCGGTGAGTCGGGCAGGCTGACCCCGTCCGGGTGCGCCGGCAGCGCCTCTATCGCCGCCCGCGCACGCTGCAGGGCGCTGTTGACAGACGCCTCGGTCGTGTCGAGCATCTCGGCGACCTCGGCGGCGCGATATCCGAGCACGTCGCGCATCACCAGCACCGCGCGCTGTTGGGGCGGCATCCGCTGCAGGCCGGCCACGAAGGCGAGGCCGACGGCCTCCTTGGTCTCATAGCGGGCCTCGGGGCCCTCGGAGCGGTCGGGCAGGCCGTCGAGCAGGGAGTCGGGATACGGCTGCAGCCAGATCGGCTCTCCCCAGCGGGTCGGCTCCGGAGCGTCCGCCAGGGGGTCACCGGCATTCACGGTCTGTGGCCTCCGGCCGCCGTCGCGCAGCGCGTTCAGGCAGCGGTTCGTCGCGATCCGGTAGAGCCAGGTCCGCAGCGAGGACCGGCCCTCGAACTCGGCCAGCGCCCGCCAGGCGGCGAGAAGGGCCTCCTGGACCATGTCCTCGGCATCCTGGACCGACCCGAGGATCCGGTAGCAATGCACCTGCAGCTCGCGGCGGTGGGGATCGGTCAGCGCGCGGAAGGCGTCCTCGTCGCCCGCCCGGGCTCGCTCCAGCGTCGCCTCGCTCACGGCTTGATTCTTCCAAGGTCTCCTGGTCTCCTCTTGCATGTACAGGGTGGGACACCGGCGCGGCGCGAAATTCATCGCTGAGTTCGGTCGGGTGGCCGTGTCGATACCGGCGTGATCTCAAAACAGAGATGGGTCACCGAAAGGAGTCGATGACGATGTCGCACACAGTGGTCCGCTACAGAGTCAGGGCGGGCGCCGAGGAGCAGAATGCGGAGCTGGTCAAGAACGTCTATCGGGAGCTGGCCGAGCTGCCTCCTGACGGCTTCCGGTACGCCACATACCGCCTCGAGGACGGCAGGACCTTTGTCCATGTCGCCGAGTGGGAGGGTGACTTCCCGCTGACGGACGCGCCGGCCTTCCGCGAGTTCCGGGCCGGGCTCGGCGATCGTTGTGAGTGGGGGCCGGCCGTGAGTGAGGCCGAGCTGGTCGGCCGGTTCGGCTAGTCGCTGCCCTCCCCGGCCGCTGCCTCGATCTCGCGCCTCAGCTCCTCCGCGTCGGCGTCGATTTCCTTCTCGATCAGCTTTTCGGCTCGGTTCAGCGTCTTTTCGAGCTGCTCCTGCATCTTCGACTCGCCGAAGACGATCACGGCGGCGCTGCCGGCTTCGAGCTCCTCCCCGAGGTCCTTCAGGTCCCCGCGGGAGATCCCTCCGGTCAGGTGCCCCGCGAGGCCGCCGGCACCGGCGCCGACGATCGCGGTGCCGATGATCGAAGGGGGAAAGATGATTCCGACCAGCGCGCCTACGGCCGCGCCGGTCCAGGCACCGTGCTGAGTCGGCTTCTCAGTCTTCGTCACCCTGACCTTGCCGTCCTCTTCCCGGCGGATCACGGCGGAGTCGAAGGTCCCGATCGCCCCGGCGGCGTGAAGGTCGAACACGAGCTCGTAGTCGGCCTCGGCATCGCCTATGTCGTCGTAGATCGCTGCGTAGAGGAATACCGGCCGGTCGGACATGGGTTCCTTTCGATGGGTGCGAGGGGTCGTTCCCCGGTGACCGTATCGTCTGCGATCGGAAATCCTTAGGCTTGCTGTCGGCGATGGATGCCGGGCCGCAGAGAGGAGATCGCGTTGAAGACGCGACCCGCCGCACCCGCCTGGCGGGGGAGCGGACCGAGTTGGCATGGTGGCGCACGGGTTTCGCGGCGCTCGCGGTCGGGCTCGGCGTCGGGCGCGTCGTTCCCGGCCTCGACAACAGCTCCTCGAGCTGGCCCTATGTGGTCGTCGGGGTCTGCTTCGCCCTCTACGGCGTCGTCGTGATCGCCTACGGCAGCTATCGCCGCGCAGCTGTCGACCGGGCGCTTGCCCTGGGCCGCTTTCCCGAGAGCTCGACCGGGCCGCATACCGCGCTCGCGCTCGCCGGGGTCGCGCTCGGTTTGTTGACGGCGGTGCTGATCGCCGTCGATTGACCAAACGCCGATAGGGTCCCGGTCAACAGGGACGAAACTGAGATCGAAGGGAGCTGTATGGGCACGGATGAGATCGAGGAGATGGGGCCGGTCGACTACCTGTTGGTCGAGTGGCCGGGACGCCAGCCCCATGGCGAGGTTGCCCCCTATTTGATCGACCTGGTGGACCGGGGCCTGATCCGCGTCCTCGACCTCGCGGTCATCGCAAAGGGGGAGGACGGCACGGTCGCGCGAATCGAGATCTCAGACGTCGGCGGCGAGGTGGAGGAGTTCGCGGCCTTCGAAGGGGCATCCTCCGGTCTGCTCTCAGACGAGGACACCTCGGAGGCGGGCTCGGCCCTGGAGCCCGGGACCTCGGCGGCTCTTCTCGTCTACGAGAATCGCTGGGCGGGGCCCTTCGCCGCCGCGGTCCGCCGCTCGGGCGGGCAGCTGGTCGCCAGCGGCCGCATACCGATTCAGTCGATCCTCGCCGCCCTGGATGCGGTCGAGGAAACTTCCTAGAGAAGGAGGAATAACCATGCCCGGATTGCTTCGTGGAGTCGCGCGGACGGCGGTGATCGCCGGAACCGCCACGACGGTGAGCAACCGCGTTTCGCGCCGCCAGGGACAGCGCTGGCAGGCCCAGGAAGAAGAGCAGATGCAGCAGCAGGCGGCTCCGGCTCCGCCGGCTCAGGCCCAGCCGGAAAAGTCCACGGTCGACCAGCTGAAGGAGCTGGGCGAACTGAAAACGCAGGGCATCCTCACCGAGGAGGAGTTCGCGGCCCAGAAGGCGAAGATCCTCGGCGCCTGAGGGGCTTCACCACCCTTTTCCCAATGGTTCACATCTGATTCGGCCTCCGGATGGAGGATCCCGTCGCCCCGCCGACGGCGCGGGGGAGACGCGTCAACGATCCGAGGAGGACCGGAGTTGGGTGCCGAAAAGAAATCGAGGTCGGCCGTGCGCGCCGCGCTGCTCGTCGCCGCAATCGCAACCGCGCTGGGCATCGCCAGTATCGGCGCTCCAGATGCATCGGCGTCGCTCGATTGCGGCGGGTCGGCGGTCGAGGGAGGCGGTTCCTCGGTGCAGGAACTCGCTCAGGAAAGCCTCTGGCGTCCCGGCTTCAATGGACCCGGCGGCGTTTGCCCGGGCGGGCCGTCGATCGCCCACACCGCGGGCGCATGGAGCGACGGCTGCGAACCGGGTCATATCGACACCGATTTCACCTTCATCGAGACCGACAGCCCGCCCGATGCGGCGGAAATGAAATGCATCGAAGAAGCCGCCGACGGCGCGAATGTGATCGTCACCCCCGTCGCCTCGACGTCGATTGCGATTGTCGCCAACCCGCCCACGGGTTGCGAATTCTCCGAAGAAACCGGGATCACCAACCTCGATCTCCAGAAGGTGTTCCGTGGCAACCTGAGGACGTGGGCGAGCCTGGAAACGACCCAGGGCACCTGCAACTCGCCGATCAGGCGCGTCGTGCCCGGGGACGCATCCGGCGTGACGTCCCAGTTCAAGACCTACCTCTCGAGGATGAACGGGGGCAAACAGCCCTGCGTCGGAAAGACCTGGCTCGAATTGCGGTCGTCGAGTGGGTGGCCGAGCCCCAACGTCGAATGGCCGGAAGAATGCGCCGGCAACAAACTGAGCCCCGTGGTCCGGGCCGACGCAAACGGCGGCGGGTCGGTGGTGACGAAGGCGAACGAAACCGACGGTGGGATCGGATACGTCGCGACGCCCGAGCTCAAGGCCAGCACCGCCACCGAAAACCTGGTCGGCGCCTCGATGCAGAACAACGGCAAGACGAGCTCAGCGGCGGCCAACTACGCCGCGCCGGAGGTCGGCACCGCGGCCAATTGCTCGGCGACCCCGTTCTTCGTCCCGCTGAACACGCGGCCGATCCATTTCTGGGCTACCGGAATCAGCGTCGACTGGTCCAACACCTCCGGCGTCTTCCCGAACGTCGGCGGCGGCGGGTACCCGCTGTGCACCCTGACCTACATCCTGACCCTGCGCGGGATGAGCCTGGTGAACGCGGGCCAGGTCGCGCCCGAACCGCAGCCGTTCACGATCGGGCAGTACACCACGACCAACGACTTCGTCCACGAATACATCGTCCGGCCGGCCGGCCAGGCGGAACTCGAGACGGAGTACTACTCGCCGCTGCCGGCTGCCGGCGTCGACTGGCTCGACGTCGTCTCAGCCGCGGTGTTCTCAGCATCGAAGACCAGCTGGTAGCGATCGCTCCCTAGCCGAACTGGCGGTTGTACTCGTCGGTCAGCGCCGCGAGACAGCCCGCGAAGGCTCCATGCCGCGCGGGTTCCTCGTAGCGCTCGTACGTCGCTTCTTCGGCGACGACGTCGAGCCGCGGGCCCCCCTCGTCGTGATAGAGCCGGACGTTCCTCGGCGCCTCCCTGGCGCACGAGAAGTAGCTGTGTTCGCAGGCGGCCGCGGTCGAGCCCGAAAAGGCGGCGCAGGTTTCCGCCAGCGAGCTCGTGCTCGTTCTCGGCGGGGCGTGGCCGAGCGAGTCCGAGGTTCCGCCGGCGGAGCCCCCGCATCCGGAGAGCGCGAGGAGGCCGGCGACGGCCATCAGCACCGGGAGGGCTCGCTGCATGATTCGGGAGTCCTGGCGTCTAGGCGGAGCGCTCGAGCACCACGACCGGGATCTGGCGGGTCGTGTTGCGCTGGTAGGCGTCGTAGTCGGGCCACTCAGCGGTCATCGTCCGCCACAGCGCCGGCTTCTCCTCGGCGTCGGCGGTCCGGGCGTGGGCCCTGAAGCGGTCGCCCTTGATCTGGACCTCGACGTCGGGGTCCTCGCTGAGGTTCAGGTACCAGGCGGGCGGCGCGTCCGAGCCGCCCTTCGAGGCGACGACCGCGTAGGCGTCATCGCCGTAGGGGGCGTAGATGAGCGGGGTGGTCCGCTCCTCGCCGGACCTGCGCCCCTTCGTCGTCAGCAGCAGGGTGCTCGACCCCTTCTCCCAGTCGTGTCCCTCAGCGCCGTCGGTCGCCCGGTAACGGTCGACGTGTTCCTGGCCGAAGAGCATGATCCGAATGCTAGGCAATCGAGTCCGCCGGCTTCGGTGCCTCCTCCGTTCAGGAACGCTCAAGGCCGTCGAATAGGGTCGGTTCGACATTCCAAACCAAAGGAGAGACGATGGCCGTTGCGATCATCAGCACCGACTTCCCAGAGGGATTCGGCGCCGAGCTCTATGACGCGGTGAACGAGGAGATGGGCATCGCGGGCGACCTGCCGCCGGGGTTGATCTTCCACTGGGTGGGTGACGTCGACGGCAAGTTCACGATCACCGACATCTGGGAGTCCCGCGAGGACTACGACAGGTTCAACGCCGAGCGTCTGACGCCCGCGATCGAAAAGGTCGCCGCCGCGGCGGGCGCCCCTGCCGATGCCGAACAGCGGACGATCGAGGCCGCGGTTCACAACCACTTCATGCGGTAAGGGGCGTCAGGCGATCCTGTTCGGCGGCTCACGGCCGTCGAGGACCGCGAGCACCGAGTCGGCGACCAGATTCGCCATCGCGTCGCGCGCGGTGACGGTCGCCGAGCCGACGTGGGGGAGGAGAACGCAGTTCGGGGCCGCGAGCAGGGCCGCCGGGACCTCCGGCTCGTTCTCGTACACGTCGAGGCCGGCCGCCCGGATCGCTCCCCTCTGGAGGGCGGCGGCGAGGGCCGCCGAGTCGACGAGGGTGCCCCGAGCGGTGTTGACGAGGATCGCCCCCGGCCGCATCTGGGCGAGCTCGGCGGCGCCGATAACGCCGGCGGTCTCCGCGCTCGCGGAGGCATGGACGCTGACCACGTCGGACTCGGCGAGGAGCTGCCCGAGGTCGGCCCGGCTCGCCCCGAGCGCGGCCTCGGCCTCTGGTTTCTCGCCTCGGGCGGTGTAGAGGATCGACCCCGCGATCGGCCGCACGAGCTCCGCGTAGCGCCTGCCGATCCGGCCCATGCCCACGATCCCGAAAGTTGCCCCGCTCAGCTCGGTCCCGAGGTCGCCGGTGGTGTCGAACCCCGTCCACACTCCGCCGCGCAGGCGCCGCTCGGCGGCGGGGATGCCGCGCGCGGCGGCGAGAGTCAGCGCCAGGGCGAGCTCGGCGGTGGCGTCGGTGAGGACGTCGGGTGTGTTGGTCGCGACGACGCCGCGCTCGCGGCAGGCATCGAGGTCGATGTTGTCGTAGCCGACGGCGAAGTTGGCGACCAACCTCAGGCTCGGCCTGGCGGCGTCGAGGAGCTCGCGCCCGACGGCGACGGTCGGGTCGGCGACGATCGCCGCCACGCCCTCCGCGAGCTCGAGGACCTCCTCCGAGGTGGCGGCGAGCCCACCTTCCCGCACGTCGCAGCGCTCGGCGATCCGGTCGGCGCCGGCGGCCGGGATGCGGCGGGCGATGAGAACAAGCGGTCGCGATCCGGTCACTGCGACTTGACTCTGCCTCGGCCTAGGCCGGTTTGGCCTGCGGCGCGGACGTCAGGTTGATCGTCGAGCTGAACGTCGCCCTCGTGCCGGCCTCGTCGGTGATCGTCGCGCTGATCATCGCGCTCAGCCGGCCCGCGTCCTCGAGGAGTCCGCGACCGGTGTTGTTCAGGTTGACCTTCAGCGGGCCGGTCCTGCCGCCGGCGACCGTCCCGGAGATCGTGCCGAGCTTCAGCGACTTCCTCCCCCGCTTGCTCTTGGCGAAGAGGCTGCCTTTCACCGAACAGGTGTCGCCGGCCGGGGCCCCGCAGCGGAAGGAGGCGGAACCGGAGCCCTTGCGGATCTTGGCCTTCTTGGCCCCGGCCAGCGAGCCCGACGCCGCAGGTGGCAGCGCCGCCGACACAAGCGCCGGCGCGTCGGCGCCAGAGCAGTCCTGATCGATCCCGTCGCCCGGGATGTCGGTGGCGCCGGGATGGATCGAGGCGTTGTGATCGTTGCAGTCGACGTTCGAGCCCGAACCGTCGAAGTCGAGGTCGGGGTAGCTCACGTGCTCGCACCCGATGACGGTGTCGATGGCGTCCACTGTCGCCGAGTCTTCGCCGAAGCCGCAGTCGACGATGTCGTGTTCGCCGTCGCGGGCGAAGATGTTGTCATCGTCTTCGCCGCCTTCGAGGGTGTCCTCACCGGCGCCGCCTTTGAGTTCGTCCTCGCCCCGCCCGCCCTTCAGCACGTTTGCCCCGTCCGAGCCGACGAAATGGTCCCTCTCCGGGCCACCGCTCAGGTTCTCGACGTCGGAGCTGACATCCTGGCCGGCACCCGGCCCATCATTGCGCACGTCATCGAGGGTGACGGTCAAGCTTTCCGTGGATTCGCCCTGGTACATGACGGTGTCCGTCCCGGGGCCACCATTGATCGTGTCGGGCCCGGTCGGTTCCTTGATCAGGTCATTGCCTGCGTCACCGTTGATCGTGTCCTGGCCGGCGCCACCGCCAAGCTCGAACGTGTCGCCGTCGTCTTCGCCGTCGATGACGTTGGAATGGTCGCTGCTGATGATCAGCGAATCTTCTCCGGCCCCTGCGTGCACGACCATTTCGTTCGCTTCGGCTCCACCGATCAATCGATCGTCGCCGTCACTGAGATCGACTTCGACGAATTCGGTCAGGTCGCACGCCACGATTTTCTGTTCTCCACCCGAGGTGTCCGCGCAGTGTTCGCCGGCGGCGATCGGCGCCTGCTGTAGGCCATTCCTGTGGAAGACCCATTTCGAGGCTTCGACCGAGACCGACAGGTCGTCCAAGCCTTTGGTGCCGACGTAATGAGTCAGCGAGGCGTCGCCGGCGACGCTCGCGGTTTCAGCGCCGGCAGCCGGCAGCGCCGGCAGCGCGAGCAGCAAGACGAGAGAGGCGCAGCCAAACACTGTGCGGCGCATCGGCGAATGGTGGCCGAACGCCCCCTGCCCGTCAAGGCCGAGTGGCCCTCCCGCGGCGGAGCCGGGGGAGGGCCATCACGGATCGCCGGCGTCTAGGCTCGCGCTCCGCCGAAGGCGAGCTGGCCGTCGGCGCGCTCGCCCTCCTCGAGGATCTCCTCGCGCTCGATCTCACCCTCGCGGACGAGGAGCAGCGCCAGCGCCGAACCGACCAGCGAGAGCACCGCGCCGAGCAGGAGGATCTCGTTCATCCCGGCGAGGAAGCCTTCGCGGGCGGCGTGGGCGACGGTTTCCCGTGCCCCCGCGGGCACCGAGTCGAGCGCCTGGCCGAGGTGGCCGGAGGAGGCTGCTTCGATCAGCTGCCGCGGGTGGTCGCCGTTCGCCGCGGGGGTGCCCGCGGCCAGTTCGGCGACCTTGTCGGAGCCGCGACCGAGGAACAGCGCCCCCCAGGCGGCGATCCCGACCGCGATCCCGACCTGGCGGAAGGTGTCGTTTATCCCGGCGGCCATCCCGCTCTGCTCCTTTGGGACGACGCTGAGTGCGACGTCGGCGATCACCGGGTTCAGCAGGCCCACCCCGACGCCGGCGACGATGAAGCCGAGCAGGAGGGTGGTCCACTCCGAGCCCGCCTGGATTCCCGACATCAGGAGCAGGCCACCGCCGGCGAGTGCCAGCCCGGCGGCGAGCAGGACCCGCGCCTGCAGGCGACCGAGAAGGACCCCGGCGACCGGGGCGACGAGAAAGGCGCCGACGGTGATCGGCAGGTAGCGGATGCCGGCCTGCAGCGGGGTGTAGCCGAGGTAGTTCTGCAGGTACAGGGTCAGGTAGAGGAACAGCGCGAACATCGAGCCCGAGACGGCGAACGCCGCCACCTGGACCCCGCTGAAGGCGTGGTTGCGGAAGAAATGGAGCGGCAGCATCGGCTCGCTGACCCGGCGCTCGATCGCCAGGAAGGCGACCAGGAGGGCGGCGGCGCCGCCGAACAGGCCGAGGATCAGGTCGCTTCCCCAGCCGTCCTGGTTGCCGCGCAGGAGGGCCAGGACGAGCATGAAGAGCGCGGTGCTGAAGGTGACGAGGCCCGCCCAGTCGATCCTCGTCGCGTTCGGGTCACGGCTCTCGCGCAGCTTCGTGAACGTCGCGACCACCGCGGCGATCCCGATCGGGACGTTGAGCAGGAAGACCGAGCGCCAGCCGAGGCCGTCGGTCAGCGCGCCGCCGACGAGGGGCCCGATCGCAACGGCGATGCCGATCGTCGCCCCGTAGGTGGCCATCGCCATCGCCCGCTCGCGGCCGGCGGCGAACTCCTGCGCGATAAGGGCCAGCGAGACGGCGAACATGATCGCGCCGCCGACGCCCTGCACCGCGCGGTCGATATTGAGCATCGTCGGCCCTGTCGCCAGCCCGGCCGCCAGCGAGGCGACCGTGAAGATGCCGAGCCCGATGCCGAACACCCGCCGGCGCCCGAGGCGGTCGGCCAGGGACCCGGCGGTCAGGACCAGCGCCGCGAGCGAGAGGGTGTAGGCGTCGATCACCCACTGAAGGTCGGTGAAGCTCGCGTTCAGGTCTTCCTCGATCGCCGGAAGCGCGGTGTTGACGACGGTGATGTCGAGCAACAGCATGAAGGTCGCGACCGAGACCGTGATCAGCGTCCACCATTTCCTATCCATTGAAGCCCTCCTGAAGTGGGAGTACAATCCGTCAAGTAACCTTGTAAGGCAGCTTGATAAAGCGACCGTACCATATGGTCAAGTTGCCTGACAGCTCAAATCGCAGAAAATGGCGTGAGAGGGATCACAGATGAGCGTGAAGACACCGAAAGACGACTGGATTCCACTGCCGCCGCTGCTCGACAACGCGAAGGAGGCCGGCTTCGAGGAGCTGCACCGGCGCCTCGCCGAGCGCGGGTTCGGCGACATCCGCCACGCCCACGGCTGCGTCTTCCGCTGGGTCGAGCCCGACGGGACGCGGCTGACCGAGCTCGCCGAGCTGGCCGGCCACAGCAAGCAGGCGGTGGGCGAGTTCGTCTGCGACCTCGAGGCGAGGGGCTACGTCGAGCGCGTCCCCGACCCGCTCGACGGCAGGGCGAAGATCATCCGCCTGACCAAGCGCGGAGCCGAGGCCAAAGACGTCGCCCGCGAGCTCTTCGCCGAGATCGAGAGCGAGTGGGCGGAGCGGATCGGCCCGGAGCGGGTCGAGGCCCTGCGGGACGCCCTGGAGGCCCTTTATGAGCTCGAACGCACTGTGCCTGTCCCTGCCTAGCGCCGCCCTCGGCGACTCCCTCTCCGACCTCCGGGTGCGGACGAGCTGGCGGCGCGGGCCGGCCGCCGAGGCCGCTGGGCCGTTCTTCGTCAGCTACACCGAGTTCACCCCCGACACCCTGCGCGACGTGCCGGGCATCTACCGCGCCGCTCAGCGGCTACGGCGCGAAATCTTCGGGCTCGAGGGGGCGGTCGGCGTGACCGTCTACTGGCAGCTCTTCCGCGGTCGGGGCGGCTCGGTCTCCGTCTGGGTCGACGAGTCGGCGCTGCGGCGCTTCGTCGCGCTTCCCTTCCACGTCGAGACGATGCGCGCCTATCGCCCGCGCGGAAGGCTTCGCTCGATCGATTGGACGGCCGACTCGTTCGAGCTCGGCGCCGCCTTCAGGCGGGGCCAGAGGAGTCTCGACGAAGGCGGCGGCCGAGCCCGCGGCGGCTAGATCCGCCCCCCCTCTCGCATAGCGTTGGGCTTATCTCAGCGCAGTGAAGGCGCGCCGGCAGGGTCGGCGATCGCGCGCCGCGGCGTGACGGGGCGACCGCCGTTGGCCTCAAGCCAGGAGCGGATCGTCTTCGTGTAGCCCTGCATCTCGTCTTGGCCGTTGAGGTGCAGCTGCAAGAGCATCAGCAATCGGTTGAGCCGCTCGCGGTTCTTCAGTGCGTAGCGCCGCGGGTGAAGCGCGGCGATGATCGGCCTGGCGAGCTGCTCCAGCGCCGCCGTGCTAAGCGGCATCTCTGCCGGGCGATCGGAGGAGCGACCGCGGCAGGCGAACTGTCGCGCGATGATCGGGTCGTTGACGGCGATCCAGCGATCCAGGCTCTCGTTCTCGGCGGCCCTTGCGGCGCGCACGAAGGCGCGCCAGAAGGAGGGGCCGGTGAGCGCCCCCTCGGCGCGAGCGCGAAGCTCATCCAGCTCTCCGCTGGGATTGCTCCGCATCTCCTTGGCGAGCAGACGGTCGAGCGCGTGCTGTAGGTGCCACTCGCATTGGTGAAGCTCGACGGCGGGCCAGCGCGCCTCGATCGCACGCAGCATGCCGCCGTGGGCGTCGCAGACGATGCGCCCCGGCTCGCCCGGCAGCGCGCCGAGGAAAGCGCTCCAGTTGGCCGGGTGGGCGCTCGTGAACGCCTCGGCGCGCCAGAGCTTCGGCTTGCCTGCCTGGTAGCCGACCGCGCAGAAGACGTCGAAGGCGACGCGACCGGCGGGGATGCGCTTGCCCTCGGCGTCAAGCGCGCGGACGCGGAAGGGCAGATGGTCGAGCAGGAGTGAGCCCTCAGGTGGCCAGAAGGTGTGACGGCGGGACTCGAAAAGGACCGGAGCGAAGAGCTCGACCCAGTCGGCGACGAGTTGGCCGTGGTCTGACTCGCGTACCTCGCCGGTCTCGCGGTCGACCCGAAAGCGCCGGGCGCGGTCGCGAGCGACGCGCGAGGCCTGCAAACAGGATCCGCCTAGGCTGTCCATTTCCGGGCTTCCCGTTCGTCTCGAGAGCAGAAGACGCTCTCAAAAGGAGGAACGATGAAGTACATGCTGATCATCAACCAGGGCAGCACACCGACCCCGCAGTCCGAGGAGTGGGGCCGCCTCACCGACGAGGAGAGGCGGCAGATCGCCGAGGACTACAAGGCGGTCAGCTCGACCCCCGGCGTCACCCCCGGCGAGTGGCTCTCGCCGCCGGAGACGGCGACGACCGTCAGGGTCGATGACGGGACGACGCTGACGACCGACGGGCCGTTCGTCGAGACCAAGGAGGCGATCGGTGGCTACCTGCTGCTCGAGGCCGACGACCTCGACGCCGCGATCGAGCTCGCGGCGCGGATCCCGGCCGCCCGGCTCGGCGGCGCGATCGAGGTGCGCCCGATCGTCGAGCGATGAGCGCGGCAGCGACCGAGCGTGCATCTCTGGCTCTTCGCAAGGGAGCGAAGCGCGAGCCCGTATGACCGGGGGGACGGCCACCGAGCGGGCGTTCCGCGACGAATGGGCCCGCGTCCTCGCCGCTCTTGTCGGCTTCCTCGGCGACATCGACCTCGCCGAGGAAGCCGCGCAGGAGGCGTTCGCGATCGCGGCCGAGCGCTGGCCGCGCGATGGCGCCCCCGACAACCCGGGGGCCTGGCTGGTCTCGACGGGGCGCAACCGGGCGATCGACAGGATCAGGCGCGACCGCACCCTGGCGGCGAAGGCGCACCTGCTCGAGATGCCGGAGCCCGAGGAGGAGGAGCTCGAGATGTCGACGATCCCCGATGAGCGGCTCGAGCTGATCTTCACCTGCTGTCACCCGGCGCTCGCGACCGAGGCGCAGGTCGCGCTGACCCTGCGGACGATGGGTGGCCTCAGCACCGAGGAGATCGCGCGGGCGTTCGTCGTGCCCCGCGAGACGATGGCGAAGCGGCTGGTCCGCGCGAAGAAGAAGATCGCCGCTGCCGGGATTCCCTTCCGGGTGCCGCCCGATCACCTGCTGCCGGACCGGCTGGCGGCTGCGCTCGCAGTCGTCTACCTGATCTTCAACGAGGGCTATGGCGGTCGGACGGACCTCTCGGGCGAGGCGATCCGGCTGGGGACCGCGCTTACCGAGCTGATGCCCGAAGAGCCCGAGGCTCAGGGCCTGCTGGCGCTGATGCTGCTGCTGGACGCGCGCCGCGAGGCCCGCTTCCACGACGGCGAGCTGGTCCTGCTCGGCGATCAGGACCGCGCGCTCTGGGACCGTGAGCGGATCGCCGCCGGACGGGCCTGCCTCGGGCGGGCGGAGGCGCTGCGCGGCGAGGGTCCCTACCTCCTCCAGGCCCGGATCGCGGCGCTCCACCTCGAGGATGAGCTCGACTGGCGCCGGATCGCGGAGCTCTACGCCGAGCTGGCGCGGAGGACCGGGTCGCCGGTGGTCGAGCTCAACCGGGCGGTGGCGATCGCCGAGACCGACGGCCCGGCCGCCGGCCTGGAGGCGATCGAGGGGCTCGAGCTCGAGTCGTACCCCCATCTCCACGCGACACGGGCCGATTTCCTGCGCCGCCTCGGGCGCGGGGCGGAGGCGCGGGCCGCATACGAGCAGGCGCTCGAGCTGACCGGCTCCGACTCCGACCGCCGGTTCCTCGCCCGGCGCCTGGAGGAAGTCCGATGAGCGTGCGGATCCGGCCTGCCGTGGAGGGCGACGTCGAGGCCGTCGCCGCGATCGTCGAGCGCGCCTACGAGGGCTACGTCGAGGAAATCGGCGGCCGCCCGGCGCCGATGGACGCCGACTACGGGGAGACGGTGCGGGAGCGGTCGCTGTTCGTCGCCGAGGCCGGGGGCGCGATCGCCGGCGCGATCGTGCTCGTTCCAGAGGGCGAGCACCTGGAGGTCGACAACGTCGCGGTCGACCCCGGGCGCCAGGGAGGCGGCATCGGCCGCGCCCTGCTCGCCTTCGCCGAGGAACGTGCCCGCGCGCTGGGCCTTGCCGAGCTGCGCCTCTTCACCCACGTCCTGATGGCCCGCAACCAGCGGATCTACGAGCTTCTCGGCTACGTCGAGGACGGCCGCAGGACCGACAACGGCTTCGAGCGCGTTTTCTACTCCAAGCGGCTCCCTACACTTGAGCCATGAGCAACGACCCCGATCGCGACTCCGTTCTGACGCTCTACCGGCGCGGCATCGAGCTGCTGGAGGAGGCCGACTTCGAGCAGGCCGCGGTGCCGCTCGAGGCGGCGGCGCGGCGCGCGCCCGAGAAGTCCTCGATCCGCGAGGCCCTCGGCCGCGCCTACTTCCGGCTCGGCCGGTTCGCCGCCGCCGCGGTCGAGTTCGAGGCGGTCGTCGATTCCCACCAGGTCAATGACTTCGCCCACTTCTGCCTCGGCCGTTCGCTGGCGAAGACCGGCCAGACCGATCGCGCCCGCCACCACCTTGCGCTGGCGTCGAACCTGCGGCCCGAGCGCAGCGACTACCGCTTCTATCGCGACCAGCTGGCCTAGACGCCGCTGCTCAGAGGCCGGCCACGAGGGCCCCGACGTTCCGCTTCGAGAAGTAGGGCCCGAAGGTGTGGCGGAGGTCGCGGCGCTTGGCGTAGCTGGTGAGGCCGTCGATCGCCCGGCCTTCTTCGATCAGCCAGCCGCCGCCGCTCGCCCCGGGCGCCCAGTGGCAGCGGATCGCGATCGTCGGCGGGCCCGGGATCCGGTAGGTGGTGCTGTCGTCGCCGACATATGGGGAGCTGCAGCCCTGCATCCGATTCACCATGCCGGGATAGCCGAAGGTCTGGAACTGCTGTTTGCGGGTGAGGTCGAGGGCGATGGTCGCGCCGCCCCCGACGGCGTCGGCGACGTTGACGCCTTCGGCGTTGGGCTGGACCTCGGCGGCCCCGATGTCGAAGTTGGGATTGCCGAGGGCAAGCCACTGTTTCGGCACGTGGACGTCGTTGCGGTGGGCGACGAAGGCGCCGAACGGGGCGAGGCCATCGGTGTAGGCGGGGACGAAGACGACGGTCCGCGACCAGGTCGTGCCGCCGCGCAGCCCGCGGGGGCCGGTGTTGAGGCAGTGGGCGGCGGTGAGGACGAGGCGGCGGGTCACCGAGTTGATCGCGGTCGCCGAGCAGAAGCCCTGCTCGTTGCCCTGGCGGACGAAGAGCCGGCCCTCGACCGCGAACGGGGGCGCGCTCGATTCCGGCACCGGCGCGAAGCTTGCGCTGGCGAGGTCTTCGGTCGGCGTAGGGCCGTCGAGGGGCTCGGCGGCCCGCATCCTCGCCGGGGTCCAGAAGGCGAGGGCCCTCGCGACTTCGTTCGGGCCCGCCCTGCCGCTCGGGCCGGCGGGGCCGGAAGCGGCGGCGAGCGACGGGGCGGAGAGCGCGGCCATCGCGACGAGCGCGAGCGCCGCGAGGAGGCCCGCGACGCGCAACTTGGCACTGGGCGGGCCGGGTCGCATCGGCACCGAGAATAGAGATCCGGCCCGCCGGACCTCGACGTAGGTTCGAGTGGGTTTGACGAAATTCACCTAACCCCGCATACGGCTGACCGGATCGATTTGTTCGATCAGCTGACGAGCGGGATCACGCAGCGGTACTTGCGGGTGTTGGTCGGGAGACCGTAGTTGAAGTTCGGCATTGAGCCGAACACCAGTCACGACGCGAAGACGTTTTGCCCAGATACGTTCGAGACGTCACTTGACCACTCGTCTCCTTTGTCCAGGCTCACCCCTTCCTGGCCGGCGAACGCGGCCAGCTCCAGCGCCCCCGGCAGGGTCCCGCCGCGCGCCGCGCAGGCGGCCGCCGCGGCCGGCGCGGTGGCCGCGGCGCTCGCCGGAGAGGCATCCCAGCAGGCGCCGGCAAACGCGACCGACCCTTTGGCGCACCCGGCTTCGAACCCGTTGACGGTCTGGGCGTCGATCGCGTTGACGGCGTTCTGCGCCGTCTCGGAATCGATCGCGCTCCCCGCCGTGTCGGCGCTCTGGGCATGGACGGCGCTCGGCACCGTGCCGAGGCTGTTCTCGTCGATGTCGGCGCCGGTCAGCGGGCCGCTGAACTGCTTGCCGAGGACGCCCGGCTTGAGCCGGTTGGCCCCGATCGAGTGCGGCTTCAGCCGGTTGCCGGGGATCGACTTGACGACGATCGAGCGGCCGTTGACCTTCTTCGCCGCGTAGACGGTCCCGCCGAGGGCGAGCACGAGTGCGAGAACGGAGACGAGAAACGCAGGTGAGGGCCGCCAGGGCTTCTTCCTCATCGACCACCTCCCCTCTCAGCGGTAGTCCTCGTCCTCGAGCGTAGATCGGCCTCGCCCGGTGGTCCAAGCCCGCTGGACGAACATCCGGCGCAGCCGCCGAATAGACTGCCCCGCGAAACGGTCGGTGGTCAAGGGAAGTCCGGTGAAAGACCGGCGCGGTCCCGCCACTGTGACCGGGCAAAGGAAGCCGCTGGCGCGATCCGCCGGCCACTGAGGGCGACACAGAGCCTCGGGAAGGTGCGGCCGACCAAGCCCGGGAGCCAGGAGACCTGTCCCCGGCCAGCCATGACAACCCTCGAGGAAAGGGTGGCTTCAATGCCAAGAATCGCTCCATCCAGGCTTGCCGCGGCGTGCGCGCTGGCCCTCGTCCTGCTGTTCTCGACCGCCGCGATCGCCGCGGCGAAGGGAGTCAGCGCCGATCTGCGCGTCGTCGGCGCCGGCGGCAAGGCGCTGGCCGAACAGACGCTGCAGACGGGCACGACCAAGGTCCCTACCAGCCCGAAGGCGACATGCCTCGGCAAGGGAACCGGCGGCAGCGGCAGGTCGGTCTCCGTCAAGGGCCCGACCGCTCTCGGCCTGCTCGCCCAGGCGGCGAAGTCGACGTCCGCGCTGCGGCCATTGCTGGTGACCGACGCGTTCGAGTCCGAATTCGGCCTCGGGATCTGCGGGGTCGGCGGCTCCAAGTCGACCTCCAAGGAGTCCTGGTACCTGAAGGTCAACCACAAGAACCCCGAACTGGGGGGCGACTCGGTGAAGCTGAAGAAGGGCGACGAGGTTCTCTGGGCGCTGGCCCCGTTCCCTTACCCGAACGAGCTGGCGCTGGAAGCGCCGACCGAAGCGACCGCCGGGGTGCCGTTCCAGGTCCAGGTCTACTCCTACGACGACAAGGGCAAGCGCAAGCCTGCGGCGGGGGCGACGATCCCCGGCGCGACCGCGCCGACGGCGGCCGACGGCAAGGCGACGGTGGTCCTCACCGGGCCGGCGAAGCTCGTCGCCAGCCACGGCAAGGACATCCCCTCGAACGGGGTGGCGGTCTGCATGCTCGGGGCGTGCCCGCAGGGCTGATCCCGTGAGGCGCAGCTGCCCGGCGATCGCGATCGCGCTGCTCTCGGCGGCGCTCGCGGTCGCCGGCTGCGGCCTCGGCCCCGGCGACGACACCGGCCGGGTCGGGCTGACCGTGACCCGCGACTACGGGTCCGAGCCTCTGTCCCCGCCGCTCAGCGACGAGGTGACCGAATCGGACACGGTGATGCGGGTGCTGGAACGGAACGCGGACATTTCCACCCGCTACGGCGGCGGCTTCGTGCAATCGATCGACGGCCTCGAAGGGGACTACGGCAGCGGCGACTCGCTCGACTGGTTCTTCTACGTCGACGGGGTCGAGTCGACGGTCGGCGCCGCCGACTTCGCGGTGCGTGGGGGCGAGGCGATCTGGTGGGACTACCGCGACTGGTCGGCGGCGCTCTCGGTCCCGGCCGTCGTCGGGTCCTGGCCGCATCCCTTCGCGGGCGGCTACGAGGGCCACGAGCACCCGACCGATGTCGAGTGCCGCGGCGGCGGCGGCGCCTGCGCCACAGTGAAATCGCGGCTGAGCGGCGCCGGAGCGACGCTCGCCGGCGGCTCGGGCGCGATCCGGGTCCTGGTCGGCCCCTGGGCGCGGCTCCGCTCCGACCCCGCCGCAGCGCAGCTCGAATCCGGGCCGCAGGCCAGCGGCGTCTTCGCCCGATTCGAGGGGAACGCAGGCGGCCTGAAGCTGGTCGGCCTCGACCAGAAGGGCGGCGCGGCGAGGACCTTCGGCGCCGATGCGGGTCTCGTCGCGGCCACGCGTCGCGAAGGCGGGCCGCCGACCTGGGTCGTGACCGGCGTCGGCGAGAGAGGGGTGGAGGCAGCCGCCCGCCTGCTCGACGCGGCCTCGCTGCGGGACCATTACGCGGTCGCCACCGAGGGAGGAGCGGAGACGCCGCTACCGCTGGGATCGTGATCAGGTCGCCCTTCGCATACACGCCCAGGCCCGGGCCGCTGCAGTCGGCTTCGCCCGGCGCCGCCGTCGCCTACCTCGGGTCGCTCGTGGCGGTCGCGTTCCTCTTCTCGAGCCCGATCGTCCTCGCCGCGGTCGGCGTCGCCGCGGTCGCCGCCGGGCTCCTCGCGGGCGCACGGCGCGCGGTCCGTTCCGCGCTCTGGATGGGGCTTACCCTCGGCATCCTGATCGTCCTCGTCAACGCGATCGTCGTCAACAGCGGCGAGACGGTGCTCGCCCGGCTCGGGGACTGGCCCCTCTTCGGCCGCGTCGACGTCACCGCCGAGGCGATCGCCGAGGGCGCGGTCCTCGCCCTGCGGGCGCTGGTCGTCCTCGTCGCCTTCGCCGTCTACTCGGCCTGCGTCGACCCCGATCGGGTCCTGCGGGCACTGCGGCCGGTGGCGGGGCGCTCGGCGCTGACCGCGACCCTCGTCTCGCGGCTTGTTCCGGTCGCCGCCGCCGACGCCGCCCGACTCCGCGACGCCGCGCGGTTGCGCGGCCCGGCGGCCGCGCCGGTCGGCCGGGCGCCGCTCGCGCGCCGGCTGCTGGCGGGCTCGCTCGACCGCGCGGTCGATGTCGCCGCGACGCTCGAGCTCCGCGGCTACGGCCTCTCCTCGCCGCGGGTGGCCGCCGCTCGCGACCGCTCCCGCCACGATCGGCGCTTCTACGCCGTGGCCGTCGCGGTGGCGCTGCTCGCGATCGCCGGGCTCGCCGCCGGGGTCGGCGGATTCGACGCCTACCCCACCGTCCGACTCGACACCGACGCCGCGACATTCGCCCTCGCGGGCCTGATCGCCCTCGCGGGCCTGGCACCCTGGCGCCGTGGCTGAGGTCGGCGCCGCACCCGCCCGCGCGATCCCGGCGCTCACGCTCGAGGCCGTCGCCTACGCCTACCCGAACGGCGGCCGCTCCGCCCTCGACGGCGTCTCGCTGCAGATCGGCGCCGGCGAGCTCGTGGTCCTCGCCGGCCGCTCGGGCAGCGGCAAGACGACGCTGCTGCGCGCCGCCTGCGGCCTCGTTCCGCACTTCCACGGGGGCGAGATCTCCGGACGGATCGAGGTCGGCGGCATCGACGCGATCGAGTCCGGACCGGGCGAGCTCGCCGCCGCCGTCGGCTACGTCGCCCAGGATCCCGAGACGCAGGTCGTATCGACGACCGTCTCGGCCGAGCTCGAGCTGCCGCTCGAGCTGCGCGGCGAGACTGCTGCGGCGCGGGCGCGGGCCGTCGAGGAGGTCGCCCTCGCCCTCGCGATCCCCGAGCTGCTGGGCAGGACGGTCGACACCCTCTCGGGCGGGGAGCTGCAGCGGGTCGCGCTGGCGGCGGCGCTGGTCACGCGCCCGGCGGTCGTCCTGCTCGACGAGCCGACCTCGCAGCTGGACCCGGTCGCCGGAGACGAGCTGATCTGGCTGCTGCGCCGGCTGAACGAGGAGTGGGGGGTGACGATCCTCCTCGCCGAGCACCGGCTCGAGCGCTGCCTCGCCGCCGCCGACCGCGTCGTCGCCATGGACGCCGGCCGCATCACATTCGACGGCCATCCGACCGAGTTCCTCTCCTGGGCTGAGACGGCCGACCCCGCACTCGAGACCCCAGGCGCACGCCTCTTCTCGCTCGCGGGAGTCTCGCCGCTTCCAACGGGAGTGCGTGACGCCCGACGCACGCTCGCGTCAATGACGGGCGGCGAGGAGGGGGGTCGGACCCCCTCCGAGCGGCTTGTACTTTTTCGGCGGGGGTCGGCGAGAGACGCGGACGGCCCTCCCAAAAAGTTGAGAGAGGAGGGGGTCCGACCCCCCCAATCCACGGCCCTGGAGCTGCGCGATCTGTGGGTCGAGCTCGGGGACCCGGGCGAGAGGCGAGACGTGCTGCGGGGGATCGACTTTGCCGTTCGAGGTGGGGAGCGCGTGGCGCTGATGGGGCGCAACGGGGCCGGGAAGAGCACGTTGCTGCGGGCGGTGGCGGGGCTCGAGGCCCCGGTGCGAGGGAGGATCGAGGCGCCCGGTGGCGTTGCGCTGCTGACCCAGACCCCGGGGGATTTCCTGGTCCGGGAGCGGGTCGGGGACGAGCTACCCGGGCCGGATGGGGCCGAGGCCCTGCGGGTCGTCGGCCTCGAGGGGATGGCCGACGCGGACCCTCGCGACCTCTCGGGGGGCGAGAGGCAGCGGCTGGCGCTGGCGATCGTCCTCGCCGGCGCGGTCGACGGCAGAGACCTGCCCGGCCTCGTCGCCCTCGACGAGCCGACGCGGGGGATGGACCGTGCCCGCAAGGGCGACCTCGCGGGGCTGATCGAGCGGCTCTCCTCGGCGGGCGGGGCCGTCGTCGTCGCCACCCATGACGTCGAGTTCGCCGCCGGCTTCGCCGACCGCGTCGTCCTCCTCGGCGACGGGGTCGTGATCGCCGACGCCGAGAGCGGCGAGGCGCTCTCCGGCGGCTGGTACTTCGCGACCGAGGTGGCGCGGATCCTCGACCTGCCCGGCGTCGTCACCCCCGAGCAGGGAGCTGCGAACCTCTCGGGCAGGCGGCGGGAATGAGCGCGGAGCGAGCAAGCGTGCATCTCTGGTTCTTCGCGCCGCGAGTGATGCGCGAGGCATTGTTGTGAGCTGGGAGCTGGCGAGCTTCCTGATCCTCGGCGGCGTCCTCCTCGCCGGGTTCGCCTGGTACGAGCGCTCGCGGCCGCCGTCGCAGGTCGTCGCGCTGGTCGCCGCGCTCGCCGCCCTGGCGATCGCCGGCCGGATCGCGTTCGCCGCATTCCCCAACGTCAAGCCAACGACCGACATCGTGATCCTCGCCGGCTACGCGCTCGGGGCGGGCCCCGGCTTCGTCGTCGGCGCCCTCACCGCGCTGGTCTCCAACCTCTGGTTCGGGCAGGGACCCTGGACACCATGGCAGATGGCCGGCTGGGGGATGTGCGGCATCTACGGCGCGATTCTCGCCCTGTCACCGCGCCAGATCGGCCGCGTCACGCTGGCCGCCGCATGCGGTCTTGCGGGGCTCGCGTACGGGGCACTCCTAAACTTCTCGTTGATGGCGACCTACGGCGGCGAGCTCTCGGTGCAGCGCTTTGCGGCGTTGGAGTCGCGTGCGATCCCATTCGACCTCGCCCACGCGACCGGCAACGTCGTCTTCGCGCTGATCGCCGGCCCGGCGATGCTGCGGATGCTCGTCCGCTTCCGCGAGCGGTTCGAGTGGCGAGCGCGGGCGCCGGCGGTGGTGGGGATGGTGCTGTTGGCGCTGGCCTTCCTCAGCGCCCTGCCCACCCATGCCAGGGCGGCGACGGGCGCCGAAGGGGCGGCCAGCTGGCTCGTCTCTGTCCAGAACGAAGATGGCGGCTGGGGCAGCAGCGACGGCAGCGCCTCGAGCGCCTCGATAACCGGCTGGGTGATGCTCGGCCTCGAGGCCGCGGGCCGCAACCCGCTCGACGTCTCGAGGGCCGGCAAGACCCCGGTCGACTACCTGCGGGCGAAGGCCGGCGAAATCGAAAGCAGCGGCGACTACGCGCGGACGATCCTCGCCCTGCAGGGCGCCGGGGTCGATGCCCACGCCTTCGGCGGGCGCAACCTCGTCAGCGCCCTCGTCAAGAGACGCGGCGGAAACGGCTCCTGGGAAGGGTGGCCGGGGACGACCGCATACGCGATCCTCGCCCTGCGCGCATCCGGCGATGGCGGCGGCCTCGAAAAGTCCCTCTCCTGGCTCGCCGAAGTCCAGAACAGCGACGGCGGCTGGGGGGACGAACGCGGCAAGCCGAGCACTCCCGACGACACCGGGGCGGTGATCCAGGCGATGCGCAACTCGAAGATCTCGCAGAAGGGCCTCGCGTTCCTGCGGGCGTCTCAACTCTCGAGCGGCGGCTTCGCCCTCGGCACCTCGGGGTCGGCGAACTCGCAGTCCACCGCGTGGGCGACGCAGGGCATGATCGCCGTCGGCACCGATCCCTCCTCGGTGAACAGGAACGGCAAATCGCCAGAGGACTACCTGGCTGCCCGCCAGGACTCCGACGGCCACTTCAGGTACTCGTCCTCGAGCGACCAGACCCCGGTCTGGGTGACCGGGCAGGTCCTGCCGGCTGTCGCCGGCAAGGCGTTCCCGATCTCACCTCCACCGCGCGAACCGAAGCCGAAGCCCGCTCCCAGCAACCCCGAAGAAACCTCCTCCGGTCCTCTGGTCCCGCCGTCGGTGACTCCGACGACCCCGCCCAGCACACCCTCGGGCGAAAGCAGCTCCGGCTCCGGCTCCGGCTCGGGGCCGGTGTCCGGGGGCACGGCGCCGCTGACCCCGCCGGCGACGACACCCGGCCCGATCACGCCGAGCAGCGAGGGGGCCGAACCGGAAAACACGGCACCGCCATTCGAAGCGAAAGACGCGCCCCCGGCGCCGTCGCCGGCGGCGCCGCTCGCGGTCGGGATCGGAGCCGGCGGGCTGGCCCTGGGCAGCGTCCTCTTCTTCGGCCGTCGCTTCGGCTGGTAGGCCCGGAGCCACGCTGATGGACGTCGAGACGGCGATCCGCACGCGCCGCACCCACAAGGCGTTCGGCGCCGAACCGCTCGATCGCGAGGAGCTCGGGGCGCTGCTCGAGCTGGCGCGGTGGGCGCCGAACCACAACCTGACCGCACCGTGGCGATTTCGTGTGATCGGGCCGCAATCGCTCGCGGCCCTGAAGGAGGCCGCCGGCCCGGAGGGCGCCGCCAAGCTCGACCGGGCGCCGACGATGATCGTCGTCTCCGCCGTCCTCGGGGGCGACCCGGTGCAGGACGAGGAGGACCTGCACGCGACCGCAGTCGCCTCCTACATCGTTCTGCTCGCCGCCCACGCCCGCGGCCTCGCCGGCTACTGGCGGACCCCCGCCGTGCTGCGCAGCGAGGAGGGGCGGCTCGCGGTCGGGCTCGGCGAGGAAGAGCGCTTCGTCGGGCTTCTCCACCTCGGGCCGCCGCGGCAGGAGAAAGCCCCGCCGGGGCGGCCGCCGGTCGACCAGGTGACAGAGTTTCTGGCGTGAGCGCCGGAGGCTCGTCCCGATGATCTCGCGCGCGGACGCGATCGAGGCGATCGCCGGCGAACGCTTCGAGGTGGTCGTCATCGGTGGCGGCATCACCGGCGCCGGGGTTGCCCTCGACGCCGCCTCGCGCGGCTACTCGGTGGCTCTGCTCGAGCGCGGCGACTACGCGATCGGCACCTCCAGCCGCTCCTCGAAGATGGTCCACGGGGGGCTTCGCTACCTGCAGAACCTCGACCTCGGGCTGGTTCGCGAGGCCCTGCTCGAGCGCCAGCTGATGGTCCAGCTCGCCCCCCACCTGGTCTACCCGACGCCGTTCCTCGTTCCCTCATTCGGCGAGGAGCGTCGCGACCGGAAACTCGGGATCGGGCTGAACATGTACGACGTGATGGCGACGACGCGGGTCGGCCGCAGCCGTCGCGAGATCCGCTCCTCGAAGGAAGAGGACGAGGACTTCTACTGGTCGCCCGACCGCCACCGGACGATCGGCCCCGGCGAGCTGCTCGAGATGGTCCCCGCACTAGAGCCGCGCGATCCAAACGACGCCTACCTCTTCTACGACTGCCAGACCGACGACGTCAGGCTCGTCCTCACCGTGCTCGGCGAGGCCGAGCGCTTCGGCGCGGTGATGCTGAACGGCGCCGAGGTGACCGAGCTGATCTCGGAGAAGGAGCGGGCGAGCGGCGTCGCCTTCGTCGAGGAGGAGTCCGGCGAGCGGGTCGAGGTCTTCGCCGACAACGTCGTCAACGCCACCGGCGTCTGGGCCGACCGGCTGCGCCCGGAGGAGGTGATCGAGGAGGAGGACGTGCCGCGGATCAAGCCGAGTCGCGGAACCCACCTCCTGCTCGACCGCGCCGACCTCTCGACCGGCTCGGCGGCCTGCATCGTCCCGGCCGGCGAGGGGCGGGCGATCTTCGCCCTGCCCTGGTACGGGCGCACCCTGGTCGGCACGACCGACAACGACTTCGAGGGCGACATCGACCATCCGCGGCCCGGCGAGGAGGAAGTCGAGTACCTCCTCGATGCCACCAACGCCTTCTTCGGCACCGAGATCGGCCGCTCCGACCTGGTTGGCGCCTATGCGGGGGTGCGGCCGCTGATCTCGACCGGCGACCCGAAGAAGTCGGTCGACATCTCGCGCCGGGCCGAGCTCTATGAGACCTCCTCCGGGCTGCTGACGATCACCGGCGGCAAGCTCACGACCTGGCGGCGGATGGCGAAGCAGGCGGTCGACCGGATCGTCGACCGGGAGGGGCGCGAGGCGCCCTGCCACACGGCCGAGATCCCGCTGGGGATGGAAGCGCGCGCCGAGGACCTCGAGGCGCCCGACGGGGTGGGGGAGGAGGCCGTCTCCCAGCTCGCCTTCCGCTACGGGCACGCGGCGCGCGCGGTCCTCGACCTCGCCCGGGGCGACCCGAAGCTGGCGGCGCCGATCCTCGCGGGCCGCCCCGACCTCCTCGCCGAGGTCGTCATCGCCGCCCGGCTCGAGCAGGCGCGGACGGTCGCCGACGTCCTTCTGCGACGCACCCGTCTCGGACTGCTGGCAGCTCCCCGATTGCGGGACTCCGCCGCGGCGCGCCCGGTCGCCGAGGCGATGGGGAGCGAGCTGGGCTGGTCGCGGCGGCGGGTGAAGGCCGAGGCCGAGGCCTGGCCGGCCGCTGCGGCCGACGCCGGGATCGACCTCGCCGACTAGAGGTCGGGCTGGGTTTTTCCCTCGCCGTAGTCGGGGATCTCCTGGACCGCCCAGGAGTTGCCGTCGGGGTCGCTGAAATAGACGAAGCGGCCCCAGGGGAAGTCCTGGACCTCGGAGACCTCGACGCCCCGGCCGGCGAGCTCCTCGCGGGCGGCCTCGATCTCTGCGACGACCATCTGCAGCCCTTCGAGAGATCCGGGCGCCATCTCGGTGATCCCCTCGCCGATCGCGATCGAGCAGTTCGACCCCTGCGGCGTGAGCTGGATGATGCGAAGGCCCTCTTCGACGGCTACGTCGTTGTCCAGGGAGAACCCGGCGTTCTCCGTGTAGAACTCCTTGGCCCGGTCGACGTCGGATACCGGGACCGGGATCAGCTCCTGCTTCATCTCCATCGACTCCGACTCTTCCGGCCCATCTGGGCGCTGCAATATGGTGAAGCCATGAGACTTTTCATCGATACCGGCAACGTCGCCGAGGTCGAGGAGATCGCCTCCTGGGGCATCCTCTCCGGCGCAACCACGAACCCGTCCCTGCTCGCGAAGGAGGACGGCGACCCCGGGGAGAGCATCAGGCGGATCTGCGACCTGGTCGGCGGCCCGACCTCGGCCGAGGTCGTCTCCCAGGACGTGCAGGGCATGCTCGACGAGGGGCGGGCGCTGAGCGAGCTCCACGAGCACATCGTCGTCAAGGTGCCCTTCAACAGGGAGGGCCTCGAGGTGACGAAGGCGCTCACCGGCGAAGGGATCCCGGTCAACATGACCCTTGTCTTCTCGCCGAACCAGGCGCTGCTCGCGGCCGCCGCCGGGGCTACCTACGTCTCCTGCTTCATGGGCCGTCTCGACGACATCTCGATCGACTCGACCGTGGTGCTGGAGGAGATCGCCGACACCCTGCGCGCCGGCGGCATGACCTCGGCGATCATCGCCGCCTCGATCCGCCACCCCGAGCACGTCGTCGCGGCGGCGCGGATCGGATGTGAGATCGCGACGACACCGGCAAAGGTGCTGCGTCAGATGCTCGATCACCCGCTGACCGAGGCGGGCGCGGAGAAGTTCCGCGCCGACTGGGAGAGCCGCCCCGAGTTCGGCGAATGGCTGAGCGAGCTGACGAGCAAGCGCCTCGCGGCGGCGGGCTGAACTAACCTCCCCCGGCAATGACGAGGAGCGAGCTGGAATCGAAGCCGCTTGCCGACCTGCACGCGCTCGCCGCGGAGCAGGGAATCGAGCGCTACAGGATGCTGTCCAAGGCCGAGTTGATCGACCAGCTCGCCGACGGCGGATCGGGGGGCGAGTCGGCTCCCCCCGGGCCAGGGCCCCGTGGCGACTCGGGCCGGCGCCAGCAGCGCGACCGCGAACGCAAACCGCGCCAGTCCCGCCAGTCCCGCCAGCGGGGCCGCGGCGAGCGCGGCGGGCAGCGGCGCGAGCGGCGGCCCGAGACGCAGGAGCCGGAACCGAAATCGGAGGCCCGGCCCGAGCCGGCGTCCACCCCTTCGGAGCAGCCGCGTCGCAAACGCCGTCGCCGCCGCTGGGGCCGGCGGCGCAAGGACGTCAGCGTCCAGGACTTCCTGCTGCCGGCGACCGGGGCGAGGACGATCGTCTACGGCGAGAGCCGTGAGGGGTGCACGACGCTCCTGCGCGAGGTCGCGGCCGAGCTCTCGGGTGCCTCCGGCGGTCCCGACCCGATCGCGCTGCTCGTCGACCCGAGCCCCGAGGAGCTCGCCGCATGGAAGCGCGACGCGCCCCAGGTCGAGATCGTCTCCGCCGGCCAGGCCCGGCACGCGAACGACGCCATCGCCCAGGCAACCCGGCGCGCCGAGGGGGGCGAGGACGTGATCGTCCTGATCGACTCCCTAAGCCGCTTTGCCGAGGCCTTCAAGGCCGCCAACGAGGCCAAGGAGCTCTTCGACTCCGGCCAGGGCGTATCCGGCAACGGCACCCTGACGGTCGTCGCCGCGGTCGAGCGCTCGGAGTAGGGCGGCGGCGCGGCTCAGCCGCGGTAGGCGATGCGGCGCCAGGAGGGCTCTTTGGAGAGCTCGATCAGCTCTGAGCTGCGGTCCGGCTGGACGTAGCCGAAGGTCTGGGTGCGCTCGTCGAAGACGACGTCGAGCTCGCCCTCCTTGACCCGCTGGTCGAGCCAGGCGCCACGGAAGACGAGGCGGCGGAGCCAGTGGACCAGGCTGCGGTTGGCCGGGCCGACCAGGTCCTCCCAGTTCTCGTTGATGTGCTCGCCGAGACCGGAGCTGGGCTCGTCAATCTCGCCGTTGACCGCGAGGTCGAGAAGGTCATTGAGCTCCTCTCGAGAAAGACCCTGCGAGACGAAGCCGAGTTTGACCGCGGCCTGCTCGACGCGCTGGCCGAAGTCGTCCTCGTTGAAGGCGAAGCGGAGCTCGCCATACTCGAGCACGTAGTCGGATCCCGACTCGTAATTCCCTCTGCGGGTCGTCTTCCTATTCAAGTTGAAGCCCATTCCCCCTCCGCAAGCCCAGCGGAGGCAGGTGGTGGATCATGCCGGTCATCGTATCCCCGCGCATCCGCCGGGCGACGCCTGAACGAGGGTTTGCACATTGATCGACCTCCATTGCCACATCCTTCCCGCGATCGACGACGGGGCCGGCGATCTCGACGACAGCCTCGGGATGGCGCGGCAGGGCGTCGCCGACGGCATCGAGGCGATCTGCGCGACGCCGCACATCCGCCACGACCACGACGTCCGGATCGCGGAGCTGGCGGGGCGGGTGGCGACTGTCAACAGGCGCCTCGCCGATGAGGGCGTGCCGCTCGTCGTGCTGCAGGGCGGCGAGGTCGCCGAGACCGCGGTCGAGGCGCTCGAGGAGGAGGACCTCTCGCGGGTGACCCTCGGCTCCGGGAGCTGGGTGCTGCTCGAGCCCGCGCCGGGGCCGCTCGGCGACAGCCTCGAGCACCGGGTCGAGGAGCTCTCGAGCAGGGGCCGCCGGGCGCTTATAGCCCACCCCGAGCGCCACCTCTCCGCCGACATGTTCGAGCGACTCGCGAGGCTCGTCGACCGCGGGGCACTGATCCAGATGACCGCCGACTACCTCCTGCGCCGGCAGATGGCGGATGGGATGCTGGCGATGGCCGAGCTGGGGCTTGTCCACGTCCTCTCCAGCGACTCCCACTCCTCGGCCCATGGCAGGCCGGTGGCGTTGAGCCCCGCCCTCGAGCGGCTGCGCGGCGTCGAGCGCCTGGAGCCACACATCGATTGGATCGCGGAGACGGCGCCGCACGCGATCGTCGAGGGGGCCGAGCTCGAGGTTCCCTACCCGGTCGCGCTCTAGTCGAGCGCCCGCAGCTCGACCCGGCGCGCGAGGTCGGAGACCACGTCCCCGTCGGCGCTTCCGAGGCCGTTGCGAAGGAAGTTCGCGGCGCCGGCGGCGGCGCCGGTCCGGACCGTCTCTTCCCACTCGCGACCCGTCGCCATGCAGGCCGCGAGCGCGCCCATCATCGAGTCGCCGCAGCCCTCTCGCGAGCCGCGCTCGAATCGCGGCGGGACCAGCTCCCAGGCGCGGTCGCCGCGCACCACCAGCGCCGGCTCCTCGGCGCGGGTGATGATCACGGCCCCGGCGCCCGCTTCGAGCAGGCGCTCGGCCCCGGCCCGCATCCGCTCCGGCGTGTCGACCGGTCCGGAGATGTAGCGCGCCAGCTCCCAGTCGTTGATCTTGGCCAACGCCGGCCCGCCTTCGAGGGCGCTGTCGAGCCTCGGCGGTGAGAGGTCGACGATCACCGGGGTCCCGTTGGCGCGGACGTCGGCGACGAGCTTGCCGTAGACCTCCGTCGGCATCGCTTCGGCGGGGAACGCCCCGCAGACCGCGAGCAGGTCGGCGTCGAGCGCCGCCGCGCAGGTGACCGAGAAGAGATCGTCGACCTCGTGGCGGGTGAGCGCCGGCCCCGGGCTCATCGCGAGCGGCTCGCGGTGCCCGCTGCGGCGATCGTGCAGGTAGCAGCCGTTCGAGCCGCCGGTCTCTACCAGGCGCAGCGAGATCGGCAGCTGCTCGAGGAGCGGGCGCAGGACGGTGCCGGTCTCGCCGCCGATGTAGGCGCAGAGGAGTGCGTCGGCGCCGAGCGTCGCCGCCATCCTCGCCACCCACACGCCCTGGCCGGCGGCGTGGAGATGGATGTCGTCCACGGCCTCGACCGGGACGGCCTCGACCGTGACCGAGAGCATCGGGCTCGGCCCGAAGACAACCACGTTGCCGCCCGAGGACATCGTCAGAGGCTAGTCGAGCCCCTGCCCGCGGTCGGCGGAAGATCAGCGTCTCCAGACCCCGACGTTGCCTTCGGAGACCTCGCAGCCGCCCGGCTCTGAGCCACCGACCGTGCAGGGATAAAGGACGTCGCCGGCCGGGGTGCGGACGATCGAGAACACGTTTTCGTCGATCGCCGAGGTGACGTCGATCCTGTAGCCGGTCCCTTCGGGATTGACTGTGAGCGGGCTTTCGGGCCCCGCTTCGGGCAGCGTCGGCTCGATCGCGTGCAGCCCTTCGACCCCGCAGGCGGTGGGGTCGTAGCCGTCGTGGTCGTCGGCGCAGGCCTCCATCGCGAGCTGGGCGGAGTTCGCAGTCGACTTCGCGTCGGCGTCGTGGGCGCGGCCGGTCTGGCTGATGAAGATCGGCAGGGCGATCGCCGCGAGGATGCCGAGGATCAGCATCACCACGAGCAGCTCGATCAGCGTGAATCCTGCCTCTCGGTCGGTTGTCCGAATGCGCGTCATGGGATCGTGTATCGGTCCGATTTCGGCCCTGTGAAGCCCCCTGCGGCGATGGGGATGAATTCCGAGTAGCGGTCGCTTCCAGTTCTGATGGGAAATGGACGAATGGCGAACAGGTTTCGTCGATCGGGCCGTGTCCGGGTGCACGGCCGCGAGGTCGTCCTCGCGGGAAATCTCGCCACCCGCCTCCTCGGCCTGGCGCTTCTGAGCGCCGATCGGGCCGGCGAGGGACTCCTGATTCCCCGCTGCGGGAGTGTCCACACCTTCGGGATGCGCTTCGCGCTCGACATCTACTTCCTCGACGGCGATGGCCGGCCGACATCGGTTCGCCGCGCGGTTCCCCCGAACCGGGTGGTCTCGGACCCGGCGGCGGTCGCGGTGCTCGAGGTGCCGAGCCGGACCGGCTCCGCGGGGGGAGAACCCGAGGGCCCGCCGACTTGACGCGGCGATGCTGCCGGAACGAGATGAGATCGCGACGATCGTCGTATGCGAGGACGACGAGCCGACGCTCGAGCTCCTCTGCGACCACCTGACGGCCGACCGCTTCGGCGCGATGCCGGCGCCGAGCGCCTCCGACGCGCTGAGGCTCTGTCGCTACAAGCAGCCCGACCTGCTGCTGCTCGACCTCGCGCTCCCCGATGCCTCGGGCCTCGACGTGCTGCGCGAGATCCGCGACTCGGACGGCGTCGCCTCGCGATTCGACCCAAAGCTGCCGGTGATCGTTTTGACCGGCCGCGGCGCCGACGCCGACCGGGTCCGCGGCTTCGAGATCGGCGCCGACGACTATGTCGTCAAGCCCTTCCACTACCCGGAGCTGCGGGCGCGGATCGCGGCGGTCCTGAGGCGCCGCTCCGATCACCGCGAGGGCCCCCGCCGCGTCGGCGAGATCGTCGTCGACCCAGCTCGCCGCAAGGCGTGGGTCGGCGACCGCGAGGTGGCGCTCTCCAACAAGGAGTTCTCGCTGTTGCGGGTGCTGGCCGCCGAGCCGAATCGGGTCTTCACCAAGGCCGACCTGCTCGGTGAGGTCTGGGGATATCGGACGCCGGCCAGGACCCGGACGCTCGACTCGCACGCGAGCCGCCTGCGGCGCAAGCTCGATCCCGAGCATGGCCGCTACGTCGTCAACTGCTGGGGCGTGGGATACCGCCTGGTGGACGGGTGACCGGATTCAGGCTCGGAGGGACCCGACGCGCCGCACTCAACGAGGCGCTGCATGAGCTGCGCCGGCCGCTGCAGGCGCTCGCCCTCGCCGTCGGGCCCGGCCGGGTCGCGGCCGGCGGGGTCGAGAGCTCGCTCTTCCTCGTCACTGCGGCGGTCGACCGCCTCGACGCGGAGATAAATGGTGGCGACGCCGGTCGCGCCCGCGGCCCGGTCTCGGTGCGCCCGCTGCTCGAGGCCGCCGTCGGGCGCTGGCGCCCCCGTGCCCGGCTCGCCGGCCGCGAGTTGAGCCTGGTGGGCGCCCCGCCCGCGGTGCTCTGCGGGGAGCCCGTCGGCCTCTCGCAGGCGCTCGACAACCTGATCGTCAACGCGATCGAGCACGGTGGGCCGGTGATCGAGGTCGGCGCCCGCCGCCAGGGCGGCCGATTGAGGATCGCCGTTGCGGACTCCGGCCTGGAGCTCGAAGGCTCCCCCAGGCGCCGACCGCGGGCCGGGACGATGACGCTCCTCGACCCGACCCGGCGTCGGGGCCACGGCCTCGTCGTGGTGCGGCGGGTTGCCGCCGCGCACAGGGGGCGGTTCGACCTGCGCCGCTCGAAGCTGGGAGCGGTCGCGACCCTCGACCTGCCGTTGGCCGACCAGCGAGCATGAGCAGGCGCGGGCGGGCGATTGCCTTTCTGCTGCTCGCGATCGCTGCCGCCGGGGCCGCGGCGGCGATCGCCGAGGGGTACGGGTCGCGGGTCACCCGGGGCTACGGTCCGCTGCGCCCGGTCGTCGTTCTCGAATCGGGGTTGCCGGCGGGAGCACGCCTGGCGGGGGCCGCGGCGAGCAAGGCGCTGACCGTGAGGCGGGTCCCGGAAAGGTTCGTCCCGCCCGGCTCCCTCGCGTCTCCGGACGAAGCGAGGGGCCTGACGGCCGCCGCGCCGCTGCCCGCCGGCGCCTATCTGCAGGCCGCTCTGCTCCGTCCTCCGGGGGCCGCGGGCCGTGCCGGACCGCGGTTGGGCCATGGCCGCGGCCCGGTCGAGATCGCGGTCAGCGGCTCGGACGCGCTGCTCGTCGGGGGCAGGGAGCCGACCGGGGCGAAGATGGACGTGATCGTCACCACCGAACCGGCGGCCGCCGGTTCGGGCCGGACCTACGTCGCCGCCCGCGGCGTGCCCCTGCTGGCCCTGCAGCCCGAGCCGGGGCTCGAAGGCGCCGAATCGGAAGGGGCCTCGGTCGCGACCCTGGGCCTGACGAGGCGCCAGGCCCTGCGCCTGATCTCCGCCGAGAGCTTCGCCCGACGGGTGACCCTTCTGCCCGCGGGTGACGGGTGAGACGGCGCGAGCGCCAGCGGGAGCTGCTCGCGACCGCCCTGCGCTCGCAGCTGATCGAGCGTCGTCGCGCGGAGGCGGCCCGCGGCGGGCAGCAGGCGACGGAGCTCGAGACCGAGGTCCGCTCCCTGGTCGACGAGGAGGCGGCGCTTCTGGGCGCCGCCGACCGCGACGCCGTGGTGGCCGGAATCATGCGGGACACCGTCGGCCTCGGCCCGCTCGAGGAGCTCCTCGCCGACCCCGCGGTCGAGGAGGTGATGGTCAACGGCGCCGAGAGCGTGTTCGTCGAGCGTGGCGGGCGGATCGAGCCCGCCGCCGCGCGCTTCGAGGACGAGGAGGAGCTCCGCAACGCGGTCGAGCGGATCCTGGCGCCGCTCGGGCGCCGGGTCGACGAGCTGAGCCCGATGGTCGACGCGAGGCTCGCCGACGGCTCGCGGGTGAATGTCGTGATCCCGCCGCTGGCGGTCGACGGGCCGATCCTCTCGATCCGGCGCTTCGGCGCCAGCCGCCCGGGGCCGCGCCGGCTGGTCGAGCTCGGGACCCTCACCGAGGGTCAGCTCGAGAACCTCGCGTCGGCGGTCGCGGCCCGCCGGAGCGTCCTCGTCACCGGAGGCACCGGCTCTGGGAAGACGACGCTCCTGAACGCCCTCTCGAGCTTCATCGGGCCGGCCGAGCGGGTGGTCACGATCGAGGACGCGGCCGAGCTTCGCCTCCAGCAGCCGCATGTGGTGCGGCTCGAGAGCCGGCCGGCCGGGGTCGAGGGAAGGGGGGAGGTGACGATCCGCGACCTACTGCGGAACGCGCTGCGGATGCGTCCCGACCGGATCGTGATCGGGGAGGTCCGCGGATCCGAGGCGCTCGACCTCCTGACCGCGCTCAACACCGGGCACGATGGCGCCCTCTCGACCGTTCATGCCAACTCCCCCGAGGACGCGATCTCGCGAATCGAGACTCTGGCCCTGATGGCCGGGGTGGGACTGCCCCACGACGCGATCGCCGACCAGGCGCGGCGAGGGATCGATCTCGTCGTCCACCTGCAGCGTGCCGAGGACGGCACCCGGCGGGTCACCGAGATCGCAGAGGTCGGGTGACGATGAGCCCGTCGGGATCGGCGCTTCTCCTCGCCGGCGCGGCGACGGGCGTGCTGATGGCGGTCGCGGGCCGTGAAGCCCTCCGCGCCAGCCCGGCGGTCGCGTCCTGGGTGCGCGGTGCGCTTGAGCCGCTCCTGCTCGCCGGGCGCGAGGGGTACGCGCCGAGCCCGATCGAGCGCCGCCGCCTGGCGCTGCTCGGAGCGATCTCGGCGCTGGTCGCGGGCTGGTTCGTCGCCGGGCCGGTGGTCGCCCTGCCCCTCGCGGTGGCGGGACCGGCGCTGGTTGCCGTCACCGTCGCCCGGAGGCGCCGCCGCTACCGCGCTGCGGTCGAGCGGGCGCTGCCCGACGTCGGCATCGCGGTCGCCGACTCGCTGACCGGAGGCCGATCCTTGCGCGCGTCGCTCTGTGCGGCGGATGCCTCGCTCGACGGCCCGGCGGCGGTCGAGCTGGCGCGGCTTCGAGCCGAGCTCGAATTGGGGGCCCCGACCGCGGACGCGATCGGGGCCTGGCGGCGGCGGATGCGCTCGGAGCGGGTCGACGCCTTCGCCGCCGCCGTCCTCAGCCAACGCCTCGCCGGCGGTGACCTCGCCGGCCTCCTGCGCCGCTTCGCCGCCGGCGCGGCCGACCGCGACCGCGCCGCCGAGGAGGCGAGGACGGCGACAGCGCAGGCCCGCTTCACCGGCCTGCTGGTGGTCGCAATGCCGAGCGGGGCGGCGCTCTTCGCCGAGCTGCTCTCGCCTGGGTTCATCGGCGGCCTGCTTGGCGAGCCGGTCGCGGCGGTGTTCCTGGTCCTGGCGGCGATGCTGCAGCTCGCCGGTTTCGTCGCGATCCGCTTTCTCGCCCGCGTCCCCGGTTAGCGATGGCTCTCGCGATCCTCTTCGCCGCTGCAGCCGGGCTCCTTCTGCTCGCTGCCGCGCGGGAGTTCGCTGCCGCGCGACCCGGGACCCTCGACTCGCTTTTCGACAACACGACCCGGCGGCGCCTTGGCGAGGCCGCCCTCCAGCTCGGCCTCCCCGCCAGGCTGGCGCGCGCCGGGCTCGGCTCGCGGGTTCCGATCGCGGCGGTGATGCTGGCGAAGCTCGGCGCAACCGCGCTCGGCGCGATCGCGGGATGGCTGGCGGCGCCCGCGGCCCCCGGCCGGCTCTCGATCCTGGTCGCGGTCGGCCTGCCGGCCGCGGGATTCCTCGCCCCCGATGCCCTGATCGAGCGCCGGGCCCGGCGCCGCCTGCGGACGCTGCGGGCGTCGCTGCCGGATGCGCTCGACCTCCTCGCCGTCGGCTCGAGCTCCGGTCGGGGGCCTGCCGTCGGCTTCGCCGAGATCGCCCGCGCGGGCCGCGGCCCGCTGGCCGAGGAGCTGCGGATGGTGGTCGCCGAGCTGGGCTGCGGCGAGCCGCTTCCGGGCGCCCTCGCCGGCCTGCGGCAGCGGGTGCCGGGGGCCGAGGTCGCGACCCTCTGCGCATCGATCGAACGCTCGCGACGGCTCGGGTCGCCGCTCGCCGAGCAGCTCGGCCGCCAGGCGGTATCCCTGCGCCGGGACCAGCGCCGCGACGTCGAGGAGAGCGCCGCCCGCGCCGCGCCGAAGATCCAGCTCGTCGTCGCCCTGATCCTGGTCCCGTCGGTCCTGCTGATGATCGCCGCCGCGCTGATCGCCAATGCCGGTGTCCTCCTCGCCGGCTTCTAGCTGACCCCGGCTACTCGGTCGACTCCTCGCGCAGGCGGGTGGCGACCGTGGCGGTCGCGCCGCGCATCGCGTCGAGGTGGGCGGTGTCCTTCCTGTGGCCGCTGACGTAGCAGCAGAGGTGGCCACCGACGACCTCGAAGGCGAACTTCTCGGGGGCCGATTCAGCGAGCCAGACGATGAAGCTGGGGGAGAAGAGCTGGTGCAGCCAGTTGAAGTCCTGGAGCTGGGGGTTGGCGAAGATCTCGTAGCGGTCCGTCAGCTTCGCGCTCTCGAACTCGACCCGTTGTTTCGAGCGGAAGAGGTCCTCGAAGCCCTCGAGGGCGTGGAACCCGAACTTGCGGTGGCAATAGAGCTCGGGTGCCAGGAGCCTGCACTCGGGCACTTCGGCGATCCCGACCGTGTAGTGGTAGGTGTTCGTGTCCTGGTTGCCCTGGCTGTCGGTGCCGCGTTCCTCGTAGGTGAACAGCGCGAGGATTCCGTCGACCCCCTCGCCGAGCGGGCCTTCCAGCAGCCGCACGGCATAGCGGTCGTCGCCTTTGGCGAGGAGCGGCGTGCCTTCGGGCAGGTGGCGGCGCCCGCCTTCGACGGTCATCTGCCGCGCCGCAGCGTACTGCTCGAAGAAAGCGTCTTCGGATCGCGAGTCGGCGATGCCGAAGACGACGAGGAGGCCGGCGGCGAGGGCGGCGCCGAGCCCGGCCAGGCCGATGACCGGCCCGACCAGCGCCAGGCCGGCGACCCCGCCGGCGATCGCGAAGGCGACCAGCAGCGCCATCGTCAGTGGCTTGCGAATCAGCAGCCCGAAATACGCGCCCCGAAGGTCGTTGGCGTCAGCCACCGCGGCCTCTGCGACCTGCTCCGGACTCACGCCGCGAATCTAGTCGATGCAACGGACCTTGCGATTTGGGGCGTTCCGTCCGAGCTGTGTTGCAAAGTGGGGAGAAGTGGGTTACTGTGGCCCTCGAGTTGAAGCCCAAGGGCCGGGGTGGTGAGGCTCCTCCCACCTCATCACTCCGGCCCTAACTCTTTTCCAGGCCGAGAAAGGAACCCACGGGGAATGGCTTTTCGGGGTCTTTACGAGCACAGCCTCGACGCCAAGGACCGTCTCACGGTTCCGTCGCGGTTCCGCGCCGCCCTCGCCGATGGGATCGTTCTCTCCAAAGGCTTCGACCCCTGCGTCTGGGTGTATCCGACCAGCGAGTTCGAGCAGCTCTCCGACCGCTTTCTCGCCCCGCACAGCCCGTTCGGCAAGGACGCCCGCAGCCTCCGCCGCCGCTTCCACGGCGGCTCGTTCGACGAGAAGCTCGACTCGGCGGGCCGGATCAGGGTCCCGAGGCCGCTGATCGAGCATGCCGAGCTGTCCGGGCCCTGCGTCGTGATCGGCGCCGGCGAGTACCTCGAGATCTGGAACGCCGAGGCCTGGGCGAGGCAGGAGGCCGAGCTCGACTCCTCCGCCGCCGAGATCGCCGAGGGCCTGGCTGCGAACGAGAGGCACGAGTGAGATGCCGCCTTCGAGTCACATGCGAGCCCATGCGGAGCCGGCCGCGGTCGCCGTCGATGCCATTGTTGGATTCATGCCCGTAGAGCACGACCCGGTTCTTGCCGAGGAGCTGACCTCGCTCCTCGCCCCAGGCCCGGGGCAGACCGCGGTCGACTGCACCTTCGGCGGCGGCGGCCACGCGCGGCTGATCGCCGCGGCGCTCGGCCCCGAGGGGACCCTGGTCGCAATAGACCGCGATCCCGCCGCCGAGGCGCGATTCGAGCAGTTCGCGGCGGATGTCCCCTGCAGATGCAGGCTGATCGGAACCGACTTCGCTGCAGGGCTTCGAACCATGCATGGCGAAGGCATCCGCCCAGAGATGGTCTACATGGATCTCGGAATGTCCTCAATGCAGGTCGATGCCCGAGAGCGGGGCTTCTCCTATTCCTACGACGCGCCCCTCGACATGCGTATGGACACCCGCCAGCAGTTCAGCGCCGCCGACCTTCTCAACGAGTGGCCCGAGTCGAGGATCGCGATGGCGCTCCGCCGTTTCGGTGAGGAGCGCCACGCCGGCGGAATCGCGCGCGAGGTCGTTCGCCGCCGCCCGCTGAGCACGACCGCCGACCTCGTCGCGGCGGTCAAGGCGGGGATGCCCGCCTCGGCCCGTTTCGGCGGCGGCCACCCGGCCAAGAGGACCTTCCAGGCGGTGCGAATCGCTGTCAACGGGGAGCTCGAATCGATCGACGACGCCCTGCCCAACGCCTGGCGCATTCTGGGCGAGGGCGGCCGTTTTGCCGCGATCTCCTTCCACTCGCTCGAGGATCGCCGCGTCAAGCAGTTCCTCGCCGACCGCGCCCGCGGCTGCATCTGCCCGCCCGAGCTGCCGATCTGCGTCTGCGGCCGCGAGCCCGAAGCCGAGCTCCTCACGCGGCGTCCGGTCGCTCCGGGGCCCGAGGAGATCGCCTCGAACCCGCGCTCGAAATCGGCCCACCTGCGGGCGGCGACGAAGATCGCCCCGACGCCGGCGGAGGTCGCCTGATGGAGGCGGCAACCGTCAGGGGGGCACCGGCGAGGGTCGCCGCTCCGCGCTCGAAGGCAGTCGCGGCGAAACGCGCTCCGGCGAAACGCTCCCCAGCGCGCAGACAGCCGGCGCCGGCACGGCGTCCGGCGGGGCAGCTGATCCCGATCGCGGTCAACACGGCCTCCGCGGTCGGTCGCCTCCCGGACTCGGGTCTGGTCGTGCGGATGACCCGCGGCCGCGCCTGGATCGGCGTTCTCGGCGTCCTCCTCGCCGGCATCGTCGCCCTCAACGTGATCACCCTCAGCTTCGCCGCCTCAAACGGCCACGTCGACGAGAACATCCAGGCCCTCGACCGCGAGAACTCGATCCTGCGGAGCCGCGACGCACAGCGCTCGGCAACCGAGCGCGTCCGCAGCGAAGCCGCGGCGCTCGGGCTCAGCGCCTCGACGGCCGAAGATCCCGGATACGTCCAGGCCGGCCCCGACGACGTGAGGATCGCCGCTGGGCGCCTCGCCGCCGCCGGAACCGGTTACTAGGCGCGCGATGCGGACGATCGAGCGCAGGATCGGGCTCCTCTTCGCGGGGTTCCTCCTCTGCTTCCTGGTCGTGATCGGGCGCGCGGCCTGGCTGCAGGGCGTCCAGGGCTCCCAGCTCGCCTCCGAAGCCGCCTACCAGCAGACCGAAGTCGTCACCGTCCCG
This sequence comes from uncultured Solirubrobacterales bacterium, assembly GCA_963737575.1. Taxonomy (GTDB): domain Bacteria; phylum Actinomycetota; class Thermoleophilia; order Solirubrobacterales; family 70-9; genus VRUE01. The sequence goes on from CAVTTJ010000005.1 coordinate 660,694, forward strand.
GGCCTCCGCGGCAGCCTGCTCGACCGCTACGGGAACCCGCTCGCGGTATCCGAGGACGCGGCGACGATCTACGCAACGCCCTATCAGGTGAAGAAGCCGGTGCAGACGGCGACCGAGCTGGCCCGGATCCTCAAGCTCGAAAGGGACGAAGTCCTCGAAAGCCTGACCGCAGAATCCGGCTTCGCCTACGTCGACAAGGAAATCGACCTGCCGACGGCGGCTCGGATCGAACGGCTCGAACTACCAGGGATCGGGGAGGTCCCGGCGAGCAAGCGGACCTACCCGCAGGGGGAAATGGCCGGCCAGACGATCGGCTCCGTCGGGACCGAAGGCGAGGGCCTGACCGGGCTCGAGCTGGGCCAGGAACATGCCTTGCGGGGAACCGACGGCGAACGGCGGGTGGTCAAGGACGCGCTCGGGGAACCGATCCGCCTCGACACGGTCAACGAAGCCGAGGACGGCGCCAACGTGCGGACGACGCTCGACCCGGCGATCGAGAAGGCGACCGAAGAAGCCCTCGGAGAAGTCGGCGAACTGTGGTCGCCGAAGGGGGCGACGGCGATCGTCATGAATCCCCGCAACTCGCAGGTCCTGGCGATGGCGAACTGGCCGCCGGTCGACCCGACCAACCTCTCCGAAGCCGATCCCGAATACCTGATGAACCGGGCGACCGGGTTCACCTACGAGCCGGGATCGACCTTCAAGGCGTTCACGGTCTCGGCCGCCCTCGAAGAAGGCCTGGTGACGCCGACCACCTCCTTCACGCTGCCGCCGGCGCTGCAGGTCGCCGATCGCACGATCGAAGACGCCGAGGAACGCGGGACCGTGACCCTCTCGGTGGCCGAAATCCTCTCCCACTCCTCGAACGTCGGGGCGGTTACCATCGGCCTCGAGGTCGGCGCCGAAAAATTCAGCCGCTGGATCAATCGGTTCGGCTTCGGCCGGCCGACCGGGATCCAGTTCCCCGGCGAGGAGCAGGGCCTGGTGCCGACGCTGGACGAATACTCAGGCTCGACGATGGGCAACCTGCCGATGGGGCAGGGGCTCTCGGTGACGCCGATGCAGATGATGGCCGGATACGCGGCTATCGCCAACGGCGGCATCCTCAGGCGGCCGCAGCTGATCGAGGACATCGGCGGCGAAGCGGCCCACGAGCCGAAGGGCCACCGGGTGATCTCAACGGGGGTCGCCGCCGAGGTCAGGGAAATGCTCGAGGGCGTACTGGCGCCGGGCGGCACGGCTTCCGAGGTCAGCGTGCCCGGCTATACACTCGCCGGCAAGACCGGGACCGCACAGGTCGCCGAAAACGGGACCTACTCGAAAACGAAATACGTGGCGTCCTTCATCGGCTTCGCCCCCGCACGGGACCCGCAGCTCCTGGTCGCGGTGATCGTCGACGAGCCGCACGGCGAAATCTACGGCGGCTCGGTCGCCGCCCCGACATTCGGCAAGATCGCCGAATTCGCCCTTCCCTACCTCGGTGTCCCCCCGGGATAGCGACGCCGGGCGCCGAGCCTAGAATCGGCCGCCTTGGAACTCGCTGAGCTGATCAGAGGGCTCGATGGCGCCGAGGTCGGCGGCGAGCCCGGCATCGAGGTCGGCGGGCTTGCGTACGACAGCAGGCAGGTCGGCGACGGGACGCTGTTCTTCTGCGTCGTCGGTGAGCGATCCGACGGCCATGACTTCGCACCGGCGGCGGTCGAGGCCGGCGCGGCGGCGCTCGTCGTCGAGCGCCGGCTCGACCTGCCGGTGACGCAGGTCCTCGTCGGCGACGCGCGGGCAACGATGGCGCCGGTCGCGGCCCGTTTCTGGGGCGACCCGACCGCCGAGCTGCGCGTCGCGGGGGTGACGGGGACGAACGGCAAGACGACGACTGCGTTCCTGATCCGCGAGGTGCTCGAGGCGGCCGGGATCCGGTGTGGCCTGCTCGGCACCGTGAAGCAGGTGGTCGGCGGCGCCGAGGAGGAGGTCGAGCGGACCACGCCGGAGGCGATCGACCTCCAGGCAACGTTCCGGCGGATGCTCGAGGGCGGCGATCGCGCCTGCGCGATGGAGGTCTCCTCGCATGCCCTCGTGCTCCACCGCGGCGACTCGATCCACTACGAGGTCGCCCTCTTCACCAACCTGACCCAGGACCACCTCGATTTCCACGCCGACATGGAGGACTACTTCGCCGCCAAGAGGCTGCTGTTCGAGATGGGCCCGCGACACGCGATCGTCAACGTCGATGACCCCTACGGGCGGCGCCTTGCCGATGAGTTCGAGACGCTGACGTTCTCGGCCGACGGCGGCGAGGCGGACTTTTCCGCCCGCGACCCGGCGTTCGACGCGACCGGCGCCCGGTTCGCGGTCGGCGGGGTCGAGGTGCGGACCCGCCTTCCGGGCCACTTCAACGTCGCCAACGCGCTGGCGGCGTTCGCGGCAGCGAGCGCGATGGGCATCGAGCCGGACGCGATCGCCGAGGCGCTGGCGGCCGCGGGCGCGCCGCCGGGCCGGTTCGAGCCGATCGACGAGGGCCAGCCGTTCGCCGTCCTCGTCGACTACGCCCACACCCCCGACTCGCTGGAGAACGTGCTGGCGGCGGCGCGGAGGCTCACCGACGGCAGGGTGATCTCGGTGTTCGGCGCCGGCGGCGACCGCGATCGCGACAAGCGGCCTCTGATGGGGCGGGCGGCCGCGACCAACTCGGAGCTGACGATCGTCACCTCCGACAACCCGCGCTCTGAGCGTCCCGACGCGATAGTCGAGGAGATTCTCGCCGGGATCGAGGACCGCGACGGCGTCGAGGCCGAGGTCGACAGGCGGGCCGCGATCGCCCTCGGGCTCTCGCGGGCGCAGGCTGGGGACACGGTCGTCATCGCCGGCAAGGGCCACGAGCAGGGCCAGGAGTTCGAGGAGGGGCGCAAGATCCCCTTCGACGACCGCGAGGTCGCGCGCGAGGAGCTGCGCAGGCTGTGAACCTCACGGGAGAGGAGATCGCCGCCGCGATCGGGGCCGAGGTCGTCTCGACGGGAGACGGCGGCCCGCCCCGCCGAGCCGTGATCGATTCGACCGCGGCGGGGGAGGGCGACCTCTTCTTCGGGCTGCGGGGCGAGAACGTCGACGGCGGCGAGTTCGCCGGCGCGGCGCTTGCGGCGGGCGCCTGGGGGGCGATCGTCGGCCCGGGTCGGGCGGCGGGGCTCGACGAGGGCGGCTGGGTTCTGGCGGTCGCGGACCCGCTCGCGGCGCTGCAGGCCCTCGCCACGGCCTGGCGCCGGGCGCTGGGTGCACGGGTCGTCGGGATCACCGGCTCGGTCGGCAAGACCTCGGTCAAGGACATCGCCCGGGCGCTGCTGCCCGGAAAGGTGCACGCCAACCGCGAGAACCTCAACACCGAGATCGGGCTGCCGCTGACGGTCCTCGAGGCGCCGGAGGGCACCGAGTTCCTGGTGCTGGAGATGGCGATGCGGGGCCGCGGCCAGATCGCCGAGCTGGCGGAGATCGCCGAGCCGGAGGTCGGGGTGATCACCAACGTCGGCCCGGTCCACATCGAGCTGCTGGGCTCGGTGGCCGCCGTCGCCGCGGCCAAGGCCGAGCTGCTGACGGCGCTGCCGGGCGACGGCGTCGCGGTCGTACCCGTCGACGGCGGCGAGCTCGAGCCCCATCTCGCCGGCGCCCCGAGCCTCCTGCGCTTCGGCCCCGGAGGCGACGTGGCGGCGCTCGAGTGCCGGGTCGAGGACGGGGTGACCGAGGCGCTGGTCTCGACGCCGGCCGGGCGCGAGACCTTCGATTTCCCGTTCGCCGAGCGCCACAACCTGAGCAACGCGCTGGCCGCGATCGCGGTCGGCGTCGCGCTCGAGGTGCCGCTCGGGGAGATGGCCGACGGCGCTGCGAGCATAGGCTTCTCCAGTTTCCGTGGCGAGCGCCTCGAGCTGGGCGACGGGATCGTCCTGGTGAACGACTGCTACAACGCCAACCCCCTGTCGATGCGAGCGGCGCTCGACCACCTCGCGACCTTCGACGGCGGGCGGCGGATCGCCGTTCTGGGAGAGATGGGGGAGCTTGGCGAGGAGGGTGCCGGCCACCACCGGGAGATCGGCCTCCACGCCCGTGAGCACGGGATCGACTTCGTGATCGGGGTCGGCGAGCCGGCCCGGGACTACGACCCCGACGAGCTCGTCGGCGATCCCGAGGAGGCAGCCGAGCTGCTTGCTGCACAGCTCGAGCCGGGCGACACGGTCCTGGTCAAGGGCTCGCGCTCGGCTGGCCTCGAGGCCGTCGCCGAGACCCTGCTCGCGCTGATGGGCGAGGAAGCCACCCCCGGACGCGAGAGCAGAGGAGGTGGCGCTTAACCATGGGCGAGGTCCTGATCGCCGGGATGGCGGCGATGCTGATCTGCATCTTCCTCGGCCCGAAGTTCATCGAGTACCTGCGGGTCAAGGAGTTCGGCCAGCACATCCGCGAGGACGGCCCCCAGGAGCATCACACCAAGGCCGGGACGCCGACGATGGGAGGGCTGATCGTCTTCGCCTCGATCTGCGTCCCCTACCTCGTCCTCTCCGATCGCGACGCCCAGAGCATGGCCGTCTTCGGCGTCGCGATCGGGTGCGCCGCGCTCGGGTTCGCCGACGACTTCATCAAGATCGTCAAACGCCGCTCGCTCGGGCTCTCGGCCCGCTACAAGCTCCTCGTCCAGCTGTTCCTCGCGTTCGGCCTCTGGTGGGTCGCCCGCCACGAGGTCGGGCTCGAACCGATCCTCTTCTTCCGGATCGGCGACGCCAGCATCAACCTCGGGCCGGTCCTTTACTTCGTCCTCGTCTTCCTCGTCATCGCCGGCACCTCGAACGGCGTCAACCTCACCGACGGCCTCGACGGCCTCGCCGCCGGCTGCTGCGCGATCGTCCTCCTTGCCTTCACCGCGATCTGCTTCGTCACCAACGAGCAGCAGAACCTGGCCCTGCTCTCGGCCTGCCTGGTCGGGGCCTGCGTCGGGTTCCTCTGGTTCAACGCCTTCCCGGCGTCGATCTTCATGGGGGACACCGGCTCTCTCGGGCTCGGGGGGGCGATCGGCGCGCTGGCGGTGATGACCCAGACCGAGGTGCTGCTGATCATCATCGGCGGCATCTTCGTGATCGAGGCCCTCTCGGTCGCCGCCCAGGTCTTCGCCTTCAAGACCTTCCGCCGCCGCGTCCTGCTGATGGCGCCGCTCCACCACCATTTCGAGATGATGGCCTGGTCGGAGACGAAGATCATGCTCCGCTTCTGGATCATCGCCGCGGTCTGCTCGGGGATCGGGTTCACCCTGTATCAGCAGTCGATTGGCCGCTGAGGCCTCCTCCCCCGGGCCCGAGCTCGAGACCCCGCGACTGAGGCTGCGGCGCTGGCGCGGCGAGGATCGCGAGCCGTTCGCCGCGATCAACGCCGACCCGCGGGTGATGGAGCACTTCCTCGCGCCGCTGTCCCGCCGCCAGAGCGATGAGCTGATCGAGCGGATCGAGGAGGGCTTCGAGCGGCACGGCTTCGGTCTCTGGGCGCTCGAGGTCCGCGACGGCGGCGAGCTGATCGGGTTCACCGGCCTCTCCGTCCCCGAGTTCGAGGCGGACTTCACCCCGGCGGTCGAGGTCGGTTGGCGGCTCGCGGCCCCGGCCTGGGGGCGGGGCTACGCGACCGAGGCGGCGAGGGCGGCGCTCGAGTTCGGCTTCGAGCGGGCCGGCCTCGAGGAGGTCGTCTCGTTCACCAGCGCCGGCAACCGGCGCTCACGCGCGGTGATGGAGCGGATCGGGATGAGCCGCGACCCCGATGGCGATTTCGACCATCCCTGGATCCCCGCCGGCCACCCTCTGCGCGGACACGTCCTCTACCGGGTCAGCGCTCGGCGCTGATCGCGGTGGCGACCGCCTCTCCGGCCGCTTCGAGCGGCTCGGTCGAGCGCAGCGCCCTGCTCAACACGAATGCGCCCTCGAGCGCGGCGATCATCTCGATCACCAGCGCGCGGGAGCGCTCCCGGGAAATTCCGGCTTCGACGAAGCGGGCGATGCCGCCCTCGATCCAGAGGTTGAAGACGTCGGCGCAGGCTTCGCGCAGCTCCTCGTTGACGCTGGACACCTCGAGCGCGACGGTCGCGATCGGGCAGGCGTCGGCGTAATCGGTCTCGACAAGGGTCTCGGAGGCGCCGGCGAAGAAGGCGCGCACGCCCTCCGCGAGCTCGACGTCGGGCCCGGCGTATTCGGGGAAGAGGAGGCCGTAGAGGAACCCCGAGCGGCGGATCGTCTCGGCGCCGAGCTCGGATTTCCCGCCGGGGAAGAAGTGGTAGAGCGAGCCGAACGGCGCCCCGGCCTCCTCGATGATCTGTTTCACCCCGGTGCCCATGTAGCCCTGGCGGCGGAACAGCTCGCCGCTGCTGTCGAGAATCCGCTCCCTGGTGTCCGTCGCCACCCTTCCTCCTTCGTCGCGGGCGTCCTTCGATCCGTTGTAGGGTAGCTGCCTCACTAGAGCGATCTATCTAGAAACGGAGGCGAGTGATGCCATCGACCGAGGTTTCGGCGGGGACGATCCATTACGAGGAGACGGGCCAGGGGCCGCCGCTGGTGATGGTCGGTGGCCTGGCGATGGACGGACGACTCTGGGAGGGTGTCGCCGCCGAGCTGGCGCCGGCCCACCGCTGCCTGATGCCGACGATGCCGTTCGGCTCTCATCCGGAGCCGATGCGCCCCGACGCCGATCTCTCGCTGCGCGGAATGGCGCGGATCGTCGCCGAGTTCATCGAGAGCCTCGGTCTCGAGAACGTGACGCTCTGCTTCAACGACTGGTCCGGCGCCCAGGTGATGGTCGCCGACGGCCTTCTCGATCGGGTCTCCGCACTCGTCCTCGCCTCCTGCGAGACCGAGGGCAACTACCCTCCCGGCCTCGCCGGGCGGGCGGCTGTGATCTCGGCGAAGTTGCCCGGGGGGCTCTCTGTCATGCGGCAGACGCTGCTGATCCCGTGGCTGCGCAGGCTGCCGTTCGTCTACGGGCAGATGTCCAAGCACGGCGTTCCGGAGAAGCTGATGCGCGAGTGGCTCGAGCCGCTCCGCCGCCCCGAGATCCGGCGCGACGTCCGCAAGTACATCGGCGACGTCGCCCAGGGCAGGCGCGACCTGGTGGCGGCAACCCCCTCGCTCCGCGGTTTCGAGCGCCCCGTCCTCGTCGTCTGGGACAGCGAGGGGTCGATGATGCCGAACGCCGAAGGCCGCAAGCTCGCGTCCGACTTCCCCGACGCGCGCCTGGTCGAGATCGACGACAGCTACACGCTGATCCCGATCGACCAGCCGCTCGAGCTGGCCGCGGCGATTCGCGATTTCGCGGTCCGGCCCAAAGCGGCTGCCTGACGAGGGGAGGGGCCGGGGGTAGCGAAGATAGGAGGATGTCGGCCCCACCTCCGCGCAAGCTCCGGCCGCCGCTCCCCGAGGGCCCGTTCCTGGTCGTCGGGCTCGCCCGCTCCGGGCAGGCCGCGGCCCGGTTTCTCGCCGCGAGGGGCGAGCGGGTGATCGGCGTCGACAGGGCGAATCCCGAGGGCGCGGCAGGGCTTCGGGGGCCGGGCGTCGAAGTCGTCCTGGATACGGATGGAATCGGCCAGCTCGACGGCGTGCGGACGGTGGTGAAGAGCCCGGGTGTACCCGCGGAGGCACCGGTGATCGCCGCCGCCCGCGAGCGCGCCCTGCCCGTCGTGGGCGAGCTCGAGCTCGCCTGGCGGGCGATCCCGAACCGGTTCCTGGCGGTGACCGGGACAAACGGCAAGACGACGACCGTTGAGCTGCTCGGCCACATCTATCGCGGTGCCGGCGAGCCGGTCGCGGTCGCAGGGAACGTCGGGACGCCGCTGGCGTCGCTCGCCGGTGAGGTCGAGCCCGACGCGACCGTCGTCTGCGAGGCCTCGAGCTTCCAGCTCGAGGACACGGAGTACTTCGCGCCCGAGTGCGGCGTCTTCCTCAACCTGGCGCCCGACCACCTCGACCGCCACGCCGACCTCGACGCCTATCTCGCGGCGAAGCTGCGGATCTTCTTCAACCAGGGCAACGACGACATCGCGATCTACAACGCCGACGACCCCTCGCTCGCCGGGACCGATCTCGGCGGCTGCGGCCGGCGGATCGCGTTCTGCCGCGGCGCCGGCCCCGATTGCGAGGTCGCGCTTGCCGAGGGGACGATCTTCTATGACGGCGAGCCGCTGCTGCGGGCCGAGGAGCTCGGGCTGCTCGGCGAGCACAACGCCTCCAACGCGATGGCCGCGGCCGCGGCGGCGCTGGCCATGGGCCTCGACCGCGAGGCTGTCCGCGAGGGCCTGCGGAGCTTCGCCGGCGTGCCGCACCGGCTCGAGCCGATCGCAGAGATCGGCGGCGTCCGCTTCGTCGACGACTCGAAGGCGACCAACGTCGCCTCTGCGGTGGTCGGGCTCCGCGCCTTCGACGGCGGCGTCCACGCGATCCTCGGCGGCAGCGACAAGGGCGAGCCATTCGCGCCGCTGACCGAGCCGGTCGTCGAATCGTGCGTCGCCTGCTACCTGGTCGGGGCCACCGCCGACCGGCTCGCCGACGAGCTCGCCGCGGTGGTCGAGCGGGGGGTCCCGCTGCACCGCTGCGCCGACCTCGAGAACGCGGTCGGTGCCGCGGCGGGAGAGGCGGCCGCGGGTGAGGTCGTCCTCCTCTCGCCGGCCTGCGCCAGTTTCGACGCCTTCGAGGACTTCGAGCGGCGCGGCGAGCGCTTCCGCGAGATCGTCGAGGGCCTGCGGTGAGCGCGGCAGCGACCGAGCGTGCATGTCTGGTTCTTCGAGAGGGAGCGAAGCGCGAGGTATTCAAGTGAGCGCCAGGGCGCTCGCCCTGCGGCTGCCGGGAAGGGCCGGCGGCGCGAAGAAGAGGAAAAAGAGCAAGAAGCGCTCGCGCGCGGCCAGCCTGCCGGCCGAGTACAACATTCTCCTCACCGCGACGCTCTGCCTGCTGGCATTCGGCGCGGTGATGATCTTCTCGGCGAGCTCGACGACGCGCGTCCTCAGTGACGGCGGGCTCACCGACAGCGTCTACTACCTCAAACGCACAGTGATGTTCGGCGCGGTCGGCCTGCTGATCATGCACCTCGCGACCCGGACCGGGCTCGAGTTCGTCCGCCGCATGACGCCGGCGATCCTCGCGATCTCCTTCTTCCTCCTCTTCGCTGTGCTCGTCGGCGGCACCAACGTCAACGGCTCGAGCCGCTGGATCGGGTCCGGGTTCCTCCAGATCCAGCCCTCCGAGCTGGCCAAGGTCGCCCTGATCCTCTACGGCGCCGACCTCTTCGCGAACAAGCCGAAACGGGTCCGGACCCTGCAGGGGATGATGCCCTTCCTCCTCGTCGTCGGCGTCTCGGCGCTGCTGATCGTCGCCGAGCCGGACCTCGGGACGACCCTGGTGATCGCGTTCGCCTCCGCCGCGACCCTGGTCGCGGCCGGCGCCCGGATGCGCGACCTGGCGATGGTCGCCCTGGTGCTCGGCTTCTTCGCGCTGCTGATGACCCTCGTCGAGCCCTACCGGATGGCGCGGCTGACGGCCTTCCTCAACCCGGGCGCCAACGCGGCCGGGACCGGGTTCCAGGCGGCGCAGGCGAAGATCGCGCTCGGCTCCGGCGGCATCTTCGGGGTCGGTATAGGCAACGGCGTTCAGAAGGCCTACTACCTGCCCGAGGCGCACACCGACATGATCACCGCGGTGATCGGCGAGGAGCTCGGGCTGGTCGGGATCGTCGGCGTCGTCGGTCTCTTCTCGATGCTCGGCTACGCGGGCCTGCAGACGGCGAAAAAAGCAAAGGACGTCTACGGCAAGATCCTCGTCGCCGGGCTGACATCGCTGATCCTCGTCCAGGCGACCGTCAACCTTTTCGCGGTGATGGGGCTGGCGCCACTGACCGGGGTGCCGCTGCCGTTCGTCTCCTATGGGAACAGCAGCCTGCTGGCCTCGCTTTTCGCGATCGGCCTGATCCTCAACGTCGCCCGCGGGGGGACCGCCGGCGCTGGCAAACTGCGCGTCGTCGATGGCGGGCGAAGGCCCGCGCGTGGAAGGAGTGGGTCGAGCGGTGCCAGAGCTCGCAAGAGTGGTGGTGGCGGCCGGGGGAACGGCGGGACACGTCGTTCCCGCCATGGCGGTCGCCGCCGAGCTTCGGGATAGCGGCGCCGAGGTCACCTTTCTCGGCACCCGCGAGAAGATCGAGGCCGATCTGGTGCCCGCCGCCGGATACGAGATCGACTTCATCAGGGTGAGGGGAATCGACCGCGGCAACCCTCTGCAGGCCGCTCGCGCGGTCCTGGAGGCCGGCGCCGCGGTCGGGGCCGCCCGCAGCGCCATCCGCCGCCGCCGAGCCGACGTCGTGATGGGCGGCGGCGGGTACGTCGCCGGGCCCGCCGGTTTGGGGGCGGCGCTGTCCGGCACCCCGCTCGTCCTGACCGAGGCCGACAGCCACCTCGGCCTCGCCAACCGGCTGCTGGCGGCGAGAGCGCGCCGGGTCTGCCTCGCCTTCCCGATCGACGGGCGCGACGGCGACCGCTACCTCGTCACCGGGCGCCCGGTCCCGGCGGCCGTCCTGGTGGCCGACCGGTCGGCGGCGCGGCGCCGGTTCGAGATCCCCGATTCGGCCCGCTGCCTGCTGGTCGTCGGCGGCAGCCAGGGCGCCCGCTCGATCAACGAGTGCGCTGTGGCCGCCTTCGCCGAGCGCGAGGGCCGCGACTTCCACGTCGTCCACGTCGCCGGCCGCCGCGACTACACCGAGCTGAAGCCGCGGCTCGCCTCGGCGCCGCACAACGATCGCTACGAGCTGCTCGAGTACGAGCCCGACCTCGGCCAGTGCCTGGCGGCGAGCGACCTCGTCCTCGGCCGGGCCGGCGGCTCGATCTTCGAGGTCACCGCGACCGGGCGGCCCGCGATCCTCGTCCCCTATCCGCACGCGGCGGCCGGGCACCAGGCGACCAACGCGGCCTGGATGGAGCGGGCGGGGGGCGCGATCGTGATCGCCGACGCCGAGCTCGGGCCGGAGCGGCTCCTCGACTCCGTCACCGGCCTCTTCGGAGAACCCGTGAAGCTCGAGGCGATGGCGGCGGCATCGCGGGGCCTGGCGCTGCCGGATGCCGCCCGGCGGATCGCCGACGAGGTCTTAAGCGCGGCGGGAAGCGCGAAGCGATGAGTCAGTGGGCCGGCCGGCGGATGCACTTCATCGGGATCGGCGGCGCCGGGATGAGCGGGCTGGCCCTCGTCTGCGCCGAGCTGGGCGCCGAGGTCGGCGGCAGCGACCGGTCCGACTCCTCCTACATGGAGCGGCTGCGCGCAGCCGGGCTCGAGCCGGCGGTCGGCCACGACGCCTCGAACCTGCCGGAGAGTGCCGAGGTGATCGTCTCGACCGCGATCGCCGACGACAATCCCGAGCTCGCGCTCGCCCGCGAGCGGGGCCTTACCGTCCACCACCGCGGCGAGCTGTTGGCCGAGCTCTGCGCCGAGAAGCGGTTGCTCGCCGTCGCCGGGACACACGGAAAGACGACGACCGCGGCGATGGCGGCCTGGGCGCTGCGGGCAACCGGCGCCGGCCCCGCCTTCTTCGTCGGCGGCGAGGTACCGGGCCTCGGCCCCGGCGGCGCGCCCGCCAACGCCGGCTGGGGCGAGGGCGAGTGGGTGGTCGCCGAGGCCGACGAGAGCGACGCGAGCTTCCTCCGCCTGCGCCCCGAGGTGGCGGTCGTCACAAACCTCGAGATGGACCACCACTCCCACTGGGGATCGATCGCAGAGCTGCGGGCGGCCTTCGCGCGGTTCGCCGAGCCCGCGCAGGCGGTCGTCGTGCCCGCCGGCGCCGGCCTCGATTCCCTCGGGGCGGAGGCGGCCGAGGTCGCCCATTTCGACGCGGACGGCCCGGGCCCGGCCGGTCTGCGGCTCGCCGTTCCGGGGCGCCACAACCTGATGAACGCCCGCGCCGCGCTGGCGGCCGCCGGGCTCGCCGGGGCCGATCTCGACGCCGCCGCCGGCTCGCTCGCGGACTTCCCCGGAGTGCGCAGGCGGCTGGAGCTGAGGGGCGAGCGAGCGGGGGCCCGCATCTACGACGACTACGGCCACCACCCGACCGAGGTCCGGGCGGCGATCGTTGCGCTCCGCGAGCTTGCGCCGGAGCGCCTGATCGCGGTCTTCCAGCCCCACCTCTACTCGCGGACGAAGGCCTTTGCCGAGCAGCTGGGGTCGGCGCTCGCGCTCGCCGACGAGGTCGCCGTCCTCGATGTCTACCCGGCGCGCGAGGAGCCGGTCGGCGAGCTCGCCGGGGTCAGCGGCCTCGATGTCGCCCGCGCCGCCGCCGACCGGATGGGTGGCCGCAGAGTGCTCTGGCTGCCCGACCGCGACCGCGCCGCCGCCGTTCTGGGGCCGGAGCTTGGGCCGGGGGCGATCCTGGTCACGATCGGCGCCGGCAGCATCCACGAGCTCGCCGACGTCCTGCTCGAATCCGGCGGTGCCGGATGAACGCGCCGGAGGGGGTCGAGCGCGAGTACCCCTTGGCGCGGCTGACGACCGTCCGCACCGGCGGCGACGCCGATTGGTTCGCCCGCCCCGAGGACGCGGATGCGCTGTCCGAGCTGGTGGGGTGGGCCGATGCCGAGGGCCTGCCGGTGGGCGTCATCGGATCCGGTTCGAATCTGCTGGTGGCCGACGACGGCTTCCACGGGCTGGCGATCAAGCTCGGCCCAGGGCTGGCGGTCGTCGAGCGCGACGGCAAGAGCCTGCGCGCCGGGGGCGGCGCGAGGCTTCCCTCGGTGGCGACGAGGGCCGCCGAGTGGGGGCTCTCCGGCCTCGAGTTCGGGGTCAACATCCCCGGCACGGTCGGCGGCGCGGTGAGGATGAACGCCAACGCCTACGGGGGCCAGCTGGCGGAGGTGCTCGAGTGGGTCGACGTCTGCTCTCCCGGAGGTCGCGACCGCCGCCGCCCCGAGGATCTCGGGTTCGCCTACCGCAGCAGCAACCTCGGCCCGGCCGAGGTCATCGCCGCGGCGGGTTTCGTCCTCACCGCGGCCGACCCGGCGCAGGTCAGGGCGACGATGGCGGCGATGCGCGAGCGCCGGCACGAGGCTCAGCCGGCCGGGATCAAGACCTTCGGCTCGACCTTCAAGAACCCCGACGACCCGCGGGCCGAGGGTCGGACCGCCGGACAGCTCCTCGAGGAGGCCGGGAGCCGTGGCCTCGTCAGGGGCGGGGCGCGGTTCTCGGAGAAGCACGCGAACTTCGTCGAGAACACCGGCGAGGCGAGCACCGCCGATGTCCTCGAGCTGATGGCCGCCGGCCGCCGTCGGGTCCACGAGCGGTTCGGGATCGTCCTCGAGCCCGAGGTCCAGCTGCTCGGAGAGGTCGAGATGCCCGAAGATTGGACGCTGTGAGGCGGACGATGATCATCGTCGTCCTCGCGGTGATCGCGATCGGCGCGATCTATCACTTCGTGATCGCCACGAAGACGGTCGAGCCGACGCTTACCGTGCCGGCGCCGGTCGCGGCGATCGGCGTCGGCTCCGGCGCCCTCGGCGTCGACTCGACGGGCAGGGTCCTGGAGAGCATGCCGGCGCCCGAAGAAGGCTCGCTGCCGCTGCTGCCGACCGCTGCGGCGCCGAAGAGCGGCCAGCTGCGCGGCCCGATGCTCGAACAGGTCCGGGTGCTCGCCGCCGCTCCCGGCGGCCTCCGCCCGTACCTCGCGAGCACGTCCTACGGCGAAGACGGGGTCAGCGTCGAACTCAGCTCGGGGATCGAAATCCGGTTCGGGGACGCCACCCAGGCGCAACTGAAGTGGCGCTCGGCCGCCGCCGTGCTCGCCGATCCCGCCACCGAAACGCTCGACTACGTCGACGTTCAGGCGCCGCGCAGGCCCGCGGTCGGCGGCTCCGGGCACGTTCTGCCACCGGCCGAATGAACCCTCGACCGTAGGCTCAGACTCGGCAAACCCTCAAGTAGTGGTTGAGACAGTTCGGCTGCAGGATGCGTCCCGCCGGTTTGACAGAGGGCCGAATTTGCCCTACGTTGAGCGCAATTTCCGAGGTTACTGTGAAGGCAAGAACTCTTAAGCCTTGCTGAAGCCTCGGACGGAACCAAGGCTCAACTCAATTGCCAGTCCTGCCGAGGACTGGGGCATAGCCGGCCCGCCAGGGGTCGGACATGGAGAAATCGGGAGATGGAATCCACTTACCTTGCGGTGATCAAGGTCGTCGGGGCCGGCGGCGGGGGTACCAATGCCGTCAGCCGGATGGTCGACGCCGGGATCCGCGGCGTCGAGTTCATCGCCGTCAACACCGACGCCCAGGCCCTGCAGGCCTGCGACGCCGACATCAAGCTCTCGATCGGGCAGGAGCTGACCCGCGGCCTCGGGGCCGGCGGCAACCCGGAGGTCGGCGCCGGCGCCGCTGCCGAGAGCCGCGACGAGATCAAGGAGGCGCTGAAGGGCGCCGACATGGTCTTCGTCACCGCCGGCGAGGGCGGCGGCACCGGGACCGGCTCGGCGCCGGTCATCGCCGAGATCGCCAAGGAGGAGATCGGCGCCCTCACCGTCGGCGCCGTGACCAAGCCGTTCGAGTTCGAGGGCAAACGGCGGATGCAGCAGGCGCTCGAGGGCATCGAGAAACTTCGCAACAACGTCGACACCCTGATCATCGTCCCGAACGAGAAGCTGCTGCAGGCGGTCGAGCGCCGCACCAGCGTGCTCGAGGCCTTCCGCCAGGCGGACGACATCCTCCGCCAGGGCGTCCAGGGCATCACCGACCTGATCACGATCCCCGGCCTGATCAACCTCGACTTCGCCGACGTGCGGACGATCATGCGCGACGCCGGTTCGGCCCTGATGGGGGTCGGCGCGGCCTCCGGCGAGGCGCGGGCGATCGACGCCGCCAAGGCGGCGATCACCTCGCCGCTGATCGAGGAGTCGATCAAGGGCGCGACCGGGATGCTCCTCAACATCACCGGCCCCGAGGACCTCGGCCTGTTCGAGGTCAACGAGGCCGCCCAGCTCGTCCAGGCCGAGGCCGACGACAACGCCAACATCATCTTCGGCTCGGTCGTCGACCAGTCGATGCGCGACGAGGTCCGCGTGACCGTGATCGCGACCGGGTTCGAGGGCTTCGAGCTCCTCGCCCGCTCGCCGCAGCGGGTGCGCCGCCGCTACGAGAGCAGGCCGCGGATCTCCGCCGACGACACCGACATCCGCAAACTGCGGGTCTCCGACGACGACATCGAAGTCCCCGGCTTCCTCCAGGAATAGCCGGGCCCCGCTCAGCGCGGGCCCAGCTCCTCGACCTCGTAGCCGGACTCGGCGAGCCGGGCGAGGAGCTCGTCGCCGTGGAGCTCGCTGCGGCTTTCGACCAGGACCTCGACTCCGGTCTCCTTGACGTGCAGCGAGACGCCGTCGCGGACGTGGGTCACGTCGAGGACGTTGCCCCCGGCGCGGGCGATGATCTGGAGGAAGTCGACGAGCCCGCCGGGGCGGTCGCTGATCTTCGAGAAGAGGCGGGACCGGCGCCCGATCCCGGTCTGGTGCCGGTTGATCACCTCGGCGAGGACGTGCGCGTCGACGTTCCCTCCCGAGAGGACGACGGCGGTCGTCCCCGTCTCGGCCGGGCGAAGGGCGCCGCTCAGCAGCGCGGCGACGCCGACCGCGCCGGCCCCCTCGGTCACGAGCTTCCCGTACTCGACGAGGAAGACCATCGCCTCGGCTATCGCGTCGTCGTCGACGGCGACGACCTCCTCGACCCAGCGGCGGACAAGCTCGAGGGTCAGGTCCCCCGGTCGCTTGACCGCGATCCCGTCGGCGATCGTCGAGGGCACGGTGACCGCCTGGGGCGTGCCGCTCTCCAGCGAGAGGGCGAAGGCGGCGCACCCTGCCGCCTGGACCCCGGCGATCTCGACCCCGCCGCCGCCGGACTCGAGCGCCGCCGCAATCCCGCTGATCAGCCCGCCGCCGCCGACCGGGACGATCACCTTCGCCAGGTCGGGGACCTGCTCGCGCAGCTCGAGGCCGACGCCGGCCTGGCCCCGGATCACGTCGAGGTCGTCGAAGGGATGCACGAACAGGAGGTCGTTCTGCTCGGCCAGCCGTTTGGCGGCTTCGAGGCACTCGTCGATCGCGCTCCCCTCCAGCACGACGCCGGCGCCGAACGCGCTGACCGCGTCGACCTTCGAGATCGCGGCGTCTTCGGGCATGAAGACGGTGCATGGGATGCCGCGGGCTCGGGCCGCGTAGGCGAGCGCCTGGCCGTGGTTCCCGGCGCTCCCGGCGACCACGCCCCGGCAGTTCCCCGCGTTGCGGTCGGCCAGTTTCGCGAGCGAGCCGCGCAGCTTGAAGGACCCGGTGCGCTGCATGTTCTCGGCCTTGAGGACGACCTTGCCGCCGCAGCGGCGGGAGAGCTCCCCGAGGCTGAACACGGGCGTTTCCTTGACCGTCTCGGAGACGGCTGCGTGAGTCGCCCGGAGCTCCTCCGGGTCGGGCTGCCAGTTCGACGCCGCGTCAGTCATCTCAGATGTGTCACCAGGCTCGATTGTCAAGATAGCCTGGCTCCGTGGCTGTCGAGAACCTCCAACGCACTCCGCTGTTCGATCGCCATCGCGAGGGGGGCGCCAAGCTCGTCCCATTCGCCGGCTGGGAGATGCCGGTTCAGTACGACGGGATCATCGAGGAGCACACGGCGGTACGCACCCATGCCGGGGTGTTCGACGTCTCCCACATGGGCGAGGTCGAGGTCGAGGGCCCCGGCGCGCTCGCCTTCTTGCAGCGGGTGCTCTCCAACGACGTCGCCGCGATCGCCGTCGGCGGCGCCCAGTACTCGTGCCTGTGCAACGAGGAGGGCGGCGTCCTCGACGACCTCTTCACCTACCGGCTCGGCGGCGACCGCTACCTGATCGTCACCAACTCGGCGAACCACGACTCGGACCTCGCCTGGCTCGGGCGCTGGAGCCGGGAGTTCGACGTCGCTGTCCGCGACGTCGCCGACCGCTACGCGATGCTTGCCGTCCAGGGGCCGCACGCCCGCCGCATCGTCGCCCCCACGCTCGGGATCGAGCTGCCGCCGCGGATGCACGTCGCGACGGTCCGGATCGGGCAGCGGCCGGCCCTCGCCTGCGGGACCGGATACACGGGCGAGGACGGGGTCGAGCTCCTGATCGACCCCGAGATCGCGCCGGCGATCTGGGTCGAGCTGCTCGACGCGGGCGTCGTCCCC
Source organism: uncultured Solirubrobacterales bacterium (assembly GCA_963737575.1). GTDB lineage: Bacteria > Actinomycetota > Thermoleophilia > Solirubrobacterales > 70-9 > VRUE01. The sequence continues at coordinate 677,891 of CAVTTJ010000005.1, forward strand.
TGCGGCCTCGGTGCCCGCGACACGCTCCGGCTCGAGGTCTGCTTCCACCTCCACGGCAACGACCTCACCTCCGAGCGCAACCCGATCGAGGCCGGCCTCGGGTGGTGCTGTGTCGAGTCGACCGGGTTCGTCGGCTCCGAGGCGATCGCGCGCGCCCGCGCCGAGGGGACCGCCGAGAAGCTGGCCCCGTTCAGGATCGAGGGCGCCGGGATCGCCCGCCAGGGCAATCCGATCCTGGCCGCCGGCGAGGAGGTCGGTGTCGTCACATCCGGGAGCTTCTCGCCGTCGCTCGAGATCGGGATCGGGATGGGCTACGTCCGCGCCGATCTGGCCGAGCCCGGGACCGAGGTCGAGATCGACGTCCGCGGCAGGCGGCGCCCTGCCCGGATAGCGTCCAAGCCCCTCTACGAAAAGGAGAAGTGAAAGTGGCCGACGCCAGCTACCCCGACGACCTGCTGTACCACCCCGAGCACGACTGGGCGCGGGTTGAGGGGGACGAGGCCACGTTCGGGATCACCTGGTACGCCCAGGACTCGCTCGGCGAGGTCGTCTTCTACGACCCGCCCGCGGTTGGCTCGACCGTCTCCAAGGACGCCTCCTACTCCGAGGTCGAGTCGGTGAAGGCGGTCTCCGACGTGATCGCGCCCCTCTCCGGCGAGATCACCGCGGTCAACGACGCCCTCGAGGACGCGCCCGAGAAGGTCAACGAGGATCCCTACGGGGAGGGCTGGCTGATCAAGGTCAGGCTGACCGACGCCTCTGAGACCAACTCGCTGCTCGCGGCGGCCGACTACCGCAATCTGCTCTTGAGCGCGGAGTGAGCAAGCAATCCATATCTGTTTCTTTTGGGCAGCGAGCAAAGCGCGAAATTTGTGACAGCTAGCCTTTAGCCGTGAGCCGCTACACGTCCGTAACGCCCGACGATCGGGCCGAGATGCTGGCCGCGATCGGGGTCGAGTCGGTCGCAGATCTCTTCGACCAGGTCCCCGAGCCGCTCCGCCTCGGGCGGCCGCTGGCGCTGCCCGAGGGCAAGAGCGAGCCCGAGGTCTACGAGCACCTTGCGGCGCTCGCAGCCCGCAACGCGGACGCCGAGGAGGAGGCCTGCTTCATCGGCGCCGGTATGTACGACCACTACGTGCCGGCGATCGTCGACGCGATCACCCAGCGCTCCGAGTTCCTCACTCCGTACACGCCCTACCAGCCGGAGATATCCCAGGGCGGGCTGCAGGCGATGTTCGAGTTCCAGACCGCGATGTCGGAGCTGACCGGGCTGCCGGTCTCCAGCGCCGGCCTCTACGAGGGGCCCTCCTCGGTCGCCTCCGCCGGGTACCTGGCGATCGGCGCAACCGGCCGCCGCCGCTTCGTCGTCTCCCGGGGGGTCCATCCCCACAGCCGGGAGACGCTCACCACGTACTCGCGGGGCTTCGGCTCAGAGGTCGTCGAGGTCGGCCTCGACGGAGGCCTCACCGACGCCGCGGCGCTCGCCGAGGCGGTCGATGAGGAGACCGCCGTGGTCTTCCTCCAGAGCCCGAACTTTCTCGGCGCGATCGAGGACGTCGAGGCGCTCGGCGCCGCGGCGAGAGAGCACGGCGCGCTGCTCGCCGTTGCCACCGACCCGATGACTCTCGGCGTCCTCCGCCCGCCGGGGGGGTGCGGCGCCGACATCGCGCTCGGCGAGGGGCAGCCGCTGGGCAACCGGCTCGATTTCGGCGGCCCCTCGTTCGGGTTCTTCTGCGGCACCGAGGACCTGATCCGGCGGATGCCGGGTCGGATCGCCGGGGAGACCGACGACGTCGATGGCCGCCGCGGTTTCGTCCTCGCGCTGCAGACCCGCGAGCAGCACATCCGGCGTGAGAAAGCGACCCACAACATCTGCACCGCGCAGGCGCTGAACGCGCTGGCGGCGATGGTCCACCTGGCCTGGCTCGGCCGCGAGGGGTACCGCGAGCTGGGCGAGCTGCTCGTCCGCCGCACCGCCTACGCCCGCGAGCGGGTGGCGGCGGTCGACGGGGTCGAGCTGCTCCACGACGCGCCGGTTGCGCGCGAGTTCGCGGTCCGCCTCGGCGCGCCGGTCGACCGCGTGCTGGACCGCTGCGCCGAGCGCGGCATCGCCGCCGGCTACCCACTCGGCCGCGAGTACCCCGAGTTCGAGGACGGTCTCCTGATCGCGATAACCGAGCGCCGCACCCGTTCCCAGATCGACCAGCTTGCGGACGCGCTGGGCGCCGCGGTGTCGGCCGAGGCGGTGGCCGTGTGAACCAGCAGGACGAAGCCGTGCTGACCATCTTCGAGCGCTCGAAGCCGGGGCGGAGGGCGGCGGTCCTGCCCGAGGCCGAAGTCCCCGAGCCCCCGCTCGAGGACCTGATCCCCGCAAGCCTCCTGCGCCCCGAGCCGCCGCGGCTTCCCGAGGTCGCCGAGCCCGAGATCGTCCGACACTACAACCGCCTCTCGCGGCGGAACTTCGACCTCGACACGGGCTTCTACCCGCTCGGCTCCTGCACGATGAAGCACAACCCGCGCCTCAACGAGCGCGTCGCGGCGCTGCCCGGCCACGCCCGGCTGCATCCCGCGCAGGACCCGCGGCGGGCGCAGGGGGCGCTCGAGCTGATGTGGCTGCTGCAGGAGTCTCTGGCAGAGATCTGCGGCTTGCCGCACGTCAGCCTGCAGCCGTCGGCCGGCTCCCACGGCGAGCTCGCCGGCCTGCTGCTGACCCGCGCGTTCCACGCCGACCGCGCCGAAGAGCGGACCAAGGTGCTTGCGCCCGACACCTCGCACGGGACCAACCCCGCATCGGTGACGATGGCCGGCTACGAGGCGGTCAAGGTCGCGACCAACGAGCAGGGCGGGGTCGAGATGGACGACCTGCGCGCGAAGATCGACGACGACGTCGCCTGCCTGATGCTGACCAACCCGAACACGCTCGGGCTGTTCGACGAGAACATCGCCGAGATCGCGAGCCTGATCCACGATTCGGGCGGGACGCTCTATTACGACGGCGCCAACCTCAACGCGGTCATGGGCCACTCGCGGCCCGGCGACATGGGCTTCGACATCGTCCACGTCAACCTCCACAAGTCCTTCAGCCAGCCCCACGGCGGCGGCGGCCCCGGCGCCGGGCCGATCGCCGTCTCGGACCGGATCGAGCCCTTCCTGCCGCGGCCACAGGTGGTGCGACGGCCGATGGTGAATGGCGAGCCTACGTGGAGCGAGCGTGACGGTCTGATGAATTCGCGAGCGGAACGAGGCGAAGCCTTTTATTTCGACCTCGACCTCGACCGGCCGAAGTCGATCGGGCGCCTGCGTGGGTTCCAGGGGAACTTCGGCGTCTTCGTCCGCTCCTACGCCTACATCCTCAGCCTCGGCGCCGACGGGCTCGCGGAGGCCTCGGAGACCGCGGTCCTGAATGCCAACTACCTGAAGGCGAGGCTGGCGGCGGGCCGCGCCGGCAAGCACCTGCCGGTCGCGTTCGACCGCCACTGCATGCACGAGTTCGTCCTCTCCGGCAAGCCGATGAAGCGCGAGCTCGGGATCGCGACCCTCGACCTCGCCAAGCGCCTGCTCGATTTCGGGTTCCACCCGCCGACCGTCTACTTCCCGCTGCTCGTCGAGGAGGCGCTGATGGTCGAGCCCACCGAGACCGAGACTAAGGAGAGCCTCGACGCCTTCGCCGAGGCGATCGAGCGGATCCTGGCCGAGGCCGAGGGGGACGCGGATGTCGCGAAACAGGCCCCCTACTCGACCCCGGTCCGGCGCCTCGACGAGGTCAAGGCAACCCGCAGGCCGGTCGTCCGGCAGCCCCTCTGAGTGAGGCTCGAGCGCTTCAACGTCGGCTGGATGACCGCTCCCGCCGGGGTGTGGCGCCAAGGCGAAGAGGATCCCGGTCGCCCTTCCAGGGTGCCGGTCCCCGCCTATCTGATCGAGACGGGCTCCGAGCGGATCCTGGTCGACACCGGGCTGCACCCCGACGCCGCAGGGGACACGGTCGGCCACTACGACGACGAGACGCTGGTCGTGTTCAGGACCGAGCAGGAGGCCTCGATCGCCGAGCAGGTCGACCTCGCCTCGCTGACCCGCGTCGTGCTCACCCACCTGCACTTCGATCACGCCGGCGGGCTCGCGCTCGTCCCCGAGAGCGTCCCGATCGTCGTCCAACGGGCCGAATGGGAGGCCGCCCATGACGACGCCGGAATCGAGCTCAACTTCTTCCAGCCGGGCGACTACGCCGTTCAGGATCGGGAGGTCGTCCTCGTCGACGGCGACCACGACCTGCTCGGCGACGGTTCGGTCGAGCTCCTCAGCACTCCCGGGCACAGCACCGGGCACCAATCGGTCAGGGTCGGCGTGGTCGTGATCGGTGCCGACGTCGCCCACTTCGCCGACGTCCTCGATGACCCGCGCTTCCCGGCCTTCGCCGCCGACTTCGATGCCCAGCGCCGCTCCGCCGAGCGCCTTCGCGGCCTCCGAGAAGAGGGGCTCACGATCCTCCCGGGCCACGACCCGGACGTGCTCGCGCCCGGCCCGGTCATGATCAGCGGATGACCGCCTGGGTCACGCGGATCGACGAGCTGCCGGCGCTGAGGCCAGCCGTCGAAGACCCCGGCGACGCCGCCGACGGCCTCGTCGTAGTGGACAACAGCCGGGAAAAACCTTGCGCTGGCGGCTGATTCAGGGGGTGAGCACGCGGAACCGGACCGATACCGGGTCCGAGCTGCCGCCCGGGCCTGCGGCGACGAGGTCGGCACGGTAGGAGCCCGGGGGGAGCGCCGTGTGGCCGAATCGTCCGGAGAAGGCGATCGTGTCACTACCGGCGCTGCCGCGGGCGGTCAGCTGCCCCACCTTGCGGAACGCGGTCTTGCGCTTTCGCTTCACGACCCTGCGCACGGTGATCGTCACGTCCGCCACCTGGTCGAGGGTGAAGGCGAATGCGGTGCCGCGCTTCTCCTTCTTCCCGCCCTTGACCCGGAATGCCTTGCGCTTCAGCTTCAGGCTGCTGATCTTGGGTCGGCTGACACCCGGTGGCGGGGGCGGCGGCGCGCTCGAAATGTACTCGTCGGCGCCGATGTCCGGCGCGGAGCCCATCACGCGAGCGTCGCCCTCGAAGTCGAGGGCACCGAGATCGGGTGAGGAGAGCCCCGCGTCGATCGTGGGCGAGCCGGCGGTCTCGTGGGCGTCACCCGTCGCGAGGTCGACCAATTGGGGCGGTGTGGTCTGAGAGTCCTGGTTGCCCGCACCCAGCGTCTTGGTGTCCATCCCTTTGCCGTAGGTCCTGACCGCATTCGGGTCGAAGTTCGAGTGGTCCAGCACCACTCGGGCCTTGCTGCCCGATTCTTCGGCCTGCAGGGAGACGTCCGTCCCGACGGACCCGGAGAAGAGGATCGAGTTGCTGATAGCCGCCGCGGACTCAACCGAGTTGGTCGTGCTGACGGCCATTGCGAAGCCGAAGAAGGCGGTCGCCAGGGAGGTGACGTTGCGAACGGTGCTGGTGCCCGGTCCGACGAGGAAGAGCGCCGCGCCGCCTTCACCCGAGTCGACGAAGATGCTGTCGCGGATGGTCACTTCGTGGGTGATGATCCCGGACTGTCCGCTCGAGACGACCCGGACCCTTTCGATCGTCGAGCCGGGGCCGAGTTCGGCACACCCGAAATACGAATCCGCCTTATCTTCGATTTCGACGTCCGTGAGCCGGGTCCCGGCTCCCAGCGTCAGCATCTCGCCGATGTCGGTGGAAGTCGCGATGTGCGGCGGTTCGGCCGGGCTCGTCCCGTGGATGTTCAGCGCTTTCGTCGTCTCGATTTTTTCGATCCCGCCGATCGAGTAGTTCCCCGCAAGGATCACGACCTCTTCGCCTTCCGGGGCTTTGTTGATCCCGCGGTCGATTCGGCAGGGTTCGCTTTCGGGGCAACTCCCCGTGGTCGCGCCTTTCGGTTTGACGTAGCGGACCGCGAGGGCGAGCTGGGGGAGGACGGCCGCCAGGAGCAGAGCGGCGCCGAGGCAGACGAGAAGCGGCCGGATACGAGACATCCCCAAAAGTCATCCTCCTCGCGCCTAAAGGAAGGCTAAATTACCAACGATCATCGGTCAGAGGTTCGGCAGCTCCTGTTCAAGCTCGAGCACCGGGGCGAAGAGGTCGCCGTGGTTCTCGATCCGCTCCAGCACGTCGCCGGACTCGAAGACGAGCGAGGCGGCGTCGCCGTTCTCGGCGGCGTGCTCGACCTCATCCCAGGTGACCGGCGTCGAGACGGTCGGCCGTTCGCGGGCCCGCATCGAGTAGACCGAGATCGTCGTTTTGCTGCGGTGGTTCTGGGACCAGTCGACGAAGACCTTGCCCCGGCGGTCGACCTTTTTCATTTTCGAGACGACCCTGTCGGGCGTCTCCTTTTCGAGCAGCTGGGCGATCGCTTTCGCAAGCGGTTTGGTCTCCTCGTAACTGACGTCCTTGCGGTTGAGCGGGACGTAGACCTGGAGGCCCTTGGAGCCCGATGTCTTCGGGAAGGCCTCGATCCCGAAGTGGTCGAACAGGTCGCGCAGCCGCAGCGCGACCCGGCAGCAATCGACGACGTCGGCCGGCGGGCCCGGATCGAGGTCGAACGCGAGGACGGTCGGCCGGTTCGGCGCCCGCGAACGCGAGAGCGAGGGATGCAGCTCGATCGCCGCCAGCTGCGCCATCCAAACCAGCGTGGGGAGGCTGTCGCAGACGCAGAAGTCGATGTTGCCCGAGCGCGGGCCGGCCCGGACCGATGCCGTCTTCACCCATTTCGGCCGGTGCTTGGGGCAGCGCTTCTCGAAGAAGGCGGAGTCGAGGTCGTCGACCCCTTCGGGGAAGCGGCGCAGCGTCACCGCGCGGCCGTTCAGATGGGGGACCATCGTCGGCCCGACGCGTGCGTAGTAGTCGACCATCTCGCCCTTCGTGAACCCGGCATCCGGGTAGAGGACCTTGTCGAGGTTGGTGAGCTTGAGCTCACGCCCGTCGACCTCGACGTGGGTGTCCTTCGGCACGGCCTACTTGGCGGATTTCGCCTTGGCGGGCGAGGAGCGTTTTTTCGGCGCGGCTTTGCGTTTCCGTTTCGGCGTTTTTTTCGCCGCCTTGCCATTCGCCTTGCCGTCCGCCCTGCCTTTGACGGCGGCGATGCTCTCCTCGAGCGCGGCCATCAGGTCGGGGGCCTTGGTCGCCTTCGGCTCCTCGGTCGAGACGCCGGCCAGGACGTCCTTGCCTTCGGCCTTGCGTTCGATCAGGGCAAGGAGTTCCTCGCGGTACTCGTCTCGGTAGGCGCTCGGGTCGAATTCCCGGGTCAGGGAGTCGATCAGCTGCTCGGCCATCTCGACCTCGCGTTTGGCGACCTTCGGCTGTTTCGTGGGGAGGACGTCGTCGAGCTCTCCCGGGGGGACGACCTCGTCGGCGAAGCGCATCGTCGTCAGCGTCAGGACGCCGTCATTGGGGCGCAGCGCCGCCAGGTGCTCCTTGTTGCGGAAGACAAAGCGGGCGATCGCGACCTTTCCGGTCTCCTCCATCGCCTTGGCGAGCAGCGAATACGCTTTCTCGGCTCCGTCCGCCGGCCCAAGGTAATAGGGGCTGTCGAAGTAGATCGGGTCGATCTGGTCGAGGTCGACGAAGTCCTGGACCTCGATCGCACGGGTCTTCTCAGGCGCCAGGGCCGCCATCTCCTCCTTGGTCAGCGGCACGTAGCGGTCCGGTGTGATCTCGAACGCCTTGATGATCTTCTCGTAGGGGACCTCCTCGTCGGTCCCTTCGGCGACCCGGCGGTGGCGGATGCGGGCGCCGTCGGACTCGCGCAGCTCGCGCAGCGAGATCCCGCGGCGGGCGACCGCGCTGTAGAGCTTCACGGGCACGTTCAGCAGCCCGAAACTGATCGAGCCGCTCCATATAGCTCTGGCCATCAGGGCATCACCTACCCGGATTGTTCCAATCATCCACCGTCGTCCCTTCCCCGACCCCGCTGCCGGGAGCGTTCTTGCGCTTTGGCGCGGTGAGAAGATCCGCGGCGTGCTGTTCGAGCTAAGCGACGTCTGCCTGGCCCGCTGCGGCCGGAGCGTCCTCGAGTCCTTCGACGCCGAGGTGCCGGAGGGTGCGACCGCGGTCGTCGGGCCGTCGGGCAGCGGCAAGTCGACCCTGCTGCGTCTCCTCAACCGCCTCGCCGATCCCGACCGCGGCTCGATCTCCTATCGGGGGGAGCCGATCGCCGGCCGGGACCCGCTGCGGCTGCGACGCGAGGTCTCGCTCGTTCCTCAGCTCCCGGCGCTGCTCGAGGGAACCGTCGAGTCGAACATCGAGTACGCGGCGTCCCTCGCGGGGAAACCGCCCGACTCCGACCGATGCCTGCGCCTCGCCGGCCTCGGCGCCGAGTTCGCGGGCCGCGACGTCGCCCGGCTCTCGGTCGGCGAGCAGCAGCGGGCGATGCTGGCCAGAGCGCTCGTCCAGGACCCGGACGTCCTCCTCCTCGACGAGCCGACCTCGGCGCTCGACCGCGACGCACGGGACGCGATCGAGCGCACCCTGACCGACCTGCGGCGAGAGCTCGGCATCTCGCTCGTCCTCGTCACCCACGACCCCGAGCAGGCAGACCGGATGAGCGAGCGGGTGATCCGGATCGAGGGCGGCAGGCCGGTGCCGGCGGCGGCGCCGCGGTGACCACCTCGATCCACGTCGCGCTCTGGCAGGTCGCCGCGTCGCTGGTCCTGGTCGCGATCGCCGCCGCCATATCGCGCTGGCAGGAGGCGGACCTCGAGCGCGACATCGTGATCGCGACCGTCCGCTCGATCGTCCAGCTGACCCTGATCGGGTACGCGATCAAGCTGATCTTCGACGTCGACTCGATCTGGCTGGTGGTGGCGCTGCTGGCGGTGATGGTCCTGTTCGGGGCGCTGACGGCGCGGGGCCGCGCGAAGAGCGTCCCGAACGCGTTCTGGCCGCTGTTGATCTCGCTCGCCGTCGCCGCCGCAACGACGCTCGGGCTCGTCGTCCTCCTCGGCATCTTCGAACCGACGCCTCGCTACCTGGTCCCGGTCGGCGGGATGGTGATCGGCAACTCGATGACCGCCTCCGCGGTGGCGCTCAACCGCCTCGGCGACGAGGTCGGCGACGGCCGGGCGAGGATCGAGGCGACCCTGGCGCTCGGGGCGACCGCCCGCGAAGCGGCGCTGCCGATCGTCAGGCGCTCGCTCCGCTCCGGGATGATCACCCTCGTCGACTCGACCAAGACGACCGGGCTGATCTTCTTCCCGGGGACGATGGTCGGGATGCTCCTCGCCGGCGCCAACCCGACCGATGCGGTCCGGCTGCAGCTGATCCTCCTCTACTCGCTGCTCGGCAGCGTCGCGATCGCCGGCCTGCTGGCGACCATGCTCGCCTACCGCAACTTCTTCACCCCCGCCCAGCAGCTGCGCGAGGAGCCGGAGTGATCGCCGCCGCTCCCTAGACTCGAAGGGGTGTCCCGCCAACAGCTGCTGACGCTCGTGGCGACGATCTTCGGCTCGATCGTCGTCTTCCTCGACGCCACCGTGGTCAACGTCGCGCTGCCCGCCATCGGCGATGACCTCAACTCCGGCCTCTCCGGCCAGCAGTGGGTGGTCGAGGCCTACGCCCTCTCGCTCGTCTCATTGCTTCTGGTCGGCGGCTCGCTCGGCGACCAGTTCGGGCGGCGGAGGATCTACGTGATCGGGTTGGCGGCCTTCGGTGTGACCTCGGCGCTGTGCGCGGTCGCCCCGACCACCGGGATGCTGATCGGCGCCCGGGCGCTGCAGGGTGTCGCCGGCGCGCTACTGGTTCCGGGCTCCCTCGCGATCGTCGCCGCCACCTTCGAGGGCGCGGCACGGGGGAAGGCGGTCGGGACCTGGACCGCGTGGACGGGGATCGCGACCGTGCTCGGCCCGGCCGGAGGCGGGGCGCTGGTCCAGGCGATCTCCTGGCGGGCGATCTTCTGGGTCAACCTGCCGCTGATCGCAGTCACCATCCTCCTCACGCTGCATTCGGTGCGCGAGAGCCGCGACCCCGACGCCTTCCGCGGGATCGATTGGGCCGGCATCGCGCTCTCCGCGGCGGGTCTCGGCGGGCCCGTCTTCGCCCTGATCGAACAGCCGTCCCACGGCTGGGGTGATCCCATCGTCTGGGTGCCGATGGTCGCCGGGGTCGCCTGCTTCGCGCTCTTCATCCTCCGCGAGGCGCGCGCCCGCCACCCGCTGCTCGACCTCAGCCTCTTCAGGATTCGGAACTTCTGGGTCGCGAACCTGACGACCCTGTCCACCTACGCCGGGCCTGATCGGCGGGCTCTTCTTCGTCGGGCTCTTCCTCCAGCAGGTCGCCGGCTACACGCCGCTTCAGGCCGGCCTGGCGACGACTCCGATCTCGATCATCATGTTCATCCTCTCGCCGCGCTTCGGGAGGATCGCGTCCGGGGTGGGGCCGCGGGTGCCGATGTGCGTCGGGCCGATCCTCGGCGGGATCGGGCTGATGCTGCTGCTGCGCGTGGGGTCGGAACCGAGTTACGCCGCCGACGTCCTGCCGGCGCTGATCGTGTTCGGCCTCGGGCTATCGGCGACGGTCGCGCCGCTGACGGCGACCGTCCTCGACTCGGTCGAGGAACGCCATGTCGGGATCGCATCGGGGGTCAACAACGGGGTATCCCGGGTCGCCGGCCTGCTCGCGATCGCCGTCCTCGGGGCCGTGATCTCGGCCAGCTTCGGCTCGATGGTCGAGTCGAATCTGGGCCCACAGCCGCTCTCGGCTGCGGGGGCCAGGGCGGTCTCCGAAGCGAAGGAACAGCCGCTGGGGGTTCCGGCCACCGGCAAGCTGCGCGGCCGGCGAAGCCGATCGCGTGCGCAGCGCGTCGGTCGATGCCTCGACCTCGGCCTTCCACCTCGGGATCCTGATCGGGGGCATCCTGATGATCATCGGCGGCATCGTCTCCGGCCTCTGGATCGAGAACCCGCGCCGCCGGGTCGAGACCGTGCCGACCCGGGGTGCCGCCGCCGCCGGCGAGTGCGGCCATGACGCCGACTGCGGCCAAGGTCGCTCGGACGGGGCGATCGAGGAAGCGCCCGCTCCCGGCCCTGCATAGAGTCACCCCGCGTGAGCACCGTCGTCTTTTCAGGGATCCAGCCGACCGGCCGCAAGCACCTCGGCAACTACATCGGGGCGATCCTCCAGTACGTCGAGAACCAGGATCGCGGCGACCCGGCGATCTACTGCATCGTCGATCTGCACGCGCTCTCTGTCGCCTACGACCCGGCCGAGCTGCGCGAGCGCCTCTACGACACGACGGCGATCCTGCTGGCCTCCGGCCTCGACCCGGAGCGCTGCATCCTCTTTCGCCAGTCCGACGTGCGCGAGCACACCGAGCTGACCTGGCTGCTCTCCGCCGTCACATCTCACGGCGACCTCAACCGCATGACCCAGTTCAAGGAGAAGTCGGCGAAGCAGCGCGAGCTGGTCTCCTCGGCGCTCTTCTACTACCCGGTGCTGATGGCCGCCGACGTGCTCGCCTACCGGGCGACCGAGGTCCCGGTCGGCGACGACCAGCGCCAGCACGTCGAGCTGATGCGGGAGATCGCCCGCCGCTTCAACGAGCGCTTCGGCGAGACGCTGGTGGTACCCGAGCTGGTCATCCCGGAGGTCGGCGCCCGGATCATGGACCTGCAGGAGCCGGAGCGGAAGATGTCGACGACCGGCGGCACCGAGGCCGGCACCGTCCTCGTCCTCGACGAGCCCGACGCGATCCGCAAGAAGCTCGGCAGCGCCGTCACCGACTCCGGGCGCGAGATCGTGCGGGCGCCAGACAAGGCCGGGATCACGAACCTGATCGACATCCTCGCCGTTGCCCGCGGCGCGGCTCCCGAGCAGATCGAGGGGGAGTTCGAGGGTGCGGGCTACGGCGACTTCAAGAAGGCCGTCGCCGATGGGCGTGGTTGAGATGCTCGCTCCGGTGCAGGAGCGCTACGCCGAGCTGCGACCGGACGAGGGGGGACTCGAGGCCGTTCTCGCCGCCGGTGCCGAGAAGGCGGGCGCGATCGCCGCGCCGATCGTCGCCGAGGTCCGCGAGGTGATGGGCGTGGGCCCGAAATAGATTCCGCCCGGGTGCTCTGCTCCCGCTCTTCATAAATTCCGCCGACTTCCTCTGCTTCGCTCCTCGCGAGAACCAGGCTGTGACGCTCGTCGCTTCCGCGGTCGGAAGCCGGCGGGTAGGCGTCGCTCGTGCGCGGTACGGTTGCGGTCATGACCGTTGTCGACCTGGATCTGGAGCTCGACGTCTTCGCGGGGCCGTTCGACCTGTTGATGGCGATCCTGCTGCGCGAAGAGATCGACCTCCTGGAGATCGAGCTGGCGGAGGTCGTCGTCGCCTACGTCGAGCACCTCGAGAGCCAGGGCGAGCTCGAGCTCGAGGTCGCCACCGAGTTCCTCGTCCTGATCGCCGCCCTGCTGGAGCTGAAGTCGCGCCTGCTGCTGCCGGGCGCCGACGAGGAGCTCGAGGAGCTCGGCCCCGAGGAGGCGATCGAGGAGCTGCTCGCGCGCCTGCTCGAGTACCGCCGCTACCGCGACGCCGCCGAGATGCTGACCGAGCGCTTCGAGGCGGAGCGGCCCTATCTCTACCGCTCGGCGCCATTGCCGTCGGAGCTGCGCCGCGTCGCGATTGAGGCCGCGAGCGCTGTCTATGACCCGGAGCGTCTGGCGGCGTCCCTCGGTGACCTGTTGACGACACCGCCGCCGCTCGACATCAGCCACATCCGGCCGACCGTCTCGCTCGAGCGCCGCCTGCGGGCGCTCCGCGATGCCCTCACCGGGAGGCCCAGCATCGACTTCGACGATCAGTTCGGCGGCGAGGACCGGCTGACCCAGGCCGTCACCCTCTTCGCTCTGCTCGAGCTCTACCGCAAGGGCGAGGTGACCTGGAAGCAGGCAAAGCCGCTCGGGCCGATCGAGATCCGGCGCGTGGAGGAGGCGCAGGCGTGAGCGACCTCGCGCGGACGATCGAGGCGCTGCTCTTCCTCTCACCGCAGCCGGTCTCCGCGGCCGACCTTGTGGAGGCGACCGAGGCGACCGAGGGCCAGGTCGGCGAGGCGATCGAGCTGTTGCGCGATGACCTCGGCGAGGGCCGCCGCGGGGTAATCCTGCGCGAGGTCGCGGGGGGCTTCACCCTGGCGAGCGATCCGGCCAGCGAGGCCGCGGCGCGACGCCTGCTGGCAAAGCCGCGGACACCACCGCTGACCCAGGCGCAATCCGAGACGCTGGCGATCGTGGCCTACCTGCAGCCGGTCTCGCGTCCGGAGGTGGCGCGGATTCGAGGGGTCTCCTCGGAGTCCGCGGTCCAGACGCTTGCCGAGCGCGGGCTGATCGAGGAGTCGGGCCGCTCCCGCTTCGGGGCGACGATCTTCAGGACCACCGAGCTGTTCGAGCGGCTGTTCGGCCTCACGGGCCTCGACCAGCTGCCCGATCCATCGAGCTTCGACCCCACGCCCGAGGATGAGAGGGAGCTCCGCGAGCGGTTGCTCAAGGCGGGAGAACAGCGGAGCGAGTGACTGTGGGGCGGGGCGGCGGCCAACCCCGGTTTCGCCTGAACTCGAGATTGTGCCCCTTCGGGGCAGGAAACACTCCGCGGTGCCGAGGGAAGGCTCAACCGGAGAAGGCCGCCACCCCGCCCGTCGGTCGCTCCGCCTGACTCCCGTGCGACTCGCGAAACACCTAGCTCATTCCGGCGTGGCGTCGCGTCGGAAGGCGGAGGAGATTGTTGCCGCGGGGAGGGTGACGGTGAATGGGGTTGTGGTGAGGGATCCGGCGCGGGATGTGGGGGATGGGGACGAGGTGAGGGTCGATGGCAGGCCTGTGGCAGCCGAGCGGCGCGAGGTCTGGGCCGTCAACAAGCCCGCCGGGGTCGTCTCTACCGCTCGCGAGCCGGGGAAGAGGCGAGCCGTCGTCGAGCTCGTCGGCTCGGAGGCTCGGCTCTACCCGGTGGGGCGGCTCGACGCCGACTCGACCGGGCTGCTGCTGCTGACCAACGACGGTGAGCTCGCGAACCGGCTCACTCATCCCCGCTACGAAGTCGAGAAGGCCTATCGCGTCGAGCTGCGGCGGCCACCGGCAGAGGCCGACCTGCGGCGGTTGGCCGCGGGGGTCGACCTCGAGGACGGGATCACGGCGCCGGCCGAGGTCGAGCGGCTCGGCGAGCGGGAGATCGAGATCGTCCTCCGTGAGGGGCGCAACCGTCAGGTGCGGCGGATGGCGGAGGCCATCGGCAACGACGTCGTCGCCCTGCGCCGGGTCAGGTTCGGGCCGCTCGCCCTCGGCGACCTTGCCGAGGGCGCCGCCCGCCGCCTCACCGATGAGGAGGTTGCTGCCCTGCGCGAGCTGACCCCCCGCTAGCGGGTCGGCTCTTCAGGCCCCGCTGACCTGGATGAGGACGGTGCGCTCGCGTGGGCGGTCGTCGAAGTCGATCAGGACGAGCTGCTGCCAGGTGCCGAGCGCCAGCCGGCCGCCGATGACCGGGATCGTCTCCGAGGGCCCGACCACCGAGGCCCGCTGGTGGGCATGGGAGTTGGTGTCGTGGTTGAGCCGGTTGTGCTCGTACTCGCCCGCTGCCGGGATCAGACGCTCGAGCATCTCGCGCAGGTCGGCAACGCCGCCCGGCTCGAACTCCATCGTCGTGATCGCCGCGGTCGAGCCGCGGACGAAGGCGAGCGCCTGGCCCTCCTCGCAGCCGGCGGTGGCGACCGCCGCCTCGACCTCGGAGGTGACGTCGACGACGTCGCCGTAGCCCTGGGTCGCTGCTCGGAGCTCTGTCGTGTGGATCGCCATGGGGCGACGCTACCGGCTCTGGGAAGATGGCTGTCGTGGGAAATGACGGGGAACAGCGGCTTTTCGCGGTTCGGGGCGCGGTCCAGGCCGACGCCAACGACGCCGACTCGATCCTGGGCGCGACCGGCAAGCTGATGCGAGAGCTGATCGAGCGCAACGAGCTGACGCCGGAGGGGATGGTCAGCTGCATCTTCACCGTCACCGACGACCTCGACGCCGAGTTCCCGGCGGTCGCGGCCCGCGCCGCAGGCCTCGACTCGGTTCCGCTCCTCTGCTGTCGCGAGATCCCGGTCCCCGGGTCGATGCCGCGGGTGATCCGGGCGATGGTCCACCATTACGGGCCCGCCGGCCACACACTGCGGCACGTCTACCTCGGCGCGACCCAGGCGCTGCGCTCCGATCTCCACGCCGCCCAGTAGCCGTTCGCGGCCCCCTTCGGCACAATGGAGCCCCGATGACCGTCACCTTCGCGGAGAAGCTCGCTCGGATGCCCGGCTACCAGGCCGGCGTCCCGACCGGGCACGCGCCCGAGTCGATCGCCGAGGCCGGGATTGCCCAGCTTGCCTCGAACGAGTCGCCGATCCCGCCGCACCCGAAGGTGATCGACGCGATCCGCGAGGCAGCCGGGGCGATGAACCGCTATCCCGACCCCGACGCGACCCTTCTCCGGCAGCGGCTTGCCGACCGCTATGAGACCGAGCCGGGCCGGATCGCGGTTGGCAACGGTTCCTGCGAGATCCTCCTCGCCGCCGCCGACGCCCTCTGCGAGCCGGGCGCCGAGATCGTCTACGCCTGGCCCTCGTTCTCGATGTACCCGTACCTCCCGGCTCTATCCGGGGCACGCGAGGTCCGGGTGCCGCTCGCCGAGGGCGAGGTCCATGACCTCGATGCGATGGCTGCCGAGGTGACCGCCGCGACCCAGCTGCTGATCGTCTGCAACCCGAACAACCCGACCGCCACCCACCTGCCGGTGGCCGAGGTCGCCGCCTTCTGCGAGCGCATCCCGGCTCACGTCACCGTCGTCCTCGACGAGGCCTATGTCGAGTTCCAGGCGCACGATGACCCCGACGCAACGCTCGACCTCCTCGACGAATTCCCCAACCTGGTCGTCCTCCGCACCTTCAGCAAGTGCTACGGGCTGGCTGGGCTGAGGGTCGGGTTCGCGATCGGATCCTCGAACTTCCGGGCGGCGATCGACGCGGTGCGGCAGCCGTTCAGCGTCAACGCGATCGCCCAGGCTGCCGGCGCCGAGGCGATCCTGCACTCCGATGACGTCCTGCGCCGAGTCGAGTCGACGGTCGTCGAGCGCCTGCATGTCGAGGAGGGGCTGCGGGCGCTGGGCCTCGAGACCGCCGATACCCACGCCAACTTCTCCTGGATCGACCTCGGCGAGGCCGACGAGGGCGATGTCGTCGCCGGCCTCGGCGAGCGCCGGATCGCGGTCCGTCCCGGGATTCCGCTCGGCAGCCCCGGTCACATCCGGGTCAGCTACGGGACACGGCCCGAGAACGACCGCTTCCTCGCAGCCCTCGGCGAGCTGCTCGACTAACCGCTGCCCCTCTGCTACAAAGTCAGCAGCGTGAACCTGAGCGGCATTGACATCTTGAGCGAACCCGGCGCCGTACGCGCCCAGCTCGCCGCTGCCGCCTTCTCCTATTACTGGCGATTTAGCTAGGCGTCCGGCCCGCGGGTCGCAACTTGGCTGGGCGCCGTGTTCGTTGTTCGCGCGTCCGCCTGCGCTCAGTCGGCGGACGCATCGAAAGTAAGGTTTGAAAGTTGTGGAGAAAGGTGGCGGCAAGATGATGATCGGAACGCAGACGGAGGCCCGGGACAGGGTCCGCGACCAGCGGATCGACCGGATCGTCGAGCTGGTCTCTCCGGCCGGGCTGCTGGGCGACCTGCCGCTCGGCGAGGAGCGCGAAAGGGTCGTGGTCGACGGTCGCGCGGCCGTCGAGGGAATCCTCGGGCGCGAGGACGACCGCCTGCTTGTGGTGGTCGGGCCCTGCAGCGTCCATGACCCGGACGCGGCGCTCGAGTACGCGGGCAGGCTCGCCGAGGCCGCCCGCGGCCATCGCGACGACCTCCTGGTCGCGATGCGCGTCTACTTCGAGAAGCCGAGGACGACGACCGGGTGGAAGGGCCTGATCAACGACCCTCACCTCGACGGCTCCTACGACGTCAACTCGGGCCTGCGCAAGGCGCGGACGCTGCTGCTCCAGGTCCTCGACCTCGGGCTGCCGATCGGATGCGAGTTCCTCGACCCGATCACGCCGCAGTACATATCCGACACGGTCGCCTGGGGGGCGATCGGGGCCCGCACGACCGAGAGCCAGATCCACCGCCAGCTCGGCTCCGGCCTCTCGATGCCGATCGGGTTCAAGAACCGGACCGACGGCAACGTCCAGGTCGCGGTCGACGCGGTCCGCGCCGCCGCGGTGCCGCACGCCTTCGCCGGGATCGACGACAACGGCACGCCGGCGATCCTCCACACGAGGGGGAACCCGGATGGCCACGTGATCCTCCGCGGCGGGCGCGGGGCGCCGAACAGCGACCCCGAGGGGGTGGAGAGCGCGCTCGAGCTGTTGGGGGCCGCCAAGTTGCCGGAGCGCGTCGTGGTCGACGCCTCCCACGACAACAGCGGCAAGGAGCCGGCCCGCCAGGTGACCGCGGCGGAAGAGATCGGCGCCCAAGTGGCCGCCGGCAACGGCTCGATCGTCGGCATCATGCTCGAGTCCTTCCTCGTCGAGGGCCGTCAGGACCTCGAGGGCGGCGAGCCGCTCACCTACGGCCAATCGATCACGGACGCCTGCATCGACTGGGACACGACTGTCTCCCTGCTCGACGGGCTGGCCGCATCGGTGCGGAGCCGGCGCCAGCGAGCGAAGCGCGAGGATATGGGCGGATGACTCTGGCCGTGCTCGGCGTCGGCCTGATCGGGGGCTCGGTCGGGCTCGCCGCGCGGGAGCGCACCGGCGTCGAGGTGATCGGGTTCGACCCCGACCGGGCCGCGCTCGAGCGCGCGGTCGAGATCGGCGCCGTCGACCGCGGTGCCGAGAGTGTCGCGGCGGCCTGCGCCGATGCCGACGCCGTGTTCTGCGCGGCGCCCGTCGCGGCGCTGCCGGAGCTGGCGGGCGCGGCCCTCGAGGCCTCCGGTCCCGGCACCGTCGTCACCGACGTCGGCTCGACCAAGCGCGACCTCGTCGCCGCCCTCGGCGATGACGAGCGCTTCATCGGCGGCCACCCCCTGGCCGGCGCTGAGACGGCCGGAGTCGGAAACGCACGCGCCGACCTGTTCGACGGGGCACGCTGGTACCTGACGCCGACCGAGCGCTCCAGCGGCCTCCTCTACGACGCCCTCCACGGGGTCCTGACCGATCTCGGGGCGAGGCCGCAGGCGATCGGCGCCGACGCGCACGACCGGCTGATGGCCACGGTCAGCCACCTTCCCCATGTGATCGCCGACGTCCTCGTCGGCCAGGCCGCGGCGGAGCTGACCCGGGACTCGGAGCGGATGCCGGAGGTCGGCCCGAGCTTCCGCGACGCGACCCGGGTTGCCGGGTCGAACCCCGCGGTCTGGGGCGACATCCTCGCCGCCAACCGTGACGCGGTCTCCGCCGCGATCGACGACGCGGCCGCCCGCCTGCGCGAAGCCGCCGAGCTCGTCCGCGGCGGCGACCGGGACGCGATCGCCGCCTGGCATGGCGCCGCCGCGGTCGAGCGGCGCAAACTGCAGGAGGCCGAGCTCGCCGCGGGGCCGCTTTCGGAGCTGCGGGTCGTCGTCGCCAACAGGCCGGGCACCGTGGCCGAGCTGGCCCTCGCCCTCGGCGAGGCGGGCGTCAACATCGAGGACATGGCGCTGCACCCGGCCGCCGACATGAAGTCCGGGGCGATCTCGCTCTGGGTCACGGCGGAGCAGGCCGCGCGAGCGCTGGAGCTCGTCCGCGGCCTCGGCCACACCGCCACAGCGGTCGGTGTGGAGGGATAGGGGCGTGGCCCGGTTCGAACCCTCGGCCCCGCTGCGTGGCTCGTTGCGACCGCCCTCGGACAAGTCGATCTCCCACCGGGCTGCCCTGATCGGCGCCATGGCGGAGGGGCGGACCGAGGTGGGGGGCTATCTCGACTCGGCCGACACCCGCTCGACGCTGACGGCGATACGGGCCCTCGGCGCCGAGGTCGACGGCGTCACCGACGCCGGCATCGAGCATCGGATCGCGATCGAGGGCGTCGGGCTGCGCGGGGCCGCCCCGGCGGCGATCGACGTCGGCAACGCGGGGACCCTGCTCCGCCTCCTGCCGGGCTGGCTCGCGGGGCAGGACGGCGGCGGCAGCTGGATCCTCGATGGCGACGACTCGATCAGGCGCCGGCCGGTCGACAGAATTGCCGACCCCCTGCGCCTGATGGGGGCGAGTATCGAGGGCCGCGAGGAAAGGCTGCCGCCGCTCCGCATCGAGGGAGCGCGGCTGAGCGGGATCGAGTACGAGCTGCCTGTTGCGAGCGCCCAGGTCAAGTCGTGCCTGCTGCTCGCCGGCCTGCTCGCCGACGGTGAGACCCGGATACTCGAGTCGGCTCCCAGCCGCGACCACACCGAGCGGATGCTGGCCGCCGCAGGCGCCGAGGTCGGGCGGAACGGCAATGCGGTGACCATCCACCCGACCGCCCGACTGGAGCCGGGCCGGATAGCGGTGCCCGGCGACATCTCCGCCGCCGCCTTCTTCGTCGTCGGTGCCACGATCGTGCCGGACAGCGAGCTGACCCTGAGCGGGGTCGGCCTCAACCCCACCCGAACAGGGCTGCTCGGAATCCTCGGCCGGATGGGGGCCGCGATCGAGATCGAGGAGACCGATTCGGCGGGGGAGCCGAGCGGGACGCTGCGGGTCGCCGCCGCGGAGCTGCGCGGGACCGAGGTCGGCGGTGGCGAGGTGCCGCTCGCGATCGACGAGCTGCCGCTGGTCGCCCTCGCCGCCTGCTTCGCCGAGGGCGAGACGAGGATCCGCGACGCGCTCGAGCTGCGCCGCAAGGAGAGCGACCGGATTGCGACGGTGTGCGAGGCGCTGAAGGCGCTCGGAGGCGACGTCGAGGCGACCGAGGACGGGCTGGTCGTCCGCGGCAGCGGCGGGCTCCGCGGCGGCACGGTCTCATCCCACGGCGATCATCGGATCGCGATGCTGGGCGCGATCGCCGGCCTCGCCTCGCGCGATGGCGTCGAGGTCGGGGGGATGGACGCGGCGTCGATCAGCTACCCGCGCTTCGAGGCCGATCTCGAGAGCGTCGTCGCGAGCGGCCAAACCGGATAGAAATGCAGCCGATGGAGTACGAGCAGATTCGCTACGAGATGCGAGGGCCTGTCGCAGTGATCACGATCGACCGGCCCGAGCGGATGAATGCGATCGGCGCCCGGACCCACCGCGAGCTG
Source organism: uncultured Solirubrobacterales bacterium (assembly GCA_963737575.1). Taxonomy (GTDB): domain Bacteria; phylum Actinomycetota; class Thermoleophilia; order Solirubrobacterales; family 70-9; genus VRUE01. The sequence continues at coordinate 698,104 of CAVTTJ010000005.1, forward strand.
GTCGACGCCTGGAAGCGGTTCCGCGACGACGACGAGGTGGCGGTCGCGGTTCTGACCGGGACCGGAAATGACGCCTTCTGCGCCGGCGGCGACCTCAAGAGCCATCTCGACGGAGAGCCGGTGGTGCCGACGAGCGAGGAGGAGGTCGAGGCCCACAACCGGGGCGAGGCGGACGGGATCCTCGGCCCGTCGCGATGGACGGACCTCCACAAGCCGACGATCGCCGCCGTCAACGGGGCCGCCTATGCGGGAGGGCTCGAGTGGGTCTGCTGGTGCCACCTGGCGGTCGCCGACGAGCACGCCACCTTCGGTGTCACCTGCCGCCGCTGGAACATCGGCCTCGCCGACGGCGGCACACAGCGCCTGCCGCGGATCGTCGGCTGGCGGCGGGCAATGGAGCTGATCGTCACCGGGCGCGTGATCGACTCCGCCGAGGCACGCGAGATCGGCCTCGTCAACGAGGTCGTGCCGAGCGGTACCTGCCTCGACCGCGCCGTCGAGCTGGCGAATGAGATCGCGGCGCTGCCCCAGGCGGCGATCCGGACCGATCTCGAGGCCGCCGAGCGCGGCTGGGGCCGCCCGCTCGAGGAGGGCCTGCGGATCGAGGCCGAGTGCTTCAACCGGCTCCTGACCAATTTGGAGATCCTCGAAGGCGTCCGCCGCTTCAACGAGCGCGACCATCCCGACCGCGACCCGAGCCGGCCGGCGGCAACCCCGGGCCTCCGCCGGACCAGCGACTCCTGAAGACTGGCGCCATGGTCATTGCGATCGACGGCCCCGCCGGGGCCGGGAAGTCGAGCGTCGCAAGGGGCGTCGCCGACGCCCTCGGCTTCACCTACCTCGACTCGGGGGCGATGTACCGCTGCGTCGCGCTGGCGGCACTCGAGCGCGGCGCCGACCTCGAGGACCCCGAGGCGATGGGAGAGCTCGCGACCTCGCTCGAGATCGAGCTCGACGGCGACCGCGTCTCGCTCGACGGCCGCGACGTCGGCGCCGCGATCCGCGAGCCGGAGACGAGCGCTGCGGCCTCACGGGTCTCGATCCACCCACGGGTCCGGGAGGCGATGGTGGCGCGCCAGCGGCGGCTGATCGAGATCGGCCGCTACGTCGCCGAGGGGCGGGACATCGGCACCGTGGTCAGCCCCGACTCGCCGTTGAAGGTCTTCCTGACCGCCTCGGCCAGGGAGCGCGCCCGGCGCCGCGCGGCGCAGACCGGCGAGGATCCGGCGGCCGTGCTGGCGGCGCAGGAGGAGCGCGACCGGCGCGATGAGAGTCGCGAGCACAGCGCGATGCGCGTGGCCGACGACGCGGTCGAGATCGACACCACCGGGATCGGGCTCGCCGCGGTCGTCGCCGAGGTCGTGGCGCTGGCTCGGGCCCGGGGGCTGGCGTGAGCGCCCCCACCGTGGCCGTCGTCGGCTTCCCGAACGTCGGCAAGAGCACCCTCGTCAACCGCCTCGCCGGCGGGCGCGAGGCGGTGACCCATCGTGAAGCCGGAGTCACCCGCGACCGCAAGCGCGTACAGACCGAGTGGAACGGCGCCGCCTTCGAGCTGCTCGACACCGGCGGGATCGACATCGCCGACGACAGCGAGCTCGCCGAGGACGTTCGGCGCCAGGCCCGGATCGGGATCGCCGAGGCCGACGTCGTCCTGCTGGTGGTCGACGCGACCGCCGGAGTCCGCGCCGGCGACGCTGAGGTGGCCAAGGAGCTGCGGAAGGGAGAGAACCCCGTCCTCGTCGCCGTCAACAAGGTCGACCGGCCGGGCGACGAGCATCTGACCGCCGAGTTTCACTCGCTCGGCCTCGGCGAGCCGCTCGCCGTCTCGGCCACCCACGGCCTCGGCGCAGGCGATCTGCTCGACCGGGTCGTCGAGCTGCTCGGCGAGCGCCCGCAGCGGGAGGAGGTCGATGACGCGGTCCGGGTCGCGGTCGTCGGTCGCCCCAACGCCGGCAAGTCCTCGCTCGTCAACGCCTTCCTCGGCGATGAGCGAACGATCGTCTCCGAGCGGGCGGGGACGACCCGGGACTCGATCGACTCCGAGCTCGAGGTCGGGGGGCGCCGGGTCGTCCTTGTCGACACCGCCGGCCTGCGCCGCCGCTCGAAGGTGGCGGGGACAGTCGACTACTACGCGCAGCTGCGCTCCGAACGGGCGGTCGAGCGCGCGGACGTCGCGCTCGTCGTATGCGACGCCTCGGAGGGGGTCACCGCCGAGGACCTCCGAGTCGCCGAGCTGGCGATGCGCTCCGGCTGCGCGACGCTGCTGGCGCTCAACAAGTGGGACATCACCGCCACCGACATCGACGACGCCCGCGCCCGGGTCGAGCGCAAGCTTCGGCTGCGTCCCGCGGTCGTCACCTGCTCGGCGACCCGCGGCCGCAACGTCGCCAACCTGCTGCCGAAGGCGATCGAGCTCGCCGATCGCGCCGGCGAGCGGATCCCGACCCCGGAGCTCAACCGGTTCGTCGGCGACGTCGTCGCCAGGACGCCCCCTCCGTCGAAACGCGGCCGCCGACTCCGGCTCTACTACGCCGCGCAGGTGGGGGAGCGACCGCCGCGGATCGCGATCCAGGTCAACGACCGGCGCCTGATCACGCGCGACTGGGCCTACCACCTCGAGAACCGGCTGCGCGAGACCTACGGGCTGGAGGGGGTGCCGCTGGTGATCGACTTCGTTCCCCACACTCGGCGGGAACGCGGCTGAAGTCTGTCCTCTAGGCTTCTCGGATGAGCGCTAGCCAGCCGCTCGCCGAGGGCGAGTACCTCTTCACATCCGAGTCCGTCACCGAGGGCCATCCGGACAAGGTCTGCGACGCGATCTCCGACGCGGTGCTCGACGCCGTGATGGAGGGGGACCCGGGGGGCCGGGTCGCCTGCGAGACGCTCGTCAACACCGGGATGGCGGTCGTCTCGGGAGAGATCTCGACCGACGTCCACCTCGACGTCCCCGAGCTCGTCCGCGAGACGATCCGCGAAATCGGCTACGACCACGGCGACTACGGCTACCACTGCGATCACATCTCGGTCCTCGTCTCGCTGGACAAGCAGTCGCCCGACATCGCCCAGGGCGTCGACGAGGCATATGAGACCAGGGTCGAGGGCGCGGGCGACGAGCTCCTCGTCGCCGGGGCCGGTGACCAGGGCATGATGTTCGGCTACGCGACCGATGAGACCGAGGCGCTGATGCCGATGCCGATCCATATCGCGCACCGGCTGGCGGAACGGCTCGCCGCGGTCCGCAAGGAGGGGACCCTCGACTACCTCGGGCCGGACGGGAAGACCCAGGTCACCGTCCGCTACGCCGACGGACGCCCGGTCAGGGTCGAGAAGCTCCTGATCTCGACCCAGCACGCCGACGGCGTCGAGTCCGAGGCGACGATCAAGCCCGACCTCTGGGAGCACGTGGTGGTGCCTGTTCTGCGGTCCGAGGCCCCCGGGATGTTCGACGACGCCGAGCTCCTCGACAGCTTCCTCGTCAACCCCACAGGAAAGTTCGTGATCGGCGGCCCGGTCGGCGACGCCGGGCTCACCGGCCGCAAGATCATCGTCGACACCTACGGAGGCATGGCCCGCCATGGCGGCGGCGCATTCTCCGGCAAGGATCCCTCGAAGGTCGACCGCTCGGCGGCCTACGCGTCCCGCTACGTCGCCAAGAACATCGTCGCCGCCGGCCTTGCCCAGCGCTGCGAGGTACAGGTCGCCTACGCGATCGGCGTCGCTCAGCCGATCTCGCTGATGGTCGAGACCTTCGGCACCGGCAAGCTCCCCGACGCCGAGATCTCGCGCCTGGTCGAAAACGAGTTCGACCTCCGCCCGGGCGCCTTCCGGCAGTACCTCAACCTGCACCGGCCGGTCTTCCGCCAGACCGCGGCCTACGGCCACTTCGGCCGCTCGGGCGAGGCCTTCACCTGGGAGGCGACCGATCGCGTCGATTCCCTCCGCAGCGCTGCCGGCGACTCCGCCGGCGCCCCCGCCTAGTTCTCAGGCCTGCGGAGCGGCAGGGCCACCCGGAGGTTGGGCCTCGCCGAGGCCGTGTTCGCCCGCGGAGGCGACGCCGGTCGCCTGGTCGACGCGATGGACGACCTCTTCGGGGTCGGCGACCCCGAAGAAGACGAAGTTGGATTCATCGGTCGCGGCGGTGTCGAAGTCGACGTCGCCGATCTGCATCATCCGCTGGTAGACGGATTGCTGGAAGTTGACGTTCTGGACCCGCTCCAGCCGCGTCTCCTGCACCTCGCGCGAGATGATCCCGCGTTTGATGTTGAGCCGGCGGTCGGTGATGGTGTAGGTCGTCGAGACCCGCTTGAAGAACCCGATCAGGACCGTCAGGCCGAGGATGACGAGGACGATCAGGAAGACGGTGCCGCTGCCGGCGCCGGCGATCTTCGCGATGACGGCGACTACGACCGCGACCACGAGCCCTTTCAGGTAGAAGCCGAGGATTGCGCGCCAGGAGGGGTGCCCCTGGAAGATCAGTTGCTCGCCCGGATGGAGCTTGACGGCCACGAGGGTGAGCATATCCGCGGGGTGGGCGTCCGCGAGTCTCCATACGGTGGCTGGCGATGTCGATCGCCAAGGTCGAGCCGCTGACGACCGCCCGCTCGCTGCGGGGCCCGTTCGACTACCGGCTGCCGGATGAGATGGCAGGGCTGGCCATCGGCACCATCGTCCGCGTCCCGTTCGGACGGCGGCGCGCGCTCGGCGTCGTGGTCGGCCTCGCCGAGCGCTCGGAGCTGCCGCCGGAGCGGCTCGCCGAGCCGCTCGAGGCGCTCGAGTCCGGGGCGACGCCGGAGCTCGTCCGCCTCGGGCTCTGGGTCGCCGACGAGTACTGCTCGACCCCTTCGCGCGGCCTGCAACTGGTGCTTCCCCCCGGGACAGGGCCGGACCGCCCGGGGGTGGGGGCGCGGACCGAGCTGCGGGTGGAGATCTCGGCCGCGGGCGAGGAGGCGCTCGTCGCCGGGGGCCGGCTCGGCGCCCGCCAGCGGGCGGCGCTTGAGGCGCTGCTGGCCGGGGAGATGTCGGCGCGTGAGCTCGGCGCCGCGGTCGGCGCCGATCGAGCGGTGCTGCGCAGGCTCGAGGAGCGGGGGCTGATCGCCACCCGCAGCACGACGGTCCGCCGCCGCCCCGGCGAGGCGCCGGTCGGCGTCGCCGCGACCTCCCCGCCCGACCTACTCCGCGAGCAGAGCGCCGCGGCCGACGCGATCGTCGCCGCGCTCGACGGCGTTGCCGGGGCTCCCCGCGAGCTTCTCCTGCATGGGGTCACGGGGTCCGGCAAGACCGAGGTCTACCTGGCCGCGGTCGAGGCGGCGCTGGCGCGGGGGAGAGGGGCGATCGTCCTCGTCCCAGAGATCGGGCTCGCGCCCCAGGCCGTCGCCCGGTTCCGGGCCAGGCTCGGCGACCGCATCGCCGTCCTTCACTCGGCGCTCTCGGCGGGCGAGCGCCGCGACGAGTGGCTGCGGCTGCGGGACGGCAAGGCGCTCGTCTGCGTCGGCCCGCGCTCGGCCGTCTTCGCGCCCGTCCGCGACCTTTCGCTGATCGTGATCGACGAGGAGCACGACCCCTCCTACAAGCAGGAGGGCGACCCCGCCTACGACGCGCGCGCGGTCGCCAGGCGGCGGGCGGCGGATTGCGGCGCGGTCCTCGTCGCCGGCACCGCGACGCCGCGGCCCGAGAGCTGGCTCGAGCTGCCGCGGCTGCAGCTTCCCCGCAGGGTCGACGGCCGGCCGATGCCGCCGGTCAGGGTCGTCGACATGCGCGGCACCGACCCCCGTTCGGGCCCGATTCACCGCTCGACCTGGGAGGGGCTGCAGGAGGTGCGGCGGCGCGGCGAGAAGGCGATCGTGATGGTCAACCGGCGCGGCTTCGCGCCCTGGCTCAGCTGCCGCTCGTGCGGCCGCCACTGGGGCTGCCCGAACTGCGACGTCTCGACGATCGTCCACCGCGGCGCCGGACGCCTCGTCTGCCACCACTGCGCGCACTCGGAGCCGCTGCCGCGCGCCTGCCCCGATTGCGGCTCGACGACCCTCTCCCAGGCCGGGGCGGGGACGGAGCAGCTGGAGGCGTTGCTCACCCAGCGGCTCGATCCGATGCCCGTCTTCCGGCTCGACTCCGACGTCGCCGCCGGGCGCGGCGCTCACGCCCGCATCCTCGCCGGCTTCGGCGAGGCGGAGAGCGCGGTCCTAGTCGGCACCCAGATGGTCGCCAAGGGCCACGACTTCCCCGAGGTGACGCTGAGCGCGATCGTCGACGCCGACTCGACCCTGCGCTTCCCCGACTTCCGGGCCGCCGAGCGGACCTTCGCGATGATCACCCAGCTCGCCGGGCGCAGCGGCCGCGGCGACGCGGGCGGCAGGGTGATCGTCCAGACCCTCGCCCCCGGCGCCCCCAGCGTCGCCCGCGCCTCCGAGCACGACGCCCCCGGCTTCCTCGCGGTCGAGGTCGAGCGGCGGCGCGCCCTGCGCTACCCGCCCTTCTCGAGCCTGGTCAGGGTGGTCCTCAGGGCGGAGTCGGAGGCGCGGCTCGAAGAGGCCGCGTCGCAGCTCGCGTCGCGGCTCGGCGAGACGCTGCCCGCCGGCACCGACCTGCTCGGACCGGCGCCTATGTTCAGGGTCCGCGGCCGCCACCGGCGCCGCTTGCTGACAAAGGCCGAGAACAGGGAGGGGACGGTCGCCGCGGTCCGCGACGCGGTCGAGCTGCTGGCGTCCGAGCGGACGCTGCGCGAGGTCGCGATCGGCGTCGACGTCGATCCGCAGTAACCCGGTGCGCGGTGCCCATACAATCGGATCATGAGTGCGGAGCGAGCGAGCATCGCAATCTGATGTCCTGCGAAGTGGGCGAAACGCGAGGATTTGTGCCGTGAGTGACGAGCAGGCCGTCGGGCACGATCGAGACGAGCAGGAGAGGCTCGAAGAGGAGCTGCGGAAGCGCCGCGAGGCGGCGCTGGCGCAGGTCGTCAAGTTCGGCGACCCGGTGCTGAAGAGCAGGGCGTCGGAGGTGACCGAGTTCGGCCCCCAGCTGCGGGCCGAGGTCGAGCGGATGATCGCGATCATGCGCGACGGCCTCGGCGTCGGGCTCGCCGCCACCCAACTCGGGATCCTGCGCCGGCTGCTCGTCTTCCAAGCGGGGCGCGACCCCGAGCCGACGGCGCTGGTCAACCCGAAGATCGAGTGGGTCTCCGAGGACGGCGTGGTCGCCGAGGAGGGCTGCCTCAGCCTGCCGGGGGTCGCAATGGACGTCGAGCGCTCTCTCCATGCCCGGCTGACCGGCCTCGACGTCGACGCCGAGCCGGTGACGCTCGAGGCATCGGGGCTCGAGGCGCGGGTGCTCCAGCACGAGATCGACCATCTCGACGGGGTCCTGATTCTCGACAGGGCGCCCCGCGACCAGCGCAAGGCGGCGCTGCGGGCGCTGCGCGAAGGGGGCACCTACAGCCCCTCGAGCGATGGCGAGGGCGATGAGGAGGACGACCAGGCGCCCACCCATCGCGAGCCGCGCACCGACGCGTGAGGACCGCCTTTCTCGGGACCTCCGAGTTCGCGGCGGCCGTCCTTCGCGGCCTGGCCGCGAGCAGGCACCGGCCGCTGCTGGTCGTCACCCCCCCCGACAGGCCCCGGGGCCGCGGTCGCCGTAGCCAGGCCCCGCCGGCAGCCGCGGCGGCGTCCGAGCTGGGCATCGACGTCCTTCAGGCCGGGGACGTCAACGCCGAGCCCGCGCTGGAACGGCTCCGCGCCGCCCGTCCGGAGGCGGTCGCGGTCTGCGCCTTCGGCCAGCTGATACGCGAGCCGCTGCTGAGCGAGCTGCCGCTGATCAACGTGCATCCCTCGTTGCTGCCGCGCTGGCGGGGCGCGGCGCCGATCGAGCGCGCGATCATGGCCGGCGACGAGCGCACCGGTGTCAGCGTGATGCGGGTCACGGCCGGCCTCGACTCGGGGCCCGTGGCTCTTCGCGAAGAGGTGGCGATTGGGCCGGAGGACGACTTCGAGGCCCTCGCGGCGAAACTGCAGCCGCTGGGCGTCGAGCTCCTCGTCGCGAGCCTCGACCGGCTCGAGCGCGGCGATCTCGGCTTCGAGGAGCAGGACGACGACGCGGCCACCTATGCGGAGAAGATCGACTCCGCCGAGCGCCGTCTCGATCCCGCCCGCCCGGCACCCGAGCTGGCGCGGAAGGTGCGCGCCCTCTCCCCGCACATCGGCGCCTATCTCGAGACCGCCTCCGGCGGGCGGCTCGGAGTGAGGCGCGTGCACCCGATCGGCGCCTCGGTCCCGATCGGAGCCCTCCGCGCCGACTCGGGGGAGCTTCTGCTCGGCTGCGGCGAGGGGGCCCTGAGCCTCGACGAGGTCCAGCCGGAGGGGGGCAGGCCGATGGCGACCGAGGCCTACCTCCGCGGCCACGAGCCGCCGAAACTGTGAGCACGGAGATCACCGAAGCACGGGCGGTCGCGCTCGCGGTCGTGCGGGCGACCTTCGAGGACGGCGCCTTCACCGAGCGCGCCTTTCGCGAGGCGGCAGACGAGCGCGGGCTGAGCGGCAGGGAGCGCGCCCAGGCCCAGCGCCTCGCCTACGGGGCGGTTCAGCGGCGGGGGACGACCGACGCCGCGATCGGGCGCCTTTCCGACCGGGGACCCGCCCGGCTCGACCCCCCGGTCCTCGCCGCCCTTCGCCTCGGCCTCTACGAGCTCCTCTTCGGCGACGCCACTCCAGACCACGCTGCCGTCGATCAGGCGGTGGAGGCGGTGCGGGCGGCGGGCGCACCCCACGCAACCGGCCTCGTCAACGCGGTGCTGCGGCGGGCGACGCGCGAGAGGTCCGAGCTCACCGCCGCGCTCCTCGAGGACGACTCGACTCCCGAGCGCGCCGCCGTCGCCCACTCGGCGCCGCCCTGGCTGGCGCGGATGTGGTGGGAGGAGCTCGGGCCCGAAGCCGCGCGGTCGCTGCTCGCCGCCTGCAACGAGCCTTCGGAGGTCTCACTGAGAACGACAGGCGACACCGAGGCAATCACCTCTGAGCTCCGAGGGGAAGGGGTCGAGGTCAGCCCGGCACGAGGCAATTGGCCGCTGGCCGCCCCTGAGATGCTCGTGCTCAGCGGCAGAATGGGGGAGGGGGCCCAGGAGCGGATCCGGGCGGGCCGGCTGACCCCGCAGAGCCGGGGCTCGGCCGCGGTCGTCGAGGTGCTCGACCCGCAGCCCGGCGAGCACGTCCTCGACCTCTGCGCGGGCCCCGGGATCAAGACCGGCCAGATCGCCGAGCGGATGGGCGGGCGCGGCGAGACGATGTCAGTCGAGCTCGACCCGGCCCGCGCCGGCGAGGTCGCGGCCCAGGCCGAGAGGCTGGGGCTGCGCACGGTCACCGTGGTCGAGGCCGACGCCGCGGCGGGCGGCATGGCCCCCGGCTTCGACCGCGTCCTCGTCGACGCGCCCTGCTCGGACCTCGGGGCGCTCGCCTCGCGGCCTGACGCGCGCTGGCGCAAGAGCGAGAAGGGGATCGAGCGCCTGGCCGAGGTCCAGGCGGGGATTCTGGTGCGCGCGGCCGAGGCGCTGCGGCCCGGGGGAACCCTCGTCTACGCGACCTGCACGGTCTCCCGCCGTGAGAACGAGGATCGGGTCGCCGCCCTGCGCGAGGCCGCGGCTGAGGGCAGGGCGGCGGCGCTCGAGATCGAGGACCTCGGCGCCCTCTCCCCGGCGCTCGCGTCCCACCACGATCGTCGCTGTCTTCAGATCCGCCCCGACCGCGATCGCACGACGGGTTTCTTCATCTGCCGCCTGAGACGGGATGATTAGAGGATGAGTGAGTCTGAGCCCGGCGATTCGAGCCTCCGCCGCGCGGCCTGTCCGGGCTGCGGCGAGCCGTGGCTGCGGCCGACCCAGCTCCCGGGCCGCTACCGCTGCGTGTACTGTCTGCGCCGCTTCGAGCTGGTCTCGCAGTGCCCGAACTGCGGCGAACACCAGACGATCGCGCGGATGAGCAGCAGCGAGGACATGAAATGTCAGATGTGCGGCGACTCGATGCTGAGGCTGGTCTGAGGGCGAAGCGCGGGGAATTGCGATGAGCGAGCGTATGGCGGGTCTGGTCGGGGAGCGTCGGGTGGCGCCGTCGATCCTCTCCGCCGACTTCTCGCAGCTCGGGTCTCAGCTGGCCGAGGTGATGGACGCCGGCGCCCGGGTGATCCACTTCGACGTGATGGACGGGCGGTTCGTCCCGCCGATCACGATCGGGCCGCTGGTCGCATCTTCGATCGCCGATCAGGTCCACGCCGCCGGCGGGGCCCTCGATGTCCACCTGATGATCGCCGAGCCGGACAGCCAGATCGAGGCCTTTGCGGAGGCCGGCGCCGACTCGATCACCTTCCACCTCGAGGCGACGCCGCACGCGAACCGGACGCTGAGCGCGATCCGCGAGCTCGGCTGCCTGGCCGGGGTCGCGATCACTCCGAGTACGCCCGCGGACGCGGTCACCGAGCTGCGGGGGGTCGCCGACATCGTTCTCTGCATGTCCGTCAACCCCGGCTGGGGCGGACAGCCGTTCATCGAGTCCTCCCCCGACAAGGTGGCCCGCCTCAGCCAGGTTGTCGGCGACGCGAAGATCGAGGTCGACGGCGGAATCGACGCCACGACCGCCGGCCCGATCGCCGATGCCGGCGCCACCCTCTTCGTCGCCGGCTCCGCCGTTTTCGGCTCCACCGACCCGGCGGCCGCCTACACCGCGATCGCCCAGGCCGCCGGAGCAGCTTGATCAACTGGATCCGGCAGCCCGATCCGACTGCGCATCCATATCTGATTCAGTGCGCGGCCGGACGAGCGGCGGTTACCGCCTCACCCGCATAGGGCGACCGAAGGGAGCCCTGGGCGGAATCAGGGATGTCAGGGCCTTGCGATCAGGGCGCCGATCAGCTCCTGCCACCAGGCGCGCTCGGCGGGGTCGGTGCCGCTGCGCTCTGCGCGCCGCTCGCACCAGCGGGCGAGCGCCTGGCGGCCGCCGACGGCGACCACCTCCTCGGAGGTGACCGCGTAGCGGCCGTCGGCGAGGTTGACGAGGGCGCTGGAGCGGTCGCGGCGGCTGCGGAGGATCGCCACCACCGGGATGCCGGCGACCCGGCTCGGTGCGCACGGATCGTCGACCTGGGTGGCGGGGCCGACCGAGAAGATCTGTGGCGCGCCGCGGGGCGGCATCAACGGCGGCGCGGGCTCGCCGATCGGGCCGTCCTGCCAGCGCTGGGTGAGCGCCTCCACCTCGTCGCGCAACTCCTGGCGGACGAGGATGTGGAGCTCGTCGCCGTCGCGGACCTCGGTCGAGCCGCGCGGTGGCAGCGCGTGCCCGTCGCGGACGATCACGTTGACGAGCGCTTCGCGGGGGAGGCCCAGTTCGCGCACCAGGTGGCCGGCCGCGGCCGCCCCGGGGCGCAGCCGGTAGGCGATCACGTCGCCGCCCATCCCGCGAATCCGCCCCGACTCGAGCAGCCGGCGCGGGATCGCCGGCTCGTCGGTCGTGAGGCCGAGCCGGGTCGCGATCGGCTCGAAGGTCGCTCCCTGGACCAGGGTCGAGCTGACGACGACGAAGAAGACGATCGCGAAGATCTGTCTCGACTCCGCGACACCGGCGACGACCGGGAAGGTGGCGAGCCAGATCGGCGTCGCCCCCCTCAGTCCGGCCCAGCCGAGCATCGCGCGCTCGCGGAGGTCGAGCGAGGTGAAGAGGGTCGCGAGGAACGCGGCGAGCGGCCGCGCGACGAGGATCAGGATCGCCGACAGCGCCAGCGCTTCGAGCGCGACGTCGCCGAGCGCGCTGGGGAAGACGAGCAGCCCGAGCAGGATGAAGAGGCCGATCTGGGCCACCCAGCCGACGCCCTCGTGGAAGGCGACGATCGTCCGCCGCGCCGGGATCCGGGCGCCGCCGAGCGCGAGGGCGGTCAGGTAGGTGGCCAACAGCCCGGACCCGTGGGCAACCTCGGCGATCCCGTAGGCGAGCGCGGCGATCGCAATCGTCGCGACGGGGTAGATCCCGTCGGTCGGGAACCGGACCCGGTCGAATGCCGCCACCGCCAGCCGGCCGAGGGCGAGGCCGACGGCGATCCCGATGCTGAGCTTGAGCGCCTCGAGGCCGATCATGTCGGCGATCCCGAAGCCCGGCGTCTGGATCCATTCGATGAACCCGATCACCAGCAGCAGCGCAACCGGGTCGTTCATCCCCGACTCTCCCTCGAGCGAGCGCGCGAGCCGCTTCTCCAGAGTCGAGCGGCGCAGTACCGCGAAGATCGCCGCCGAGTCGGTCGCGGCGACGGCGGCGCCGGCGAGCATCCCTTCGAGGGTGCCGAAATCGAAGATCCACTTCGCGGCGAGGCCGGTGACGACCGCCGTCACGACGGTGCCGACGGTGGCGAGCGACGCCGCCGTCCCCAGCACCGGCCTGATCTCCGGCCAGCCGGCGGTCAGGCCTCCCTCGAACAGGATCAGGACGAGGGCGATGGTCCCAAGGGTTCGGGCGAGCTCGGGGTCGTTGAACTCGATCCCGCCGATTCCCTCCGAGCCGGCGAGCATCCCGAGACCGAGGAACAGCAGCAGGCCCGGGATCCTGATCCTGTCGGCGAGCAGCGCCCCGAGGATGCCGGCGGCGAGCAGCGCGCCGGCGACGAGGATCAGCTCGGCGTCATGCGCGCCCATGGCCCACTACGCACCGCCCTCTTCGACGGCGGCCAGGTGGGCCTCGAGCTCCTCCGTAGACCCCGCCCGCGGCACGTCCTCGGGCCGTTCGTGGGGGCGGCGGTAGACCGCGAAGAGGAGCGTCAGGAGCAGGCCCGCGGTCGCCGCGAACCCGATCTCGACCCGGCGGAACTCTTCGGAGATCAGCGGCAGCAGGCACCACCCGATGAAGAACGCAGCGCAACCGATCCAGCGCGCCGAGGCCCGCCGCACCTGGCCCTGGGCGACGCATGCCTGGTTGACCGTCACCGACGAGAGGTAGAGGCCCATCCCGAGCGTGACCAGGAGCAGCCCACCGCGGTCGTAGGTGAACTTCTTGCTGAAGGCGAGCTGCATCAGCTCCGGCCCGGCGATCAGGACGACGATGGCGACGAGCGCCGTGAAGGCGGCAATCGCCGAGATCACCATTCGCACGGTCTGGTGGAACTCGGCCCGGCTCTCGTCGTCTCCGTTGGCGTGGAGGCTCGTGAGGTGGGGGAGGATGCTGGTCGAAACCGCCTGGAACAGCTGCAGCGGCGCCCGGGCGATCATCATCACGTTGAAGATGTACCCGGCGGCGGCGGCTCCCTCGAAGCCGCGGACGATCAGCGGCCCGGCGTTGAGGAAGACCTGTTCGCTGAACATGATCAGCAGCACCGCCGCAGCGAAGCCGGTTCCATGTGAGAGCGAGAATTCACCCTCACTCTCGCCCGCCCCCGGGGATGACAGATTGCGATCGGGGTCGGGCGAGGCCGGCATGTCCTCCGCTCCGCGTCCGGGCATGCCGGGTTCCCTCCTGGCCTTTCTCGCGAATGCGGCGGGGACGACCAGGAGACTGAGCGCCGGGGCGGCGACGATCCCGATCGCGACCGCCGACTGGCCGCTCGAGATGCCGACCGCGACGAGGACGGCGAAGATCGTCCGGAAGCAGGATTCGGACAGGATCAGAGCCGTGAAGAGGCCGAACCGGCGGTATCCGGCAAGGTAGCCGCGGGCGAAATAGCTGGCGGCATAGAAGAGGACCGCCGAGAGGTAGACCCAGTAGAGCGTTTCGTTGCCGCTCAGCAGCCCGTCCTGGATCGGGCCGCGCAGCGCCAGCGCGACGACGGCGAACCCGGTCGCGAGGACGAGCTGGATTTTGGTCGCGACGAGGATCGGTTCCCGAACCGGTTCGCCCTTGGCGAGGTGCTCGGAGATGTGGCGCGAAAGCAGCTGGTCGATCGGCCGGTAGAGGGTCGAGACGGTGATGAAGACCGCCGACCAGAGGACCGTGACCTCGCCGTAGTCGGACTTCGAGAGGACGTGCGAGGCGATGAAGAAGTAGAGGTAGGTGATCACCCCGGTGAGGCCGACCCCGACCGCGAGGAAGCTCGCCGTCTTGCCGTAGTCAGCGGTCGCGGAACCCGATGGCTGCCGCGATTTTCCGGGGATCTTGAGCCGGCGGCGGGTCAACGCTCGCGGGCGCCGGGCTCGTAGTGCGACGGCTCCACCCCGAGCGCCAGCTCGACCCGGCGCACCCGCTCGAAGACCCGCTGGGTCATCACCCGCTGGCCGGCGAGGAGGTCGCCGATGACCCCGAGCGCGAGCAGCTGGATCGCCGCGATGAAGAGGACGGCGCCGAGGATCAGCGACTGGATGTGGCCGGTGCTGTCGCCGTTGAGGATCCAGTCGAGGAGGAACGGAAGCCAGGCGGCGAGCGCGAGGACGGCGACGATCAGGCCCGCCGTCGCGAAGACGCGCAGAGGCTCGTAGCGCGCGTAGATGCGGAGGATCGAGAGGCCGTTGCGGCGGACGTAGGCGCCGGTCGAGCCGAACAGCCGCGACTCGCGGGTCTGGGGGTTGGTCTCGACCGCGGTCTGGTCGACGGCGACCAGCATCTTCCCGGCTTGGATCACGCTCTCCAGCGTGTAGGTGAAGTTGTCGACGACGAGCAGTCCGAGCGCTGCCTCGCGGTTGTAGGCGCGGAACCCCGACGTCGTATCGGTGACCTCGGTCCCCGACAGCCGTCGCACGACCCAGCTCCCCGCCCGCTGCAGCGCCTTCTTGCTCCCGGAGAAGTGCTCGATCTGCGCCACCCGGCGGTCGCCGACGACCATGTCGGCCTCGCCGGCGAGGATCGGCGCGACCAGCTTGGCGACGTCCGCGCCCCGGTACTGGTTGTCGGCGTCGGTGTTGACGATGACGTCGGCGCCGAGCTTGAGGCAGGCGTCGAGGCCCGCCTGGAATGCCGCCGCCAGCCCCTTGTTGTTGGTCAGCCGGACGATGTGCTCGACGCCGGCCTCGCGCGCGACCTCGACCGTTCGATCGGTCGAGCCGTCGTCGATCACCAGCAGCTCGACGGTGTCGAAGCCGTCCACCTGGCGGGGCAGCTCGGCGATCGTGGCCGCGAGCGTCTCCTCCTCGTTGAGGCAGGGGATCTGGACAAAGAGCTTCATCGGTCGGTCAGGGTATCCCCGGGTCCGGCCACCCGGCGCGCGGGGCGCGAGGTACCATGGGTTGACTGACCAGTCAGTCAACAGCTATGGCACCCCAGCTCACAGGCACGGAAAGGGCGCAGATGCGGCGGGCTCTGGAGCTTGCCGAGGGGGGTCGTGGACGGGTCAGCCCGAACCCGCTCGTCGGCGCCGTCATCGTCCGCGACGGCGAGATCGTCGGCGAGGGATTCCACGCCGTGCTCGGCGATCTTCACGCCGAGCGGGCCGCGATCGAGGACTGCCGGTCCCGAGGCGAGGACACGGCCGGGGCGACGATGTATCTGACGCTCGAGCCCTGCGCCCACCACGGCCGCCAGCCGCCCTGCACCGAGGCGATCCTCGAGGCGGGGATCGCGAGGGTCGTGATCGCCTCCGACGACCCAACGGAGAAGGCCGCCGGGCCGGGGCCCCGGGATCCTCCGCGACGGCGGCGTCGAGGTCGAGCTCGGCGGCGGGCGCGGAGGCGAGCGCCGCGCGGCTCCTCAACCAGCCCTTTCGCAAGCACGCCCGCACCGGGCTGCCGCTCGTCACCCTGAAGCTGGCGATCTCGGTCGACGGCGCCACGACGACGGCCCCGGGCGACTCGCCCTGGATATCCGGCGAGCGGAGCCGCGAGCTGGTCCACCGCTGGCGAGCCGAATCGGACGCGATCGCCGTCGGCATCGGCACGGTCCTGGCCGACGACCCGCTGCTCACGGCCAGGCACGGGCAGGACCCCCGCCAGCCCCTCCGCGTCGTCTTCGACTCCGCCGCCCGCATCCCCCTCGACTCCCAGCTCCTCTCCACCCTGGAGGTCTCCCCGGTGGTCGTGGTCATCGGCGAGGAGGCCGAGCCGGCCCGCGCCCAGGCGTTGAGGGATTCCGGCGCCGAGACCCTGATCGCCTCCGGCTCGACCGATGCCGACCGCGTCCGGTCCGCCCTCTCCGAGCTCGGCCGCCGCAAGATCACCAGCCTGTTCCTCGAGGGCGGCCGAACCCTCGCCGCAGCGTTCACGGCCGCTGGCGCCATCGACGAGGCACGCGTCTTCGTGGCCCCGATCCTGCTGGGCAATCCGGTCTCTCGCGCGGGTGGTGTCGCAGGGGGACCCGCCCCCGAGGAAGCTTTAGCTACCGCAGGGGGTGGGGGGTCCCCTGCGACGACAGGACCCGCGCGCCAGGCCGGCTTGGCCACCGATGTCGAGAGGGTCGGAGAAGACGTGCTCATCACGACCCGCTTCAGGGAGTGGTGACGTGTTCACCGGCCTGATCCAGGACGTCGGCCAGGTCGAGGACGTCGACCGCGGCGAGGACGGCGCCCGGGTCCACATCGCCACCGGCCTCGTATCCGAAATCGTCGAGGGCGACTCCGTCGCCGTCGATGGCATCTGTCTCACCGCGACGACCGTGAACGACGTCGGCTTCGAGGTCGAGGCGATGAACCAGACCCTCGAGCTGACCACGCTCAGCGGCCTCGCGCCCGGTGCCAGGGTCAACCTCGAGCTCGCGATGAGGGCCTCCGACCGCCTCGGCGGCCACATCGTCCAGGGCCACGGGGACGGCGTCGGCGAGGTGACGGCGGTCGAGGAGGACGGGTTCGCGAGGCGGCTGCGGGTCCGGCTCGGAGCGGACCTGATGCGCTATGTCGTCGCGCAGGGATCGCTGACGGTGAGCGGCGTCAGCCTCACCGTCGCGGCGCTCGGGGCCGAATGGATCGAGGTCTCGTTGATCCCGGAGACGCTCGAGCGGACCAATCTGAGTGAGCTTGCGGTTGGAGCGGCGGTCAACGTCGAGTGTGACGTGATCGCCAAGTACGTCGAGCGGCTGATGTCACCATTGAGTGGAAAGGAGCAGGCGTGAGCATGATGACCGAGGCGAAGACAGACCACGAGGAGGCGGCGCTGGGGCACGGCCCGTTCGCGACGATCGAGGAGGCGATCGAGGAGATCCGCGCCGGGCGGATGGTGATCGTCTGCGACGACGAGGGGCGCGAGAACGAGGGCGACCTGGTGATGGCCGCGCAGTTCGCGACGCCGGAGGCGATCAACTTCATGGCCAAAGAGGCGCGCGGGCTGATCTGCCTGACGCTGACCGCCGAGCGCTGCGAACGCCTCGGGCTGAACCTGATGGCGGCGAAGAACGAGGCGCCCCTGCAGACCGCCTTCACGGTGACGATCGAGGCCGCGGGGGGCGTCAGCACCGGCATCTCCGCCCACGACCGCGCGCACACGGTCCAGGTCGCCATCGACTCCAACTCCGGGCCGCGCGACATCGTCGTCCCCGGCCACATGTTCCCGCTGCGGGCGAAGGAGGGCGGCGTCCTCGAGCGAACCGGCCACACCGAGGCGAGCGTCGATCTGGCGCGGCTCGCGGGCCTGACCGCCGCCGGCGTGATCTGCGAGGTGATGAACGACGACGGGACGATGGCGCGCGTCCCCGACCTCGTTCCCTATGCCGAGCGCCACGGCCTGAAGATGGTCACGATCGCCGACCTGATCGCCTATCGGCGCCGCACCGAGAAGCTCGTCGAGCGGGTGGTCGCGACGGCGCTGCCGACCGCGTTCGGCGACTTCACCGCGGTCGGGTACCGGTCGCTCGTCGACGACAAACACCATGTCGCGATGGTCAAGGGGGAGGTCGACGGCGCCGAGGACGTGCTCGTTCGCGTCCACAGCGAGTGCCTCACCGGCGACGTCTTCCACAGCATGCGCTGCGACTGCGGCGAGCAGCTCGCGGCGGCGCTCTCGATGATCGAGAAGGAGGGCCGCGGCGTCCTCCTCTACCTCTCCCAGGAGGGGCGCGGGATCGGCCTGCTCAACAAGCTCCGGGCATACAAGCTGCAGGAGGAGGGCGCCGACACGGTCGAGGCCAACCTCAAACTCGGCCTTCCCGCCGATCTGCGCGACTACGGGATCGGCGCCCAGATCCTCGGCGACCTTGGCCTGAGCAGCATTCGGATCCTCACCAACAACCCGAAAAAGATCGTCGGCCTCGAGGGCTACGGCCTCTCGGTCACCGAGCAGGTCCCGATCGAGGCCGCGCCGAACGCCTTCAACGAGGGCTACCTGCGAGCGAAGCGGGACAAGATGGGCCACATCCTCCACCACCAGGGACTCGCTCTCGACGAGGAGATGCTCCACAACGAGGAGGAGCGGGACGCGGCTCCAAACGAAGCGTGAGGCATTTGTGATGGTCGAGGCCGGAGCTTTCCTCGAAACGTTCACCGACGAGGAGCGGGAGGAGGTCTCGGGGCTGCGGTTCGCCGTCGTCTGCGGCCGCTTCTACGAGGATCTCGCCAACCGCCTGTTCGAGGGCGCCGACGCGGGCTTCGCCGTGGCCGGGGTGCCGGTCAGCAACGTCGCCCACTTCTCGGTCCCCGGGGCCTACGAGCTGCCCTTCGCCGCCAAGCACCTGGCGGGCACCGGCACCTACGCCGGGGTCGCCTGTCTGGGGGTCGTGATCCGCGGCGAGACCGACCACTACGACTTCGTCTGCGCCGAGGCCGCGCGCGGGATCCAGGACGTGCAGCTGGAGACCGGCGTCCCCTGCGCGTTCGGCGTCATCACCTGCGACACGATGGAGCAGGCGCTCGCTCGGGCGGGCGGCGGCAAGCGCGACCAGGGCCGCAACGCCGCCCTCACCGCGGCGCGGATGGCGTTGATGAAGCGCGCCCTGGCCTGACCCGGGCCCGGGACCGGCTACCATGCAGCGCCGATGAAGCGCGAGGATTCGTAATGGCCAAGGTATGCCACAGCTGCGGCAAGGGACCTGCGTTCGGCAACTCCCGGAGCCACTCGATGGTCGCCACGAGACGGCGCTTCGACCCGAACCTGCAGAAGGTCCGGATCGTCGAGGACGGCCGCAAGCTCCGGACCTACGTCTGCACCCGCTGTCTCAAGGCCAACAAGGTCGTCAAGGCCGCCTAGGTCTCGCTGGGCAGGGGATGCTCGCCGGTCGGCGCCGGGTCGCCCTCGGCCGGCTCGACGTGCAGGCGAGGCAGGATCCGGTCGAGCCAGGCCGGCAGCCACCAGGCGCGCTTCCCGAACAGCTGCATCAGGGCCGGAACGAGGACCGAGCGGATGATCACGGCATCGATGAAGATCGCCGCGGCCAGGCCGAGGCCGAACAGTTTGATGATCCGGTCTTCGCCGATCATGAAGGAGGCGAAGACGGTGACCATGATCGCCGCCGCCGCGGTGATCACGCGGCCGGTCAGGGCCAGGCCGCGGGTGACCGCGAGCGTCGCGTCGCGGCGGCTCTCCCACTCCTCGTGGATCCGCGACATCAGGAAGACCTCGTAGTCCATCGAGAGACCGAAGACGATCGCGAACAGGAAGATCGGGAAGAAGGAGATGATCGGCCCCTTTCCGTCGACTCCGATCAGGCTCGCCCCCCATCCCCACTGGAAGACCGCGACGATCAGGCCGAACGCGGCGCCGATGCTGAGCAGGTTCATGATGATCGCCTTCAGCGGCACCAGGATCGAGCGGAAGACCGTCATCAGCAGCAGCGCCGAGAGCAGGATGACGACGCCGATGAATAGCGGCAGCTTTTCGGAGATCGCGTTCCCGAAGTCCTCGAAGATCGCGGTGATCCCGCCGACGTGGACCTGCGCCCCGGTCCGCTGTTCGACCGGTGGGATCACGTCGCTGCGGATGTGGTCGAGCAGTTCGGTCGTCTGCTCGCTTTCGGGCGAGGTCGTCGGGTAGACCTGGAAGACCCCGGTGTTCCCGGCCGGATTGAGCATCACAGGGGTCGTGCTGGCGACGCCGTCTTCGCCGTCGAGGGTCGATCGAAGTTCCTTCAGGGCCGCGTCTTCGTCGTGGCCGGGCAGCGCCGCGACGATCGAGAGCGGGCCGTTGAAGCCGGGGCCGAAACCTTCGGCGAGCAGGTCGTAGGCTTCGCGGGTCGTCGTCCCGGCGGGGTCGGTACCGGCGTCGTTGGTCCCGAGCCGCAGCGACAGGGTCGGGATGCAGAGCGCGATCAGGAGGCCTCCCGAGAGGAGCGCAGCGATCAGCGGCCGGCGCTGGATCGCCCGGCTCCAGCTGAACCACCGGGTGTCCTCGGCGGTCGAGCGGGCCCGTCCGCCGAGGCCGGGGATCCGCAGCCGGTCGACCCGGGGCCCGGCGATCGCCAGCAGGGCCGGCAGCAGCGTCAACGCCGCGATCATCGTCATCAGGACCGCGAACGCGGTCGCCATCGCGACTCCGTAGAGGAAGCTGAGGCCGAGCAGCAGCATCCCCATCAGGGCGATGATCACGGTCACTCCGGCGAAGAGGACGGCGCGCCCCGCGGTGTCGACGGCGGCGATCGCCGCTTCGCGGGACGCCAGGCCCTCGTCAAGCCCATTGCGGAAGCGGGTGAGGATGAACAACGCGTAGTCGATCCCGACCCCGAGGCCGATCATCGCCGCCAGCTGCGGCGCGAAATCGGCGGTGGGGAAGATGTGGGTGCCGAGGGTGACCAGGCTGAGGCCGACCCCGAGCGCGAACAGCGCGGTGACGATCGGCAGTCCCGCCGCGACCAGCGATCCGAAGGTGATCAGGAGGATGACGATCGCCGCCAGCAGCCCGATCGCGAATGTGGAGTCGCCACCTTCTTCTTCGGAGCGCGCTTCCTCGATCGGCTGGCCGCCGAGCTCGACCTGGAGGGTGTCGCCGCCGGCGGCCTGCGCCGCGCTCATCACACGCTTGATTTCGCCGTTGTCGAGCTGGTCGGTGGTCTGATCGAACTGGACCGTCGCGTAGGCGATCCGCCCGTCTTCGCTGATCGCCCCGGCGCCGCCGCCGGCGTAGGGGCTCGCGACTTCGCTGACGTGCTTGAGGCCTTCGATTTCACCGAAGGCGTGCTCCATCTTCCGTTTGACCTGCGGCGATTCGACACCGGAGTCGGCCTTGAAGACGATTGTCGCGGTGTCACCGGACTGGGCGGGGAAGCGATGTTCGAGGAGGTCGAACGCTTCCTGGGAGTCGGAGGCCGGCAGGTGGAATTCTTCAGAGAAGTGCGAGCCCACCGTTGCGGCGAGCGCCCCGATCCCGAACAGGGCGACGATCCAGGAGAGGATCACCGTCTTGCGGTGGCCGGTGCACCATGTCGCGAAGCGTCGCATCGAGTGCGCCACGCTAGCAATGGCGGATGCTCGGCTCGGACCCATTCCCGCCCTCGCCGCCGCCGTCTCTCGCGGTGGCTAGTTTTCAGGCTGATGCCAGACCCATCGATCGCGCGTTTCCGCCGCGTGGTGGCCGCCGCCTACGCGTCGCTGGAGGAACGCCGCCAGGAGGTCAACGACCTCAACGTCTTCCCGGTCGCCGACGGCGACACGGGGGACAACATGGCGATGACGATGCGCGCCGTGATGGTGGAGCTCGACCGCCTCAACGGCCAGGAGGTCGACGAGGTCGGTCGGACCCAGCTCGTCCAGGCCCTCGCCCGGGCGGCGCTGATGGGCGCCCGCGGCAATTCGGGGGTGATCCTCAGCCAGATCGTCCGCGGCGCCGCCGAGGAGCTCGCCAGCCGCCCCGGTGAGCTGATCGACCCCGTCCTCGTCGCCTCGGCGTTCGCGAGCGCCGCCGACGCCGCCTACGCATCGGTCCGCGACCCGGCCGAGGGGACGATGCTGACCGTCTTCCGCGAGATGGCGCACTCGATCGCCCGTCAGCTCGCCCGGCTGGAGGCCGACCGGCAGCGGCTCGACCGCGGCGTCAGCGACGATCTCCAGGACGAGGTCCTCGCCGAGGTCCTCGAGCGGGCGGTGGCCGACGGCCAGGCGGCGGTCGAGCGGACCCCGGAGCAGCTCGAGGTCCTGCGCGACTCGGGGGTCGTCGACGCCGGCGGCTACGGGCTCGTCCTGATCCTCGCCGGCGTCGTCGCCGGACTCCGCGACGATCGCGACGATCTCCCCGAGGTCTCCCACCACGATGCGCCGCGGTTGAGCCGCCCCCACCATGAGGACAGCCGCTTCCGCTACTGCACGAACTTCATCGTCTCCGGCTCGGGCCTGGACCAGCGCGAGTTCCTTCCCAGGCTCGAGGGCCTCGGCGACTCGGTCCTCGTCGTCGGCGACGAGACGACGTTGAAGGTCCACGTCCACACCGACGACCCTGAGGCCGCGGTCGAGCTGTTCTCGGAGACGGGCGCGGTGACCAACCTCGACGTCGCCGACATGCGCGAGCAGATCGCCGCTCGCGACGCGCGGCTCGCCGCCGGCCGCACCGGCGCGCTGGCGGTCGCGGCAGGCGTTGGGATCGAGCGCCTCTTCGGCGAGCTCGGCGCCCACGTGGTCCCCGGCGGCGAGACGCTCAACCCTTCGACCTTCGAGCTGCTGGCAGGGATCCACGAGGTCGCGGCCGAGGAGGTCGTCGTCCTGCCCGGCTCGGCGAACGTGATCATGGCCGCCGAGCGCGCCTGCGAGTTGTCCGACAAGCCGGCCCTGGTCCTGCCGGCGACCTCCCAGCAGGCGGGCCTGCTGGCGCTGATCGAGCTCGACGCCGACGGCCACGGCGGAGGAGAATCGCGACCGGCTTGCGTCTGCCCTCCGGCGAATCACCTCCGGTGGGGTCGCCCCCGCCGCCCGCGACGACGCCCAGGGCCGGTTCCGAAAGGGGGATGCGGTCGGATTCGTCGGCGAGGAGATCGTCGCCTGGGGTGGCGCCGGATCGACACTGGCGGAGACGATCACCGTCCTCGGGGAGGGGGCCGAGGTGGTCACGGTCCTCGCCGGCGCCGAGGCCCCGATCCCGCTCGCCGAGATCGACACCCACGTCCCCGAGGGTGTCGATATCGAGACCCTCGAGGGCGGCCAGCCGAGCTGGTGGTGGCTGCTCGCCGCCCAGTAGCCGTCGCGTGAGGTCTTTTGCCGGGACCTCGGAGCTGAGCGCGGCGCAGCTGCGCGATGCCCCGGTCCACTGGCCGCGCCCAAGCGCGCTCGACGTCTCGCTCGGCGCTCTGCAGGGTGTCGGCCCGAAGCTCACCGAGGCGGCGCGAGAGGCGGGGATCTCGACCATCGGCGACCTTCTGCTCCGCTTTCCCCACAGCCACCGCGACCGCACCATCGTTCCAATCTCCGACTTGGAGCCGGGTGCCGCTGGGACGATCGAGGTCGAGATCCTCGGCGCGACGCCCCGCCCGTTCCGCCGCCGCGGCCTCTCGATCACCTCTGTCAAGGTCGGCGACGACTCGGGCTCGCTGCGTGCGACCTGGTTCAACCAACCATGGCTGGCGCCGAAGCTCGAGACCGGCGCCCGCCTGCTCCTGACCGGCTCGCGCGACAAACGGGGCCTCCGCGTGTCCGAGCATGAGTTCCTCGCCTCGAAGGGGGGCGAGGAGGGACTGGTGCCTGTGCATCCCGCAACAGAGCGGGTCAGGCCGCAGCGGATAAGGCAGTGGGTCGAGCAGGCGATCGGGCTCGCGCGCAACGTCATCGAGCCGCTGCCGGCCGAGATGCGGGCCCGTCGCGGGCTCGCCTCTGCGGCCGACGCCGTCACCGCCGCCCACTTCCCCGAGGGCGAGGACGAGGTCGAGGCCGCCCGGGCGCGGATCGCGTTCGAAGAGCTCTTTCTCCACCAGGCGATCCTGACCACGCGCAAGCGGACCCGCCGCTCGGCGCGGCCGGCGCCGCGGCTCGGGTCCCCGGGCGAGTTGGTTGGGCGCTGGGTCGAGTCGCTTCCGTTCTCGCCGACCGCCGATCAACGGGCTGCGTTCGCCGAGATCGACCGCGACCTCGACTCCGGCGAGCCGATGCAGAGGCTGCTGATGGGGGAGGTCGGATCGGGCAAGACGGTGGTAGCGCTCTACGCGATGCTGCGGGCGCTCGAGGCCGGCTTCCAGGCCGTCCTGATGGCACCGACCGAGACGCTGGCCGAGCAGCACGCGGCGACCCTCGACCGGCTCCTCGCCCACGAGCCGCTCCCGTTCGCCCTCCTGACCGGCGCGACGCCGGCGCCGCGGCGCCGCGAGGCGCTCGAGCGCCTCGCCACCGGCGAGCTCGGCATCGCCGTCGGCACCCACGCGCTGATCGACCCGGCGGTCGAGCTCGCCCGCCTCGGCGTCTGCATCGTCGACGAGCAGCACCGGTTCGGGGTCGAGCAGCGGCGCGCCCTCGACGAGAAGGGGATCGAGGGGATGGCGCCTCACGTCCTCCACATGACGGCGACGCCGATCCCCCGCACCCTCTCGCTGACGGCATACGGCGATCTCGACACCACCGCCCTGCGCGAGCTGCCGGCCGGCCGCCGCCCGGTCGAGACGCGGCTGGTCGGGGAGGACGACCGGCCCGCCGCCTACGAGTTTCTCCGCGGGCGTCTGCGTGAGGGACGTCAGGCCTTCGTCGTCTGCCCCCTGGTCGAGCGCTCCGAGAAGATGCAGGGCCGGGCGGCTGAGGAAGAGGCGGCCCGCCTCTCGAGCTCCGAGCTCGGCGAGTTCAGGCTCGGGGTCCTCCACGGCCAGATGCCCTCGGCCGAGAAGGCGAGGGTGATGGAGTCCTTCTCCTCGGGCGAGCTCGACGTCCTCGTCGCGACGACGGTGATCGAGGTCGGGATCGACGTTCCGAACGCCTCGGTGATGGTGATCGAGGGCGCCGAGCGCTACGGGATCTCCCAACTGCACCAGCTCCGCGGCCGCGTCGGCCGTGGCGAGCACGCCTCCCATTGCCTGCTCTTCGCCGAGCAGGCCGGCGGCCTCGCCCGGCGCCGCCTCGACGCGGTCGCCGGCGAGCGCGACGGATTCAAGCTGGCCGAGGTCGACCTCAGCCTCCGGGGCGAGGGCGAGGTCCTCGGCACCCGCCAGCACGGGCTGCCTCGATTTGCCGTCGCCGAGCTGCCCGAGCAGACGCCGCTGCTGATCGAGGCGCGCGAGGAGGTGCTGGCGCTGCTCAGTCGCAACGGCTCGCTCGAGGCCCCCGAGCTCGGGCCCCTCCTCGACGCCGCGGGAAGGCGCTTCGGCGCCGGAGCGGCCGACCCGATACCACTCTGACGTGCGCGTAATCGCTGGAGAGCTGGGCGGGCGGACCCTGGTCGCGCCGCGGGGATGGAAGGTGCGGCCGACCTCCGACCGCGTCCGCGAGGCGATCTTCTCCGCCCTCGGGGACGTTTCCGGAGCGGCCGTCCTCGACCTCTACTGCGGGACCGGCGCGCTCGCGATCGAGGCGCTCTCCCGAGGCGCCGCTCGCGCAGTGCTCGTCGACCGTGACACCAGGCCGGCGCTCGGAAACGTCGAGCGCTTCGGCCTCGGTGGGCGGGCTGAGCTGATCCGCTCCGAGGTCGGCCGCTGGCTCGGCGGCCGCGGCGAGGAGCCCGGCGGCGAGCGATTCGACCTCGTCTTCGTCGATGCTCCCTATAGACTCGCCGACCGCGTGGGGCCCGAGATCGACACCCATCTGCCGTCCCTCCTCGCCGCCGGCGGACGGGCGGTCGTCGAGAGCGGCGCCCGCCGCCCGTTGCGGCTGACCTCGCTCGAGCAGGTGCGCCAGCGTCGCTACGGCGCCGCCGACGTCGCCTTCTACCGAGAGGCCGCCGGATGATGGGCGAGGCCCAGGGAACGGTGGTCTGCCCGGGTAGCTACGACCCGGTGACCAACGGCCATCTCGACATCATCACCCGCACCTCTGCGGTCTTCGAGCGCGTCGTCGTCGGCGTCGTCAACAACCCGGTCCGCAAGGAAAAGACGCTTTTCACCGCCGAGGAGCGGAAGGCGTTCATCGAAGAGGCGACGGAGTCGCTGCCGAACGTCGAGGCCCGGATCTTCTCCAATCTGCTGGTCGAGTTTGCCCGCGAGATGGAGGCGCGGGCGATCGTCAAGGGGCTGCGCGCGATCTCCGACTTCGAGTATGAGTTCGAGATGGCGCAGCTGAATCGCAAGCTCGACCCCGGGATCGAGAGCATCTACGTGATCGCCTCGCCGCACTACAGCTTCCTGTCCTCGACCGGGGTGAAGGAAATGGCGACCTTCGGCGGCGACGTCTCCGACCTCGTGCCCCCTCCCGTCGCGGCCGCGATGGCGGACCGCCTGGGCGACAGGTAGGCTCTCTCCAGCAAGCATCGCCTGGGCGGGAGCTTGCAAAAACCCGTGGAAATAAACGCTTCTTTACCGAAATCCTCTTTGACGCGTAGGCTTACGGCCCACTGATGGACGTTCTGGTCCTCATAGACAAGCTGGACGATGTGGTCCACAACGCCCGCCCGGTCCCCCTGACCGATCAGGTGCGCGTGGACCGCGAGGAGATCTACGACCTCCTCGACCAGATGCGGGCGACGATCCCCGAGGAGATCAAGCAGGCGCGGTGGATCGTCAAGGAGCGCCAGGAGATGCTCGCCGAGGCCAAACGCGAGGCGGAGCGGATCGTGCGCGAGGCCCGCGAGCAGCAGGCGCGGCTGATCTCCGACGAGGAGGTCACCAAGCAGGCCGAGCGGGCGGCGGACGAGATCGTCGAGGACGCCCGCACCCGCGAGCGCGAGATCCGGCTCGGCGCCGAGGACTACGCCGACGAGATCCTCAACACCCTCGAGGTCAACCTGCAGAAGTTCCTCGCGGCCGTCCAGCGCGGCCGCGATCGCCTCGCCGGCCGCGACGAAGAACCCGTCGCCGAGCTCGACGAGCAGCAGCAGCAGGGCTGAAAAAGCGCCGCCTACTCGAGCTTCAGCTCGTTGAGCTTGTCCCAGCGCGGGTCGGGGCCGCTGCCGTGCTCGTGGTCGGCGGGATCGGCGTCGTTGAGGGACTCCCCGCAGACCGGGCAGAGGCCGGCGCAATCGGGCCGGCAGAGGATCCGCGACGGGAGCGCCAGGATCGCGGCATCGTGGGCCCAGCGCCCCAGGTCGAGCTCGTTCTCGACGACGTAGGGGCTGCGCAGCTCCTCATCCTCGGTTTCCCCCTGGTCGACCTCGCGGGCATCGACCTCGGTCTCGATCACGGCGGGCTCGAGGCAGCGCATGCAGGGGCCCTCGACCCGGAGCGGGAATCGGAGCCTGAGCGCCCACCCGTTGGTCGGGCGCGAGATGTCGAGCCTGGCGCTGACCGCCTCCGGGACCGAGTAGGACTGGCCGCCCAGCTCCAGCGCGTCGAGCTCGACCGGGAGCTCGAGGCGGGTCCCCTCCCCGAAGGAGAGCGAGATGCTCGAGAGGTCGATGATCGTCGCTGATGGTCTGGCCACTTGGACTCCTCCGCCCGCTCGGGACTTACGATGGCACCTCTCAGACGAGATTACGAAATGGGTCAATTCGACTGGACACCCGACGAGTACCTGGAGCGGATCCGCTCCAAGGTCCCACGCTACGACGAGCTCCAGGAGCAGGCCGTCGCGGCGATCCCGTTCCCGCCCGAGCGGGTGCTCGAGCTCGGGATGGGCACTGGTGAGACGACCAGGCGGCTGATCGACGCCCACCCCGACGCCTGGGTCGTCGGCCTCGACTCGAGCCCCGACATGGTCTTCCGCGCGCGCCAGACCTATGACGACGTACAACTGGCGCGAATGGAGGACCCGCTGCCCGACGGGCCGTGGGACCTGGTGATCTCGGTCCTCTCCGTCGGCGAGCTCTCCGACGAGCAGCTGCAGGCCCTGTTCAGGCGGGTCAAGGACCACTCGCGCTCGCTCGTGATCGGCGATCAGATCGAGGGCGAGGCTCTCGATCGGGCGCTCGCCTGGTCGGACGGCGAGCTCGCCTGGCAGGGCGACGGCCTTGCGGTGATCCGCGCCGTCTACGGCTGAGGCCGCATCCCCGCTACCATTCCGCGACCGATGAGCGCGGAGCGACCAAGCATCCATCTCTGTTTCTTTTCGCAGCGAGCGAAGCGCGAGACTTTGTAATGGCCGTCCCGAAGAAGAGAACTTCGAGCGCCCGCCGCGACAAGCGGCGCGCCAACCACAAGGCCGGCGAGGCCACGCTCAACCGCTGCCCGCGCTGCCACAGCCCGCGCCGGCCGCACCGGGTCTGCCCGACCTGCGGCACCTACAAGGGCCGAGAGGTGATCGACATGACGGTCACCCACCAGCCCGCGCCGAGCGCTCCCGACACCGAGGAGTAGATGCCCGCCGGTGTGGTGACCGTGGCCCTCGACGGCCACGGGGCCGAGCAGGGCTTCGGGGTCCTCGCCGAGGGCGCCCGCCGCGCCGCTGCCGACGGGATCGGCCTGCGCGTCTTCGGCCCCGCCGACGAGCTCGGGCTCGACGGCATCGAGGGCGTCGAGGTGGTCCCGACGGCGGAGTGGATCGCGAACGAGGACGATCCGGTGCCGGCGGTGCGGGCGAGGGCCGACGCCTCGGTCGTGCGGGCGGCCGCCGACGTCGCCGAGGGCCGCTCCGCGGCGATGGTCAGCGCCGGCTCCACAGGCGCGGCGATGGCCGCCGCGACCTTCGGCCTGCGGCGGCTGAAGGGGGTCCAGCGCCCAGCGCTCGCCGCTCAGCTGCCGGTTCCCGGCAGCCCGGTCCTTTTCCTCGACGTCGGCGCCAATACCGAGGTCCGCGCCCAGCACCTGGTCCAGTTCGCCTTCCTCGGCGCCGCCTTCAGCGCCGCCGTCCTCGGGGTCGAGCGACCCCGGGTGGGGCTGCTCTCCGTCGGTGAGGAGTCGGGCAAGGGCAGGGAGGCGGTCGTCGAGGCGAACGCCCTGCTCGCGGCGGCCGAGGGCATCGAGTTCCGCGGCAACGTCGAGGGGGAGACATCCCGGCCGGCGCCGTCGATGTCGTCGTCACCGACGGTTTCACGGGCAACGTCGCGCTGAAGCTGATGGAGGGGACGGCGCGGACCGTCGCAGGTGCGATCCGCGACGCCGCACGCTCGAACCCGCTCGCGGCCATCGGCGGCCTCCTCATGCGGCCGGCGCTGGGCGGCGTCCGGCGGCAGCTGCATCCCGACGCGACAGGCGGCGCGATCCTCCTCGGCCTGCGCTCGATCGCGGTCGTAGCCCACGGCAGCGCCGGCCCCGATGGCATCGCCAACGCCGTCCGGCTCGCCGCCCGCTCGGTCGAGGTCGATGCGGTCCGGCGCACCGCGGACCTGCTCGACGCAGGCGGGGCCGGCCGCGGCTCGCTCTCCCGGCGATCCCCCGATCCGGCCGGTCCCTAGGGTTTGTTGCGTGAGTGCGGAGCGAGCAAGCGTCGCAATCTGGTATTCCGCGCAGCGAGCGAAGCGCGAGGATTTTCGGTGAACCGCGACGAAGTGATGACTCTCGTCCGCGAGCACCTCGCCGAGGAGCTCGAGGTCGATCCGGGCTCGATTTCCGAGGCCACCCGCTTCAAGGACGACCTCGATGCCGACTCGCTCGACCTCTACGAGCTCGTGATGGAGCTCGAGGACCGTTACGGGATCACCGTCTCCGAGCAGGACGCGGCGCGGATCGAGACGGTCGGCGACGCCGTCGCCTTCGTCCTCGACCAGCGCACCGGCCTGAGCGAATGGGTGGTGTGCGTCCCGGAGCGCCCGCCAATGGCGGACGCGAGAGCGAGCGAGCATGGCAACCGGTCACCATGAGTGCGAGCGAGCGAAGCGGAGCACATTGGCGGAATTGACTGGAGAACGAAGCACATTGGCGGAATTGATCCAGGGGTTGCCGGAGGAGCTCCGCGGCATGGCCCTGACCCACTCCTCGTGGACCGAGGATCGCGTCGACTCCTACGAGCGCCTGGCCTATCTCGGCGACAGCGTTCTCGCGCTCGCCGTCGCGGCCGACCTCTACGAGCGCTTTCCCGAGATCGACGCCGGCGGGCTGACCAAGATCCACAATCAGGCCGTCAGCGGCGTCTCCTGCGCCGAGGTCGGCCGCGAGCTGGGCGTCGCCGAGATGCTGGAGGCGGCCGAGCCCCAGCTCGACGAGGCGATCCCCGCCGACGTCCTGCTCGCCGGCTCGCGGCCGCTGCCGGAGGTCACGGAGGCGCTGATCGGCGCCTGCTTCATCGCCTTCGGGTTCGACCGCGTCGCCGGCGCCGTCCGGGAGGCGTTCGCGCCCCGCGTCGAGCACGCGGTCGACACGACGATCGACTTCAAGTCGGCGCTGCAGGAGCTGCTCGCCCAGCGTCACGAGGAGGTGACCTACGAGGTGACCGGCGAATCGGGCCCGGCCCACGCGCGCACCTTCGAGGTCGCCGCCGTCGTCGGCTCCGATCGGGTCGGGACGGGAGCCGGGAGGAGCAAGAAGGCGGCCGAGCAGGTGGCGGCCGAGCGGGCGCTCGAGAAGATGAGCGGCGAGGGGGACGTCGTCGCGTCCGGCTGAGGCGCGAGCCTTAGGGCTTAACGTTGCGGGCGGAGGACCGGGCATGTATCTGAGATCGATCGAGATGAAGGGGTTCAAGTCGTTCCCCGAGCGGACCAGGCTCGAGTTCTCCCCTGGCGTCAGCGTGATCGTCGGCCCCAACGGCTCGGGCAAGTCGAACATCACCGATGCGGTCCTCTGGGCCCTGGGCGAGCAGAGCCCCGGCGCTATCAGGGGCGCCTCGATGCAGGACGTGATCTCGGCCGGCGGCAAGGGCGTCGGCCAGCGCCGCGCCGCCGAGGTCGAGGTGACGATCGACAACTCCGAGGGCCGCGCCGCTTCCGAGCTCTCCGAGATCTCGATCCAGCGCCGCCTCGACCGCGCCGGCGACGGCACCTACCGGCTGAACGGTGCACGCTGCCGAATGGTCGACGTCGTCGAGGTCCTCTCCGACACCAACCTCGGCCGCGAGATGCACTCGGTCATCAGCCAGGGCCGGGTCGAGTCGATCGTCCACTCCAAGCCGCGCGAGCGGCGGCTGCTGGTCGAGGAGGCCGCCGGCCTCGGCAAGCACCGCAAACGCCGCCGCCGCGCCGAGCTGAAGCTGCGCTCCGCCCGCGACAACCTCGACCGGGCGCTCGACCTCGAGCGCGAGGCCAGGGGCCGGCTGCGTCCGCTGAAGCGACAGGCGCAGGCGGCCGAGCTCGGGGCGCGGATCGAACGCGAGGAGCTCGAGCTGCGGGCGCGCCTGGTCGGCGAGGAGCTCCGCTTCGGGGCCGACCGGGCACGTGCCGCGCAGAGGGCCGCCGAGGACGCCCGTTCGGCGCGCGACGCGGTCGAAAAACGCCTGGCCGAGGTCAGCGAGCGCCGCCAGGCCGCCGAGGAGCGCTTCGCCGCCCGCGATCGCGAGCGGACCCAGGCGTGGGGCACGCTGACCAAGCTCCGCGGCGAGCAGGAGCGGATCGCGGTCCGCGCCGCCGGGCTCGCCGACCGCGGCGCCGACCTCGAGCGGCGGCTCGAGGCCCTGCGAGCCGAGTTCGGTCCGCTGACGCTCGACATCGCCGAGGACGGCGGCGCCCCGGCCGAACGGGGCAGGAAGCTCGAGGAGGAGCTGGCCGAGATCGACGCCGGCCTGACCGGCGCGGTAGATGGGCTCGCGCGGGCTCGCTCCTCCGGCTCGCCCGAGGCCGAGCGCGAGTCGGCCCTGGGGGCGGTTCGGGGCGGGGCCGAGCGCGCCGCCCGTCACGCCCGGCGCGCGGAGGGGCTGCTCGGCGAGCGGCACCGGGAAGCGCTGCGGGCGCGGGTCGCGGCCGGTGAGCGGCTCCTGACCGAGATCTCCGCCGCGGCCTCGGCGGCCGCGGCGGCGGAGGCCGGCATCAGGGCCAGGGTCGAGCGGATCGAGAGCCGGGTCGTCGGCGCCGGCGGCGACAGCGACGAGATCGCCGAGGAGATGCGGGAGTGCTCGCGCCGCGAGTCGGAGCTTCAGGTTCAGATGAAGTCGGCCTCGGACCGCCTCACCGCGGCCGAGGTCGAGGCGACCCAGCTCGGCGATCGCCGCGCCGAGGCCGAGAAGGAGCTGGCCGAGATCGCCGCCCGCCTCGGCGAGGAGGTCGGCCCGCCCGAGCAGCCGCTGGGCGAGGAGGAGCGGCAGGAGATCGACCGGCGGCTCGAGCGGCTCGAGCGGCGCCGGGCTCAGATCGGCCCGGTCAACCCGCTGGCCGAGCGCGAGTACGAGGAGGCCCGCGAGCACGTCGAGAGGCTGCAGGCCCAGCGCGAGGACACCGAGCGCGGGATGCGCGAGCTGGAAGCGCTGATAGGCGAGATCGACGATGAGATCGAGCGGGCCTTCGAGGAGACCTTCGAGGCGACCGCCGTCAACTTCGCGGAGATGGTCGAGCACCTCTTCCCCGGCGGGCGCGGCATTCTGCGCCGGGTCAGCCTCCGCCCGGTCGTCGGGCCGGCGGCGGCGACCGGGGGCGAGGACGAGGAGGAGGGGGAGGAGGAGCGCGAGGAGCTCGGCGTCGAGATCGAGGTGACCCCGGCCGGGAAGTCGACCCGCAAGCTGTCGCTGCTCTCCGGCGGCGAGAAGTCGCTGGTGGCGCTGGCGTTCGTATTCGCCGTCTTCCTCGCCCGGCCGTGCCCGTTCTACATCCTGGACGAGGTCGAGGCCGCCCTCGACGATGCCAACATCGACCGCTTCCTGCAGCTGATCCGCCGTTTCTCCGACCGCGCCCAGTTCGTGATCGTCACCCACCAGAAACGGACGATGGACGCCGCCGACGTGCTGTACGGGGTGACGATGGGTGGTGACGGGGTCACCAAAGTGGTCTCACGCCGCCTCCCGCGCGAAATGGAGGCCGACGCCGGCGCCGGTCCACCGCCCTTCGCGGGGATCGCCGAGGAGGCGACGGACGAGGGGTTCACGGCCCCGGCCGCCGACGCGGCGGCAAAGGCGCGCCGGGGCGAAGAAGCGGCCTGACCTCAACCAAAGAATCATGTTCGCGCGCGCGCGGCTGCGCTACCCTGACATCGGGCCATGTAGAGGAGGCAGCCGGTGACCCAGAGCCACATGGACAGGCTCACGTCGTTCGATACGTCGTTCCTGGCCAACGAGCGGGACAACGGCCACATGGCTCTTGGCGCCGTCATGGTCTGCGAGGGCTCGGCTCCCACCCTCGAGGACTTCAACGCCCACATTCGCAGTCGCCTCCACCTCCTGCCGCGGCTCCGCCAGCGGGTCGTCTCGCCCCCGATGCAGCTCGGCCGTCCCTTCTGGGCCGACTTCCCGGACTTCGACATCGCCCAGCACGTCCGCCACATCACCCTGCCGGAGCCGGGCACCGACGCCCAGTTCCACGACCTCGTCGGCCGCTGCCTCTCGCCGCCGCTCGACCGCTCCAAGCCGCTCTGGGAGCTCTGGCTGGTCGACGGGTTCGAGGACGACCGCTTCGCGATCGTCTACAAGACGCACCACTCGATGGCCGACGGGATCTCCGCGGTCGACATCGCGGTCCTGCTTTTCGACGTCGAGCCGAAATGGGAGATCGCCCGCGAAGAGATGCCCTGGGAGCCGCACAGGCCGCCCTCCCGCGTGGGGCTCGCCGGGCGCGCCGTCACCGGTCTGCTGTCCACGTTCGGCCGCGCGCTGCGCTGGATGACCCGCGCGATCGCGAGCCCCAAGCGCGCGCTCGCTCGAGCCCGCGACGGGATCGCCGGCGTCTATGAGGTCAGCTGGGCGCTGACCAAGCCGGCGCCGAAGGTTCCGCTGAACGTCGACATCGGCCCAAACCGTTGCTTCTCCTGGACCCAGGGCAACCTCGACCAGTTCAAGCAGATCAAGAACACGCTCGGCGGCACCGTCAACGACGTCACCCTCGCCGTCTCGGCCGGGGCGATCCGGCGCTGGCTCCAGAGCCGCGACGTCGAGGTCGACGGGCTCGAAATGAAGGCGCTGGTTCCGGTCTCGATCCGGGCCGAGAACGAGCACGGGGAGCTCGGCAACATGCTGACCGCGATGCGCGGCCCGCTTCCGGTCGGGATCGCCGACCCGGTCGAGCGCATGCGCAAGGTCACCCACGGGATGGAGGAGCTGAAGGCCTCCAAGCAGCCGTTCGGGGCGGAAGCCATCTGGGCCCTCAACGACTGGTTTCGCGACTTCGCGCCGCCGTTGCTCCTGCGGCCGACGGCGACGATCAACTTCTCGACCCGGCTCTTCAACATGCTGGTCACCAACTTCCCCGGCCCGCAGATGCCCTTCTACGTCCTCGGCCGCGAGCTCCTCGCCGTCTACCCGGTCGGGTTCCTGGCCCGCGGCCACGCCCTCGCGATCGCGATCTTCAGCTACAACGGCCGGATCTTCTTCGGCCTGATCGCCGACCGCGACTCGATCGCGGACCTCGAGGCGATCTCCTCCTACGTCGACGATGCGGTCGAGGAGCTTTACGAGGCGGCCCAGATAGCCTCCCGCAGCGATGGCAACGGGCTGGGAGGAGATCGTCGATCTGGGGTCGCGGGAGACCGCGAGCGCCTCGGGGCCTGAGACCGAGGAGGAGCGCCGCGGCGTCTTCCGCCGCCTGCGCGAGAGCCTCTCGAAAAGCCGCAGGGCGCTGTCCGATGAGATCTCGGCGAGCCTATTCGACAAGATCGACGATGAGACCTGGGAGCGGCTCGAGGAGGCGCTGATCCTCGCCGATGTCGGCGCTCCGACCACGGCGGCGATCGTCGAGCGCCTCGAGCAGGAGGTCGAGGGCGGCGCCGTCGCCGCCGATGGCGAGTCGGTCCGGCGACGGCTGATCGAGATCGTCGCCGAGGTGGCCTCGACCGGGTGGGCGCCGCTCGCGCTCGGGGCCGAGCCCGCGGTGCTGCTGATGGTCGGCGTCAACGGGACCGGCAAGACGACGACGATCGGCAAGATCGCCTCCCATTTGACCGGCGAGTTCGGCCTCTCGGTCATCCTCGCCGCCGCCGACACCTACCGCGCTGCCGCCGCCGAGCAGCTCGCCGAGTGGGCCGATCGCGCCGGCGCCGAGCTGGTCCGATCGGAGCCCGGAGGGGACCCGGGCGCCGTGGCGTTCGACGCGATCGAGGCGGCCCGCGCCCGCGGTGTCGACATAGTCATCGTCGACACCGCAGGCCGCCTCCACACCCAGGGAAATCTGATGGACGAGCTCGCCAAGGTCCGGCGGGTGATCGGCAAGCAGCTCCCGGACGCCCCCCACGAGACGCTGATCTCGATCGACGCGACGACCGGCCAGAACGGGCTGCGGCAGGCGAAGGTCTTCTCCGAGGCCGCCGAGGTCGACGGAGTCGTTCTCACCAAGCTCGACGGGACCGCGAAGGGTGGAATCGTGCTCGCGATCGCGAGCGAGCTCGGGATCCCGGTGAAGCTGATCGGGACCGGGGAGAAGCTCGAGGACCTGCGCCCGTTCGACCCGACCGATTTTGCCGAGGCGCTTCTGGCCGAATAGTCGGCCGCGTCGCCCGCTCGACGTATGCTGGCCCCCATGTGGAGCCGAGCGGCTTCCATCGGTGCCCTGGCGGCGATCGCCGCCGCGTCGGCGGTCTCTCCGGCCGGCGCCGCGCCCTCGTGGCGCCCGACGGTCGACGTCGAGCCGTCGCCGCCCGTCGGCTCGCTCGTCTTCCCGAAAATCGTCGCCAGGCAGGAAGGCTGCTCCTCGGTCGTCTTCCCCCGCGGTGGCGTTCAGGCGACCACCCGCCCCCCCGGGGGATCCTTCGCCAGCCCTCCCCAGAACCTCGGCGGGATCCTCGGCGGCGAATATCCCGAAGTCGCCTTCGGCGGCGGCGTCGCCGCCGTGGCCTGGCTCGACGGCTCCTCGAATCTGCGGATCTCGACGGCCACAGGGTGCGGCCCGTTCGGCGCCGCGGCGGAAGTACCCTCGACCCCCACCTCCCCCAATCACGCCCGGGTCGCGGTCGACTCGAGCGGCAGGACGATCGCGGTGGTCGGCGGCGGGGCGAGCGGCAGCCGCCGCGCCTACGTCTCCGAACGCCCGGCGGGCGGGAGCCCGAGTGCGGCGGCGGTGCTGCCGATCTCATCGGGCGAGGGTTTCCGGCCCTGGGTCGCGACCAACGCCGAGGGCGGGGCGGCGATCGCCTTCGACGTCGTCGACGGCGGCAACCAGGTCTACGGCAGCCTGCGCTCGGCCGCCGGCTGGTCGACCCCGGTCAGGTTGAACGAAGAAGGCAAGACGGTGGTCGGCGAAAGCGCTCGCGTCGCGATCGGCCCAGACGGAGTCCTGCACGCGACCTGGATCGACTCCACGAACGGGAGGCTGATCTTCGGCTCGCTCGCGCCGGGGGGCTCGCCGACGCGGATCACTCTTCAGGAAGTGGCGGCCGGGAACATCACCGAGGAACCGCCGGCAGCACCGAAAATCGCCGAGGACGACCACGGCCGAATCGCCGTCATCTGGGTCCAGGAAGCGGCGGCGGTCCGCACCGTCAAGGCGAAGGTGAGGGAACCGGGAAGCTCCTCGTTCTCCGCTCCGCTCGACATCTCGCCGCTGACAAACCAGCCGCGGAGCTACCCGTGGATCGCGATCGACCGCGACGGCCGGCTCGTCGCCGCCTACAGCAACGCCCCCTCGATCGGCCACAGCGACGCGCTGGGCGCGACGCTCGAACCCGGCGCCTCGCAGTTCACCGAACCGGTCCAGCTCGGCGAAAGCTCCCATGTCACCTCTCCGTCAGGGATCTCGACCGACACCGACGGCAACACGCTGGTCGCCGTCTACAAATCGGACGGGACGACCGAAGCCAGGGTTGCCCCTTTCGACGCCGCCGGACCGCTGATGAATGGCCTCTCGATCCCGAGCTCAGGGACTGTCGGCAACCCGATTCCCTTCTCTGTCTCGCCGGTCGATGCCTGGTCGCCGCTCGGGACGACCGCCTGGAGCTTCGGCGACGGAGGTACGGCGCTCGGAAGGTCGGTCTCGCACGCCTTCTCGGCAGCCGGCAGCCGGCAGATCACCGTCAGCGCCGCCGACTCGCTGGGGAACACGAGCAATGCAACGGGGTCGACGACGATTCAGGGCGCAGTCAGCAAAGGCAGACTGCAACTCAGCGACCTCAGGCTCACCCACCGGAGGTTCCGAATGGCAGGAGGAGGCGCCAAACGCGCCGCAGCCTCGAAGCGGAAGAAGAGGCCTCCGGTCGGGACGAGGGTTAGCTACAGGCTCGCCGAGGATGCGATCGTGAACTTCGTCGTCGACTCGACAGAAAGTGGTGCGAAGTCATCGGGCGGATTCAGGTTGGGAAAACGCCCGCGATTGAAGTTTTCTCAGGTGGGGAGGGCCGGCGCCAACAGCTTCCGCTTCACCGGCCGGGTCAAGGGACGCAGGTTGACGCCAGGGAACTACGGAATGACCGCAGTCGCGGCTCCGAAGCCAGGAGAGCTGCGTCTCGCATCGGCGCCGCAATCGGTCACCTTCACGATCGTCGGCCGCTGAGCGCCCTCTAAGCTGGTCGGCTCGTGTTCGACCAACTCTCAGATCGGCTCCAGGCGACGCTCTCCGACGTCCGCTCGCGCGGAAAGCTCAGCGAGAGCGACGTCGACGCGGCGATGCGCGAGATCCGCCTCGCCCTGCTCGAGGCTGACGTCAACTTCAAGGTCGTCAAAGCTTTCACCAAGGAGCTGAAGGAGCGCTGCCTCGGCGGCGCGGTGATGGAAAGCCTCGATCCGGGCCAGCAGGTGGTGAAGATCGTCAACGAGGAGCTGACCGAGCTGATGGGCGGCTCGGGCCGCGAGCTCGCCTACTCATCCAGCGGGCCGACCGTGATCCTGATGGCCGGGCTACAGGGCTCGGGCAAGACGACTGCCTGCGCCAAGCTCGCCCAGCTGCTCGCAAAAGACGGCAAGGACGTAGCGCTTGCTGCCTGCGACGTCTACCGCCCGGCGGCCGTCGAGCAGCTGGTCACCGTCGGCGGCCGCGCCGGCGCCCACGTCTACGAGCAGGGGACCGACGCCGACCCGGTCGAGATCGCCGCCTGGGCGCTCGATCGCGCTCGCGAGGAGCGCCGCGACGTGCTGATCGTCGACACCGCCGGCCGCCTCCACATCGACGAGGAGCTGATGGCCGAGCTCGCGCGGATCCGCAAGCGGACGAAGCCCCACGACGTCCTCCTCGTCGTCGACGCGATGACCGGCCAGGACGCGGTCGCCGTCGCCGAATCCTTCGCCGAGGCCGCCGAGTTCGACGGCGTCGTGATGACCAAGCTCGACGGCGACGCCCGCGGCGGCGCCGCGCTCTCGGTGAAGGCGGTCACCGGCAAGCCGATCCTCTTTGCCTCCACCGGCGAGAAGCTCGAGGCCTTCGAGGCCTTCCACCCCGACCGGATGGCCTCGCGGGTTCTCGGCATGGGGGACGTCCTCAGCCTGATCGAGAAAGCGGAGGAGCAGGTCGACCAACAGCAGGCCGAAGACCTCCAGCAGAAGCTTGAAAGCGATCGCTTCACCCTCGAAGACTTCCTCCAGCAGATGCGCCAGGTGCGGAAAATGGGCCCGCTCAGCGGACTGGTCGGCATGCTGCCCGGGATGGGGGCAGTGAAACAGCTGAAGAACGCCGACGTCGACGAGGGCGAGCTCGATCGGGTCGAGGCGATCATCCTTTCGATGACGCCGGAGGAGCGGGTCAACCCGTCGCTGATCAACGGATCCCGCCGCAAACGGATCGCGAACGGCTCCGGCACCCGCGTCCAGCACGTCAAGCAGCTCCTCAAGCAGTTCGAGGGGATGCGCAAACTGATGCGCCAGATGGTCACCGGCAAGATGCCGAGCCCGGAGCAGCTGGCCCAGATGGGCGGCGGCGCCCCACGCCCGAAGATCCGAAGGCGCTAACCTGCCGCAGTCCAATGGCAGTGCGAATCAGACTGAGAAGGGTGGGTTCGAAGAAGAACCCGATCTGGCGGATCGTCGTCGCCGACAAACGCTCGCCGCGCGACGGGCGCACGATCGAGACGATCGGCCGTTACGACCCGCAGACCGAGCCCTCGACGATCGAGCTCGACGAGGAGCGCGCCCGTCACTGGCTCGAGCACGGCGCCCAGCCCTCCGAGACCGTGGCGACCCTGCTGCGGACCAAGGGCATCGCAGCCTCCGGGAGTTAGCGTGACCGAGCTGCTGGAGTTTCTCGTCCGGGCGCTAGTCGAGGACCCCGGGGCGGTCGTCGTCGAGGAGGTCGAAGAGGAAGGCGACCTTGTCTACGAGATTTCGGTCGCCGAGGACGATCTGGGCCGGGTGATCGGCAAAGGTGGCCGGGTGGCGAACGCGATCCGGACGATCGCCAAGGCCGCAGCGGTGAGGATCGATCGGCGCGTTATCGTCGAAATCCTCGATTGAAGCTCGACATCTTCACCCTGTTCCCGGAGGCGTTCGACTGGTTCCGGTCGCAGCGCTCGGTCCAGAACGCCCTCGGCAAGGGCAACGAGCTGCGGCTCTTCAACTACCGCGACACGACCCCCCTCAACGCCGGCCAGGTCGACGATGCTCCCTACGGTGGCGGCGCCGGGATGGTTCTGCGGGTCGACGTCATCGACGCTGCGCTGGAGGCCGCCTATCCCGGCGGCCGGCCCCACGTCGTGCTGCTCTCGCCGACCGGCAGGCTGCTCGACGACGAGACCGCTGACCGGCTGACGGCGGAGCCGCATCTGGCAATTCTCTGCGGCCGCTATGAGGGCTTCGACGAGCGTGTCCACGAGCACCTCGCCGATGAGGAGGTATCGATCGGGCGCTACGTCCTCGCCGGCGGCGAGCTACCGGCGATGGTCCTGGCCGACGTCGTGATGCGGAAGCTCCCGGGCGCTCTGGGGCACGAGCAGAGCGCGGTCGAGGAGTCGTTCAGCCCGCTGCTCGAGGGCATGCCCGAGTACCCGCACTACACGCGGCCACCGGGCTACCGGGGCTGGCAGGTCCCTGACGTCCTCGTCTCCGGCGACCATGAGAAGGTCCGCAGCTGGCGGGCCGAGCAGAGCCGTATGCGTGCCGCAGAGTTCGACCGCGGCCCGGAGTAGGTACGATTCCGCAACCGCGCGGCGCCGCTTTCGGCTCCGGCGGCTTTTTTACGGAGCGCCTCCAGAGCCATGAGCAGTGTTATCGACAGCATCGAGCGACGCCAGCAGCGGAAGGGGATCCCCTCCTTCGAGCCGGGCGATCGCGTGCGCGTCCACTTCCA
The DNA here is from genome assembly GCA_963737575.1 of uncultured Solirubrobacterales bacterium. Classification (GTDB taxonomy): domain Bacteria; phylum Actinomycetota; class Thermoleophilia; order Solirubrobacterales; family 70-9; genus VRUE01. Next base: position 738,086 of record CAVTTJ010000005.1, read on the forward strand.
GGTGGTCGAGGGCAGCCGGCGCCGGACCCAGGTCTTCGAGGGCATCGTCCTCAAGCGCCAGGGCTCGGGCTCGCGTGAGACCTTCACCGTCCGCAAGCAGTCCTTCGGGGTCGGCGTCGAGCGGACGTTCCCCCTGCACTCGCCGAAGATCGAGAAACTCGAGATCGCCGCGCGTGGCGACGTCCGCCGGGCCAAGCTCTACTACCTGCGCGGCAGGGTCGGCAAGGCGGCCAGGGTCGCCGAGCGGCGCTGGGGAATCGACGAGGAGCTGATCTCGACCCCCACCACCGCGGAGGAGCCGGAGGCCGTCGACGCCGAGGGAGCGACGATCGAGGAGGCCGAGGCCGCCGAGCACGGCGAGGCGCCTGAGGGCGACGCCGGGGAGACCGAGGGCGACGCCGGGGAGACCGAGACCGAGGGCGGCGAGGAGGCCGAGACAGAGGCAGAGGCAGAGTCGGGCCCCGGCAGTGAGGCCGAGGCGTCCGGCTCGGAGACGTTGGAGACCGAGGAGCCGGTGGACACCGAGACCGAGACGGAGTCGGAGGCCGAGGAAGAGGCCGCCGATGAGGGCTCGGCCGACCCCGGCGACGGTGAGCAATCCGACGACTCCGACAGGGATCCGGCCTGAACCCGCGCATCCCAAAGCCACAGAGCACCGCCGGCGGCCTGATCGAGCTGGTGGTGATAGTCGCGCTCGCCCTTGGCCTCGCGCTGCTGCTCCAGGCCTTCGTCGTCAAGCCGTACCAGATTCCCTCGCAATCGATGGAACCCACGCTCGACGTCGGCCAGCGGGTGCTCGTGAACCGCTTCATCTACCACCTGGAAGACCCCTCGATCGGCGACATCGTCGTCTTCCACCCGCCGGCCGGGGCCGAGCAGGGAGCCCAGTGCGGCGCCCCGCACCCGCCCCAGCAGGCCTGCGACACGCCAACCGAAGAAGCCTCGAGCCAGAATTTCATCAAGCGGGTGGTGGCCCTGCCGGGCGACAGGCTGAGCATCCGCGACGGCCACCCGGTGGTCAACGGGGTGGAGAAGACCGAAGAGCCCTACACGATCCCCTGTGGCCACGGCGGCGATTGCAATTTGCCGGATCCGATCACCATTCCGCCGGACCATTACTTCATGATGGGCGACAACCGTGGGGAGAGCGACGACAGCCGATTCTGGGGGCCCGTCCCCCGTGAATGGATCATCGGCAAGGCCTTCGCCACCTACTGGCCGCCCGACCGGATCGGGATCTTCTAGGCGCCGCGGCAGCTCGCGCTCGCGCCGGCGGATGCTGGCGCGGACCCAGCGGCTGTTCACCTTCGACCGGGCGCTCGGCAGCCGGCTGGTCGCCGGCGCCGACGAGGCCGGCCGCGGCTGCCTGGCCGGCCCGCTGGTCGCCGCAGCGGTGTTGATCGACTACGAGTCGCTCTCGCGGTCCGACCGGCTGGCGCTGGCAGGGCTCCACGATTCCAAGCAGATGGACGCGGAGAGGCGGGAGGAGATGTACCCCGCGGTGTTGCGCGCGGCCGCGAGGTCCTCGATCGTCGTCCGCTGTGTGCGGGGGATCGACGACCGCGGCCTCCACGTCACCAACCTCGAGGCGCTGGCCAGCGCGCTGGAGAGGCTGCGGCCGGCGAGCGAGGCGACCTGCCTCGTCGACGGCTTCTCACTCCGGAAATGCTCCGTGCCCCACCGAGCCGTGGTCGAAGGCGACGGGACGAGCGCCGCGATCGCCGCCGCCTCGGTCCTGGCCAAGGTCACCCGCGATCGCTACATGCACGGGATCGCCGACCAGCACCCGGGGTGGGGGTTCGATGAGCACGTCGGCTACTCGACCCCGGAGCATCGCGCCGCTATCGAGCGGATCGGGATCTCGCCGCTCCACCGTCGCTCCTTCCAGTCCGTCGCCTACAGCCAGCTCGAGCTCTCCGCCTGACCGTCGCATCTCCGCGTCCTCGGTCGCTCGCGTGCAGAGCAGGCAGCGCTCCCTGCGTCCTCGAGCTGCTCGGTCGGCGACCGCTCGTCAGAACGCCGAGCGGATGTGCTCCACCGCCGGGTTCATCCCGGCACGGTCGAAACTGACGCCGAAGACGTCGAAGCGAATCTCCGAATAGGGCGGGGTGCCGTGGCGGGTGGCGATCCAGGCGGTCGCGACGCGGCGGATCCGCAGCCGCTTGTGGGGGCCGACCGCGAACGCCGGCCGCTCGGGCCCCAGGTCGGAGCCCTCGCGGCCGGCCTTGACCTCGACGAAGACGAGGGTGCCGTCGTCGATCGCGATGATGTCGATCTCGCCGAGCCGGGTGCGCGCGTTGCGCTCGACGATCCGCCAGCCGCAGGCGGCCAGCCGAGCCGCGACCAGGTCCTCGGCCCGCCGTCCGATCCGCTGCCGCGCGAGAGTCATCGGGTCGACGCTAGGGGCGCGGAGCGCACGGATGGCGCGCAGGGCGCAAAAAATGTGGACCGACGGTCGCCGTCACCGCTCCGGCACAGATCGTTTTCGGACTTTTCACGCCAGCGCGCCACCGGTAGGCCCGGGCGGGCCAGGATCGGCCACATCCTCGCCACCTCACGGACATTCACGCTCGACGGCATCTCGGCCCACCCGGTCAGGGTCGAGGTCGACGTTCGTCGCGGCCTGCCCGCCTTCTCGGTGGTGGGGCTCCCCGATGCAGCTGTGAGGGAGGCCCGAGAGAGGGTTCGCGCCGCGCTGACCAACTGCGGCTTCGAGTTCCCGCTTCGGCGCATCGTCGCCAACCTCGCCCCGGCGAGCGTGCGCAAGGCCGGCCCGGGCCTCGACCTGCCGATGGCGGCGGCGCTCCTCACCGCCTCCGGGCAGCTGGCCTGGGCCGAGCCGCGGCGGGTCGCGATGGTCGGTGAGCTGGCCCTCGACGGCTCGGTCCGGCCGATCAACGGCGCCCTGGCGCTCGCCGAGGCGGCGAGGGAGATGGGGGAGGACCTGATCGTCGTCCCCGCCGCCAACGGTCCGGAGGCGGCCCTGGTCGGCGGGATCGAGGTGGTTCCGATCGAGGGCCTCGGGCAGCTGTCGGAGCTGGCGGCGGGCGAGATGGTCGCCGAGCGCCCGGCGCCGATGCGCCTGCAGCTCGCCGCTCCCGCCGGGGGCCCTGACCTTGCCGACCTCCGCGGCCAGCGCCACCTCCGCTACGCGCTCGAGGTAGCCGCCGCCGGCGGCCACAGCCTGCTGATCGTCGGCCCGCCAGGCGCCGGAAAGTCGCTCGCCGCCGCGCGGCTGCCCTCGATCCTGCCGCCGTTGGCGCCGGTCGAGGCGCTCGAGGTGGCGCGGATCGCGAGCGCCTGCGGCAGGCTCAACGGTGGACCCGTCGGCGGCCGGCCCTTTCGCGCGCCCCATCACACAATCAGCCCGGCGGGGTTGGTCGGCGGCGGCAATCCGCCGGGGCCCGGCGAGGCAACGATGGCGCACCGTGGGGTCCTGTTCCTCGACGAGCTGTGCGAGTTTCGCCGCGACGCGCTCGAGGCGCTCCGCGCGCCGCTGGAGGCAGGTTGGGTGACGATCTCCCGAACCGGCGTCACCCGGCGGCTGCCGTGCAGGTTCACGCTGATCGCCGCCGCCAACCCGTGTCCATGCGGCCGCGGCGAGTCCGACCCCGATTGCAGCTGCGCGCCGCTCGAGGTCCAGCGCTACCAGGGCCGGCTCAGCGGCGCCCTCGCCGACCGGATCGACATCCTCGCGCCGGTCGGCCAGCCGAGCGCCGGCGAGATCGCCGGCCGGGCGGGGGAGGAGTCCGCGTCGATTCGCGAGCGGGTGGTCGCGGCCAGGGAGCGCCAGGAAGCACGCCTAGGCCCTGGCCGCTGCAACGCCGACATGACCCCGGCCGAGGCAAGGGAATGTGAGATCGCCGGCGAGGCCGCGTCCCTGCTCGCCGAGGCCTACTCGCGGCGCAGGTTGAGCGGCCGTGCCCACGACCGGGTGCTGCGATTGGCCCGCACGGTGGCCGACCTCGCCGGTGAGGACGCGGTCGGAAGCGATCAGATGGCGCAGGCCCTGCAGCTGCGAAGGCGCGACCGTGATTGAGGCCGAGTCGTGCCCCGAGTGCCTGCGCCGATCGTGGCTGCTGGCGAAGCTCGCCCCGTTCATCGAGAAGATCGCCACTGGCGCCGCCGGCTCGCGCTCGCCGGAACTTCTGCGGCTCTCCAACGAGGACCTGGTCGCGGCCGCTTCGCCGCAGGTCGCGGACAGGCTGTTGGAGGAGGTGGCGGCCCTCTCCGAGCGCCGGCTGCGCGACGATCTCCTCGCCGCCGAGTGCTGGGCCTGCTGTCGGCACGACCGGCTCTACCCGGCGGGGCTAGAGGACGCCGCCGACGCTCCGTGGGCCCTGATCGGTCGCGGCGACCCCGAACTGCTGGCGCGGTTGGAGCCCGAGGCGGCCGTGACGGTCGTCGGCGCTCGCCGCGCCAGCACCTACGGGCGCGAGGTTGCCCGCGAGCTCTCACGCGAGCTGGTCGCGGCGGGCCAGGTCGTCGTCAGCGGCCTCGCCTTCGGGATCGATGCCTGCGCGCACCGTGGTGCGCTCGAGGGCGGAGGCCTGACCGTCGCCGTCCTCGGCTGCGGGGCCGACGTTTCCTATCCCGCCGCCCATCGCTCGCTGTGGAGGCGGGTCTCCGAGCTCGGGGTCGTCCTTTCCGAGCTGCCGCCGGGAACCGGGGCCTGGCGCTGGACCTTCCCCGCGCGGAACCGGATCATGGCGGCAATGGCAGGGATGACGGTCGTCGTCGAGGCGGCGGAGCGGTCGGGGTCGTTGATCACTGCCGACCTCGCGGCCGACCTCGGGCGCGATCTCGGCGCGGTGCCGGGGCCCGTCGGCTCGCGCCTCTCGGCCGGGCCCAACCACCTCCTCGCCGGCGGCGCCTGTGTCGTCCGCGATGCCCAGGACGTGCTCGACGCGATGCTCGGGCCAGGGGCACGACCGCTCGATCGGTTCGGGCCGCCGCTGGAGCCGGCCCTGGCTGAGGTGCTGGGAGCAGTGGAGGGAGGAGAGCAGACATGCGACGCGATCGCCGCCACCCTGGACCTGGGCGGCGCCGAGGCTGCGGCGGCGCTCGCCACACTCGAGTCGCGCGGCTACGTCACCTGCTCCCTCGTCGGGGTCTACCTCCGGACCACCCTGAGAGCGCCTGAATAGGCTCCCGGGAGTGCGGAGCAAGCAAGTGCCCAGGCCGATCCCGGCAGTCCTCTCGATTGCCGGATCGGACTCGGGCGGCGGCGCCGGGGTCCAGGCTGACCTCAAGGCCTTCGCGCGCTGCGGCGTTCACGGGATGACGGCGATCACGGCGATCACGGCCCAGAACACGGTCGGGGTCACGGCGATCGAGGCCGTCTCGCCGGAGCTGATCGCCGCCCAGGTCAGATCGGTCGCCGAGGACATCGGCGTCGACGCGGTAAAGATCGGGATGCTCGGAAACGCGGAGACCGTTCATGCCGTCGTCGAGGCTCTGGCGCTGGTCGGCGCGGCGCCGGTGGTCGTCGACCCGGTGATGGTCTCCGAGAGCGGCGCGGTCCTGCTCGACGAGGATGCCCGCGAAGCCCTCGTCGGCGAGCTGCTCCCACTGGCGAGCGTCGTCACTCCCAACATCCCCGAGGCGCGGGCGCTGAGCGGGGAGGGGGAGGATGCGACCCAGGAGGCCCTGGCGCGGGCGGTCCTTGCGCTCGGGCCCCGGGTGGTGGTCGTCACCGGCGGCCACGGCGCGCGGGTCATCGACCTCTTCTTCGACGGGCGCGAGTTGGTCGAGATCGACGGCGAGCGCCACCCCGACGGCGCCTCGCATGGCTCTGGTTGCACCCACTCCTCGGCCCTGGCTGCCGGCCTCGCCCTCGGCGATACGCCGCTCGAGGCCGCCCGTCGCGCCCGCGAGGTGGCATCGGCCGCCGTCGCCGCCGGCCTGCGGGGCATCGGAGCAGGGGCCGGCCCGGTCGACGTCTTCCAACTTTCCGGCCGGGCGCCCCGGAGCGCTCAGTAGATTTGCGTACATGAGCTCCAACGGCAATACCGCAACCAGCCTGCCCCGGCCCCGTTCGAGCGTCGTCTTCGACGGGCCCGATCGCGCCCACTCGCGCGCCTACATGAAGGGAATCGGGTTCGACGACGACGCCCTCAGCCGGCCGACGATCGGGATCGCCAACACCTGGACCGAGGCGATGCCGTGCAATTTCCACCTCCGCGGCCTCGCCGAGCACGTCAAAGAGGGCGTCCGGGCGGCCGGCGGCACCCCGATGGAGTTCAACACGGTCGCCATCTCCGACGGGGTGACGATGGGGACCCAGGGGATGAAGGCCTCGCTCGTCTCGCGCGAGGTGATCGCCGACTCGATCGAGCTGATGGCCCGCGGCTACCAGTTCGACGCGATCGTCGCCCTCTGCGCCTGCGACAAGACGATCCCCGGCTGCGCGATGGCGCTCGCCCGCCTCGACATCCCCTCGGTCGTCCTCTATGGCGGCTCGATCGCTCCCGGCCACTGGCACGGCCGCGACGTCACGATCCTCGACATCTTCGAGGCGATCGGCGCCCACAACAGCGGCGACATGACCGACGAGGAACTGAGCGAGCTCGAGGGCGTCGCCAGTCCCGGCGCCGGCGCCTGCGGCGGGCAGTTCACGGCCAACACGATGGCCTGCGCATTCGAGGCGCTCGGTGTCAGCGCCGGCGGCTCGGCGATGGTGCCCGCCGAAGACGAGGAGAAGGACACGGTCGCCGAGCGGATCGGCGAGCTGGTGATGAAGGTGCTCGTCGACGACATTCGCCCGAGCCGGATCGTCACCCGCGACTCGCTCGAGAACGCGATCGCCTGCGTCTGCGCCTCGGGCGGCTCGACCAACGGGGTCCTGCACCTGATCGCTCTCGCCCACGAGCTCGACATCGACCTGTCGATCGACGACTTCGAGCGGATCTCGCGGGCGACGCCGCTGCTCGCGGACCTCAAGCCCGGCGGCCGGTTCGTCGCCACCGACCTCTACGCCGCCGGCGGCGTCCCCGTTCTGCTCAGCCGCCTGGCCGAGGCCGGCGCCCTGCACACCGACGCCCTGACCGTGACCGGGCAGACGATCGGCGAGGTCGCCACCGCGGCAACCGAGGCGCCGGGCCAGGAGGTCGTGCGCCCGCTCGAGAATCCGCTGAAGGCGGAAGGGGGCCTGGCGATCCTCAAGGGCAACCTCGCCCCCGAAGGGGCGGTCGTCAAGCTCGCCGGGACCGAGCGCACCCAGCAGACCGGTCCGGCCCGCGTCTTCGAGTCCGAGGAGGAATGCTTCCGCGCGGTCAAGGAACAGAAGATCAACCCCGGCGATGTCGTCGTCATCCGCAACGAGGGCCCGGCCGGTGGGCCGGGGATGCGGGAGATGCTCCAGGTAACGGCGGCGATCGTCGGCGAGGGTCTCGGCGAGAGCGTCGCGATGGTCACCGACGGCCGCTTCTCGGGCGCGACCCGCGGTCTGATGATCGGCCACGTCGCCCCCGAGGCGGCCAGGGGCGGCCCGATCGCCGCGATCGAGGAGGGCGACACGATCACCGTCGACATCGACGGCCGCAGGCTCGAGATCGATCTCGACGAGGAGACGATCGCGGCGCGGGTCGCGGCCTACGAGTCGCCGCCCTCGCCGTTCGGGAACGGCGTGATGTCGAAGTACGCGGCGACGGTCAGCTCGGCCTCGGCCGGCGCGATCACCCTCTGACTGAAAACGGCTGACCAAGCGCCTGCAGGAGCTTGGCCGAGTCGACGTAGTTGCCGCAGTCGACCGGCCTCCCCTCACGGCAGCGCCAGATGTGGGCGAAGCGGGCCTCGACCTCGGCGCCGCTCGTCTACACCCGGCCGCGCCAGATCCCCAGGACGACAATTCGGTCCCCGGCGAGGATGAACTCCTCGGGATCCGGTCCCGGTTCGTCGAAGACCTCGTTGACGCTCTCGAGATAGGTGATCAGCGCATCGACCCCGCGGGTGTCGCCGAAGAAGGTCCTGTGCTCGACCTCCGGATCGAGCAGGTCGAAGCAGCTCACGTCCCCCGCGCGGAACTTCCGGTAGAAGCGCTCGATCGGCGCGAGGTCCCCTCGCTGGTCCCCTCGGCGTCGGCGGCCACGACCTCCGACCGTAGCCCAGGCACCGCATTGCCGCAGGGGCCGGCGTCTAGGCGTAGCCCATCCGTTCGAGCACCGGGATCTCCCGGATCTGGGGCGGCTGGAGGTGGTCCCAGAGGATCCCGCGCGGGCGGTCGTACTGGCTGTCGACCTCGATCACGGCCCGGGGCGTGGCGATCATGTCGACCGGGAGGTCGTGCGCGGTCATCATCAGGTGCCGGCGGACGATCTGCATCGGGTGGACCGTGGTGGCCACGATCGTGTGGCTATCGATCTTGCCGGCGTCGATCAGGATTCCGTACTCGAGGTCCGAGTAGCCGCCGCCTTTTCCGACCCGGGCGCCGCTCAGGTTCACCCCGACCGAGCCGCAGAGGACGAAGTCGACCTCCGGCAGGTCGTCGAGGGCGACCACGCGCCCGTGCTTGAGGGCGCCCTTGATCGTCGCTGCCTCCTTCAGCGCCTCCTTCGAGAGCCGTTTCGGTTCGAGCACCCGGAAGGGGTGCGGGTCGCGCAGCCTCGGCACGGCCATGATCACCGTCTTGCCTTCCTCCAGGGCCCGCCGGCGGGCATGGGTCTGGGGCGAGTCGGGGTTTGCCTTTATCGCCTGGGCGCGCTTCCAGAGCCGGTGACCGGCGAGCTTCTCGGCGGCCATCCGCGCTCCGGCGAAGTTGGGGATCCGGCCCTCGGCGCCCGGGAACCGGGACACGCCCTCGCGTTCCATCGCCTGCCATATCTCCTTGCGGACAGAGTCCTTCGAGGGCGCCACCCGGCAAACATATCCGGCCGGAAACCCGGATCGCCGCAGCCGGAATTGCAGGGATGCGGCTGCGGGCGGCCGAAAGAAGGCCTGCCTACACTTTGTGGTCGGTGATTTGGATATCCGAGCTTGGAGTCGAGATAGTTGGGACGTAGGGCGAAAATCGGAATTGTCACCGGGGTCTTCGTCCTCGGCCTCTGTGCGATCGCCTACGCCTATGACCGTTCGAAGGATTCGACGATCGCCGACGGGGTCACGATCGGAGGAGTCAACGTCGGCGGCCTCAACGCGACCGAAGCCGAACGGCGGGTGCGCCGCAGGCTGCTGGTCCCGCTCGAGCACTCGCTCAAGGTCGGCTACGAAGGAAAGAGCTGGAAGCTGGAAGGCAGGAGGCTGAAGGTCCACGCGGACCTCGAAGCGGCGGTCCAGCAGGCCCTCGACGCCAGCCGCGAAGGCAGCCTCCCGGGTCGGGTGATCCGCTACATCACCGGTGGCGAAGTCGACAAGCAGGTCTCGGCGAACATCTCCTACTCGCAGCCGGCCGTCAATCGCTTCGTCCGCGGGGTCGCGAGCGAAGTCGATAGGCCGGCCCACGACGCCGGAGTCGAAGCAACCGGCGAAAGCGTCAGCATCTCGCCCGCCGTCTATGGCCGAAAGCTCCGCGACGACCTCCTCACCAAGCAGATCGACGACGCGGTCCTCAACGCCAACGCGGACCACTCGATCACCGCCCGCACCCACTCCGAGAAGCCAAACGTCCTCGGGGACGAAGTCGCCGCCAAGTACCCGAGCTACCTGACCCTCGACCGCTCGACCTTCACCCTGCGCCTCTGGAAGCACCTGAAGCTCGCCAAGACCTACACAGTTGCGGTCGGGATGGAAGGGCTGGAAACGCCCGAAGGCCTCTACGCGATCCAGGAAAAGGAAGAAAACCCGGTCTGGCACGTGCCGAACTCTGCCTGGGCCGGGAGCCTCGCCGGCCAGACGATCCCGCCAGGCCCCGAGGACCCGATCAAGGCGCGCTGGATGGGCATCTTCGAAGGCGCCGGGATCCACGGCACCGAAGAGACCTGGTCGCTCGGGCAGGCCGCCTCGCACGGCTGCGTGCGGATGTCGATCCCCGACGTGATCGAACTGTATCCCCAGGTCGAAGTCGGGACGCCGATCTACATCGGCTGACGCAGGCCCGCGCCGTCTCGCGGCGAACCTGAACAGATGGACTGGGACGGGACGCTGGCCGCACTCGATCGCGACGCGCGCGGGCGCAGCGTCGCGGAGCGGACTCGCCGCGCCTACGCGGTCGACCTCGGGCAGTTCGCGGAGTGGGCGCGGGGGAGGGGGCTCGAGCCCGAGGCTGTCCGCCACCGCGACGTCCGCCGCTACGCGGCCCGCCTCTCGCAGGCGGGCTCGGCGCCGGCGACGGTTGCGCGCAAGCTCGCCGCGATCCGGGGCCTGTTCGACTTCCTCGTCCGCACCGAGCAGATCGGCCAGAACCCGGCCGACCTCGTCTCCAGCCCCAAGCGCGACCAGAAGCTGCCCCAGGTCATGAGTGGAGAGCAGATGCGGACGCTGCTCGAGCGGATCCCGGCGACGACACCGCTCGAGCTCCGCGACCGGGCGATGCTCGAGCTCGCCTACTCCTGCGGCCTGCGCTGCGAGGAGATCGTCAGCCTCGACCTCGGCGCGTTCGACTTCGAGACTGAGCAGCTGCGGGTCCTCGGAAAGGGCTCGAAGGAGCGCCTGCTCCCGGTCGGAGAGCCTGCCCAGCGCGCCCTCCGCAGCTACCTCGATCGGGGCCGCGGCGCGCTCGCCGACGAGAGCCGTGAGCGTGCCCTCTTCCTTTCCAAGAGCGGCCGCCGGCTCTCCAACTCCGACGTCACCCGCAGGCTCGGCCTCTGGGTCCGCGAGGCGGCCCTGGCCGGCGGCGTCTCGCCGCACTCCCTCCGCCACAGCTTCGCGACGCACCTGCTCGAAGGCGGCGCCGACCTGCGCACGATCCAGGAGCTGCTCGGCCATTCGTCCATCTCCACGACCCAGATTTACACCCGTGTCGACGCGGCCCGGCTGCGGGATGCCTACCTTGCAACCCACCCCCGCGCTTAGCGGTATGGCGGATCGCCCGTAGAATCGGGGGGGAGGCCATGAGCGAGGAGCGAGCAAGCGTGTTTCTCTGGTTCTTCGCGCAGCGAGCGGAGCGCGAGGTTCTGTGATGGAAACGGGCGTCAAAGAGGTGGAGCTGCGAGACCTGTGGCGACGCTACAAGGAGGAGAACGACCAGGCTGCGCGAGAGCGTCTGGTGGTCGCCTACTCGCCGATGGTCAAATTCGTCGCCGGCCGCCTCGGGGCGGGCCTGCCGTCCCACGTCGACGACGCTGACCTGATCTCCTACGGCCTGCTCGGCCTGATCGGCGCCATCGAGCGTTTCGAGCCGGAGCGCGGGATCAAGTTCGAGACATTCGCGATGACCCGGATCCGCGGCGCGATCATCGACGAGCTGCGCTCCCTCGACTGGGTGCCGCGATCGGTCCGCGCCCGCGCCCGCGAAATCGAGGCGGCTCAGAACAAACTCGAGCACGAGCTGCAGCGCGCCCCGACCGAGGCCGAGCTCGCCCAGCAACTCGGGATAAGCGAGGAGATGCTGCAGAGCTCCCTGCTGGAAATCGCCAACTCCTCGGTCTACGCGCTCGACGAGCTCTGGAGCGTCTCCGACGCCTCCGGGGACCAGGTCTCACTGCTCGACACGATCTCCGACCCTCGCGCCGAAGACCCCCAGGAGTCGCTCGCCACCACCGAGATCAAGGACCGGCTGACCGAAGCGATCGCCTCGCTTCCCGAGCGCGAGCAGCTCGTCGTCGCCCTCTACTACTACGAGGGCCTCACCCTGCGCGAGATCGGCGAGGTCCTCGGCGTCACCGAGTCGCGGGTCTCGCAGCTGCACACCAAGGCAGTGATGCGGTTGAAGTCGGCTCTGCAGCCGGTGTAGGTTCCCATGCGTGCCACATAAGGCCGCAGACCGGATTCGCAATGTCGCCCTGATCGGGCACCGGGGTTGCGGCAAGACGAGCCTGCACGAGGCGATGCTTTTCGAGGCAGGGGTCGCGAAACGGCTCGGGACCGTCGCCGACGGCACGACCGTCGCCGACCACGAGCCCGACGAGCAGGAGCGCCAGATGTCGATCGACGCCTCGGTCGCGACCTTCGAGCACGACGGGCGGAAGATCAACCTAGTCGATACCCCGGGCGAGCCGAGCTTCGTCGCCGACGCCGTCGCCGCCCTGCGCGTCGCCGACGCCGCGGTTGTCGTCGTCAACGCCGCGATGGGGGTGGAGGTCCACACCGAGCGCCTCTGGCGCCGCGCCGACGACGAGGGCCTGGCGCGGCTCGTCTTCGTCAACATGCTCGACCGCGAGCGCGCCGACTTCTTCGCCGCGCTCGACTCGCTGAAGCGCTCCTTCGGCGCCCACGTCGTCGCAACCGAGATACCGATCGGGACCGAACAGGAGGTCAGCGGCGTCGTCGACCTGATCGATATGAAGGCCTTCGTCAGTGAGAACGCGGGCCGTGGCAACGCCTCCGAGGTCGAGATTCCCGAGGACCTTCAGGCCCAGGCCGAGGAATACCGCGAGAAGCTGATGGACGAGGTCGCCGAGAACTCCGACGAGTTGATGGAGCGCTACCTCGACGGCGAGGAGATCGACCACGAGGAGATCGTCGGCGTCCTCAAGCAGGGCGTGACCGACGGCCGCATCTTCCCGGTGACCTGCGGGGTCGCGACTCGAAATCTCGGCACCGACCGCCTTCTCAGCGCACTCGTCGAGGACCTGCCGTCGCCGGCGATGCGGGGGGCGGTCACCGCGATCGGCGCCGACGGCGAGGCGCTCGAGATCGAGCCCGATGAGGACGCGCCGCTCCTCGCCTACATCTTCAAGACGCTCGCCGATCCCTACACGGGCCGGATCAACCTCTTCCGCGTCTATCGGGGGACGCTCACCTCCGACTCGCATGTCGTCAACTCGACCCGGCACGGCAAGGAGCGGGTCGGCCAGCTCGGCCAGCCGCTGGGCAAGGACCTGACACCGGTGGCGGAGCTCGGCGCCGGCGACATCGGCGCCGTCGCAAAACTGAAGGAGACCCAGGCCGGCGACGTCCTCACCGCGAGCCAGGAAGAGGTCGCCTTCCCGGCCCTGGAGCTGCCGGCGCCGGTGATGGCGTTCGCCTACGAGCCGAAGTCGAAGGGCGACGAGGAGAAGGCGGCGGCCGCGGTTCGGCGGCTGAGCGAGGAGGACCCGACCCTCGACGTCCATCGCGACGCCCAGACCGGCGAGCAGATCGTCGCCGGCCTGACCCAGATCCACGTCGAGGTCCTGGTCGAGCGGATGAAGCGGCGCTTCGGGGCGGAAATCGAGCTGCACCCGCCGCGCGTCCCCTACCAGGAGACGATTCGCAATCCGGCCGAGGCCCACGCCCGCTACAAGAAGCAGTCCGGAGGACGCGGCCAGTTCGCCGACTGCAAGATCGAGATCGAGCCCGCCGAGGACGGTGTCGGGCTCGACTTCGTCAACCGGATCAAGGGCGCCTCGATTCCCGGCAGCTTCATCCCCGCGGTCGAGAAGGGGGTGGTCGAGGCGATGGAACACGGGACCGTCGCCGGCTTCCCGGTCAAGGGCGTCCGGGTCAGGCTGGTCGACGGCAAACACCACGACGTCGACTCCTCCGAGATGGCGTTCAAGATCGCCGGCTCGATGGCGTTCAGGGAGGCGATGGAGGAAGCCTCGCCGGTCCTGCTCGAGCCGATCGTCAGGCTCACGGTGACCTGTCCCGAGGACGTCGTCGGTGATGTCATCGGCGACCTCAACTCGCGCCGCGGCCACCCGCTGGGGATGGAGCCCTCGGGCGCGATGACCGAGGTCAAGGCCGAGGTGCCGATGGCCGAGGTCCTCGACTATGCGCCCGACCTGCGCTCGATCAGCGGCGGCCGCGCCGACTTCACGATGGACTTCGACCGCTACGACGAGGTTCCCGCGCATCTTGCGGAGAGGGTCGTTGCAGCAAGTCGTGAAAGCGCCGGCGCCGCGGCCTGAGTCCCGGTTGCCGCTGCTAGCTTTGGTGAGGTGAGCGGAGACGACACCTGCGCCGTCTGCAGGCGCACGATGCTGGCGGGCGAGCGCACCCGGACCTTCATGAGCCCGAAGGAGGGCCCGCGCCTCGTCTGCGACCTCTGCCGCGAGCGCGCCCGTCGTCTCGGCTGGGTCGACCCGACGGCCCCCGGCGCCAACGTCGGCCGCCGCCCCGCTCCCGAGGTCTCTGAATCTCCGACCAACCGGCTGGAGCGGGCCGCTCTCCGTTTCAACGGCAGCGAGGCCGCCCACACGGTCGGCGGGCTGATGCGGACCCTCGGCCGGCCCTCGGTCTCGGTCGGGTCCGCGGCAGGCTCGCCGAGCGAGGTCCGGATCACCTTCGCCTGGGATCTCTGCTGGTACCAGTGGGGAGTCGACCTCGGCGACGATCTTCGTCCTGTGTTCCAGATCGACCGCGGAACCGAGGTCGAGCAGCTCGACGGCTCCGCCCGCCAGTGGAACGCCTCCGCCGGCGACGGCGGCCGGGTCGCGCTCGGGGCACCGGCCCGCGAGCCCGTCGGCTGAGCATTGGCGAAGATGGTGGTCAACGTCGACGGCGGCTCCAGGGGCAACCCCGGGCCGGCGGCCGTCGGAGTCGTCGTCCAGGACGCCGACGGCAGGGTGCTGGAGGAGGTCGGCGAGCGGATCGGCAAGGCGACCAACAACGTCGCCGAGTACCGGGCGCTGCTGCTCGGGATCGATCGCGCCCGGCAGCACGGAGCAAGCGAGCTCGAGCTGATCGGCGACTCGGAGCTGGTCGTCCGCCAGGTCAAGGGCGAGTACAAGGTCAAGGACGCGGCCCTGCGCGAGCTGCACGCCGAGGTGGGCAGGGCGCTGGCTCCGTTCGCGAGTTGGTCGATCCGCCACGTCCGCCGCGAGAGCAACGCCGAGGCCGACAGGCTGGTCAACGAGGCGCTCGATGGCTGAGGGCGCGCAGCCGATCGATCCCGGCGTCGACATCGGCCACGTCCACCTCAAGGTCGCCGACATCGACCGCGCCCTCGAGTTCTACTGCGGCGTTTTGGGGTTCGAGCTGCAGCAGCGCCTCGGCGACGACGCCGCATTCGTCTCGGCCGGCGGCTACCACCACCACATCGGCCTCAACACCTGGCAGTCGCGCGGCGGCTCGCCGCCCCCGCCCGGGACTACTGGCCTATTCCACGCCGCGATTCGCTACCCGACCCGCCGTGCTCTCGCCGACGCCCTGCGCCGCCTCTCCGAGGCCGGCATCCGCCTCGGTGGGGCCTCCGATCACGGCGTCAGCGAGGCCCTCTACCTCAACGACCCCGACGGCAACGGCCTCGAGCTCTACTGGGACCGCCCGCGCGAGGAGTGGAGGAGGGAGGACGGCGAGCTCGTCATGTTCACCGCCCCCCTCGACCTCCGCGACCTGCTCTCTGAGCTCGAGTGACCGCTACGGGCCGCTGAACCCGATCGCGAAGCAGGGCCCGCCGCCGCAGTTGTCGCTTTCGAGGATCGCCCCGTCGAAGAAGTCCGAGACGAGCTGCTGCTCGGCCGGAGTCGCCCGCGGTGCGCCATGCGGGTCGGCGCCGACCCTGTTGGGCACGTTTTCGTAGGGCGGCGGGTCGGTCCCGACAACGGTGCCGGCCGGTTCTTCGCGGGTCGGGCCCGTGTCCCAGTAGTAGGCCGCCGAGCCGGTGAACGGGTAGCGGTGGATGCCCGGCACCCTCCAGAGGATGTTGGTGTCGGGCCAGCGCCCTTCGAACAGCACTGGCCGGTGGGCGCGGGCGCCGATCGTCCGCGCCTCGACGTCGGCCTGGTAATTGGTCACCTGGTGGTCGCCGAAGGCCATGTCCATCAGCACCTGGTGGGCGGGCGTGTCGGGCAGCGGGTCGGTCGTCATCCGGTGCGCGTACCCGTTCGGGTCGGCCCGGTCCCAGAGCATCTGGATCAGGTCCAGCGCCAGCGGTCGTGAGAGTTCATTCGGGTAGGAGGGATAGAGAACCCCCGCGAACGGGTCGAAGTCGACCGAGCGCGGCAGCAGGACCGAGTAGTTCATCGCCGGCACCCCGAGCGAGGCCCGGGTGAAGTCCGGCGCGACGGCGGTCAGGGCGCCGCCCATGATCCCGCCCTGGCTGTTGCCGTTGTAGAAGAGGTGGCTGGTGTCGAGCACCGAACCGGTCCCGAGCGTGCCGTCCTGGTGGAAGGCGGGGTCGGTCGTGAACCCGCTCGGGCTGATCATCGTCCGCCCCAGGTAGAGCTCGTCGAGCATGCCCTGCTGGAGGCGGTCGGGGAGCGCCGGGAAGCGCGAGAGCTCCTGGAGGGCGCCGATCGCCACCGGGATGTCCGATTCCGACATCCCGATCTCATCGGTTGCGCAGAGGACGATCCCGTGCTGCTGGGCGAGTTCGCGCTGCGGGCCTGAGCCGACCTCGCTCGCGGATCCGAATAGGCCATGGCCGTATAGCGAGGGCCGGCCGGACTCCGCCGGGCCGCTCGCGACCGACTCCGGGATGATGCAGTCGAAGTTGGCCGGCCAGACGCCGTTCTGGATCGGATTGCCATTCGAGTCGAGCTGCATCGTCCCGCCGGGGCCGCAGTTCGGGAACAGGTAGCAGGGGACCGTCATCGTCCCTTTGACCCGGCGTGCGATCTGGCCAGGGTTCGGTTCGTTTTCGGTGCTCGTCACCGTGAACGCGGGAGAGCTCCCCTGTGGCGTCAGGTCGGAGAGGTCGGTGTCGCCGAGCTGGGCGAAGGCGTCGTTCCGCATCGCGAGCTCGCGGCCGGAGTTGTTCTGGTCGCTTGCGACCGTGAAGTCCCACGCCAGGTAGAGGTCCCTTTGATCGATCCCGACCCGGTGCAGCGTCTTGAAGATGTCCTTGAAGTGCTTGCGGCGGGCGTTGATCTCGTCCTGCTTGGAGGGGACGTTGTCGCGGTAGTAGCGGAACGCGGCCGGCGCTTCGATTTCTTCGCCGGCAGCGTTGCGGAGATCGCGGAGGGCGACGATGTAGCGGTCCCCGGAGGCGAAGTTGACCGCCGGGTGGATCTCGAGGGCGGCATTCGACGGGTCGGGGGCGTTCGAGTCGATCTCGACCCAGATCGGCCAGCGCCTCCCGGTCGAGGCGTCGATCACGACGACCGGCGCATCCTGGCGGCGGTACTGGCGGAGATGGTTGATCGGGACCGCGCCTGTCGCCCCCACGTCGGCAACGGTGTCGATGCCGGGCACCTTGAGCAGAATCGTCGCGCCCGGGCTGAACCCGTCGGAGGCGTTGTAGGGGGTGGCATCTATGTGGACGCCGAAGGCGTTCGCCGGCATCCCTTCGGTGTTGAGGGCGACGCGGCGCCCGGTCGGGCTGCTGCTGTCGGGCCGCGTGTAGTAGTCGTCGGGGAAGGGGAGGAGGCAGAGCGCGCTGCCCGGTTCGGCGATGAAGTCGCAGTTCGCCGCGTTGGACATATCGATCGGCGGCAGCTTCGGCGGCTTTCCGTGGCCGTGATGGCCTGGAGTGATGGCGTGACCGTGATGGTGGCCGTGCCCGTGCGAATGGCCATGTCGTGCGAGCTCGAGGCGGTCGCCACCGCCGCCGTCGCCAGCACCAAGACGCTTGCCGCAACCGCGGCGCTCAACCAGGTTCTCATCGGCTTCCCTCCAAGTTCGCCTCTCGCCGAATACCCCGAAGAACCTGGTCCAAACCGGCCGCCCTCGACGGAGTACGCTGGCGCGATGGAGGTGGCGATCGCGGGCGGGCACGGCAAGATCGGCCAATTGCTGGGAGCGATGCTCGTCGGGCGGGGCGACGGCGCCCGCGGCCTGATCCGCGACCCTGCCCAGGCGGGCGACCTCCGCCAGGCCGGGATCGAGCCCGCGGTCTGCGACCTCGAGGGCGACGACGATGTGGCGGCCGCGGTCCGCGGCGCGGACGCTGTCGTCTTCGCCGCCGGCGCCGGGCCTGGAAGCGGCGCCGAGCGCAAGCGGACGATGGACCTCGACGGCGCGGTGAAGCTGATCTCCGCCGCAAAGGAGGCGGGCATCCGGCGCTACCTGATGATCAGCTCGATGGGGGCCGGGAGCCCGCCGGCGGAAGGGGGCGATGTCTTCGGCGAGTACCTGCGGGCGAAGGCCGAGGCCGACCGGGCTCTGCAGGCGAGCGGGCTCGCCTACACCATCATCAGGCCCGGAAGCCTCACCGACGAACCGGGGACGGGCCTGGTCACAGTCGGCGATCGGCTCGACCGGAGCGATGTCCCGCGCGCCGACGTCGCCGCGACCCTGGCGGCGTCGCTGCAGGCCGACAGCACGGTCGGTAGAACCTTCGAACTGCGCGCCGGCGAGACCCCGATCGAGGAGGCCCTGGCCGATCTCTAGGTCCGCCCCTTACCCTGGGTCAATGGCTAAGGGCAGCTCGAGAGGATTTCCCTGGTTGCGCTGGACGCTGATCGGTTGTGCCGGCTGGATCGTCCTGATGATCGCCATCGGCACTCCCGCCGGGATCCTCGCGACCCCCGCGGCGGGCCCGATCAGCGGCTGGCTGGTGGGGGGCGCCATCTTCCTCATCACCGGTATCGCCACGAGGCGTTAGGCCGCGGACAGGGCTAACCGCCCGCCCGGTAGGTGATGCCGTCGAGGGAGAGTCGTTCCTGGCAGTTCGAGAATGTTGTGGTGACCGGCCGGACCGTCCCGTCCGCTTCGATGAAGACGGTCCCGGGCTTGGGGTTGAAGATCGGTCCTGGTTCGTCGCACACCGCCGGGAGCTCGAGGTTGTGGCCGGGCCGGAGGTTGCTCGGCAGCGTCATCGGGATTTCTCCGAGGACTCCTTCTTCCTGAGCGATCAGGCCGGCGAGGTGCACGACGCCGAACTGGTCCCTGTAACCGTGCGGGGGGCCGGGCCCTTCTTCGCCCCCGACCGTCTGCCACCCGTTGTTCAGCGCCAGCACCGTCTCGGGCACGGGGGCGAGGTCGGAGCTCCGCGCATAGCTCGCCGCGGCCGCTCCGCCGAGGTTCGCCGCGTTGCCGGCGTTGTCGGCTGTGAGTGCATGGGCGACCGAGAGATTGGGGGCGCGCTTGGTGATCCGTTTGTTGACGAGTTTGATCACCTGCTTGGCCTGCGAGCCGCTGAGCTTCGACGTGGTCGCCACAGCGGTCCCTGCCAGCGCCACCAACAGCGCGATCAGGGCGACAATCATCGCCGGCGACGGCCGCCCCCTGTGAATCTTTCTCATACCGCCATCCTTCCTCTGGTCCAGGGGCTTTGCCCGCAATCATGGGCGCTTCCGTCGAGACCAACTCGAGGGCGTGGCGGCCCGATCCCGCCTTGAGCTTTCCGCTGGCGAATCTGCCCCAGAAGCAAACCAGCGACGACGATCGAGCCGCATATGCGATGCACCGGGCGAGGATACCGACGCACCTGCCAGGGCACTCCGTTCCCGGCATGGGGAAGCGGCTGCTACGCTCTGGGCGTTCCAAAGACGTTGAAGGTCAGAAGACTGGAGTTCGAGGACGGGGACCGCTAGCTGCGGTCCCATTCGCTTTCTAGGGCACCGCCGCGGCGCTGCTGGGCGCTCCGTCGGGCAGGGAATGCAGGGAACGGCAGCTCAAAGCTAGAATCCCCCTCCGCGCGGCTGTAGCTCAGCTGGCTAGAGCGTCTGCTTGCCATGCAGAAGGTCGTGGGTTCGAATCCCATCAGCCGCTTTTTCGCGAACACCGTGCCGGCCCCGACGCCGGACAAGCATGGGGATCTCGACTACAGTGCCTCGGTGCTCTTGTCCTGGCGCAGAACGACGGTTGGCCTGTTGGCAACGATCGTCGCGGCGCTCGCCGTCGGGGCACCCGCCGCGTTCGCCGCGCCGAACGAAATCGCCTACCGCTGCGGCGGCGACATCTGCCTGCTCGATCCAGACAATCCGAGCAACGTCACCAACCTGACCAACAACGGCCTGACGTCCCTCGAGGAAACGCCGGTCTGGTCCCCTGACGGCACCTACATTGCCTTCATCAGCCGCCTCAACGGCACCCGGAACATCTACGTTATGAATCCGACTCCGGGCCCCGGGGTCGACGTCACGGTTGCGCGCCGGGTCACCCCCTACACCGACGGCGGGTTCCTCGGCGAACCGGCCTGGTCGCCCGACGGCTCGAAGATCGCCTTCGTTCGCGGTACCGCCGAAAGCAATCGCAGCATCTCCGTCGCCGCCGCCGACGGCACCACCGGGACGCCGCCGCTGATCGCCGAACACGGTGAACACCCGTCCTGGTCGCCCGACGGCAGCAAGATCACCTACGCCTACCAGCGCCATATTTTCACCAAGGACTCCGACGGCACCGGGTTCGCGCTGCCGCTCGGCTCCGGCGTCGAACCGGTCTGGTCCCCGGATGGATCGCGGATCGCCTTCGGCTATCCCGCCCACGCGCTGGAATTCCTCGACCTGCATGTCGTTCCGGCGGGTGGCGGGTCGCCGGTGATCACCGCCAGCGACACCCAGTTCGCCTATCCCTCCTGGTCTCCCGACGGCGCGAGGGTCGCATACCGCCAGACCAACGAAGGTGCGGGCTACGTCCGCGTCGTCAATGCCGACGGCAGTGGCGACCACCCTCTGGCGAGCCGCTCGAACGTCAACATGAACGACGTTCCGTCCTGGTCGCCGAGCGGTGCTCGCGTTGTCTTCTACGGGAATGAATTCGGGATGACGAGCAGCGAAAACATCTGGATCTCAAATACCGACGGTTCGGGGACGATGCAGCCGCTGACCGCAGGCGACGCGCACGAACCGGTCTGGAAACCGGTCCCCCGCAGCCTCCCGATCACGCCGTCGGGGGGCGGGCCGGTGGCCCCAATCCCGAAAACGATCACGCCGAAGTACTTCTGGATCAAGACGGGCATCCCCTGGAAGCCGAGCCAGGTCCAGATCATCGTCGGCGCCGTCTTCTGCGGCGACATCACCTGCGGTGCCAACACCAAAGGGACGACGAAGGGCGTCGCCCCGATCCTGCCGCCGCACCCGCTCTCGGCCGCCGCCAGCAGCGAGAAGAAGCCGAAGCCGACCGTCGTGGCCGAGGGCAAGACGAAGATCCCCGCCGGCAAGCGCAAGCCGCTGAAGCTGACCCTTACCAAGGAGGGGATCGCGATCCTCAAGCAGCGCGGCGTGGTCAAGATCGACCTCACGATCACGCTCACCGCGCCGGGTCGCAAGAAGCGCGTCGACCACCACACGATTAAGGTCGTCCGGGTGACGCCAAAGAAGCACAAGCGCGGTTCCCGGTAGCAGGGACTTCCCTTCAGTCGCGCCATTGCGAACCCCCTCCAGGTTGCAACATTCGCGACGCGCTGGTCTCGGGGACAGGCCTAATTGCCATGCAGAAGGTCGTGGGTTCGAATCCCATCAGCCGCTTTTCGCGAATGCCTTGCCCGTGGGCGGGTTGGGTTCGGCGTGGTCGCCGAAACAAAATCAAACCATCCCCGCATATCACGATCGACGTGCTCCACGTCCCTTCCTGAGTGATCGAGATCGCTTACGATCCCGGCGGTCCGCAGGAAGGAACTCGATGGCAGACGCGAATCCTGGCCCGAGCATCCCCGCCGGCACGAGTCCCGAGGCCACCGGGTTCTCGGACGCGCAGGTGGCCCCTCGGACCCACCACTTGTTGATGCTCGAGTTTGGCGATCGGGCGGACTTCGACAATCCGCGGCTTGAGTGGCGGCGGCTGTTCTCCGAGCTGCTTGGGACCTTTGCGCTCGTGCTGGTCGCTGCGGGCGGGGGCTTGCTGCACGCCAAGGGTCAGATCGGCCTCGGGGCGGCAGTGGTCGCTCCAGGTCTCATGGTGTTGGCGATCATCCTGTTCATGGGTGCGATCTCCGGAGCGCACCTGAACCCGGCGGTCTCGCTGGCGTTCGCGCTGCGCGGGGACTTCCCCTGGAAGCGCGTGCCTGGCTACATCATCATCCAGCTCCTCGGCGCCACGCTCGCCTGCCTGTTCCTGCTGGGGGTGTTCGGCAACGTCGAGCACCTTGGGGCAACGCTGCCGGGGCCGGGCTACGCGGATTGGCAGGCGCTTCTGATGGAGATCGTGCTCACGGCGCTGCTGGTGAGCGTGATCCTCGGGACCGCGTCCGCTGCGCAGAACGTCGGGGCGATCGCCGCGCTCGGGGTGGGCGGCTACATCGCGCTGGCCGGACTCTGGGCGGCCCCGGTCAGCGGGGTCTCGATGAACCCCGCGCGGTCGTTCGGCCCGGCGCTGGTCAGCGGCCACTGGGCGTCTTACTGGGTGTACGTCGTTGGGCCGCTTGCCGGTGCGCTGATCGCGGTGGCGATCGCCTCGGTGCTGCGCGGCAGAGGCGGCGATGCGATCGCTCGGGCCGCGGGCTCGGGTGTTCTCGATGAAGGAAGCCTTGCCGCGCAGAAGAAGCTTTCCGGCAAGATCGACCGCGGTGAGGTCACGCCGCCTGGGATAGCCGACACCGAAGGTAGGGAGCAGCCTTGAGCGCCGACGGCCGCTCGCAGGCGATGGACCATGTCGTCCTTGCGATGTTCGAGAACCGCTCGTTCGACAACCTCCTGGGTCACCTTTACGGACCCGAGGACGGCAAGACCTTCGAGGGCGTGATCGGCAAAGAGCTGAGCAACCCGATCCCGGAGTGGGCCGAGCACGGCGCCGAGCGCAGGACGGTTCCCTACGCGATTGGAACCGATATGGACGCCCCGAACCCCGACTCGGGCGAGGAGTACTTCCACACCAACGTCCAGCTCTTCAACGCCCTCGAAGAGCAGAACCGCTGCAAGACCGGCGAGGAGGTCAGCCCGCACTGGAACGCGCCTGAGCCCGGCGCGGTGCCGACGATGGATGGCTTCGTAACCGACTACATCAGCACCTTCACCGCGGAGATGGGCCGCCAGCCCACCTATGAGGAGTACGCGCAGATCATGACCGGTTACACGCCGGAGCAAGTGCCGGTGCTGAACGGAATCGCCAGGGGTTTCGGGGTCTTCGACCACTGGTTCTGCGAGGTGCCCTCGCAGACGTTCATGAATCGGTCGTTCTGGACGGCCGCGACCTCCTCGGGCTTCGTCGTCAACAAGCCTGTCTCCAACTTCACCCAGCTCAACATCGCCGAAACGCTGTTCGAGCGCCTTGAGGCGCACGGGCGCACCTGGAAGGTCTACGTCCAGGAGCCGATGGCGCTCTCCTTCACGGGAATGATCTACATGCCGCGCCTGAAAGACCGGCTGGCCACGAACTTCGTGCCCTATTCGGAGTTCGAGCAAGACGCGGCCAACGGCACCCTGCCGGACTTCAGCCTGATCGAGCCGAACCTGACGGCGGGGCACAGCGACTACCACCCCGCCTGCGCCCGGGCGCTGCTCGCCGGAGGCGTGGAGGTCCCGGTCGACCCTCCGTCCTCGATCCGCGGCGGCGAGGCGTTCCTGGCCCGCATCTACGACGCGATCAGGTCGGCCGCCTCCCCGGACGGCTCGAACGCCCACAACACGATGTTCTTCATCGGCTGGGATGAGCCCGGCGGCACCTACGACCACGTCCCCCCAGGTCTCGTGCCGCCGCCGGACCCCAGCGCCCCAACCGGGCAGATGGGCTTCAAGTTCGACCGCTCCGGCTACAGGGTGCCGGCCATCATCGTCTCTCCGTGGGTGGATGAGGGCATCGTCATCAACGAGGAGCACCGGCACACGTCCATGATCGCCACGCTGCGCAAGGTGTGGGGCCTCGGCGACGCCTTCACCGACCGCGACGCGGCCGCCGCCCCGTTCGACCACCTGCTCTCCCGCGAGAGCCCGCGCGACCCCGCAAGCTGGCCGGACGTGAAGGCGCTGCCGGTGCCGGACTTTCACATGGACCTCGTGCAGATGGGGAAGGCCCTCAGCACCCTCGGCAAGACCGCGGGCGGTGGGATGCTTGAGCACGCGAGGCAATCGGGGCTTGAGATCCCATCCGAGCTGACCGACCCGAGCGTGCATCCGTCAGCGGAACAGATCCTCACGTCCTTGCGGAGCGTTGCGGCGCAGTTCTTTCCGCGCCTGGCCTCGGTCACCTAGAAGCTCTTATTTGGGCTCGGTGGCTGGAATCAAACCGCCACCGCGGATTTCGGGCACTCGTGCGCATGAGTTCCCGAAACGCCGCATATCGGCGCATTTCCGCGCGCGTTGCTGATCGCGGCCGTCTGTCGCGCCACTACGAAATCCCTGCAAGCGCCCATGTTCACCGCCGCTGGTCTCGGAGAAGGGCCTAATTGCCAGTGCAAAAGGTCGTGGGTTCGAATCCCATCAGCCGCCTAGTGCCCTGCTCCGGCGGAGTCTCCGAGCGAGCGCCTGGCGCTCATCAGCCCTCGTGCATCGCGTTTGAACCCTCTGGCTGCGATCCAACCCCTGCCCGGTTACGATGCGATCGTCTGGCCCTCTACGCCGAGGAGGAGCCCTGAGTCTCGACCGAGAGACTGCGACGGCGTTCGTCGAAAAGTATGGACAAACCTGGGAGAGCTGGGAGGTCGAGGGCTTCGTGGATTTGTTCAGCGACAACGTCGTGTATGTCGCCCACCCACAGGAAACGGTGATTGGAAGGGACGCGCTCAGACGTTACTTGCGCAAGGAGGAGAGGGAGCAAGGGTCTGTGAGCGTCCGCATGGGCCGTGCAATAGTCGAGGGAGACCACGTTGTGGCTGAGTTCTGGGTTGCCGCGAAGAACAGGGGCGAGGAGGCGACGATCGCCGGCTGCCTTATCGCGCAGCTCGACAAGGCGGACGGGCGATGCACCTGCTTTCGCGAGTATTGGTTTGACATCGAGGGGCACACCCCGGCCTTCGATGGCTGGGGCGAGTAGCGGCCTTCGTGATCGACTGATCCTTCCGGGCCATCGCTGTCCACTCGAGCCGAAATCTCTATCGGGCACAGGACCAGACTCTGTGCCCGACTCCAACCTAGCCACCTACGGCTTTTGCGGAAGACCACAGCGGCCTCCTCGACCTTCAGGGTCCACACCGAAACTCGGAACAGGGAAAGGGGCTTATAGATGGCCCTGGCCGTTCTTTGGAGCGACGACCCCCGCGGCCGTCGCTCAGATCGGACAGGTTTCGGGAAACGTCGTGAAAGAAGGGGAGCATCCCCTTCGTGACCTAATCAGTGGGGGGAACACCTTTCGATGTCCATCACCAGCGTCAGTCCGATGTCAATCAACAGCGTCAGGTGCGAACTGGCCACCGCGATCCGGCAGGTGAACGCCAGCTACCGGGCCTTGCCCCCCGAGAAGCGCCCCGAGGTCCGCTGGAGCGTTATGGACGACACCCTCGACATGGCCCTCAAGAGCCGGGACCGTGAGCAGGCATTGACCGCCGTTGAAGCTTGGCGCGATCACTGGCTCGGACTCTTTGGCGCTTTGGGGGCCGGCCGATGACTTACTGCTCCTACTGCTCCCGCCCTTCATCCAGCCTCGCAAAGGTCAAGGTGGTCGAGAAGAATTACCCCAGGAAGCGCCGCACACTCGAGCTATGCCCCGAATGCGTGATCAAGGACCCGGCTGCCTGGCGCATGACCTACCACGTCATGGCCATCGATGAGATGAGCAGGTACTGATGCAAACCTGGTCATCGCGATGATCCGAACTTCACTGCCTCCAAGAGACCTCTCCGAGGCTCACCCTGATGTAGCCGCTCATCACGCTCGTGAAATAGACGGCAGGCGGTCAAGCGTATCCTCCCTTCAGCCCGCCGGCGCGACCCCCGAGACTTCGCCGCTACCCAGCTTCTCGCCGCATTCCTGAGCCATCCGATCGCCTGGGCATAACCCGCTCTGCGGCGCCTGAGCGTCAAATAGCTTCCGCTAGGTGAGGTCGCCGGCCAAGCGGTCAAGCAGCTCCGCAACGGCGACGGGATCCTCGACCATCGGGAAGTGACCGGTTTGGAGCTCGACCGGCTCGATGCCCAGCAGCTGTTCGGCGATGAAGCGCTGGAAGGCGGGCTCGAATAGCTCGTCCTCAGCTGCGTAGACCAGTGCGGTAGGAACATCGGGATGCGCCTGTAGCGGGTAATTGCCGGGTGGCATCGCCATCGGGCGCAGGTGCTCCGCCAGCGCCCTCGCTCTCTCGGGCAGGAGCCGCGGATACATCACCTCGATGGCGGTTTCGGGGTCCCACGCCGTCGTGCCGTCCGGCTGGGCGGAAGGAAATGGGATGCCCTCCCGGAATGGGTCCGGCGCGCCCAGGGGCGGCTCGAGCGACCCCATTCGAGGGCAGAGGTAGACAAGTGCCGAGACCTGCCGGGAGACCGCTACCAGCGGTCCGAGCGCCGAACTTTGCGAGTGCGCAACGACGACCACCGGGCCGTCAGATCCCTCAAGTGCTTCGGTCGCCGGACGGACGCGCTCCTTGTATCCGGCGGACGGGTCATGAAGCGGAAGGTCAGGGGTGGAGGTGCTGTGTCCGAGGCCCTCCAGCTGCTCTGTCACCAGACCCCAGCAGAAGGGGTCGTGCCAGGCGCCGTGCAGCATTCCGAAAGTCGCCATCGGTTTGGTATAGCGCACGATGCGTTGAGGCCGAGCTCGGAAGAAGGTCGTGGGTTCGAATCCCATCAGCCGCTTCGCGGGAAAGCACCGTTCCGTCGGGGGCTTCTATTCGTGGACGGAGCTGTGGCTAGCTCCGCTGCCAATCAATTCAGCCCTTCTTGAATGAGACGAGCTTCAGTCGCTCAACCGGGCCCTTAACCGTGATCTCGCGGACGGAGCCGATCCCCCGGATGTAGTACTTGTTGTCGATCACGCCGGGCTCGAGTGGTGTCCACTCCTTCGTCCGCAACGCCCGCATCGAGGAGACGAACGGAACCGAGACGCTTGCCTTCAGGTTGAGGACTTCGAAGTGGTCTTCGGCTTCGCCCTTCCGGAACTCCTGGCGGCCGACCAGTCCCACTTTGGGGGTGCCTGGGATCAGGACCCCCGCGCGGGCGCCATTCACGCCGGCCTGGAAGGAGCCTTCGGTGCTGGTGGTCTTGCCCTGCGGATTCAGCTCCTTTGTTTCCTCGCCGAAGTACCAAACGTTGCCATGGCGATCCTGGGCGTAGAAGTCGTCGGTCACCTCCTCCGGCCGGCCCTTCACGGAGACGACATCGTGGACCACCGTCGTGGCGACGCCAAGGATGCGCCTGGTCTTGTTGGTCGCCGTGACCACGTCGACCGTCTTCGTACTGCCCTTCACGCCGGTGTACCGCCATTCGCTTCCGGGCAGCAGCGGAAACCACGGGTTGGTCACTCGGGGAACAAAATCGCTCGGGCTGAGCATCGCCGGCCAGCCCGGCCCGGCGCCTGACATGATCGGCCCGGCTGCAGGGGTCGCGGCCAGCGTCGGCGAAGCGGCGGCAGCGCCACCGGCAAGGGCGCTGCAAACGGCCAGCGCCAGGATTCCCTTCCTCGCGATTGAACTGTTGGTCGCGGTCATGGCGCCCTCCTCGCGTCCGTATCAGTGGCGGGTCACGCGGACGAGGTCGATCATCTACAAGGTACGCCGGGCGTGTGAAGGGGAGATGAGAGCGAGCCGGTTGGGGCCCAAGCGCCGAAGGAATAGGATCAGCGCGTCGATGGCCGCGGAGGAGCCGCGGCTCGGAATTTGGGGGGGCAGCGATGCTGGGCAGACTTCGGGGCCGTTTCCGCCGGCACTTGACCTACGCGAACGTCGTCTCGACCCTGTGCCTGTTCTTGGTCCTCGGCGGGGTGGGTTACGCCGCCTCGACGGCGGGGAAGAACTCGGTCACCTCCAAGAGCGTCAAGAACGGGTCGCTCACAGGCAAGGACGTGAAGGACGGCAGCCTCACCGGCAGCGACGCGAAGAACGACAGCCTCACCGGCGATGACGTCGTCGAGTCTTCGCTCAAGGCCGTCCCGAGCGCACAGCATGCCGACAGCGCACAGCATGCCGACATCGCCGACAGCGCGTCGACAGCCAACAGCGTGAACGGCAAGACGATCGGCTGCCCTGACGGAACCACAGACTTCATGGGCGGTTGCATGGAGAGTGCGACCACCCCGACCGAGCCACCCGACAATTGGATTCTCGCCGCGCAGGACTGCGCGCTCAGGGGTGGGAGGCTGCCCACAGCGTCCGAGCTGCAGGTGTGGGTTACTGACCATCCGTTCCTTGGTTCCGGCAAACCTGGGGCGTTCGAGTGGTCGTCGGACCCGTCGGAAGCAGAAACCGGCTTCACCGCGGTGCTGGTCTACAACGGCCCGAGCCTGGCCAATCAGGACATCAACAGCATCGCTGGTCCCTCACGCTGCATGTTGCCGCTCGTGCACTGAGCCGGCTGCCCCCAAGGAAGTCAGCTATCTCGATCGTCCGTCCAATCCTCCGGAAGGAAACTCGCCATGAAGCGCTTGCAGAACAAGCTCACCTACGCCAACGCCATCTCGTCCCTGGCCCTATTCCTCGTCGTTGCCGGCGGTAGCGCCCTCGCGGCATCCACCGCCGGCTCTTCGACCTCGTCGACGCTGAAGCTCTGCGCCGCCAGGAAGAGCGGTGCCCTGCGGCTGCTCTCCGGTGGCGGTTCGTGCAAGGCGAGTGAGCGGGCGCTGAGCGTCGACAGCCGGGGGGCGAAGGGCGAGACTGGGCTTACGGGGTCGGCCGGTGCAGCGGGTGGGCCCGGCCCGGCGGGGGTCACCACCAGCCTGGCCAGTCCCGACGGTCGCTTCACCGTCGCTGCCACTGACACCGGCATCGTCCTGACCGGTCCCAACGGCTCGGTCGCCTTCGATGGAGAAGAAATTATCTCCGACGGTGACCTCAAGATCACCAGCCCGCAAAGCCTCACCCTCACGAATGGCACTGCGCTCGACATCACCTCAGGTTTGACGACCTCGTTCACGACCGGAGTGAACTTCACGCAGACGGTGGGCGGGGTCTACGAGGAGTCCGTCGGCGCCGGGTACAGCCAGGACGTCGGCGGAGCGTACAACCAGAGCATCGGCGCCTCGTACACCCAGAACGTCGGCACCAATTACGCCCAGAGCATCGGCGATGGCTACACCGAGACCGTCGGCGGCGTCTATGAAGGGTCCGTCGAAGGCGACTTCAGGCAATTGGTCGAAGGCACCTACGCGGCCCAGAGTGGCGGCGCGGCATTGCTGTCCGGCTCCACCGTCCATCTTGGTGGCAGTTCCTCCTGCCCGGCGGCCGCGCGCGTCGGGAGCGAAGTGAACGGCTTTCTGCAGGTCACCGCCCCCGGCAGCTCGTCGAAGGTCTTCGTCTGCTGATCGAAATTCGGATGGACCTACGAGCCCGCCGCAACTTCGGCGTCTCTCGGGGGATAATTTGGACAACGAACCGAGCGGGGGAAAGAATGAGGGCGATGACGCGGGGACTCATGCTGGGACTGAGTGCGGCGCTGTGCGTCCTGGCTGCCCTCTTCTCGGCAGGGGCGGCGGCGGCCTTCGGCGGCGAAATCCACGGCAAGGTCACCGACCATCTCGGAGAACCGATTGCCGGGATCACCGTCTGCGCTGAAGGTCTGGATCCGTTGACCGGCAACGAATGTGACTGGAGTACCGACGCGGAAGGCAAGTACTCGATCGGCGGTCTCCAGGAAGCCTCCTATCGGGTTGGCTTTCACGTCGAAGGCAGTCCCTCGTTGAACTATGTCCAGCAGTGGTACAGCGGGAAGGCCCACCCCGAAGAAGCGGATCCGGTCGAATTGGCCGAAGGGGAAACAAGGGAAATCAACGCCCAGTTGCAGACCGGGGGAGAGGTTCGCGGCACCGTCACCGACCACACGACCGGCCTTCCGATCGAGGGCGTGCAGGTCTGCGCGCAGTTGCTCGGCTTCTTTCAGACCGGGGAAGTCGGCTACTGCGGCCGCAGTGACGCGGCGGGTGAGTTCACCGTCAAGAACCTGGGCACGGGTCACTACCGATTCGAAATCAGGACCGAAGGGCACGTCAACTACGTCGAAGAGCTGTTGCCCGAACCGCCGGGCTACGTTCCCGTGACGGCGGGTGGAGTGGTTGAAGTCGAAGCCCGTCTGGTGCCGGGGATCGAGATCGAAGGGACGCTGACCGAAATGGGGACCGGTATGCCGATCGTCGGCCTCTTGGCGCCCCACTCGGTGCCGGCCGCATGCGCGCTGAACCCGATGACGCAGGCGCGAGTCAAGTGCGCCACGGTTGAATCGGGCGGCCACTACTCGATCGCAGGTTTGCCGGCCGGCACCTACGCGGTCTCCTTCGCTGTCGACTGGGTCGAAGAAGGGCTCGACCTGCACCCCGACGGCTACGTGCGGCGCTACTGGCAGGAAGTCCCGAGCTTCGGCGAAGCGACCCTGCTGGCCGGCAGCGCGGGAGCGGTCTTCGATGAAATCGACGCCGCCCTGACCGAAGGCGAAGAAGTCTTCCCGAACTGCGAAGTCCAAAGCGCCTGCCCGCCGCCTCCGGGCTCTGGTGAAACCTTCTCCTCTGCCGGTGGCGCCACCGCTCCGGCGACGACACTGCCCCAGACGAGACCGACCACCCGGCCTCTGCTGCGGCGGCCACGGTGCAAGAGGGGTTTTCGCTACGCGACGAAGAGCGGGCACGCCCACTGCGTCAAGATCCCGAAGAGGCACCACAGGCAACGCTGAGGCCACGACGGGGTCTGGGGCTCGCATGGACCTCCAGCGGCCTTCCATTCGTATTAGAGGATGTGGTCTCTGCCAGATTTGGACAAAGCCGGCCTGGCGAAGGCAAGCGAGCGCGCCCTGGTCAGCGCCGCGCAGGACGGCTCGACGGCGGCGATGGAGGAGCTGTTTCGGCGCCACTGGCCGACCACCCACCGCGCCGCCTACCTGATCGTGCGTGACGCGGCCGCGGCCGAGGACATCGCCCAGGAGGCCTTTCTCTCCGCGCTGAGGGCGCTCGGCCGCTTCGATCGCCGCCGCCCGTTTGCCCCCTGGCTGCACCGGATCGTTGTCAACCGGGCGATCGACTGGAGCCGCGCCCGCTCCCTGCGCGGCGAGGTGGCGGCGAGCGGAGCCCTGCTCGACTCGGTCGGTGCGGTGCCTGCGGAGGACGAGCACCTTGGGGACGCTGGTGAGGTCGCCGACGCGGTGGCGGCGCTCTCGGCCGAGCACCGCGCGGTCGTCGTCCTCCGCTATCTGCTCGAGTACACCCCCGGTGAGATCGCCCGCATGCTCGACCTGCCGCGGGGGACGATCAACTCGCGCCTGCGGCGGGCGCTCGACCGGCTCTCCGAGCTGCTCGGTGAGGAGGGAGCGAGGTGAATGAGGATCGCCTGCGCGAGGCGTTGAGGGAAGCGCCCGTCCCCGCCGAGGAGGAGGCGCGAGAGCGGGCCCGGGCGGTCGTCGACGCCGCCTACTCTTCGTCGCCGCCCGTTCCCCGGCAACGCCACCGCCGCCGCCGCGCGCTCGAGCTTGCGGTCGCGCTCGGCCTGGTCGCCGCCGTGGTCAGTCCGGCCGGCGCCGCGATCCGGCACTGGGTGCGCGACGCTGTCGAGGTGGGCCACGAGCCCTCGCTGCCGGCGCTGACCTCGTTGCCGGCCCCCGGGAGCCTCCTGGTCGATTCGCCTCGCGGCCCCTGGGTCGTCCGCGCGAGCGGCTCGAAGCGACTGCTGGGGGACTATGCCCAGTCCGGCTGGTCGCCGCACGGCCTCTTCGTCGCCGTCGCCAGCGCCCACCAGCTCGCGGCGGTCGACCCGGAGGGCAACGTCCACTGGACGCTCTCCCGCCTCGGCCCCGTCCGCGATCCGGTCTGGTCCCCGGACGGCTTCCGGATCGCCTACCTGGACGGCGAGGATCTGCGGATCGTCGCCGGGGACGGGACGGGGGACCGAGTGCTGGCCCACCGGGTCGCGCCGGTCGCGCCCGCCTGGCAGCCCGGCGGGCGGCGGCGCCTGGCCTTCCTCGACGCCGCGGGTCGGGTCGAGGTCGTGCAGGCGGACAGCGGGCGGTCCGAATATGAGGTCTCTCCCGGTCCCGGCACGATCGGCCTCGCCTGGTCGGCGGACGGCACCCGATTGCTGGTCGTGCGGCGGTCCGGGCTGCAGGTCTTCGATCGCCGGGGGAGGCCTCTGTGGCGATCGAAGGCGCCGGCGGGCATGCGCTTCCGGGCCGCGGCGCCGGCACCGGACGGCGAACGGGCGGCGGCAGTCCTCTCCGCCCGCTCGGGAACGCAGAGCGAAGTGCTGCTGCTCGGCCCGCATGGTGAGAGAAGGCGACTCTTCGCCGGCCTCGGCGCCTTCAGCGACGTCGTCTTCTCGCCCGATGGGAGATGGCTGCTCGCCGCCTGGCCGAGCGCCGACCAGTGGCTCTTCCTCAGCCCCGCCCATCCGCGGCGAATCGTCGCGATCTCCGATATCTCCCGCCAGTTCGACCCGGGCACGACCTCGCCGCCGCCGTTTCCCTCCGTCGCCGGCTGGTGCTGCTCTTCCCCGCAGCCGCAGGGCTGAGGGACCTGAGAAGCGACCGCGCCCGTATTGGGTGCATGAAGCGCACAGCTGCAGGGCTCATCGCCCTCGTCTCGGCCGCCCTGCTCCTCTCGGCCTGCGGCGGCTCGAGCGGCTCTGCCTCCACCGCTGCTGAAGTCACGGTGCAGCCCGGCTCGGTGGGGAGGGAGGTCGTTCTCTCACTCCTGCGCGACAAGATCCTGCGCGGCGTCGCCGCCGACTTCAAGGCGGGGACCGGGGTCGGCCCCCATCGGTTCGGCCTCTGCCTCCGCCTCGGCCTGCGACGCGCCTTGACCGGGGCTCAATTGGACAGGCTCGCTGCGCTCTACCGGCGACCCTCGGGGGGCCCGCTGGTCGCGCAGGAACTGAATCGGCTCGCGGTGCCGGTCGGCGACGGCTGCGGCGGCAGGCGGTTCGTGCCGGAGCTGGTCGCCGCCTCCGCCGGGTTCGCGAAGGTCGATCTGAGCGAACTTCGAACTCGCCGCCCCGGTGTCGTCTACGGCCCCTACGTCGGCGTGTCGTGTCTGCGGGGCGGCCCGAGCGGCTGCGACAGGGTGGGCTTCGACCTGGTGCTGCGCCGTCGCGCCGTCGCGGTTGCAGCCTCGATCGCCGGCCGCTCGGTCCATCTGATCAGCCCGGGGCCGGTCCCCCACGACGCCCGTGCCGCCGGCCGGGACTGGGGCGGCTATCTCGAGGACGCCGGCCTGAGCCGCAGGGGCACCTTCAGCCGGGCGCGGGGGGTCTGGGCCGGGCAGCCGTCCGTCCACCTGCCGGTCCGCGTGGTCGCGACCTACCCGGCCGGCTGTCGCGTCGCCTACGTGTTTCCCCGCGTCCTCCTCAGCCCTGGGTTTGGCTAGTCCGTTCGGCCGGACTTCTGTGTGGCGCGGATGGGCCGGGCTAGAGTTGGGCCCGATGAGGCAATTGACGGTTGCGACACTCGCGGCATTCGCGAGCCTCTGCGTCTCCGCCGGTCTTGCCACCGTGGCTCAGGGAGCGACCGCGAACGAAGCAGGCTATGCCTGCCAACTGGTTCGCGCGAGGCTGATCAGCGCCCCCTACGGAAGGGGCGCACGAGCGGAAAAGCGCGTGGTCGAAGTCGGTGAAGCCTACGGAGAAGGCAAGTACACGTCGGGCTGCAGGGTGGAGGTCACGAAGAGGGCACGCAGCCGAGCCGGCCGGTCGACGCGCAGAGAGCACCTCGGCCAGATCCGCCTCTTCTCCATCGTCCCGGCGGCGGGAGCGGCGGCCGGTGCATGGGATCCCGAAAAAGTGAACAGCGGCTTGCTGAGCAACGTGGAATGGTTCATCTCGAGCTTCGGTGGCGAGGCCTTTGCGATGCCCACGTTCGGCCAGAGCGAAGCCCACGCCTACTGGCTGGGCAACAAGGAGTTCAGTGCCGAGGCGTTCTGGCGCCACGCCGATTCGGGCTTCCTGACGATCGATCTGCACGATCGCACGGAAAGCGTGCCGAGGCTGGAACGACTACTGACGCTGTTCGCGGGCGGGATCGTTCCGGGGTTCTCGCCCTGAGGCCGGCAGGAGGCCGCGGATCAGCGACTCCCGCGCCTGGTTGAGCATCTGCTCGAACTCGGCGTCGGAGATGTCCATGTTGGCCGGCCCGAGGTGGGCTGCGATGACCCCGTCCCAGGCCGCCCACATGAACCGCGCCACCGGCTCGGGGTCGACCGGTCGGATGACCCCTTCCGCGGCCGCCTCGCCCAGAAGCCCGGCCATTCGGGCGACTTCGGCGCTGATCCGCTCCGCGATCCGGGCGGCCGGGCCGGGAGCCTCCTCGGCGCTGGGGCGGTCGGGCGGGGGGAAGCGGAAGAGTCGGAAGTAGGCGGGGTGCTCGCGGGCGAAGCGCAGGTAGCCCTCGCCCATCCCCACGAGCTGTTCCAGAGGCCCCCTGCCGGCGGCAAAGCCCTCCTCGCTGTAGCGCCGGTCCAGGTCCAGCGCTCGATCGACCAGGGCCGAGTAGACGCCCTCCTTGCCGCCGAAGTGGGCGTAGATCGAGCCGACGGCGACATCGGCCGCCTCCGAGAGGTCGTCCATCGTGGTGCCGGTGTAGCCGCGGGTGAGGAAAAGGCGCTCGGCGGCCTCGAGGATTGCGCCCGCGGTGCGAGCCTTGCGGCGCTCGGTCCGCGTGGCCGTGGGCGGAACTGAGGAGGAGGGAGCCGACATCTGCAAGATTATGTCAAATCTGTAGTCTTCTTTCAGTATCGTAGTAATCCTCAAAAGGAGCCCGATCTTGCCTCTCCTCGTCAAGCTGGGAATCTGTGAGCTCGCGGCCGGCGCCCTTTCCGGCTGGGCGATGATCGCGATCGTCGAGAGGGCCGAGGCGCTGAAAAGGCTCGGCGTCCGGCAGCTCCCGCGGGTCCGGCAGACCCATCTCGACCTCCTGATGCAGGGTACGATCCTCGTCGCTGTCGGGGCCGCGGTGACCGCCGTTCCGACCTGGATCGGGTTCCTCCTCGTGCTCGGCGCCTACGTGGCGCCGCTGACCCTGGGGGTCCTGGCCTTTCGCCCCGAGCTGCAGAAGGGCTCGATTCTCTACCGCGGGATGAACACCGCGGTGCTGACCGGATTCACCGTCGCCTGGGTCGCTCTGGCCGTCACCGTCCTCTCGCGCTGAGCCCCGCCTCGGCCGGCCCTGCCTCGGCCTCCATATCCTGGGCCGGAGTGATCCCCTCCGGCCCAGGCCGCGTCGCCGTTGCTCTGGTTCTCGGCTCGATCGTCTCCGTCCAGTGCGGGGCCGCGGTGGCGACGACGCTCTTCGACGAAGTCGGGCCGGCCGGCGCCGTGCTGTTGCGCTCGGTCTTCGCCGCCCTCGCCCTCGCGCTCTTCGCCCGCGCCGGGCTGGGCCGCCTTCGCAGCGAGCTGCGCCGCGACGTCGCCGTCTTCGCGATCGCGCTCGCCGCAATGAACCTCTGCTTCTATGAGTCACTCGCCCGGCTGCCGCTCGGGGTTGCCGTGACGCTGGAGTTCATCGGCCCGCTCGGGGTGGCCGTGCTCGGCACCCGCCGGCGCCTCGATGCCGTCTGGGGCCTCCTCGCGGGGCTCGGTGTCGTTCTCCTCTCCAAGGGCTCCACAGCCGGGTCGATCGACACCCTCGGAGCCGTCCTCGCGCTGACCGCGGGCGGGTTCTGGGGCCTCTACATACTTCAGAGCGCCAAGGTCGGCCATGAGCCAGGGCTCGCCGGCCTGGCCGCCGCGGCCGCGATCTCCTCGCTCCTCGTGGCCCCGTTCGGCATTTTCCAGGGCGGCGGCGCCCTCGGCGACCCGGGGGTGCTCGCGGTCGGCCTCGCCGCCGGACTGCTCAGCTCGGCGATCCCCTACGCGCTCGAGCTCGAGGCCCTGCGCCGCATCCCCAATGCCGTCTTCGGCGTCCTGATGAGCCTCGAGCCGGCGGTCGCCGCGGTGGTCGGATTTCTCGCCCTCTCCCAGGGCCTCGCCGCGGTCCAGCTGCTGGCGATTGGCCTCGTCGTCATCGCCGGGGCGGGCGCCCTGCGCTCGGCCTCCTCGCCGCCGCCGCGCGAGGTGTGAGGGCCCTACCGATCAAGTCCCATCAGCTCATTCATCCCCGCGTTCATTCCGCGCTTGAACGCCTCCTTCCCCGCCTGGTCCACCGCATGGGCCCTCCCGTTCTCATCGACGTAGACGACGCTGGGCCAGAGCTCACCGCCTCGCGCCAACATGTCCCTCTGGGAGGTCATCGCCGCCAGGCCGGCCTGCTCGAGAGTGTGGAATGTCCCGCCGCCGACCGGACGGTTATCCCGGTCGTCGAACAGCGTCAGGCGGTACGGCATGGCCGAAGCGTAGCCCTGCCTGCCCCTCGATCTGCGAGAGTCGCCCTGTCTCGTCCTCCGTGAAACCGTCCAGGAGGCTTCAATGATGGGTCGCGTTCGCTGGTTCTCTCTCGCCGGGCTGCTGGTCGCTCTCGTTGCGTTTGCCCTGCCGGCGAGCTCCGGCGCCTACGTCTTCTGGGCCAGCAACAATGCTGCGAACCCGATCGGCCGCGCCAACCTCGACGGCAGCGAAGCGAACCAGAGCTTCCTGCCAGGCGACCCCTACTTCGCCCCGGCGGTCGCCGTCGACGGCTCTCACGTCTACTGGACCAATGGCAGCCAGACCATCGAGCGCGCCAACCTCGACGGCAGCGAAGTCATCCCGAACTTCGTTCCGGGCGCCGAGGCCGTGCGCGGGATCACGGTCGCGGGCTCCTTCATCTACTGGTCCTCGGGCACCTGCGTCGGGCGTGCCACCATCAACGGAACCGAAGTCGACAACTGCCTCACCGGCGACGGCGAAGGGACGAATCAGGTTGCCGTCGGCGGCAATCGGATCTACTGGACGAACAGGAACTTCGGCTACATCTCGAGTTCCGACATGCAGGGTGAAGACATCGAAGAAGAAATCTACGAAGGCGAATCCGGGAACGGCCTCGCCACCGCCACCACCGGCATCTACTTCACCAACGGACTACACGGGATCTGCTTCTTGAGCTACGACGGAAAAGTCCTGATCGAAGGCATAGCCCCGACCCATGGGGGCTATGGCCTGGCGGTTTCGGGCAACTACCTCTACTGGGCCGAAGGGACCATCGGCCGGGTCAACCTCAAAGGCGGTGAACTGACCGAAGAATTCATCAAACCGGCCAGCCCCGCCTACGACGTCGCGGTCGAGCCCACAGCCGCACCCCCTCCACCGCCGCCGGGGCCCCCCGCGGCGGCAAACCCGACGCCGAGCCCGATCGTCAAGCCCACGCCGCTGAAGTGCAAGAAAGGCTTTCGGCGAAAGTCGGTCAGGGGCAAGGTGAGGTGCGTGAAAAAGCACAGGAAGCACCGGCACCACGGATGAGAGTGGGTCTTCGATGGTGCGGGCTTGCCCTGATCGCCCTTCTGGCCGCCATCCTTCCGGTCACCTCGGCTCAGGCCAGAAGCGCCTACGTTGCCAACTTCGGCCTCGCGACGGCCTCTGTCTTCGACACACAGACCAACCTGGTGTCGTCGTCGACGATCGGGGTCGGCAACAAACCGCAGGCGGTGGCGATCACACCAGACGGCAGGCGCGCCTACGTCGCCAACGCCGGCGCCGGGACCGTCACGGTCATCGACACCCAGACGAACCAGACGGTCGGTGGATCGATCGGGGTCGGCGTGTTCCCCTACGCAATAGCGATCACTCCCGACGGCCGGCGTGCATACGTCGTCAACAATGGCTCGAAAAGCGTCTCGGTGATCGACACCCAGGCCAATCAGGTCGTCGGATCGCCGATCGAAACCCTTGACCCGATCCCGATCGCAATAGCGATCACTCCCGACGGCCGGCATGCATACGTCGTCAACAATGGCTCGAAAAGCGTCTCGGTGATCGACACCCAGTCGAACCAGGTCGTTGGATCACCGATCCAGGTCGGGAAAGATCCGGTCGGAATCGCGATCACCCCCGACGGCAGGCGCGCCTATGTCGCCAGCGAAGAAGGCGTCTCGGTGATCGACATCGGAACCAACTCGATCGTAGGCTCGACGATCCCTGTTCCGGCCGGCGGTGAATGGATCGCAATCACGCCTGACGGCAACCACGCTTACGTTCCCGGAGCCTCGAACGGCGTCTCTGTGATCGACACGCGGACGAACCAGATCGTCGGATCGCCGATCGGAGTCGGCATGCAACCGGAAGGGATCGCGATCGCACCCGATGGCAACCATGCCTACGTCACCAACACCGGTTCGGCCGACGTCTCGGTGATCGACACCCATACCAACCAGGCCGCCCAGGCGACGATCCAGGTCGGCACGCACCCAACCGGCATTGCGGTGACGCCGGATCAGGGCCCGGTCGCTTCGTTCAGCGCCCCGGCCACCCGGCCGGGCGTTCCCGTCTCCCTGGACGCTTCGGCCTCGAGCGACCCCGACGGGACGATCGCCGGCTACATGTGGAGCTTCGGTGATGGGCAGAGCGCCCCACTCGGCGGCCCAAGGCCGACCCATATCTATGCCAGACCCGGCAACTACACGGTGACGTTGAGTGTCGTTGATCAGGAGGGATGCTCGACCACCCTTGTCTTCACCGGGCAGACCGCGTACTGCAACGGTGGGGCCCGGGCGAGGCAAGCACGGACGGTCGAGGTCGCCTACCCGGGGGTCCGGGTCAGATGCCCGGGTCGCGCTGGGCCGGGCGGCTGCAGATTCTCCTTGTTGGCCGTCACCAAACGCCGCAAAGGGAAGCCTGAGAGTGCGCCTGCCAGGACCAAGGTGAAGGCCGGGAAAGCCGCGGTCATTTCACTGAAGCCGAAGCAAGCCTATGGTGTGAAGCTGGCGACAGCCCGCAAGATCCTGGTGAAGGTGACAGTCAGGCTCGGTGGATCCACACGGACGCACTTTGCTCGACTCAAGGTCGTCCAGTAGCCGATCACGGATTCAGTTTGACGACGAACGCGTTCGGATATTCCGGCTGCGAGGGCTGGGGAGGTTGCGGTACCCCGCCGCGGGTCGGAAAGTCCTGGCCGGCACCGCCGGTGATGTAGGCGGCGCCCCTTTGGTCGACGGCGATCGAGGCGGCCCGGGCCTGTCTCCCGCCCAGAAAGGTCGAGTAGAGCAGCTTGGTCCCGGCCTGATTTAGCTTGCTGAAGAAGCCGTTGTAGTCGAGATCGACGTGTTTCGGTATATGGCGCGCGCCGATCTTTCGCTGAAACGCGCCGGGGGTAGTCGGGAAGCGCTTCGAGTTGGTCAGGCCGGTGAGGAGGACGTCGCCGGCGCGATCGAGCGCGATGCCGCGACCCGTGGCTTCGGAACCGAGAAGGGTGGAGGAGAGGAGGCTGTGGCCGTCGGGGCTGAGCACGGTCGCGAAGGCGTCGTCGAATCCATGCAGGTGGGTTTGGTAGACGCCCCGGGTCGTCGGGAAGTCCGGTGAGCCGGCGTTGCCGGTGACGTATGCCGCGCCGCGGTCGTCAACGGCGACGGCGATGCCGCGATCGAGGCCATTTCCTCCCAGGTAGGTGGAGTAGAGGAACCTGGTCCCGGTCGGGTCCAGTTTGGTGACGAACGCGTTGGTGAATTCATTGCCGGCGTGGTTGACCGTCTGAAACGCCCCCGGCGTGGTCGGGAAGTCTTTCGATTGTGCGGAGCCGGTCACGTAGGCGTTCCCGGCGCCGTCGACGGCGATTCCCTCCGCGGAGTCATCTCCGTTGCCGCCCAGGTAGGTCGAATAGACCAAGCTGCGACCGGTCGGGTTGAGCTCGGCGGCGAAGCCGTTGGTCTCGCCCAGTTTGCCCTTGGTGCTCTGTGCGGCTCCGGGAGTGGTGGGGAATTCGCGCGAGAAGGTGTAGCCGGCGACGAAGGCATCGCCGGCGCGGTCGATCGCGATTCCGCCGCCGACGCCACCACCTTCGCCACCACCGCCCAGATAGGTCGAGTAGAGAAGGCGGGAGCCGCTCGGGCTGAGTTTCGTAGCGAAAGCGTTCTCGGAGCTGGGCGGCTTTTCCTGGAAGGCTCCTTCTGTCGTCGGGAAGCCCGGTGAGTAGGCGAGGCCGGTCACGTAGGCGTCGCCGGCGGGGTCGACGGCGATCGCCGAGCCGGACGATCCGCTCCGACCGCTCAGGTAGGTCGAGTAGAGGACCCGGCTCCCGGATCGGTTCAGCTTGGTCACAAAGGCGACCCGGTTCCCGCGGGGCTTCGGCTGGAGCGCCCCCCGAGTGATCGGGAACCTGGGCGAGGTGGTATCGCCGGTGATGTAAGCGTTGCCGTGCCGGTCGACGTCGATCGCGTATCCGCGGCCGTCGATTCCACGTCCCAGGTAGGTCGAGTAGACGAGCTTCGGGTCGATCGTGAGAGGGCGCTGGCGATCGTAGGCGCCGAGGGCGATCTCGACCCGGCCGCCCCTCAGCATGTAGCGGCTGGCGACAGGGTGGCGCGCTCCGTCGATCACCTGGTACGCGGCAGGGCGGAGCTGGCGGATCGTGTGGCCGTCGACGCCGAGCGTCAGCCCGCCGGACCGGTCGATGCGAAGCGCCTGTTGGCCGGCGAATCGCAGCCCGATCGCCGCAGGGTCGGCTCCCGGTGCGAGCTCGAAGTCGTACTCGAGGCGCCGCTGGTTCCCGTAGAAGCGGATCCCGATTCCGGGCCAGACGGCGGCGTAGTGAACGGCCGAGTAGGTCGGGACCGAGGTCACCGAGCGAGATCTCCGACCGCCGAGGTAGTTGACCCGGCCGGGGAGTCGATCGAGACCGGTGACCTGCGGGCTCGGGGTGGCCCCTACGAGGCTCATCGAGATCGCCGAGCCTCCGAGGTCGAGGACGGCGCGACGGTTGGTCAGAAAGAGCCCGTATCCGGCCCCGGTCGAGAGAAAGCGGACGGCCCCGTCGCTCTGGCCGCGGTTGGGTTGAAAGCTGATCGGCAGGTCGCCGTAGGCGCGGCTCGAGGGCTGATCGATCGCCGGCGTCGACGGCGGCTTCGAGTTGGCGAATAGGAGCATGGAAAGCGCCGCCAGAACCGCGACGGCACAGCCCGCAGTGAGGCCGATCTCCCTTGGCGCCGCGCTCGTCAGGGTCTCGACGTCCATCCTCACTCGATCACCATCCAATCAGGTCGGGCACCGTCTCGATCACCCTAACGGGGTGATCGGCCTGTCAAGAAGCGGCACCGGGACCGAGATGGAGGATCGAGATATTCGCGTCGTGCCTCAGGCGCTCGGCGATGAGCGAGCGATGGCAGGCCTCCGCGTCGCGCTCGACGCAGAGCAGCGCCGGCCGGCGATCGGATGAGAGCTCGATCAACGGTGTGAGGTCGGCGGGGTCGAGGATCTGCTCGGTGTAGAGCCTTACGTACACCGGCGCCAGCGAGGTGCGGGACCGTTTGCCCTCCCCGCGAACGGCGTCCTCGCGGTACTGCGCCTCGCGCAGGGCCGTGGTTGGGGCGAGCTCCTTCATGTGCATGTATTCGACCCCCGCCCCGGCGAGCGCCGCCTGAAGTCGCCGCGAGTTGGCCCATGCGTACTCGCTCCCTCGCACGCCGCGTCGTTGCCTGACATCGACCAGAACGTCGATCCCGGCCTCATCGAGGGTCTGGAGAAAGCTCCGTTGATCGAAGCCGTACACGCCGATCGTCGCGATGCTTCCTGCCACTTCGACAGAGCTGATCAGGCCGTAGCTCGCTCTGGGTCCTCGATCGCGACCCGGACCCGACGCTCCAGCGAGCGGCACCCGTACTCGACCGCGGCCTCGAGGGCCTGGTCGAGCATCGACTCGGCGGCCTCGCGATCGCCGGGGCCGCCGCGGCGCAGGAGCATCAACGCCCACTCGTGGCGGGTACGGGCGAGCCATGTCGGCGCGCCGATCCGCTCGCAGGTCGCCGCCGAGCGGCGGAAGTGCTCTTCCGCGCCCTCGTGGTTGCCGGTGCAGGTGGCGGCCAGGCCGAGGAAGCGCTCGATCGTCCCGAACAGGGTGACGCCGCTGTAGCAGAGCTGGTCGCGAAACGGAAGCAGACGCTCGTAGAGCAGGGCGCACGAGTCGCGGTCACCGAGACGCGACGCGATCTCGGCCAGCGTGCAGAGCTCGGGGCGCGAGGAGAGCGTCGGGGTCACGGCGAATTCCTCAGCCGCGAATTCCTTGAGCAGGGCCCTCGCCTTGTCCTCCTCCTCGAGCTCGATGTAGCTGAGGGCGAGCGCGCTCGAGTAGGCGTCGAGCAGCGGCGCCTCCGCGAGCGCCTGCTCCTGGATCTCGAGGACCTCGTCGAGGCGGCCCTGCTCGTAGCGGATGACGTGGATCTGCGCCGCGTACATTGCCAGCACGTCGGGCTGCCCCGCCTCCGATCCCAGCTCGGCCGATCTGTTGGTGATCTGCTCCGCCCGCTCGAAGTCGCCGGCGAGGGTGGCGAGCAGGGCCGGGGCAAAGGTGTTGACCCAGTGGAACATCGGCTGCCCGGTCGCCTCGGCGATCTCCTCCTGCACCGCCCTGTGGCGCGCCTGGGTCTCGAAGTCGCCGATTTCGAGCGCGTCCATCGCTCGCCAGACGTGCGCCCAGTAGCGCAGCATCGTGTCATCGAGGTCGTCGGCGAGGGCGACCATCTCGTCGGCCTCGGCGAGGCGCTCGCCGAGCGTCTCGGGCGCCGCGATCGCGATCTGGCGCCGCGCGAGCGCCCAGGCGAGCGCGTGGCGATCGCCGCTCTCCCTCGCGAGCCGGACGGCCTCGCCGCTGAGGCTCAGTCTCCGGTCGAGCTCGGCGTCGTAGCTGAGCTCGACCGCCAGCAGCGAGAGCAGCGCGGCGCGCGTGCTGTCCTCGCCGCAGAGCTCGAGGGCCGCCTCCAGCGCCCCGACCCGGCGCTCGTCGACCTGGCCGATCACGCTGGTGAAGCCGCGCGTGTTGGCGAGGGCGGCGCGGGCCATCCGGGGGCCATCCGAAAGCTCCTGAGCGAGCTCGCAGGCTTCGAGCAGTGTCTCGCTGTACTTCGAGTCGCCAAGCTGGCGCTGGGCGTCGCCGAGTCCGGTTACCGCGTCGCAGCGCTGGCCGGGCTCCGCATCCGGAGTCTGGTCG
Organism: uncultured Solirubrobacterales bacterium; assembly: GCA_963737575.1. Lineage (GTDB taxonomy): Bacteria > Actinomycetota > Thermoleophilia > Solirubrobacterales > 70-9 > VRUE01. The sequence goes on from CAVTTJ010000005.1 coordinate 780,948, forward strand.
AGCACGTCGACCGCCCGCTGGAACCACTCCAGCGCCTCGGCCGGGGCGAGGGCGTCGAGCGCCCTCTCCCCGGCCCTGATCGAGTGCTCGGCGGCTTTCAGCGGCATCTGCGGCGTCGTCGTCCGCAGCCAGTGCCAGGCCAGCTCCTCGGCCCGGGCGCCGGCGTCGGCGCCGCACATATCTTCCAGGGCTTCGGCGATCACGCGGTGCGTCTGGGCCCGCCTGGTGGCGCCGAGGTCGTCGTAGAGGGTGTTGTTGACCAGCGAGTGGGAAAAGGTGAACCGGCCCGGCGATCGCCCCTCGACCAGGAGGGCGCCCCTGACGGCGCCGTCGAGGTGGTCGAGCACCTCGTCCTGGCTCTCACCGCTGGCCCGGGCGAGCAGTTCGAGGTCGAAGTCGCGGCCGATGACCGCCGCGGTCGAGAGCAGCGAGGCCGTATCGGCACCCAGCCGCTCCGCCCTGCTCGTCACCACCTCGCGAATGCTCTGCGGCAGGCCGAGGTCCCCAAGGGAGGCGGTCAGCGCCCAGTGCCCGCCGTCGTCCTGGGTCACCGCTCCGGCCTCGTCGAGGTGGCGCAGGATCTCGCCGACGAAGAACGGGTTGCCGTCTGTCTCGCGGCTGATCTCGTCGGCAAGGTCGATTCCGTCGTCCGGAAGCGCCTCGCCGAGGACCGTCTCCATCAGCGCGCCGACGTCGTCCGTCTCGAGCCCGGCGAGGCCGATCCGCCGCACGCCCTCCTCGCGCCGGAGGTCGCCGAGGACCTGGTTCAGAGGGTGGCCACGGGTCAGTTCGGACTCGCGGTGCGTCCCCAGCAGCAGCAGCTCGGCGTCGGCGGTCGAGCCGACGAGATGCCTGAGCAGGGCGAGGCTCTGCGAGTCCGCCCACTGGACGTCGTCGAGGACGACGACGACCGCCTGCTCGCGGGCCGCTTCGACGAACATCCCGATCGCCGCCGCGCGCAGCAGGTAGCGCTCCGTCTCGGCGTCGGTGTTCCTCGGCGCCGGCACGTCGGGGACCCGCTCGGCGAGGCCGGGCGCCAGCCTCCGCAGCTCGCCGCCGTACTGCTCCACGTGGCGCTCGATGACGGGCTGCGGCGCGTGCTCGACGTAGTGGGAGAGGGCTTCCGCCCAGGGGCGGTGGGGAGGATCGACGTCCTCGGTGCTGCGGCCGAACAGCACCGCCGCGCCGCGCGAATGCAGATCGATCGCCGCCTGCGCGGCGAGGCGAGACTTGCCGATGCCGGGCTCGCCGGAGATCAGCGCCACCTGCCGATGACCGGCCTCGGCGGCCGCACCGATCTCCTGCAGCTGGGCGCGCTCCTCGAGGCGGCCGACGAACCCTGACCCCGGCACCCGGCCGAGCCGGGGCGGCAGCGGGATCGCGCTCGCCTCCCCGTGGGAGTGCCAGACCAGCCGGAAGGCCTTCACCGGCTCGGTCATCCCCTTCAGCTCCAGGTCCCCGACCTCCTCGAGGTCATGGGCGCGCGAAGTCGCCATCGCCCGGACCAGGCCGGAGACCAGCACCTCGTCGCCCGCTGCGGTCGCGCACAGCCGCGAGGCCTCGATCACGGGATGGCCGAAGTAGTCGTTCTCGCGCCGGGTGGCCTCGCCGAGGCTGATCCCGACCCGGACCGAGAGCGGCTCCTCGGCGCGACGGTTGCGGCGGGCGATCTTGCGCTGCATCGACGCGGCGCAGGCCAATGCCGCCGAGGCGCTTCCGAACGTCACCATCAGCCCGTCGCCGAGGTTCTTCACCTCCTCGCCGCCGGCCTCGCCGATCGCCTCGCGGAGGAGGCCGAAGTGCTCGAGCCGGACCTCCTCGGAGGCGGCTGGGCCGATCCGCAGCGCCATCTCGGTGCTACCGACGAGGTCGGTGAACAACACCGTCACGGTCTCCACGGGGTCCATCCGTCCATTCGCAAGCTAGCAGCAGATCAGCGGTTAGGCTGCGCCCTACGTGAAGGAGAAGCTCGGCTGCTACTCGGGCCTCTATTCCGCCGAGGCTGAGGTGCGCACACCCACCGACGTGGAGGAGCTGCGTGCGATCTTCGCCGAGGCTGCCGACAGCGGCAGGCGGGTGACGTTCCGCGCCGGCGGTCACTCCTTCGACGGACAGTCGCTGGGGGAAGACCTCGTCGTCTCGATGCTGGGCATGGACTCGATCGAGGTGTTGGATGGGGAGCGGATGCGGGTCGGGCCCGGCGCCACCTGGGGGGCGATCCTGGAGACGCTGAAGCCGCTCGGGATGGTGCCAGCGGTGACGGTCACGACCGAAAACGCGACCGCCGGCGGCACCCTGTCCGGCGACTGCCTCTCGCGCTTCTCACCCTCCTACGGCAAAGAAGGCGAGTGGATTCAGAGCTTCGACCTCCTCACCCCCGAGGGCGAGCTGATCGCCTGTGCGCCGCCCGGGAGGGACGAGCTGCCCTCGACCAGGGAGGGGCAAGCGTTCTGCGGAGTGATCGGCGGTCTCGGGTACCTCGGGGCGGTCGTCTCCATCACCTACCGGGTGATGCCGGCCCCGGGCAGGGGGGAGGAGCTGGCGGTGCGGACGATCGTCCGCAAGTACGACACCTTCCGCGACCTCGCCGCCGACCTCGTCCCGACCGCGAAACGCGCCTACCTCGAGGACTCGGACCCCGCCGACCCCGAGAAGCTCGACGCGATCTGGTCGGCGCTCGACACGCGCGGCGACGACACCAAGTCGGCGCTCTTCTTCACCTCGACGTTCGCCGCGACCCGCACCAGGCGGCGGATGGCGCTGCACCGGCCGAAACTGCTGCTGCGGATCCTCGTCGAGTGGCTGATGAGGATTCCGTTCATCTCGAAGCTGATGTGGCGCTTCTACGTCAGGTTCCTGTTCAAGGACGGCGACGAGTATCTCGACGACCTCGAGGGCTTCAGCTTCTTCATGGACGGCAACGCGCGCGCCAAGCGGATCGGGAAAAAGCTCGGGTTCAAGATGCAGAACGCCCAGCAGACCTTCATCGTGCCGAGCGAAGCGGGAGCCGAGGGCGGTTGGGACCAGATGGCCGACGACCTCGTCGAGTGGCTCGAGTTCGCCCACGAGTACATGCTCGAGCGCGACCTGACCCCGACGCTGAACGACGTCCTGTTCGTCCCCCGCGACCGTCCGTTCCTTCTCTCCGCCAGCAACAATCAGCCGGGGTTCGCCGTCAGCTACGCGTTCGAGACCTCGAACCAGGGCCGCCTCGACCGCGCCAAACTGGCCTTCGAGGAGCTCGCCGACATCCTCTGGGAGAAATTCCACGGGCGCGTCTACCTGGTGAAGAACGTCTTCGCCAGGCCGGAGACGCTGGCCGAGATGTACGGCGACCACGCTGTCGAGTTCTTCCGCCTCAAGCGCGAGCTCGACCCGGGGATGATCCTGCGGGACGACTTCCTCGAGCGGACCTTCGGCGGGCTGCTCGAGTCAGGTCGTCTTGACGACCATCACTGAGCAGCTCGCCCGGTGGGTCACGGTGTTGGGGACGCTGCCGAGGACCCGTCGCTGCATCCCCTTGTTGCCGATCACCAGCAGGTCGGCGCCACACTCCTCGGCGAGCTGAACCAGCACCTTGCCCGGGTCTCCCGGGGCTGCGCGGGTCTCGGTCTCGATCCCCTCGAGGTTGAGGTCTTCCTCGAGCCGCTCGAGGATCGAGCGGACCCTCGCCGCGGGGTTCGAGGCCCACTGAAGCTCGACGTCCTCTCCGGCCGAGCCACCGGCCGACTCGTCGAAGACGCTCAGCAGAAAGAGCTTTGCGCCGAACTGCCGCGCGATCCCAGCGGCCTGTTTGACCGCCTCATTCGCAGTGGCTGTCCCGTCCGTCCCGACGGCGATCGTGGAAATCATCTGGCTCTCCCCTCGGCAGGCCAGCCTATCGCGGCGATGCGAGGCAGGGGGAGATCCACCTGGCCTGGAAGAATCCACCTCTCCCGGCGCCTTGGCGGAGTGGCTACGCAGCGGCCTGCAAAGCCGTTTACACCGGTTCGATTCCGGTAGGCGCCTCTGGGAAGACCCCGCAAACGCGGGGTTTCTGCTTCTTGGCCTGGAGCGGCGTCCCTAGATCGTGATGCGGTGCGGGAAGTCCAGCCGCACCATGCTCTGCACGGTGTAGATGGATCGGCGGGGGTCCGCATGTTGGACGCTCATCCGCTGGGCGGCTTCAATCGGCGAGTCGGCCTCCACGACATCAATTCTGATCTCAGTCCCTTGGAGGGTGACTATGTACTCGCCGATATACCGAGACTACGGGGTGGGGCTCGGAAATGTCCAGTGACGCCCGATTTCTCTGTCGCCCGTCGAGATGGTTGCGATCCACGACGACGATCTGCTTGGCGCTGCAATGAGTGCCAGGGCCCGAAAGGGGAAGCGGCGGCCTACGGTTGGCGGCCGCTTTCCCTGTCGGGCTCGGACAGAGGGCCTAGGGAAGCGTGTAGCGGAATGTGAGGGTCGAGGGGCCTTCTTCGCCCTTGCCCGCGCTTTCTTCCTTGGACGTGAAGGTGCCGAGGGCACCGACGTATTTGCCCGTTCCTCCGACTATCGCGCCCTCGACAGAACTGCCAATTTCCTTGCCGCCGACGTTCAGGGCGAATCCGCCCCCCAGGCACAGCAGCCGTGCCGGAGCAAGTTCCGTCGAGTGCTTCACCCGGCGAAGGCTGAGTTGCGATGCAGAAGGCATTGAGTTCGCCAACGGTCTTCCCTCCCGAATCCTGAAGAGGCGCAGAGAATGCAAACCCATTGCCAGGCTTGATCGTTTTACCGGGCGTGCAATGAATCCGAAGTTCTGCCCCGTTTGGGCAGGTTCGGTGAGCGTGACGGTCCCTTCTGATCCGTGCGTTTCGTCGGAGCCACAGCCCGCAACCGCGAGTCCGATAGCCAGGGCCGCGAGCATCAAGAGCCCGATCTTCATGCTTCTCATATGACGCCTCCCTGTAGAAACCCCTTAGAAAGTGCGCCATTGACACTCGATCTATTGGAAGGATTTTCTTGAAGCAGGGGTCTGGCTCTGCTGGGTTCGACGAGGCATTCGGTATGCGCGATCGGACCGGACCTTCAAAACTCCCCTCGACTGCCGATAGAAGGGGAGGTGGCCTCCTTGAAGCGTCAAGCTCTGCTCGGCCCGCTCCTGCTCCTCGCGGGCCTGTCCTTGGCCGGCTGCTCGGTCAGCGTTTCGGTTTCAAAGACCGATGAACCTGGTCCCCCGACGGCTCTCCAATCGTCCGGGCCCACCGAGACACAAGCCGGCCTCCCCGCCGGTGACTGGGGGGCCCGGGGCCGGGTCCTAAGCGCACACGGCTATCTCCGCAGGCGTGCCGGCGAAGTCCTGACCCGTCCATGGTTGTTCGCAACCATCTGTCACCAGGGCGTCAGGTGCCGTACCCGCTTCTCGCGAATGACCGATGTCGGCCCGAGTACGACCTTTCTCGTGGCGCACCGGGGCTACTTCACCGCTGAGTTCCCCCTGCTCCCCGTGGCCTGCGAACGTGGGGTCCAGGGGTATATGCGCTCCGTCTACAAACTCTGGTGGTCTGCAGACCACCAGAGGATCTTCGCCTATGAGCGATCCGCATCCCACGACCGATGCACTCCGCAGGTATCGCAAACACGATGGACGGCGGTACCGATCGAGAGCAGCGCCACGGCCGGCTAACTCACGGTCCCTAGCGCCGCAGCCACAGCCGGGGAGCGAGACCATCGATTAGCCGGCAAGGACGGCCTGTGGATGTCGTCCAGTTTCAGGCCTATCTCGACACGGAGCTTCGTGAATCCGGGCGAATCTGAGCAGCCCGCGCTGTGGCTCGCCCCGGCGAGGCATGCAATTTTCGTGCCTGACCAGCCGTTAACCCGAGTAGAAACGGCCATGATCAACGGTGACACCCAGCGCCTCCAGGAGCAAGTCCATGAGCGCATCCACGAGATTCCACCCCCGGCGGCGAAGGAGGCCGGCTGGTACCCCGACCCGCTGGGCAGCACCTGGGAACGCCGCTGGGACGGAACCTGGCTGGAGCTGACCCGCTCCCCGAGGGCGAGGCTCGTACCCGGAGCGCCATTCACACCGCCCTCGCAGGGCGACGTCAGGCACCGGAATCCGTGGGGCCTGCGGCTCCCACGGGCACTCGTCGGACGCCGCGAGCCGGAGGCGGCGGGCCCGTCCGAAAACGGGCATGCGCCGGTGGGGGGCTGGTTGAGGCAGCGGGCCGAGCAGAAGTGGGCGGCCGAGGTCGAGGCGAGAAAGCAGGCCTTCTTTGAAACTCCGGCCGGCAGGGCGCGGCTCTCGTTCGGCCAGAAGCATCGTCTCTTCCAATTCGAGCTCCCGCTCGCGCTGCACAACCCCATCGTCATACCAGGCATCGAGGGAACGGCTCCGTACTGGACGTCCGACCCCGTGGACATCCTCAATTCGGTGATCTCCGAGGGCTGGAAGCTGGTCGCGGGGACATACGTCCATGTCGAAATGCGGGGCCCGGTCGGCTACTACCTCTTCAAGCGCTCCAAAAAGCGCTGCCGCAAGTTGAATGACCCCTGGAAGGCCGAGGTCGGATAGCGCGGCGGACCATCCGTGCGTGACTCTCGAGGAGGAGCGGGCGGCGGAGAGGCGGTGCGCCTTCGATTCCAGAGCGGTTTTCGCTGCCCGGACTCGGCGAGAGTTTCTTTTCCGATAACGATGGGCTTTAGGCGGGGCGGATATCGTCGCTCCTCATGAGCGCAGCGGCCACACCCACCTCCGAGCCGATCGACGGCGACTCGGGACCCAATCGTCTCTATTGGCGCGAGGCCGTTGCCCGTCACGAGCGACCCTCGATGCCGCGCAGCCTGTTCGATCTGGCCACCTCGATGGTGCCCTACCTGGCCATATCGGTGGCGATGTACCTCGTCCTCGACCTCTCGGTCTGGATCACCCTCGCTCTCGCCATTCCGGCGGCGGGTTTCCTGCTGCGGACGTTCATCGTCTTCCACGACTGCGCCCACGGCTCCTTTCTGCCCGATAGGCGGGCGAATCTGTGGGTCGGCCGGTTCGCCGGGCTGCTCGTCTTCCAGCCCTTCGCCAACTGGCGCCACAACCATGCCGTCCACCACGGCAGCTCGGGAGATCTCGACCGGCGGGGTACCGGCGACATCGCGACGCTCACGGTCGAGGAGTACCTCTCCAGACCCTGGAAGTCGCGTCTCGGCTATCGCCTCTTTCGCAGCCCGATGGTGATGTTCGGGGTCGGGCCGATCTGGTCATTGATGATCGGGCCCCGCATCTGGTCCAACAAGATGCGTCCGCGTCAGCGCCGCAGCATCCTCGTCACGAACCTCGTCCTGGCGCTGGTGATCGCCACGATCTCATGGCTGGTCGGCCTACAGGCATGGCTGCTGGTGCAGTTACCGACGGCGATTCTCGCCGGCACGCTGGGGGTCTTCATGTTCTACGTCCAGCATCAGTTCGAGGACGTCTACTGGGAGAGCTCGGATCGGTGGAGCTATGCCGACGCTGCCCTGCAGGGCAGCTCCTACCTGAAGCTTCCCAAGCTGCTCCAGTTCTTCACCGGCAACATCGGCCTTCACCACGTCCATCATCTCAGCGCCAAGATCCCCAACTACAACCTCCAGCGCGCCCATGACGAGAGCCCGATCTTTCAGGACGTTCCGGTGCTCGGGATTGTCGACGGCCTTCGCGCCCTTCGCCTCAAGGTGATCGATCGCCGAAGCGGTCGCTTGCTCACCTGGCGCGAGGTCAAGGCCCTCGCCTGAGCGTAGGTCAGTAGCTCGCCCCGATGGTCAGGTACCGAAACTGCGACGCCGCCATGAGTTTTAGTGCTGGACAGATGAGGACCGCCCCGAGACACACGCTCATCGTCGCTTGCTGCGCGATCGCCTTGCTCGCGGCATTCGCCTTCCCCGCCGGGGCGGGCGCGGCCTCAAACTGGACGCTGCGGCAGCTGCCCTCGGCCTCCAGCAAAGCGTCGGTGCCGCCGCTGTCCGGTGTCTCCTGCCCGACCGAATCCCTCTGCGTCGCCGTCGGCGGGTACGACACGCTCGCCGTCTCGCAAGCGCCGACGGGCGGCGCCGCCAGGTGGGAGGTGGTCAATCCCCCCTACCCGGTCGGTCCTGGGGTGACCTGCGTCGAAGGAGAACCGCACTGTCCGACGCCGGGCGGACGGCTGCAGGCGGTTTCGTGCGCCACCCAGAGCCTCTGCGTCGCGGTCAGCTACGAAGGCTTCATCTACGTCTCGACCGAACCGGCGGCCGGTGCGGGCGCCTGGTCCCCGAAGGTCATCAACGACGGCGACGGCGCAACCCACCTGACCGCGGTCTCCTGTCCCTCTCCGGCCCTGTGCGTGGCGGTCTCCGGTGGGTCGAACAACTCCAACGGGGGCAAGGTCCTGACCTCGACCAACCCGACGGCAGGGGATTGGCAGATGACCCGGCTGGGCGGCTCGCTCGATCTCCGCGGCGTCTCCTGCGGCACGCCCTCGCTCTGCGTCGCCGTCGCCCGCGAAGGCAGGATCTTCGTCTCGACCAACCCGACCGGCGGCGCCTCGGCCTGGACGGAAGAGGGAACTCCGGGCGGGCCCGGCGACCTCGAAGGGGTCGCCTGCACATCGACCCTGCTCTGCGCCGCGGGCAACCTGACCGGCAACGTCCTCACCTCGACCTCTCCCGCCGCCGGCGGCGCGACCTGGAGCGAGGCGAATGCCGGTGGCTCGGTCCAGATCACCGGCGTCTCATGCCCGACCGCGAGCCGCTGCCTGGCTGTCGACAACAACGGCGACGTCGTCACCTCGACCAACCCGACAGGAGGGCCCGGCTCCTGGAAGTTCGAGAACCTCGTTCCCTTTCCGGGGTCGACCGAAGGCACGGAAAGACAGCCGTGGAACGCGCTCTGGGGGGCCTCCTGCGCCTCGACCTCACTCTGCGCCCTGGTCGGCATCAAAGGCCGGATCTTCACCTCCACCGATCCGTTCTCGGGGCCCATCGACCCACCCGGTGCTCACAGGCGCAGGGCCCGCCGGCGCCCCCGCACGGTTCTCGTCTTCGCCGAGCACTTCTGGGAATCCCCCACGACTCGACATCGCCGCATCCGCGCTCACTTCCGCTTCTACTCGCGCACCAGGACCCGAGGGTTTGAATGCAAGCGTGACCGCACTCCCTACCGACCCTGTCACTCACCTCTGCGCTACTGGGTTGGCCACGGCCGGCACGTGTTGCGCGTTCGTGCCATCGGCCCGACCGGGCTGCGCGGGCCGGCGGCGATGAAGCGCTTCCGGGTGGCCCATCCGCGCTCCGGACGGCCCAACCGCTCACATCCCGGTTAGGGCAGGGCAGATCGCCGGCCCCGGCCCCGGCCGTGCTAGCTTCGCGCCGGATGGAGACCCGCCAGGCGAATCGATGATGGGGTGAGCGGATCCCGGCAGATGGCCGTCGTTTTGAGCGGCCTCATTCTGCTTGCCGCCGCTGCGTCGCCCTCGCCGGTGATCGCCTCGATCACAATCGGGAGCGACCTGACCGGCGCGCTGTACGACACCTCCCAGCCCAGCCAATGCGCGCCGATCGCGCCACCGTGCACCAACCTGCTCGGCGGAGTGCACACTGGCAACGCATTTCCGGCCACCTCGCCCACCTTCGGGACGGTCACCGCGTTCAACATCAAGACCGGGGGCGCCGGCACCGTCACCTTCCGCCTGGGCAATGTCGAAAAATCCGTCGCCGCCAAAGGGGAAGCAGTGGGGACGGGCCCGACCGTGACCCTTTCCGGAGCCGGCACCTTCACATTCCCGGCCAGCCTTCCGATCGCCCCGGGTGAGGTCCCCGGATTCGACTCCTCCCTGCAGACCTCTTCGGGCGCCTGCTTCGCGGGCGGCTACTACTTTCTCTACAACCCGCCGCTGGTCAACGGTGCGGCGCCGATTGCGGCCGGGGCCAACAGCACCTGCGAGCTGATGGTCAACGCAGTCGTCGAACCCTCAGCTCGCTTCAGCTTCGGCCTAATTCCCCTGAATCGGGCGCGTGGGACCGCGACGCTGAACCTGACCCTGCCGGGCCCGGGCAAGGTGACGATCTCCGGCAAGGGAGTCAGAAAGGCCTCGAAGTCGGTCGCCAAGGCAGGTAAGCTGAACCTGCCGATCAACCCGGCGGGGAGCGCCAAGGCGACGCTCGACAGGGTCGGGAGCGCCAGCGTCAAGGTCTCGGTGAAGTTCGCGCCGGCCGGCGGCTCGCCGGGCACCGTCTCGAAGAGACTCAAGCTGATCAGGCAATAGGACCGGCGATTTCGGTCCCCGCGAGGAGCTACTCGCTCTTCGAGGCCCAGTGGGCCTCCGCCTCGGACTCCATCGCCGCGAGTCGGGTGTAGTAGTCCGGGAACTCGTTGAGGTGCGCACGGGCGATCTTCCCTGTGACGAGGATGTCGTCATCCGTGACGTTGGTATCGGGGTCATGGGTGCCGTGCTCGAGCTCGACGTCCATGCCCATCCGAAACTGCTCAGCGTCAAAGGGCGACGTGGCCCACTCGATGCCTATCCGTTCGCCGGTCTCCCGGGCCTCCTCGGCCGTGAAGTGTGCGCTCTCGCCCACGCCGGAGATCATACGCTTGGCCGACCCCGCGCCGATGGGGTCACGCGTGAGCGGGGCGTGGCTATGCTCGACGCTTGAGTGCCCCCGACGTGAACGTGCGCCGCGGCAAGGTCGGCGACCTCCCTGGCGTCATCGCGCTGTTGGACGGGGCGCGCAGCGGCCATGCCAGCACCCCTGATCGGATCGAGGACCTCGAGAGTTTGCTCGGGGACTCTCCGGCCGCCCTGCTCGTTGCCGAGCGCTACGGGGAGGTCATCGGCACCCTGATCGCGGGCTGGGACGGCTGGCGGGGCAACCTGTATCGCCTCGCGATCCGCGAGGACTGCCGTCGTCAGGGCGTCGGCATGGAGCTGACTCGCGCCGGCGAGGAGTACCTGAGGAGTCGCGGCGCGCGGCGCGTCACCGCCCTCGTCGCATTCGACGACGATGTCGCCGGCGGATTCTGGGACGCGGCCGGTTATCCGATCGACGAGGAGATCGGGCGCCGCGTTCGAAACCTCTGACAGGCCTCGACCCCACGAGGGGATCGGCGAAGGGCCGGGCCTCGGGATAGGCTGCCCGGGCCTGTGGTCGAGAGTGGGAAGACACCCCCGTTCAAGAGCATTCTCTGCGGAGTCGAAGGAGATCCCGCGAGCACGATCGCGGCGCGGGCGAGCATCGCCCTGCAGACAGCGGAGACGTCGCTCCGCATCGTCGCCGTGGACGCGAGCTTCGAACTCCGCCCCGAGTACTCGAAGGAGGCCCTGGAGGCGGCGCTTCAGGAGGCGGTGGGACTCGCCGAGGAGGCCGGTGTCGCCGCGACGACCGGAACGCCGTCCGGGAAATACGCGTCGAAGGTCCTGTTGGACGAGGCCGAGAAGCACGACCTGCTGGTCGTCGGCACTCACAATCAGTCTCGGGTCTCGGGCATGGTCCTCGGCAGCACGGCGAGTGAGACGGTGCACGAGACCGAGCGGCCCCTCTTGATTGCCCGCGAGCCTCCGAAGGGCGGGTTTCTTGACACGATCCTGCTGGCAACCGACGGAAGCGAAGGCTCCCGGGCCGCGGCGAAAATCGCCGGCCCGCTGGCCGCCGCCTACGGCGGGACCCTTGAGGTCCTCCACATCTCGGACGGCAAGAAATCCGCTTCCGGCTCGGTGCTGGGGGACGACATCGAGGGGATCGAGCAGGCCACCGGGACGAAGCCTGAGGTTTTGACGGTCGAGGGTCACCCGACCGAGAAGATCGTCGAGGTCGCGGCCGAGAGAGGCAGCTCGATGATCGTCTGCGGACGGCGTGGCCTGGCGGGCATCAAGGCGCTCGGCAGCGTCAGCGAGCGTGTCGTGCACCAGGCGGAAACTTCCGTTCTCCTGATTCCCGTCTCCTGACCCCCGAGAACGGAAAAGGGCCCCGGAAGGGGCCCCTTGTTTCCGAAGGACGTACCACCAAGCTGATCAAGAAATCGCTGGCTCGTCGGTCCTCAAGTGTTGAAAGCTTCTCGTCGCGGTCGGCGACTGTAGATAAAGAAACACGCCGTGCGCCGAGAAGTTTCACCTCTTGCATCGGCACTTGCAGGCGGGACTCAATCCCCAAAAGCGGGTCTATCACCGCCAAAAACCGACGACTTGGCGGTCTTTCGGCGCCGGGCACGCGCTGCTAGATTCCGGAGCCCCGGGCGCATAGCTCAGTTGGGAGAGCGCCGCCTCGACAAGGCGGAGGTCACTGGTTCGAGCCCAGTTGTGCCCATGCGCCGGGGCCCGATTTGGGCCCCGGCCGTTCTTCAATGACTCAGGCTTCGGCGCGGAAGGTGACGCCGTCCACGCCGGCGATTGTGGCACCACTCAGCACCACTGCACCGTCGCCATTGGGCAGCGGGGTGCCGGTCCCGAGGATGACCAGATCCCCTGTCGGGTTCCCGCCGCAGCCGGTGCAGACCGCCGGCTCGACGACGATTTTCCCGGGGCCGGGGCGGAACCCGGGCGGCAGCTGGAAGATGACTTTGTTGAGACCGCCGCCTGCTGCCACTCCCTGCAGGTGGACCATGCCATCGTGGTCCTTGAAGAAGCCGACGGGGTTGGAGGAGACCGCGCCTTCCGACGGGGCCGTTGGCCCAGCCGTTCAGGAAGCCCGGCTGTCCGGGCGCACCGACGACATGCGGCGCTTCAAGCGGCGCCAGTGAGTTGGCCAGGTTCGCCGTCGGGACCGTGCCCAGGGTCGCGAGGTTGATTTGAGTCCTCGTGATCGTCCCGGGCTTGATTTTCGCGCCGGTCACCGCCTTGTTCTTCAGTTTCGCGGTGGTCACGGCGTTCTTCTTCAGCTGCTTCGGCCCGACGCTGTTCTTGCCGAGGGAAGAAGCCGCGAGCGCGCCGCAGCCGAGGGCGACGAAGAGGGCGATGGTGGCGTTCACGTTCGCGAAGGTAAGACCAGGAATGCGGCGAGATTTCAAGGGAGCCTCCGCGATGCTCGGGGATTCACATCGCGGAGGCCCCCAGACGTCTAGGACGCCAAATCCCGCTCAGGCGGTGGCAGGGAGTTTCACCTGGGTGAGCCTGAAGTTGTTCCCCGACGGGTCGCGGAACGAGGAGTCGATCCCGTAGGGCCGCTCTTCGGGCGTTTCGACGAACTCAACCCCGCGGGATTTGAGCTCCTCGTAGGAGGCCTGGCAGTCCTCGGTCGTGAGGAACACGGTGCCGGCGAACCCCTTGGCCATCAGATCCCTGACCTGCTGCTGGGTCTCCTCGTCCATCACCGGCGCCCCGGGAATCTCCATCAGGACGATCGTGACGTCCTCCTGACCGGGGGGCGAGACGGTGAGCCAGCGAAAGTCGCCCATCTCCGGCAGGGTGACGTCGGCCCTGACCTCCATCCCGAGCTTCTCGGTGTAGAAGGCGAGCGCCTCGTCCTGGTCGTGGACCCAGAGCTGCGCGTTGGAGATCGTGATCATTTTCTGTCCTCCTGAGCTTCGATTGAACGGTCGCCGGCGATGCTAGGTCGGCGCGGTGGCCCTGTCTTCTCGAAACGTGCGGTCTTGGGCGGGGCGTAGAGGCGCATGAAGCAGGCGGGGACCCGGGCCTGGAGGGAGGCCGGCGGAAACGCGGCCCGGTACTCGGTCGGCGTCCGCCCGAAGGTCCGCTTGAAGGTCGTCGTGAACGAGCCGACGCTCTGCAGGCCGACCGAGAAGCAGATGTCGGCGACCCCGCGGTCGGTCGTGCGGAGGAGGTCGGCAGCCCGCTCGAGGCGGCGCCGGAGCAGATAGGAGTGCGGAGGCTCCCCGAAGGTGCGGCGGAACTCGCGGCTGAAGTGGGCCCGCGAGAGCCCCGCGGCGCCCGCCATGTCGTCGACGTCGAGGTGCTCGAAGTAGCGCGCGTCGGCGAGGTCCTTGGCGCGGAGCAGGTGCCTGGCGGGCGGTACGAACGCCATCGCCAGAGTCTAAGAGCAGGGTCTAAGCTCGCCCGCTCGTGATCGGAACCTACGTAGCCGTGGCCGCCGTCTGCATCTCATCGCCGGCGATCGGGCAGGCGCTGCTCGCGCTCTGCGGCATCACGCGCTGGTCCTGGCTCGCGCCGGCGGTCGGACTCGCGCTACTCAGCGCGATCTGCTGGGGGACGGTGAGGCTGCCGGGCGACGGCCTGATCGGCGCCGTCCTCGTCGCCGTCGCGACCCTCGGCTCGGTCGCATTCCTCTGGCGCCGGGTGGAGGGTGCTTCGGAGGCGGCTCGGATCGGAGGACTGGTCGCGATCGGCGCCCTCGCTGCGACCGCGCTTCCGTTCGTCGCCGAAGGCCATTTCGGAATCCTCGGCACCGGCCTCAACCCCGATATGTCCCAGCACCTGCTGGCGGCCGACCGCCTAGCCCATGGGCTCAGTTCCGAACTGCTGCGACAGGGCTACCCTTTGGGCCCGCACGCGATCGTCGTCTCGCTCGACAAGGGCCTTGGCGTCTCGCTCGTCCATGGCTTCACCGGCCTCACGATCGCGGTCGCCGTGCTCGCCCCGCTGACCGCGCTCGCGGCGTTTCCCGGGCGCCTGGTCCTACGGGTGGCTGCTGCCGCGCTCGTCGTCGGCCTCCCGTACCTGGTCGCCTCCTACTTCGCCCAGGGGGCGTTCAAGGAGACGATGCAGGCGCTCTGGGTGCTGGCATTCCTCCTCGCCCTGCGCGAGACGAAGCGGAACCCGCTCTGGGGCGACCTTCCGCTGCGGTTCGTCCCGGCGGCCGTGATCGCGATCGGCGCCGTCTACACGTACAGCTTCCCGGGCCTGATCTGGCTGGCGGTGATCCTCGCCGCCTGGCTGGCGCTCGAGCGTGAGCTGCCGCTGAGGCCGCTGCTGCTCGCCCTTGTCGTGCTCGCTGTCGGGACCCTGCCGGAGGTCGGCCGGATGGTCCAATTCCACAACTTCGAGACCTTCGACCCGAACGGCCCGGGCCTCGGCAACCTCTTCGGCCAGATCTCGCCGCTGACCGCGCTCGGTATCTGGTTCTCGGGCGACTTCCGGGTCGCCGCCGGCGACGGCGCGGTGCCGGCGATCGCCTACTACCTCGGCGCCGCGTTTGCCGCGGCTCTGCTGGTCGTCGGCCTCGCCCGCTGCCTGGGCCGTCGCGAGAACGCGATCCTCGCCGGCGTCATTGCCGTCGCCCTCCTTTACCTCGCGGCACGGCTCGGCGGAACGCCGTACACCTCGGCCAAGGCGCTCGAGGTCGCGGCGCCGGTGGCGACGCTGGCGATCGTCGCGCCAAGGCGCTTTTCGAAACCTATGGTTCGGAAAAGCGCCTTTCTCGCGGCAACCTGGGCCTATTTGCTGATCGCAGGCTTCTGCTCGCTCCTCGCTCTCGCCAACGCGCCGGTGGGGCCGACGACCTACTCGCCGGCGCTCACCGGCCTGCGGCCGCTGATCGCCACCGGCTCGACCCTCGTCCTCGCCCCCGACGATTTGCTCGACGAACAGCACGGGGTTCGCTACCTCGACTGGGAGCTCCGCGGCGGCAGGGTCTGCATCGCCGACGAAGGCCAGGCGCCGGCCGCGCTCCCGCGCGGCGTCCGCTTCGTCATCACCTCCAGCGAGAGCGTCCGGCCGCCGTATCCCGACATGTCCCTGCGCAAGAGCGCCGACCCCTATCTGCTCTGGGCCCGGAGCGGGTCCGTCTCCGGCTCGAGTCCCTGCCCGCTGATCGCCGTCCGCCAGGCCCGCCAGGGCTCGCCGCGCTAGATGCGAACGCAGTTTGACCCGCATAGCGGGACGAAGTGCGTTCGCTTGGAGTCAGCCGCCGCGCCCGAAGCCCACGTAGCATGGGCGCGAAGACTTGGAATGGCGACCCCGGCGACGAAAATCACGGTCAGGCTGCCCGACGGGAGCTCGTTGGAGCTGCCCGATGGCGCCACCGGCGCCGACGCGGCGGCCGCGATCGGGCCCGGCCTCGCCAAGGCGGCGCTCGCGATCACCGTCGACGGCGAGCTGCGCGACCTCGCGGCCCCTCTCCCCGGCGGGGCCGAGATCGCGATCCTCACCGACCGCGACATCGAGGCGCTGGCGCTGATCCGCCACGACGCCGCCCACGTGATGGCGGAGGCGGTCCAGGAGCTCTACCCGGGGACGAAGGTGACGATCGGGCCCGCGATCGAGGACGGCTTCTACTACGACTTCGAGTTCCCCGAGGACGTCAAGGTCACCGAGGCCGACCTCGAGGGGATCGAGGACGCGATGCGCGCCCACATCGAGGCCGACGAGGAGTTCTCGCGCCGCGACGTCCCGGTCGCCGAGGCGATCGAGATCTTCCGTGACCAGGACGAGGGCTACAAGGTCGAGCTGATCGAGGACCTGGTCTCGAACGAAGGCGTCGAGACCGTCTCGCTCTATCGCAACGGCCCCTTCGAGGACCTCTGCCGCGGCCCGCACGGCCCCTCGACCGGGCGGATCAAGGCGATCAAGCTGAGCTCGGTGGCCGGCGCCTACTGGCGCGGCGACGAGACCCGCCAGATGCTGACCCGGATCTACGGCACAGCGTTCTTCACCAGCAAGGACCTCGAGGAGTATCTCGAGCGGATCGAGCAGGCGAAGGCCCGCGACCACCGCCGCCTCGGCCCGCAGCTCGGCCTCTTCATGCTCCGCGAGGAGGCGCCCGGGATGCCGTTCTGGCTGCCGAACGGGACGACGCTCCTGCGCCTGATCGAGGCCGAGGTCCAGAAGCAGCTGCACAAGCGCGGCTACGAGGAGATCAAGACGCCGGAGGTGCTCGACGTCGAGCTCTGGCACCGCTCGGGCCACTGGGACAACTACCGCGAGAACATGTTCTTCACCGAGTCCGGCGATCGCCAGTACGCGATTCGGCCGATGAACTGCCCGGGGGCGTGCCTGGTGTTCGGCTCCGAACGCCACTCCTACCGGGAGCTGCCGCTGCGCCTGGCCGAGTTCGGCCAGGTCTCGCGGGCCGAGCGAGAGGGAGTCCTGCATGGACTGCTCCGGGTCCGGGCCTTCACCCAGGACGACGCCCACATCTACTGCACCCCCGCGCAGATCATCGACGAGGTGACGCACGTCTGCGAGGCGATCGACGAGCTCTATGAGCGGTTCGGGTTCGACGACGTACGGGTCGAGCTCTCGACCCGCCCCGAGAAGTCGATCGGCACCGCCGAGCAGTGGGAGCAGGCCGAAGCGGCGCTGCACGGGGCGCTCGACGCCCAGGGTCGCGAATACCAGCTGAACCCGGGCGACGGCGCCTTCTACGGGCCGAAGATCGATTTCCACGTAACCGACGCGCTCGGCCGCTCCTGGCAGTGCGGGACCTGTCAGGTCGATTTCTTCATGCCCGAGCGATTCGACCTCACCTACACCGACGCCGACGACGAGCAGCAGCGGCCGGTGATGATCCACCGCGCCCTGCTCGGATCGATGGAGCGCTTCGCCGGGATCCTGATCGAGCATCACGCCGGCCGCTTCCCGGTCTGGCTGGCGCCGGTCCAGGCGGCGATCCTGCCGGTCGCGGACCGCCACGCCGAGTACGCCGAGCGGGTCGCGACGGAGCTCCGCGAGGCGGGAGTGCGGGTCGGCGTCGACGAGCGCTCCGAGTCGGTCGGGAAGAAGATCCGCGACGCAGAGCTCGGCCGCTATCCGTACATGCTCGTCGTCGGTGACCGCGAGCAGGAGGAGGGCGCTGTGGCGGTCCGCTCCCACGAGGAGGGCGAGCTGGGGGCGATGCCGGTCGCCGATTTCGCCGCCCGCGCCCTCGCCGAGGGCGGCGGCTGACTCGAGGATTGGCCGGAACCGCGCCCTGTCTCTATACTGCGCTGCACTTGATTGACGCCACGCCGAACATTCCACGCCGCTGAGCGTCCCGTGGCCGCGTCCGATTCACTCGTCCTCTTGAAGATCCACCACCTCTCCTAGTGCCGGTCCCCCGTAGGTTCGATCGGCGCCCACCTGAGCGCGACACGACGCGGATCAACGAGCGGATCCGTGTCCCGAAAGTGCGCCTTATCGGCGCCGACGGCGAGCAGCTCGGGATCGTCGAGACCCCCGACGCGCTGAAGCGGGCCCAGGACGCCGACCTCGACCTGGTCGAGGTCGCGCCGAACTCGAAACCGCCCGTCACCCGGCTGCTCGATTACTCGAAGTACAAGTACGAGCAGGAGCAGAAGCAGAAGGCCGCCCGCAAGCACCAGCAGCAGGTCAACGTCCGCGAGATCAAGCTACGCCCGAAGATCGCCGACCACGACTACGAGACCAAGAAGGGCCACGTCGAGCGCTTCCTGCGCCAGCACAACAAGGTCAAGATCACGATCATGTTCCGCGGCCGCGAGCAGGCCCACCCCGAGCGCGGGCGGGCGTTGCTGCAGCGACTCTACGAGGACCTCGACGGGCTCGCGCTGATCGAGTCCGAGCCCCTTCAGGAGGGACGCAACATGAGCATGATGCTCGCTCCGAGCAAAGAGGCCACCAAAGCCAAAGAAGCCGCCGAGGCGGCCGCTGAGGCCGAGGCCGAGACCGACGCCGGCGCCGCAGCGAGCTAGGACCCTCAGCCGAGGATGACGTCCGCGATCCGTTCGGCGGCGTGGCCGTCCCAGAGCGGTGGCGGGTCGGGGCGCCCGTCGGGGCGCGCGGCGAGCGCCGCCGGGATCCCGGCGATCGCGGCCGGGTCGAGCCCGAGCAGGGTGTTGGTCCCCGCCCGGATCGTGACCGGGCGCTCGGTGTTGTCGCGGAGGGTGAAGCAGGGGACCCCGAGGTAGGTCGTCTCCTCCTGGATCCCTCCCGAGTCGGTGAGGACCGCGCCGGCGTCTGCGAGGAGCGAGAGGAACTCGATGTAGCCGAGCGGCTCGGTCAGGTGCAGGCCCGGACCGCCGGCCTGCGCCTCGCTCAGCATCTTGCGGGTCCGCGGGTGGACCGGGAAGACGACCGGCATCTCGGCGGCGACCGCAGCCAGCTTCGCCATCGCCTCGCCGAGCAGCGGCCCGTCGACGAGGGCGGGGCGGTGAAGGGTGACGAGGAGGAACGCGCCCGGCTCGACCCCGAGCGAGGCGGCGGCACCGGCGGCCCGAAACCGGGACTGGAGCGCGGCGAGGGTGTCGATCATCGTGTTGCCGACGAAGTGCATCCGCTCGTCGGGGATCCCCTCGGCGCGCAGGTTCTCGATCGCCTCGTCGCTGTGGAGGAAGAGATGCTGGGAGAGGACGTCGGCGACGATCCGGTTGAGCTCCTCCGGCATCGTGCGGTCGAAGCTCCGCAGGCCTGACTCGATGTGGGCGACAGGGATCTGGGCCTTGGCCGCGGTCAGCGCCGCCGCCAGGGTCGAGTTGACGTCGCCGGGGACGAGGACGAGGTCGGGCTCCTCCTCGATCAGGACCGGCTCGAGGCGCTCCATCACCTGCGCCGTCTGCCTGGCGTGGCTGCCGGAGCCGACCTCGAGCATGTGGTCGGGCGCGGGAACCCCGAGCTCCTCGAGGAAGACCTCGGACATCAACCGGTCGTAGTGCTGGCCGGTGTGGACGATCGCGTGCCGCCCCTCGGGGTCGCGGGCGCGGAGGGCGGAGATCACCGGCGCCGTCTTGACGAAGTTCGGGCGGGTGCCGACCACGTAGACGAATCGCATCGGGCCGCAGAGTACCGGCGTCATCCGGCGTCCGGTCTGCTTCAATACGCGTCCCGATGCCGAAGATGAAGACACACTCGGGCGCCAAGAAGCGCTTCCGTAAGACCGCGAAGGGCAAGCTTCGCGGCCGGCGGGCGTTCTCGAGCCACATCCTCGAGAAAAAGTCGCCGAAGCGGAAGCGGCAGATGCGGCGCCCTGTCGAGATCGCCCCGTCCGATGAGAAGCGGATCAGGACGCTGCTCGGAGGCGGAAAGTGAGCCGGGTCAAGCGGTCGGTCCACGCCCGCAAGAAGCGGCGCAAGGTGCTGAAGGAAGCGAAGGGCTACTACGGCCGCAAGCATTCCTCCTACCGGTTCGCCAAAGAGCAGGTGCAGCGCTCGGGGATGTACGCATACCGCGACCGCCGCAACCGCAAGCGCGAGTTTCGGCGCCTCTGGATCACTCGGATCAACGCCGCCGCGCGGCTCGAGGGCATGAGCTACTCCGAACTGATCCACGGCCTCGGCAACGCCGGCGTCGAGGTGAACCGCAAGATGCTCGCCGACATCGCGGTCAACGACCGCGATGCGTTCCGCCGATTTGTCGAGCTCGCCCGGGAGGGTGCGGCCGCGTAGCTGCAGCCACACTCCGAATCCCAGGCGGGCCGCTTGATTCTCAGGCGGCCCGTTTTCGTTCCAGGAGAAATATCCACCGAACAGAGATCCCAAGCCGATGATCACAAGCCCCCAGAACGAGAAGCTGAAGCTGGTCCGGAAGCTGCGCGACCGCCGCCATCGCGACCGCGAGGGGCTGTTCGTGACCGAGGGCGAGGACCTGCTCGAGGCGGGGCTCGCGGCGGGAGCCGAGCCGAGTGCGGTGCTGGTCGCGCCGGGTGGCGGGCTCGGCGGCGAGGAGGTCGAGGCCGAGCTGCTCGCCGGGGTCTCGGCGCTCGGCTCGGGAACGCGGGCGATCGCCGTCTGGCCGCAGCGCTGGAGCCAGGAGGTGGAGCCCCCGTGCGTCTACCTGAATGGGGTCGGGGACCCCGGCAACGTCGGCGCGATCGTTCGCACCGCCGCGGCGCTGCTCGGCGGGACCGTCGTCCTCGGCCCCGATTGCGCCGACCCCCACGGCCCGAAGGCGGTGCGGGCGAGCATGGGCGCGATCTTCACCCAGCGAATTGCCCGGGCGGAGCTCGAAGCGACGGCGGAGCCGCGGGCGGCGCTGGTCGCCCACGGCGGCGAGGGCCTCGACCGGCTCGAGGGCTGCGCGACGATCTGCCTCGGCGCCGAGCGCGAGGGGCTCCCGCCCGAGGTGCTCGACCTCTGCGAGCGGCGGGTGACGATCCCCGTGCGCGCCACGGCCGCCGAGTCGCTCAACGTCGCCGCCGCGGCTGCCGTGGCCGCCCAGCGGATATCGTCGCCCGCCATGCGGGAGGCCGCCGAGGATGCTTGACCGGATCGAGGAGATAAGAGCGGAGGCGGCCGCGGCGATCGAGGCCGCCGCCGGCACGGCCGAGCTCGAGGAGCTGCGGGTCCGCTACCTCGGCCGCAAAGCCGAGCTGACCACGATCCTGCGCGGGATCGCCGACCTCCCGGAGGAGGAGCGGGGACCGGTGGGCAGCGGCGCGAACCGCGCCCGCCAGGGGCTGGAGGCGCTGCTGGAGGCCCGCGCGGCCGACCTCGATGCGGTCGAGCTGGAGAGCAGGCTCGTCGAGGACAGGGTCGACGTCACCCTGCCGGGCACGCCGCCGGTGCCCGCCGGGCATCTGCACCTGATCACGCGGACGACCCGCCAGATCGAGGACGTGATGGTCGGCCTCGGCTACCGGGTCATGGACGGCCCCGAGGTCGAGCACGACTACTACAACTTCACCGCGCTCAACCACCCACCGGGCCATCCCGCCCGCATGCTCCAGGACACCTTCTATGTGGTTCCGCTCGGCTCCTCAGCTCCCACTACCTCGCAGGAATCAGATCGTGATGCTCAGTCGCTCCCGCGGTCGGAGCCGAGCGGGCCCGTCTGGACACCGGACCTTCTGCTCAGGACCCACACCTCGCCGGTGCAGACGCGGGCGATGGAGTCGGAGCCGCCGCCGGTCTTCCTGATCATGCCGGGCAAGGTCTACCGCCGCGACTCCGACGCGACCCACAGCCCGATGTTCCACCAGGTCGAGGGGCTGGCGATCGGCGAGGGGATCACGCTCGCCGACCTCCAGGGGACGTTGGAAGAGATGCTGCGGGCGATCTTCGGCGAGGGGCGCGAGGCACGGATGCGGCCGCACTTCTTCCCCTTCACCGAGCCGAGTGTCGAGTTCGACGTCTCCTGCTTCGCCTGCGACGGGACCGGGCGGTTGGCCGGCGGCGAGCGCTGCGGCCTCTGCAAGGGGATCGGCTGGATCGAGGTCGGCGGCGCCGGGATGGTCGACCCCAACGTCCTCGAGTTCGTCGCCGACAACGGATACGACTCCGAGCGGGTCCAGGGCTTCGCCTTCGGGATGGGGGTCGAGAGGATCGCGATGCTGCGCCACGGCGTCCCCGACCTGCGGCGCTTCTTCGACAACGACGTCCGGATGCTGGAGCAGTTTCTCTGAGCCAATGCGAAGCGAACGTCGAAATCTGATTCTCCGTGAGCGGAGCATTGGCGAAGGCCCGGTGGGTTGAATGCGGGTGCCCTACTCATGGCTGCGCGAGCACTGCGACCCCGGGATCGAGGCCGAGGAGCTCGCCGTGCGCCTGGCGATGACCGGGACCGAGGTCGAGCGCGTCGCGGCGATCGGCCCGCCCGATGGCAGCGGCTTCGTGATCGGCAGGGTCCTCGCCTGCGAGCGGCACCCGAACGCCGACCGGCTCAGCGTCTGCACGGTCGACACCGGCGACGCCGAGCCGCGGACGATCGTCTGC
The DNA here is from genome assembly GCA_963737575.1 of uncultured Solirubrobacterales bacterium. GTDB lineage: Bacteria > Actinomycetota > Thermoleophilia > Solirubrobacterales > 70-9 > VRUE01. The sequence goes on from CAVTTJ010000005.1 coordinate 803,443, forward strand.
GGGGCGCCGAACGTCGCCGCCGGCCAGACCGTCGCCGTCGCCCTGCCGGGGGCGACGATGCCGGGCGGGGTCGAGCTCGGCGAGGCGAAGCTCCGCGGCGTCACCTCCTCGGGGATGATCCTCTCCGCCGCCGAGCTCGAGATCGGCGAGGACGCCGACGGGATCATGGTCCTCGACGAGGCGCCCGATCCCGGCGCGCCGCTAGAGGAGACGTTGGCGCTCGGCGAGCGGGTCCTCGAGCTCGAGGTGACGCCGAACCGGGTCGACTGCCTCGGCGTCTACGGGGTGGCGCGCGAGGTCCACGCGGTCACCGCCGCTCCGCTCGGCCCCGAGCCCTGGGAGGAGGACGCGCACGCCGAGGGCGAGGGCCGGGTCGAGGACCACGCCTCGGTCGCGGTCGAGGTGCCCGACCTCTGTCCGCGGTTCACCGCGCGCGTCTTCACCGACGTCGAGATCGGCCCCTCTCCGGCGTGGCTCCAGGCCCGCCTGACTGCCGCCGGCCAGCGCCCGATCAACAACGTCGTCGACATCACCAACTACGTGATGCTGCTGACCGCGCAGCCTCTCCACTCCTTCGACCTCGACCGCGTGCCGGACGGGGCGCTGACCGTCCGTGCCGCCGCCGAGGGCGAGACGATGACGACCCTCGACGGTGTCGAGCGGACGTTCGACGCCGAGACCGTCCTCGTCTGCGATCGCAACGGGCCCTCGGGGATCGCCGGGATAATGGGCGGCCAGGTCTCCGAGGTCTCGGCGGAGACGACCAGGGTCCTGCTCGAGGTCGCGAACTGGAACGGGACCAACATCCTCCGCACCTCGCGCCTGCTCGGCCTCCGCTCGGAGGCCTCCTCACGGTTCGAGAAGCAGCTCCACCCGGAGCTCTGCATCCGCGCCCAGCGGATCGCATCGCGGCTGATGGTCGAGCTCTGCGGCGCGAGGCTCGTGCACGGGACGATCGACGTCGCCGAGGCCGAGCTGCCGCCGCACCACCACATCGGGCTGCGCGAGGAGAGGGTCGAGGGGCTGCTCGGGATGAAGGTCGAGGAGTCCGACCAGATCACCTACCTCGAGCGGCTCGGGTTCACGATCCACACCGCCCACGGCAAGCTCCTGGTCGAGGTTCCCGCCGACCGCTACAGCGACGTCACCCGCGAGGTCGACCTGATCGAGGAGATCGGGCGGATCCACGGCCTCGAGGAGAACCTTCCCTCAACCCTGCCGTCGTCGATGGGCCAGGTCGGCGGCCTGACCCGCCCGCAGCGGCTGCGGCGCCGGGCCGAGGACGCGATGCGGGACCTCGGCTTCGACGAGATCGTCGGCTGGAGCTTCACCGATCCCGGCGAGGCGGGGCGGCTGCGGATCGGCGTCGAGGACCCGCGGGCGGGCGCGGTGACGGTCTCGAACCCCCTCTCCGAGGACCAGTCGGTGATGCGGACGACGCTGCTCGGCTCCCTCCTCGACGTCGCCCAGGGCAACCTCGCCCGCGGCGCCGAGCGGGTGGCGCTGTTCGAGTCGGGCCGCGTCTACCTGCCGCCTTCCTGGATCGGCGACGGGCCGCTGGCCGGCGACTTCCCCGGCGAGCGCCCGGCGCCCTTCGCCGAGCCGCACCGGATCGGATGCCTCGCCGCGGGCGACCTCGTGCAGGGCTCCTGGCGCGGCGACGGGACTCCGGCCGACTTCTTCGCCCTCAAGGGAATTCTCGAGGGGCTGGCGACGCGGCTCGGCGTCGGGCTCGCCTTCGAGCCCACCGCAGAGCCGTTCCTGCATCCGGGGCGCTCGGCCGCCGTCCTGGTCGAGGGATCCGCGGCGGGTTGGATCGGCGAGGTCCACCCACTGGTCTGCCGGGCCTGGGGCGTATCGGCGGCGGCCGCCTTCGAGGTCGGGCTCGCCCCGCTGGTCGCCGCCTCGCCGGCATGGCAGGAGGAGTTCGAGGACCTGACGACGCATCCCGCCGTGCTCCAGGACCTCGCCGTCGTCATCGAGGACTCGGTGCCGGGGGCCGAGGTCAGGGCTGCGGTGATCGCCGGCGGCGGCGATCTGCTGCGCTCGGCCGAGGTCTTCGACCTCTACCAGGGCGAGCAGGTGGGTGAGGGGCGCAAGAGCCTCGCGCTGCGGCTCGAGTTCCGCGCCGCCGATCGGACGCTGACCGACGAGGAGGTCGCGGGCCTGCGCGAGGCGATCGCCGCCAAGCTGGGCGAGATCGGGGGTGCGCTCCGTGAGTGAGAACGCCGGACAGCCCCTGGAGGGCGCCCCTGCCGCCCGGGTGCTCGTCGCCGGCGCCAGCGGGTTCACCGGCGCGCTCGCCGCGCAGATCGTCTGGCGCCACCCGCGCCTCGAGCTGGCCACGATCACGTCGCGGAGCGACGCCGGGAAGCGGCTCGACCGCCTCTACCCGCGATACCGGGTGCCGCTCGAGCTCGTCGAGCTCGACCTCGACCGGCTCGAGGGGATCGATGCCGCGATCGTCGCCTACCCTCACGGCGCCTCGGCGCCGACGGTCGCCGCCCTGCGGGGCCTGGGGGTGCTCGTCGTCGATCTCTCGGCCGACTTCCGCCTCCGCGATCTCCCCACCTATGAGCGCTGGTACGGCGAGCACGGCGCGCCGGAGCTGCTCGAGAACGCGGTCTACGGGCTGACCGAGCTCTACCGCGAGGAGCTGGGAGAGGCCGAGCTGGTGGCGACGCCCGGCTGCTACCCGACCGCGAGCGTACTCGGTCTTGCGCCCCTCGCCGAGCGCGGCCTCCTCGCCGACGTCGTGATCGACGCCAAGCAGGGGGTCTCGGGAGCCGGCCGGGGAGGCGGGGACGAGATGCACTACGTCTCGATGGACGAGAACGCGTTCGCCTACAAGACCGAGGGCCACCGCCACCGGCCCGAGATCGAACAGGAGCTGACCGCGCTCGGCAGCCCGGCGCCGGTCACCTTCGTCCCCCACCTGCTGCCCCTCGACCAGGGGGAGCTGACCAGCTGTTACGCGACGCTGAGCGAGCCGGTCACAAGGGAGGAGGTGCAGGCGCTCTACGCCGAGCGCTTCGCCGGCGAGCCCTTCGTCCATGCGGTCGACAGCCCGCCCGGCCTCCGCGACGTCCGCGACACCAACGAGTGCCACGTCTACGTCACCGTCGAGGAGCGCGGCCGCGTCCTCGCCTTCTCGGCTATCGACAACCTCTGGAAGGGTGCGTCGGGCCAGGGGGTCCAGAACCTCAACCTGATGCTGGGACTTGATGAGACAGAGGGGCTGACATGAGTCCGGAAGCGGACGCGAAGCGGAGCATTCCTGGCAGTGGCTTCTTCCACTCACGCTGGGTCGAGCCGCCCGCCGGGCTCGAGGAGCTCGACCCGGCCCGGCTCGCGCCCGGGTTCGCCGCCGGGGCGGTCGCCTGCGGGCTGAAGGAGAGCGGCAACACCGACGCGGCGGTCGTCGTCGCCGCCTCCGAGGAGATCGAGTCGGCGCTGCTCCTCACCCGCAACGCCGCCGCCGCCGCCCCCGTGCGGCTATGCCGCGAAAGCCTCGACTTCGGCTCGATCCGGGCCGCCGCCGTCAAGGCGGGAAATGCCAACGCGGCCACGGGCGAGCAGGGGATGCGCGACTCCGTCGCGATCCAGAAGGCTGCCGCCGAGGAGCTCGACCTCGACCCTTCCGTGGTCGCGATCGCAGCGACGGGGAAAATCGGCGAGGCGCTGCCGATGGACAGGGTCCTCGACGGGATCCGGCGCGCCGCCGCGGTCGTGCGCCCGGATGGCGGCGCCGAGTTCTCGGAGGCGATCATGACCACCGACAGGGGGCCGAAGCGATGCACGGTCAGCTGCGACGGGGTGACGCTCTCGGCTCAGGCGAAGGGCGCCGGGATGATCCAGCCGGACTTCGCGACGATGCTCTGCTTCGTCCAGACCGACGCGGTCCTCGACGGGCCCTACGGCGCCGAGGCGGCGCTGCGCGAGGCCGTCGACCGCTCCTTCGAGCGGATCACGGTCGACGGCCAGATGAGTACCAACGACATGGTCCTGCTTCAGGCGAGCGGCGAGTCGGGCCGGACGCTGCCACAGGGATTGCTCGACGCCGTGCTGCTGCAGCTGGCGCTCGAGATCGTCGCTGACGGCGAGGGCGCGAGCCGGGTCGGGTGCGCGCGCGTCACCGAGGCGGCGAGCGCCGAGGAGGCCGAGCGGGCGGCCCGGGCGATCGCCAACTCGCCGCTGGTCAAGACAGCGCTGTTCGGCCACGACCCGAACTGGGGGCGCGTCGCGCAGGCGGCCGGGATGGCGCTCGCCGGCGAGGAGCTCGAGGAGCTCGGCCTCGACCACATCGACGCCTCCGAGTTCGCCGGGGAGGGCGCCGAGGCGGAGGTCTCGCTGCGGCTGGGACGGGGCGACCACACCGCGCACGTGTGGTTCTCGGACCTCGGCTATGAGTACGTTCGGATCAATGCCGAGTACACGACCTGAGGAATCCATGACCACCAGCGTCGACACCCTGCTCGAGGCCCTCCCCTACATAAGGGAGTTCCACGGGCGCACGGTCGTGATCAAGTACGGCGGCGCGGCGATGCGCGACGAGGCGCTGCGGGAGGGGTTCGCGACCGACGTCGTCCTCCTCAAGTACGTCGGGCTCAACCCGGTGATCGTCCACGGCGGCGGGCCGGAGATCACCGAGTACATGGAGCGACTCGGGCTCGAGGTCCGCTTCCACGAGGGGCTGCGGGTGTCCGACCGGGAGACCGTCGAGGTGGCACGGATGGTCCTGCTCGGAAAGGTCAACTCCGACATCGTCCAGCGCATCAACCGCCACGGCCAGCCGGCGGTCGGGCTCTCCGGCCAGGACGGCTCGCTGTTCGGGGCCTCGCCGGTGCCGAACGCCGAGCAGGTCGGGTTCGTCGGGGCGATCGACCGCGTCGACGTCGATGTCCTCAACCACATCGCCGCCGACTACATCCCGGTCGTCGCCTCCTCGGCCTCAGACCGCGACGGCAACGCATACAACGTCAATGCCGACGAGGCGGCCGGCAAGGTGGCGGCGGCGCTGCGGGCCTACAAGGCGATCTTCCTCACCGACGTCGTCGGTTGGCTCGCCGACCCCGCCGACCCCTCGACGCTGACCTCGCGGGCCACGGTCGCCGAGGTCGAGGAGCGGCTCGAGGGGATCGAGGGCGGGATGCGGCCGAAGCTCGGCGCCTGCGTCGACGCGATCCGCGGCGGCGTCCAGTCGGCCCACATCATCGACGGCCGCAAGCCCCACAGCCTTCTGCTCGAGCTGTTCACCAGGGCGGGCATCGGGACCATGGTCACGTCATGAACCTGACCGAGCTGAAGGATCTCGAGGAGCGCTACCTGATGCGCACCTACAGGCGCGGGGAGGTCGAGTTCGTCCGCGGCGAGGGCGCGCTGCTGTGGGACTCCGAGGGGAGGGAGTACCTCGATCTCCTCGCCGGGATCTCGGTCTGCTCGGTCGGCCACTGCCACCCGGACGTCGTCGAGGCGGTCCGCGAGCAGGCCGGGCGCCTGATGCACACCTCAAACCTCTTCTACACCGAGCCGATGGTGCGGCTGGCCGAACGCCTCTCGGTCTCGAGCCTCGGCGGCCGCGTCTTCTTCTCGAACTCCGGAACAGAGGCCAACGAGTGCGCGATCAAGATCGCCCGCAAGCATGCCCACCGGCGCGGGATCCCGGCGCCGGAGATCGTCAGCTTCGAGCGCGACTTTCACGGCCGCACCTATGGCTCGCTGGCGGCGACGCCCGGGCTGGCGGCGAACCCGGCGCTCGGCCCGATGCTCGAGGGCTTCCGCTCGGTGCCGTTCGACGACGCCGCGTCCCTCCGCGAAGCGGTCGGCGAGCGCACGGCGGCGGTCCTGATCGAGCCGATCCAGGGCGAGGCCGGGATCCAGCCGCTCAGCGAGGACTCCCTGCTCGCGGCGCGCGAGGCCTGCGACGCGGCGGGCGCGCTCCTGATCCTCGACGAGATCCAGACCGGGATCGGGCGGACCGGCTCGCTCTGGGCCTACGAGCAGACGCCGGTGCGCCCCGACGTCATGACCAGCGCCAAGGCTCTCGGCGGCGGGATGCCGATCGGGGCCTGCATCACGGACCCCGAGGCGGGCACTGTCCTGGAGCCCGGCGATCACGGCTCGACCTTCGCCGGCGGCCCGGTCGCCGCGGCGGCGGCGCTGGCGGTGCTCGACATCGTCGACGACCCGGCGCTGCTGCGCGCCGTGCGCGAGCGCGGCGGCCGGCTCCGCGAGGAGCTGGAGGCGCTCGAGGGTGTTCGCGAGGTCCGCGGGCGCGGCCTGATGCTCGGCGTCGGGCTCGAGGAGGGCCTCGACTCGACGGCGATCACCGCCGACCTGCTCGAGCGCGGCGCGATCGTCAATGCCCCTGAGCCGCGGACGCTGCGTTTGCTGCCGCCGCTGACGATCGAGGATGCCCAGGTCGACCTCGCCGTTGCGCTGATCGGCGAATCACTCCTAAGCTACGCATCATGAACGCGGAGCGAGCAAGCATCCATATCTGTCTCTGTGCGCAGCGAGCGAAGCGTGAGGTGGCGTCATGAACGCGAGCAAGCTCCCACCGGAGCGCCCCGATTCCGACCCCGTCAGCGATGCCGCCGAGCGGCTGGCCGACATCGTCCGCGCCGCCGAGCGGGCGGCTGCGTCGGTGATCGACAACGCCGAGGAGCAGGCGCAGCTCAAAATCGACGAAGCGCAGGAGCGCGCCGACCGGATCGTCGCCGAGCGCCTGCGGGCGATAGCCGACGAGCTCGACCCGCCCGCCTCCGGGGAGACAGAGCGGCCGCGGCTGCGGACCGTCGAGGCGGTTCCCGAGCCCGCCGAGGCGGAGAAGCCGGTGACCCCTCGCCGGGCCAGCGAGGCCGGCGCGCGACTGCTCGCGACCCAGATGGCGGTCTCCGGCGCCAGTCGCGCGGAGATCGAGAACCGCCTTCGTACCGGCGCCGGGATCGACGACCCGACCCCGCTCCTCGACGCGATCCTCGGCCCCAAGGAGTAGTCGATGCACGACGACCCGACCCGGGTGATGGGACAGCCACCCGAGGACGGCGGCGGCAGGCCGCACGGCAACATGCGACTGCTGATCGCGGGGCTGATCGCCGTGATCGTCGGCCTCGTGATCGCGATCGTCGTCATCGCCGGCGGCGACAGCGGCAGCGAATCCCCCTCATCGTCCACCACCGAACTGAGCACGACCTCTACCGAAACCACCGAAACGACCGGCTCGACGGAATCCTCGGAAACGACGGAACCGACGACGGAAGAAACGGAACCGACGACCCCCACGACCCCGACGACGGAAGCGCCTGAATCCGGCGAAGAAGGTGGAAGCGGCGGGCTCGAAGCGCCTTGAGCTCGACCGGGTCCCGCACCGCCAGCTACGAGGCCGATCCCGCGGAGGTCAGCCGCGTCCTGCTTCTCTACTCCGGCGGTCTCGATACCAGCGTGATGCTGAAGTGGATCCAGGACCACTACGAGGCGGAGGTCGTCTGCCTGACCGTGAACCTCGGGCAGCCGGGCGAGGACTACGGCGTGATCGAGGACAAGGCGGAGCGGCTCGGGGCGCTCGAGTGCCACGTCGTCGACGCCCGCGAGCGCTTCGCCGAGGAGTTCGTCGTCCCGGCGATCAAGGCCAACGCGATCTACGGCCTCGGCTACCCGCTGTTCACGGCGCTCGGGAGGCCGCTGATCGCCGAGCTGGCGGTCGAGTACGCGCGGAGGTCGAGATGCGACACGATCGCCCATGGCTGCACCGGCAAGGGCAACGATCAGGTGAGGATCGAGGCGACGGTCGCGACCCTAGCCCCCGAGCTGCGGACGATCGCCCCGGTGCGGAGCTGGCAGATGGGCCGCGAGGAGGAGATCGCCTACGCGCGCGAGCAGGGGATCCCGGTCAAGGGCGGGACCGAAACGCCGCCGTACTCGATCGACGACAACCTCTGGGGGCGCTCCTCGGAGGGCCGCTGGATCGAGGACCTCGACCACGCGCCCGAGGACGACGTCTTCCAGCTCGTCACCCGCCCCGAGGAAGCCCCCGACGAGCCGGAGACCATCACCGTCGAGTTCGAGGCCGGCGCTCCTGTCGGGGTGAACGGCGAGCGGCTCGGCATAGTCGAGCTGCTCGAACGGGTGGCCGAGATCGGGTGCCGGCACGGGGTCGGGATCGTCGACCACATCGAGGACCGGATCGTCGGCCTCAAGGTGCGGGACATCTACGAGGTGCCGGCGGCCGCGATCCTGCTGACCGCCCACGCCGAGCTCGAGAGGCTGGTCGGGACGATCCACCAGAACCAGCTCAAGCCCGATCTCGACCGCCGCTGGGCATACCTGGTCTACGCCGGGCTCTGGTGGGAGCCTCTAAGGTCCGACCTCGACGCCTTCATGGACGCCGCCAACGCACAGGTCAGCGGGTCGATCGGGATCAAGCTCTACAAGGGCAGCGCCCGGGTCGTCACCCGCTCCTCCCCGAACGCGGTCTACGACGCCCAGCTCGCATCCTTCGGCGAGTCGGGCGGGCTCTTCTCGCAGGCGGCCTCGCCCGGCTTCATCGAGCTCTGGTCGCTGCAATCGCGGATGGCGCACCGGATCCGGCAGCGCGGGGAGGGGGAGGGCTGATGTCGAATCGGATCGGCCGGCTCGCCGTTCGCTACGCGATCCTCTACCTCCGCAGGCGTTACCGGCGGCCGATCCGGGTGGGCGTCGGGCTTGCCGCCGTCGCGGTCGGCATCGCCGCATACTGGGCGAGCCGCGAAGTCCCGGAGGGCTAGCTCCGGCCGCAAGATCCGTTGCGGCTTATGGTCGACCTGTGAGTGTTTGCTCACAGTCTCCGTTACCCTCGCCGGTCGCGTGCGGCGAATCTCTGCAACTGCCCTGCTCGTCTCGGTCCTGCTCGCCGGTGCCTCGGCCCGTGCGGCCGACATCGGCGCGCTCCAGAGCAACGTCGATCACGCCCAGGTCGAGGCCGGGGAACTCGCGTCGGAGATCCGCTCGACCCAGGAAGAGATGGCATCGGCGGAAAAGCGGGCCGCCGATGCAGCCTCGCGAGAGGAAAAGCTGAGCGCGCTGCTTGCGACTGGCCAGGAACGCGCGGCGCGGCTGGCGGCAAGGGTCGGGCGGACCCGCAATCACCTACAGGAAGAGCGGAGACGCCTGCGCCGGGCCCGCCGCGTCCTCGCCCGGCGGCTGGTGGCGATCTACATGAGCGGCTCGCCCGACTCCGCGAGCGTGATCCTCGGCTCCTCGAACCTCGACGAACTCGCGACCAGAACCGAGTACCTCGATCGGATCCAGTCCTCCGACAAAGCGCTCGCCGTGCGGGTCGAGGAAGTCCGCAACGCGGTCAAGCAGGGGCTGGAAAGGGTCGCCGCGCTGAAGGCCCGGGTCGACTCCTACAACGAACGGCTCGCCTCCGCGCGCGAGGAAATCGCCTCGGTCCGGAGCCGGGCCGAGGCCAGCGCGGCTCAGCTCGCCACGCTGCGCTCCGCGCGGGCGTCCTCGTTGGCCGAGCTCAAAACCAAGATCGGACAGTGGGTGAACGAGATCGAGGAAGCGGAAGCCGCGAGCAGGGCGGCGGCCGAAGAAACGGTCGGGCGCTGGCTCGGCGGCCCCTACTCGATCCCGACCTACATCGTGATCTGCGAGTCCGGCGGCGACTACGGCGCCGTCAACGCCTCCAGCGGCGCCGGCGGCGCCTACCAGATACTGCCGTCGACCTGGGCGCTCTATGGCGGCGAAGGCGCCCCCCAGGATGCCTCGAAGGAAGAACAGGATCAGATCGCCGCCGAAATCTGGGCAGACTCGGGCGCCAGCGCCTGGGTCTGCGGCGGCTGAGCGCCGTTCCGACGCCGAGCTGACGACGAGAGGCGGCTGCTGCCGCAGGGCCCCCTCGGATCCGGGGGGGTCCCTGCACTTGACCACCCATGCGGTGGTCAACTACGGCCAGGTGGGCTCCCTCGGATCCCCAATTACCGGCCCAGCGACCCGGCGGCAATCACCGAGGCAGGCGCGGCGGCAATCCCCGAGGCGGGCCTGGCGGTCCGGCGCGGTCGCTACCTTGCGGCCGGCTTGCCCCACCTGCGCCCCCACCTGACCTACGCGAACGTGATGGCGACGATCGCGGTCGTCCTCGCCCTCGGCGGCGCCGGCGCCTACGCCGCATCGACGACCAAGCTCGGCAAGAACGTCGTCAAGTCCCGCAACATCGCTGCGGGCGCGGTGAAGACCGCCGACATCGCCAAGAACGCCGTCAAGCGGACAAAGATCGCATCCGGCGCGATCGACGACTCCCGCCTCGCCAACGGCTCGGTCGGCACCAACAAGCTGGTCGGGGGGTCGGTGACGACCGGCAAGATCGCCCCCGGCTCGGTCAGCGAAGGCGTTCTCTCCTCGAGCGTGCTGGCGAAGCTGAACACGATCGAAGCCGGAGGCGTCGTCCGCGTCGACGCCTCGAACGGGCTCGAAAGCTCGGTGCCGGCACACAACCTGATCCAGCGGGGCCCGTTCACGGTCTACGCCAAATGCTTCACCGGCGGCGGCCTGCAGGCCAGGGTCTATGTCTCGACCAGCGCCTCCGGGGCGTTGATGCTCGGCGGCGGCGCCTTCCAGTTCGCCGGCGGGAATCCGAATGGGTACCTCAGCCCGAGCACCCCGGAGAACAAACGGATCATCGGCCAGTCGGGCGTCGCCGTCCCCACCGGCAGCGCGACGCTGGCGGCCGCCGCGACGCTCGTCTTCGGCGCCACCAACATCCAGGTCGGCGTGGTCGGGTTCGTGAAGGGGGCCGAAGTCGCGAGCGAAGCGAACAACTACGGCGGCGGGGCCTCGCGCTGCCTGTTCACCTCCCACGTCATCACCACCGGCTGATCGGTCCCCCAAACTGGGGGATCACCGCTCAGACCGCGTGCCTTTTGTGACCTTGGCATCTGCCTCGATTGGCATGATCGGCCAAGAACGATGAGCAACGCCGAGGCCGTCCATCTCCACGCCCACAGCGAGTACTCGCTGCTCGATGGAGCCTGCAAGATCGACGCGATGGCGGCCCGCGCGGCGGAGCTCGGGCAGCCGGCCCTCGGCCTCACCGACCACGGGGTGATGAACGGCGCCGTCGACCTCTACAAGGCGTGCGGCAAGCACGGGATCAAGCCGATCATCGGCCTCGAGGCCTACTTCGTCGACGACCGCCGTGCGGTCAAGGAGCAGGTCCGCTACGAGCGCAATCACCTCACCCTGCTGGCCGAGACCGACACCGGCTTCGCCAACCTCGTCCAGCTCACCTCGGCCGGGTTCCTCGAGGGCTTCTCGCGCGGCAAAGCGAATGTCGACATGGAGCTTCTCGCCCGGCACTCGGAGGGCGTGATCGCCCTCACCGGCTGCCTGCAGTCGCGCTTCTGCCGCCGGCTCGTCGAGGAGCGCCGGGACGACGCCCGCGCCCACATCGACGACCTGATCCAGACCTTCGGCCCCGAGCAGGTCTACTTCGAGGTCCAGAAGAACGGGATCGACGAGCAGGAGAGGGCGAACCGGGGAATCGTCGAGATCGCCCGCGAGGTCGGCCGGCCGTTGGTCGGGACCGCGGACGTCCACTACCTGCGCCGTGAGGACTTCGACAACCACGCGGCGCTGCTCTGCGTGCAGACGAAATCGACCCTCGAGGCGCCGAAGCTGAGCTTCGACACCAACGAGTTCTTCCTCAAGAGCAACGAGGAGATGGCGTCATCGTTCTCCGAGTGGCCCGAGGCGGTCGCCAGCACGGTCGAGATCGCCGAGCGGTGCAGGGTCGAGATCGAGCTCGGCAAGCTGCTGCTGCCGCGCTATCCGACCCCCGAGGGATCCGACCCAGAGAAGATGCTGCGTGAGATCGCGGGCGAGGGGATACGCGCCCGCTACGGCGACCCGATTCCGGCCGAGGTGGCCGAGCGGCTCGAGTTCGAGCTCGGCGTGATCGAGGAGATGGGCTTCTCCTCCTACTTCCTGATCGTCTGGGACTTCGTCCGCTACGCGAAGGAGAGCGGGATCGCGGTCGGCCCCGGTCGCGGCTCGGCGGCCGGCTCGATCGTCTCCTTCGCCCTCAACATCACCGACGTCGACCCGCTCGCCAACGACCTCCTCTTCGAGCGTTTCCTCAACCCGGGCCGCAAGTCGATGCCCGACATCGACATCGACTTCTCGGTCCGCGGCCGCGAGCGGATGATCCGCTACGTCGCCGACAAATACGGGCGCGAGTCGGTCGCCCAGATCATCACCTTCGGCAAGATGGCGCCGCGAGCGGCGACCCGCGACGCCGCCCGAGTGCTCGGCTATGACTACGCGACCGGCGACCGTCTGGCGAAGCTGATCCCGGAGCCGATCATGGGGCGCAGCCCGTCCTTCGAGGACTGCCTCAAGGCGGGCCAGGACCTCAAGCACACCTATGACGCCGAGCCGGACGCGAAGAAGATCGTCGACGTCGCCCAGGGCCTCGAGGGAATCATCCGCAACAACTCGATCCACGCCGCGGCGGTGGTGATCGCCGACCGGCCACTGCACGAGATCGTCCCGCTGCAGCTTGCCGAGGACCGCAGCGCGCCGAGCGGCGGCAACGGAAACGGAAGCGGCAAGGCCGAGCGGCAGTACAAGATCGTCACCCAGTACTCGATGGGCCCGATCGAGGAAATGGGGCTGCTGAAGATGGACTTCCTCGGTCTCCGCAATCTCGACGTGATCGAGGACGCGATCGAGATCATCGAGCGTTCGCGGGGCGAGCGGATCGATATGGAGAGCATCCCGATCGACGACGCGAAGACCTACGAGATGCTCGCCGGCGGCGACTCGACCGGGGTCTTCCAATTCGAGTCCGACGGGATGCGCGACGCGCTCCGCAAGGTGAAGCCGACCGAGTTCGCGGACATCGTCGCCCTCGGCGCTCTCTACCGCCCCGGCGCGATGGCCTACATCCCGGCCTACGCGAAGGGCAAGCAGGACCCCTCATCGGTCCGCTACCCCGATCCGCGTCTGCGGGAAATCACCGAGGAGACCCACGGCTGCGTCATCTACCAGGAGCAGCTGATGGAGATCGCCCGCTCGATGGCCGGGTTCTCCGGCGCCGAGGCGGACGATCTGCGCAAGGCGATCGGCAAGAAGAAGCGCGACCTGATGGCCACGATGAAGGACAAATTCATCAGGGGCCTCGAGGAATCGGGAACGGCGGCCGGCGTCGCCAAGGACCTCTGGAAGCTGAACGAAGCGGCCGCCGACTACTCGTTCAACAAGTCCCACGCCGCCTGTTACGGACTGATCTCATACCGGACCGCCTATCTGAAGGCGAACTACCCGGCCGAGTACATGGCGGCGGTGATCTCCTCGGTGATGAACACCAAAGACAAGGTGCCGTTCTTCGTCAACCGCTGCGAGGAGATGGGAATCGACGTCCTGCCACCGGACGTCAACTCCTCCGACCACAGCTTCGTCGTCAACGAGAAGGCGATCCGGTTCGGCCTCGACGCGGTCAAGAACGTCGGCCACTCGGCGGTCGAGGCGATCCTCCGCGCTCGCGAGGACGAGCCGATCGCCTCGATCTGGGACTTCTGCGAGCGGGTCGACGCGCGCGCGGTCAACAAACGGGCGATCGAGTGCCTGATCAAGTGCGGCGCCCTCGACTCGACCGGCGCCACCCGCAGGGGCATGCTCGAGGCGCTGCCGGCGGCGCAATCGGCCGGGCAGAAGGCCCAGGAGGACGCCCAGCTCGGGCAGGGCTCGATCTTTGACTTCGCGGAGCCGGCAGCCGGCGGCGAGGGGAAGGCGGCGGCCCACCAGCACCGGCCGCCGATATCGGCGGCTGAGTTCGACCGCGCCGCGCTCCTCGCCCTCGAGAAGGAGACGCTCGGAACCTACCTCTCCTCGCATCCGCTCTCCGAAGTGCGCGAGGCGCTCCGCGCCAGGGTCGACTGCCCGATCGCCGCCCTCGCCGGCAGGCCCGACGGCGCCTGGGTGACGGTCGGCGGGATCGTCACCGAGACGAAGAAGATCCGGACCAAGAGCGGCAGCCAGATGATGTTCGCGACCCTCGACGACGTCGAGGGCCAGATCGAGATGCTGGTGTTCAAGGCCGACGAGTCCGAGAGCGCCGAGGTGATCTCGCCCGACGCGGTCGTCCTCGTCCGCGGCCGGATCGACCACAAAGACCGCGGCGAGACCAAGCTCGTCGTCCAGGAGGCCGAGCGGTTCGAGCCCGACGCCGAGGAGATCGCCGCCGCCGGTGCTCCCGCCGGACCGCTGAAGCTCTCGATCGACGCGGCGACCCTGCACGGGCGGCCGGGCCTCGTCGACGAGCTGAAGGAAGTGCTCGTCCACCACAAGGGCGAGGCCGACGTGCTGCTCGCGATCAACGGCAGCGACGGCGGGCCGATGGAGCTGCGGCTCGGCGACGGCTACCGGGTCCGGCCCTCGAACGGGCTGCTCGCCGAGCTCGACCACGTTCTCGGCCCCGACTCGCTGGCCGCCTGAGCCGGCCGTCCCTAGACTTCATCCATGCCGGCCATTCGCGAGAAGACTGGGGAGTGCCGCCAGTGCCGCGCCTTCTGCGACAAGATGATCGAGCCGCGCGGCTGCATCGAGCTCGGGTGCCGGTACCTCTACAGCTTCGTCGACGCCCTGACCGGGACCCAGTACGTCGGTTGCATGCAGGAGGTCTTCGGCGCCAAGGTCGAGCTCGACGCCGTTCTCCAGCCGGGTGGCTTCGGCGGCGTCAAGATGACCGGCGAGGGCCTGCCGCACTGCCAGTTCTCGGTCGAGCGCGCCTACGAGGGCGATGGGCCCACCTACGAGTGCGTCAATCGCCGCTTCTTCGATTGCTCCGATGACGGGCAGGAGGGCCTGCGGGCCTTCGACCTGCGCGACGTCTGAATTCCCTCCGCCTTACACGATTCCGTGTACTATCCCGCGACCCCTCAGGACGGGCAGAGACCCGGCCCCTCAGGCGGGCAGGAATCCAATGAGCGAGCAGAATGCGGCAGTGGCAGAGGCGGAAGACCTCGTCGCGGAGGCGGCCGGCGGCGGTGGGAACGCCGACGGCCCCCAGTTCACGCTCGAGCTGAATCAGGACCAGAAGGACATCCGCGAGTGGGTGCACGGCTTCGCCGAGAACGTCGTGCGGCCGGCGGCATCCGAGTGGGACGAGCGCGAGGAGACGCCCTGGCCGGTGATCCAGGAGGCCGCCAAGATCGGCCTCTACGGGTTCGAAGGCCTGGCGCAGTTCTGGGCCGATGAGACCGGCCTGACGCTGCCGATCGTCAACGAGGAGCTCTTCTGGGGCGACGCCGGGATCGGGATGAGCATCTTCGGCACCTCCCTGGCGGTCGCCGCGATCTTCGGGCAGGGAACCCCGGAGCAGTTGGGTGAGTGGATCCCGCGGTGCTTCGGCACCGCGGAGGAGCCGAAGGTCGCGGCCTTCTGCTCCTCGGAGCCGGATGCGGGCTCCGACGTCTCGGCGATCCGCACCTCAGCGAAGTACGACGAAGGTAAGGACGAGTGGGTCCTGAACGGCCAGAAGGCATGGGCGACCAATGGGGGAATCGCCGACGTGCACGTGGTCATTGCGAGCGTCGACCGCGAGTTGGGATCTCGCGGTCACGCCGCCTTCGTCATCCCTCCGGGGACCGATGGGTGCGAGCAGGGCGCGAAGGTCAAGAAGCATGGCCTTCGCGCCTCGCACACCGCCGACGTCCACCTCGACGATTGCCGCGTCCCCGGGTCCTGCCTGCTGGGCGGGAAGGAGAAGCTCGATGAGCGGCTCGCCCGGGCCCGCGAGGGCAAGAAGTCGAAATCGCAGGCGGCGATGCAGACCTTCGAGGCGAGCCGGCCGACGGTCGGCGCCCAGGCGGTCGGAATCGCCCGCGCCGCCTACGAGTACTCGCTCGGGTACGCGAAAGAGCGCGAGCAGTTCGGGCGGCCGATCATCGAGAACCAGGCGATCGCCTTCGCTCTCGCCGACATGAAGCTCGAGATCGACGCCTCGCGGCTGCTGGTCTGGCGCGGGGCCTGGATGGGGCGTAGCGGCCAGACCTTCGAGAACGCCGAGGGCTCGATGGCGAAGCTGAAGGCCGGCGAGGTCGCGGTCTGGGTCACCGAGCGGGCGATCCAGATCCTCGGTGGCAACGGCTACACCCGCGAGTTCCCGGTCGAGCGGATGCACCGCGACGCCAAGATCTACACGATCTTCGAGGGCACCTCCGAGATCCAGCGCCTGGTGATCTCCCGCGCGATCTCGGGCATGCAGATCAGGTAGCACGGGCGGGCGACCGGCGCGCGGCCGGCAATTGCCTCCAGTGTCGCCATTCCGGTGCGGAGAAACCCGCCCCGAGGTTTCTCCCACCGGAAGGCAATCAGGCGCGGCGTTTTCTGAGGCCGGCTTTGCGGAGGCGCTTCGCTGCCTGGACTTCTTTGCGGTCCGGTCCTTTCTTGCGCGGCCCGGGCGTCTCGAGGGTCGCGGGCAGGTCCTCGAACCGGGGCTCGGAGAGGAACGCGGCGAGGCCGCCTTTGCCCATCTCGCCCTTGCCGATGTTGGCGTGGCGGTCGCGGCAGGACCCGAGAGGGGCGGCGGCGTCGTTGACGTGGAGGCAGCGGAGGCGCTCGAGCCCGACCTTCGCGTCGGCTTCGTCGACGATCTCCGCCAGGTGCTCGGGGTCGGTGACGTCGTAGCCCTGGACAAAGAGGTGGCAGGAGTCGAGACAGAGGCCGAGGCGCTTTCCGCTCCCGGCCAGCTCGATCAGCTCGGCGGTCTGGTCGAAGTCGCGACCGAGGAGGCCCTTGTGGCCGGCGGTCTGCTCGAGCAGCAGTGGGCATCCCTCGCTGTCCTCGAGGGCGGCGGCGATCACCTTCGCCGCTCGCTTCATCGAGGCGCCCAGCGGCTCGCCTTTCTGGGCACCCGGATGGAGGACGACTCCGGCGGCGCCGATCCCGTCTCCGGTCCGCAGCGCGTGGGTCAGCGAGGCCAGCGACTTCCTGCGGAGCTCTTTGTCGGTCGTCGCGCAGTTGATCAGGTAGACGGCGTGGATCACTACGGCGTCGACCGGAGAGTCGTCCATCGCCTCACGGAAGGCCGCGAAGTCCTCGTCGCCGTAGCGGGTAGGGCGCCACATACGCGGGCTCTGGTTGAAGATCTGGACCGATTCACAGCCGAGATCGGTCCCGCGCTCGATCGCGTTTGACAGGCCCCCAGCGGTCGAGACGTGCGCTCCGATCAGCATAGGCCTGCACTCTAAGCTCAGAGCGATGGCCAAGCCTCGCGTCGAGTTCCTCTGGTGGAGCGGCTGCCCCTCGTGGGAGCGGGGGATCGCCGAGCTCCGCGCCGCGATGGAGGAGCTCGGCCTCGACCCCGGCGAGATCGAGCTGCACCAGATCGAGACCGAGGAGGACGCCGCCCACCTTTCCTTCCCCGGCTCGCCGACGATCCGGGTCGACGGCGCCGACGTCGCCGAGGCCGATCCGGACGGCGGCTCCCCGCTCACCTGCCGCGTCTACCGGCGCCGCGACGGGAGGGCCTCGCCGCTTCCCGACCCCGAGGACCTGCGTGCGGCGCTAGGTTCCCGGGCATGAGCGCGGAGCGAGCAAGCATGCATCTCTGGTTCTTTGCGCGGGGAGCGAAGAGCGAAGGGGTCTCATGAGCGCGCCCGACTTCGAGCTGCCGGCCACCGACGGCTCGACCCATGCCCTCTCCGGATCCGGCGCCGCCGCAACCGTCGTCTACTGGACCTGCAACCACTGCCCGTACGCCCTCGCCTGGGAGGAGCGCATGCACGCCGTCGCGCGCGACTACGGCGATCGCGGGGTCCGCGACCCTGGCGATCAACTCGAACGACTCCGTGAGCCATCCCGCCGACTCGCCCGAGGCGATGGCGGCGCGGGTCGCGGATGAGGACTGGCCGCTGCCCTACCTCCACGACGAGACCCAGGAGGTCGCGCGCGCCTGGGGCGCCGAGAGAACGCCGCACGTCTTCGTCCTCGACTCCGAGCTCGAGGTCCGCTACGAGGGCGCACCCGACGGCGACTACGAGGACGCATCGCTCGACGCCGGGTGGGTGCGAGAGGCGCTCGACGCGATCCTCGCCGGCGATGACGTGGCCCAGCCGAGGACCGACGCGGTCGGCTGCACGATCAAGTGGCGGTAGTGATGCGGGTCCGGTTCGCCCCCTCGCCGACCGGGGCGCTGCACATCGGCGGCGCCCGCACCGCCCTCTACAACTGGCTCGCGGCCCGCCACGAGGACGGTGAGCTCGTGCTGCGGATCGAGGACACCGACCGCGAGCGCTCGACGCCGGAGAACGTCGAGCAGATCCTCGACGCGCTCGGCTGGCTCGAGCTCGATTGGGACGAGGGCCCGGTCTCCCAGGCGGATAGGAGCGCCAGCCACGAGGCGGCGCTCGCCCGCCTGCTCGACTCGGGCGCCGCCTACCGCGACACCGCGACCGCGAAGGACGTCGAGGCCTGGAAGGCCGAGCATGGAGCCGACCGCGGCTACCGCGGCACCGCGAGCGACTACCCCGGCGCCGCGGTCCGGCTCCGTGTTCCCGACGAGGGGGAGACCGTCGTCAACGACACGATCCGCGGTCCCGTCAGCTTTCCCAACCGCAGCCACGACGACTTCGTCATCGCCCGCGGCGACGGCACCGTCCTCTACAACTTCGCGGTCGCGGTCGACGACGCCGAGATGGGGATCACCGACGTCATTCGCGGCGACGATCACCTCTCGAACACCCCGAAGCAGCTGCTCGTCCTCGAGGCGCTCGGCCACGAGCCGCCGCGCTACGCCCACCTGCCGCTCCTGCACGGCCCCGACGGCCGCAAGCTCTCCAAGCGCCACGGCGCCGCCTCGGTCCAGGAGCTGCGCGACGCCGGCTATCTCCCGGCGGCGGTCCGCAACTACCTCGCGCTGCTCGGCTGGGGCGCCGACGACGACTCGACCCTGCTCAGCACCGAGGAGCTTGTCCGCCGCTTCCGGGTCGAGGACGTCGGCCGCGCCGCGGCGATCTTCGATGAGAAGAAGCTGCGCTGGATCAACGGCCGCTACATGCGGGAGATGCCGCTCGACGAATACACGGCGGCGGTCGCCCGCCACCTCGGCCGCGAGGTCGAAGACCGGCTCCGCGCCGCCTGCGAGATCGTCCAGGAGAAAGCGCAGACCCTGGAGGAGGTCTGGCCGCTGATCCGGTTCCTGTTCGAGCCGCCGGTCGACGACGAGAAGGCCTGGCGCAAGACGATGAAGGAGAACGCCCCCGACCTGCTCGGTGCGGCGCGCGCGGCGATCGACGCCTGCGACGGGGCCTTCGACGCCGTGGCGGTCGAGGAGGCCCTCGGTCCGCTGCCCGAGCGGCTCGGTGTCGGGGCCGGGAAGCTGTATCAGCCGATCCGGGTGGCGATCACGGGCACGACGGTCTCTCCGGGGATCTTCGAGTCGGTCGCGGCACTCGGCCGCGATGGAGACGCTGGCCCGGATCGACGCCGCCCTCGCGCGCCTCGGCGACTGACCCCGGACCACGGGTACAAGAGCGACCGCCGCGTCAGTCCGCCGCGTACAACGTTTGGACGGAATCTCCCCACTTATGTGGACGCTCGTTCTAAACCGAGTGTCCTTTTTTGTCGATGAGACTCGCGGAGGGCACGAATTGGCCCGATCGAACGCAACCAGCATTCCGAAGCCGAGAACCAACGATGAAGCCGGGTCCCGGGTGGCCCCGGCTCCGGGTGCGCGCCTGGCGACTGCGTTCGAGGCCGTCGAGCGATTTCCGGCGCTGATCGAGGCCCGCACCAAGGTCCTCGAGGCCGCCACCGCCGACACCCCCCGGATCGGCGATCTGGTCAACGCGGTCGAGTCCGACGTGGCCCTGACGATTTCGGTTCTGCGTTTCGCGAACCGCGCCGGGTCCGGCGACGTGGCGACGATCCCGGCGGCGGTCGAGGTGCTGAGGCCATCGGGCATCCTGGCGATCGCCGGCACCGCTCCCGTCTTCGACTTCTTCGAGTCCAACGGGGGCTGGGAGCTCCGCCCGGAGCGGTTCCGCGTCCATGCCCGGGCGACCCAGCAGGCGGCCGAGCTGATCGGCCGCGCGGTCGGCTGGCCCGAGCGCGACGAGCTCGCCGTGGCGGCTCTCCTCCATGACATCGGCCGGCTCGTCATCTCCAAGCTCCATCCCGGCCGCCACAACTACTTCGACGCGGCCTCCAACACCCCCGAGTACCGGCTGCGCGAGGAACGCGAGCAGCTCGGGATCGACCACGCCCTGGTCGGCGGTGTCCTCGCCCGTCGCTGGAACGTGCCGCAGCGGATCGCGGTCGCGATCGAGCGCCACCACGCCGACGACGCCGACGGCCTGGCGGCAATGGTGGCGACTGCCGACATGGTCGCCCACTACGCCCAGGGCGAGGCCGCCAGCCCGGAGCGGCTCAGAACCGTCGCCAAGCGCTGCGGCCTCGAGCCCGACGGTGTGCGCGAGCTCCTCTACGAGCTGCCCTATCCGCGCCAGGAGGGGCAGCGGATGGTCGAGCCGTGCCCGCTCTCGACCCGCGAGCTGGACGTCCTTCGCTACCTCTCGGATGGGATGGTCTATAAGCAGATCGCCGGCGAGATGCAGCTCTCGGTCTCGACGATCCGGACCCACCTCCACAACGTCTACGGCAAGATCGGCGCGGTCGACCGTGCGCAGGCCGTCCTCACCGCGCGCGAGCACGGCTGGATCTAGCTACTCGATCAGCGACTCGCGCAGCGCGATCGCGACCGCGTGGGTGCGGTTGCGGGCGCCGAGCCTGGCGAGGGCGTTCCTGGTGTGGGTCTTGACCGTTTCCTCGCTGAGGCCGAGGTCGCGGGCCGCCGCTGTCGTCGATCCGCCGTTGGCGATCAGCTGGAGGATCTGACGCTGGCGGCTGGTGATCTGGCCGCGGCTGCCTTTCGGCGGCACCGCCGGGTCGACGAACCGTTCCTGGTCGATCGCGGCCTCGACGGCGTGCCGCAGGTCCTCGGGCCGCGCGGTGCGGGCGACGTAGGCGCTCGCCCCGGCCTGCAGGGCGGCGTTGGCGATGTGGCGCTCGGGCCGCTCGCCGTGAGCGACGATCCCGATTCCCGGCTCGGCCTGGTGCAGGGCCCTGATCGCCTCCCGCCCGGTCGGCTCGGAGTTGTCCCCTCGGGCCGACCAGCGGCGCAGGTCGACGATCGCGACGTCGATGCTGCCGATGTCCCTGATCAGCTCGAGGCCCTCGGTGCGGTTCGCGCTCTCATGGACCTGGAAGCCGTTTCCCAGGGCTTCGCGCACTCCGAGGCGAACCAGCGGGTGTCCGTCGATCACAAGGCAATGTGGGCGCTCGGAACCCAAAGATCGATCCTAGCCGAGCCGGGTCCGCCCCGTGCGGTAGAAAAGACGGCGTGATCTCGATCACCTCGAAGTCCCGCTACGCCGTCGTCGCGATGGCCGAGCTGGCTCGCTCGGGGGACAGGCCGGTGCCGATCAAAGAGGTCGCCGAGCGCCGAGGGATGCCCGAGCAGTTCCTCGAGCAGCTCTTCTCGACCCTCCGCCGCGGCGGCCTCCTCACCTCCCACCGGGGGATGAAAGGCGGCTACACGCTGTCCCGGCCGGCCGATGAAATCACCGTCCTCGAGGTCGTCCAGACCCTCGACGGCAAGATCGGCCAGGAGGCCGAAGAGGCCGGCGGCATCTGGGCGGAGGGCGTCGCCTCCCTGCGCAAGGTCTTCGGCCAGACGACGATCGCCGAAGTCGCCCGCCGCGAAGCCGAGGAGGCAGGCGCCGGGATGTATTTCATATGAAGCGCATGGCTTCAGAAAGCGAAGTTTTGCTTTCCAGAGCGGAAAACGGACACGCAGAGTCTCGCTGAATCTCACCAATCCAGTGTCTCACTGGCGAACGACTGGCGAACGGGATTGTTACCCGTCGATAACACGCCGCTCACCGAGCTGCGGCTAGGCTGGCGCCTGTGGAGATCGGGGACGCCAACTTCAAGGTCGTGGTGCGGGGAGGCCCCGCCGACGATGAGTTCACCGAGGCGATCGTCGGTGCAGATCGTCTATTGCTGATGTCCGGTCACGGCGGCTCGGTAATAGCACGGGGCGGCACACTCCCCGATGCCGATACCTGGTCGATCTACGCGAAGGCCGAAACCGCCGAGGAAGCCGAGGAGATGGTCACCGCGGCGGTCAAGGGCCTTCAGCGCCCACGCGTCATAGTCTCGGTCGAGCCCATCCCGGAGGTCTCGGGACTCCTCGAAGCGCTTCTCGCGGAGCCCCACGACTGCGGCTGGAAGCTCGAAGCCCTCCCTGGTGGCGAGATCAGGTACACAGGGGCGCCAGGCGGAGGACCCCTTGTTCTTGGCGACCCTCCCGATGGCTCGAAGGTGCAGATGACCATCGCCGTCGACGCAGTTTGCGCTGATTGCTCGAGCACCGAGGAGCGGCATGCATGGGAGCCGGAGAGTCAGCGGATCTAGCCAGTTTTTGAGTATGCGGGCGCATACACCCCGCCCTTAGCTCAGCTCGGGCAGGTTCCGAGGTTTTTGGGGGCCATCTCTTGGAGGACTCCGGGGGTGGCTGTGCTCCCAGCCGTTTGGTCCCTGAGTATCGGGGCGTGCAAGTGCTAAATATGGAGGTAGGTGGGGCTCGGGGCCTTGAAAGCTTGCCCCAGGTTGCCGATGGAGTGGGCATGAAGCGACGAGCCGAAGCATTGCTCCGTCTGGCGGGTCTTGCTGGAGGCGGGCGCATTGTCGCGCCAAATGCACGGAGCTACTGGGACAGCCCTCCGGGGTTTCGGCCCGTCCCTAGTCCTTTTTTGGTCCTCCGGGATGGCACACGCCCCGTTACGGACGGCAATCGAGTGGGTACGGAGGCGTAAATGGCAGCCTTCGATCCCTACATGGCGCTCATCCAAAGCCGACGCGCCGAGCTGACTCAGCGCACGACCTGTGTTCTTGAGGCCCAAAGGGCGGGAGAGGGCAGTTCCGCCTACCTCGAGCTATCCCTAATCGAAGACGAGCTGGAGTTCTTGAACTCCCTCGCCCGCCAGCTCCACACCGAGCAGCAGACCCAGATTCAGTAACCCCCCCGACCCCGAACAGCGGCGACCGTAGGCTCGATCTATGTCCTACCTCGAGCTGCTTCCGATGATCCAGCGCCGAGCCGCCGACCTCACGGCCCGGGCCGAAGCGACTGCCGCCCTTTCCGCGACGGGCGAGTGCAGCTCCACCGGGATCGAGCTGGACCTGATCCAGGGCGAGGTCGAGTTCCTGACCGTCATCAGCCGCGAGCTGCTCGCAGAGCGCCGCGCAGACGTTCAGGCGCTCCGCGAAGGCTGACCCCGAACATCGGCCCCCGCAAGAATTGGAAGTGACCCCGAGGTCCCCGGTTCTTGACTGCCGGGTCAAGGTCCTGACCTAGACGCTCTGAGGGTCGAGCAAAAGAAACGCAACCGGCGCGATGCGTCGGGCGCTCGACACTGAGAAAGCAGGACCAACAGATGGATACGCAGCGCTACAAGGAACTGAAGGCCAAGCTGAACTTGGCCTTCCCAGAAGCCGGCCCCGAGATCGACACCTCCAAGGTGAAGTCCCTCGGTGACATCTCCGAGAAAGGAGAAGGCCGCCGAAATCAAGTCGATGAATGACGAGCTCGATGTGCTCAAGGCTGAGTACGCCGAGGTCGAGCAGGCCCAGAAGGACCGCTCCGGCCCCGGTAACGGGCATCCTCTGCCCGAGGGCGCCGGCTGGAAGGCCGGAAGCAACCCGGCGACCCACGTAGGTTGGAAGTCCGGTCACTGGGGCGACGCGTTCACGAAGGAGCTGGGGCAGATCAGCACCAAGGGGCTAATCACCTCTGGCACCGTGACCGTGCCCTCGCTGACGGAAGGCATCGTTCCGATTCAGGATCGGGCCGCTACGCGATCGCCGGAACCTCAGAACCGACTTCGGCGAAGGTCAGCGTCGACGTCACCCCGGAAGTGTCGCCCTCGCTCAACTCTTGGCGCCGCGGAGTCTTCCTGCGCTACACGAATACGGAAAACTGGCTGATGGCAGCGGTGGTGGATTATTCCGAACTCGGGAAATCCTCCGGTCATCGGTGCCTGATCGTCGTCAAGCGAGTCGCGGGAGTGACTACAACGCTGGGCGGTGTCCTGGCCGCGGAAATCGCGTACAACAGCTCCGTACGCATCGCGCTCCAGGCCGAAGCCTCCGGGAACTGGAAGGCGTGGCTCTATCCGGCGTCGACCACGGGGGAACCGGCCCCGCTCCTCACGGGCCAGGACTCTGTTCTCGCCACGGGGGGACCCCTGGCGAAAGGCAAGAGCGGCTTCTACGACGCCGAACCTTCACCAGCGTCCTGAAACGGAAGTACGACAACTTCATCGTTACCGAAATCGAACCCGCTCAGGTCGTCTGCTACTCGGGCAAACAGGCCGAATGGCGCTCCGACAGCTTCCTGCGCCAGGACTCAACCGGGACCTACTACGGCGAAGTATCCAACCGGGGCGGTCGGTTCTACCTCCAGCCGGGAGGCAAGGCGGGGATCAAAAACCGGATCGTCGTCGCCCTTCGGCGAAACGACACCACCACCTTCGCCTCCCTGATGATTGCCGCCGGCGTCAACGCCAAGGCCCTCCAGACCTTCATGGGCCACGCAAACGTCTCGATCACCCTCGACCGCTACGGCCATCTGATGCCGGGGTCGGAGGCCGAGGCCGCGGGCCTGCTCGACACATACCTCGCCGCGCAGCGGGAGCGCCAGGAGGAGGCGGCTCGGGGTGCTGGCGGGGTGGCCCGGGTCGCATGAATCTATAATGGGACGGCTCCCAAAATCGTCGCAGCCCGCGGCCCAGTCGGCTCGCGGCTTCGGGATGTGGGCCGCCCTATTCGCAGGCCGATTCGGTGGCGCCCTCGAGTTCTTCGGAAGCCTTTACTGCGCTGCTGATCTCCGGCGCGAGCAGGAGAAGTTCCTGGGTCGTCGGGGACGGGGGCAGCTTGTCGATGGAGTCGGTGAGGCTCGAGACGGAGGATTCCAGCGCGCTCGTCTCGCTTGGGAAATCTTCTTTCGCCGAGGTCACGACCGCGTCCGCATTCTTCTGGACCGTCGTCAGGTCTGCTTCCAGGACGGCCAAGGAGCCGCTTTCGAGTTCAACGACTCCGAGTTCGTGGACCGATGCTTCGAGCTTGCTCACATCCGAGCAATATTCCGGCTTGCTGCTACTCCCGCAGCCGGTCACCGCAACGACTATCGCCGCCAGCGCCATCGAAGAGATCAAGGCCGTGCGGAGGTGCGGCTTCACAGGGGGTGATCATAGTTGGCCCGTCATTGGCGGGGCCGAGACGATTGCGTCTGTTCTGCGTGACTGGCGAACAGAATGGCGAACGAGTGGCGAACGGAACGCCCAAACCGCTCAAGAATGCCGGTTCCGGCACCCCTAACCTAGATGTATTTCATCTAGGGCTCGCGCCTCAGCTCAGCTCCCGGCCCGGTAGGTGATGCCGCCCAGCGCGGCAAGTTCTTCCCCCGAGGCGACCACGTTGCCGGCTTGGAATGGTCCAGCCGACCCTCCGAAAATGAACACGCCGGCTTTGTTGATCTGTTCGAAGGCCTGAAGCGTGCCGCTTGCGGGGCGATAGCCGGGGGGAAGGTTAAAGATGATGGGGCCGCTGCCTCTTTTCACAAACCCTTCCAGGTGGACGATCCCGAAGGCGTCCTTGTAGAAACCGGCCTGCTGAAAGCCCAATGCACCTTCCGAGGGGAAGTTTGTGGCGCCGTTTTCGAACCCGGGCTGCCCAGGCGCTCCGATTAGTCGGATCGGTTCGGCCGGTGGAATCGAATCGGCGCTGGCGGCGTGGGTCGCGCTCGGCACCGTGCCCAGCTTCGCCAGGTTGATCTGCTTGCCGGTCAAGGTGCCTTTCTTGACCTTGGCGGCCGTGATCGCTTCTTTCTTCACTTTCGCGGTGGTGACCGCGTTCTTACTGAGCTGCTTGGCGCCGACGCTGTTCTTCGGCAGCTGGGTGGCGGCGTACGAGGCGCCGCCCAGGGCGATGAACACCGCCACGGTCGCCATCACATTCGCGTAGGTCAGCTTGCTGCGCAGGTTCTTCATAGGGGCTCCCTCTCTCGAAAAGAATCGATCCTCAGACGAACCCGACTCTCGCAGGTCGGTGCCGGACGAGCCCAATAGGTTTCAGCCCGAAGCATTGGGCTATCGCGGTTGGCGTGGTTGGACTTCTTGCGGTCATTGTGCCCGTCGGTGCGCTGGACAGCCGATTGGATTGCACGCCTCGACGGCTGAGAGACGAGGGCATTTCCCGGCGGCTCAGCGCCGCCGTTCGAACCAGGTGACCAGGGCGGGCCAGAAGCGAATCAGGAGGATCACGGCGATCAGGGCCACGATCACGATCCAGCTGCCGTGGAGGGCGTGTCGAAAAAGAAGGCGCTGCCCGAGGGCGAGTGGCATCTCTCGATGGTAGGCGTGCGGACCTCGAGTGCTCAGTCCTTGAAGAGGACCTTCGCGAACAGCCACCCGAAGAAGCGGGTCCCGGACATGAACAGGGCCGCGTAGATCGCGCCGATCACAGGTGCCGCGAGGACGAGGGCGGTGGGAGCGTCGGTGGAGAGGAGCGCCAGGCTGACGCCGAGGACGGCGGCGAGGAAGCAGGTCTTCCAGTTGAAGCGCCGCCTGAGGGTCTCCGTCGCGGGACGGCGGTCGGGAGCGGTCATCTCCCGGGGTCCATCGGCATCTGACGCCCTGGCGTTTAGCCTACGCCGGTCAGATGAGGTTCCGGAGGAAACCGAAAGGGGTGGCAACGGGCGTGAAAATGGACGTCACCGCCACGATCAAGCGGTCGGCCGCGATCGTGATCGGCATCGCCGGGCTGATCGTCGTCCTGATCCTGGTCTGGATCGGCGGCGAGCTGCACTATCGGAACTGCCTGGCCGAAGTCGATCTGAAGCACCCGGTCGTCCTCAAGGAGACGGCGACGCAAACGGCTGAACGCGAAGAAGCGATCAACTCCTGCTCGCGCTGGCCCTAGAGCCGGCGGTCAGCGCAGAACGATGCTGACCTTTTTCAGGGTCCTACTGCCGCCGGCTCCGATCGCCGCGACTTCGAGCGCGGCACGGACCCTACGGCCTGCATTCCTCGCGTCCCTGGCACGATCGAAGACCGTCTTCTTCATCTTCAACCGCATCTCGACCGGGATGCCGGCCGCCTCCGAGCTCAGTCGCACCACGCTCATGCCGGGCGGCTTGCACGCTTGCGGATCGCAGGCAAGCATGGAGCTTCTCGAGGCGCCGCCCTGCGGTTTCGATATCCGCAGACCGCCGCTCGCTCGCAGGTCGCAGGTCTCGTCGCAGGTCGCGACCACGTTGACGTAGCGGCGAAGCTTCTGCGACCCCCCCTTGACCGTCAGGCCCGGTGGCGTCTTGTCGCCGTTGGGCCCGGGGGGAGGGCGTTCAGGTGGCGGCGGACAAGTGCAAGCGATAGGCGTCGGACACGCGGCGCCGGCTTCGGCAGAGGACGCGACGCGGTAGGCCATCTCGGTCGTCAGCACGTAGACGCAGCCGCGCGAGTCTTCCCCGAAACCGCGCAGCTGGCCTTCGGGGATCGAGATCCCGGCCGGCTGCGGGTCGGCGCCCGGGGCGCTCAGGTTGAGGGTCCTCAGATCGGTGCGGCAGAGGTCCCCGTAGAGGTAGCGGCCGGTCAGCCCGGTCAACCGTTGGTCGCGGACGACGTATCCGCCGAGGATCGCGCAGCCGGTGGTCTCTTCGGAGGGGCCGCTGTGCGGGTACTCGAAGACGGGTTCAGTCAGTCCCGGTTGTGGGGGCGGCGAGGGACAGAACCCCTCGCAGATCGGCCAGCCGAGGTTGGCGCCGGCGAGGGTGGTGGCCGCCGGGGTCCCGGTCGGGAGGCCGACGTCGACCTCCTCCCAGGTCCCCTCGCCGACGTCTCCGACAACCAGTTCGCCGTCGGGGCCGAACGACGCGCGGTAGGGATTGCGCAGCCCGATCGAGTAGATCGCCGACTTGAAGTCTTCGGGGAAGGTCGGGTTCGACTCCGGCACGCTGTATGTCGGTTCCCCGGGTGGGTTGCCGGGGTCGATCCGCAGGACCTTGCCGTAGAAGTTGTTGATGGACTGGGCGTTCGAGCTGTTGGCGTCGTCGCCCAGCGTGATGTAGAGGAGCCCTTCGGGCCCGAACATGATCTGGCCGCCGTTGTGGTTGCCGGCGCCGTGCTCGGTCGAGAAGACGAGCCGCGCCGAGCTCTCATTGGCGACATTGGGGTCCGCGGAGCGGTGGTACTCGACGATCCGGATCTGGCCCGCTTCGGCTTCCGGGTCGAGTTCGTCGGGGCCGGCGGCGACGGTGAAGACGTAGAAGAGGCCGCTGGTCGCGTAGTCGGGGGGGAAGGCGATCGATAGAAGCCCGCGCTCGACGTCGGTGTCGACGTTGGGCACCGTGAGGAATGGTTTCGCCAGCAGTTCCCCGTTTTCGACGATTCGCACGCCGCCTCCGCGTTCGACGATGAAGACGCGCGGGTCGGCGGGGGGCGAGGTGGCGAAGACCGGTTCGCTGGCGAAGGAGCCGGGCGAGGCGAGTGGGACGAGCGTCGCGGCCGAGGCGGCGCCCGGCAGCAACATCAGCGCCGCCAGTGCGGCGAGGATTGCTCCCCTGCATCTCATCGCCCTCAAAGGTAGCGATGCCGGGCGATACTTCCCCGATGCGAATTCATGCGGAGGCATCGGAGACGGTCGGCGGCACGCCGCTCGTCGCGCTGCGGCGGCTCGGTGAGGGCGTCGGCGCCGAGGTCTGCGCCAAGCTCGAGTACCTCAACCCCGGCGGCTCGGTCAAGGACCGGATCGGGGTCGCGATGATCGACGCCGCCGAGGAGGCGGGTGAGATCGCCCCCGGCCGAACGGTGATCGTCGAGCCGACCAGCGGCAACACCGGAATCGCTCTGGCGATGGTCTGCGCGGCACGCGGCTACGAGCTGATCCTGACGATGCCCGAGGGGATGAGCCGCGAGCGGGCGAAGCTGCTGCGCGCGTACGGAGCCGAGGTCCGCGAGACCCCCTCGATGGGAGGGATGAACGAGGCTGTCGAGCTCGCCGAGCGGATCCGGGACCAGCGCAAGGGGTTCATGCCGCAGCAGTTCTCCAACCCCGCGAACCCCGAGATCCACCGCCGTACCACCGCCGAGGAGATCTGGAACGACTGCGACGGGGAGATCGGCGCCTTCGTCACCGGCGCCGGGACCGGGGGGACGATCACCGGCGTCGGCCGGATGCTGCGCGAGCGCAGCCCCGAGACGCTGGTCGTCGCCGTCGAGCCGGCGACCTCGCCGGTTCTCTCCGGCGGCGCACCCGGCCCGCACAAGATCCAGGGAATCGGTCCGGGCTTCGTCCCCGAGGTCCTCGACCGCTCGGTCATCGACGAGGTGATGACCGTCGACGACGAGGAGGCGCTCGAGACCGCCCGCCTCGCGGCCCGCAAGGAGGGCATCCTGGCCGGGATCTCGGCCGGGGCGAACATCAGGGCGGCGCTCGAGGTCGCCGGGCGGCCTGACCTTGCCGGGAAGCGGGTCGTGACGATCGTCTGCGACTCGGGCGAGCGCTACGTGTCCCTACCCTTCTTTGCACCGTGATCGAGGCACTGAACAGGGTGCTGCGCGAGGTTCGGGCCGACGTCAGGGCCGCCCGCGAGCGCGACCCCGCCTCGAAGGGCGTCTCGACATTCGAGATCCTGACCGGGTGGGCGGGGGTTCAGGCGCTGCTCGCCCACCGCATCGCCCACGCCCTGCACGGAGCTGGAGTTCCGATCATCCCGCGGACGATCGCCTACCTGAGCCGCGCGATCACGGGGGTCGAGATCCACCCGGCCGCTCGGATCGGCGACGAGCTCTTCATCGACCACGGATCCGGCGTCGTGATCGGCGAGACGGCCGAAATCGGCGAGCGGGTGACCCTCTACCAGGGGGTGACCCTCGGCGGAACCGGTTTCCAGCCCGGGAAGCGCCACCCTACGCTCGGCGACTACGTCACCGTCGGCTCGGGGGCGAAGCTGCTCGGCCCGATCTCGGTCGGCGACGGGGCCAAGATCGGCGCCAACACCGTCGTCGTCGAGGACGTCCCGCCCGGGTCGACCGTCGTCGGCAACCCGGGCCATCCGGTACGGGTCGAAGGGCGGCGGGTCGAAGGCCCCGACACGGACTGGATCCACCTCCCGGACCCGATCGCCGAGGCGATCAAGCGGCTCTCGGAGCGGATCGCGGACGTCGAGCGGCGCCTCGCCGAGCTCGACGGCGACGGCCGGCGGACCGCCGAGGAGCCCGAGCCGCAGCCCCGGACCGGGCGCTCCTCGGCCGGAGGCTGAGCCTTCCGCCACTCCCTCTATTCTCGGCTGGAGATGCTTCAGACCGAGCCGGAGACCCCGAATGACCCCGCCGGCGGCTCCGACGCCGCCCCGACCGAGGTCGGCGCCGACCGCACCGAGCGGCTGCTGGCCGAGCTCAATGGGCCGCAGCGCGAGGCCGTCCTACATGGCGAGGGGCCGCTGCTGGTCGTCGCCGGAGCCGGGTCCGGCAAGACCCGGGTCCTGACCCGCCGGATCGCCTACCTGCTCGCGACCGGCGCCGCCCGGCCGGGCGAGATCCTCGCCATCACATTCACCAACAAAGCGGCCTCGGAGATGCGCGAGCGCGTCACCGAGCTGGTCGGGCGCTCGACCCGGGCGATGTGGGTGATGACCTTCCACTCGGCCTGCGCGCGGATGCTCCGCGCCGACGCCGAGCGCCTCGGCTACTCGCGGAGCTTCACGATCTACGACGAGTCTGACTCGCTGCGGATGCTGAAACGGTGCACCGAGGAGCTCGGGATCGACCCCAAGCGCTACCCGCCCCGCGCGATCCGGGCCCAGATCTCCGGCGCCAAGAACCAGTTGATCGACGTCGACACCTTCACCCAGTCGGCGCGCGACAACACCTTCGAAGAGACCGTCGCCGCGGCATACGCGCTCTACGAGAAACGGATGCTGGCGGCGAACGCGATGGACTTCGACGACCTCCTGGTCCGCATCGTCAACGCGCTGGAGCTCTTCGAGGAGGTCCGCAACCGCTGGCGGAACACCTTCCGCCAGGTCCTCGTCGACGAGTACCAGGACACCAACCGGGCCCAGTACCGGCTCCTGCAGCTGCTCACCGCCGAGCACGGCAATTTGATGGTCGTGGGCGACGAGGATCAGTGCCTGGTCGAGGGCACCCTCGTCACGATGGGAGATGGCTCGCGGCGACCGATCGAGGAGCTGGGGGAAGGCGACGAGGTCATGTCGTGTCACGGCAGCGCTGACTTTCGCCCCGCCAGGGTGAGCGGGGTCTTCAAGGCGTGGGAGGCCGACGGGATCGAGATTGCGACCCGCGCGGGCCGACGCATTGTGAGCACCCCCGAGCACATGCATTTCGCCGGATACCGGCTCGGGACGACCCCCCAGATGCACCTCGCCTATTTGATGTGGAAGCGGGGGGTCGGCTTCCGGGTCGGGACCTCGCGTGTACACCCAGCGCGGGAAAGGGCAGGTTGGCATCCGCCAGCGATGTCTGCACGAGCATGCCGACGCGGTCTGGGTGATCTCGGCGCACGCCACCGATGCAGAGGCGCGGGCAGCGGAGGTGACGCTCTCGCTTCGCTATGGGCTGCCGATGATTCCGTTCAAGCGCCGAAAATCGGCAACCGGGAAGAGCCTGATCGGGAACCAGGCGTTGATCGATCGGATTTTCACGTCGCTGGACACCGATGCCGGGGGGCGCCGCCTGATCGAAGACGAGGGCCTCAGCCTGCAGCACCCGCATCACGTCGCTGCGACTTCGGACGGGCGGCGCAGGGTCCTGAGGGTGACTCTTTGCGCGGAGCGTCGCGGAGAAAGGGCGATGCATCGAATTGCGCTCGTGGGTCGTGATTCCGAGGGTCGGCAGGCACTTGAGGTAATTGGGCTGAAGACCCGCGAGGCGAAGCCGAACTCGAGCTCGTGGCGATTCGAGACGGTCGTCAAGGACTTCGGCGAGGCGGTCCGCATGGCCGGGGACATAAAGTCGGCGCTGGACGTCGACGTCCAATTTCTGGGCCGCATGGGGGAGAAGCAGAGCGGCAGAATCATCGGAAACTCCCTGCCCTGCATCCCAGCGGCCTCGGTTCGCCCAGGGATGACGATGTTCTCCGAAGACGGCGGCTACGACGCCGTCGAGTCGGTCGAGCGGATCGAGTTGGATAGACCCGTCTACGACATCAATGTCGACGGAACGCACAATTTCGTCGCAAACGGGCTGGTGACGCACAACTCGGTCTACGGGTTCAGGCACGCCGACATTCGCAACATCCTCGACTTCGAGCGCGACTTCCCCGAGGCCGAGGTCGTCAAGCTCGAGCAGAACTACCGCTCGACGCAGA
The DNA here is from genome assembly GCA_963737575.1 of uncultured Solirubrobacterales bacterium. Taxonomy (GTDB): domain Bacteria; phylum Actinomycetota; class Thermoleophilia; order Solirubrobacterales; family 70-9; genus VRUE01. The sequence continues at coordinate 835,873 of CAVTTJ010000005.1, forward strand.
CGATCCTCTCCGCCGCCAACGCGGTCGTCGACCGCAACCGCCAGCGCCGGCCGAAGCACCTCTGGACCGACCTCGAGGGAGGCGAGCCGGTGCGGCTCTCCGAGCTCTCCGACGAGCACGAGGAGGCGCGCTGGGTCGCCGGCGAGATCGAGCGGCTCGGCGAGGAGGACGGGGTGAGGCGGGAGGACGTCGCCGTCTTCTACCGGACCAACGCGATGAGCCGGGTCCTCGAGGACACGCTCGTCCGCTTCGAGCTTCCCTACCAGGTGATCGGCGGGACCAAGTTCTACGAGCGGGCCGAGATCAAGGACGCGGTCGCCTACCTGAGCCTCCTGGTCAACCCCTCCGACCAGGTCTCCTTCGGGCGGGTGGTCAACTCCCCCCGGCGCGGGATCGGGAAAACGAGCCAGGGCCGGCTCGCATCGCACGCGAACACGACCGGGCAGCCGATCTGGGAGGTCGCCGGGGCGGTCGAGGAGGTCCCGGGGATGGGAGCGGCGGCGATCAGGGCGATCGCCCGCTTCCACGAGACGATGGAGGGCCTCCGCGGTCGTGCCGATGAAAGCCCGGTCGCCGAGCTGCTCGAGGCGACCCTGCGCGAGACCGGCTACCTCGACGCCCTCGCCGCCGAGCGCACGGTCGAGGCCGAAGGACGGGCCGAGAATCTCGAGGAGCTGGTCGGGGTGGCGGCGGAGTTCGACGCCAACCGCGCGCTCGAGGGCGAGGGCGACCTCTCACCGCTGGAGGAGTTCCTCCAGCAGATCTCCCTCTACACCGAGCAGGACGGGCTGCGGGACGAGTCGGTGATCACCCTGATGACCCTCCACAACGCGAAGGGTCTCGAGTACGACACGGTCTTCATCGTCGGCTGCGAGGACGGCGCCTTCCCCCACATGCGGGCGCTCGAAGAGGGCGGGGAGGAAGAGGAGCGCCGCCTCTGCTACGTCGGGATCACCCGCGCCAGGCGCCGCCTGTACATGACATGGACCCGCGAACGGCGCCTGTTCGGGCGGGCCGAGCGCAACTTGCCGTCACGGTTCGTCGACGAGCTGCCGGCTGAGCTGACCGAGCGCCACTCGAGTGCCGTGGGAGCCGGCGGCCTCGGCTTCGGCGGCGGGGTGGGCGGGCCGTCGGCCCCGGCGCCGATCGACCCGGGCCCGACGCTCGAGCTGCGGACCGGCGATGACGTAGTGCATGCGTCGTTCGGCGAGGGCGTCGTCACCGGCGTCGAGGCGGGCGGCGTGGTCATCGTCCGCTTCGCCGAGGACGGCACCGAGCGCAAGCTGATGGCCGACTACGCGCCGATCCGAAAGCGGTAGCGGCGGTGGCGGCGGAGATCATCGACGGCAAGGCTGTCGCCGCCGCGGTGCGCGCGCGGGTCGCGGATGAGGTGAGGGCGTTCGAGTCCGAGCACGGCAGGGCGCCGGCGCTGGCGACCGTCCTCGTCGGCGAGGACCCCGCATCCGAGGTCTACATCCGCAACAAGCGGCGCGCCTGCGAGGAGGTCGGAATCGACTCGATCCATCACGGGTTGCCGGCGGATACCGGCGAGGAGGAGCTGCTCGACCTGGTCGTCGGCCTCGGCCTCGACGATGCGGTCGACGGGATCCTCGTCCAGCTCCCGGTTCCCGACCAGATCGACCCCGATCGCGTCGTCGCAACGATCGATCCCGGCAAGGACGTCGACGGCCTGACCCCGGTCAACGCAGGCCTCCTCGCCCACGGAACTCCCGGGCTGACGCCCTGCACGCCGGCCGGTGTGATGGAGCTTCTTCACACGCAGGGCGTCGACCTCGAAGGAGCCGAGGCGGTGGTCGTCGGCCGCTCGAAGCTCGTCGGCGTGCCGATCGCGCGCCTGCTCCTGGCCGCGAACGCGACGGTCACGATCTGCCACTCGCGGACGCGGGACCTTCCGGCCGTTTGCAGGCGCGCGGACGTCCTGGTCGCCGCGGTCGGGGTGCCGCGGCTGCTCGGCGCCGACGCGATCAAGCCCGGCGCGGTCGTCATCGACGTCGGGATGAACCGGACCGAGGACGGGCTCAGCGGCGACGTCGACTTCGAGGCTGCGGCGGAGGTGGCCGCGGCGATAACGCCGGTGCCCGGTGGCGTCGGGCCGATGACGATCGCGATGCTGCTCGTCAACACCGTCGCTGCCGCCCGGGCCCGGGTGTAGGGTCCGCCCGTCCCCGAATTTCAGGAGGGAGTGAGCTGATGGAACTCGACAGGCTGAGCACGGGGGAGAAGATCTCGGCGGTCTCCGCGATCCTCCTCTTCATCCTGATGTTCTTCGAATGGTTCGGCGCCAAGGTCTCGAGCGTCCAGGGCTTCTCGGGCACGATCGAAGGCGCCGGCGGCAGCGCCTGGGACGCGCTCGACGTGATCCCGATCTTCCTGCTGGCGGCGATCGTCGTCGCGATCGCGGTGGCCGTGATCCGCCTCACCGAGGCCGATATCGAGCCGCCCTTCTCACTCAACACCCTCGTCGCCGTCCTCGGCGGCCTCGCTTTCCTGCTGATCCTCTACCGGATCATCGATCCGCCCGGCGGCGCCGACTTCGGCGGCGTCTCGGTCGACATCACGCTCAAGTTCTGGATCTTCGTCAGCCTCGCCGCCGCGGCGGGAATCGCCTACGGCGGCTACACGGCGATGCGCGAGGAAGGGACCTCGTTCGGCGACGCAGCGGACCGCCTCTCCGGTGGGGGCGGCGGCGGCGGCGCGCCGGGCGGGGGAGGGGGCCATCAGCCACCGCCCCCGCCGCCCGCGGGTCAGGTTCCCGGACAGCAGCCGCCACCCGCACTGCCGGAGCAGCCGGGCCAGCAACCGCCACCGCCGCCGGCGCCACCGCCCCAACAGCAGCCGCCTCCGCCGCCGGCGCCGGAACAACCCCAGTACCCGCCGCAGCAGCCGCCTCCCCCACCTCCCCAGGGGCAGCAGCCGCCACCCCAATAGGGAGCCGGCGGAAGGACGCCGTCCTACGCGGCCACGATCCCGCCGGCGACGCGCTTGGAGAGGGCGATGATGGTCATCATCGGGTTGACGCCGACCGCGGTCGGGAACAGCGAGGCGTCGGCGACGTAGAGACCCGAGACGCCGTTGACCGAGCCGTCGGGCGCGCATACGCCCGCACCGGGGTCGGAGGAGATTCGCGCGGTCCCCATCGGGTGGAAGGCCTCGAGGCGCAGCTCGGAGGGCCGGAAGGCGGTCGCCTCGAACTCGGGCAGGTCGCCCGGGCGCAGGACCGGGACGCGGCCGATGTTCGGGTAGACCTCGGCGGCGCCGGCGGCGAAGTGGACCTCGGCGGCGCGGGCGATCCCGAACGCGACCCGCCTCGCGTCGTCGTCGCCGAGCGAGTAGGTCATCCGCAGCTCCCCGTCGCCGGCGAGGCCGACGCGTCCGGCCGAGCGGTCCGTGAGATGGACCCCGATCGACCCGATCCGGCTGTAGGCGAGGAGCGATTCCTGGTGCTCGCGCCCCGTCCCCGGCAGCCAGGGGCCGCCGAACGGGAGCGGGGTGAAGGTCGCCTCGAGCAGGACCCTCTCCGCCTCCCACTCATCGACGTAGTAGCTCTGCATCACCCCCTCCCAGCCGCGCACCTCCTCCTCGTAGCGGGCGCCGACCCAGCAGGCGGGGTGGAGGTGGAGGTTGCGCCCGACCTGGTCGCCGCCGAGGCGCGAGCGCTTCAGCAGCTCCGGGGTGCCGAGGGCCCCGCCGGCGACGATCGTCGCCAGGCGGGCGCGGACGGTGTAGGGATGGGGGCGCCCGTTTTCGGGGGCGCCGGCGACGCAGCCGACGCCGACCGCGCGGCCGTCCTCGACGAGGGCGCGGCGGACGTCGACGCCGGCGCGCAGGCGAGCTCCGGCGGCCACCGCCCGCGGCAGGTAGCTGACGTGCATCCCGCGCTTGGCGTCGATCCGGCAGCCGTACGGGCAGGAGCTGCACTGGACGCAGGACCCGGCGTTGCGGGAGATCGGGCCGCCGCTGACGCCAAGCGACTCGGCTCCCTCCATCGCCAGCTGGCCGTTGCGCCCCATCCGCTCCGGATCCAGCTGCTGCACGCGCAGGAACTCCTCGGCCTCGGCGAAGTCCGGGTCGAGGTCCGCGGCCCACGCTAGGCCGTGGGCCTCGAGCCAGTGCTGAAGTACGTGCTCCGGCGCCCGGAAGCAGGTACCGGAGTTGATCACCGTCGTCCCGCCCACCGTCCTCGCGACCGGGACCGGGATCGACGGCCGGCCCTCGGCGATGGTCAGCCCCGCGTCGCGATAGATCGACGTGATCGCCTCGAGCTGGTCGCTCGGGTAGGTGTCGCGGTTGTAGTGGGCGCCGGCCTCGAGGACGATCACGTCGAGCCCGGCCTCCGCGAGCACCGTCGCCGCGGCGGCGCCGCCGGCGCCGGAGCCGACGATGACGACATCGCACTCCTCGCCGTCGCCGGCCGGCGCAAGGTCCCCGAGCGACCCGGCGGGCTCGGGCAGAGAGCCGTCGGCAAGCGCGCAGCCCGTCTCGATTCCGAGCGAGCGCTCGACTCCCGGGTCGACGGCGTAGCCGAGCGTCCCGAAGGTCTTCGCCATCAGCACCAGCTCATGGAAGAGGCTGAACCGCGAGTCCTCCATCCGGCTCATGAAGTCTTCGCGCGCGGGCCGGTCGAGGCGGCTGAAGCGCCAGGGGAAGGGCAGCCACTCGAAGGCGCGCAGGGCGAGCCGGATCCGGCTCAGCATTCGCGGCGAGAGGGAGCGGACGAACTTGCCGACCCGGCCCGAGACGTCGACCTCGACCTCGGCGCCGGGCAGACCGTCGATCGCGGGGGCCATCGCCTCGCAGATCGCGCTGAGGGTGCGCTGCTCGGCGGCCGAGAGCCCCGGCGCGCGCCTTCAGCCGGGGGCCGGCGAGCGCCCTACGCGCCCCGCAAGCGACCAGAGCCAGAGGGCGAGGAGGGCGAGGAACCCGTCGACGAGGAAGTTCAGGAGGTAGGCGAAGACGTCTTCGTCGAAGAGGAAGAAACCGAGCGAGCTGAGCGAGGAGGCCGTCTTGCCGATCGCGAGGACCATGATCAGCGGCCGGTAGCGGACGACGTCGTCCTGGGCGACGACGCAGAGGGCGGCGATCACGACCATGTAGGCGAACCCGAGCGAGAGCCAGAGCTGCTCGGTCGTTTCCGGCGCCCGGGTGAAGCTGCCGATGTCGTCGCCGAGGTCGGAGATGACGCCGAGGACGCCGTCGGGAGCGGCGATGAAGAGGATCCCGACGACCGCAAAGCTGACGGCGAGCAGCCGTAGGTTGAGGACGACGAAGCGCTCCGCTCTCTCTCCCCGCATCGGGCGGCACTCTAACTGGCTGAGCAGCCAGTTGCGGCGAGGAGTTGGCGGGCGGGGGGCCCGTGTTACGGTCGCCGCGATGAGACGCGCCATCCTCGACGTTGTAGCCCTCGCGATGGCCGCGGTGGTCCTGTCGGCCGTCCTCGTCCCCGCCGTCTCGGCCGGGAAGACTCACGTCTACCCGGTCAAGCTGACGATCTCGGTCGAACGCTCGGCCCACAAGATCAAAGGGACCGTCAGCTCCGAAGCGCCGGCGCAGTTCTGCGAAGAGAGCATGATCAGGCTGATGAAGGTGGAACCGGGCAAGGACAAGAAGGTGAACTCGGTCTTTCCCGGGATGTTCGGTCAGTGGGGGATGACGATCTCATCGCGGTTGAGCGGCTCCAAGGTCTACGCCGAAGTCCTCAGGTACCACCTGCCGCAGCGACCGGTGATCTGCGAGGGCGCGAAGTCGCCGATCGTCACCGCGCCCTGACCCGGCACTCACCCGGGAGACGACCTTAGAATCGCAGCGATGATCGATCGGGAGCAGGTACTGCACGTCGCGAGGCTGGCGCGCCTGCGCCTCTCCGACGAGGAGGTCGAGCGGATGGCGGGGGAGCTCTCCGGGATCCTCGGCCACGTCGACCGGATCGCCGAGCTCGACCTCGACGACGTCGAGCCCACCTCGCACGTGGTCGACCTCGAGAACGTGCTGCGCCCAGACGAGCCGCGTCCGAGCTGGCCGAGGGACGTCGTCCTCGAGCAGGCGCCCGACCCCGCCGACGGCGCCTTCCGCGTCCCCTCTCCCCAGGCCGAATAGTGAGCGCGGAGATGCTCGACCTGACGGTGGCCGAGGCCGCCGCCGCGATCGCCTCCGGCTCGCTCTCCCCCGAGGAGTACTTCGAGGCCTGGCAGCGGGCGGCGGCAGGCGACGAGCTCAACGCCTACCTCAGCCCGGTCGAGGACGGGACCGCCTATGAGGTCGCCGACGGGCCGCTGCGCGGGATCCCGGTCGCGGTCAAGGACATCTTCTGCACCGAGGGGACGCCGACAACCGCCGGCTCGCGCATCCTCGAGGGCTACCACCCTCCCTACACGGCGACCGCCGTCCGCCGCCTCGACGCCGCCGGCGCCCGCGTCCTCGGCAAGACCAACATGGACGAGTTCGCGATGGGCTCCTCGAACGAGAATTCGGCCTACGGGCCGGTCCTCAACCCCTGGGACCATGGCCGGGTCCCGGGCGGCTCCTCCGGCGGCTCGGCCGCCGTCGTGGCCGGCGGCCTCGCCCCGTGCGCGATCGGGACCGACACCGGCGGCTCGATCCGCCAGCCGGCGGCGCTCTGCGGGATCGTCGGCCTGAAGCCGACCTACGGCGCGATCTCCCGCTACGGGATGATCGCCTTCGCCTCCTCGCTCGACCAGTGCGGGCCGCTGACCCGCAACGTCACCGACGCCGCCCTGCTCCTCGCGGCGATGGAGGGCCGCGACAGCTGCGACTCGACCTCGGTCGGGATCGAGGGCGGGATAGCCGCCCCCGACCGCGAGGATCTGAAGGGCCTCCGCTTCGCGATCCCGGCCGAGCTCGCCGAGGACTCGATCGCGGCCGGGGTCCGCGAGGTGTTCGATGCGACCCTGGCAAGGATCGAGGGCCTCGGCGGCGAGATAGCCGAGGCGCCGCTGCCGCACGCCGAGCACGGGATCTCGGCCTACTACGTGATCGCCCCCGCCGAGGCCTCGGCCAACCTCGCCCGCTACGACGGCGTCCGCTACGGCATCCGACACGAGGCGGACGACCTGATCGAGATGTACGAGGAGACGCGAGCGGCGGGATTCGGCGAGGAGGTCAAGCGGCGGATCATGCTCGGCACCTACGCGCTCTCCTCGGGCTACTACGACGCCTACTACGGCCGCGCCCAGCGGGTGCGGACGAAGATCGCCGAGGACTACCGCGCGGTCTTCTCCGATTTCGACTTCGTCGTCACCCCGACCTCGCCGACGGTCGCCTTCGAGCTGGGGGAGAAGACCGACGACCCGCTGGCGATGTACATGAACGACTTCTTCACCGTGCCGATGCCGCTCGCCGGGATCCCGGCGATCTCGATCCCCGCCGGCCTCGCCGAGCCCGAGGGCGGCGGCACGCGGCTGCCGGTCGGGTTCCAGATCGCGGCGCCGGCGTTCGCCGAGCAGGGGCTGCTGGAGGCGGCGTTCGCGCTCGAGCAGGACATCGGGTTCGACGCCCGGCCGGAGGGGGACGGCGGTGCCTGAGCTCGAGGCGGTGATCGGGCTGGAGATCCACGTCCAGCTATCGACCAGGACGAAGATGTTCTGCGGCTGCGCGCTCTCCTTCGGCGACGAGCCCAACGTCCACACCTGCCCGGTCTGCCTCGCCCACCCGGGCGTCCTCCCGGTCCCGAACGAAGAGGCGGTCCGCTACGCGCTGAAGATCGCCGCCGCGCTCGGGTGCGATGTCGCCCCGCGCTCGATCTTCCACCGCAAGAACTACTTCTATCCCGACAGTCCGAAGGCCTACCAGATCAGCCAGTACGACATTCCGCTCGCCGGCGCCGGCAGGCTCGGCGGGGTCAGGATCCACCGCGCCCATCTCGAGGAGGACGCGGCGAAGATGGTCCACCTCGGCGGCTCCGGCCGGATCCACGGCTCCGGCGCCTCGCTCGTCGACTTCAACCGCGGCGGCACGCCGCTGGTCGAGATAGTGACCGAGCCCGACCTCCGCGGGGCCGCCGAGGCGGCCGAGTGGGCGCGGCTGCTGCGGACCACGGTGCGCCAGCTCGACGTCTCCGACGTCAACATGGAGGAGGGGAGCCTGCGGGTCGACGCCAACGTCTCGGTCCGGCCGGCCGGGAGCGAGGTGCTCGGGACGAAGACCGAGCTCAAGAACATGAACAGCTTCCGCTTCCTCGAGCGCGGGATCGAGGCCGAGCTGGCGCGCCAGCGGGGGCTGGTCGAGGCGGGGGAGTCGGTCGTCCAGGAGACGCTCCACTTCGACCCGACCGACGGCACCCTGACCCCGCTGCGCTCGAAGGAGGAGGCCCACGACTACCGCTACTTCCCAGAGCCCGACCTGGTGCCGCTGGCGCCGACCGAGGAGATGCTGCGTGAGGCGCGCGACTCGCTGCCGGAGCTGCCCGAGGCCCGGACCGAGCGCTACGGCGGCGAGCTGGGGGTGGCCGCCGACACCGCAGCCCTCCTCGCCGGCGACCCGGAGACCGCCGGGTACTTCGAGCGGACCGTCGCAGAGGCGGAGGGGATCGAGCCGCGAGTCGTCGCCAACTGGGTGACGGGCGAGCTGGCGGCTGCGCTGCGCCAGGCGGGCGATGGCGATGCGGCGGGCTCGAAGGTCGAGCCGGCGGCGCTTGCGGCCCTGATCGGCATGGTCCAGGAGAAGCAGATCACCCACGGCAGCGCAAAGACCGTGCTCGCCGCCCTCGTCGAGGAGGGGGGCGACCCGGCTGGGATCGTCGAGCGCGAGGGCCTCGGCCAGGCCGACTCGAGCGAGCTCGAGGGAGTGGTCGCGGCCGCCGTCGAGGCCAACCCCGACGCCGTCGAGCAGATCCGCAGCGGCAACCGCAAGGCAATCGGTCAGATCGTCGGCGCCGTCATGCGGGAGACCCAGGGTCGGGCCGACGGGGGCGAGGTCAACCGCCTGATCATGGAGCGGATCGGCGCCAAGAGCGACAATTGAGCGGTGGCGTACCTCGTCATCGCCTTCTCATTCGGCCTCGCGACCGGGATCATCGGCCGCGGCAAGGGCAGCTCATTCTGGATCTGGCTCGTGATCGGCACCGCCGTGCCGCTGCTCGGCCTGATCGCGGTGATCCTCTACCGCACCGAGAAGACCGAACCCGAACGGCAGTGCCCGACCTGCGGCAAAGCCCTCAAGCTCTACGTCCAGGTCTGCCCGCGCTGCGGCACCGACCTCTACCTGCCTGATCCCGAGGCCGTCCGCCACCCCGGAGTGGAGTAAGCCGCCGCCGCCTCCGCTCCCGCGTCCGGGGGGCGCGGGTCAACCTTGTTACCTAAGCCAGGTGCGGACGATGGCGTTGGCGAAGCCGACCCCGTAGCGGACGACCGCCGGCTTCTTCGAGTGGCCGTGGAGGCGCTGCTCGACGGTGACCGGGACCTCCTTCGCCGGCACCCCCCGCTTGATCGCCTCGATCATGAACTCGGATGTGTGGAACTGCTCCTGGCGCAGGACGAGCTGCGGGAGGACGGTGGTGCGGACGGCCCGGTAGCCGTTCGAGCAGTCGGTGACGTGGGTGCGGGTGATGAGCGAGACGAGACGGTTGAAGAAGACGATCCCCATCTCGCGGGCGAAGTGGTTGCGATCGGCGTCGCCGAGCACGCGTGAGCCGTGGGCGACGTCGACCTCACCGTCGAGGACCGGCTGCACAAGCCGCTCCATCTCCGAGGGCAGGTGCTGACCGTCGGCGTCCAGGGTGACGACGACCTCGGCGCCGGACTCGACCATCAGCCGGTAACCGGTCCGCAGGGCGGCGCCGCCACCGCGGTTGATGACGTGGCGGGCGACGAGGGCGCCGTGGGTGGCGGCGACCTCGGCGGTGCCGTCGCGCGAGCCGTCGTCGATCACCAGCACCGCCGTCCCGACGCCGCACACCTCCGTCGGGATCCGGTCGAGGACATAGCCGATGTTCTCCGCCTCGTTGAAGGCGGGGACGACGACCGCGACCCTGCCGCGGAAGCGCTCCGGCAGCGCCGCCTGGCGGAACTCCTCCCAGGCCAGACCCTCGAGAACCGCGGAGAGCTGGCGCGCGTTGCGGGCCGCCTGCGAGAGCGCGCGCAGGATCAGTAGGAAGAGGATGAAGATCGCGAAGACGGCGAGGCCGAGGATCCGCCCGCCGTTGCCCTTTTCGAAGGAGAAGGCCGAGAGCAGGGTGTCGGTGATTTCCGTCCCCGAGACGAGCGCCAGCCCGAGCCCGGCGAGAAACAGGATCAGGACGTCGGCATTGCGCAGTGAGCGGCGCCGGACGATCGCGTAGGCGATGAGGGCCACGCCGAGCACAAGGCCGGCGAGGCGGAGCGCGGTCAGTTCTGAAGGGAAGAGGTCTGCGGTCGGGACCATGGGCCGCTTGAGGATAGGGCGGCGCCGGCCCAGGCCAGGGTCACGCCGGCAAGCGGAAAGACCAGTGTCATCAGGACCTCGTTGCGGCGGGTGGCCGCCAGGGTCGCCGCGCCGACCAGGGTGACGAGGGCGATCGGGGTCGCCGTAGCGACCAGCTCCCACCAGCGCCGGCGCGTTCCGAGCAGGATCAGGCCACCGAGGCCGAGGGCCACGATCAGGACCTGGATGACCCGCCCCGCGGTGGCGCTCATCGCGTCGCCGACGCCGCCGCTCCACATCCGCCAGACCTTGCGAACGGTCATCGCGGCGTATTCCACCGGGTCTTCGGAGAAGTACTTGGAGAAGTCTTCCTTGCCGACCTTGCCGAGCGCCTGGTCGCGGGGCAGGTCCGGATGGCGTTCGGCTACGTGGTCGAAGAGCGGCGTCGGGTCGACCTTTTCGAGCGCTTCGGAGTTCGGCGCGAGGTCGCGGTGAAGGTAGCGCTTGACGAGGATCGCCTTGGCCCGTTGGTATTCGCCGTCGGCAGGGAGCAGGGTGCCGACGTACAGCGCCTTGCCGCCGCCGGTGCTGATCGGGACGGTGCGGTCGAGGGTGACGATGTTGTGGATCGTCCACGGCACGATCGGAACGACGACCGCGAGCGCGAGCGCGAGCGCCCCGGCGAGCTTCGGGCCGGGACGGGCCCCTCCGACCTGCCAGAGCCGCACCGCGGCGATCAGGACGAAGGCGGCGCCCACCGCCAGGTACTCGGGCCTGATCAGCGCCGTCAGGCCGAACAGGAAGCCCGGAACGAGGAACCGCCAGGCGGCGCCGGGGCGCTCGGCGGTGTCGCTCGCCCAGAGGTAGGCGAGGATCCCCAGCGGCAGCGTCAGCATCGCCGGCGGCTCGCTGTAGAGCGCCCCCGTCGAGTGGATGAAGGGCGGGTAGACGGCGACCCCGAGGGCGGCGAGCAGCCCCGCCGGGGCGCAGCTCAGCCGGCGGGCCAGCAGGTAGACGACGACGATCGTCGCCAGCCCGAGCAGGGTCTCGACGATCCGCGCCGTCCCTTCCCGCGGGCCGCCGGTCGCGTAGAAGGAAGCCGCATACAGGAGCGGCGCCCCGGGCGACCAGTCGCTGGCATCGTCGAATTCGGGCCCGCCGTACGTCCCTTCCTCATAGAGCGCCTTGGCGAGCGCGTAGTAGGCGTGCGCGTCGTCTCCCGGGGTAGGCAGCGGTTCGACCACCCTGTAGGCGCGGAGGCCGAACCCGAGCGCCAGGATCAGCGCCAGCAGGACAAGGGTGGTGCGCCCGTGCCGCTCCGGCAGGGTGCGAGCCCAGTTGCTCAGGCGTTCCATCGTCGCGCCAGGCTATCCCCGCATACGACGGTCCCGACTCCAGCGAGCGCGGCGACCAGCGGCAGCATCACCAGCGTCCGGCGCGGGGTCGCCACGAGGAGCAGGCTGATCGCGGTGATCGCGACGAGCACGGTCAGGACCGGGACGACCTCCCAGCGCCGGCGGGCGATCAGCCAGGCCAGCCCGATCAGCCCGAAGGCGAGCAGGGCCCAGTTGAGGACCTCCCAGGCCGGCCTGCGCATCACCTCCCGCGGCCCGTGTCCCCAGACCCGCCACAGCTTGGCGGCGAGGAAGCCGGCGTAGGAGAGCGGGCGGTCGGTGAGGTTTTCGGCAAGGCGGTCGCGGCCCATCCTCGCCAGCGCCCGGTCGGTTTCGAGCCCGGGGTTGCGCTGCTCCGCCAGCGCCGCGAGGATCTGCTCGAGACGGACGTGGGCGAGGACCGCTTCCAGACTCGCGCCCGGCTCGACGTATTCGACCGCCAGTCTCCGGGCTAGCCCTGGGTGGCGTTCGAGCACCTCGCGCCCGACTCGTTCCGGGTCGCCGCCCGAGGGCATGTAGGAGCCGGCGAAGAGGACCTGGCCGCCACCGGTCGAGATCGGGACGAGGCGATCGAGGACGACCGCGTTGCGGACTGTCCACGGCAGGACGACGAATATGACCGCGCCGAGCAGGACCGCCGCCTGGGCCAGCGCCCGCCGCCACTCGACACCGATCCCGCGGGCGAAGACGACGACGGCCACCACGAACGCGACCCCGAGGTACTCCGGGCGGGTCAGGGCGAGCGCCCCCAGCAGGGCCCCGGCCAGGATCCACCGCCGCAGGCGCTCGCCGTCGCCGGCCCAGAGCAGCGCGAGGATAGAGCCGGCGAGGAGCGTCGTCGCCAGCGGCTCCGACATCAGCATCCCGCCGTACTCGAGCAGCGCCGGATAGACCGCGACGACCGCAGCGCCGATCAGGCCCGCGATCGGCCCGGAGAGGCGACGGCCGATCAGGAATGTGAGCAGGACCGCGACCGATCCGATCAGCGCCAGGACGATCCTCGCCAGGCGCTCGTGGACGCCGCCGGAGACTCGGTAGACGGTCGAGACGAGCAGCGGCAGCCCGGGCGAGTAGTTGGTCGAGGGCTGCGTCGCGCTCTCGCCGACGGTGAAGCCGTCGCCGTGATCGAGGTTGGCGGCGATCCGCCCGTACGCGACCGCATCGTAGACCGGCGCTCGGCCCTCCCAGGCGTAGTCGAGCCGCAGGCCGAGGCCGAGCAGCAGAATCGCCACGAGTGCGATGGACCGCGCAGCGCCCACGATGTGGATGCTATGTCGCCCATCTCCGCTACCCTGCCGCGCCTATGGGCATATCCCAAAACCCCCGCGCAGGCCTGGCGGCGGCGGACACTGGCATACGCCAGCCGCACACGCGGGTCTTCGGATAGGCCCATGCGCGTTCTCATCCTTGGCGGCGACGGCTACCTGGGCTGGCCCACCGCACTGAGATTCTCGGCCCGGGGCCACGAGGTGTCTGTAGTCGACAACTTCTCGCGGCGGCGCTGGCACCGGGAACACGGCAGCGACACCCTCACCCCGATCGGCGACCTCGACAGGCGGATCGAGGCCTGGCGCGAGCTGAGCGGCGAGTCGATCCGGTCCTACGTGGGGGCGGTCGAGGACGGGGACTTCCTCGACGAGGTCGTCGCCGAGACCCGGCCCGAGGCGGTCGTCCACTACGGCGAGCAGCCCTCGGCCCCCTACTCGATGATGTCGCGCGAGCGCGCGGCCGAGACCCAGCACACGAACGTGATCGGGACCCTCAACCTGCTGTTCTCGCTCCGCGACCACGTCCCCGATTGCCACCTGGTCAAGCTCGGGACGATGGGGGAGTACGGGACCCCCAACATCGACATCGAGGAGGGGTTCATCGAGATTGAGCACAAGGGCCGCACCGACACGCTGCCGTTCCCGAAGCTGCCGGGCTCGCTCTACCACTGCTCGAAGGTGCACGACTCGACCAACCTCCACTTCGCCTGCCGGATCTGGGGCCTGCGGGCGACCGACCTCAACCAGGGAGTCGTCTACGGGGTCGAGACCGAGGAGACAGCCCGCGACGAGCGCCTGATCACCCGCTTCGACTACGACGAGATATTCGGCACCGTGCTGAACCGCTTCTGCGTACAGGCGGTGATCGGCCACCCGCTGACCGTTTACGGCTCCGGCGGCCAGACCCGCGGCTTCCTCAACATCCGCGACACCCTGCGATGCGTCGAGCTGGCGGTCGAGAACCCGGCCGACCGCGGCGAGTTCCGCGTCTTCAACCAGTTCACCGAGCAATTCTCGGTCGGCGAGCTGGCACAGCTGGTCAAGGCAGCCGGCGAGCATCTCGGCTACACGGTCGAGGTCCAGCACGTCGAGAACCCCCGGGTCGAGCTCGAAGAGCACTACTACAACGCGACCCACACGAAGCTCCTCGATCTCGGCCTCGAGCCGACCCTCCTCGGCGAGGAGCTTGTCGAGTCGATGCTTCACGCAATCGAGCGCCACAAGGATCGGGTGATCGAGACCTCGATCGACCCGCACACCCGCTGGAACCCGCTGAAATCCCCTGCTGGCCGCGCATAGGCCCGCTGGTAGCATCGGCAGTCCGATGAGCGCGGAGCGAGCCCAGTGAGGCATATCTGGCATTTCGTGCAGCGAGCGAAGCGCGAGGTCGTGGAATGAGAGCAGCCGACGCGTTGATGGAAAGCCTCAAGGCCGAGGGCGTCACCGACATCTTCGGCATCCCCGGCGGCGCCAACCTGCCGACCTACGACGCACTGGTCGACGCCGGCTTCCGCCACATCCAGGTCCGCCACGAGCAGGGCGGCGGCCACGCCGCCGAGGGCTACGCCAAAGCCTCCGGCAAGGTCGGGGTCGCGTTCGCGACCTCGGGCCCCGGCGCCACCAATCTCGTCACCGCGATCGCCGACGCAATGATGGACTCGGTCCCGACGGTGTTCGTCACCGGTCAGGTCCGGACCGAGCTGATCGGGACCGACGGCTTCCAGGAGGCCGACATCCTCGGCGCGACCCTGCCGTTCGTCAAGCACTCCTTCCAGGTGACCGACCCGCGCCAGATCCCCGATTACGTCCACGAGGCCTTCCACGTCGCCTCGACCGGGCGGCCGGGGCCGGTCCTGGTCGACATCCCCCAGGACCTCTCACGGGCAGAGATCGAGTACGAGCGCCGGACCGAGCCGGTCGAGCTGCCCGGCTACAAACCGATGAGCAAGGGCAACATCAAACAGGTCCGGATCGCGGCCAAAGCGATCGCCAACGCGCGCCGGCCGATCCTCTACACCGGCGGCGGCGTGATCAACGGCAACGCCTCGGAGGAGCTCCGCGACCTGGCGAGCGCGGACCGGTTCCCGGTGACCTCGACCCTGATGGGCCTCGGCGGCTTCCCGGCGTCGAGCGAGCAATGGCTGGGGATGCTGGGGATGCACGGCACCGTCACCGCCAACTGGGCGATGGACAATGCCGACCTGATCGTCGCGATCGGCGCCCGCTTCGACGACCGGATAACCGGCAAACTGGCCGAGTTCGCGCCGAACGCGAAAATCATCCACATCGACATCGACCCGGCCGAGATCTCGAAGAACGTCGGCGCCCACATCCCGATCGTCGGCGACGTCAGGCTCGTCCTGCCGGAGCTGACCCGCGAGTACCGGGCCCTGCAGACCGACTCGTCACGGCTCGACGCCTGGTGGAAGCAGCTCCGCGCCTGGCAGGAGGAGCACCCGCTGCGCTACGAGCCCGGCAAGGACGGCGAGATCAAGCCGCAGTTCATGGTCGAGGCGATGCGCCGGGCGACGAACGGCGACGCGATCATCACCTCCGACGTCGGCCAGCACCAGATGTGGGCGGCGCAGTACTACGGGTTCGAGAAGCCGCGGCGCTGGATCAACTCCGGCGGGCTGGGGACGATGGGCTTCGGGCTGCCGGCCGCGATCGGCGCCAAGGTCGCCAAGCCCGATGACACAGTGGTCTGCCTGGCCGGAGACGGCAGCCTGATCATGACCTGCCAGGAGCTCGCGACCTGTGTCAACGAAGACATCCCGGTCAAGGTCTTCCTGATGAACAACGGCTACATGGGGATGGTCCGCCAGTGGCAGGAGCTGTTCTGGGACCGCCGTTACAGCGCTGTCGAAATGGGCGCCAGCCCGGACTGGGTCAAGCTCGCCGAGGCCTTCGGTGCGACCGGGATGCGGTGCGAGCGTTCCGACGAGCTCGAGGAGGCGATGGTGAAGGCGATCAAGACCGACGGCCCGGTCCTGCTCGACGTCCGCGTCGCCCAGGAGGAGAACTGCTACCCGATGATCCCGCCGGGCCAGGCGGCCCGCGACATGGTCGAGGCGCCGGAGGTGGTGGGCTAGTGGTCCATCCAGCAAATCCCGGCACTGACATGGCCGCTACAAACCTTCGCCCGCTTTTGTCCTCAGTCGGCCGAATTGCGCCCGCTATTCGGCCTCCCTGCGTCCGCGACGGGCTCGGTTTTCGCGCGCCATCTCGGCCCCGGACTTACCGGATGGACCACTGATGGAGGCCGGCACCCCGCAGCTGGTCAAGCTCGAGGACCTCCATGTCCCCGGGCAGCTGAGCGGCCGCAAGCACATCCTCTCGATCCTGGTCGAGAACAAGCCCGGTGTCCTGGCACGGATCGCGGGACTGTTCTCGCGGCGCGGCTTCAACATCGACACCCTCGCCGTCGGGCCGACCGACGACCCGAGCATCTCGCGGATAACGCTGACGCTCGACGGCGCCGTCCACCCGATCGACCAGGTCACGAAGCAGCTCCACAAGCTGGTCAACGTCCTCAAAATCCGCGACATGGAGCCGGCCGAGACCGTTGCCCGCGAGATGGCGATGTTCAAAGTTTCGGCCGCGGTCGAGAACCGGGCCGAGATCATCCAGTTCGCCGAGATATTCCGGGCCAAGATAGTCGACGTCTCGAAACGGGCGCTGACGATCGAGGTCACCGGGTCGGCGGACAAGATCGAGGCCTTCGAGCGGATGATCCGTCCGCACGGGCTGATCGAGATGGTCCGCACCGGCGAGATCGCGATCGCCAGGGGCGCCGACTGAGATGTCGGCTCCAGGCGACGCCTGGGCCTCGTCACTGTCCGATTCGCTCCGCGCGTCCCTGCGCGAGGCCGTCCAGAGCGGGCGCCGGACCCTGGCCAGCGTCACCGTCCCCGTCGACCGGATCGACCCCTGCGGCGCCGTGTTCGGCTCGAGGCTCGCGTCCGACCGTTGGTTCTGCTGGGAGCAGCCCGACCGCGAGTTCGCGCTGGCGACCCTCGGCGTGGCGCACGAGTCGACCTCTCGCGGAGAGGCGCGTTTCGGCGATGTCGCCCGCGAGTGCCTGCGGGTGGCGGAGGAAGCGATCGTCGAGGAGCCCGGCAGCCTCCCGGCCGGGGCCGGGCCGGTCTGGACCGGCGGCTTCGCCTTCGCCCCCGACGGTGCCCGCTCCTCACCCTGGTCATCGTTCAGCCCGGCGACGATGTGGCTGCCCGAGGTCTCGATCTGCCGCGTCGGCGAAGAGGCCTTCCTCACCGTGAACCTCGTCGTCGGCCCCGGCGACGACCTCGAGGAGGCGGCGGATCGCGCCGAGGGCAGGGTCTCGGGGTTGAGGACCGACCCGCTCGGCCTGATCGACCCCCACCGGACCGAGCGCCCATCGATCCGCGGCGCCCGGCCGCCCGAAGACTTCGAGCGCGCCGTCGAGGAGGCGACGGGGCGGATCGGCGCGGGCGCCCTCGAGAAGGTCGTCCTCGCCCGCGAGGTCGTCGTCAGCGCCCCGTCAGCGTACGACCCCGGCGCCGTGTTCGGGGCCCTGCGCGAGCATTTCCCGTCCTGCTTCTGCTTCTGCTGCGGGACGCCCGAGGCCGCCTTCGTCGGCGCCAGTCCTGAGCTTCTGATCCGCCGCTCCGGCGCCGGAGCCTCGACCGTCGCCCTCGCCGGTTCGACCAGGCGCAGCTCCGACCCCTCCGTCGACGACCACCTCGGCGAGCAGCTGCTCCGCAGCGACAAGAACCGCCGCGAGCACCAGATCGTCGCCGGGGAGATCGTGCGCCTGCTGCGGCCCCACTCGGTCTGGGTCGAGGCCGCGGAGGAGCCCGAGGTAATTCGCGTCGCCAATATCCAGCACCTCGCGACGCCCGTCCTCGCCCAGCTCGCCGAACCGCTCTCGGCGATCTCGCTCGCCGGGCTGCTGCATCCGACGCCCGCCGTCGGAGGCGAGCCGGGCCGCGTCGCGGCCGAGACGATCCGCGAGCTGGAGGAAATGGACCGCGGCTGGTACGCGGGCCCGGTCGGGTGGATGGACGCGACCGAGGACGGCGAATTCTGCGTCGCCCTCCGCAGCGCACTGCTCCGCGACCGTGAGGCCCACCTCTACGCCGGCGGCGGCATCGTCGCCGGCTCGGAGCCGGCGTCCGAGCTCGCCGAGACCGAGGTCAAGCTCCAGGCGCTTCTGCCACTGTTGGCAGAGTAGGGATCACAGGGTCCTCGCGGGAGCAACAGCCGTGGAGGCTCCCCGCGAGGACCCTGTGATCCCCACCGCTCCAAAGCGACGGGCGCCTTTCAGTGAAGCGAGGAGAGGGCCGCGGCGACGCGGTCGGCGAGGCGGTGGTGCAGCTTTGGTCCTTGACCTGCCTGCACTTGACCACCACATGGGTGGTGAACTGCAGGCACCCCTGTCACGAGAGTGCGGCAATGGCGTCAGAGACGCGATCGGCGAGGCGGCGGTGGAGCTCGACGTTGGTGTGGCGGTCCGCCCTGACCTCGATCAGGCCGCTGCCGACGGCGAGCGTCTCTGGAAGGTCGGAGAGATCGTCGATCCGGTGGTGCGGCAGCTCGAAGAGGCTCGCCGCGCGGGAGACGCTCAGTCCCCGCGGCGTCCCCAGCAGGGCCTCGAACTCGCCGGCTTTCAGCGACGTCTCCTGAGGCAGGAAGTGGAAGATGCCACCGCCGCCGTTGTCGATGACGACGATCCGGACCGGCGTCCTGACCTCCCGCAATGTCGTCAGGGAACCGAGGTCGTGGAGGAGGCCGAGGTCGCCGGTGACGATCGTCGTCGGCCTGCCGGTCGCGGCCGCCGCTCCGATCCCCGAGGAGACGAGGCCGTCGAGGCCGTTGGCGCCGCGGTTGCAGAGGAACAGGGCGTCGGCCGCGGTCGCTCCGAGGAATGCCTCCTGGTCACGGATCGGCATGCTCGAGGCCGTGTAGACGATGTCCCCGTCGCGATGGGCGTCGCCGAGCGCCGCGTGCAGGCCGGGCTCGGTCGGGGCCTCGAGCTTCTCGATCTCCTCTTCGATGGTCCGCCGCGCCGTGGCCTCGGCCTCGATCCAGGCGCTCGGAGGGTCGCGGCGCTCTCCGAGCCGCGCCGCCCACCCGGCGGCGAGATCGGTCGGGTCGGCCCGCAGCAGCGCAGCCGCCCGCCGGCTCGGCTCGTTCCAGCCACCGAGGGGGTCCACGGCTATCTGGTCGGCGCCGGACTGCGCCAACCAGCTCCGCAGCGGCTTGCTGGTCGGCATCTCTCCGAACCGCAGCACGAGGTCGGGTACGACCCGGGTGCGGAATCGCTCGTCGCGCAACAGCAGGTCGTAGCTCGTGACGACATGGGACCGGTCGTGCGGCCCGCACCGGATCTGGGAGGTCGGCTCGGCGAGGATCGGCAGGCCGGCGGTGCGGGCAAGGTCGGCGAGCGGCTCGCGCAGGCCGGGGTCGAGCTGGCGGCCGGCGACGATCACCGCCGAGAGCGCTTCGCCGATGTGCCTCGCAACCTCCTCGAGGAGGAAGTCGGACGGCTCCAGATCGATTGGGGTCACCGCCGTAAGCGGGCGCTCGCCGCGGCCCTCGAGCGCGAGGTCCTCGGTGGCGCTGACTGCGCCCTCGACCGCGACCGGAGCGAGGGGCTCCCGCCAGGGGAGGTTGAGGTGGACCGGCCCCGGGCGCGGCTCCCCTCGGGCTGAGGCGAATGCCCGGCAGGCCGTCGAGCGGTAGTGGAGCAGCCCGTCGTCGTCGGCGACGTGGGTCCCGACTTCGCAGAACCAGCGCACCGAGGACCCGTAGAGCTTCACCTGGTCGATCGTCTGTCCCGCCCCGATCCCGCGCAGCTCGGGCGGCCGGTCCGCGGTCAGGGCGATCAGCGGGATCGCCGATTGGTCGGCCTCGCAGATCGCCGGGTGGAAGTTGGCCGCCGCAGTCCCCGAGGTGCAGAGAGCCGCGACCGGTGTGCCCGAGGCCTGGGCGCCGCCGAGGGCGAGGAACGAGGCCGAGCGCTCGTCGACGACCACTGTCACCTCGATCTCCGGCTGGCGCCAGAGCGCGACCGCCAGCGGGGTCGAGCGCGAGCCCGGGGAGAGGACCGCCCGCCGCATTCCGCAGCGCGCCAACTCCTCGACAAACGCTGAGGCCAGGGCGGTATTGGCGTTTGTGGGGTCCATCGAGCCTGGAACCTACGCGCTCTCAGAGGCGATGGGCTTGTAGCGCCGCCTCGTCGATCTCGACGCCGAGCCCGGGTCCGGACGGCGGGTGGAGCTGCTCGCCATCGAGCTCGCAGCCGACGGCGGCGACCGTCGAGGCGAAGAGCCTCTGGGTCGCGAGGCCGTGGGCGAGGTCGAGACCCCGGTCGCCACGGGCCTCGCTCAGCGTCGCGGCGACCTGGGCGGCGGCGGCGATCCCGACCGGCCCATCGAGCGCGCTCGTCACGTAGGTCGGGAGCACCTCGGCGATCTCGATCGCCGCCTCCGGGCCGCCGACCTTGGAGAGCTTGACCCCGGTCAGTGACCAGGCGCCCATCGCGACCGCGCGCTCGGCCTCGGCGCGGGTTGCGACGCTCTCGTCGGCGGCGATCGGGATCGTCGTCGACCCGGCCACGGCCACCGCCTCCTCCGAGCTGGCAACCGGCTGCTCGGCGAGCTCGACGTCGAGCTCCTCGAGGCTCGAAAGCGTTCGCTTCGCGGTCTCGACGTCCCAGGCGCCGTTCGCGTCGACCCTGATCCGGGCCCCGGGCCCGACCGCGTCGCGGACCGCGCGCACCTGCTCGACGTCGTCCCCGGTCCCCAGCTTCAGCTTGAACGCGGAGAACCCGTCCTCTGCCCAGGCCAGGGCCTCGTCTGCGACCTCGCCCGGCTCCCCGGACGAAAGGGTCGCGTTGCAGCGGACGGGTGGCGGCGGGGAGCCGGTCGAGGAACCGCGCTCGGCCTCCGCCCGCCTCCCGCGCAGGTCGGCGAGCGCAGTCAGCGCCGCGCAGCGCGCCGGCGGCGAGAGTGCCAGTGCGTCGCCCGCGAGGGTCTCCTCATCGAGGTCGTCGCGCCCTCCGAGCCGCTCGAGCTCGGCGACGACCTGCTTCAGGCCGCCGCCGCCGCCGCCGCGCAGCGCGAGCGGAACCGCTTCTCCGAGGCCGACGATCCCCTCCGCGCTCCGCAGCCTCAGCAGCGCCATCTCCCGCTGCCGCAGGCTGCCGGCCGCGGTCACATACGGCTCGCGGAATGGGAGCGCGTAGGGAACGACCTCGACCGAGGCGATGCGCATGCCCCAAGCATTGCACCGACGCCGCGCTCAGAGGCAGAGCTGCTTGACCGTCTTGTTTGCCCGGCGCAGGTCCGCCCTCATCCCTTTGGCCCGGCGCCGGCCGCGATCGGCCGCTTCGTTCAGCGTGTCTTTCGCCGCTTCGGAGGTGACGAAGGTGGCCTTGCGGGCCTTGCGCTCGTTTTCCCTCGAGAGCGCCTTCAGCCGGTCGGAGAGCTTGTTCGCCCTGGCCCTGGCGCCGAGGCAGGCCTGGCTGACCGGGGGAGGCGGTGCTGGCGGGGCGGCGGCCGGAGGCGCCGGCCCGGGCGGTGGGACGACGTCGAATGCGTCGATGCCGCCTTCGCGCGCCGAGGTGTAGACACGGTCGCTGCCGGCGCCGGCGACGATGCCATCTGCCTTCAGAAGCCCCCGCCCGTCCTCGCAGGTCCCTTCGGTCCAGGGGAGGTCGATGTCTTCAAACCCGGTCTCGGTGATGCAGCCGGCGGTGCCGGGACGCTGGGCGATGGTGCCGTCGGGGGCGCGTTCGAAGACGACGATGCCATTGGTTTCGCCCGTCGTCGCGTAGAGCGCGCTGCCGTCTGGCAGGACCGCGAGGGAGTCGATCGCGTCCATCGCGAAGCCGTTGGCGCATGCCCCTTCGGTCCCGGCCTGCATCGGGTCCGAGCGGCCGGTGTTGCTCACGCAGCCCGCGGTCCCGGGCTTCTGGGTCAGCGCCCCGGTCGCGCCGTCGCGAGCGAAAATCAGGATCGCGTCGCGGCGTTCCGAGGCCAGGTACGCGTTTTCGCCTTCGCCCGCCGACGAGAAGGCGAGCGCCCGGGGTTCGCCGAGCCCGAC
The DNA here is from genome assembly GCA_963737575.1 of uncultured Solirubrobacterales bacterium. GTDB lineage: Bacteria > Actinomycetota > Thermoleophilia > Solirubrobacterales > 70-9 > VRUE01. The sequence continues at coordinate 857,996 of CAVTTJ010000005.1, forward strand.
CGCGACCGCGCAGCCGTCCGCCGGCGCGCTGACAATGCACCCGGTCGGCGCAGTCAGCGGCGTCAGTGCCCCGGTTTCGGCGTCGCGGGAGTAGAGCGTCACCGCATTGCGGGCCGGCGAGAGCGCGTAGAGGGTCTTGCCATCGGGACTGATCTCGAGCGACTCGAGACCGACCATCTCGGCGAGCCCGTTTACGCAGTTGGTCCCAGACTCGTTGACGCAGCCCGCGGCGCCGGCTTCCTGGCTGAGATCGCCGGTTTCAGGGTCGCGCTGCGAAGATCGCGATGCCGCCGCTGAGCGCCACCGAGGCGACGTAGACGTTCCTGCCGTCGGGGCTGACGACCACCGATGTCGGCTGGTCGATCGCGCGCCCTTCCTCGCATTCGCTTGCGCCGCTCCCCGATACGCACCCGTCGTCGCCGCTCGACTGGGTCAGGTGACCGTCGTTCTGGTCGCGGTCGAGGATCGCGACCGCATTGCTTTCGGGCGCGGCGACGTAGACGTTCTTGCCGTCGGGGCTGATCGCGATGTCGCGCGCCCCTTTGAGGAAGCGGCCAGGGGCGCAGTTGACGTCTTTCATGGAGAGGCATCCGGTCGGGCCGGGGATCGGCGCCAGCGCTCCGTCGCCCGGCTCGCGAGCGAGGGCGGTGACGCTGTGCCACGCCCCGTCGGTCGCGTAGACGTTTTTCCCATCCGGGCTGAGCACCAGGGCCGTCGGCCCGACCAGGCCGGCGCCATCCGCGCACTGGCCGGCAAGGCCGTTCTGGGTCACGCACCCGCCCGGGCCCGGCTTCTGGGTCAGGTTCGTCGCCGCCGCTGCCGCGGCAGCGAGAACGAGGGCCAGGATGACCGCCGCCCCGGCGCACGCAAGAGTTCGCTTCGAATCCATTCGCCCCTCCGCCGCGAAGAGTAGAGGCCTAGCTGGCCAGGAGCAAACCGACCGAGACCAGCAGGCTGAAGACGCCGAGCAGGGCGCCGGTGCCGGCGAGCGCCTCGTTCAGCGCCGCGCCCGTCCGATTCGACATCGTCCGCAGAGGCGGGATCGCGAGCGGCAGCGACGCGAGGCCGATCAGCGGCCACGGGCTGGTGTCGGCGCCGATCAGCGTGATCGGCAGGACAAGATAGGCGCCGAGGATCAGGAGCCGGTAGAGGACGACCGCGTTCTGCCGCCCCATCCGCACCGCAAGGGTGGTCTTTCCCGCCCGCCGGTCGGTGTCGACGTCGCGGACGTTGTTGACGACGAGGATCGCCGTCGCGAGGAAGCCGACAGCGATCGAGAGCCCGAGCGGCAGCGCGTCGAGCTTCTCGACCTGGACGTAGTAGGAGCCGTTGACGGCGACCAGGCCGAAGAAGAGGAAGACGAAGACCTCTCCGAGCCCGGCGTAGCCGTAGGGCCGCGGCCCGCCCGTGTAGAGGACGCCGGCGGCGATCGAGAAGGCGCCGATGACGAGGATCACGGCGCCGGCGACCGTCGCGAGGTAGATCCCGCAGACGACCGCGATCGCGAACGCGACCCAGGTCGCGGTCAGAACCCGCTGCGGGGCGACGAGGCCGGCCGAGGTCACCCGGACCGGGCCGAGGCGGTCGGCCGTATCGGCCCCTCGCTTCGCGTCGGAGTAGTCGTTGGCGAGGTTCGTCCCGATCTGGATGAAGACACTGCCGAGGAGGGCGGCGACGAAGGCGCCGATCCGCGGCAGATGGCCGACCCATTCGACCGCAGCGGCGGTGCCGACGAGCACCGGCGCGATCGCCGCCGGCAGCGTCCGCGGCCGGGCCGCCATCAGCCAGATCCTCATGGTCGCCTGGGGAACTTCGAGAAGTCGGGCTCGCGCTTCTCCTTGTAGGCCTCGCGGCCCTCGCGGGCCTCCTCGCTGCCGTAGAAGAGCAGGTTGGCGTCGTGGGCGAGCTGTTGGATCCCCGCGTAGCCGTCCTCGTGGGCGTTGAAGCTGGCCTTGACCAGGCGCAGGGCGAAGGGCGAAAGTGAGAGCATCTCCCGGCACCAGGCAACGGTCTCGGCCTCGAGCCGCTCGAGCGGGACGACGGCGTTGACGAGTCCCATCTCGCGGGCCTCCTCGGCGTCGTAGGTCCGGCACAGCAGCCAGAACTCCTTCGCCCTCTTGGTCCCGACCAGGTCGCGCAGGAGCGAGGCGCCGAAGCCGCCGTCCCAGGACCCGACCCGGGGGCCGGTCTGCCCGAAGCGGGCGTTGTCGGCGGCGATCGTCAGGTCGCAGCAGAGATGGAGGACATGGCCGCCGCCGGCCGCCCAGCCGGCGACCATCGCGACAACCGGCTTCGGCAGGCGCCGCATCTGCACCTGGAGGTCGGTGACGTGGAAGCGCCCGAGGGTCGCGCCCTCGGCGACATAGCCGCTGTCGCCGCGGACGTTCTGGTCGCCGCCGGAGCAGAAAGCCCTGTCGCCCTCGCCGGTGAGGACGACGACGCCGACGCCGGTGTCCTCGCGAGCGAGCTCGAGTGCGGCGGCGATCTCGATCAGGGTCTGCGGCCGGAAGGCGTTGCGGACCTCGGGGCGGTCGATCGTGATCTTGGCGATCCCGTCGCCCGTCTCGTAGCGGATGTCCTCGTAATCGCCCGCCTGCGCCCACTCGATCGGCGCGTACAGCCGCTCCTCCGGTGGGGCATCCTTGTGGCGGTTCGGCATGATGGCAACGATATCCAGGCCCAGATGAAGCTCGACGACTGGCTAGCCCAGAGATCACAGAGTTGCCCCGACCGCACCGCCCTGGTGGCGGATGGGACCGAGGTCACGTTCGCAGAGCTCGAGGCGGAGGCGACCTGGGTCGCCCGCAGGCTGGCCGCGCACGGCGTCCGCCGCGGCTCGACCGTCGCCGTCGGCATGCAGCCCCGCCGTGAGCAGGTCGTCCTCGTCCATGCGCTGATGAAGGTCGGCGCGGTGCTGGTGCCGCTCGGCCCGCGGATGAGCCCCGAGGAGCGCGCCGCCGTGATCGACGCCACCGAACCGGCGATCGAGCTCGACGACCCGGGCGAGCTGACCCAGACCGAGGCCGACCTGCCCCTGCTCGGCGAGCACGACATGGACGCGATCTGCTGCCGGGTCCTGACCTCCGGCAGCACCGGCGCCCCCGATCCGATCGGGCTCACCTACGGCAACTTCCTCTGGAGCGCGGTCGGGTCGGCGTTCAACATCGGGGTCGAGCCCGAGGACCGGTGGCTGTGCTGCCTGCCGCTGAGCCACGTCTCCGGGCTCGGGATCGTCGTCCGCTCGGTCGTCTACGGGACGGCGGCGGTGCTTCACGACGGGTTCGACGTCGACGCCGTCGCCGCCTCGCTCGAAGGGGACGGGGTCTCCGTCGTCTCCCTCGTCGCGACGATGCTGACCAGGCTGCTCGAGGCCGGCGCCGACCTCTCGGGCCCGCGGGCGATCCTGATCGGCGGCGGCCCCGTTCCCGACGACCCGCTCGAGGAGGCGATCGCGAAGGGCGCGACCGTGGTCCAGACCTACGGGCTGACCGAGGCCTGCTCGCAGGTCACGACGCTGGCCCCGGCCGACGCCAAGCGCAAGCTCGGCTCCGCCGGCCGGCCGCTGCTGACGACCCATCTGCGGATCCAGGACGGCGAGATCCTGGTCCAGGGCCCGACCGTGGCCCCCGGCCGCTCGGACCCCGATGGCTGGCTCCACACCGGCGACCTCGGGCGGATCGACGAGGAGGGATTCCTCTACGTCGAGGACCGGATCGACGACATGATCGTCAGCGGCGGCGAGAACATCGTCCCGGCCGAGGTCGAGGAGGTGCTCCTGCGGCACCCGGAGGTCGCCGACGCGGCGGTCGTCGGCCGCGACGACCCCGAGTGGCAGCAGGCGGTCACCGCCGTCGTCGTCCTCGAGGACGGCTCTGAGGCGACACCCGACGACCTGCGTCGGCACTGCGCCGGCTCGCTCGCCGGCTTCAAGGTGCCGAAGCGGGTCGAGCTCGCATCGGCGCTGCCGCGCACGCCGTCGGGCAAGTTGCTGAGAAGAGCGCTGCGTTAGCCTGCCCGCCATGCAATCCGATGACATTTTTTACGACAAGGACGCCGATCTCTCGAAGCTGCAGGGCAAGACCGTCGCCATCCTCGGCTACGGCTCCCAGGGCCACGCCCACGCGCTCAACCTGAAGGACTCGGGGGTCGGCGTCGTCGTCGGGCTCCGGCCCGACTCCTCGAGCCGGGCGAAGGCCGAAGAGGCCGGCCTCGAGGTGCTCGACATCGCCGAAGCGGCCAGCCGGGGCGACGTCGTGATGATCCTTCTGCCGGACGAGAAACAGGCCGAGGTCTGGCAGTCCGATATCGCCGACGGGATCGCGCCCGGCAACCTGCTGATGTTCGCCCACGGCTTCTCGATCCACTTCGAGCAGATCCAGCCGCCGCCCGGAATCGACGTCGGCATGGTCGCCCCGAAGGGGCCTGGCCACCTCGTCCGCCGCCAGTTCGAGGAAGGCCACGGCGTCCCCTGCCTGATGGCGGTCCACCAGGACGCGACCGGAAACGCGCACGATCTCATCCTCGCCTACGCAGCCGCGATCGGCGGCGGCCGCGCCGCGATCATCGAGACGACCTTCAAGGACGAGACCGAGACCGATCTCTTCGGTGAGCAGGCGGTCCTCTGCGGCGGCGCCTCGGAGCTGGTCCGAGCCGGGTACGAAACGCTGGTCGAGGCCGGATACGACCCCCGCCTCGCCTACTTCGAGTGCCTGCACGAGCTGAAGCTGATCGTCGACCTGATGTATGAGAAGGGGATCCAGGGGATGCGCTACTCGATCTCCAACACGGCCGAGTACGGCGACATGACCCGCGGCAAACGAGTGATCGGCGAGGAGTCGCGAGCGGCGATGAAGAAGGTGCTCGAGGAAATCCAGTCGGGCGAGTTCGCGCGCGAGTGGATCGCCGAGAACCGCGCCGGCGGCGAGAACCTCTCGCGGATGCGAGAGGAGGGCGCGAAGCACCCGATCGAGGGGGTCGGGAAGGACCTCCGCGACACGATGTCCTGGATCGACCAGGACTTCTGAGCTAGGACGCGCCGGAAGGCCCGCCGTGAACGCGGGTCTCGCCCTCGGGCATCTGGCCGTCGCGGCCGATGTAGCCGTCCTTGCCCCCGATGCAGACGTAGACAGCGTCCTCGCTGTCGCTGAGGTTGCGGATCTGGCGCACCGTGGCGGCATCGACGCGGGCGACGCCGCCGGGCTCGAGCACGTGGCTCGTCCCGTCGCCGAATTCGATCTCGACCCGACCGCGGTGGAGGAAGTAGAGCTCCTCCTGCTCGTCGTGGTAGTGACGGCCGGTCTCGTAGGACGGCGGCACGACGATCGCGTTGATGCCGAAGGCGGTCACCCCGAGGTCCTTGCGAATCTTGCGGAACCCCCAGCCCTCGCCGAGGTCGTCGATGTTGGCGACGGCGTAGCCCTCGCCCTCGACCGGCTTGGTTCCGTTCTCCTCGGCCATCGCTCTCATCGTATGCGACGGCGGCCCGACGTTGTCGAGGGTCCACCCGCGCGGGTCAATAATCTGTCGCCTCCGCGGAGACGACGATGGCGCAGACGACGAGAACAGCAGAGATCCCGGCCGGGCTGAAGCCGGCCGACGGCCGTTTCGGCTGCGGCCCCTCGAAGGTCCGCCCTGAGGCGCTGGCGCGGCTGGCCGAACGCACCGACCTGATGGGCACCTCGCACCGCCAGGCGCCGGTCCGCGACCTCGTCGGCCGGGTCCGCGACGGCCTCGCCGAGCTCTTCGGGCTTCCCGACGGATACGAGGTTGTGCTCGGAAACGGCGGCACGACGGCCTTCTGGGACACCGCCACCGCCTGGCTCGTGCGCGAGCGGGCGCTCCACCTGACCTATGGCGAGTTCTCGCAGAAGTTCGCCAAGGAGACCGCCGGGGCGCCGTTCCTCGAGGACCCGATCCTGCTCGAGGCCGAGCCCGGCGACGCCCCGGAGCCGGTGGCCGACCCCGCCGCCGACGCGATCGCCTGGGCCCACAACGAGACGTCGACCGGGGTGATGGTCGCGGTCCGGCGCCCGGCGGGGACGGGGGACTCGCTGATCCTCGTCGACGGCACCTCGGGCGCCGGCGGCCTTCCGCTCGACCCGGCCGAGGCCGACGCCTACTACTTCGCCCCGCAGAAGGCCTTCGGCGCCGACGGCGGCCTCTGGCTCGCGCTCCTCGGGCCCGCCGCGCTCGCCCGGGCCGAGGAGCTCGATGGCGCTCCCGGGCGCTGGCAGCCCGCCTTCCTCTCGCTGCCGACGGCGATCGAGAACTCGCGCAAGAACCAGACCTACAACACGCCGGCGCTGGCCACCCTGCTGCTGCTCGCCGACCAGATCGAGTGGATGCTGGCCGAAGGGGGCCTCGAGTGGTGCGTGGGCCGCTCCACCGCCTCCTCGCAGGCCCTCTACGGGTGGGCCGAGGGAGTCGATTCGGCGACGCCGTTCGTCGCCGACCCCGCGAAGCGATCGCTGGTCGTCGGGACGATCGACTTCGACGAGGGCATCGACGCCGCGGCGCTGGCCGCGACGCTGCGGGCGAACGGGATCGTCGACGTCGAGCCGTATCGCAAGCTCGGCCGCAACCAGCTGCGGATCGGGATGTTCCCGACCGTCGACCCCGATGACGTCCGGGCGCTGACCGAGTGCATCGATTGGGCGATCGAGAACGTCGACGAGGTCAAGCGCGAGGAATCGTCGTGAAGGTGCTGGTGAGAGAGAAGATCGCCGACTCGGGGATCGACCTGCTGCGGGAGAGCTTCGAGGTCGACCTCGGCTTCGAGATGTCCGAGGAAGAGCTGCGGGAGGCGATCGGCTCCTACGACGCCCTCCTCGTCCGCTCGGCGACGAAGGTGACCGAGGACCTGATCGGCCGCGCCGAGCGGCTGAAGGTCATCGGCCGGGCCGGCACCGGGGTCGACAACGTCGACATCCCGGCCGCGACCAGGCGCGGGATCGTCGTCGCAAACGCCCCCGAATCGAACTCCGTCGCCGCCGCCGAGCACACACTGGCGCTGATGCTCGCCCTCTGCCGCAACATCCCCCAGGCCCAGGCGACGCTCGTCGCGGGAGCCTGGGAGCGATCGCGCTTCAAGGGCTCCGAGCTCTACGGCAAGAAGCTCGGGGTGATCGGGTTCGGTCGGATCGGCCAGCTCGTCGCCCGGCGCGCGCAGAGCTTCGAGATGGAGGTGATCGCCTACGACAAGTTCGTCTCTGCCGAGCGCTTCCGCGAGCTCGGCGTCGAGGGGGCGGAGGAGATCGAGGACCTGCTCGGCGCCGCCGACATCGTCACCCTCCACGTGCCGAAGACGCCCGAGACGATCGACCTGATCGACGCCTCCTCGATCGCCGCGATGAAGGACGGCGCCCGCCTCGTCAACTGTGCCCGGGGCGAGCTCGTCGACCTCGACGCCCTGCTCGAGGGCCTCGGAGTCCGGGAAGCTCGCCGGCGCCGCCCTCGACGTCTTCCCGTCGGAGCCGTTCACCGAGCACCCGATCTTCGCCCGCGACGAAGTCGTCGTCACCCCCCATCTCGGCGCCTCGACCGCCGAGGCTCAGGACCGGGCCGGGATGGTCACTGCGGAACAGGTCACCGCGGCGCTCAGCGGCGGCGTCGTCACCAACGCGGTCAACATCGCCGCCGTCCGGCCCGAGGAGATGGAGGCGCTGGCGCCCTTCGTCCCGCTCTGCGAAAAGCTCGGGCGCCTCGCCCAGGGTTTGGGGGACGGCTCGATCGGACGCGTCACCGCCGAGTTCCGGGGCCGGATCGCGACCCACGACACCCGCCTGCTCGGGATCGCGGTCCTGGTCGGGGTCCTCTCCGGTCACACCGAGGAGCCGGTCAATCTCGTCAACGCGCCGCAGATGGCCGAGGAGCGCGGGATCGAGCTGACCGAGACGAAGGACACCGGCTCCGAGGACTTCACCGAGCTCGTCACGGTCCGGATCGGGGACCAGGAGGCGGGAGTGTCGGGAACCGGGGTCGGCCCCCGCAACGTGCCATACCTGGTCTCGGTCTGGGGAGAGAGCTTCTATCTGCCGTTCGCCGACCACCTGACGGTCTTCCGCTACGCCGACCAGCCGGGGATGATCGGCCGCGTCGGCTCGGTGTTCGGCGAGCAGGGCGTAAACATCGTCTCCGCCGCGGTCGGCGCCTCGGTCGGCGGCGAGCAGGCGGTGATGGCGCTCACCACCGACGCGCCCGTGCGCGAGGAGACGACCTCGAAGATCCTCGAGCTCGACGGGTTCTCGCTGGGCCGCTCGGTCGACCTCTAGATAGGGTCTTCAGCCGTGAAGGCGGTCGTCCTGACAGGCACCGGGGGCCCCGACGTGCTTCGCGTGCAGGAGAAGCCCGAGCCCACCGTCGGTGCCGGCGAGGTCCGGATCGCGGTCAGGGCGGCGGGTGTGAACTTCGCCGAGACGCTGGCCCGGGTCGGGCTCTATCCGGACGCGCCGAAGACCCCCTGCGTCCTCGGCTACGAGGTCGCGGGAGAGATCGAGTCGGTGGGAGACGGGGTCGCGTCGCATTCGGTCGGGGAACGGGTGATGGCCTTCACGCGGTTCGGTGGCCAAGCTGAGCTCGTCAGCGTCCCGGTCGAGCAGGTCCTGCCGTTGCCCGAGCGACTGAGCTTCGAGCAGGGAGCGGCCTTCCCCGTCAACTACGGCACCGCATACGCGGCGCTGGTGATCATGGGCGGCCTCCGTGAGGGCGATCGGGTGCTCGTCCACGCCGCGGCCGGGGGCGTCGGCATCGCGGCGACCCAGGTCTGCCGTAACGCCGGTGCCGGCCTGCTGATCGGCACCGCCTCGGCCGCCAAGCACGACGCCATCAGCGCCCAGGGCGTCACCGACCCGATCGACTATCGGACGCAGGACTTCGAGCGCGAGGTGATGCGGATCACGGGCAACGAGGGGGTCGACCTGGTGATCGACGCTCAGGGCCCGACGAGCTTCCGCAAGGACTACCGGCTGCTGCGGCCCGGCGGCCGCCTCGTCATGTACGGGATCTCTGAGATCAGCAGCGGCGGCAGGCGCGATCTGCCCGCGACACTACGGGCGCTGGCGAAGATGCCGCGGGCGACCTGGCCGTGGTGGAAGAGCCTTACCGCCATGAACGAGAACAAGGGCGTGTTCGGCCTCAACCTGCTCAAGTGGTGGGACGTCGAGGGCGATACTCGCCGGGTGATCGAGCCGCTGATGAGCGACCTCGAAGCGGGCAGGCTGGAGCCGGTGGTCGCCGCCTCGTTCCCCTTCGATAGTGCCGGAGACGCCCATCGACTAATCGCCGAGCGCCGCAACGTCGGCAAGGTTGTTCTGTTTCCCTAGTGGGGGCCTTACCGAGTCAGGGGTCGGCCGTTCTATGAAGAAGGCCATATTCATCTCGCTCGCGATCGCGGCGACATTCGTGTCATCGGTGTCGGCCGCTGCCCCCGCATCGTTCACCGTCCTGCTTGCCGGCGGGTCGGCCTCGAACACGATTCATGTCTGGTTGACACCCGACGGCCGCGACTACGTGATCGACTCCGTCGTCCCGCTCGAAGTCGGCGGGGAAGTCTGCACCAATCCGGAAGGCGTTCCCAACGAGCTCATCTGCGCGGCGCCCCCGATCGCCGGCTTTGAAATGAACGCCGACGGTGGCGATGACAGCGTCACGGTCTCGCGGGGCGTGACGATCCCGATCACGGTGCGCGGAGGCACCGGCCGCGACACGCTGACCGGGGGTTCCGGCGACGACAAACTGATCGGAGGCCCTGGGCCGGACCGGCTGATCGGCGGCCCCGGCGACGACGTCCTGATCGGCGGGCCGGGCTCCGACGTCCTGATCGGTGGCAGCGGCAACGACACGCTGCTGTCCGGCCCCGGGTTCGACTTCGACCACGGCGGCCCCGGCAAAAACATCGTCAAATAGGCGCCGCTATCCCGCGGCCGGCTCGGTCACGCTCTCCTGGCCGCGGCTCCAGATCCTGCCGCCGACGAACAGGAGGGCGATCAGGAACCCGACCAGCGCCAGGATCGCGTCAAGCCGGAATCCCGCCTGGATCCCGTCGACGAAGGTTTCCTGTGAGGAGAAGACGGTCGTCGTCAGCCCGAGCCCGATCGACCCGCCCGCGATCTGGAACATGTAGATGATCCCGCCGGCGAGGCTGGTCTGCGATTCGTCGACCGAGGTGACCCCCGCCGTGGTGGCGGTCGGGTAGAAGGTCCCGATCCCGATTCCGAGCACGATCATCCCCGCGACCAGCGAGCCGTAACCGGAGCCGGCGTCGACCATCGAGAAGGCGAACGGGGCGATCGTGATGCAGGCGGCGCCGATCACGACGAGGAGCTTGGCGCCGATGCGGTTGTAGAGGGGACCGGCGACGAACGAGACCAGCGCGAAGGTCGCCAGGAACGGCAGCATCCCGACCCCGGCTTCGAGCGGCGTGTAGCCGAGTTGCTTCTGCATGAACTGCGGCAGGTAGAGCAGCGACGCGAAGAAGGTCGCCGAGACGAAGAGGATCGCCAGGCAGGAGGCGCGGAAGCTCTCGTTGCGGATGACGTCGCGCGGGATCAGGGCGCCGCTGCCGGCGCGGCGCTCGATCGGCAGAAAGGCGATGATCAGGACCAGGGCGATCGCCAGCAGGGCGATCGTCTTCGGGTCGCCCCAGCCCCAGTCGTCGACCTGGTCGAGCGCGATCAGCAGCGAGACGAGGCCGAAGGAGATCGCCGAGACGCCCGCGTAGTCGATCCTCTGCCTCTCGACCTCGGGCTCCGAGATGTGGACGAAGTAGTAGGTGACGACGACCGCGAAGATCGCGATCGGAACGTTGGCGAAGAAGATCCAGCGCCAGGTGAGCAGGTCGGTGAAGACCCCGCCGACCAGCGGGCCGACGGCGTTGCCGAGGCCGGCGGCGCCGATGATGATGCCCCCGGCCAGCCCCGCCTTCTCTTCGGGCAGGATCTCGTAGGTCATTCCGAGGATCGCCGGCCACATCAGGGCGCCGCCGATGCCCATCAGGACCCGGGTGAAGATCAGGAAGGTCTCGGTCGGGGCGGCGCCCCCGAGGGCAGACATCGAGGCGAAGATCGCAGTGCCGACGAAGAACGCCCGGCGCCGGCCGAACATGTCCGCCAGGCGGCCGCCGGTCACGATCAGGACCCCGAAGGTCAGCGCGTAGGCGTTGATCACCCACTGCATCGTGTTGACGTTGGTGTGGAAGTCCTGCTCCATCGTCGGGATCGCGACGTTGATCGCCGAGAAGTCGTTGGCGATCACGACGACGCTGAGGCCCATCGCGACCAGCGCGAGCCAGGGCGTGGGGGCCGATCCGCCGGAGCGGGACTCCATGCGCCAAGCCTATTGCGGGCGGCGGATCGTGCGCTAAGCTGATCAGCGAATGACGCACCGGCTCGACAGCCTTGCGCTTCTCCTTCTCCTCCCCCTTCGGGGGGAATAGCGCTGGGCGGCGCGTGAGCCGCGAGAGAAAAGGTCATTCGAGTCAAGGCGAGAAGGAGGTAGGTCCAGTGGCAGCATCAGACGGCGCAAACCGCGTCCACATATTCGACACGACCCTGCGAGACGGCGAGCAGTCGCCCGGGATCTCGCTCAACACCGCCGAGAAGGTCGAGATCGCCCAGCAGCTGGCGCGGCTCGGCGTCGACGTGATCGAGGCCGGCTTCCCGATCACCTCGCCCGGCGACTTCGAGGCCGTCGAGGCGATCTCCCGTGGCGTCGAGGGGCCCGTCGTTTGCGGCCTCGCCCGCACCCACAAGGCCGACATCGACGCTGCCTGGGGGGCGATCAAGGACGCCCAGCGCCCCCGGATCCACACCTTCATCTCGACCTCGGACATCCACATCGAGCACCAGCTGCAGACCGATCGCGAGGACGTCAAGGGCCAGGCCCGCGCCGCCGTGGCGCTGGCCCGCTCCTACTGCTCCGACGTCGAGTTCTCGCCGATGGACGCGACCAGGGCCGACGTCGAGTTCACCGCCGAGGTCTGCGCGATCGCGGTCGAGGAGGGCGCGACCGTCGTCAACATCCCCGACACCGTCGGCTACACGACGCCGGAGGAGTACGCGGCGTACTTCCGCCGCCTGTACGAGCTGGTGCCGGGGCTGAGCGAGGTCGAGACCTCGGTCCACTGCCACGACGACCTGGGTATGGCGGTGGCCAACTCCTACGCCGGGCTGCTGGCCGGCGCGCGTCAGGTCGAGTGCGCCGTCAACGGGATCGGCGAGCGGGCGGGCAACTGCTCGCTCGAGGAGATCGTGATGCTGGTCCGCACCCGTGAGGACGTCCACGGGCTGACGACCGGCGTCAACACCCGCGAGCTGGCGCGCACGAGCCGGATGGTCTCGCGCCTGACCGGTTACGCGATCCAGCCCAACAAGGCGGTCGTCGGGCGCAACGCTTTCGCCCACGAGTCCGGCATCCACCAGGACGGGGTCCTGAAGGAGCGGACAACCTACGAGATCATGGACGCGACCGAGGTCGGGCTCGAGTCGAACTCGATCGTGCTCGGCAAGCACTCCGGCCGCCACGCCCTGCGCGACGCGCTGGAGCAGCTCGGGTTCAAGGTCGAGGGCAACGCCCTGAACGCGGCCTTCAAGCGCTTCAAGGAGGTCGCCGACCGCAAGAAGCACGTCACCGCGCTCGACCTGGAGGCGATCGTCTCCGATGAGATGCGCGAGCGCGAGGACGCCCACGAGCTCGCCTGGTTCGAGGTCGAGGCGGGGTCGCGGCGCGAGCCGCGGGCAAGGGTCGCGGTCAAGCTGCCCTCCGGCGAGGAGGCGATCGGTGAGTCGGGCGGAGACGGCCCGGTCGACGCGATCTTCCTCGCGATCCAGAAGGCGGCCGACACCGAGTGCGAGCTGCGCCAGTACACGGTCGAGGCGGTGACCGGGGGGGAGGACGCCCTCGGCGAGGTCAGCGTGATGCTGCGCGTCGCCGGGCGCCTGGCCACCGGCCAGGGCGTTGCCACCGACATCCTCGAGGCCTCTGCGCGCGCCTACGTGCGGGCGCTGTCCAACGCCCTCGAGGGCGCCGCGGTGCGCGAGGCCGAGGCGGCGACCGCCGAGGCCGCCGTCGAGCGCACACCCGGGCCGTAGATCCGCCACCGACCGGCGCGCGTGGGTCCATCCGGCCCCGCTGAAAGCAGGGGTGCCTGCAGTTAGCCACCGTATGGGTGGTCAACTGCGGTCACCCGCGTCGGCGAGGCACCTTCGAACGGAGGGTGACGGGGTCGGGCCCCGGGGCGCGGCTGTACGTGATAACGTACGAGCGTAATGATGGCTGCGACGACCGAGAAGACGGAGATCCGCGACGTCGCCGTCGGCTCGCGGGTCCGGGCCCTGCGCGAGGCAATGGGGCTCTCATTGCGGGACTTGGCCGAGCGCAGCGGGGTCAGCGCGCCGATGCTCTCCCAGGTCGAGCGCGGCGAGACCAGCCCGACGATCGCGGTCGCCGCGAAGATCGCCGCCGGCCTCGACCTGACGCTCTCGCAGCTGCTGCGGCTCGACGAGGGCGAGCACGTCGTGATCAGCCGCGGGGCGGGGCCGCCGCGCCTCGCGGCGAGGGGGCCACCGCTTCGAGGAGCTGACCCCGCCGCTGCCGGGCCAGCGAGCGGACGTCTCGCTGCACACCCTCGAGGCGGGGGCGGCGACGGGCGGTCCGAAGGACCCGCCGATGCACGAGCCCGGCAGCCGCGAGACCGCGGTGATCCTCAGCGGAACGATCGCCCTGATCGTCGACGGCAGCCGCCACGAGCTCGACGAGGGCGACGCGGTCACCTTCGACGCCGACCTGCCACACCACTTCGAGAACGAAAGCGACGAGCCGGCCCGCTTCCTCGCGGTGATAGCCGCGGGGCTGCGGAGGAGCTAGAGGAGGCGACGATGCCACAGACGATGTTCGACAAGATCTGGGAGGCCCATGAGGTCTCTGACGGCCTCATCTACATCGACCTGCACCTGGTCCACGAGGTCACGTCGCCGCAGGCGTTCGACGGGCTGCGGCTGGCCGGCCGGCGGGTCCGCCGTCCCGACAAGACGCTGGCGACCGCCGACCACAACGTCCCGACCGACGGCACCAAGGCGGCGCGGCTGATCGCCGACAAGCTGTCCCGCGTGCAGGTCGAGACGCTGGAGCGCAACTGCGAGGAATTCGAGATCCCGATCCACTCTCTCGGCTCCGACCGCCAGGGCATCGTCCACGTGATCGGGCCCGAGCTGGGAGTCACCCAACCCGGCGTCACGATCGTCTGCGGCGACAGCCACACCTCGACCCATGGCGCCTTCGGCGCGCTTGCCTTCGGCATCGGGACCTCGGAGGTGGAGCACGTGCTCGCCACCCAGTGCCTGGTCCAGAAGCGGCCGAAGACGATGCGGATCCTGTACGGCGGCGAGCTGGGGGCCGGTGTCACCCCCAAGGACCTGATCCTGGCGACCATCGGGCGCCTCGGTACCGGCGGCATGGTCGGCCACGCGGTCGAGTACGCCGGGCCGGCGATCGAGGGCCTCTCGATGCCGGGCCGGATGACGATCTGCAACATGACCATCGAGGGGGGCGGCAGGGCCGGGATGATCGCCCCCGACGAGACCACGTTCGAGTGGGTGAGGGGCCGCGAGGCGGCGCCCGAGGACTTCGACGCAGCGGTCGCCCGCTGGCGCGATCTCCCGACCGACGAAGGGGCGAGCTTCGACACCGAGGTCGAGATCGACGCTTCGAGCATCTCGCCGATGGTCACCTGGGGAACCAGCCCGGGGATGGTCGTCGAGGTGACCGATGCCGTCCCAGATCCGGAGGCGATCGAGTCGCCGGCCGACCGCGAGTCGGCCGAACGGGCGCTCCGCTACATGGACCTCGAGCCCGGCACGCCGATGACCGAGATCCGGCCGGAACGTGTCTTCATCGGCTCCTGCACGAACTCTCGGATCGAGGATCTTCGTGAGGCCGCCTCGATCGTCGACGGCCGCAGGGTCGCCGACTCGGTGCGGGCGATGGTCGTGCCGGGGTCCCAGCAGGTCAAGGCGAGCGCCGAGGCGGAGGGCCTGGACGAGGTCTTCCGCTCGGCCGGCTTCGAGTGGCGCGAGGCGGGCTGCTCGATGTGCCTGGGGATGAACCCAGACATCCTGATCGAGGGCGAGCGCTGCGCGTCCACGTCCAACCGTAACTTCGAGGGTCGCCAGGGGAAGGGCGGCCGGACCCACCTGGTCAGCCCGAGGATGGCGGCCGCCGCCGCGGTCGAGGGACACTTCGTCGACATCAGGGATTGGAGCTGAGCATGAGACCGATCGACGTCATCGAGGGCGGGGTCTCGGTCCTGGACCGGGCCGACGTGGACACCGACCAGATCATCCCCAAGCAGTTCCTGAAGCGGGTCGAGCGGACCGGCTTCGGCGAGTTCCTCTTCTACGACTGGATCCGCGACGGTGAGATCGAGCTCGCGCCGAACCCGATCCTGGTCACCGGCCGCAACTTCGGCTGCGGCTCCTCGCGTGAGCACGCCCCGTGGGCGCTCGAGGACTTCGGCTTCCAGGCGATCGTCGCCCCGTCCTTCGCCGACATCTTCTACGTCAACTGCACGAAGATCGGGCTGCTGCCGGCGATCCTCGACGAGGAGCACTGCCGCGCGGTCGCCGAGGCGGGTGAGGCGCGGATCGACGTCGACGACGAGACGATCAGCTGCGGCACGGCGGGCGTTTTCGAGTTCGAGATCGAGCCCGACGTCAAATTCCGGCTCCTGAAGGGCCTCGACGACATCGGCGTCACGCTCGAAAACGCGTCGGCGATCGACGAGTTCGAGAACGCCGGCGGCGCCGATCGCGGCCCGGTCACGACGGGAGTCTGAGCGATGGCATCGACCCCGCCTTCACACACCGGCCCGCGCGAGTGGGATGCCGAGGTCTATCACCGCGTCGCCGACTCTCAGTTCAGGTGGGGCCTCGAGGTGCTGGACCGGCTGCCGCTCGAGGGCGACGAGGTCGTTCTCGACGCCGGCTGCGGGTCGGGCCGTGTGACCGAGGCCCTGGCCGGGCGCCTGCCCGACGGGCGGGTCATCGGCGTCGACGGATCGGAGGAGATGTTGAAGAAGGCGCGCGAGGTCCTCGGGCCGAAGGCCGACCTCCGCCACCTCGACCTCGAAGCGCTCGAGCTCGACGAGAGGGTCGACGCGGTCTTCTCAAACGCCGTCTTCCACTGGGTCAAGGATCACCGCTACCTCTTCACCCGGGTCCGGGCGACGCTCGCCCCCGGGGGCCGGCTCGTCGCCCAGTGCGGTGGCAAGGGAAACGTCGAGTACCTCGGCGAGGTGATCTTCAGCGTCGCCGAGAGCGGCGAGTACGCGAAATACCTTGGAGACGTCCCCAAAGCCTGGAACTTCCGCTCCGACGAGGAGACGGCCCCGATCCTCGAGGAGGTCGGGTTCACGGATGTCCGCTGCTGGCTCGAACCAAAGGAAGTCCGGCCGGAGGAGCCGCTCGCCTTCCTGCGGACCGTCTCGCTCGGCCCCTACATCAGGGCGCTGCCGGAGGAGCTCCGAGACCCCTTCGTCACCGAGGTGCTGGAGCGGATGGGCGAGCCGCTCGTCCTCCACTACGTCCGCCTCAACATCGACGCCCGCGCTCCGGAGTGACCATAGAGTCCAGGCTGTGGCTGACGCAAAGCGGATAGTCCTTCTGCCCGGAGACGGGATCGGCCCTGAGATCGTCGCTGCCGCGCGGCGGCTGCTCGAGGCGCTGGGAGAGTTCGCGTTCGAGGAGCGGCTGATGGGGGGCTGCTCGATCGACGCCGACGGGGTCGCCCTCACCGACGAGGTGCTCGAGGCATGCCGGGGCGCCGACGCAGTGCTCCTCGGCGCCGTCGGCGGGCCGAAATGGGACACGACCGACCCCGGTGCGCCGCGCCCCGAGCAGGGCCTCCTCGGCCTCCGCAAGGGGATGGGCCTGTTCGCGAACCTGCGGCCGGTGCGGCCGAGCCCGGCGTTGGTCGGCGCAAGCCCGCTGCGCGAAGACCGGATCGCCGGCACCGACCTGCTCGTCGTCCGTGAGCTGACCGGCGGCATCTACTTCGGCGACAGCGGCCGCGACGGCGACACGGCCCACGACACCTGCGAGTACTCGGAGGGCGAGATCGAGCGGATCGCTCGCACCGCGTTCGAGGCCGCGATCCGCCGAGCCGGGCCGAGCGGCGGCGCTCCGCGCCTGACGTCGGTGGACAAGGCGAACGTGCTCGAGACCTCGCGACTCTGGCGAGAGGTCGTCACCCGGGTCGCGGCCGACTACCCCGACGTCGAGCTCGAGCACCTGCTGGTCGACAACGCCGCGATGCAGCTCGTCTCCCGCCCCGCCGAGTTCGACACGATCGTCACCGAGAACCTCTTCGGCGACATCCTCAGCGACGAGTCGGCGATGCTCACCGGGTCGCTGGGGATGCTGCCCTCTGCGAGCCTCGGCGCCGAGGGGGACCCCGGCCTGTTCGAGCCCGTCCACGGATCGGCCCCCGACATCGCCGGCCAGGGGATCGCCAACCCGCTCGCGACCTTCCTCTCGACGGCGATGATGCTCCGCCACGGGCTCGACCGGGCGGCCGACGCCGAGCGCATCGAGGTGGCCGTCGATGCCGTCCTCGAGAGCGGACTGCGCACCGCCGATCTTGGCGCCTCCGCGGGCGAGAGCACGGTCGGGACCAGCGATATCACTGATGCTGTAATCACCCAGATGGGTCGCTAATCTCCCTCGTCATGGACACGGCCGAGCTGATCTGGCACAACGGGGAGTTCGTACGCTGGGAGGACGCCAAGGTCCACGTGCTCAGCCACGGCCTCCACTACGGGACGGGCGTCTTCGAGGGCATCCGCTGCTATGAGACCGAGCGCGGCCCGGCCGTCTTCCGTCATCGGGAGCATCTCGCCCGGCTCGAGAAGTCGGCAGAGCTGTACTACTTCGACCTTCCCTACACCGCCGAGGAGCTGCGGGCGGCGACCCACGAGCTGATCCGCCGCAACGAGCTCCGGTCCTGCTACATCCGGCCGCTCGCATTCCGGGGCTACGGGGAGATGGGGCTCTTCGCGCAGAGCGCGCCGATCGAGGTGATCATCGCGGTCTGGCCCTGGGGGGCCTACCTCGGTGAGGAGAGCAAGAAACACGGGATCCGGACCAAGGTCTCCTCCTGGCGGACGATCTCCGGAGACAGCCTGATCCCGCACGCCAAGGCCTCGGGCCAGTACCTGAACTCGATCCTCGCCAAGACCGAGTCGGCCAATGCCGGTTACGACGAGGCGATCCTGCTCGACCAGCACGGCTGCGTCTCTGAGGGCTCCGGCGAGAACGTCTTCGTCGTCCGCGACGGCACCCTTCTGACCCCGGGGCACACCTCGGCGATCCTCGACGGGATCACCCGGGCCTCGGTGATCCAGATCGCGCTCGACCTCGGCTACAAGGTCGAGGAGCGCTCGATCGCCCGCGCCGAGATGTACCTCGCCGATGAGCTGTTCCTCACAGGCACCGCCGCAGAGCTGGTGCCGGTCCGCTCGGTCGATGACCATGAGCTCGGAGAGCCTGGTGAGATAACCAAGGTGATCCAGGCGAAGTTCGAGGACGCGCTCTGCGGGCGGGCCGAGGAGTACCTCGAGTGGCTCGACCCGGTCGAGGTGTCGAGCGAGGCGGACGAACCGAGTAAGGTCAGTTCCTGAATGTTGCGACGTTTCGAGGCAATCGGGCGAATTACCGCAGCCGCCTAGCGGCTGGCGCGGCGGTGCTGCGCACCCGGGCCGGCAGGCCCTCACCCCGATCCCCCGAATCGAAAGGCAGCAGATGGAACAGGTGAAGCTTTACGACACCACCTTGCGCGACGGCATGGGCGGCCCCGGCATGTCGCTCTCGGTCGAGGAGAAGCTGAAGGTCGTCGAGGCGCTCGACGGGCTCGGAGTCCACTTCATCGAGGCCGGCTTCCCGAGCTCGAACCCGAAGGAAGCCGAGCTCTTCGAGCGCCTCGAGGGAGTGGAGCTCGCGCGCGCGACGATCGCCGCCTTCGGCATGACGCGGCGTCGCGACGTCGAGGCCGCCGACGATGAGGCGTTGCGGACGATCGTCGAGTGCTTCGCCCCCGTCGTCTGCCTCGTCGGCAAGAGCTGGGGACTGCACCTCGAGAAGGTGATCCGGGTCTCCCCCGAGGAGAACCTGGCGATGATCGCCGACTCGGTGGCCTTCTGCCGCGAGCGGGGAAAGCGTGTGGTGTTCGACGCCGAGCACTTCTTCGACGGCTACCGCGACGACCCGGCCTACGCGGTCCAGTGCGCCCGTGCCGCGGCCGGGGCCGGGGCCGAGAACGTCACCCTCTGCGACACCAACGGCGGCAACCTTCCCGAACTCGTCGCCGAGGCGACCGCGGCGGTCGTGGCCGACCTCGGCTCAGAGGTCGAGGTCGGGATCCACACCCACAACGACGCCGGGTGCGCCGTCGCCAACTCGCTTGCCGCCGTCGCCGCCGGGGCCCGCCTCGTCCAGGGCACGGTCAACGGGTACGGCGAGCGGTGCGGCAACGCCAACCTCGCCTCGATCCTGCCCGCGCTCCAGCTGAAGATGGGTTACGAGGTCGTCAGCGCCGAGCAGCTCGCGAGCCTGACCCAGACCGCGCACCTCCTCGACGAGCTCTGCAACCTGACGCCCGACGCGGACGCGCCATACGTCGGCCGCAACGCCTTTGCCCATAAGGCGGGGATGCACGCCGCCGGGGTCGCCGCCGACGCCCGCACCTTCGAGCACCTCGACCCCGCCGCGGTCGGCAACGACCGCGACATCCTCCCCTCCGAGCTCTCGGGGAAGGCGACGATAAGGACCCAGGCGGAGCGGGCCGGGCTCGAGATCGACGACGAGGCCGCCGGCCGGGCGGTCGCCCGGCTCAAGGAGCGCGAGCACCGTGGCTACCACTACGAGGCGGCGCCGGCTTCCTTCGAGCTGCTGCTGCGCGAGGAGGCCGGCAGCTACCGACCCCTGTTCGAGCTCGAGAGCTTCCGGGTCACCACCGAGAAGCGGGCCGACGGGCGGGTCGAGACCGAGGCGACAATCAGGGTCAGGGTCGATGGCGAGCGCTACCTGCGGGTCGCCGAGGGCAACGGTCCGGTCAACGCTCTCGATCGCGCCCTGCGGGGAGCGATCGTCGACCGCCACCCGCACCTCGCCGACATCGAGCTGACGAACTACAAGGTCCGGATCCTCGACGAGAGCCACGGGACCGGCGCCGTCACCCGGGTCCTCCTCGACTCCTCCGACGGCGAGCGGGAGTGGGGGACGATCGGCGTCTCGGAGAACATCATCGAGGCCTCCTGGGAGGCGCTCGTCGACTCGCTGGAGTACGCCTTCCAACAATGAGCGCGGAGCGAGCAAGCGTGCATATCTGGTTCTTCGCGCCGCGAGCAAAGCGCGAGAGTTTGAAATGAGCGCGGAGCGGGAAACGGAGCCGATTCCCCTCGCCCGGCCGGAGATCGGCGCGCGCGAGGAGGAGCTGGTGCTCGAGGTCCTGCGCTCCGGCCGCCTCTCGCTGGGCCCGATGGTCGAGCGCTTCGAGGGCGCCTTCGCCGAGTGGCTCGGAATCGATGACGCCGTAGCCGTCTCGAGCGGGACGAGCGCCCTGCACCTCGGGGTCAGGGCGCTGGGGTGGGGTGAGGGGGACGAGGTCCTGACCAGCCCGCTCAGCTTCGTCGCCTCCGCCAACTGCCTGCTCTACGAGGGCGTCCGGCCGGCGTTCGTCGATGTCGACCCCGAGACGCTCGACGTCGACCCGGCGGCGGCGGCGGCGGCGGTCGGCGAGCGCACGACGGGGATCCTCCCGGTTCACATCTTCGGCCAGCCGGCCGCGATGGCAGAGCTCGAGCGGATTGCCGCCGCTCACGGCCTCGGGATCCTCGAGGACGCCTGCGAGGCGCTCGGCGCGACGGACTCGGAGGGCAGGCGGGTCGGCGCCCGCGGCAACCTCGCCGCCTTCGGCTTCTACGCGAACAAGCAGCTGACGACTGGCGAGGGCGGGATGCTCGTCCCCGACGGGGCCGACACCGCTGCCCGGCTGCGCAGCGAGCGCAACCAGGGCCGCGCGCCCGATATGGGCTGGCTCGATCACGCCGGCCTCGGTTTCAACTACCGCCTCTCCGATGTCGCCGCCGCGATCGGCGTCGCCCAGGTCGAGAAGCTCGACGCGATGCTCGCCCGCCGCGAGGAGGTCGCGGCCCTCTACGCCAACGCGCTCGCCTCGGCCGCCGGGGTCGAGGCCCCGAGCCCGGACCGCGGCGAGGAGCGCCGCGGCTGGTTCGTCTACCCGGTCCGGCTGCCGGCCGAGGCCGACCGCGACGCGACGATCGCCCGCCTCGCCGCGCGCGGGATCGCCTCGAAGGCGTACATGCCCTGCATCCACCTCTTCCCCCACCTGCGCGAGCTCGGCTATGGCGAGGGCGACTTCCCGGTCGCCGAGGAGGCCTCGGGCCGCTCGCTGGCGCTGCCGTTCTTCCCTCAGATGTCCGAGTCCCAGGTCGTGAGGGTGTGCGAGGCTCTCGCCGACTGCCTGGCCTGATGTCGCGCTTCCGCAAAGATCCCGACCCCCGCTTCTGGCGGCTCAACCGCTCGCTCGAGTTCGACTGGCGGCTGGCGCCCTACGACATCGATCAGTCCCAGGCCCACGCCCGTGCCCTCGAGCGGATCGGCGTCCTCGGCGAGGAGGAGCGCGAGAGGATCGACGCCGGTCTCGAACGGGTCCGGGCGCGGATCGGCGAGCACGGTTTCCAGTTCGAGGAGGCCGACGAGGACATACACATGGCGATCGAGCGGCTGCTCGAGGACGAGATCGGCGCCCTCGCCGGCAAGCTCCACACCGGGCGCTCCCGCAACGACCAGGTGGCGACCGATGTGGCGATGGTCATCCAGGCGCACTCGCTGCGGGCGATCGAGCTCTGCGGCGAGTGCATGGCGCGCCTACTCGCCCTCGCCGAGCGCCACCGCGAGTGGCCGATGCCCGGCTACACCCACCTTCAGCGTGCGCAACCCGTCTACCTCGGGCATCACCTCCTCGCCTACTTCTGGATGCTCGCCCGCGACGTCCTCCGCTTCCAGTTCGCGCTCGACAGCGCCTCGGTCATGCCGCTGGGCTCGGGCGCTCTCGCCGGCGTCAACTGGGAGATCGACCGCCGCGCGGTCGCCGACGACCTCGGCTTCGAGCACCTCAGCGCCAACTCGATCGACGGCGCCTCCAACCGCGACTTCGTCATCGACTACCTGAGCGCCGCCTCGATCGCGGCCATGCACCTCTCCCGCCTCGGCTCGGAGCTGGTGATCTGGTCGAGCACCGAGTTCGGCTTCTGCGAGCTGGACGAGTCGTTCTCATCCGGCTCGAGCATCATGCCGCAGAAGAAGAACCCCGACTCGGCGGAGCTGCTGCGGGCCAAGGCCCCGCGCGTCGCCGCCGACCTGCTCTCCCTGCTGGGGACGATGCACGCGCTGCCGCTGACCTACAGCAAGGACATGCAGGAGGACAAGGAGCCGCTGTTCGACGCGATAGACACGGTCGAGCTCTCGCTCGAGGCGGCGGAGGGGATGCTGGCTGGCATCGAGTTCGACCGCGAGCGCCTCGAGGCCGCCTCGGGGGACGAGATGCTCGCGGCGACCGAGATCGCCGACCTCCTGGTGCGGAAGGGGATGCCGTTTCGTGAGGCGCACGGCGTCGTCGGCGGGCTCGTCCGCGATGCCGTCGAGGCCGGCAAGAGTCTCTCCGATCTGACCCCCGAGGAACTGCGGCAGCGCAGCGAGCTCCTCGACGACTCCTACTACGGGGTGCTGCGCCGCGAGAGCTGGCTCGAGTCGAAGCGGATCGAGGGCGGGACCGGATCGGAACCGCTCGCGGCCCAGCTGGCGCACGCCGGTGAGACCCTCGCCGCCGTCGAGGCCCGGCTGGCCTCCGAGCAACGTTGAGCGCGTGATCACGGCGCAGCGAGTCGGGGTTGAGTTCTTCGACCGCTCGGTCCACGAGGTCGCACGGGAGCTGATCGGGTGCCATCTGCTCTACGAGGGGAGGGGCGGCCCGATCGTCGAGACCGAGAGCTACGAGCGCGACGATCCCGCCTGCCACGCCTACGTCGGCCTCACCGAGCGGACCGAGGTCCTGTTCGGCCCCCCGGGGCGAGCCTACGTCTACCTCTCCTACGGGATCCACAGCCTGCTCAACTTCGTCGCCGAGCCCGAGGGCGAGGCCGCGGCTGTCCTGATCCGGGCGCTCGAGCCGACCGACGGCCTCGAGGAGATGCGGTCGCGGCGCGGCGGTCGTCCCGACTCCGACCTCTGCTCGGGCCCAGGCAAGCTGACCGAGGCGCTCGGGGTCGGCCTCGACGTCAACGGCGCCGACCTGACTCAGGACCCGTTCATGATCACGGCGCGAGGCGACGGCTGGAACGGGGAGATCGTCACCGGGCCACGGGTCGGAATCACGAAAGCCGTCGAGCGCCCCTGGCGGTTCTCGCTCGCCGGCAATCCGCACGTCTCGAAGCCGGCACCGAGGGCCTGATCAGCCCGGCGCGGCGGCGCCGCCGCTGCTGACCCCGCCGCTCGATTCGGGGGTCGCTTGTTCCGGCGCCGCTTCCGGCGCGGCTTCCGGTTCCGGCGCTTCCGGTTCGGGTGCGGGTGCTTCTTCGGGCGCAACTTCTTCGGGTTCCGAGTAGGTCGAGGGAGGAACGTAGGAGCCTTCGGAGGTGCTTTCTCCGGAGCTTTCGAATTCTTCCCCGTTCTTTTCGGCCTCCTTCTTTGCCTTCGCTTCGGCCGCCCGTTCGCTGCTGATTTCCTGCCAGGCGGAGATCACCCCGGCCCAGATCAGCGCCGGGAAGGTCCCGCCCATCACCGGGCCGCCCTGGTAGAGGGTCGTCATCGGGGTCGTTGTGTCCGGGTAGCCGACCCAGACGCAGGCGGTGACTTCGTCTGCAATTCCGCCGCAGAACCAGGCGTCGCCGTTGTTCTCGGTCGTCCCCGTCTTGCCCCACTGGCCTTCGGCGCCGATCTGGGCGTGCGTCCCGGTCCCTGTCGAGACGACGGTTTCGAGGATTCGCTTCTCTTCTTCGGCGGTCCCCTGATCGAAGACCTGGGTGTGGATCGAGTCGTTGTCCCCACCTTTGATCAGGTGCCCGTCCTTGTCGGTCACTTCGGTGAAGGCGACCGGACTGTCACCCGGCAGCGGGGCGAGGGTGCCGCTGACGCGGTCGCCGTTGTTGCCGATCGTCGAGTAGGCGTAGGCCCAGCCAAGCGGGCTGACGCCTTCTTTGAGGCCGCCGAGGAC